>NZ_MBEQ01000069.1 GCF_001954135.1 Mycobacterium sp. GA-1841 | reverse complement strand
GTATAAGAGACAGGGTTCGAAACCGGGGCGGCGTCCTTGTATGGGTTCAGTAGCCGGAGGCTTCCGGACTGTTGTCGGCGTTCAGCAGTGCACGCGAACCTGACACCCCGAGGCGGGTGGCCCCCGCGGCGATCATGGCCCGGGCCTGCTCCAGCGTGCGTACCCCGCCGGAGGCCTTGACTGCGAGCCCGCTGTCGGCGACGGTGCGGTGCATCAGCTCGACAGCGTGCACGCTCGCTCCGCCGGACGGATGAAAGCCCGTCGAGGTCTTGACGAAGTCGGCGCCGGCGGCCGCGGCCGCGCGACATGCCCCGACGATCTCGTCGTCGGTGAGCGCGGCGGATTCGATGATCACCTTCAGCACCGTCGGCGCGGGCGCGGCGGCCCGCACCGCGGCGATATCGGCTTCGACGCGGTTGAACGCGCCTTCCTTGGCCGCACCGATATCGATGACCATGTCGATCTCGTCGGCCCCGTTGCGCACCGCCTCGGTGGCCTCGGCGGCCTTCACCGCCGAGCTGTGTTTTCCGCTCGGGAAACCACACACCACAGCAACTTTCAGGTCGGTGCCGGCGGGCACGTCGACCGGCAGCATCGACGGTGACACGCACACCGAATAGGTGCCCAGCGACACCGCTTCGGCGATCAGGGCTGCCACGTCGGCGGCAGTGGCCTCCGGCTTGAGCAGGGTGTGGTCGATCATCGCGGCGACCTCGGTCGGCGTCGGTGGCGTGGTCATCGGATTCGAATCCTTTCCGTTGTGGCGGTTTCAGGCGGTCTTGGTTTGGCGGTCGAGCACATAGTTCATGATCAGCGCTGCGATCAGGATGAGACCGGTCACGAGCATCTGGAAGAAGGAGCTCAACCCCAGCAGGTTGAACAGGTTACGCAACACCGAGAGCAGCAGCACCGCGATGAATGTGCCCAGCACGCCGCCCTTTCCGCCGAACAGACTTGTTCCACCCAACACCACCGCGGCGATGGCATCCAGCTCCAGGCCGTTGTGGGCGGTGGGTTGACCGATCGTCAGACGCGCGGTCAGCAGCACCCCGCTCAGCGCGGCCAGCCCGCCGGAGATCACATAGGCCGCGGTGGTGATGCGCTGCACCGGAAGGCCCGACAACCGGGCCGCTTTGGCGTTGCTGCCGACGGCGTAGATGTGTTCACCGAAAGTGGTGCGGCGCAGCACCAGACCGACGATGACGGTGGTGGCCACGAAGATCAATCCGACCACCGGAATCCCGGCCACCGTTCCCGCACCGAGGAACCGCAGCCCCACCGGAACCTCGGCGGTGGTCGGGGTGCCGTTGGTGGTCAGGAACGTCAGACCGCGGACGCTCTGCATTCCGGCCAGGGTCACCATGAACGCCGGTAGGGCCAGGTAGGCGCTCAGTCCGCCCATGATGCCGCCGAGCACCAGCCCGCTGCCGATGGCCAGCACCATGGCCACCGGCCAGGCGATGCCGAACCCGATCAGGATGGCCACCAGCATTCCCGACAGCGCTGCCACGCTTCCCACCGACAGGTCGATGCCGGCGGTGAGGATCACCACCGTCATACCGATCGCCACGATGCCGGTCAGGCTCGATTGTTGCAGCAGGTTCGCCAGGTTCTGCGAGGTGAGGAATTGCGGTGCGGTGACGGCGGCGACGACGAACAGCGCGATGAAGATGAACAGCAGGTTGAACCGCACGATGATGTTCTGCCGGCGGGTGCGCGTGGTGACGGCCCGACCTTCCGCGGCCGCTGGAGTGGGTTCCTGAAGGAGATCAGTCATTGTCGGTTCTTCCTGTGACGACGCAGCGGGCGATGTCCGCCGCCGATGATGTTCTCGGGTCGAAGGCGGCGACGTTCCGCCCCTCGTGCATGACCCAGACCAGGTCGCAGTTCTCGGTGAGTTCGCTCATCTCACTCGACGCCATCACCACTCCGACACCGGATTCGGCCAGCACCTGGACCTGTTCGAACAGGTCGGCCTTCGCGCCGATATCCAGGCCGCGGGTGGGCTCGTCGAGCAGCAGCAGATCGATTCCACGGGCCATCCACTTGGCCAGCACCACCTTCTGCTGATTGCCGCCGGAGAGCTGACCGACCGGCTGATCGACGCTGGCGAATTTGACTCCGAGTCGCTGCAACGGCGGCAGGCACAGTGCCCTGGCGGTCTTCAACGGGTTGATGCCGAACGGGGCCAGCGCCGCGATACCGGCGTTGCGCAGGATCGACTGTTCCAAGAACAGGCCCTGGCTCTTGCGATCCTCGGGGACCAGGCCGATCCCGGCCCGCACGGCGTCACGAGGGGACAGCCGGGTGATGCGGGCGCCGTCCATGGTCATGTCGAGGGTGGCGGTCCGGTCGCCGAAGAGCGTGGCCAACAAGGTGGAACGGCCCGCGCCGCCCAACCCGGCCAGACCGACGATCTCGCCACGCCGAACCCTGATGCCCGATACGTCGATCACTCCTGGGATGGCGGCCCGGCGCACCTCGAGCAACTCGGTGTTCACGCTGCCGGACCGGGCCGGGCGAGGCGCTTGGGCCTGCAGGCCACGGCCGATCATCGCTTCGACGAGTTCGGCTTTGGTCACCGTGGCGATGTCGAACACACCGACGGTGGCTCCGTCGCGCATGACGGTGGCGCGATCGCCGATCGCCTTGACCTCATCCAGCCGGTGCGAAATGTAGATCACCGACTTACCGGCGGCGGTGAGCTCACGGATCACCCGGAAGACCTCGGCCAGATCATGATCGGTGAGGGTGGCGCTGGGCTCGTCCATGACGACGATCCGGGCATCGGTGGTCAGCGCCTTCGCGATGGCGGTGAGCTGCTGGTCAGAGACCGACAGATTGGCGACCACATCCGACGGCGCGAAGCTGCCGCCGACGCGTGCGATCGCTGCTGCGGCCCGCCGATCGCGTTCCCGGCGGGCGATGAACGGCCCGCGCCCGGGTTCGTGTCCCAGGAACAGGTTCTGCGCCACGGTCATGTCGGGCACGAGATCGAGTTCCTGGTAGATCGTGTTGATGCCGGCCCGGACACCGTCGATGGGGGAGTCGAACGACACTGTTTCACCGTCGATGACGATCGTTCCCGAATCTGGTGTGTAGGAACCGGAAAGGATCTTCATCAGGGTGCTCTTACCGGCTCCGTTCTCACCGAGCAGACAGTGCACTTCACCCCGCGCCACCTCGAGGGTCGCGCCGGCGCAGGCCTTGGTGCCCGGAAAGGTCTTCACGATGTCGTGCATGCGCAGGGCGATCGGGCGCGCGGCATCGGTGGTCCGCTCCGGCAGTGTCGATTCCGTGCGGGGGCTAGGTGTCATGTCGTTGCTCCAATACGGCCTGGGCCGTTGGTTCATCGGTGATCAGAACGGAGCACAGCCCGCGGGTCAGAGCGCCGTTGACGACTGGGACCTTGTGAGTCCCCGCGGCCACCGCGATCGCGCACGGGGCTTTCCTGACGTCGTCGAGGCTGAGACCGACTGTGCGCCTGTCGATATCGGGAGCGGCCAGCTCACCGGATGCCGTGATGTAGTGGGCGAGAACGTCACCGCAGGCTCCGGCCGATTCGAGCAGGGTCAGTTCGCCGGGCGTGATCGCCCCGGACTCGACCAATACCGACGTCGCGCCAAGCGCGCCCAGCGAGAACAGCAGGGCGTCCGCCGTGCGGGCCCGGGTCAGGACGTCCTGCACGAAGCCCTCCGCATAGAGCGCGTCGCGTGTTTCGATCCGTTCGACGATGGCCGGCACCGGCAGCAGTGTGGCGCGGCCGTTGCCGCTGTGGGCGATGCTGGTCACAATGTTGGCGGCCTTGGTGGGGTGCACTGATCGGCTGACGCCGCCGTTGGCCTGGATGACCTCGATTCCGCTGGTCCATCCGGTGGGCAGCACCGCGGCGATCTGCTGCAGGGTATTGCCCCACGACACTCCCAGGGTCGTGATCCACGAGGCGTTCGCCCTCAGATACGTGGCAGCGGCGGTGGCGACGTGCGCGCCGGACTCATCGGGGGCGTCGGGCCCGGGCACCACCACGCACTCGCGCAAACCGAACCGGCCGCGCATCGCCACTTCCAGGTCGGCGCGCCGGGCCTGCGGGTGCACGATCTTGATCTGGACGAGCCCGACCGTGCGGGCCTCGTCGAGCAGCCGACCCACCTTCCACCGGGTCAGGTGTAATTCGGCGCCGATGTCTTCCTGGGTGCGGCCCTGCTCGTAATAGCACTGGGCGACATAGAGCAGCAGATCGGTGTGGCTGCGATCGGCAGTGGTACTCATCACCGCACCACCCGGAGCGGGCCGCCGCCGAGGGGAGGAGCATCACCGCTGGCGGTGTCGCACATGATCGGGCGCAGCGCGGCGGTCAACCGCTGGTAATCACCGAACGTCTGCTCGTAGACGGCCGTTTGTTTGGGGTCGGGTTCCAGCAGCCGAACTTTCGGGGCGAACAGTCGAGAACCCGCACCGAGGCTGGGCACGATCCCGGCGGCGGTCGCGGCGATCACCGCGCAGGCCCGGAGGGTGAGGTTCTCACCGATCACCAGTTCGGCGGGCCGGCCGAGCATGTCGATGGTGACCTGCTGCCACAACGAGTTTCGTTCGATGCCGCCGGAAAAGACCAAACGGGTACAGGGGACTCCGGACCGTTCGAACGAGTCGATGACGCTGCGGGTGCCGCAGGCCACCGCCTCCACCATGGCGCGGTACAGCTCCGCCTTGGTGGTGCCGAGGGTCAGGCCGATCACCGCGCCGCGCAGCCGGGCCTCGCGGTGCGGCGTGCGGTTACCCATGAAGTAGTCGAGCGCACGCAATCCGTGGGCGGCCGGGTCGACTGCGGTGGCCTGCTCGATCAACCCGGCCAGCTCGTCGCGGGGGACACCCATGATGGATTCACCGGTCCATTTGAGGACCGACCCGCTGGTCACCTGTCCGCCCTCGATGAGCCACTTGTTGTGGTTCAACGCATTCGGGTAGGGGCCCCACACTTCGTCGGAGCTGGTCGGCTGGTCCACCTCGGTGACGATGGCCGAGGACGTGCCGGACACGATGGACACCAACCCGTCCGTGGTCCCGCCGCAGGCCAGCAGGGACACGTGCGCGTCGATGCCGCCGACGGCGACGACCGCGGGGTTGGTGATACCGAGATCTGCCGCCGCACTGTCGGTGAGGGTGCCGGCGACGCCGCCGACCGAGACGATGTCGTCCGGCAACTTGGCGACGAGATCATCCATATCCAACGCGGCATACAGGTCTACCGGGAACCGTCCGGCGATTGCGTCGTAGTTGTACTTGCACACTGCGTTCATCTGCGACCCCACCCAGCGGCCCGTCAGCCGGAAGGTGAGGTAGTCGACGGCCTCGACGATGCGGGCCGCCGACCGGTAGTTCTCCGGGTCATGTTTCTTGAGCCACATGGCTTTCGGCAGCAACCATTCCGCGGCGTCGGAGCCGCCGGACCAGTCCAGGATGGGAAATCGCCGGCGCAGTTGTGCGGTGCGCTCGGATTCGGCAGCGCCGCGTGCGTCCATCCACAGGATCGCCGGACGTAGCGGCGTGCCGTCCGCATCGACGACCGCCTCGACCGTGGCGGTCGTCGACGCGGCGATCGAGATGACCTGGCCGGCCGCCCGGCATCCGTCGGTGTCGAGCAGTTGACGGGTCGCGGCGGTGACGGCGGCCCACCAGTCTCGCGGATCCTGCTCGGCCCAGCCCGGTCTGGGATGGTTGGTCGAGTAGGGCCGGTGAGCCGTGCCCAGCGGGGTGCCGTCCTCGGTGAAGGCGCCGATGCGGGCGCCTTCGGTGCCGAGGTCGATCGTCAGAAGGATTCCCATGTTCAATCCTTGTTCGGCAGGAACAGCACTTTTGACGAGAAGATCGAACGGTCGCCGAGCTGCTGCATCATCTCCGGTAGGGCCGACAAGGGCAGTTCGTGGGTGATCATGAACTCCCACTGGAGTTTTCCGTCGGCCATCATCTGGGCCGAGGTGCGCCACTCGTCGCCGGGGAACGGGGCCGAGAACGAGTTCCACGAGCCGTGCAGGCTGGTTTCCCGCCGCATGAACTGGTTGAAGGTGTCCTTCTCCAGGGTCACCGGTGCGTGGGGGATGCCGACGAAGACGGCATGTCCGTGTGGGCCGGTCAGGTTCGCGGCCATGTCGGCCGTCGCGGGTACGCCCGCAGACTCGAGCACGATGTCGAATCCGCGCCCGGCCAGCGCGCGGGCCTCCTCGACGTTCTGCACCGCGTGCGTGGCGCCGGCCTCACGGGCCATGGCCGCCTTCTCCTCGCTGAGGTCCACGGCCACGATCTGGCCGGCCCCGTGCAGCTTTGCCCATTGCACGGCGAACAACCCGATCGGGCCGGCGCCGATGACCAGTACGCGGTGCCCGGCCCGCAGGTCGGTCTTCCACAACCCGTGTAGGGCGATGGCGGCGGGGTCGAGCATCGCCGCGGCGCGGGGATCGATGCCGGCCGGTAGTTTCAGCAGGTTGCCGACCGGGCTGACCACGTACTGCGCATACGCGCCGTCGGACCGACTGCCGAAGTAGTCGTAGTTCTCGCACAGTCCGAACGCGCCCTTGGCGCAGAATTCGCAATCTCGGCAGGGGATGAGCGGGGGAACGGACACCAGTTCGCCGATGTCGAATCCTTCGACGCCGGAACCGAGTTCGGTCACCCAACCGGAGAACTCGTGCCCGCAGATGATCGGCATGACGTATCCGCCGTTGCGCAGCATCCTCGGAATGTCGGATCCACAGACGCCGCAGGCGGCGACTTTCAGCAGTACCTCACCGGGGCCGGGTTTGGGTACCGGCGCCGACTCGACCCGGATGTCGCCCGGCGCGTACATCACCGCCGCGGTCATGGTGTCGGGCCGGGTCGGCGATGCCGACATGGTGGCCGGGGCGGGGGCCTCGGTTGTCATCGAAGCTGTCTCCTCGTGTGTTGTGATGGCTGATGCGGACGCCGCTGGTGACTCCGCTTACTGGGTGCCGGCGAAAGTCGACGTACCCTCGAGTGAGGCCGCGTTGGTCTTGTTCACCAAACTTGTTCCGGCATCGACGAATTCCGGTACCGACTCACCGCGGGCAACCTTGACTGCGGTATCGATGGCCAGCTGACCTTCGGCAGTGGGGTCGTTGAGTGCCGTGGCGATGTACTGGTCGCCGTCGGCGATGGCGCGTACTGCCTCCATGAGGCCGTCCACGCCGAAAACCTTGACGTCGGCGCGGTGGTTCTCGGTGAGAACCTGTAGGGCGCCCAACGCCATGTCGTCGTTCTGTGCGTACACCGCCTTGAGATCAGGGTGGGCCTGCAGCAGATCCTGCATGGCGGTGACGGCCTTGGAGCGGGTGTAGTCGGCATACGGCCCGTCGACCACGGTGATGTTGGGTTGCGCGGACACCGCGGACTTGAATCCGTTGCCGCGGTCACGGGCCACCGCGCCGCCGGCGTCGCCCTGGATCTGGATGATCTTCCCGCCGGCCGCGCCCAGCGTGTCGACGGCTGCCTTACCGACCAGCTCGCCCATGGCTTTGTTGTCGCGGCCGACAAACGTCGCCGCGCCGTTGTCGACCGGCCGGTCCACGGTGACGACCGCGACGCCGGCAGCCTCGGCGGCCACGAGCGACGGCGTGACGCCCTTCGGATCCACGGGGTTGATGACGAGCACGTTCACCCCGCGGGTGATCAGGTCCTGGACGTCGTTGTTCTGTTTGGTGACATCGCCGTTGGCGTCGGCGTAGAAGAATTGATGCCCTTGGGATTCGGCCTGCGCCTTGGCCGCATCGGTGAGTCCGACGTAGAACGGGCTCTGCTGGGTCGCCTGAGAGAAGCCGATCTTCACGGGCCCGTCGGCTACCGTGTTGGTGCTTCCGGCCGCGTTGTCGCCGGGCACCGAGCAGCCGGTTGACGCGACCGCCAGTGCGGCGCCGAGCGCGATTCCGGAGAGGGCTTTTGCGAGTCTCACTGTTCCTCCTAGCTGTGCGCGGTCGTGGCCGGGGCCGCGCATGACGTCCATCACGTTAGGAACCGACATGTAACCGCGTCAACATATGCGCATAACTTTGCTCATATGAGCAGCACCGAGAACGGCGGACCGTATGAGCAGCGGTTTTCCGGCGTCCGCTCGGCGCCAGAGGTGCGGCTCACCGGCGGTCCGCCGATACTGGACCGCATGGCTGACTCCAGTGACGTCGCACTCGAACCGATCGGTTCGGTACACCGCACCCCGGTGGGCCGCGAGGCCACCGAGCCGATGCGCGAGGACATCCGGCTGCTCGGCGCCATCCTCGGCGACACCGTGCGAGAGCAGAACGGCGCAGAGGTGTTCGACCTGGTCGAGCGGGCCCGCGTGGAATCCTTTCGGGTCCGCCGGTCAGAGATCGACCGCTCCGAGCTGGCGGATCTGTTCTCCGACATCGACGTTCGCCAGGCCATCCCGGTGATCCGGGCCTTCACCCACTTCGCGCTGTTGGCCAATGTCGCCGAGGACATCCACCGTGAGCGCCGCCGGGCCGTGCACGAAGCGGCCGGCGAGCCGCCCCAGGACAGCAGCCTGGCCGCGACGTACCGCAAGCTCGACTCGGCCGACCTCGACGGGCAGGCGGTGGCAGCCGCCCTGAGCGGCGCCCTGGTCGCTCCGGTGATCACCGCTCATCCCACCGAAACCCGGCGCCGCACCGTGTTCGACACCCAGCACCGGGTCACCGAGTTGATGCGGCTGCGCCTGCACGGGCAGACCCAGACTGCCGACGGCCGCGACATCGAGATCGAGTTGCGCCGCCACATCCTCACGTTGTGGCAGACCGCGCTCGTACGGCTGTCCCGGCTCAAGATCTCCGACGAGATCGAAACCGGCCTGCGCTATTACCCGGCGGCGTTCTTCGACGTGATCCCTCAGGTCAACGCCGCGGTGCGGACGGCGTTGCAGGTCCGCTGGCCCGATGCGCACCTGCTGGAGCAGCCGATCCTGAGACCGGGAAGCTGGATCGGCGGTGACCGCGATGGCAATCCGAACGTCGACTCGGGCGTCGTGCGGCTGGCCACGGGACGGGCCGCTCATGTGGCTTTTGCGCACTACTTCACCGAGATCACCGCGCTGGAAGAAGAACTCTCGATGTCGGGTCGGCTGGTCGCGGTGACTGACGGCCTGATGGCGCTGGCCGATTCCTGCCATGAGCCCGCCCGGGCCGACGAGCCCTACCGGCGGGCCCTGCGGGTGATCCATGCCCGGCTGACGGCCACCGGTCGAGCGATCCTCGACGAGCAACCCGAACATGAACTGGACCTGGGGCTGGACGCCTACGGTAACCCGGAGGAGTTCCTGGCCGACCTCGACGCCGTCGACGCGTCACTGCGCACCAGCGGCAGTGCGATCCTGGCCGACGACCGGCTGGCCAGGCTGCGAGAAGCAGTGCGGGTCTTCGGGTTCCATCTGTGCGGCCTGGACATGCGGCAGAACTCCGAGGTGCACGAGCAGGTGGTCGCCGAGCTGTTGGCCTGGGCCGGCGTCCATCCCGATTACGCCTCGCTGTCCGAATCGCGGCGGGTGGAACTTCTCGCCGGAGAGATCGCCACCCGCCGTCCATTGATCGGTGCGGGTGCCGAGCTGTCCGAGCTGGCCCGCAAGGAACTCGACATCGTCGGCGCGGCCGCCCGGGCGGTCAACGTGTTCGGGGCCCAAGCGGTGCCGAACTACATCATCTCGATGTGTCAGTCGGTGTCCGACCTGCTCGAGGCCGCGGTGCTCCTGAAAGAGGCCGGCTTGCTCGATGTTTCGGGCGCCGCCCACGGCGGGCAAGTCTTCGCACCCGTGGGCATCGTGCCGCTCTTCGAGACCATCGACGATCTGCAGCGGGGCGCGTCGATCCTGGAATGCGCCTTGGAGCTGCCCGTGTACCGCAGCATCGTCAACGCGCGTGCTCAGCATCAGGAGGTGATGCTGGGGTACTCGGACTCCAACAAAGACGGTGGTTATCTCGCGGCGAACTGGGCGCTGTACCGGGCCGAGCTGGATCTCGTCGAGACTGCGCGCAAGACGGGGATCAGGTTGCGTCTCTTTCACGGTCGCGGCGGCACCGTCGGCCGCGGCGGCGGGCCGAGCTACGACGCGATCCTGGCCCAGCCACCCGGGGCGGTGCAGGGATCGTTGCGGATCACCGAACAGGGTGAGGTGATCGCCGCGAAGTACGCCGAGCCGCGGATCGCCCACCGCAACCTGGAGACGCTGGTGGCCGCGACGCTGGAGTCCACCCTGCTCGACGTCGAGGGGCTGGGCGACGACCCCGAGCCCGCCTACCGGGTGCTCGACGAGCTGGCGGCTCGCGGCCAGCGCGCATACGCCGAATTGGTCCACGAGACACCGGGATTCGTCGAGTACTTCCAGGCGTCGACCCCGGTCAGCGAGATCGGCGCGCTCAACATCGGCAGCCGCCCGAGCTCTCGTAAGCCGACTACGTCGATCGCCGATCTGCGGGCCATCCCCTGGGTCCTGGCCTGGAGCCAGTCCCGGGTGATGCTGCCGGGTTGGTACGGCACCGGCACCGCGTTCGAGCAGTGGATCGACGGCGACGCGTCACGTCTGGCGGTCTTACAAGACCTCTACGCGCGGTGGCCGTTCTTCCGCACGGTGCTCTCCAACATGGCGCAGGTGATGGCGAAGTCGGATCTGGGTCTGGCGGCCCGGTATTCGGAACTGGTGGATGACGAAGAACTGCGCAGCAGGGTGTTCGACAAGATCGTGGCCGAACACGGCCGCACGATCGCGATGTACAAACTCATCACCGGTCAGGACGATCTGTTGGCCGACAACCCGGCCCTGGCGCGTTCGGTGTTCAACCGGTTTCCCTATCTCGAACCGCTCAATCATCTGCAGGTCGAGTTGCTCCGTAGATACCGCGCGGGGGACGCCGACGAGTTGGTACAGCGCGGAATCCTGCTCACCATGAGCGGATTGGCCACCGCACTGCGGAACAGCGGCTGAGTCGCGTCATCTCGGCGAGGAATTACAGGTGGGCGCTCGCCCGAATCCGGCTGACCATTCCGCGGACCGCGTTCTCCGTCGCAGCCAGCGGCGACATCACCGCCTCGCCGATCCCGACGATGGCCTCCACGCGGTCGACGATGGATTCCAGCCGGTCGACCACACCGATCAGCCGAGGCGCGAGCTCGTCGATCCGGGTGATGGTGTCGTTGAACCGGTCGAGCGTGGCGTCCAGTCCTCCGGTCGACTTGTTGAGATCGACCAGGGTGGTGCTGAGGTCGCTGAGCAGGGTGTCGACCTGCTCCACTGTCATGTCAGCGTTGAGCGCGGCCTGCGTCAGTGTCCGAATCCGCTGCCGTCCCGAAGCCGGGCGGGCCCGGCCGTCGCCTTTGTCTGCCATGCCACACAGTATGGCGTACGGGTGATCGCAGGGAACCAAACGAGGACGAATCACGTCTGAATAACTGTGCGGCAATTCTGCGAACCACCGACCCGATCGGCCGTTACGGCTGACCGGGTCCTTCCCGATCAACTGGTCGCCGACTACCTGGCCGGCTACGCCGAGGCCTTGGCCGACGCCGGCGAGTGCCGGGCCGGTAACGACGAGTGACGGTCGGCTCAGAGTTTGCTTGCGGCAGCGTCGTCGAGTAACCACACGGTGCGCTCGCGACCGATCGCACCGGCCGCCGGGATGTCGGTCGGTTCGGCACCGCCCAGAGCGCCGGCCACCGCGTCGGCCTTGCCTTCCCCAGAGACCACGAGCCAGACCTCTCGCGAATTCTGAACCGCGGGCAGCGTCAACGTGATTCGCCGCGGCGGCGGTTTGGGGGAGTCCGACACCCCCACCACCAGGCGCTGAGTTTCGCGCACCGCGGGAGTATCCGGGAACAGCGAGTTGATGTGTCCTTCTGGGCCCATCCCGAGCAGGTGCACGTCGAACTCGGGGCCCGGCGCGTCGAAATTGGCCTCGAGCACCTGTGCATAGCCGGTCGCAGCCGCGTCGAGGTCGTCACCGAATTCGCCGTCGCTGGCGGCCATGGCATGCACGTTCACGTCGGGGATCCCGACGTGGTCCAACAGCGCCTCACGAGCTTGCTTGTCGTTGCGTTCGTCGTCGTCCTGCGGCACGAACCGCTCGTCACCCCAGTAGACGTGGACCTTCGTCCAGTCGATCTCGTCACCGCGCTCCCGGACGCGCTTGAGCAGGCCGATGCCGGTACCCCCGCCGGTGAGCACGACGGTGGCCTGATGTCGCTCGGCGATCGCCGATTTGATGGCGGCGACCAACCGGTCGCCCGCGGCGGCCACCAGGGTGTCGGAGTCGGCATGACGTTCGATCACTGTGCTCATATGTATTGGACCTTGTCGATTCCCTTGAGTGCGTCGTAATAGATCTCATCGGCGTCGAGGCGGCGCAGGTCCTCGGCCAGGCATTCCTTGGCCTCGCGGCGAGCCAAGGGCACCAACGCATCCGGCTTGCCGGTACGGCTCAACACCGCGGTCACGCCGGTCTGCGGGCGAGCCAACGTCACGGTTTCGCTGGGCCGGGTGAGCTCGACCTTCAATTCACCGACGGCGCGGGTCACCGGTCCGTCGATCCGGCCGGCCAACCAGCCGGCCAGAATATCGAGCGCCGGTTCGTCTTTGAGCCCGGAGACCAGCGCGGAGGTGATGGGCTCGTGCGGGGGTTGGTCGATCGCCGCGGCGAGCAACGCCCGCCAGTAGGTCACGCGACTCCACGCCAGGTCGGTGTCACCGTCCGTATAGCCGTTGAGCCTGCTCTTGATGCAGGCCAACGGATCGGCACCGTTGGTGGCGTCGGTGATCCGGCGAACCGCCAACTTGCCCAACGGATCCTGTGCTGGGACCGCGGGTGCGAGATCGGGCCACCAGGTCACCACCGGGGTATCGGGAAGCAGGAACGGCGTCACCACACTGCTGGCATGGTTGGCCAGCGGACCCGACAGGTGCAGCACCACGACCTCGTTGGCCCCGGCATCGCGGCCCACCCGCAACTGCGCATCCAACCGGGCCTCGGTGGTCAATCGGTCTCCGGGGATGACCACGATCACGCGGCATGGGTGCTCACGGCTGGCCGCATTGGCCGCGTCGATCGACTCCTCGAGCATCGACTCGGAATCGGTGGAAATGACCAGCGTCAGCACCCGACCGAGGGTGATCGCGCCACCCTCTTCCCGCATGGCGACGATCTTCTTGTTGATCGCGCCGGTGTTCGTGTCGGGCAGATCGACGATCATGGCTCGCCTCCTTCGCGGATCACGGCCGCCTCCATTCCCGGCCCGACCGGCGCAACATCTCGAACGCCGAATCAGGTCCCCATGTTCCGGCCTCGTAGGGGTCGGGCTTACCGTGCGTGGCCCAGTACTCCAGCGCGGGATCGAGGATCTTCCAAGACAATTCGACCTCGGCGTTGACCGGGAACAGCGACGGTTCGCCCAGCAACACGTCGAGGATCAGACGTTCGTAGGCTTCCGGTGACTCCTCGGCGAAGGCCGAACCATAGGAAAAGTCCATGCTGACATCGCGGACCTCCATGATGTGGCCGGGAACCTTGGACCCGAACCGCAACGTGATGCCCTCGTCGGGTTGTACCCGGATCACCAGCGCGTTCTGGCCGAGTTCATCGGTCATCGTGGCGTCGAACGGCAGGTGCGGCGCCCGTTTGAACAGCAGCGCGATCTCGGTGACCCTGCGCCCCAAGCGTTTTCCGGTACGCAGATAGAACGGCACACCGGCCCAGCGGCGGGTGTCCACGTCCAGCGTGATCGCGGCGAACGTCTCGGTTGTCGACGTCTTCGAAAAACCCTCCTCGTCAAGCAGTCCGACGACCTTCTCGCCGCCCTGCCAGCCCGCCACGTACTGCCCTCGGGAGGTGGTCTCGTCCAGCGGCTCGGCGAGCCGGGTGGCCGAGAGCACCTTGATCTTCTCCGCTTGGAGTTCGGCGGGGGAGAAGCTCACCGGTTCTTCCATCGCCGTCAGCGCCAGCAGTTGCAGCAGGTGGTTCTGGATGACGTCGCGGGCCGCACCCACACCGTCGTAATAGCCAGCGCGGCCGCCGAGCCCGATGTCCTCGGCCATCGTGATCTGCACACTGTCGACGTAGTGCGAGTTCAACACCGGTTCGAACAGCTCGTTGGCGAAGCGCAGCGCCAGGATGTTCTGGACGGTCTCCTTGCCCAGGTAGTGATCGATGCGGAACACCGATGACTCCGGGAAGACGCTGTTGACCACTGCGTTGAGTTCTTCTGCGCTCTGGAGGTCGTGACCGAACGGCTTCTCGATGACCACCCGGCTCCAACTGCCTTCGGGCTTGTCGGCCAGACCCGACTTCGACAGTTGCTCGCAGACCTGAGGGAACGACTTCGGCGGGATCGACAGGTAAAACGCGTGATTGCCGCTCGTGCCGCGCTCCACATCGAGTTTGTTCAGGGTCTCTTTCAGCCGCTCGAATGAGGCGTCGTCGTCAAAAGTGCCCTGTACGAACCGGAAGCCCTCGGCCAATCGGTCCCAGACTTCCTGGCGGAACGGCGTGCGGGCGTGCTGCTTGACCGCGTCGTACACGATCTTGCCGAAATCCTGGTCCTGCCAGTCGCGCCGGGCGAAGCCCACCAGCGCAAAACTCGGCGGCAGCAGCCCTCGGTTGGCCAGGTCGTAGATCGCCGGCATCAGCTTCTTACGGGCCAGATCACCGGTGACCCCGAAGATCACCACCGCGCACGGCCCCGCGATGCGGGGCATGCGTTTGTCCCGCTTGTCCCGCAGCGGGTTATGCCACGTGGTGCCCGTGTCGGCGACCGTCATCGTGCGGCGGCGTCGAGTTGGCCCTGGGTCGCGTCGAGCAGTTCCTGCCACGACTTCTCGAACTTCTCGACACCTTCGTCTTCGAGCACCTTGAACACGTCGGTCAGGTCGATGCCGACCGCGCTCAGCTTGTCGAAGATCTCCTGCGACGCCGCTGCGGTGCCACTGATGGTGTCCCCGGTGGTCTCGCCGTGATCGGCGAACGCCTCCAGCGTCTTCTCCGGCATGGTGTTCACCGTGTCGGCGGCCACCAACTCGGTGACGTACAGGGTGTCCGGATAGTCCGGATTCTTCACTCCGGTGGAGGCCCACAGCACACGCTGCACCCGGGCACCGTCGCCCTTGAGTGCGGCGAAGCGCTCGCTGCCGAAGACCTCCTCGTAGGCGGCGTACGCCAGCCGGGAGTTGGCCACTCCGGCCTTGCCGCGCAGCGCCTGCGCCTCCTGACTGCCGATCTTGTCCAGACGGTTGTCGATCTCGGTGTCCACGCGGGAAACGAAGAACGAGGCGACCGAGTGGATCTTGGACAGATCGTGGCCGGCCTCCTTGGCCTTCTCCAACCCGGCGAGGTACGCGTCCATGACCGCGCGGTGGCGTTCTACGGAGAAGATCAGCGTCACGTTGACCGAGATGCCCTCGGTGATCACCGCGGTGATCGCCGGCAGGCCCGCCAGCGTGGCCGGGATCTTGATCAGCAGGTTGGGCCGGTCGACGATCTTCCACAGCTCGATGGCCTGCAGGATCGTCTTGTCCGTGTCGTGTGCCAGCCGCGGGTCGACCTCGATGGAGACCCGTCCGTCGACACCGTCGGACGCCTCGTAGGTCTTGGCCAGGACGTCACAGGCGTTGCGGACGTCGTCGGTGGTGACGGTGCGGATCGTGGCGTCGACGTCGGCGCCACGATCGGCCAGTTCTTTGACCTGCGCGTCATACGCGGTGCCCTTGCTCAGCGCGGCCTGGAAGATCGACGGGTTGGTGGTGACCCCCACCACGCTGCGGGTGTTGATCAGGTCTGTGAGGTTCCCGGACTGCAGCCGCTCGCGCGACAGGTCGTCGAGCCAGACGGATACGCCCGCGGCGCTCAGCGCCGCGAGATTCGGGTTCTGAGTCATGTTCGCCTTCTCCTGTTCGTCTGTCAGTTGTCCAGAGATCGTTCCGCCGCGGCGGCCACAGCCTCGGCGGTGAAACCGAACTCACGGAACAGCGTCTTGTCGTCGGCGGAGGCACCGTAATGCTCGATCGAGACGATCTCGCCGGTGTCTCCGACCAGCTTGTACCAACTCTGCGCCACGCCGGCCTCGACCGCCACCCGGGCCGAAACCGCCGGCGGCAGCACCGAATCGCGGTACTCCTTGGGCTGCGATTCGAACCACTCGACACACGGCATCGACACCACGCTGGCGTTGATGTCCTTGTCTGCCAACAGCTTCTGCGCTGCAACGGCGAGCTGCAGCTCCGAGCCGGTGGCGATGATCACCACGTCTGGGTTGTCCTCGGGGGTGCCGCCCAGGACATAGCCGCCGCGGGCGACACCGTCGGCGTCGGTGCCTTCCAGGACCGGAACGCCCTGGCGGGTCAAGATGAAGCCGACCGGTCCGCTGCCGTTGCCGCGGGCGATGATGCTGCGCCAGGCGTACGCGGTCTCGTTCGGATCGCCGGGACGGACCACGGCCAGCTGGGGGATCGCCCGCAGGGCGGCCAGGTGCTCGATCGGCTGGTGGGTCGGTCCGTCCTCACCGAGGCCGATCGAATCGTGGGTCCAGATGTAGATGGTGTCGATGTCCATCAACGAGGCGAGCCGGACCGCTGGCCGCATGTAGTCGGAGAACTGCAGGAAGGTGCCGCCGAACGCGCGGGTGGGGCCGTGCAGCACGATGCCGGACAGGATCGAACCCATCGCGTGCTCGCGGATGCCGAAGTGCAGCACCCGGCCGTACCAGTCCGCGGAGAAGTCGTCGGTCGAGATCGACGGCGGTCCGAACGACTTGACGCCCTTGATCGTGGTGTTGTTGCTACCGGCGAGATCGGCTGAGCCGCCCCACAATTCGGGCAATTTCGGTGCGACGTCGTTGAGCACCTGACCGAAGGCGGCGCGGGTGGCCACCGCCTTGCTGCCCGGCTCCCAGTGGGTCAGGTCAGCATCCCAGCCCTCGGGCAGTTCCTGGGCCAGCAGCCGGTCGAGAAGTTTCTTGCGTTCGGATTCGCGCTTGGCCCAGGCGTCGAAATCGACCTGCCACTCGTCGTGGGCCCGCTTGCCGCGGCCGACCAGTTCCCGGGTGTGGGTGATGACGTCGTCATCGACCTCGAACGTCTTGTCCGGGTCGAAGCCCAGCACCTTCTTGGTGGCCGCCACCTCGTCGGCGCCCAGGGCCGAGCCGTGCACGCCGCCGGTGTTCATCTTGGTCGGTGCGGGGTAGCCGATGATCGTGCGGACGGAGATGAACGACGGCTTGTCGGTGACCTTCTTGGCCTCGGCGATGGCCGCTTCGATCCCGACGACGTTCTCGCCGCCCTCGATCTCCTGGACATGCCAGCCGTAGGCGCGGTAGCGGTCGGCGACGTTCTCGCTCAACGCAATGTCGGTGTCGTGCTCGATTGAGATGTGGTTCTTGTCGTAGAAGACGATCAGGTTGCCGAGTTGCTGGGTACCGGCGAGCGACGACGCCTCGCTGGTGACGCCCTCCTCGATGTCGCCGTCGGAGGCGATCACGTAGATGTAGTGGTCGAACGGGCTGGTGCCGGGCTCGGCGTCCGGGTCGAACAGGCCACGCTCGTAGCGAGCGGCCATCGCCATGCCGACCGCAGAGGCCAGGCCCTGGCCCAACGGCCCGGTGGTGATCTCGACACCCTTGGTGTGGCGGAACTCCGGATGGCCGGGGGTCTTGGAACCCCAGGTGCGCAGTGCCTCGATGTCAGACAGCTCCAGGCCGAATCCGCCGAGGTACAGCTGGATGTAGAGCGTGAGGCTGGAATGCCCGCAGGACAGCACGAACCGGTCGCGCCCCAGCCAGTGGGTGTCGCTCGGGTCATGACGCAACTGCCGCTGGAACAGGGTGTAGGCCAGCGGTGCCAAACTCATCGCCGTGCCGGGGTGGCCGTTGCCCACCTTCTGCACCGCATCAGCCGCCAGCACCCGGGCGGTGTCGACCGCACGGCTGTCGAGGTCGGTCCAATCGTCGGGATGGTTGGGCTGGGTGAGAGCGGTGATCTCTTCGGCGGTGGTCACTAAGCTCACTTCCTCGTCGTCAAACTGCTGATACGTGCGCGCAGTTGCCATGCTGCTACCTCAAACACCCTAGTGGGGTGGACTCATCCGATGCAGACTGGTTCGCACACCGATACCCGGTCGTTTACCCCGTCGCCGTCCCGAACAGACCCTGCGATTCTGAGGATTTCGGGCGGCGGTCTACCATCGTCTGTAGTAGAAGCCGCGTGACGCCACCCGAGGAGTTATTTGCGTGAGCATTCGCGAGCGCCGGCTCATCAATGGGGCGCCGAGCCGAATACGGTCCACCTTCCTGTCGTATTTGGCGTTGACCAAGCCGCGTGTGATCGAGTTGTTGCTGGTCACCACGATCCCGGCGATGCTGCTGGCCGACCGCGGCACGATTGACCCGCTGCTGATCCTCAACACCCTCATCGGTGGCGGGCTCGCGGCAGCCGGCGCCAACACCTTGAACTGTGTGGCCGACGCCGACATCGACAAGGTGATGAAGCGGACCGCTCGCCGCCCGCTGGCCCAGGCCTCCGTGCCCACCCGGCACGCGCTGATCTTCGGTCTGGTGCTGTCGGTGGTCTCGTTCTGCTGGCTGTGGTGGACCTCGAACCTGCTGTCCGGGTTGCTGGCGGTGGCCACCATCGCGTTCTACGTCTTCATCTACACGTTGATACTCAAGCGCCGCACGTCACAGAACGTGGTCTGGGGCGGGGCGGCCGGATGCATGCCGGTGATGATCGGCTGGTCGGCGGTGACCGGCACGATCCAGTGGCCGGCGTTGGTGATGTTCTTGATCATCTTCTTCTGGACACCGCCGCACACCTGGGCCCTGGCGATGCGGTACAAGGACGACTACAAGGCGGCCGGGGTGCCGATGCTGCCCGCGGTGGCCACCGAGCGCGAGGTCACCCGGCAGATCCTGATCTACACCTGGGTGACAGTGCTGACCACGCTGGTGCTGGCCCTGGCCACCGGCTGGCTCTACGGCGCGGTTGCGCTGTTGGCCGGCGCCTGGTTCCTGATCATGGCCCACCAGCTGTACTCCGGGGTCAAGCGCGGGGAACCCGTCAAGCCGCTGCGGTTGTTCCTGCAGTCGAACAACTACCTCGCGGTGGTGTTCTGCGCGCTGGCCATCGACTCGGCGCTGGCGTTGCCGACGATCTTCGGTAACTGAGCTCGCCAAATGCCGCGCCGGCACGTGCGGTGTGGCAGCGTTGTGTCGATGACCGGTTTGGTGAGCCCCGACAACTTCGCCCGCGCTGAATCCGACCTGTATTTCGCCGGCGCGGTTGCCGACGGCGGATTCGGCCAGTTCTTCCACATCCGCGAGCTGACCCCGATCGACCATCAGCTCGTGATCCGGCAGAACCGCGACACGCTCTATTCGGCAGCGGTGTTCGATCTCGATGCCGGCCCGGTCACCGTCGTGCTGCCCGACAGCGCGGGCCGGTTCATGTCGCTACAGGTGATCAGCGAGGACCACTACACCACCAACGTCGCCTACGCGCCGGCCGAGGTGACGTTCAGTCGTGACTCGGTGGACACGCGATATGCGATCGTCGCGGTGCGCACCCTGGTCAATCCCGCCGACGCCGCCGATCTGGCCGCGGTCCACGCGCTGCAGGACGCGATCGTCATCTCACAGGACGATCCGGGATTCTTCGAGGTTCCGCAGTGGGACCCGGTCAGTCAGAAGACCGTTCGTGACGCGCTCGTCACGTTGTCCACGACCCTGACCGACACCAAAGCCATGTTCGGCGCGAAATACGAGGTGGACCCGGTGCGCCACCTGATCGGCTCGGCGTTCGCCTGGGGCGGCAATCCGGAACGCGACGCGCTGTACCTCACGGTGGTGCCACCCCGAAACGACGGCGCCACAGTGCACCGAACGACCGTGAACGATGTTCCGGTGGACGGGTTCTGGTCGGTGACGGTGTACAACCAGGACGGCTATTTCACCCCGAACCCGCAGAACGCCTATTCGGTGAACAATGTCACCGCCGTCAAAGACCCCGACGGTGCCATCACGATCCAGTTCGGCGGTAGTGGCGCGGGCAATGTGCTACCGGTGACCGCGGGCTGGAACTACCTCGTGCGGTTGTACCGGCCGAGGACCGAGATCCTCGACGGCTCCTGGACATTCCCCGAGGCGCGGCCGGTCTAGGGCACCAGCACGATCGAGCCGACGGTCTTGCGGCCCTGCAGGTCGGTGTGGGCTTGGGTGGCCTCGGCCAGCGGGTAACGCCCACCGACGGTGATGGTGATCGAGCCGTCGGCGATCGCATTGATCAGTTCGCCTGCCCGCCAGCAGAATTCATCAGGGGTACGAGTGTGGTGAGCCAGTGTCGGGCGGGTCAGGAACACCGAGCCCGACGAGTTGAGCCGTTGTGGGTCGACGGGCGGCACCGGGCCGCTGGCGGCGCCGAACAGGGCCAGGGTGCCGCGGACGGCCAAGCTGGCCAGGCTCGCGTCGAAGGTGGAGGCACCGACGCCGTCGTAGACCGCGGCCACCCCCAGACCTCCGGTGAGGTCACGAATCTTGGCGCCGAACTCGTCGGGGTCCTCAGGGTATTCGAGAACTTCGACGGCACCGGCCTGGCGGGACAGTTCGGCCTTCTCCGGCGTCGAGGCGGTGGTGATCACCCGGGTGCCGATGCTGGTGGCCCACTGGGTCAGGATCAGGCCGACCCCGCCGGCGCCGGCGTGCACCAGAATCGTGTCGTTCGGCTGCACGGCGTACGTGGACTTGATCAGGTAGTGCGCGGTCATGCCCTTCAGCAGCGCCGAGGCGATCGCGTCGGGCGCCACACCTTCGGGTACATAGGCAGCGAAATCGGCTGGGGCGACGCAGAAGTCCGCGTAGGCGCCGGTCGCGTTCGCCGTGACCACACGATCGCCGACGGCCAATGCGGCCACGTCGTCGCCGATCGCCGCCACAGTGCCGCAGACCTCGGACCCGACGACGAACGGGAGCTCCCGCGGATACTGTCCGGATCGGAAATAGGTGTCGATGAAGTTGACGCCGATCGCCTCGGCCTTGATCAGTATCTCGCCCGGGCCGGGGGAGGGCTCGGGCCGCTCGACGTAGCTCAGGACTTCGGGTCCGCCGGTCTCGGCAACTTCGATGGCATACACGCCATCCATCATCCACACCTATCATCGCGGAGGTGAAGCTCGCCCGTCCGGATGTGTTCCATCCCCGCATCGTGTTGGCCGGCTGCCCAGCCCTTCCGGAGGGCGACGGCGACGACGCCGGCCTGATCGCGGCGCTGCGTCACCGCGGGCTCCACGCGCGCTGGTTGCCCTGGGACGATCCAGCCACGCTGGAAGCAGACGTGGTGATCTTGCGCGCCACGTGGGATTACACCGAACGTCTCGACGAATTCCTGGCGTGGACCCGGTCGGTACGGCACCTGATCAACCCGCTGCGGATCGTGGAATGGAACACCGACAAGCGTTACCTCGGCGACCTACAGCGCCTGGGCGTTCCCGTGGTGGCCACCGAATACTTCGCGGTCGACGATCCGGTCAGGATTCGCGACGGCGAGACCGCGCTGGTCTTCTTGGCCGGCGAGCAATCCCACGCGTTCACAAAGGCACCGATCCTGCCGCCGCCCGGCCAGCCTCCCGAGTTCGAGGAGACCGGCACCTACGCGCACGAGGCGTTGTCACCGGCCGAACCCGACGACGAGGTCTGGGAGGTCGGTCGTCGGACACTGAAAGCGGTGATGCGGTCGTTCGATCTGGAACCCGCGGATCTGGTGTATGCCCGGGTCGACGTGATCGGCGGCCCGGCAGACCCCCGCCTGCTGGAGTTGGAGTTGGTGGAGCCGTCGCTGGGATTCCGTCAGCTCGGTCAGCGTGAGCGCGAGCATGCGGAGCGGCAGTTCGCCGTGGGCGTCGAAGGGGCGTTGGAGCGCTTGGGGCTGGGCCCCTTGTCGCACCGGGCGTTCTAGTCCGCTGCCTTCAGGCCCGACGCCGAAGTGACCCGCTCACGCATCGACGCCCACAGTGCGGCGGTGGCCGCGGTACAGGCGGCCGCGCCGGCGACATGCACTGCGACCAGCGCGGCCGGCACCCCGGTGTAGAACTGCACGATCCCGACGAGGCCTTGCGCGCACACCAGCACCAACAGGACGGCGAGCCGGACCAGGACCGGGCGGGGGGCGCGCACCGCGGCCAGGGCGAAGCCCAGCGCGACGATCAGCGACAGGTAGGCGACCAGGAGTGACGAGTGCATGTGGACCAGCGTGGTGATCTCGACCTGTAGCCGCGGGACCACGCGCTCGAGGCTCTTGTCCCCGGCATGCGGGCCGGCGCCGGTGACCAGGGTGCCCGTCACCAGCACGGCCGCCAGGATCACCGCGCTCAGAACCGTCAACTGGCGCAGCGGTTTCGGCGCTGTCGCTGTGGGCGCACCCTGATCGGGCTGGCCGATCTTGACGAACAGCAGAACGGCGAGCCACACCATCGCCATCGAGGCGAGCAGGTGGATGGCCACGGTCCACCACAACAGACCGGTGCGCACCGTGATGCCGCCGATGATCGCCTGGACCACGGTCGAGGCCGGCATCAGCCAGGCGTAGATCAGCACCTCACGGCGCCGGCGGGCGCGGGTGACCGCCAGCACGGCGGCGATCGCGGTCAGGACGACGAGGAACGTGATCATCCGGTTTCCGAATTCGACCACCTGATGCACGACGGCGACCTCGGCGTGCGGGACCGGGGTGAAGCTGCCGGGGAAGCATTGCGGCCAGGTCGGGCACCCGAGGCCGGATGCGGTGACCCGGACGATCGCCCCGGTGACCGAGATACCGCCTTGGGTGAGGATCACCAGGAATGCGATCACCCGCTGAGCCCGAAGGCTCGGCATGGGCAGCAGGTCGACCAGTCGCTGGAACGCTCTTCCGACGGGCACGGCCTGATCGTAGTTGATCAGGAACTACAGCCCGTAGTAGGGGCGGTGCTGGATCAGGTGAACCGGAACCACCGCAATGCGGCCACCGCGGCCACCGCGCCCCAGACGGCCAACACGGCCAGCCCGAACCAGTCCACCGATACCGTCATCGCCTGGGTCAGGGCTTCGGTGAGGGCACCGGACGGGGTCAGTCGGGCGGCCCACCGCAGGGCCGACGGCACCGGCCCACCGTCGAGGGTCAACGCGCCGAGGCCGGCGAAAACGAACCACAACAGGTTCGCCAACGCCAGCACGATCTCGGCTTTGAGCGTGCCGCCGAGCAGCAGCCCCAATGCGGCAAATGTGGCGGTGCCCAGCGCGATCACCACCGCACCCAGCGCCAACCCCAGCGGCGAAGGCCGCCACCCCAGCGCAAAACCGATGGCACCCAACAGGATTGCCTGCAAGAACACCACGGTCACCACGGCCAGCGATTTGCCGACGATGATTCCCCAGACCGGGAGCGCCGTCGCGCCGAGCCGTTTGAGCGCGCCATATCGACGATCGAAGGCCACCGCGATGGCCTGCCCGGTGAAGGCGGTGGAGATCAGGGCGAGCGCCATGATGGCCGGCGTGAACGTGGCGGCGCGGTGATCGCCGAATGATCCCAGCGGCAACAGCGTCATCCCGACCAGCAGCGTGATCGGGATGAACATCGTCAGCAGAAGCTGTTCGCCGTTGCGCAGCAACAGTTTCAGCTCCAGCCCGAACTGGGCGGCCAGCATCGCCGGCACCTTCGCCGGGCGCGGGTCCGGGGAAAAGGTTCCTGGGACGAATCGGTTCGGCGTGCTCGTCATGACCGCAGCTCCCGTCCGGTGAGGTCGAGGAAAACGTCTTCGAGGCTGCGCTGCTCCACCCGCATGCCAGTGGCCAACACGTTGAGCCGCGCGCACCACGCTGTCACCGTCGCCAGCACCTGTGGGTCGATCTGCCCCTCCACCAGGTACTCCCCGGGAGCCGTCTCGGCGGCCTTGTAACCCTCCGGCAGGGCGGCGGTCAACAGGGACAGGTCGAGCTTGCGTGGCGCACTGAACCGCAACTGGTTCTCCGCGCCACTGTGGGTCAATTCGGCCGGCGTACCGGTGGCGACCGCCACCCCGTGATCGATGATCACGATCCGGTCGGCCAGTTCCTCGGCCTCGGCGAGGTGATGGGTGGTCAGCACGACGGTGACACCGTCACGGCGCAGCGCATCGATCAACTCCCACACCACAATTCGGGCGTGAGCGTCCATTCCGGCGGTGGGTTCGTCGAGGAAGACCAGCTCGGGCCGGCCGACGACGGCGCAGGCCAGGGCCAGGCGCTGCTGCTGGCCGCCGGACAGCCGGCGGTAGGTGGTGCGGGCCGATTCGGTGAGTCCGAGCGTCTCCATCAGCCAGGCCGGGTCGAGGGGATCGGCGGCGTAGGAGGCCACCAGCTTGAGCATTTCGCCGGCGCGAGCCGCGGGATAGCCACCGCCGCCCTGCAACATCACCCCGATCCGTTCGCGGACCCGGGCGTTCTCGGCGACAGGATCCAGACCGAGAATCTCGACCCGGCCGTCGTCCGGGCGGATGAATCCTTCACACATTTCGACCGTGGTGGTCTTCCCGGCGCCATTGGGACCCAGCAACGCCAGCACTTCGGCGCGTTGCACCTCGAGGTCCAGGTTCGACACCGCTGTGGTGGAACCGTAGCGCTTGCTGACGCCGCGGAGCAGCACTGGTGGAGCCGACGAGCGCTTGCGCGAGGAGCCGCCGGCTGCCGACGAGCGCTTGCGCGAGGAGCCGCCGGCTTCGGAACGCGAGGTCACGGGGATTCAGCGTAGGCGTCGGGAGACTGCGCGGGTGTCGGCGGTGGGCTTGTGTCCCTCTGGCGTGACGCGCGCCACGGCAATCGACGCCAGGTCAGCCCGATGAGGATCAGCACGATCATGGTGCTGGCCAGGGTGGCCATCACGATCTGGAACAAGGTGAACCGGTCGCCGTTGGCCGTCGGGCCGAAGATGCCGACGACCAGGGTGATCGCGATCGTCGAACCGCGGAACCCGGGCCGGGTCGCCCAGGCGGCCAGCGGGATCACCGCCCACAGCAGGTACCACGGTTGCACCACCGGCGCCAACAGGATGGTGCCGCCCAAGGCGACGCCGAGGCCGCCGACGGGATGTAGCCGGCCGCGCAGCACGGCGACGAGCAGCCAGCTGACCAGGATCGCGATCATGAAGACGCCGATCCCACGGGTCAGGCCCAGGACCGCGGTGGTGTGGTCACCCAGCCCCAGCAGGATCCCGACCTGGCCGGTGCCCAGGGCCAGCAACGTCGGCGGGGACATCCAGCTGCGGACCACATTGGCCGTGCCCAGGGTGGACAACCAGCCGAAGCCCAACCCGCTGGCCCAGCCGATCAGCGCCATCACCACCAGCGAGATGGCGCCCAGCGGGACGCTCGCGGCGAAGAACGCCTTGACGGTGCCGCCGAGACGCCAGGCCAGCGCCATCGCGACGAAACCGAGCGCCAGCAGCGACGGCAGTTTCACCTGGGAGGACAACGTGATCAGCACGGCGCCGACGGTCAGCATCGCGGCCGGGTACCAGCGCTGCCAGTCCTCGCGGGCGTGGGGCCAGGCCAGCGGCCGGGGGATGATCGCCGCGGCAGCATCGATGCCGCGGAGCGCAAACTCGGTGCCGGCCAGCATCAACCCGAGCATCAGGGCCTCGTTGTGGATTCCGGCCACCAGATGCATGAACAACAGGGGATTGCAGGCACCGAGCCACAGCGCACTGACCTCGGCGACGCCGCAGCGGCGGGCCAGTCGCGGGGTGGCCCACACGATGAGCCCGACGCCGAGCAACACCACGATCCGGTGGCAGAGCACCGCCGCGACGATGTTCTCCCCGGTCAACGCGGAGATGCTCTCGCCGATCCACAGGAACAGCGGTCCGTACGGTGCCGGGGTCTCACGCCACAGACTGGGCACCGAGAGGGTGAAGACGTGGTCGAGGCCCAGGCCGGTGGCCGGGCCGACCTGGTACGGGTTGAGCCCGATGTACCCGATCTCGCTCTGTGCCAGGTAGGAGTAAACGTCCTTGCTGTACATCGGCGGCGCGATGAGAAGCGGGATGGCCCACAGCAACAGCGTCCGGTCGAGCTGGCTGCGGGACATGCGTCGCGGGCCGAGCGCGAATCGGCCGAGCATCAGCCAGGCCAACGCCATCATCACCGCGCCGGTGGTGGTCATGGTCAGCGATACGGTCTGGATACGCGACGGCAGGTTGAGCAACCGCACCCCGAATGTCGGGTCCTGGACGACCGGACGAGCACCGGCGCCGAGGGCGCCGATCGCCATCAGCACGGTTCCGGTGGCCCCGAACAGCCGGGTTCGGCGCTGCGCGACGACCTCGGCGGGGTTGAGTGGGGACCCGACTGTCCGTTCGTCGCCGTGCCACCGGGCGATCGAGGAGCTGAAGGACGACAGGCGGCTTGCCATCAGGGCAGCGTAACCGTCGATCGACGCGCTCCACGCCGGGCAAGGGTGGCCCCGGTCACGTAAGGGTGCCCTTGCTAGAACCGGCGGAGGAATTCCGTCACAATGGTGTTGTGAAAATGCGTCGCGAGACCACGGGCCCAGTGTTGAGCCCGGTGTCGAGCCCAGTTTCGGCCGGTGTGCCGACGCCGGTCAATGACGTAGTGCCGGCGTCTGACGGGCATACCCGACGCGCGATCATCCACCTGCTGCTCGAGGGCCCCATCACGGCCGGCCAGATCGGTGAGCGGCTCGGCATTTCGGCCGCCGGTGTACGTCGCCATCTCGATGCCCTGATCGACGCCGGTGACGCACAGGCCAGCGCTGCCGCGGCGTGGCAGCACAGCGGACGGGGTCGGCCGGCGAAGCGTTATCGGCTGACGGCCGCCGGGCGGGCCAAGCTCGGCCACACCTACGACGACCTCGCGGTCGCCGCGATCCGGCAACTTCGCGAGATCGGCGGCGAGGATGCCGTGCGGACGTTCGCGCGGCGCCGGATCGACACCATCCTCGCGGGAGTAACCGCAGGGTCGGGTGACGTTGCAGATACTGCCGGTCGGGTAGCCGATGCGATGACGCGCGCCGGTTATGCGACGACGACGACACCGGTGGACGGGCCGATTCACGGAGTGCAGATCTGCCAGCATCACTGTCCGGTATCTCACGTGGCCGAGGAATTCCCGGAGCTGTGCGAGACGGAGAGCGAGGCGTTCGCCGAGATCCTGGGCACCCACGTGCAGCGCCTGGCCACCATCGTCAACGGTGACTGCGCCTGTACCACCCACGTCCCCCTCGACGCCGAAAGCGCCGAAACCACCGGCACCACAATCAAAGTTCGGGGCACAGCCCGCACTCGGACGACCGCCACAATCAACCAAGGAGCGGCGACATGACCACCACGCCCGAAACGGCACCGATGAGCCGCTTGCGCGAAGAGGATCGGACCTTGACCCAGGAAGAGACGATTGCGTCGCTGGGTAACTACGGCTACGGCTGGTCGGACTCCGACGTCGCCGGCGCCAGTGCGCAGCGCGGTCTTTCCGAAGCTGTGGTGCGTGACATTTCGGCCAAGAAGAACGAGCCGGAGTGGATGCTGGAGTCCCGGCTCAAGGCGCTGCGCACCTTCGACAAGAAGCCCATGCCGAACTGGGGGTCCAACCTCGAGGGCATCGACTTCGACAACATCAAGTACTTCGTGCGTTCCACCGAGAAGCAGGCGGCGTCCTGGGAGGACCTGCCCGAGGACATCCGCAACACCTATGACCGCCTTGGCATCCCGGAAGCCGAGAAGCAGCGGCTCGTCGCCGGTGTCGCCGCCCAGTACGAGTCCGAGGTGGTGTACCACCAGATCCGCGAGGACCTTGAGGCCCAGGGCGTCATCTTCCTGGACACCGATTCGGGTCTGCGTGAGCATCCGGAGATCTTCAAGCAGTACTTCGGCACCGTGATCCCCGCCGGTGACAACAAGTTCTCGGCGCTGAACACCGCGGTGTGGTCGGGTGGTTCCTTCATCTACGTGCCGCCGGGCGTGCACGTCGACATCCCGCTGCAGGCCTACTTCCGGATCAACACCGAGAACATGGGTCAGTTCGAGCGGACGCTGATCATTGCCGACGAGGGCTCCTACGTGCACTACGTCGAGGGCTGTACCGCGCCGATCTACAAGTCCGACTCGCTGCATTCGGCCGTCGTCGAGATCGTCGTCAAGCCGGGTGCCCGGGTGCGCTACACCACGATCCAGAACTGGTCGAACAACGTCTACAACCTGGTCACCAAGCGGGCCCGGGCCGAGGCCGGCGCCACCATGGAGTGGATCGACGGCAACATCGGCTCCAAGGTCACCATGAAGTACCCCGCGGTGTGGATGACCGGTGAGCACGCCAAGGGTGAGGTGCTCTCCGTGGCGTTCGCCGGTGAAGGGCAGCACCAGGACACCGGCGCCAAGATGCTGCATCTGGCCCCGCACACGTCCTCCAACATCGTGTCCAAGTCGGTGGCCCGCGGTGGCGGCCGGGCGTCCTACCGCGGCCTGGTTCAGGTCAACAAGGGCGCTCACGGCTCCAAGTCCAGCGTGAAATGCGATGCGCTGCTGGTCGATACGATCAGCCGCAGCGACACCTACCCCTACGTCGACATCCGCGAGGACGACGTCACGATGGGGCACGAGGCCACGGTCTCCAAGGTCAGCGAGGATCAGCTCTTCTACCTGATGAGCCGCGGCCTGACCGAGGACGAGGCGATGGCGATGGTGGTGCGCGGGTTCGTCGAGCCCATCGCCAAGGAACTGCCCATGGAATACGCGCTCGAGCTCAACCGGCTGATCGAGCTGCAGATGGAAGGCGCGGTCGGTTAAGTTGAGTTCAAATCTGACTGAGGCGGCCGAGAGCGTGGCTGTCAATAAGGGCGAGTTGTTCGCCTCGTTCGACGTCAACGCCTTCGAGGTGCCCGGCGGCCGCGATGAGCTGTGGCGGTTCACCCCGCTCAAGCGGCTGCGCGGGCTGCACGACGGCTCGGCCGTCGCGAACGGCAGCGCCGGCATCACCGTGACCGAGCGGCCCGGCGTGACCGTCGAGACCGTCGGCCGCGACGACAAGCGGCTCGGCGAGGCTGGTGTGCCTGCCGATCGTGTTGCCGCCCAGGCTTATTCGTCGTTCGAGTCGGCGACGGTGGTGACGGTCAAGCGGGACACCGAGGTGGCCCAGCCGATCGAGATCGTGGTCGACGGCCCCGGGGCAGGCAGGGTGGCCTACGGGCATCTGCAGATTCGAGTGGAAGAGCTCTCGCGCGCCATCGTGGTGGTCGACCTGCGCGGCAGCGGCACCTACGCCGACAACGTGGAGATCATCGTCGGCGATTCGGCCGGCGTCGGGTTGATCTGGATCGCCGACTGGGCCGACGACATGGTCCATGTCAGCGCTCACCATGCCAAGCTCGGCAAGGACGCGGTGCTCGGTCATGTCAACGTCACCCTCGGTGGCGACGTCGTGCGTACCTCGGCCACCGTGCGGTTCACCGGGCCCGGCGGTGACGCCAAGATGCTCGGCACCTACTTCGCCGACGACGGCCAGTTCTTCGAATCGCGGTTGCTGGTCGATCACGCCGTCCCGCACTGCAAGTCCGATGTGCTCTACAAGGGTGCGCTGCAAGGTGATCCGGAGTCCAACAAGCCCGATGCGCACACGGTGTGGATCGGCGACGTGTTGATCCGGGCCGAGGCCACCGGCACCGACACCTTCGAGGTGAACCGCAACCTGGTGCTGACCGACGGCGCCCGCGCCGATTCAGTGCCCAACCTGGAGATCGAGACCGGGGAGATCGCCGGTGCCGGACACGCCAGTGCCACCGGGCGATTCGACGACGAGCAGTTGTTCTACCTGCGCGCCCGCGGCATCCCCGAGGACCAGGCGCGGCGACTGGTGGTGCGTGGATTCTTCAACGAGATCATCGCCAAGATCGCCGTACCAGAGGTGCGTGAGCGCCTCACCGAAGCCATCGAACGAGAACTAGCTATCACCGAATCGAGAACTGCGTAATGACCACACTGGAAATCAAGGACCTGCACGCATCGGTCTTCACGCCTGAGGGCGAAGAGGTGCCGATTCTCAAGGGCGTCGACCTGACCGTCAAATCGGGCGAGACCCATGCGGTCATGGGCCCCAACGGTTCCGGCAAGTCGACGCTGTCCTACGCGATCGCCGGACACCCCAAGTACACCGTCACCTCCGGCTCCATCACCCTCGACGGACAGGATGTCCTCGAGATGAGCATCGACGAACGAGCGCGGGCAGGTCTCTTCCTGGCCATGCAGTACCCCGTCGAGGTGCCCGGGGTGTCGATGTCGAACTTCCTGCGGACCGCCGCCACTGCGGTTCGGGGCGAGGCTCCGAAGCTGCGGCACTGGGTCAAGGAAGTCAAGGCCGCGATGGACGAGCTCGAGATCGACTCGGCCTTCGGTGAGCGCAGCGTCAACGAGGGATTCTCCGGCGGTGAGAAGAAGCGCCACGAGATCCTGCAGCTCGGCCTGCTCAAGCCGAAGATTGCCATCCTCGACGAGACCGACTCGGGTCTGGACGTCGACGCGCTGCGCATCGTGAGCGAGGGCGTCAACCGCTACGCCGAGGCCGAGCACGGCGGCATCCTGCTGATCACCCACTACACCCGGATCCTGCGCTATATCCGGCCGCAGTTCGTGCACGTGTTCGTCGGTGGTCGCATCGTGGAATCGGGCGGTCCGGAACTCGCCGACGAGCTCGAAGAGAACGGATACGTGCGCTTCACCCAAGCCGTCGGAGCCTGAGATGACCGCGTCGGCACAGACGGTGGAGCTCGCCAGGATCAGGGGTGATTTCCCGATCCTGAGCCGGGTCATGCGCAGCGGAAAGCAGTTGGCGTACCTGGATTCCGGGGCGACGTCACAGAAGCCTCTGCAGGTGCTCGACGCCGAGCGGGAGTTCCTCACCACCTCCAACGGCGCGGTACACCGCGGTGCGCACCAGTTGATGGAAGAGGCCACCGACGCCTACGAGCAGGGCCGCGCCGACGTCGCAGCGTTCGTCGGCGCCGACTCGGATGAGCTGGTGTTCACCAAGAACGCCACCGAATCGCTCAACCTGGTCGCTTACGTGCTGGGGGACAAGCGGTTCGAGCATGCTGTCGGCCCCGGCGACGTCATCGTCACCACCGAGCTGGAACACCACGCCAACCTGATCCCGTGGCAGGAGCTGGCCCAGCGCACCGGAGCGACGCTGCGCTGGTATTCCGTCACCGAAGACGGCCGGATCGATCTCGATTCGGTGCAGCTCGACGAGCGGGTGAAAGTCGTGGCGTTCAGCCATCACTCGAACGTGACGGGTGCCATCGCCCCGGTCGCCGAGCTGGTGTCCCGGGCCAAGGCGGTCGGTGCGCTCACCGTGCTGGACGCTTGCCAGTCGGTGCCGCACCAGCCGGTCGATTTCCATGCGCTCGAGGTCGATTTCGCGGCGTTCTCCGGTCACAAGATGCTCGGCCCCACCGGCATCGGTGTGCTCTACGGGCGCGCGGACCTGCTGAACGCGATGCCGCCGTTCATCACCGGCGGCTCCATGATCGAGACCGTCACCATGGAGCAGACCACCTACGCGCCGGCCCCGCAGCGGTTCGAGGCGGGCACCCCGATGACCTCGCAGGTGGTCGGGCTGGCCGCTGCCGCACGGTATTTGCGTGACATCGGGATGGATGCGGTCCAGGCGCACGAAGACCAACTGGTCGCCGCTGCCCTCGAGGGGCTGGGTGCGGTGCCGGGGGTGCGGATCATCGGGCCGCAGTCGATGGCACACCGCGGCTCGCCGGTCAGTTTCGTGGTCGACGGCATTCATGCCCATGATGTCGGGCAGGTCCTCGATGACGAGGGCGTCGCTGTCCGCGTCGGGCATCACTGCGCCTGGCCGCTGCACCGTCGATTCGGGATCGCTGCCACCGCTCGTGCCTCGTTCGCCGTGTACAACACGCTCGACGAGGTTGATCGCCTGGTGGCCGGAGTGAAGCGGGCTGTGGAGTTCTTCGCGTGAGAATCGACCAGATGTACCAGGAAGTGATCCTCGATCACTACAAGCATCCGCACCACCGCGGGTTACGGGAGCCGTTCGCCGCCGAGGTGCATCACGTCAATCCGACCTGTGGCGATGAGGTGACGCTTCGGGTGACGTTGTCGGACGACAAGGACACCGTCACGGACATCTCGTATGACGGGCAGGGCTGCTCCATCAGCCAGGCGGCGACCTCGGTGCTCACCGATCAGGTGATCGGCCAGAGTGTCGGCGACGCGATCAAGACAGTGGCGGCCTTCACCGAGATGATTTCCTCACGCGGCAACGTCGAGGGGGACGAAGATGTACTCGGGGACGGCATCGCGTTCGCCGGTGTCGCCAAGTATCCGGCCCGGGTGAAGTGTGCGTTGTTGGGATGGTTGGCTTTCAAGGCCGCGCTGGCGGAGGCCAGGCCATTGGGTGAAGCGCTGGCGGAGGCCAGGCCATTGGGTGAAGCGCTGGCGGAGGCCAGGCCATTGGGTGAAGCGTTGGCACAGGCCAGCGACGACATGGAGGACAAGCGATGAGCGAGACCGCTTCGGACGAACTGCTCGCCGACGTCGAAGAGGCCATGCGAGACGTGGTGGACCCCGAGTTGGGCATCAACGTGGTCGATCTGGGCCTGGTCTATGGGCTCAACGTCGAGGAAGGTGACGAGGGGTCGGTCGCGCTGATCGACATGACGCTCACCTCGGCGGCGTGTCCGTTGACCGACGTGATCGAGGATCAGTCGCGCACGGCGTTGGTGGGCGCCGGTCTGGTCAACGAGATCAAGATCAACTGGGTCTGGAATCCGCCGTGGGGCCCGGACAAGATCACCGACGACGGCCGCGAACAGCTGCGCGCGCTGGGCTTCACCGTCTAGCACTGACCACGTTCGGTTGACCGACAGACTGTCGGTGCCCGGTGCTACCAATGTCGCCAGTACGCGACAACGGAGGTGCACATGGCGGACAGACTTGACGTCAAGGTCGTCGACGACCAGTTGGTCCTCGGGCCGGTTTCGGTCGGTTTCGAGCGGACGCTTCGTATCCCCGAGACCGGATTGCACCCGTTGCCACCGAGTGTGGGCTCGTTTCCGCTGCGCCGGGTGCAGGACTATCCCGATCGGGTGCCGGCAGACTGGTTGGCGCACGGGGGCGTCATGTTGCCCATCTACCAACGTGAGGCGATGTGGCTGTCGTTCACCTCGTCGGAGCCCGCTGCGCTCCAGGTCGGCATCGGCAAGGTGTGCGCGGTGAGCGGCACGACGTGGCAGGACCGCCTCGCGCGTGATCCGCAGAACTACGTGGTGCTGCCCGAGCAGCCCTGGCTCGACGGCATCAATGCCGGTGACGGGTTCATCCGCCAGTTCGTGGCGGTGCCGCTCGGGGCCGGGGCCACCGTCGAAGGACAGCTCACCGGCCGGGAAGTCCACGGCGGGGTTCAGTTGCGTGCCGTCGGCCTCACTGGGCAGGCGCTGCGGGCGTGGCAGGCGCGACCGCGGTTCGAGTGGCGGGAGATCGACGAAGACCTGTTCGACATTCTTCCGGCGCCGTGCGCGCCGGACATGGGCCTGGGCGCCGGCGGCCGGATGCGCCAGGAGGTGTACGCCGACGACCGTCCACTGTCCGACTACGACGGGGACCGCTCGTGTCGGGTGTTCGTGCATCTGTGCAGTGCGACCCAGTGGTCTGCTATCACCGGCGAGGTGCCACCGCCGACTCCGGTGGACCGGGACGCGTATGTCGCTGCCGGGCTGCCGTGGTTCGACTACTACGACGCCGACGCCGAGGACCTACCGGCGCCGGAGGGGTTGGCGAGCGTCAAGAGTGTGGGCGAGTGGTTCGGAGGGGACGAAAAACCCTTTGTGCCGGTCGATTCCGTCAATGTCGTGACGCTCAAGGGTGCGCCTGGTGACATCGTCACCGAGGGTGGATGGTAGCGCTCTGTGGATAACTGCGGCTCGGCCACGAAACTTGTCGGCTCACAGGGCTAGCTTCCGACTCAACCGGGAACGGTCGACGTTCCCTCAGCCGGAAGGAAACGACATGCCGTCGGATGTAGAGAAATTGCTTGCTGCCTGTGATCGCGATCTGGGTGACCCACAGCGCTGGTTCACACCGCGGGGATACCCCGATTCGTTGGCGCTCTGTGTGATCGATGCGATCTATTCGACCGGGGCGCGGTATGTCACGGTCGAAAAGATCATCGCCCGGTACCGCGGCTATCGCGGTGCTCAGGGCGCGGACGCCGATACCGACGGCGCCGAGGAACTCCTGCAGAATATCGCCGAGTTGGGTGGGCCCGAGCAGTGGGCTGCACAGATCGGCAACCGCAGGCCGACGTCGACGGCGGCCGGTGCCCCGCTGAAGGCTGCGGCACTGACGATGATCGCGGAAGCCCTTGTGGCTCTGGATGTTCGGAGCGCCGACGAGTTGCGAGCGGTCACCGAAGACGAGCGCCGCAGTGACGAGATCAAGGCGGCCTGGTGTGCCGTGCCGGGGCAGCGGTCCGGAATCACCTGGGATTACGCCCGCATGCTGGCGCGGATACCCGGGGTGAAAGCCGACCGGATGGTGCTCGGCTACGTCTGTCGGGAAATCGGTGCGATGGACCCGGGCCGGGCCGCGGAACTCGTGCGTGCGGTGGCCGAAGCCCGTGACTGGAACGTCATCGATCTGGACCACGCGATCTGGCGGTTCGAGTCGAAACGTCCGTACCAGCGCGACGTGCCGGCCTGACGAGCGGGGATAGCGCAGGCTTTCGGCGGGTACCCCACCCGTCGAAAGCCTGCTGCCGTCCCGTATTGGCCATATGGTGGGAACAGGCCGCTACGCCCCGACGTTAGGAAAAGTGTGAGTACGCAGGACATCACCACAGAACAGTTCGACAGCATCGTCAACGACAACGAGATCGTGCTGGTCGATTTCTGGGCCTCGTGGTGCGGACCGTGCCGCGCGTTTGCGCCGACGTTCAAAGCCGCCTCGGAGAAGCATCCCGATGTCGTGTTCGCCAAGGTGGACACCGAGGCCGAGCAGGGGTTGGCCGCAGCTGCCGAGATCCGCTCGATCCCCACCCTGATGGCCTTCAAGAAGGGCAAGTTGGTCTTCAACCAGGCGGGCGCGTTGCCGCCGGCGGCGCTGGAGGACCTGGTGCAGAAGATCAAGGAGTTCGACATCGATGCCGCGATGAGGGAGCAGGCGGCTCAAGGCGACGCTGAACAGGTCTGATGACCCGCACGCGATAGCGTGCTGTGCGTGACTGCGCAAAACGAGTTCGTACTGGTGGACCGGCCGCGACCGGATGTCGCCCTGGTGACGCTCAACCGTCCCGAGCGGATGAACTCCATGGCGTTCGACGTCATGGTGCCCTTGAAGGGCGTTCTGGAGGAGCTGCGCTACGACAACAGCGTGCGCGTGGTGGTGCTGACCGGAGCGGGCCGGGGTTTCTCATCGGGAGCGGACCACAAATCGGCTGGGTCGGTGCCGCATGTGGCCGGGCTGACGAGGCCGACGTACGCGTTGCGGTCGATGGAGCTCCTCGATGATGTGATTCTCGCCCTACGCCGGTTACACCAGCCGGTGATCGCGGCGGTCAACGGTGCGGCGATCGGAGGCGGACTGTGTCTGGCGTTGGCCTGTGACGTCCGGGTCGCCGCCACGGGCGCCTACTTCCGCGCTGCCGGGATCAACAACGGGCTTACCGCCAGTGAGCTGGGATTGTCCTACCTGTTGCCGCGGGCGATCGGCTCATCGCGGGCATTCGAGATCATGCTGACCGGTCGTGATGTGGATGCCCAGGAGGCATCTCGCATCGGCCTGGTGTCGGATGTGGTGGCCGAGGACGTGCTGCTGGACACCTGCTACGCGATGGCCGAGCGGATGGCGGCGTTCTCCCGGCCGGGAATCGAGTTGACCAAGCGCACACTTTGGAGTGGACTGGACGCCGCTAGTCTGGAGGGGCACATGCAGGCCGAGGGCCTGGGACAACTCTTCGTGCGCCTGCTCACCGCAAACTTCGAGGAAGCGGTTGCTGCGCGCGCCGAGAAGCGTCCTCCGGCCTTTACCGACGAGAAGTAACAGACATATGAGGAGGACCGCAGCGTGATCACCGCAACGGACCTGGAGGTCCGCGCCGGCGCGCGCACGCTGCTGTCTTTCGAAGGCTCGGCGCTGCGAGTGCAGCCCGGTGATCGGATCGGGCTGGTCGGGCGCAATGGTGCCGGCAAGACCACCACGATGAGGATCCTGGCCGGCGAAGGTGAGCCGTATGCCGGATCTGTCACCACGACGGGCGAGATCGGTTACCTGCCACAGGATCCCAAAGAGGGTGACCTCGACGTGTTGGCGCGCGACCGGGTGCTCTCGGCGCGCGGTCTCGACACCCTGCTGGCCGACCTGGAAAAGCAGCAGGTATTGATGGCCGAGGTGGCCGACGATGCGGCTCGCGACAAGGCGGTCCGCAAGTACGGTCAGCTCGAGGAGCGGTTCTCGGCGCTGGGCGGTTATGCCGCCGAGAGCGAGGCCGGCCGGATCTGCGCGAGCCTGGGCCTGCCCGACCGGGTGCTGACCCAGCCGCTGCGCACGCTGTCGGGTGGTCAGCGCCGGCGCGTCGAGCTGGCCCGCATCTTGTTCGCGGCGAGCGATGGAGGATCCGGGGCTGGGAATTCTGGCACCACCCTCCTGCTCGACGAGCCCACCAACCACCTCGATGCCGACTCGATCGGCTGGTTGCGGGACTTCCTGCACAACCACACCGGCGGCCTCGTCGTCATCAGCCACGATGTCGACCTTCTCGACGAGGTCGTCAACCGGGTGTGGTTCCTCGACGCGGTACGCGGTGAGGCCGATGTCTACAACATGGGCTGGAAGAAGTACCTCGACGCCCGCGCCACCGACGAGCAGCGTCGCCGCCGCGAACGCGCCAACGCCGAGAAGAAGGCGGGCGCACTGCGGGCCCAGGCTGCCAAGATGGGTGCCAAGGCCACCAAAGCCGTTGCCGCACAGAACATGTTGCGGCGCGCCGAGCGGATGATCGCCGAGCTCGATGCCGAGCGGGTGGCCGACAAGGTGGCCCGCATCAAGTTCCCCACACCCGCGCCGTGCGGCAAAACACCGTTGGTGGCCAAGGGCTTGACCAAGACCTACGGGTCGCTGGAGATCTTCACCGGTGTCGACCTGGCGATCGACCGTGGCTCCCGGGTCGTGGTGCTCGGGCTCAACGGTGCCGGCAAGACGACCTTGCTGCGACTGCTCGCCGGTGCGGAGACCGCCGACGCGGGAGTCCTGGAACCCGGTCATGGCTGCAAGATCGGGTACTTCGCCCAGGAGCACGACACCCTCGACAACGAAGCGACGGTGTGGGAGAACATCCGCCATGCCGCGCCGGACACCGGGGAGCAGGATCTTCGAGGGCTGTTGGGCGCCTTCATGTTCACCGGCCCTCAACTCGAACAACCTGCGGGCACGCTGTCCGGTGGCGAGAAGACGCGCTTGGCCTTGGCCGGTCTCGTGGCCTCGACGGCCAACGTCTTGTTGCTGGACGAGCCAACCAACAACCTCGATCCCGCCTCACGCGAGCAGGTGCTCGACGCGCTGCGCAGCTACCAGGGTGCGGTGGTGTTGGTGACCCACGATCCGGGTGCGGCCGAGGCTCTCGATCCGCAGCGGGTGGTGCTGCTGCCCGACGGCACCGAGGACTTCTGGTCCACCGAGTATCGGGATCTCATCGAGCTCGCCTGATCGCGAAACCTCAAGAACCGCCCCATCTTCGGGAACGTCAATTAAGACGTTGGACAAATCTTCGCGCCGGGGTGTGGGCGCTTTCTAGTCTGGGTAACCGTCGGGACATCACAAGCGTGGAGATGTCGATGAGGGATATGAAAAAGAATCGCGACGAACTGCTGACCGAACTGCGCAAGGCGTATGAGGGGGGCGCCAGCATCCGCTCGCTGGTGGCTACCACCGGTCGTTCCTACGGTTCGATTCACAGCTTGCTGCGTGAGTCGGGGACGACCATGCGCAGCCGCGGCGGACCCAATCACCGCACCCGATCCAGGGCGTGAAACCACAACCGCTGCGCGGTAGGGGTTTCAGGTGTTCGCACCGACCCCGTCTGCGTCTGGCTGGCGCACGCTGGCCTCGACCAGATCCAGGACAGCGGTGAGGTTCTTCGGATCCTCGCCCGAGGCGATCCGGGCCACCAGGCCGTCGAGCACCAGATCGAGATAGATGTGCAGGACCGCACTCGGCACGTCGTCACGCAGGCGCCCGGCTTGCTTCTGCCGGCGCAGGCGCTCGGTGATGGCGGCGTCCAGTTCCGCTGACCGCTCTGCCCATCCTTGGTGAAAAGCCGGATCGTTACGTAGTTTTCGAGCGATCTCCAGCCGGGTGGCCAACCAGTCGAACTGCTCGGGCGCCGCCAGCATGTTGCGCATCACCTGGATCAGGCCTTCGCGGGCAGCCACGTCGGCCATCCGCTCGGCATCTTCGCGCGCCAACTCGAAGAACAAGGTGTCCTTGTCCTTGAAGTGGTGAAAGATTGCACCGCGCGACAGCCCGATGGTTTCTTCGAGCCGTCGCACGGTCGCACTCTCATAGCCGTACTGACCGAAGCAGCGCCGAGCGCCGTCGAGAATCTGACGGCGTCGGGCCGCGAGATGGTCGTCCGTCACTCGGGGCACTGCTGTCCCTTATCTGCGTCGGTCGGTATGCGTCGGTCGGTCTGGCGGAATTACTTCGACTTCAGCATGTTGCGCAGCACATACTGCAGGATGCCGCCGTTGCGGTAGTAATCGGCCTCGCCGGGGGTGTCGATGCGGACCACGGCATCAAACTCAGTACGACTTCCGTCTTCGCGCGTCGCGGTCACCTTCACCGTCTTGGGCGTCTTGCCCTTGTTGAGCTCCTCGATGCCGGTGATGTCGTAGGTCTCGGTGCCGTCGAGCTTGAGGCTGGCGGCCGACTCACCCGCGGGGAACTGCAACGGGATGACACCCATGCCGATCAAGTTCGACCGGTGGATGCGCTCGAAGGACTCGGTGATGACGGCCTTCACGCCCAGCAGCACCGTGCCCTTGGCTGCCCAGTCCCTGGAGGAACCCGACCCGTACTCTTTGCCGCCCAGCACGACCAGCGGGATGCCGGCCTCCTTGTAGTTGACCGAGGCGTCGTAGATGAACGACTGCGGGCCGTCGGGCTGGGTGAAGTCGCGGGTGTAGCCGCCGGACACATCGTCGAGTAGCTGGTTCTTGAGCCGGATGTTCGCGAAGGTGCCGCGGATCATCACCTCGTGGTTGCCGCGGCGCGACCCCAGCGAGTTGTAGTCCTTGCGCTCCACGCCGTTGGCGTCGAGGTACTGCGCAGCCGGGGTACCGGGCTTGATCGAACCGGCCGGGCTGATGTGGTCGGTGGTGACCGAATCACCTAGCAGGGCAAGCACTCTGGCGCCCTTGATGTCGCTGACCGGCTCCGCTTCGGCGGGCATGCCGTCGAAGTACGGGGCCTTGCGCACGTAGGTCGAGGCGTCGTCCCACTCGAAGGTGTTGCCCTCCGGGGTGGACAGCGAACGCCAGCGCTCGTCGCCCTTGAACACGTCGGCGTAGGACTCGGCGAACATCTCGCGGTTGATCGAGGAGGCGATGGTCTCCTCGATTTCTTGGGCAGATGGCCAAATATCTGCCAGGAAAACATCGTTTCCGTCCTGGTCCTGGCCCAGCGGATCGGATTCGAAGTCGAAGTCCATGGTGCCGGCGATGCCGTAGGCGATGACCAGCGGCGGGGAGGCCAGGTAGTTCATCTTCACGTCGGGGGAGATGCGGCCTTCGAAGTTGCGGTTGCCCGAGAGCACTGCCGTCACCGACAGGTCGTTGTCGTTGATGGCCGCCGAGATCTCATCGGGCAGCGGGCCGGTGTTGCCGATGCACGTGGTGCAGCCGTAGCCACCGAGGTAGTAGCCCAGCTTCTCCAGGTACGGCCACAGCCCGGCCTTGTTGTAGTAATCGGTGACCACCTGCGAGCCCGGCGCCATGTTGGTCTTGACCCACGGCTTGGATGTCAGACCCTTTTCGACGGCCTTCTTGGCCAGCAGCGCCGCACCGATCATGACCGACGGGTTGGAGGTGTTGGTGCACGAGGTGATGCCCGCGACGACGACCGCGCCGTGGTCGAGCACGAACTCGCCGCGCTCTTCGGATTTCACCGTCACCGGCTTGGACGGCCGGCCTTCGGCGTTGTTGGCCGCCGACGGACGCACGTCGACCGCGCCGTCGTCGGCGAAGGACAGCGACACCGGGTCGCTGGCCGGGAACGATTCGTCGACAGCCTCGTCGAGCTTGGTCTCCGGAGCCGGCAGATTCTCCTCGACGTAGTTGTGAATGTCCTTGCGGAACGCGTTCTTTGCGTCCGAGAGCTCGATCCGGTCCTGCGGGCGCTTGGGGCCCGAGATCGAGGGCACCACGCTGGACAGGTCCAGCTCGAGGTACTCGGAGAAGACCGGCTCCTTGTCCGGGTTGTGCCACATGCCCTGCGCCTTGGCGTACGCCTCGACGAGCGCCAGCTGCTGTTCGCTGCGCCCGGTCAGCCGCAGGTAGTTGATGGTCTCCCCGTCGATCGGGAAAATCGCTGCGGTGGAGCCGAATTCGGGGCTCATGTTGCCCAGGGTGGCGCGGTTGGCCAGTGGGACCTCGGCCACGCCCTTGCCGTAGAACTCGACGAACTTACCCACCACGCCGTGCTGGCGCAGCATGTCGGTGACGGTGAGCACGACGTCGGTGGCGGTGACGCCCGGCTTGATCTCGCCGGTCAGCTTGAAGCCGACGACGCGGGGGATGAGCATCGAGACGGGCTGGCCCAGCATGGCCGCCTCGGCCTCGATACCGCCGACGCCCCAGCCCAGCACGCCCAGGCCGTTCTCCATGGTGGTGTGGCTGTCGGTGCCCACACACGTGTCCGGGTACGCGACACCGTTGCGGGTCATCACGACGCGGGCCAGGTACTCGATGTTGACCTGGTGCACGATGCCGGTGCCCGGGGGGACAACCTTGAAGTCGTCGAACGCGCCTTGGCCCCACCGCAGGAATTGGTAGCGCTCGGAGTTGCGCTCGTATTCGAGTTCGACGTTCCGCTCGAAGGCGCCGGCGTTGCCGAAGACGTCGAGGATCACGGAGTGGTCGATGACCATCTCGGCGGGGGAGAGTGGGTTGACCTTGTCGGGGTCGCCGCCGAGGGCGGCCACGGCCTCGCGCATGGTGGCCAGGTCGACGATGCACGGCACACCGGTGAAGTCCTGCATCAGCACGCGGGCCGGGGTGAACTGGATCTCGACGCTCGGCTCGGCCGAGGGATCCCAGTTCGCGATGGCCTCGATGTGTTCCTTGGTGATGTTGGCACCGTCCTCGGTGCGCAGCAGGTTCTCGGCCAGCACCTTGAGGCTGTAGGGAAGTTTCTCGGTACCGGGTACCGCGTCGAGGCGGTAGATCTCGTAGCTCTGATCCCCGACGGTCAGTGTGTCGCGGGCACCAAATGAGTTAAGGGACGAATTTTCCGTATTCTCGCTGCTCACATCAACTCCCGGCTAGATCTCGCCGCGACGGGCTGTGTCGGCGGCGTCATGACCTTAACAGTACGCTTGTCCTGCAATGCCCAGCGGGCCGGGGTCCAGTCTTCTCCAGTCGCGTGCGCGGTGCTACCCCCGTGCGGTCACGGGCTTTGTCACGTTGGAGTGGCGCTCGGTCGCGAGTGTCACGCTGGGGTGACGTGGTGGGGTTGGAACCGTCGGGGCGCGACTGGTTTGTCACGCTGGAGGGGCGCTCGAGGTCCAGCGTCACGCAGGCGTGACGATCGGTGGTCGAAGCGGTGACGATCGCCGTGCCGCTTTCTCGCCCACGGCGGTTCCGGCGTACCGTGCCCCTGTGACCGGACCCCATGTCATCCCGTTCCTGCCGGCCTATATCCCGGTCGAGGTGTGCGAGACGGTCGGGATGGATCCGGCCCAACCGGACGGCGTGGCCAAGTGCATGGATGCAGTGCAGACCGATGTCCGCGATGACGGCGTCAGTGCGCCCGACGCCGACGTCGCGGCTCTGCGTCAGGTGGTCAGTGATGCCCGTCAGAACGGCGTCGACCTCAAGATCGTCGTGTTGCCGAACAATCCGGGCATCGATACGCCGCTGCGAGACGTCGCCAGCGAGGTCGGACATGCGAACCCGGGTGCGACCGTGCTCGTGTTGAGCCCGTCATTTGCCGGTACCTACAGTCCGACAATCGATCGGGTGACTTTGGAAGCCGGTCAGGATGTGGCGAAAACGGGTAATGCCGTGCTGTCGGCAAAGAATTTCGCCGGGGAGATCTCGACTCCCGATTTCCCCTGGACGGCGCTCGCGATCACCCTTGTGTTGGGTGTCGCCGCCGCGGCTGCCCTCACCCGCGTTCTGCAGGTGCGCAGCAAACGATTCGCCCGGTCAGAGGCATCGGATGCCTCTTCTGTCGAGTCGTCATAAGCAGTCGAACATTCGTTCGTAATAACCCGAAATATCACTAATCGGTCACACTCTGCGCAATTACATAAATGTAGTTTGTGACTAAAGTTTCTTTGGCGTCAGATGTGACGTACGGTGCAAAAGGTACCCATTGTTGTAGTTGTGCTTCGTGTGACTTCTGCGCAAAGGCTCCGAGCAATCAGCCGGTACGCCACCCGTTGAGCCATAGGAGACTTGAGTCGAATGAGACGCACCGTTGGCGTCCCGCGCATGCGAGGAGCAAACCACGCTCAACGCGCGCGAGGAGCGGATGGCTCCTATGCCGCAAGACTGTTCGGCCGCATCTGGGCCGTCCCGCTGACCACCGCGATGCTGTTGGCGACGGCGTTGACGGGCGGGGCCCCGGCATCCGCTGAGCCCGGCGGTCCCGATCAACTGGCGACGCTGGTCGCGGCCGTGGCCAACGCCGACCAGAAGCTGCAGGAATTGGGTGCAGCCATCCAGACCCAGCAGGAAGCCGTCAACAAGGCGATCGTCGAAGTCCAGGACGCCCGCGACGCCGCCGCGACCGCACAGCAGGAGGTCGAGGCCAGCCAACAGGCGATCACCGGAGCCAACGCGGCCATCGAACAGGCGCAGAAGCGATTCGACACCTTCGCCGCCGCGACGTACGTCAACGGGCCCTCGAGTTCGTATCTGACCGCGTCCGATCCGGCCGACATCGTCGACACGGCCGCCACGGGCCAGACCCTGGCCGCCAGCGCCGACAAGGTGATCGTCGATCTGCAGCGGGCCCGCACCGAGCAGGTGAACCGGGAGTCGGCGGCGCGGCTGGCCAAACAGAACGCCGATCAGGCCACGGTCAACGCGCAGACCAGTCAGGACAATGCCGTCAACGCGCTGCGGCAGGCTCAGGACACGTTCAACTCCCAACAGGGTGAGCTGGACCGGTTGACCGCCGAGCGGGCATCCGCACAAACCCAACTCGCCCAGGTGCAGAAGGCCTCGGCCTCCAGCGGGCCGGCCGCGTCGGCGCAACCGCCGCAGGCTGCGGCGGGTGACTGGGATCGTCAACCCGGCGCGCCGGTCCAATCGGGACAGAACTGGGACACCGCTTGGGATCCCACGCTGCCGGCCATCCCCAGCGCATTCGTCAGCGGTGACCCCGTCGCCATCATCAACACCATCCTCGGCATCTCGTCGACCTCGGCTCAGCTGACCCAGAACATGGGCCGGTCATTCCTGCAGAAGCTGGGGATCCTGCCGACGCCGACCGGCTACACCAACGGCGCGATCCCGCGGGTATACGGACGGCAAGCCTCTGAGTACGTCATCCAACGGGCCGGTTCCCAGATGGGTGTCCCGTACTCCTGGGGCGGCGGCAACGCGGCCGGACCGAGTCGCGGCATCGATTCGGGCGCCAACACCGTCGGCTTCGACTGCTCGGGCCTGATCCTTTACGCCTTCGCCGGTGTCGGCATCAAACTGCCGCACTACTCGGGCTCGCAGTACAACGCGGGTCGGAAGATCCCGTCCTCGCAGATGCGCCGCGGCGACGTGATCTTCTACGGCCCCGGCGGCAGCCAACACGTGACGCTCTACCTGGGCAACGGCCAGATGCTCGAAGCGCCGTACACGGGGTCACACGTCAAGATTTCGCCGGTCCGGACCAGTGGGATGACCCCCTACGTCGTCCGCTACATCGAATACTGATGGGAATACCTTGCGCTGCTTCGTCTTACGTTGCCTGACCCTGATCGCCGCAACCGCGTTTGCGGCGATCAGCCTCGTTGCACCGGCCAACGCCGCGCCGAACGACGGCTGGGATCCCACGCTGCCGAAGCTGATCAGCGCCGGGGCGCCAGGGGATCCGTTGGCGATCGCCAACGCCTCGCTGGCGGCGACCGCCCAGGCCACCCAGGTCACCATGGGACTGGGACACAAGTTCCTGGCCAGCCTCGGGCTGGTCAAGGATGAACCGACCAGCGTGGCGGTCGGCAGCGTTCGCGGCCCGCAGGCCATCGAGTACGCGATCCGTCGTGGCGGGTCGCAGATGGGGGTGCCGTACTCCTGGGGCGGCGGCAAGCCCAGCGGACCGACCAAAGGCATCGAGTCCGGCGCCAACACCGTCGGCTTCGACTGCTCGGGGCTGACCCAATACTCGTACGCAGGCGTCGGTGTGTTGATTCCCAAGTACTCGGGCGACCAGTACAACACCGGCCGCAAGATCCCGGTGGCTCAGGCGAAGCGCGGCGATCTGTTGTTCTGGGGTCCCGGCGGTAGCCAGCACGTGGCGATGTACCTCGGTGGCGGCAAGATGCTGGAGGCTTCCGGCAGTGCCGGCAAAGTGACCGTGAGCCCGGTTCGTACTGCGGGCATCCAGCCCTACGCGGCCCGCATCATCGAATCCTGAGGGGAACCTGAAGTCTGCCGGGCAGCGTCGACGGATCTCGAAGTGCCTGGAATAGTTGACGGCGGGCACCCGCGTGCCCACGAAGCAACGAGCATGACCAGCGTTTTGTAGTCGATCACCGTGGGAGGAAGTTGATGACGTCACCGAGTGGACCGCCGCAGGGCGCCGGAGGCTATCCCGGTTCGAGCCCGGCGCCGGGCTTCCCGCCCGGGACAACGGGCTCCCATGCTGGGCCGGCCGCGCCGCAGGGCGCGACCAACGGAAGTCTGCAGGCCGAGGTGCACACCCTGGAACGCGCAATCTTCGAGGTCAAGCGGATCATCGTCGGCCAGGATCAGCTCGTCGAGCGCATGCTCGTCGGACTTCTCGCCAAGGGTCACGTCCTGCTCGAGGGTGTGCCCGGTGTGGCCAAGACGCTGGCAGTCGAGACGTTCGCCAAGGTGGTCGGCGGCACGTTCGCCCGCATCCAGTTCACCCCTGACCTGGTGCCCACCGACATCATCGGTACGCGCATCTACCGGCAGGGCAAGGAAGACTTCGACATCGAGCTCGGCCCGGTGGTGGTCAACTTCCTGCTCGCCGACGAGATCAACCGCGCGCCGGCCAAGGTGCAGTCGGCGCTGCTGGAGGTCATGGCCGAGCGAAAGATCTCGATCGGCGGCAAGACCTTCCCGCTGCCCAGCCCGTTCTTGGTGATGGCGACGCAGAACCCGATCGAACAGGAAGGCGTCTACGCACTGCCGGAAGCCCAGCGGGACCGCTTCCTGTTCAAACTCAACGTCGACTACCCGTCGCCGGAGGAAGAGCGCGAGATCATCTACCGGATGGGCGTCAAGCCGCCGGAGCCCAAGCAGATCCTCAACACCGGTGATCTGCTGCGGCTGCAGGAACTCGCGGCCAACACCTTCGTGCACCACGCGCTGGTGGACTACGTGGTGCGGATCGTCACCGCGACCCGCGAGCCCGAGAAGTTCGGCATGCCCGACGCCAAGGCCTGGATCGCCTACGGCGCCTCGCCGCGTGCCTCGCTCGGCATCATCTCCGCGGCGCGGGCGCTGGCCCTGGTGCGCGGCCGTGACTATGTCATCCCCCAGGACGTCGTGGAGGTCATCCCCGATGTGCTGCGTCACCGGCTGGTGCTGACCTACGACGCGCTGGCCGACGAAGTCTCGGCCGAGACCGTGGTGAACCGGATCTTGCAGACGGTCGCCCTGCCTCAGGTCAACGCGCTTCCGCAGCAAGGACATTCGGTTCCGCCCGCCGTTCCCGCCGCGGCCGGCGCGGGTGGTCGGTGACCACTTCCCGACGCACCGTGGACCTGCCGTCTCTGAAGCGCGGGGAGATTCGGGACCCCGCGTTGACGGCGGCGTTGCGCAAGCTTGAGCTGACGGTGCGGCGCAAGCTCGACGGAGTTCTGCACGGCGACCACCTCGGTCTGATCCCGGGTCCGGGGTCGGAGCCGGGGGACTCGCGGATCTATCAGCCCGGTGATGACGTGCGTCGGATGGACTGGTCGGTGACGGCGCGGACCCAGACGCCGCACGTGCGGCAGATGATCGCCGACCGTGAGCTGGAGACCTGGCTCGTCGTCGACATGTCGGCCAGCCTGGACTTCGGCACCACCGGATGTGAGAAGCGCGATCTGGCGGTGGCGGCCGCGGCCGCGATCGCCTTCCTCAACAGTGGTGGCGGAAACCGGATCGGGGCGATCATCGCCAACGGCGAGACCGTGCGTCGGGTGCCGGCGTTGAGCGGCCGGGTGCACGAGCAGGAACTGTTGCGGGCGATCGCAACGACCCCGCGCGCGCCGGTCGGCGTGCGCGGCGATCTGGCCGGCGCGATCGACGCCCTGCGACGGCCGGAGCGGCGCCGCGGCATGGCGGTGATCATCAGCGACTTCCTGGGGCCGATCAACTGGATGCGTCCGCTGCGGGCCATCGCCGGCAGGCACGAGGTGCTCGGTATCGAGATCCTCGACCCGCGCGATGTGGAGTTGCCCGCCGTCGGCGATGTGGTTCTGCAGGACACCGAAACGGGGGCCACCCGCGAGTTCACCATCGACGAGCAGTTGCGCAGCGATTTCGAGCGGGCCGCTGCGGCGCACCGGGCAGAAGTCGCCCGCACGTTGCGGCGTTGTGATGCACCGCTGTTGAGCCTGCGCACCGATCGTGACTGGATCGCCGATGTGGTCCGGTTTGTGGCGAATCGGCGGCGGGGTGCCCTGGCGGGCCAGCGATGAGCGCTTGCGCGAAGAGCCGACCGGTGCCGATGAGCGCGAGATAAACAACAACCGAAATGACTTCTAGCACATGACTTTACCGATACTCGGTCCGATGAGCCTGTCGGGCTTCGCGCATGCCTGGTGGTTCCTGTTCCTGTTCGTGGTGGCGGGCCTGATCGCTTACTACGTCTTGGTGCAGCGCGCGCGGAAGCAGCGGATCCTGCGGTTCGCCAACATGGAGCTGCTGGAGAGCGTCGCACCCAAACAGCCCACGCGCTGGCGGCATCTTCCGGCGATCCTGCTGGCGATCTCGCTCGTCTTGCTGACCGTGGCGATGGCCGGACCCACCCATGACGTTCGGATACCGCGGAACCGCGCGGTGGTCATGTTGGTGATCGACGTGTCGCAGTCGATGCGCGCCACCGACGTCTCGCCGAGCCGGTTGGTGGCTGCCCAGGAGGCGGCCAAGCAGTTCGCCGACCAGCTCACCCCGGGTATCAACCTCGGCCTGATCGCCTACGCCGGGACGGCGACGGTGCTGGTGCAGCCGACCACCAACCGTGAGGCCACCAAGAACGGTCTGGACAAGCTGCAATTGGCCGATCGGACCGCCACCGGTGAGGGCATCTTCACCGCGTTGCAGGCGATCGCCACGGTGGGTGCGGTGATCGGCGGCGGTGACGAGAAGCCTCCCGCGCGCATCGTGCTGATGTCCGACGGCAAGGAGACCGTGCCGTCGAACCCGGACAACCCGAAGGGTGCCTACACCGCGGCGCGGACGGCCAAGGACCAAGGTGTGCCGATCTCGACGGTGTCGTTCGGAACCCCCTACGGCTATGTCGAGATCAACGATCAGCGTCAGCCCGTCCCGGTCGACGACGAGATGCTCGGCAAGATCGCCAAACTGTCCGGGGGTGACGCCTTCACCGCGTCCAGCCTGGAGCAGCTCAAGCAGGTGTTCACCTCGCTGCAGCAGCAGATCGGTTACGAGACCATCAAGGGCGATGCCAGCCTCGGCTGGCTGCGACTGGGCGCGTTGGTGCTGGCCGTGGCCGGGGTGGCCGCCCTGGTGATCAACCGCAGACTGCCTGGCTGACCACCGATCCCGGGCCCGCGGACCGTGGTCACCACGACCGATGCGATTTTCAGACCCTGCCGGTGAGGAGATAAGTTGACGGGCATGAGTGACACTGTCGCCACTGAAAGTGCCCCCGTAGAAGCCGGCGGTCGACCGGCGTTCGTCTCCCGTTCCGTACTGGTCACCGGTGGTAACCGGGGTATCGGTCTGGCGATCGCGCAGCGGTTGGCGGCCGACGGTCACAAAGTGGCGGTCACACATCGCGGCTCCGGTGCCCCCGACGGGCTGTTCGGCGTGGTGTGCGATGTCACCGACAACGAAGCCGTCGACCGCGCCTTCAAAGAGGTCGAGGAGCACCAGGGGCCGGTCGAGGTGTTGGTGTCCAACGCCGGTATCTCGCAGGACGCGTTCTTGATGCGGATGACCGAGGAGCGCTTCGAGAACGTCATCAACGCCAACCTGACCGGGGCGTTCCGGGTGGCGCAGCGCGCCTCGCGCAGCATGCAGCGCAAGCGGTTCGGCCGGATCATCTTCATCGGGTCGGTCTCGGGCATGTGGGGTATCGGCAACCAGGCCAACTACGCCGCGGCCAAGGCCGGTCTGATCGGCATGGCCCGCTCGATTTCCCGGGAACTGTCCAAGGCCGGGGTCACCGCCAACGTCGTCGCGCCCGGTTACATCGACACCGAGATGACCCGGGCCCTCGATGAGCGGATTCAGGCCGGCGCCCTGGACTTCATTCCCGCCAAGCGCGTCGGCACCGCCGAGGAGGTTGCCGGTGCGGTGAGCTTCCTGGCCTCTGAGGACGCCGGCTATATCGCCGGTGCCGTGATCCCGGTCGACGGCGGCATGGGCATGGGTCACTGATCCAAAAGCCTTATCCAAAAGCCTTGGTGTACCGAAACTCTCCCCATATTTCCGTGAAGAAGGAGTCCCACTGATGGCAGGTTTGCTCGAAGGCAAGCGCATTCTCGTAACCGGGATCATCACCGATTCGTCGATCGCGTTCCACATCGCCAAGGTGGCACAGGAGGCCGGTGCCGACCTGGTGCTCACCGGGTTCGATCGGATGAAGCTGATCCAGCGCATCGCCGACCGGTTGCCGAACCCGGCCCCGTTGCTGGAGCTCGACGTGCAGGACGAGAAGCACCTCGCCACGCTCGCCGATCGGGTGACCGAGGTGATCGGCGAGGGCAACAAGCTCGACGGTGTCGTGCACTCCATCGGCTTCATGCCCCAGACCGGCATGGGTGTCAACCCCTTCTTCGATGCCCCCTACGAGGACGTCGCCAAGGGCATCCACATCTCGGCCTACTCCTACGCCTCGCTGGCCAAGGCGACGCTGCCGATCATGAACGAAGGCGGCAGCATCGTCGGCATGGACTTCGACCCGACCCGGGCGATGCCGGCCTACAACTGGATGACCGTGGCCAAGAGTGCACTGGAGTCGGTCAACCGGTTCGTCGCTCGTGAGGCCGGCCCGTTCGGTGTCCGCTCCAACCTCGTTGCGGCAGGCCCGATCCGGACCCTGGCCATGAGCGCCATCGTCGGCGGCGCGCTGGGCGCCGAAGCCGGTGACCAGATGCGGCTGCTCGAAGAGGGTTGGGATCAGCGTGCACCGGTCGGCTGGAACATGAAGGACCCGGAGCCGGTCGCCAAGACCGTGTGCGCCCTGTTGTCCGACTGGCTGCCCGCCACCACCGGCACCGTCGTCTACGCCGACGGCGGCGCCAGCACACAGTTGCTGTGATTTTTCGCCGAAACCGCATTCCGGCAGGCGCGTATCCGCACACATCCTGTCGGGATGCGGTTTCGCGGTTTCACGGTATTGAGGAGGCGAGTTGACGGACACCGTGGATTTCGATGCCGTCCTGTTGCTGTCCTTCGGAGGTCCGGAGGCGCCGGATGAGGTGATGCCGTTCCTGGAGAACGTGACGAGGGGACGCGGCATCCCGGCCGAGCGGCTGGCCGAGGTGGCCGAGCACTACCTGCATTTCGGCGGGGTATCGCCCATCAACGGGATCAACCGGGCCCTGATCGAGCAGTTGCGGGCCGAGTTGCCCGGTCTGCCCGTCTATTTCGGTAACCGCAACTGGGCGCCGTATGTCGAGGACACTGTCGCGACGATGCGCGACAACGGTATTCGACGCGCGGCGGTCTTCACCACCTCGGCGTGGGGTGGCTATTCCAGCTGCACGCAGTACGTCGAGGACATCGCTCGGGCGCGGGCCGCGGTGGGCGCCGGGGCACCGGAACTCGTCAAGCTACGACAGTATTTCGATCATCCGTTGTTCGTCGAGATGTTTGCCGATGCCATCGGGGCCGCGACCGCCTCGCTGCCCGAGGAGCTGCGCGACGAGGCCCGGTTGGTGTTCACCGCACATTCGGTGCCGATCGCCGCCGACGAGCGGCACGGTCCGCGGCTCTACAGCCGGCAGGTCGGCTACGCGACCCGGCTGGTGGCTGCCGCAGCAGGCCGGGCGGACTACGACCAGGTGTGGCAGTCGCGGTCGGGCCCGCCCCGGATTCCATGGCTGGAGCCCGACGTCGCCGATCACCTGAGGACGCTGGAGCAAAAGGGCACCCGGGCGGTGATCGTCTGCCCGATCGGATTCGTGGCCGACCACATCGAGGTCGTCTGGGACCTCGACTACGAGCTGCGGCTGCAGGCGGAGCGCTCGGGTATCGCCTTTGCGCGGGCCGGCACTCCCAACGCCGACGTGCGCTTTGCCCGGCTGGCCGCCGGGTTGATCGATGAACTGCGCACCGGTGCGACACCGCTGCGTGTCACCGGTCCTGATCCGGTCGCCGGCTACGGATTCAGCGTCAACGGGGCGCCGTGCGCGCCGGAGTGCTGCGGAACCCCGTCCTGACCACCTATGAAACGGTCGGCTCGGCCTGAAAAGTCAGTCCCGCCAAGCAGATTGCAGGATTGCCTCAAGCGCGGCCAAGCGTGCCGAGCGAACCACCAGCGCCAGTGGTCGCATGGCGTCGCCGGCAATCTGGACCTCGGAGGAACTCTGGAGGCCGATCGGCATCAGCCCGGCGCTCACGGTGATGATCGCGTCCACGTGGGCGGCGGTCTCCAGCACCCGTACCGCGCGCGTGGGGGCGTGGTCGGGGATCCGGTGCATCTGGGTGGCTTCCATGATGTCTCGCACCATGCCCCGCGGGTCGTCGACCTCGGCCGCGGCGCCGGCCTGCAACGCGCCCAGGGTGTCGGCGGCCGAGCGCACGGCCGACCGCAATTCGTACTCGGCCTCGCCTAGGTCGTAGTGCTGCGCCTGGGGGAGACCCGGCAGTGAGTACACCGTCCACGACAGTGCGCGCGGCTCGGGTTCGAAGGTGGATTCCGTTTCCGGGTCGTCGAATTCGAAGTATTCGAACTCCGGCACCAGGCCGACGCCGTCCAGTTCGTCGTGGGTCACCAGTACCGCCTCGCCGACATTGAGTGCGTCCCGCTGGAATTGGGTGCCTGCCGGCAGTCCGCGGACGTCACCGGGAACCGGTAGCGCCACCCTGATGGAGGGTCTGGTCCCGGACCGGCCGACCGCCGTGCGCAGGGTCTGCAACAACGACACCGACCCCGAGTCCTCCAACTCGGGCCAGGGCAGCCCGGTGCGGACCGCCGCCTGCGAGTCGTAGGCGGTCACAGAATGTGTTGGTGCCCACTGGGATAACGCGTCGAGGACGTCGTCGGGCGCGGCTGCGCCGGCGAGCCAGGCGTTGACCCATATCGAGAGCGTTGCACTTGGACACCACATGATCCTGGCAGTGTAATTGCCGGTCGCCGATGAGGCCGTATTCGCTAGGGTGGGTTCATGGCGGCACCGCTGATCTGGCTCATCGTGGCGCTGGGACTTGCCGGGGCCGAGGCACTGACCGGCGACATGTTCCTGCTCATGCTGGCCGGTGGTGCGCTGGCGGCGACCGGTTCGAGTTGGCTGTTCGACCTGCCGATCTGGGCCGACGGCGTGGTGTTTCTCGTGGTGTCGGTGCTGTTGCTGGTGCTGGTCCGGCCGGCGCTGCGACGCCGTTTCGAAGCGGGGCAGGGTCTCCCGGAGCCGGTCAAGGCCCTGGAGGGCAAGTCCGCTCTGGTGCTGGACCGGGTGGCCGAGCATGGCGGCCAGGTCAAGCTGGACGGCGAGGTGTGGACGGCGCGGCCGCTCAATGACCACGATGTGTACGAACCCGGTGATCACGTGACCGTCGTGCGAATCGACGGCGCCACCGCGGTGGTCTTCAAAACGACGTAGGACCCAGGGAGGGAATCGCCATGGAAGGTGCCGTAGCCGGGCTCATCGTGCTGCTCGTGCTGGTGGTGTTCGCGATCATCATCGTGGCCAAATCGGTTGCGCTCATTCCGCAGGCCGAAGCCGCGGTGATCGAACGGCTGGGCCGGTACAGCCGGACCGTCAGTGGTCAGTTGACCCTGCTGGTGCCGTTCATCGACCGCATCCGCGCACGGGTGGATCTGCGCGAGCGGGTGGTGTCGTTCCCGCCGCAGGGAGTGATCACCGAGGACAACCTGACGCTGGCCATCGACACGGTGGTCTATTTTCGGGTCACCAACCCGCAGGCGGCGGTGTATGAGATCAGCAACTACATCGTCGGCGTGGAGCAGCTGACCACCACCACGTTGCGCAACGTGGTCGGCGGTATGACCCTTGAACAGACGTTGACGTCCCGTGATTCGATCAACCAGCAGCTGCGGGGTGTGCTCGACGAGGCGACGGGGCGGTGGGGTCTGCGGGTGGCCCGGGTGGAGCTGCGCAGCATCGACCCGCCCCCGTCGATCCAGGAGTCGATGGAAAAGCAGATGAAGGCCGACCGCGAGAAGCGGGCCATGATCCTGACCGCCGAGGGTGTGCGCGAGTCGTCGATCAAGCAGGCCGAAGGGCAGAAGCAGTCGCAGATCCTGGCCGCGGAGGGTGCCAAGCAAGCGGCGATCCTGGCCGCCGAGGCCGACCGGCAGTCGCGGATGCTGCGGGCGCAGGGCGAGCGGGCCGCACAGTACCTGCAGGCTCAGGGCCAGGCCAAGGCCATCGAGAAGACGTTCGCCGCGATCAAGGCGGGCCGGCCCACGCCGGAGATGCTCGCGTATCAATACCTGCAGACGCTGCCGCAGATGGCCAAGGGGGAGGCGAACAAGGTCTGGCTGGTGCCCAGCGACTTCGGTGCGGCGTTGCAGGGCTTCACCAAGTTGCTCGGGGCGCCCGGTGAGGACGGAGTGTTCCGGTACACCCCCTCGCCGGTCGAGGAAAACCTGCCCAAGCCCGAGGACGACACCGATGAGGTCGCCGAGTGGTTCTCCACGGACACCGATCCGGCGATCGCCGAAGCCGTGGCCAAGGCCGAGGCCGAGGCGCGGGCGAGCACCCCGCCGCTGGGTGCCGCCTCACCACAGTCGTCGTTGGAGAACCCGCCGTCCCACGAGCTTCCGGGTGGCGCGCACCGCGCATAGTGAGACCGTCAACGGCGATGCTGTAGCCGGATCTCCACCATCGGTAGCGGGGCGTCGGTGTCGGTGATCGGCTGGCCGAGCGTCTTTTCCAGTACGAGCTTGAACTGCTCCCAGGTTTTGGCATGGCGCGTGCGGTAGTCGGCCAGCACGCGATCGACGCCGTGCTGGTCGAGCACATGTGCGGTTGCCGATACCGGCCGATGGCTGCCGAGCCACACCCGGACGTGCGGATTCACGGCAATGTTGCGGAACCACTGGGCTTTCGTGCCGAAACCGGAGGCGACGACGATGGTGTCGGCGTTCGGCCGGTCCACCACCTCGAGCACTACGTGGCGGCGTTTCCCGGAGGTGCGGCCGGTGTGCTCGAGCATCATCACCCGCGAGCCCAGCAGTGCGCCGGCACCGATCCGGTACAGCCAGATCGGGGCCCGCACGAGGCGGCGGTTGCGTAACAGTCGAGCTCCGATATCGGCCGGTATGCCCATGCATTGACTCCTCTCACCACGAGCCGCGACGATCACGTCGACGCGGTAACGGCGCTCACGGTTCGGTGAGCGTGGGCGAAATGCTCACCGATTGCGATGTGCCGGCCTGGAGGCGCGCACGTTCGCGGCGGTGGAGGCGCATTTCGTAGACCAGTCCGGCCACCCCGAGCGCGGCGGTACTCAACGACACCAGAAACAGTGCCGGGCTGATGTTCCCGGTCAACGCGTCGCCGAGGATGACGACGGCGGCGGTACCCGGGAAGAGTCCGACGATCGTCGCCAGCGTGTAGGGCACGACCCGTACGGCCGACGCGCCCGCCGCATAGTTGAGCACCGAGAACGGCACCGCTGGTATCAACCGCATGGACAGAACCACGGGCCAGCCCCGCCGGCGTAGCCGCGTGTCGAGCGAGTCGATCCGCGGATGGGACATCAGCCGATTGAGCTGCCAACCGACGGCGCGGATCAGGAACAACGCCAGCACGGCGCTCACCGAACTGGCCACCACGGCGATCGCGACGCCCAGCACCGGCCCGAACAGCAGGCCGGCGGCCAAGGTGAACGCAGTCCGGGGGAACGGGAAGACGGTCACCACGATGTGCGCCCCGAGGAAAGCCAGCGGAAACCACGGGCCGACCGAGGTGGCCCAATCCCGCATCTGCATGGCGGTCGGCAGCGGTACCAGCACCGCGACTGCGACAAGAATCACAATGCCGGCCAACAGCCCGATGATCCGCCGTGGTGGCAATTGGGAAACCGTCGCGATCACCGCGGCGCGGACCACGCGCAGGGTTCTGACGACGGGTTTCACGTCTAACCAGAGTACGGGCCCCGGCTGACGACCACCGCTGGGCAGCGCCGCGCGTCTGCTGCCCGCCGGTCGGTGCCGTGATGGCGATCATTTAGCCTGATGGCCAGTGGGTAGGTCACACGCTGCGATAACAGGAGATGCGGGTGTCGTTACAGGGGACTAGTGCGGTCGAAGCAGACCGTCAGAAATGGCGGACGGCGGTCGCCGGCGTGCTGGCCAAGAGCAGTCGGCGCGATGTGGCCGATCTGCCGGCCGAACCGGAACGCCTGCTGGATTCGCAGACGTACGAGGGCTTTGCGATCCGGCCGCTCTACACCAGCTTGGACGCGCGGCCCGAGACCGCGCTGCCCGGGCAGTGGCCCTTTGTGCGTGGCGGTGACGCGCTGCGCGACGTGAAATCCGGCTGGAAGGTCGTCGAGAGCTTCCCGGCAGTTGCGGGCTCGGCCACGGGCACCGTCAACGGCGCGGTGCTGGTGGCCCTGACCGAGGGCGCCAGTGCACTGTCGTTCCGGGTCGGCGGTGTGGACGGTATCGACCTGGCCGAACTGGATCGTCTGCTCGATGGCGTGTTCGTGGATCTGGTGCCGGTCATCTTCGAAAACACTGGAGACCTGGCCGCGACCGCCGACGCGGTGCTGCCCCTGCTGGAAAACCTCGATGGCGACCAGCGTTCGCGCCTGTCGGTCGATCTGGGCGCCGATCCACTCACCGCACCGCTGTCGGGACGGGCCGCCACGGAGGCCGGTGACCTGCTGGCCACCGTCGCCAAGCTCACCGGTTACTCCGGCGGGGTGCGGGCGATCACGGTCGACGGCCCGGCCTTCCACAACCTCGGCGCCAGCGCGGCCTGGGAGCTCGCGGGGTCGATCGCTGCGGCGGTCGCCTACCTGCGCATCCTCGGCGACGGCGGCGTAGCAACAGCAGATGCGTTGCGGCAGATCAGCTTCCGCTATGCCGCCGACGATGATCAGTTCATGACGATCGCCAAACTGCGGGTTGCCCGCCAGTTGTGGGCGCGGGTGGCCGAGGTCCTCGGCGCCCCGGACGCGGGAGCGGCCCGGATCCATGCCGTCACCTCGCTCCCGATGATGACCCAGCGCGATCCGTGGGTGAACATGCTGCGGACCACGCTGGCTGCCTTCGCGGCGGGCGTCGGGGGAGCCGACACCGTGCAGGTGCATCCGTTCGACGCCGCGATCCCCGGCGGGCTGCCGGGAACCTCTACGAGCTTCGCGCGGCGCATCGCGCGCAACACGCAGCTTCTGCTGCTCGAAGAGTCACACATCGGCCAGGTGCTCGATCCGGCCGGTGGCTCCTGGTTCGTCGAGGATCTGACCGCTGCACTCGCCGAGCAGGCCTGGGCGCACTTCCAGGACATCGAGGCCCGCGGTGGTTTTGTCGCCGCCCGCGACTACATTGCGGCCCAGATCGCCGAGGTCGCCGCGCGGCGCAGCGACGACATCGCGCACCGTCGCACCGCGATCACCGGCGTCAACGAGTTCCCCAACCTCGACGAAAAGCCGCTCCCGCAAGAGCTTTCGGTCTCGTCGATCGCGCGGTACGCCGCCGGCTTCGAAGCACTGCGTGACCGCTCCGACGCCGTCCTGGCCGCCACCGGATCCCGGCCCAAGGTCCTGCTGTTGCCGTTGGGGCCGCTGGCCGAGCACAACATCCGCACCACGTTCGCCGCGAACCTGTTGGCTTCCGGCGGGATCGAGGCGGTGAATCCGGGAACGGTGGACGCCGCGACGATCGCTGCGGCCGTCGCCGACGCCGGCGCCCCGAGCGTGGCGGTGCTGTGCGGCAGCGACACACGTTACGGGGCCGAGGCCTCCGAGGCGGTGTCCGCCGCCCGCGCCGCCGGGATCGGGCAGATTCTGCTGGCCGGCCCGGAAAAGGCCGTCGCCGAAGCTGATTCGAAACCCGACGGATATCTGACCGCCAAGATCGACGCGGTCGAAGCATTGTCGAACCTGCTCACCGGACTGGGGGCCTGACATGACTGCCACAACAGGATCAGAGATCCGTAGTTTCGCCGACGTACCGCTGCGTGGGGACGGAGAGGCTCAGCCGGCGACCCCAGAGGCCGTCGAACAGCACGTCGCCGCGGCCGCCGCCGCGCACGGCTACGCCCCGGAACAACTGACGTGGGCCACGCCCGAGGGCATCGACGTCAAGCCGGTGTACATCGCCCAGGACAGAGATGCCGCCGCGGCCGCCGGCTATCCGCTCGACAGCTTCCCCGGCGCACCGCCTTTCGTGCGCGGGCCGTACCCGACCATGTACGTCAACCAGCCGTGGACCATCCGCCAGTACGCCGGGTTCTCCACCGCCGCCGAATCCAACGCGTTCTACCGGCGCAACCTGGCCGCCGGCCAGAAGGGTCTGTCGGTCGCCTTCGACCTGGCCACCCACCGCGGGTACGACTCGGACCATCCGCGCGTGCAGGGTGACGTCGGAATGGCCGGTGTGGCCATCGATTCCATTCTCGACATGCGCCAGTTGTTCGACGGCATCGACCTGTCGACGGTCAGCGTGTCGATGACCATGAACGGCGCGGTGTTGCCGATCCTGGCGCTCTACGTCGTCGCCGCCGAGGAGCAGGGGGTACCGCCGGAGAAGCTGGCCGGGACCATCCAGAACGACATCCTCAAAGAGTTCATGGTCCGCAACACCTACATCTATCCGCCCAAGCCGTCGATGCGGATCATCTCCGACATCTTCGGCTACACCAGCGCCAAGATGCCGAAGTTCAATTCGATCTCGATCTCGGGGTACCACATCCAAGAGGCCGGGGCGACAGCCGATCTGGAGCTCGCCTACACGCTGGCCGACGGTGTCGAGTACATCAAGGCCGGCCTCGACGCCGGGTTGGACATCGACAAGTTCGCGCCGCGGCTGTCCTTCTTCTGGGGTATCGGGATGAACTTCTTCATGGAGGTGGCCAAGCTGCGTGCCGGCCGCTTGCTGTGGAGCGAGCTGGTGGCCAAGTTCGACCCGAAGAACGACAAGTCGCTCTCCCTGCGGACCCACTCGCAGACCTCGGGCTGGTCGCTGACCGCCCAGGACGTCTTCAACAATGTGGCTCGCACGTGTGTGGAGGCGATGGCGGCCACCCAGGGGCACACCCAGTCGCTGCACACCAACGCGCTCGACGAGGCGTTGGCACTGCCCACCGACTTCTCGGCGCGGATCGCCCGCAACACCCAGCTGTTGTTGCAGCAGGAGTCGGGAACCACCCGGCCGATCGATCCGTGGGGCGGTTCGTACTACGTCGAGTGGCTCACACACCAGTTGGCCGACAAGGCGCGGGCCCACATCCACGAGGTCAACGAGCACGGCGGGATGGCCCAGGCCATCAGCGACGGCATCCCCAAGCTGCGTATCGAAGAGGCCGCTGCCCGCACCCAGGCACGGATTGACTCCGGTGCCCAGCCGCTGATCGGCGTCAACAAGTACCAGGTGGAAGAGGACCAGGAGATCGAGGTCCTCAAGGTCGAGAACAGCCGGGTGCGGGCCGAGCAGCTGGCCAAGTTGCAGCAGCTGCGCGCGGAGCGCGACGAGTCGGCGACGCAGGCCGCGCTGGCCGAGTTGAGCCGCGCTGCCGAGGCGACCGGCCCGGCGGGCGAGGATGGACTGGGCAACAACCTGCTGGCGCTGGCGATCAACGCCGCCCGGGCCAAGGCCACACTCGGTGAGATCTCCGACGCCCTGGAGAAGGTGTACGGGCGCCATCAGGCCGAGATCCGTACGATTTCGGGCGTCTACCGCGACGAAATAGGGGGAGCGGGGAAGGTCGGGGGAATGTCTACCGCAACCGAGCTCGTGACCAAGTTCGCCGAGGCCGACGGCCGCCGGCCCCGCATCCTGGTGGCCAAGATGGGCCAGGACGGGCACGACCGCGGGCAGAAGGTGATCGCGACGGCGTTCGCCGACATCGGCTTCGACGTCGACGTGGGCTCGCTGTTCTCCACCCCGGAGGAGGTGGCCCGTCAGGCCGCCGACAACGACGTGCATGTGGTCGGGGTGTCGTCACTGGCCGCGGGGCACTTGACCCTGGTGCCCGCGCTGCGTGACGCCCTGGCCGAGGTGGGCCGGCCCGACATCATGATCGTCGTCGGTGGGGTGATCCCGCCCGGGGACTTCGACGAGTTGTACGAGGCCGGGGCCAACGCGATCTTCCCGCCGGGCACCGTGATCGCCGATGCCGCGATCGGCTTGTTGCAGAAGTTGGCCCAGCGGCTCGGTTACCAGCTGAGCTAGCCGTGGCTCCCTCAGTTACCGAGCTCGCGGCGGCGATCCGGGGCGGTGACCGCGCCGCCCTGGCTCGGGCCATCACGATGGTCGAGTCCACCCGGGCCGACCATCGTGACCAGGCGCAGCAGTTGCTGCTGGAACTGATGCCGGACGCCGGCAAAGCCCAACACATCGGTATCACCGGTGTACCCGGGGTCGGTAAGTCGACGACGATCGAAGCGCTGGGCATGTTCCTGATCGAGGCCGGCCACCGGGTCGCGGTGCTGGCCGTGGACCCGTCGTCGACCCGGACCGGCGGCTCGATCCTGGGCGACAAGACCCGGATGGCCCGTCTCGCAGTGCATCCCGACGCCTACATCCGACCGTCACCGACCTCCGGGACGCTGGGCGGGGTGGCCAAGGCCACCCGCGAGACCATCGTGTTGCTCGAGGCAGCGGGTTACGACGTCATCCTGGTCGAGACGGTCGGGGTGGGGCAGTCGGAGGTGACGGTATCGAACATGGTCGACACCTTCGTGTTTCTCACGCTGGCCCGCACGGGCGACCAGTTGCAGGGCATCAAGAAGGGTGTGCTGGAACTCGCCGACGTCATCGTGGTGAACAAGGCCGACGGCGAACACGCGATCGAGGCGAAACAGGCCGCACGTGAGTTGACCGGCGCTATCCGGTTGATCTACCCGCGTGAAACGCTCTGGCGGCCACCGGTTCTCACGATGAGTGCGATCGAAGGGCACGGGCTGTCGGAGCTGTGGGACACGGTGATCAAACACCGCGAGGTGCTCACCGAGGCAGGCGAGTTCGAGTCCCGCCGCCGCGCCCAGCAGGTGGACTGGACCTGGTCGATGGTCCACGATGCCGTGCTGGACCGGGTGCTGTCGCATCCGGGGGTACGCGGCATCCGCGCCGAGGTGGAACGGCGGGTGCGCCAGGGTGAACTCACCCCGGCCTTGGCTGCCCAGGAAATTCTTGCTGCGGCCGAGGCGGGACGGTGACGGATGTGAAGGCGACACTGCGCGGTGTGGCGGCTGCGATGGTGGTCGGTGGGGTCCTGTTGACCGGGTGCGGAGGCGGTGAATCGGCCAGTCCGGCGCCGACGGTGGCCAAGACCAAGCTGCAGGCCATGGCCAAGGAGAAGCTGGAGGCCGCGGCGAAGCGCAAGGCCAAGTCTGTGACCTGTGATGACGGCATCGTCGGCCGCGTGGGTGCGACCCAGCACTGTGTGCTGACGGCCAAGGACGGCACCAAGTACGGCGTTACCGCCACGGTGCGCGAGGTGAGGTCCGACAACGTCAACATCGACTTCAAGGTGGATGACAAGCCGAGCTCGTGAGGCGCCGGCGCCGATGCTTGGCTAACAGGTGGGTAACGGTTGAGTGATTTGCTGTGGTTCCAGGTAAATTCAACTGTGTGACCGATCACAATCGGGCGCGCGACGCGGCGCTCCCACATGGTGTCCAAGGTGCGGCGGACCGAAACTTTTCCTGTACGGTGCGCGGCTTCTCGAAACTGTTCCCGGGCCGCAAGTACGGGGGCGGCGCGCTGGCGATCTACCTGGATGGTGTGCCACTCGTCGACGTCTGGACCGGTTACTCCGATCGTGCGGGCACCCAATATTGGACGGCCGACACCGGCGCGATGGTGTTCTCGGCAACCAAGGGGATGGCCTCGACGGTCATCCATCGGCTTGTCGACCGCGGCTTGATCGACTATGACAGCCCGGTGTGCGCGTATTGGCCCGAGTTCGGGGTCAACGGCAAGTCCCGGGTCACGGTCCGGCAGGTAATGGCGCACGAAGCCGGACTGTCGCAACTCAACGGTGTGAGCAAGACCGATCTGCTCGATCATCGTGCGATGGAGGCACGGGTGGCCGCGGCGGGGGTCAATTCGCTGCTGTTCGGGAAGTCGGCGTATCACGCCCTGACCTACGGTTGGCTGCTGTCGGGTCTGGCCCGCGCGGTGACCGGGCAGAGTATGCGTGAACTTTTCCGGATCGAATTGGCCGAGCCCCTGGGGACCGATGGCCTGCACCTGGGGCGTCCGCCGGCTGACGCTCCGACCCGGGCCGCCCAGATCCTGGGGCCGCAGGGGCGGTGGCCCAACCATCTCTTCGATTTCGTCGCGCCACGGGTCGCGGCCTTGAAATTTTCCGGCGCATTCGGCTCGATGTACTTCCCCGGGGTGATGTCCCTGGTCCAGGGGGAGACACCGTTCCTGGATTCCGAAGCCCCTGCCGTCAACGGGGTCGCCACCGCACGTGGTCTGGGCAGGATGTACGGCGCCATCGCCAACCGCGGGCTCTTGCACGGCACGGAATATCTGTCGGAAAGCACGGTCGCCGGCCTGACCGGTCCGCCCGGGTTACGGCCGGACCGGAACTTGGGCGTCCCGCTCGGTTTCTATCTCGGCTACCACTCGGTGCCCTTCGGGGTGATGCCCGGGTTCGGCCACGTCGGGCTGGGCGGGTCAGTGGGCTGGGCCGACCCGGCCAGCGGACTGGCGGTCGGGTTCGTGCACAACCGGCTGCTGACGCCGATGGTGCTGGATATGGCCACGTTTGTCGGGCTGAACGCGCTGATCCGCAAGGACGTGGCACGCGCCCGTGATCACGGTTACGAGGCGGTGCCGGACCTCGGCGCCGCGCCGTATGAGGTGCCCAAGCCCGTCGCCGGATGACTTTTCTTCTGTTCTGAGCCGACCTGACGTATGCCGCCAGGTCGGCTTTTTTGGGCATTCCTCACGCTGCGGTGAGGGGAACGACCGTGTACCGCCAGACGGGTCAGTGATATGCATCACACCTGGGCCCGGATTCGGGAAAGGCGTCTCAACTGCGAAGTGGGTGCTCGTCGTTAATCGGTGCGCATTTGCTTCACGTAGCGGCTGTGTGCCGACTCACGGATCGTCGGATGCCGTGAGCTGGATCTCGAATTGCCACCGACCGTTGTCGATCTGGGCCCGGCGCCAGGCGGCAGAGTTGCGACTGCCTGGCAAGGGGTCATGATCAATGCTGGTCACTTACGTTGCATTGTCAACGGGAACCATTAGCTGATGCGGACGGTTGGGTACGTATTCGTACCGTGGAAGGCATCATTTCGCGCGGAACATAAATTCGGTTCAACTCGTAAATGGCCGTTTGCGTGCCGGTGGCTGGTTAACTTGTTCGTATGGCTTGGTGAATTACGCGCGCGGCGGTCCTGAACATTGTTTCCAAGCTATGGACAACTTGTGAATTGGCGACCGCTGCGGTGACATCGCGGCATATTCAGTTGTCTAAACACGGACGAATAGCGCCCTTGTGTGGTCATGGTGCGGATCGAAATCCCTTGATAAACAACATCATTAGTCGAGCGCAGGAGCTGGGTCGGCTTTCTGCCGAGCGGTTGCCGTCGAATTGGCAGTCCTCGACAAATTTCTGAAAGCGCGCCGCATCAGCAACATCGAGGCCGTTTTTGGGAACGCATGTTTCCAACATCTATGTTGATCAACGCGTTACGCTACGGCCCGCGTTGGCAACGATCTGAGCCGGATGTGGGGATTCGGTTCCGTCCGTCGACGACGACGTAGCGCCCATTCTTTTCCGCAGTCTTAGTACGTTGATCGAACTTTGCTCATGGATCACATCGAGAGAGGTTGAGCCGCTTGGTCGAGACACCCGTCACCCCGATTGCCGTGATCGGCATGGCCTGCCGGCTCCCGGGCGGGATCGACTCACCGGCCGGCTTCTGGCAGGCCCTCCTGCGCGGCGACGACCTCGTCACGAAGGTTCCGTCGGACCGGTGGGACGGCGATGAGTACTACGACCCGGAGCCCGGTGTCCCGGGTCGCTCGGTGTCCAAATGGGGTGCGTTCCTCGACGATGTCGCCGGCTTCGACGCGGATTTCTTCGGCTACGGCGAGCGCGAGGCGCCGTCGATCGATCCCCAGCACCGTCTGCTTCTCGAAACCTCGTGGGAAGCCCTCGAACATGCGGGGCTGGCTCCTGTCGATATCGCGGATTCGCCGACTGGTGTGTTCCTCGGTATGACGCACAACGACTATCAGATGGTCGCTGCCGAGGCGGATGCGCTCGACGGCGCCTATGGCTTTGCGGGCACCAACTTCAGCTTGGCCTCGGGCCGCGTCGCTTATGCGTTGGGCGTGCACGGGCCCGCGCTGACGGTTGATTCGGCGTGCTCATCGGGCCTGCTCGCCATTCACCTGGCATGCCGCAGCCTGCACGAATCGGAAAGCGACCTGGCCCTGGCCGGAGGCGCTTCGCTGCTGCTCGATCCCAAGAAGATGGTGGCCGGCTCGGCACAGGGAATGCTCTCACCCACGGGGCGGTGCCGGGCGTTCGACGTCGGCGCCGACGGGTTCGTCTCAGGTGAAGGCGTGGCCATGGTGCTGTTGAAACGTCTGGCCGACGCCGAGCGCGACGGTGACCGGGTCCTCGCGGTGATCCGCGGCACCGCAGCCAACCAAGACGGCCACACGATCAACATCGCGACCCCGTCCGAGGCTGCGCAAAGCGCTGTCTATCGGGCGGCGCTGGCCGCCGGCGGAATCGATCCGACCACGGTCGGCATGGTCGAAGCCCACGGAACGGGCACGCCGGTCGGTGATCCCATCGAGTTCGCGAGTTTGGCCGCGGTGTACGGCACCGTCGGACCCTGCGCCCTCGGGTCGGTCAAGACCAACATCGGCCACGCCCAGTCGGCATCGGGTGCGATCGGCCTGATCAAATCGGTGCTCGCACTGCAGCACGGCGCGATTCCGGCCAATCTGCATTTCACCGGCCTACCCGAACCGATGGCCCGGCTCAACAGCTCACTGATCGTGCCGACCGAGCTGATGGCGTGGCCCCTCGACGCGAAGCACCCGCGTCGCGCGGCGGTGTCCTCCTACGGGTTGTCGGGTACCAACGTGCATGCCGTGCTCGAGCAGGCGCCCGACGCCGGAGCGGATTCCGACGCCGGACCGCGAGGCGGATCGGAGCCCATGATCTTCGCGGTGTCGTCGACCTCGCCCGACGAACTGCGACGCACCGCCGGCCGGTTGGCCAACTGGTTGGCTCACGAGGGTGGTGATCAGCCGCTGCCGGATCTGGCCTACACGCTCGCCAGGCGTCGGGCCCACCGGCCGTTCCGTGCCACGGTGACGGCGGCGAACGCCGAGGAACTCGGCGCAGCCCTGCGAGAAGTCGCCGAGGGCGACGCGGTCTACGAGGCCGCGGTCGGTACCGGGGAACGCGGACCGGTCTGGTTGTTCTCGGGCCAAGGCTCGCAATGGGCCGGGATGGGCGCGCAGCTGCTGGCCACCGAGCCGGCCTTCGCAGCGGCCATCGCCGAGCTGGAACCCCTCATCGAAGTCGAGTCGAACTTCTCTGTCACAGAGGCGATTTCACAACCGGCACCGATCGAGGGCATCGACCGGGTCCAACCGACGATCTTCGCGATGCAGGTCGCACTCGCCGCCGCGATGAAGGCCAGGGGAGTGCAGCCCGGCGCAGTGATCGGCCACTCGATGGGCGAGGCGGCCGCCGCTGTCGTGGCTGGTGCCTTGTCGCTGCAGGACGGGGTACGGGTGATCTGCCGGCGGTCGACCCTGATGACGCGCCTCTCAGGCTCCGGTGCCATGGCATCGGTGGAACTGCCCGCTGCCCACGTCTTGTCCGAACTCGCCGCTCGGGGGATCACCGACGTGGTGATATCGGTGATCGCCTCGCCGCGGTCCACCGTCGTCGGTGGCACCACCGAGCGCATCCGGGAACTCGTCGCCGATTGGGAGCAGCGCGACATCATGGCCCGCGAGGTGGCTGTCGACGTGGCATCCCACTCACCGCAGGTCGATCCGATCCTCGACGACCTCGCCGAGGTGCTCGCCGACCTGACACCGCTCACCCCGACGGTTCCGTACTACTCGTCGACGTCGTATGACCCGCGCGACGAGCCCTGCGCCGACGCCGACTACTGGGTCGACAACCTGCGGCACGCGGTCCGGTTCTCCGCGGCGGTACAGGCCGCCCTCGAAGACGGTTACCGGGTGTTCGGCGAGTTGGCCCCGCACCCGCTGCTGGTGCACCCGGCCGAACAGGTGGCCCGCAGTCTGGACATCACCATCGCCGCCGTGGCAAGCATGCGACGCGAGACCGCGTTGCCGACGGGTCTGCTCGGCTACGTCGGAGATCTGCACAGTGCCGGTGCCGCAATCAATTTCGCGACGCTCTACCCCTCCGGCAGCCTCGTCGACGCCCCGCTTCCCACCTGGACTCGGCTGCCCCTGACCGTCAGCCGCGATGCGCGCGAGCAGCATCCCGGCGGTGGGCATCTGCTCAGCGTTCATCCGCTGTTGGGTGCGCACGTGGTCCTTCCCGAGGATCCCGAGCGGCACATCTGGCAGGCCGACGTCGGGGTCGACGCTCAGCCGTGGCTGGCCGACCACCAGGTCCACAACGTGGCCGCGCTTCCCGGCGCCGCGTATTGCGAGATGGCGTTGGCCGCCGGTCGTGCACTGCTGGGCGACACCTGCGAGGTTCGTGACGTCACCTTCGACCAGATGCTCTTGCTCGACGACCAGACCCTGGTCTCGGCTGAGGCCACGGCGACCGGCGACGGGGCGGTGCACTTCCTGGTCGAGACCACCAAGCAGGGCGATGGCATCCGGCGTGCGACAGCGGTGATCGTCGAATCTGCGCCGTCTGATGTCCCGGCGCGTCATGATCTGCCCGCGCTGAAGTCGGCCCATCCGCGTCGTGTCGACGGGGATGGACTGCGAAAGTGGTTTGCGCAGAGAGGTATTCAATACGGACCGGCGTTCTGCGGGCTGTCCGCCGCGTACACCGGCGAGGGCGTTGTCGACAGCGTCCTGGCCGAGGTCGCTTTGCCGAGCGCGATCCGTTCCCAGCAGGGTGCGTACCAGATCCACCCGGCGCTGCTCGACGTGTGCTTCCAGTCCGTGGCGGCGTACGCCGAGGGGGCGGACCCGGGCGGTTTGCTGCTGCCACTGGGCGTGAAGAGCTTGCGTGCATCCGGTTCGACACGCGCGGCGCACTACTGCTTGCTGCAGGTCACCGCCGCCGACGCCACCGGCGTGGAGGCTGATCTCGACCTGCTCGACGAGGATGGGACCGTCCTGCTGGTTGTCCGAGGACTGCGCCTGGGCACCGGGATGTCCGAGAGCGGTCAGCGGGAACACATCTTCAACGAGCGCCTGCTCGCCGTCGAATGGCATGAGCAGGAAGTGCCCGAGATGCGGGAGTCCGCAGCGGGTCGTTGGTTGTTGATCACTCCTGACGCGACTGATCTGCTCACCGTCGAGTTGGCCGACGCGCTGAGCCTCGACGCGGGTGAGGTGTCGACAGCGGTGTGGCCCGAAGTCGGGATCGGTTCCGCCGACGTCGAGTCCCTGCGTGACCAGCTGAGAGCCGAGACGTACAGCGACGTCGTCGTGCTGCCGGCGGCGACCGTCGGTGTGGGAGATCGGGAATCGGCTTCCCGCGGGCTGGAAGTCGTGCAGCGTGCGGTGCGCATCGCGCAGCAGCTCGGCGACATCGAGGAACGGATGCCCCGGCTGCATCTCATCACCCGCGGCGCCCAGTCGGTGCTTCCCAAAGACCCGATCAACCTCGACCACGTCGGGCTGCGCGGACTGGTCCGCGTCATCGGTAACGAACAACCGGGGTTGCATGCGACGCAGATCGACATCGATGCGCGCACCGCAGCCAAGGACATCGCCCGGCAACTGCTCGCCGGCAGCCCTGAGGACGAGACGGCGTGGCGCGACGGCAGGTGGTACACCGCGCGTCTCGGTGCGAGGCCGCTGGATGCCGACGACCGTGCCACCACTGCCGTCGACCTGGCCACGGACGCGGTACGCATGGATGTTCGGACACCCGGTGACTTCAGATCGTTGGAGCTCACAGCCGTCGACCGGACTGTGCCCGAGGCGGGTTGTGTCGAGGTCAGGGTCAGTGCGTCGAGCCTCAACTTCGTCGACGTCCTGGCGGCCTCCGGTCGCTACCCGGCGCCGGAAGAGCAATCCACAATGCTGGGCCGCGATTTCGCCGGCGTCATCACCGCGGTCGGACCGGATGTCACCGATCACAAGGTCGGCGATCGGGTGGCCGGCGTGGCCGCCGGTTGTTGGGGCACCTTCGTCACCTGCCCGTCCGCTCTCGCGGTCGGACTGCCCGATCAACTGGCGACCGGTGTCGCCGCGGCCGTGCCCACCTCACATGCGGCCGCCTGGTATTCCCTGCATGACCTGGCGCGGGTCTGCGCCCAGGACAAGGTGCTGATCCACTGCGCCTCCGGTGGCCTCGGCACGGCCGCCATCGCGATCGCACGCGAAAGTGGTGCTGAGGTGTTCGCCACCGCCGGTAGCCCCGAGCGTCGACAACTGTTGCGCGACATGGGAGTCAAGTACGTATACGATTCCCGCTCACTGAGCTTTGCTGACGAGATCCGTCGCGACACCGACGGATACGGCGTGGACATCGTGCTCAACTCGGCGACCGGCCCGGTGCAGCGCGCCGGGCTGGAACTGCTCGCCTTCGGCGGCCGGTTCATCGAGACCGGCGTGGGCGAGCTCCGCGGCGACGCCAATCTCACCCCGGCGGTGATCGGGCAAGGGGTGTCGTTCCATGCGGTCAACCTGTCGACGTTGAGCCGGCGGCGTCCCGACATCGTTCGCCGCGTGCTGGTCACCGTGTTCGGCAAGATCGCGGACGGCACGTTGCCGATGCCCGAGGTCAGCTCCTATCCACTGACCGAGTGGCCGACGGCGATGGAGTTGATGAGCGCGGCAGAGCACACCGGAAAGCTCGTGTTGGAGATGCCGGACGCCGGGAAGGAAACGGCCGTGGTGCCGCCCGAGAACGCACCGGTTTTCCGCACCGACGGCGCCTACGTCATCACCGGCGGCCTGGGCGGGCTGGGCCTGTTCCTCGCCGACAAAATGGCCTCCGCCGGTTGCGGCCGGATCGTGCTCAACGCCAGGTCCCAGCCTTCTGCTGCGGCAACTCACGAGCTCGACCGGATCCGCGATCTCGGCACCGAAGTGGAGGTGGTCACCGGCGACATCGCCGATCCGGCCACCGCCGCGGCGCTGGGCGCGGCCGCGACCACCACCGGGCTGGCTCTGCGAGGTGTGTTGCATGCCGCCGCCGTCGTCGAGGATGCCACGCTGACCAACATCACCGATGACCTGCTGGCTCGGGATTGGACGCCAAAGGCGTTGGGGGCGTGGAACCTCCACGAGGCAACCGGGTCGCACTCGTTGGACTGGTTCTGTTGCTTCTCATCGGCGGCGGCACTGGTGGGTTCACCCGGACAGGGCGCGTATGCGGCGGCCAACAGCTGGCTGGACGGTTTCACCGCCTGGCGGCGAGACCAGGGCCTGCCGTCCAACGTGATCGCCTGGGGCGCCTGGGCCCAGATCGGCAAAGGCACCGGATTCGCCGAAATGTCGGAATCGGCAATCGCACCCGAGGAAGGCGCGCACGCGTTCGAGACGATCTTGCGGCACGATCGCGGATACGCCGGTTATACACCGGTCGCCGGAGTGCCCTGGCTCGCCGACTTCGCCAAGCGCGTCCCGTTCGCGGAATCGTTCCGTCCGGCCGCCGACGGCGATGCCGACGCCGGCGGGTTCCTCGCCGAGCTGTCCGACAGCCCACGTGATGAATGGCCATCGCGGCTGCGTCGCCTGGTCTCCGATCAGATCAGCGTGTTGCTGCGGCGGTCGATCGACCCGGACCGTCCGCTGGCCGAGTACGGCATCGATTCGCTGGGCAACCTCGAGTTGCGGACGAGGATCGAAACCGAGACCGGCGTCCGGATCAGCCCGGCGGACATCACGACGGTTCGTGGACTTGCCGACAAGCTGTGCGAGAAGTTGATCACCACTGCCGACCCGGAACCGACACCGACGGCGTGAAGCCGAAATCGGTTGAGTGTATGAAGGAGTCACGTTGCTGTTAGGGTCCGTTGCGATCGGTTCGATCGAAGAGTGGGAAGCTCCGCCCGGTGCGGCCGTTTCGTGGCGCGCCTCGCCGGGGTCGTGCGCGAAGGCGGCGCAGGCGCCGGTCAGTGCGGTGCCGGTCAGCTACATGCAGGCCCAGCACCTGCGCGGGTTCGTCGACCAGCGAGCCAAGGGCCTCGACTACTCGCGGTTGGTGATCGTGACGTGTGACGTCCCTGGCCAGTGCGACATCAGGGCAATGACATATGTGGTCAATGCCCACGTGCGCAGGCATGACACGTTCCGCAGCTGGTTCGAGTACCACGATGTCAACGACATCGTGCGGCACACGATGCCCAACCCGGCCGACATCAAATTCGTGCCCACCCGGCACGGCGATCTCACGTCAGAGGAACTGCGGGCGCTGACGTTGTCGACACCGGATCCACTGCACTGGGACTGCTTCACCTACGGCATCGTTCAGTACCCGGATCGGTTCACGATCTACGTGAGCATCGACCACCTGCACATGGATGCGACATTCGCCGGCGTCACGCTCATGGAATTCCACGCCATGTACAGCACGCTCGTCGGCGGCGGTGCTCCGTTGGCTCTGCCGGAGGCGGGCAGTTACGACGCCTTCTGCCTGCGACAGAAGGAGCTTCTCGGTTCCTTGACGCCGGACTCTCCGGCCGTTCGGGCCTGGGCCGACTTCGCCGCCAACAACGACGGAAGTCTGCCGGACTTCCCGCTGCCCCTTGGTGATCCGCTAGAGCCGTGCGGAGCCGAGGTGTGGGTGGAGACCATCATGGACGAGGAGCAGACCGCCGAGTTCGAGGCATTGTGCGTCGATGCCGGGGCCCGTTTCATCGGCGGCATGCTCGCCTGCACCGGCCTGGTCGAGTATGAGTTGACCGGTGCAAAGACGTACTACGGGTTGACCCCGAGCGACACCAGAAAGACCACCGCCGATCTGATGACGATGGGCTGGTTCACCGGGTTGATCCCGATCACCGTCCCCATCGCGGACAGGTCGTTCGCCGAAGCCGCGGTCGCCGCGCAGGAATCCTTCGATGCGGGTCGCGAACTGGTGGATGTGCCGTTCTACCGGGTGCTCGAATTGCGACCCGAATTGGATTGGCCGCGGCCGAATTTCCAGGTGATCAACTTTCTGGATGCCGGGGCAGCGCCGTTGTCGGTGCTGCTCACGACAGAGCTGGAATCGATGCGGATCGGAATGTTCAGCGACGGCGTGTACTCGTATCAGATGACCATCTTCTTGGTGCGCCTGAAGGACCGCACCGCCGTATCGGTGGTCTATCCGAACAATCCGGAGGCACACGAGTCGGTCGGCCGGTACATCAAGATATTGAAATCGACATGTGCCCGGGTCCTGGAGAGTCTCAGTGCAGGAGCGCTCAGGTGAGACACGGCATGAAGTCGAAAAAGGAAGGCGCACTCGGTGACTGAATCAACACTCAACGGCGTGCTGCGGGAACGTGCCAGCCTCCAGCCCAACGACGTCGCCTATACCTTTGTCGACTATGAACGGGACTGGGATGGCGTCGAGGAGAACCTGACCTGGGGGCAGCTCTACCGCCGCATCCGAAATCTGGCCGCAGAACTGCAGACTCACGCGGCAGGTGGGGACCGCGCGGTGGTGCTGGCGCCGCAGGGGCTCGATTACGTGGTGGCGTTCTTGGCTTCGTTGGAAGCCGGTGTGGTCTCGGTTCCACTGTCGACGCCGATGATCGGTGCGCACGATGAGCGGGTCACCGCAGTGCTCAGCGATGCATCCCCCGCCGTCATCCTGACCACCTCGGCCATTGCCGAGACGGTGAAGCCGTACGCCGTGGCACAGGATGGCCATCCGGCGCCCAACGTGCTCGAGGTCGACACGCTCGACCTCGACTCCCGTAAGTCCGTGCGACTGCGGCGCGAACCACCGCCGCAGACCGCCTACCTGCAGTACACCTCGGGCTCGACCCGCATCCCGGCGGGCGTGATGGTGTCGAACCGCAACCTGACGGCCAATTTCGAGCAGATGATGGCCGGCTTCTACCCGGATTACAATCGGGTGCCGCCGTCGGACACCACGGTCGTGACCTGGCTGCCGCTCTACCACGACATGGGCATGATGGCCGGGATCGTCGCCCCGATTCTCGGCGGATGGCGCACCGTGATGATGAGCCCGCTGGCGTTTCTGGCCCGACCGGCCCGCTGGATGCAGCAGTTGGGCAGCGTGACCACCGGGCTGACCGCCGGACCCAATTTCGCTTTCGACCTCGCCGCTGCCAAGACCACCGATGACGACATGGCGGGCTGCGATCTGGGCAACGTGTTGAGCATCATCAGCGGTGCCGAGCGGGTGCATGAAACAACGGTCCACCGCTTCGCCGATCGATTCGCCTCTTTCAACCTGCAACCAAAGGTGATTCGGCCTTCTTACGGTCTGGCTGAGGCCACGTTGTACGTGGCGACGCGGGAGCCGGGAAAGCCGCCGCACGTGGTCCACTTCGAGCCGGAGAAGCTGGCGGCCGGCCACGCCGAGCGATGCGCGAGCGGGACGGCCTTGATCAGTTACGGCACCCCGCAGAGTCCCGCGGTCCGGATCGTCGACCCCGACACCCGTTCCGAGGTCCCGGCCGGGATGATCGGAGAGATCTGGGCGCATGGGGAGAACATTGCGGTCGGGTACTGGAACCGGCCGGCCGAAACCGAGGAGACGTTCGGTGCGGAGGTGACCGGCGTACCGGGAACCTGGCTGCGCACAGGCGATCTGGGCTTCATCTCCGAAGGTGAGCTGTTCATCATCGGCAGGGTCAAGGATTTGCTGATCGTTCGCGGCCGCAACCACTACCCGGATGACATCGAGGCCACGGTGTCGTCGATCTCGCGAGGCCGGGTGGCCGCGATCGCGGTGAACCATGACGAGGAGGAGAAACTCGTCGCCGTCATCGAGGTCAAGAAGCGGTCCGGTGAATCACCGGAGGACCTCTCGGAGCGTCTGGCAGCGATGAAGCGCGAAGTCACATCGGCGATTTCGACCAACCACGGACTGAACCCGGCCGATCTCGCGCTCGTCGCCCCCGGTTCGCTCCCGATCACCACCAGCGGCAAGGTCCGCCGGGCAGCGAGCGCCGAACTGTACCGGCGCAAGGAATTTGCCAGGTTGGACACCTAGCCGGGACGACTGAAGCGCTGAGACCACCATGTGGGCAACTCTTTTTCTGATGGCCGTCGCGGTCAGCCTCGAACCGGTGCGGGTCGGGCTGACCGTGCTGATGCTGAACCGGCCACGTCCGATCCATCAGCTACTCGCCTTCCTGGGGGGCGGGTTCCTGATGGGCATGGTCGTCGGGATGACGGCGTTGCTCGTGCTGCGGGCTACCCCCTTGGCAACGGCGCTCACCGTGCCCAGGATGCAGATCGGGATCGGTATCCTCGCCCTGGTAGCCGCCGTGGTGCTGGCGGCGAACGTGAGTGCGCGGCGGTCCCGGCCGCCGGTGCCGGCACCGACGGAGACACCGGGGGCCGCGACTGCGCAGGTGGCGGTCGCAACGCCGCGGCTGGGCCTGCGCTCGCGGATTCGTGCTGTGATGCAAGGCGATTCACTGTGGGTCGCCGGCCTGGGCGGGCTGGGTATCGCGCTGCCGTCGGTCGACTATCTGGCAGCGTTGGGAGTGATCCACGCCGCCGGGGTCGGAGCCGGCACACAGGTTGTCGCGGTGCTCGCCTTCAACCTCGTGGCCTTCGCCCTGGTGGAAATCCCACTCGTGAGTTATCTGATCGCCCCGGACCGTACGCTGGTATGGATGGCTCGGGTGCACACCTGGATCCGTTCGGCCACACGGCGCGACGTGGCGATAATTCTGGCCGCGGCAGGGTCGTTGTTCATCGCGATCGGTCTGTCAGGGCTTTGAGCGACAGTATGACGCCGCCGACGTGCGGTGCTCGGAAGGGAGATCGCAGGATGGCTGGACGCAACGGGGACGCTCGCCGACGGATACCCCACACCATGCTGGCCGGCACGTTCGCCGTGGGCCTCGTCGCCGCGGGAACGGTTTTCGGCACCGGTACGGCATCGGCAGAGACGGCGCTGATCTTCGGTGGCGCTCGCGGGCCGGGAATTCCGTGGGATCAGATCACCAACAGAGTTGGCCGCGGTTACTACCCGGACGCGCAGCGGCGCATCGTCGAGTATCCCGCGGGAATGGTGTACGGCCGGCTGCCGGACACCTTGTGGCCGGGCAACACGATCTCGACCGACAGCGTGGGGGTTTCGGTGGACACCGGTGCCCGCAATCTGAAGACCGCGCTCCAGAACACCCCCGGCGAGACCGTGGTGGTCGGCAACTCCGAGGGCGCCCTGGTGCTCAGTGAGGCTTTGGCCCGCCTGGCGCAGGATCGGAGTGCACGGGCCCCGGAAGGGGTGTCCTTCACCCTGTTCGGGCCGCCGCAGGCGATCACGCCGTTCAGCCATTCGGTGTTGTCGTCGGTGCCGCCGGGCACCTACATTCCGCTGATCGACTACACCGTGCGCGCTCCGGTGGAAAGCCAGTACGACACCACGATGGTGGTGGGTGAATACGATTTCATCGCGGACTTCCCCGATCGCCCGGACAACTGGTTGGCGTTGGCGAATTCACTTGTCGCCCTGGAGTATCTGCACACCGAGACCTCCTACAGTTCGCGCGAGGACGTGCCACCGCAAAACATCGTGGTCACCGTCAACTCCAAGGGAGCAACGCAGACGACCTATTTCCTGCCGACCACGGTCCTGCCACTGACCAGGCCGCTTCGCGATCTCGGCGTCCCAAATGAACTGGTCGACCAGCTCGACGGCGTGGTCCGGCCCATGGTGGACGCCGGATACTCCCGAAACGACTACCCGGGTGCTCCGGCGACCGGTATCGACCCGGTGGCTCGGGCCAACGTGGAGAACTGGCTGCGGCAGGCCGGCGCCGCGCTGCCACCGGCAGTGCCGGCGTCACCGCAGGCGGCTACCCAGCCCACCGTCAAACTGAGTCGCACCGACCAGGAGAACATCGACAAGGCCGTGCAGGGCATCAAGCTGAGCCCGACCGATCAGGCCAACATCGACAACGCGGCTCAGCAAGTGAAGAACCTGTTCCCGGGATTCGGCTGACGCTCGGCTCAGCTGCCGGTCCCAGCCTTTCGCCTGGCAGCCCCCGGTAGCCGGGGTCGGAGCCGGTCGAGTTGCCCGGTGACGAAGTCGGATGGCCACCAGTTCGCCGTGCCGATCAGGGTGGCGATCGCCGGAACGGTCAAGGTGCGTACCAGGAACGTGTCCAGCAGAATTCCCACGCCCACGACGAATCCGGCTTGGACGACTGTGGTGATACTGGCGAACAGCAGCCCGAACATCGAGGCGGCGAAGATCAGCCCCGCCGCGGTGATCACGCCGCCGGTGGATCCCACGGTCCGGATCACCCCTGAGCGCACGCCATTCGGTGACTCGTCCCGAATCCGGGAGATCAGCAACAGGTTGTAGTCGGCGCCGACAGCCACCAGCACGATGAAGGTCAGTGCGGGCACGCTCCAATGCAACTGTTGGCCGAGCACGTACTGGAACATCACGACACCGATACCCAATGCCGACAGGTAGGAGATCACCACCGAGGCAATCAGGTACAACGGCGCCACCAGCGCACGCAACAGCAGAACCAGGATCAAGAGCACCACCGCGATCGTGACGGCGATGATGAGCCGGATGTCGTGGTTGTAGAAATCGCGGGTGTCGCGAAGCATCGCCGGGTAACCGGCGATGGATACCGAGGACCCTTCGAGCGCGGTGTTGGGCAGGGCGCCGCGGGCGGTATCGCCGATCGAATTGACGAGATCCATCGCCTCGATACTGAACGGATTGATGTCGGTCTGGATCAGATAGCGGGCAGTATGGCCGTCGGGGGAGATGAATGTGGCTGCGGCCTTACGGAATTCGTCTTGTGTGAGAACCTGTGCGGGCACGTAGAAGCCGGACATCGGCGGGCTGGCCGCATCGGTCTTCATCGTGAGCAGGAACGCCGACGCCTCGTCGAGCCCCGATCCCATCCGTTTCGTCTCGCTGACCAGTTGCGACACCCCGTCTGCGATCTGCCTGCTGGCATCGGCGAGGGTATCGGCACCTTTCTGCAAGGTGTTCAGCTGCGATTGCGCTTGGGCCGGGTTGGCCAATCCGATGGATTGCATGGCCCTGCTCGCGGTGTCGACGGTGGTGCCGAGCTTCTTGACCGTGTCATCCAGGGTCTGCATGGGTTCGGTTGCCCGAAGATCCCTTGCCAGCGCGGCGATCTGATCGAAGGTTCCGTCGGTGCGCGCCGTGGCCAGTCGGCGCAGCGCGCCGCGGGCCTCGAGACAGGCCGGGTCGGTAAGGCAGACCGGGCTCGTATCCAGACCGCGCAGCACCGGATCGATCCACGGCATCCCGTTGGTCAGGTCGGCGAAATTGGCACCGAGCGAGTCGCCGAGCGCGCGCATGCTGTTGACGAGCTTTGCCGCGCTGTCGATCTGCTGCAGTGTCGCGTCGCCGCCGACCTGTTTCTGCATCGTCGCGAGCGCATCGACCAGGCCCCGCGCTCCGGCCACGCCACGGGTGACCTGGGTGCGTACGTCCAGCAGGCTGGCGGCCAGTGAATCGGCCCCGTCGGTGAGCCGGTTGAGATCGCTTGCCCGCCCGTTGATCTGAGTGGACGCGTCGTTCAGCTTGGTCCCGACCTCACCGGCCTGATAACTCAGTCGGGCCTGTTGCAGTGATTCTCCGGTCGGTCGGGTGATGCCGCGCACCGTCGCAATCCCGGGAAGCTGGCTCACGCGCTGGGCCATCTGCTCCAGATCGGCCAGCGCCTGAGGAGTACGCAACTCGTTCGGCGACTGGATTATCAGGTACTGCGGGATGGCCGAGCTGATCGGGAAGTGGTTCTCCAGGGCCGCGTAGCCCATCGAACTCTCGGCATGTGCCGGCAGCGCTTTGCGGTCGTCGTAGTTGTATTGGATCAGCGCCGCCGAACTGGCCAGTGCGGCAAGGATGACGAGGCTCACCGCCAGGTGCGACCACGGCCGGCGCACGATACGTACCCCGGAGCGTCGCCACATCCGGCTGGTCAGGTCACGGCGCGGGGCGATCCAGCCGCGGCGTCCCACCAAGACCATCACCGCGGGCAGCAGCGTCAGAGCAGCCAGTAGGGCGATGCCGATCGCGACTGCGAGCGCGGTGCCCACCGTGGAGAACACGCCGAGTTGGGCGAACGTCATCCCGAGGAAGGTGACGGCGACCGTGGCCGCGGATGCGGCGATGACCTTGCCGATCGAGCCGAGTGCCTGTTCGACCGCGCGGTCGGACTCCAGACCGTCCCGTAGGTAGTCGTGGTACCGACTGACCAGGAACACGGCATAGTCCGTGCCGGCACCGGCCATCATCGCGGTCAGAAAGACCACGGTCTGGTTCGAGATACCCATGCCAAGGTATGCCAGGCCGGCGATCACTGATTGCGCGGTGACCAGCGATGCGCCGATGGTGAGCAACGGCAGCAACATCGTGACCGGGTTGCGGTAGATCAGCAGCAGGATCACCAGAACCAGTCCGATGGTGGCGATCTCGATGGCGGTCGTGTCGCGTTCACCGATATCGGTCAGGTCGGCGACGGTGGCGGCGGGCCCGGTGAGACTCGCCGTGAGAGACGCGTCGTGGACGCTGTCTTCGGTGTTGACACTGTCTTTCACGATGTCGGCGACGCGGGTATAGGACGCGTAGGACTGGGGTGACCCGACGTCGCCGGCGATGCCGACCGGCAGGATCCAGGCCTTGCCGTCCTTGCTGGCCATGAACTCGCGCAAGGGCGGAGCACTGATGAAATCCTGCAGCATCACGACGTCCTTGTCGTTCTTGCGCAGGTTCTCGACCAGGGTGCGATAGGTAGCCTCGTCCGACGGGCCGAGCCCCTTGTCGTTGGTCAAGACGACCAACAGGACGTTCTCCGAACCCGATTCGTGGAACGCCTCGGTCATCTCGTGGGTGGCGATGGTGACCGGTGCGTGTGCCGGCAGGATCGCGACCGGCCGTTGTTGCACCATCAGGGTCAATGACGGGAATGTCAGCGGCAGGGCCGCTGCGATGACCAACCAGATTCCGATGACCACCCAGGGCCATCGGACGATCAGTGAGCCGAGTCGGACGAACAGCGAGGAGTGTTCGGTGCCGCTCCTACGTTCGGTCTGCGTCGGCACTTTTTGATCCTACGGGCGAGCGCAACGGCAGCGGTCGGTACCCGGAAAGCGGTGAGACGACGGGCGTCACCGATTACTCGACGCCAACCAACGCGTCTTGATCCGCCAGGAGTGGGCGGAGGTGAGTGCGAAAAGCGCACCGCAGCCGCAGGCGAAAATCCATACCAGCCGGCCGTTCTCGATCGGTTGCAGGGACGGCACCAACGCGGTGACGATGCGGACCGTGCAGGCGAGCATCCCGCTGGCCGAGGCGAACAGGTAGACGTTTGCGATCCGGCGGGACCGCGGGTCCTGGCGCAGTACCAGCATGGCGCGGAATCCGTAGCCCAGTAGATAGAGCAACGTGCCGCAGAGCAGGATCCAGTAGGCGCTGAGCCAGAAGTCGGTGGGCACCTGGAAGAAATCCGGCCGGTATATCGCGGCGCCGTTGCCCAGTGAGAACGTGGCCAGCAGCACCGGGATGCAGATCGTCGCCGGACGCTCGACGTACTGCTTGAACGAGCGCTGCATGGCGTTGTCGTCCTGGAGCCGGCCCAACGAGTTGTAGACGATCGCGGACGCGGCGACGATGTAGCAGTCGTGACCGATGTAATCCTCGAGGTTCCACTTGCCGGTCAGGTTGTACAGAACCGGACCGATGGTGCTCGACGCCCACGGTGACATCAGCAGCACCGCCGCGCCTTGCAGCGCGATGTTGAGCGTGGCGGCCACTTCCCATCGGCAGGACCAAGTGACTCGCCTGATCCACAGGCTCCACAGGATGCAGCCGAGTGTGATCGCGATGAGCGTGGCGACGGACATGGAAACTCCGCTCAGAGCGGTGGCGCGTCGGGACGTGGACTGAGGTCGGACAGCCGCGGGCGCCGATGAACGACCGGTCGATGGCGGGTGGCGGTGCGGCCGGCTTCCACGGTCACCGGTGCGGATTCCATGTAGTGCCAGACTTCCTCATGGCTCATCAGCCCGAACCGAATCTGCAGGTCCGGGTAGCTGAGCTGGAAACGATCGGCGACCTGGCGCAGTTCTTCGGCGTTGGGGTAGTCGGCTTCTTTGATGCGCCGGTAATACGTGCTGCTGGACACGCCCAGCGCACTGTAAACGGCCTTGGCGTCGACCTCGCCGTCCAGCAGGTAGTCGAGCAGGGCCTTGAGCTGCCTGCCGTTCTCGTCGGTGCGCGGCATTGGACCACCATAGACCTCGTCCCGGTGATTGGTCATCGCGAACCGCCACGAAGCAGTTGCCGCGTAATTGACAGCGATGTCAGACTTATGGCACAGGTCTCCCAATTTTGGGACTGAATGACTACCGTTACAGATATGTCTGTTTCCGTCTTGCCCGATGCGCCCGGCGCGAGTTCGTGGATCGTCGACTACGGCTTCGCCGGGCGGCCGCGTCCCGCCGACGTCGCCACGGTGTCCAGTTCGTTGGACGACGTGCTGATCGAGGAACTGCGGGGCGCCCAGGTCGCCATGGGATGCACCGTCGAGGACTTGTTGCTGGCCACGTTGGGCCGGGCAGTGGCTCGAACGATCGGTGAAGGCGTGTTGCGCGTGGACGTCGTCGGTGGCGTCGGACGCCACGACGTTCGCCAGATCGGCGTGCCCTGTGTGTCCCGTCGGGGTCTGTCGGGGCCCGAACTGCTGGCGGCGGCCTATCCGACGAATGACAGCTCGGGTCATCCGTCGGCGGACATCAGCTTTGCGTTCGGTGAGGGTTTGCCGGCCCACCGGGCCCGGTCTCCACTGGCCGTCCACATTCATCCCGGTCCCGAGACCACCATGTGTCTGCAGTGGCGATTCGACCGCCGGGGATTCGACCGGTGCACGATCGAGGAGTTGGCCGAGCAGTTCCCGCTGGCGCTGATCGAGCTCACCTCGGGATAGACGTCGGTGCGGCGCGATTTGCGGTGCTCATTAGACTTGGGAAATCGGCGTTGATCCGGCCATCACCGGGGAGCCTCCGGAAGAACAGCACTGACGCCCAGTAGAACCGGACGGGTGGGCCCGTGATCGCCCGAAAGTTGAGCGGCGCGTTGCGGTGCAACGCGCAAGCGGGGTGGTACCGCGGCGCTTGCGCACCCGTGCGACGTCGTCCCCGTGCCTGGAAGCGTCATAGGCACAGGAGACGACGTGACTGCCTCTTCCCAGCCGGCCTACCCCAAACCGGCCGCACCGAATTTCCCCGAGCGGGAACTCGAGGTGCTCGACTACTGGGCTGCCGACGACACCTTCCGGGCCAGCATCGCCCAGCGTGAGGGCGCCGAGGAGTACGTCTTCTATGACGGTCCGCCCTTCGCCAACGGTCTGCCGCACTACGGGCACCTGCTGACCGGGTACGTCAAGGACATCGTGCCCCGCTACCGCACGATGCGCGGCTACAAGGTGGAACGCCGGTTCGGCTGGGACACCCACGGTCTGCCGGCCGAGCTCGAGGTGCAGCGTCAACTGGGCATCGCGGACAAGGCCCAGATCGAAGAGATGGGCATCGAGAAGTTCAACGCGGCCTGCCGTGCCTCGGTGCTCAAGTACACCGACGAGTGGCGCGCCTACGTCACGCGCCAGGCCCGCTGGGTGGACTTCGACAACGACTACAAAACTCTGGACCCGACCTTCATGGAGTCGGTGATCTGGGCCTTCAAACAGCTGTGGGACAAGGGGCTGGCCTACGAGGGCAACCGGGTCCTGCCGTACTGCTGGAACGACGAGACCCCGTTGTCCAACCATGAGCTGCGCATGGACGACGACGTCTACAAGAGCCGCCAGGATCCGGCGGTGACCGTGGGCTTCACCGTGACCGACGGTCCGCTCAAGGGTGCGCACCTGTTAATCTGGACGACGACACCATGGACGTTGCCGTCCAACCAGGCGGTCGCCGTCAACCCCGACATCGATTACGTCCAGGTGCAGGGGCCCGACGGTCGACGTTATGTCCTGGCCCAAGCCCGGCTCGCCTCTTACGCCCGCGAGCTCGGCGAGGAACCCGAGGTGCTGGGCAGCTACGCCGGGCGGGACCTGCTGGGTACGCACTACCTGCCGCCGTTCGCCTATTTCATGGACGCGCCCAATTCGTTCCAGGTGCTGGCCGCCGATTTCGTCAGCACCGAGGACGGCACCGGCATCGTGCACATGGCGCCTGCCTACGGTGAGGACGACAAGGCGACTGCCGACACCGCCGACATCGTCGCGGTCACCCCGGTGGATTCGAAGGGCCGCTTCGACGCCACCGTGCCCGATTACGCCGGCCAGCAGGTCTTCGAGGCCAACTCCCAGATCATCCGTGACCTCAAGAACGGTGACGGGCCGGCCGCGGCGAACGGCGCGGTGCTGTTGCGGCACGAGACCTATGAGCACTCCTATCCGCACTGCTGGCGGTGCCGAAATCCGTTGATCTACCGCGCGGTCTCGTCGTGGTTCATCAAGGTCACCGAATTCCGGGACCGGATGGTCGAGCTCAACCAGCAGATCACCTGGTATCCCGAGCATGTCAAGGACGGGCAGTTCGGCAAATGGCTGGCCAATGCCCGTGACTGGTCGGTTTCGCGAAATCGGTACTGGGGCAGCCCGATCCCGGTATGGAAGTCCGACGATCCGGCCTATCCGCGGATCGACGTCTACGGCAGCCTCGACGAGCTCGAGCGTGATTTCGGGGTGCGGCCGACCGATCTGCACCGGCCCTTCATCGATGAGCTGACCCGGCCCAATCCCGATGACCCGACCGGCAAGTCGACGATGCGCCGCATCGAAGACGTCTTCGACGTGTGGTTCGACTCCGGGTCGATGCCGTACGCGCAGGTGCACTATCCGTTCGAGAACCAGGACTGGTTCGATACGCACTTCCCCGGCGATTTCATCGTCGAGTACATCGGCCAGACCCGTGGCTGGTTCTACACCATGCACGTGCTGGCCACCGCGCTGTTCGACAAGCCGGCCTTCAAAACCTGCGTGGCGCATGGGATCGTGCTGGGCAACGACGGCCAGAAGATGAGCAAGTCGCTGCGCAACTACCCCGATGTGTCCGAGGTGTTCGACCGCGATGGTTCTGACGCCATGCGCTGGTTCCTGATGGCTTCGCCGATCCTGCGCGGCGGCAACCTGATCGTCACCGAACAGGGCATCCGTGAAGGCGTGCGACAGGTGCTGCTGCCGTTGTGGAATGCGTACAGCTTCCTGGCGCTGTATGCCCCGAAGAAGGGCGCCTGGCGCACCGATTCGGCCAACGTCCTGGACCGCTACATCTTGGCCAAGCTGGCCCAGCTGCGTGACGATCTCACCGTGTCGCTGGACAACTGCGACATCTCCGGGGCGTGCGACGAGCTGCGGCAGTTCACCGAGGCGTTGACGAACTGGTATGTGCGCCGGTCGCGTTCACGGTTCTGGGAAGAGGATGCCGGCGCCATCGACACGTTGCACACCGTGCTGGAGGTGACCTGCCGGCTGGCCGCGCCGCTGCTGCCGCTGGCCACCGAGGTGATCTGGCGCGGTTTGACGGGGGAGCGGTCGGTGCACCTCACCGACTGGCCGGAAGCCGATGTGTTGCCGAAGGACGCCGCCCTGGTCACGGCGATGGACCAGGTGCGTGAGGTGTGCTCGGTCGGGTCCTCACTGCGCAAGGCCAAGAAGCTGCGCGTGCGCCTGCCATTGCCGAAGCTGACTGTTGCTCTGGACAAGTCGGTGAACCCATCCGCCCTCGCCCCTTTCGCCGACCTGATCGCCGATGAACTCAACGTCAAGGCGGTCGACCTGACCGACGACATCGACGCCTACGGTCGGTTCGACCTCGCGGTCAACGCCCGCGTCGCCGGTCCCCGCATCGGCAAGGACGTGCAGGCAGCGATCAAGGCCGTCAAGGCGGGCGAGGGCGTGGTCAATCCCGACGGCACCCTGTGCGCCGGTCCGGTGGTGCTTCAGCCGGAGGAGTACACCGCCAAACTCGTTGCCGCCGAACCGGAATGGACTGCGGCGCTGCCCGATGGTGCGGGGCTGGTGGTGCTCGACGGCACGGTCACCGAGGAACTCGAAGCCGAGGGCTGGGCAAAGGACCGAATCCGTGAGCTTCAGGAACTGCGCAAGTCGACCGGGCTGGAGGTGTCCGACCGAATCGAGGTGCAGATGTCGGTGCCGACCCAGTTCGAGCCGTGGGCTCGCACCCATCGTGATCTGATCGCCGGTGAAATCCTGGCCACGAGTTTCGAATTCGGCGACGTGGTTGACGGGGCAGAGATCGGGGACGGCGTGCGGGTCGCGATCGCCAAGGCGTGAGCTCGGATCAGTCGGCGGCCACCCGCGCTGCTTGGTCGCCGAGGGTGACGGTGTCGCCCGGGCGTAGCTGGCGTCCGCGCCGGATCTCGACCTCGCCGTTGACGCTGACCAGACCGTCGGCGATGACGGCCTTGGCGTCGGCGCCGCTGTCGATGAGCGATGCCAGCTTGAGGAACTGCCCCAGGCGGATCGAGTCGTCCCTGATCGGTACGTCAACCGGGTCCATGAAAGTCAGGCTAGCGCCATAGCATCTGCAGGTATGAACGGCGCCGAGGTCACGGGCGCGGGCGGACGCTGGGTTCTGCACCTGGACATGGACGCGTTCTTCGCGTCGGTCGAGCAGCTGACCCGGCCGACCCTGCGCGGTCGCCCGGTGCTCGTCGGCGGTCTGGGTGGGCGTGGTGTGGTGGCCGGGGCCAGCTACGAGGCCCGTCGGTACGGTGCCCGCTCCGCGATGCCGATGCATCAGGCCCGCAGGCTCGTCGGCGCCCCGGCCGTGGTGTTGCCGCCGCGCGGCGCGGTCTACAGCGCCGCCAGCCGTCGTGCCCTCGACACCGTCCGCAGTGTCATACCGGTGCTCGAGCAATTGTCGTTCGACGAGGCGTTCGGTGAACCGGCCGAGTTGGCCGGCGCCACCGCGGCCGATGTCGAGCAGTTCTGCCAGCGGTTGCGCGCCAAGGTGCGTGAGCAGACCGGGCTGGTGGCGTCCGTCGGGGCGGGGTCGGGAAAGCAGATCGCCAAGATTGCCTCGGGGTTGGCCAAGCCCGATGGCATCCGGGTGGTCCGCCGCGACGAGGAGGCGCGGCTGCTCGACGGTCTGCCGGTGCGCAAGCTGTGGGGGATCGGCCCGGTGGCCGAGGAGAAGCTGCACCGGCTGGGTATCGAGACGGTGGGCGCGTTGGCCGCGCTGTCGGATGCCGAGGCGGCCAGCGTGCTCGGCACGGCGGTAGGCGCCGCGCTGCATCGGCTGGCCCGCGGCATCGATGATCGCCCGGTCGCCGAGCGCGCAGAGGCCAAGCAGATCAGCGCGGAGTCGACCTTCCCCGAAGACCTCACCACCCTGCGTCAGTTGCAGGAGGCGATCGGTCCGATCGGCGAGCATGCCCACCGGCGCCTGGCCAAGGACGGGCGGGGCGCCCGCACCGTGACGGTCAAGCTCAAGAAGTCCGACATGAGCACGCTGACCCGCTCGGCCACCCTGGCGTATGCCACCACCGAGGCTGCCACCCTGATCGGCACGGCCCATCGGCTACTGCTCGACCCGGTCGAGGTTGGACCGATTCGCCTTGTCGGCGTGGGTTTTTCGGGGTTGTCCGATATTCGTCAGGAATCGCTGTTTCCGGATCTGGACCAACCCGACGAAATTTCGGACTCCCATCAGCAGGCCACCGAAATTGCCCGGGTGACCGAAACCGGCTGGCGCATCGGCGACGATGTGGCGCACCCCGATCACGGCCACGGTTGGATCCAGGGTGCCGGACACGGTGTGATGACGGTGCGTTTCGAAACCCGCGCCACCGGACCGGGTATCGCCCGAACGTTTCCCGCGGATACGCCTGGGTTCGCCCGGGCCAACCCCATCGAGAGCTTGGACTGGGGCGACTATCTGGCCGAACTGACCGACTGAGCCTCGGCTACCAGAGAAAGCCGGAGTCGGGATCCAACGAGAAGCCGTGTCGGCCAGACGTTTTGCAGATCAGGGTGCCGTCATGGGTGACACCGCAGGCGGCTCCCCAGTTCTCCAATCGGTGACCCGCGGGCAGCACGTCGACATCTCGGGTGAACAGCTTGGTCTCCGAATGACGGTAGGAAGCCGGGTCGCCGGCCTCGACAAAGGTCTGGTTCATGCCCTCCGGCGCATCTGCGGGCACCGCGTCACAGCCGACCGGGCCGCGGTTGGGCAGGATTCCGCAGAACCGGCCGTCCGGGGTCTGGAAGTACAGCCCGTAAAAATCGGAGGGCGAGGTGTAGTTGCCTTCGGCGATCGGGAACGCGTCGATGTCCTCGACCCCCGGTGGCGGCGGCCACGGCCACGCCGCTGCGGTGGGGGCGGGTCCGAGCGCGAGGACGCTGACGGCCACTGCCGCCGCAATGTGGAATCGCACGTTCTCTATTTGAGCACAGACCGTCAACCCCAGCGATCGATGACTTCTGCGGCTGGCCGGCCGGCCGCCAGCGCCGCCATCAGCAACACCCGGGCCTGAGCCGCGCGCAGGCGGGGCACCATCACGGCACCGGCACCGACAAGCTGTTGTCCCGGGCCGTACTGCGCGGCGACCGGACCGTCGGGCACCCGGCTCGACACCGCGACCGTCACGCCCGCGCGGCAGTGCCCACGGACCGCGTCGATCAGCGCCGTTCCGGCATTGCCCGAACCCATTGCCTCCAGAACGACGGCACGTGCTCCGGCGGCCACGCAGGCGTCCAGGGCGGCCGCGTCCCCGCCCGGATACGCGGCGACGATGTCGACGCGAGGCGCCGCCGCTGCGGTCAGCCCGCCCAGAAATGCACCGTGCTTGTCCCCGGTCACGTCACAGGTGCCTGCGGTGACCGTTGCCAGCGCGGTGCCGGCAAACGCGTTCAACTCCCGGGTATGGCGCTTGCGCAAGCCCAGCGGTTGCCACACGGTCCCGGCGAAGCTCACCACGACCCCGAGTCCGCGGGTGTGGGGACTGGAGGCGACGGTGATCGCGTCGTGCAAGTTGCCCGGTCCGTCACTGTCGGGCGCATCGGCACTGCGCTGGGACCCGGTCAGCACCACCGGCACGCCACCGGAGTAGCCGAGCTCGAGCCAGAGCGCGGTTTCCTCCATGGTGTCGGTGCCATGGGTCACCACGACGCCGGCGGCCCGGGTCGAGGCCGTGGCGACGGCGGCTGCGATCGCATCCCAGTCGGCAGGTGTGAGCAGCGCGCTGTCGACGGACATCAGGTCGACGACCTCGATCTCGTGGCCGGGGGCCAACCCCGCCGTCAATTCGGCTCCGGTACGGGCCGGATGTCGGATTCCGTGGTCGTCGGTGCTGGTGGCGATGGTGCCGCCGGTGGTGATGACGACGATGCGCTCACTCGGCCGCGCAGGCACCGTCACGGTCTGGGTCACGGTGCAGATTGTCGCGCATGAACTGTTTGGGATGATGGGGGAGTGACTGATGAATCGTCAGGCCCGGTAGAGCCGGTGACCGACGCAACCGGGGATACGAAATCGTCCCCTGCGGCCGTGGTCCGGCCTCGGCGACGGCTGCGCCTGCTGCTCGCCGTGGCGGCAGTGGTGCTGGTCGTCGACGTGGTGACCAAGGTGCTTGCGGTTCGGCTGCTGACTCCGGGCCAACCGGTGTCGATCATCGGCGACACGGTCACCTGGACACTGGTGCGCAACTCCGGTGCGGCGTTCTCGATGGCGACCGGATACACCTGGGTGCTGACGCTCATCGCGACCGGAGTGGTGATCGGCATCGTCTGGATGGGCCGTCGGCTGGTGTCGCCGTGGTGGGCGCTCGGCCTCGGCATGATCCTCGGCGGTGCCACCGGAAACTTGATCGACCGCTTCTTCCGGGCTCCCGGGCCGTTGCGGGGCCACGTCGTCGATTTCTTCTCCGTCGGATGGTGGCCCGTGTTCAACGTCGCCGATCCGGCCGTGGTCGGCGGCGCGATCCTGTTGGTGGCGCTGTCGTTGTTCGGCTTCGACTTCGACACGGTCGGGCGGCGGCGCCCCGACGAGGTCTCGGCTCCCGACACCAAGGCCGACGCCGATGAGACGACCTCCTCCGACGAGTCGAGCGCAGTCGGCGGCCAGGCCGAGACGTCATAGTGACGACCCGATCGATGCCGGTGCCCGAAGGCCTGGCGGGAATGCGAGTCGACGCCGGGTTGGCCCGTCTACTCGGACTGTCCCGCACCGCGGCGGCAGCCCTGGCCGAGGAAGGCGGCGTCGATCTCGACGGTGCGCCCGCAGCCAAGTCCGACAAACTCGTCGCGGGGGCCTGGCTGGAGGTCCGGTTGCCACCGCCTCCGGCGCCGGTCGAGAACACCCCGGTCGACATCGAGGGCATGGACATCCTCTACTCCGACGATGACATCGTTGCGGTGGACAAGCCGCCCGGCGTGGCCGCCCATGCCACGGTGGGCTGGCACGGACCCACCGTGCTGGGCGGACTGGCTGCCGCCGGGTTCCGGATCAGTACCTCCGGGATCCACGAGCGGCAGGGCATCGTGCACCGACTCGATGTCGGCACGTCCGGTGTCATGGTGGTGGCGCTGTCCGAACGGGCGTACACGGTGCTCAAGCGAGCGTTCAAACAGCGCACGGTCGACAAGCGCTACCACGCCCTGGTGCAGGGCCACCCGGATCCGTCGAGCGGGACGATCGATGCCCCGATCGGGCGGCACCGCGGGCACGACTGGAAGTTCGCGGTCGTCGACGGCGGCCGGCACAGCATCACCCATTACGACACCGTGGAGGCGTTCCAGGCGGCCAGCCTGCTCGACATCGAGTTGGAGACGGGCCGGACCCACCAGATCCGCGTGCACTTTGCGGCACTGCACCACCCGTGTTGCGGCGACATGACCTACGGTGCGGACCCCACACTCGCGAAAAAGCTTGGGCTCGAACGGCAATGGTTGCATGCGCGGTCGCTGGCGTTCGCGCATCCGGCCGACGGTCGGCGCGTCGAGATCACCAGCCCCTACCCGGCTGACCTGCAGGCCGCACTCGACGTGCTGCGTCGCCACTGACTGTGGGTGGCGGCGCGGTCCGGAAACCGGCGGACGCGGGGCGCTCCGGGATGCTGTACGGAGCCGGGGCGTACATCTGGTGGGGGTTGTGCCCCGGGTTCTTCCTGCTTCTGCTGCCCGCTGGTGCACTCGAGGTGCTGGCGCACCGGATCGTCTGGAGTGCGGTGTTTCTGGTGCTGGTGCTCGCGGTGGGCCGGCGGCTGGGGGATGTGCGCCGGTTGCGGCGGCGGACCTGGCTGCAACTGGCTGCGGCAGCAGCGCTGATCTCGCTGAACTGGGGGACCTACATCTATGCGGTCACGACCGGCCATGTCGTGGATGCCGCCCTGGGGTACTTCATCAATCCTCTGGTCAGCGTGCTGCTGGGCGTAGTGGTGTTCCGGGAGCGGATTAGCCGATGGCAGGCGGTCGCGGTGATGCTCGCGGTCGTGGCCGTGGTGATTCTGACCGTCGGCGTGGGGGCGCCGCCCTACATCGCGGTCACGCTGGCGCTTTCGTTCGGCATCTACGGGTTGGTCAAGAAAGTGGTGCAGGCTGACCCGAGGGTGAGTGTGGCCGTCGAAACGTTGGTGGCTCTTCCGGTCGCCGGCGGCTATCTGCTCACGCTCGAGCTGGCCGGCTACGGAAACTTCCTCGACCACGGCCCCGGGCACGCGGCGTTGTTGCTCCTTGCCGGTCCGGTCACCGCCGTGCCGTTGCTGATGTTTGCCGCCGCCGCGCAACGGCTTCCGTTGGTGACGCTGGGTCTGCTGTTCTACCTCAACCCGGGTCTGCAGATGGCATGGGGCGTGTTCATCGGCCATGAGCCGATGCCGCCGAGTCGGTGGATCGGGTTCGCCCTGATCTGGCTGGCGCTGCTGATCATGACCATGGGTGCGCTGCGCAAACGGTCGGCTGAACCGGGCCAAGGCGACATCGGTCGCGCGGAGTCCCAGCCGCTGTCCGGGTAACGGGCGCGGCAATCGTTTGCGAATGGGGCTTTTGACCTTGATTTAGCTATGTCATAGGGTTTGCTCGATGACTTCGCAAGGCAGACCCCCGCGCGGCCGTCGAGGGCCCGGCCGACCGGTCGGAGCCGATGCCGCGCAAACCCGTGAAAGCATTTTGCGAACGGCCTTCGAGGTCATGAACGAGCACGGGTACGCCGCGACGACGTTCCAGGAAATTGCCAAACGCAGCGGCCTGAGCCGTCCCACGCTGAACTACTACTTCTCCAGTCGTGAGGAGCTCTACCGCGCACTGCTCGCGCGGGCGCACGAGGTGGTCGACGAGTGTATTCACGCCGCGAAAAAGCATGAGGCAGCGCTCGATCGATTACGCGCCTATGTCGATGCGGTGGTGGCGGTGTGGCAACACGACCGGGCGCTGGTCGGGTTCCTGATCAATGCCCGGCTCGAGGCGCTTCGTCATCCTCAGCTGCCCGCGGTCACCGTCGCGGCCACCCGGGAGTTCCTCGGCGAGGTGATCACCCTGGCGGTGGCCCGCCGCGAACTGCCGCCGCACACCGAGCCGGCGGTTCTGGTCGAATTGCTGTACGCCATGTTGTGGGGCGTGGGCGCCTACACCGGTTGGCAGCGCCGTTCGGTGGATCTTCCCGAGGTTGCCAAGCAACTTCAGCTGGTGATCGGAAACGGCTTGCTGTCGGCGGCCGGTGGGCCGTGCCGGCCCGTGGGCAAAGACACGCGTTGCGACACGCGCGGCGGTGTCGGTGGGGCGCAATAGACTGGCAGCCCTATGAGCGGTTCATCTTCGGGGTCCTCGGGATCTTTCGTCCACCTGCACAACCACACCGAGTATTCGATGCTGGACGGGGCCGCGAAGATCACTCCGATGCTGGCCGAGGCCCAACGCCTCGGCATGCCGGCCATCGGGATGACCGACCACGGCAACATGTTCGGCGCCAGTGAGTTCTACAACTCGGCCACCAAGGCCGGCATCAAACCGATCATCGGTATCGAGGCGTACATCGCGCCCGCGTCTCGTTTCGAGACGAAACGTGTCCAGTGGGGCGACCCGAGCCAGAAGGGTGACGACGTCTCGGGTAGCGGTGCTTACACCCACATGACGATGGTCGCGGAGAACGCGACGGGTCTGCGCAACCTGTTCAAGCTGTCCTCGCTGGCGTCGTTCGAGGGTCAGCTCGGCAAGTGGTCCCGCATGGACGCCGAGATCATCGCCGAGCACGCCGAGGGCATCATCGCCACGACGGGTTGCCCCTCGGGTGAGGTGCAGACCAGGCTGCGGCTCGGTCACCGTCAGGAGGCGCTGGAGGCGGCCGCCAAATGGCGCGAGATCTTCGGGCCCGACAACTTCTTCCTGGAGCTCATGGACCACGGCCTCGACATCGAGCGCCGGGTCCGAGAGGGCCTGCTGGAGATCGGTCAGAAGCTCGGCATCCCGCCGTTGGCCACCAACGATTGCCACTACGTGACCCGGGAGGCCTCGCAGAATCACGAGGCGTTGCTCTGCATCCAGACCGGCAAGACCCTGTCGGATCCGAACCGCTTCAAGTTCGACGGCGACGGCTACTACCTCAAGTCGGCCGAAGAGATGCGGGCCCTGTGGGACTCCCAGGTGCCGGGCGCGTGTGATTCGACGGTCCTGATCGGTGAGCGGGTGCAGTCCTACGCCGACGTCTGGACGCCCACCGACCGGATGCCGGTGTTCCCGGTCCCTGACGGCCATGACCAGGCTTCGTGGCTGACGCATGAGGTGCGGGCCGGGCTGGAGCACCGATTTCGGGGCGCCGACGTGCCCGCCGAGTACACCGACCGCGCGGCCTACGAGATCAAGGTCATCTGCGACAAAGGCTTCCCGTCGTACTTCCTCATCGTGGCCGACCTGATCAACTACGCCCGCTCGGTCGGCATCCGGGTGGGTCCGGGCCGTGGATCGGCCGCCGGCTCGTTGGTGGCATATGCGTTGGGCATCACCAACATCGACCCGATTCCGCACGGGCTGCTGTTCGAGCGGTTCCTCAACCCGGAGCGCCCGTCGGCCCCCGATATCGACATCGACTTCGACGACCGTCGTCGCGGTGAGATGCTGCGATATGCGGCCAACAAGTGGGGCAGCGACCGGGTGGCCCAGGTGATCACGTTCGGCACCATCAAAACCAAAGCCGCGCTGAAAGACTCGGCGCGCGTGCACTACGGCCAACCCGGTTTCGCGATCGCCGACCGGATCACCAAGGCACTGCCGCCGCCGATCATGGCCAAGGACATCCCGGTCTCGGGGATCACCGACCCCAGCCACGAGCGGTACAAGGAAGCCGCCGAGGTCCGGACTCTGATCGACACCGATCCGGACGTGCGGACCATCTTCGAGACTGCGCGTGGTCTGGAGGGGCTGGTCCGTAACGCGGGTGTGCATGCCTGCGCGGTGATCATGAGCTCCGAGCCGCTCATCGATGCGATCCCGCTGTGGAAGCGGCCCCAGGACGGCGCGGTCATCACCGGCTGGGACTACCCGTCCTGCGAGGCCATCGGCCTGCTGAAGATGGACTTCCTCGGGCTGCGGAACCTGACGATCATCGGTGACTGCATCGAGAACATCAAGGCCAACCGCGGTATCGACCTCGATCTGGACACGTTGCCGTTCGACGATCCGGCGGCCTACGAACTCCTCGGCCGCGGTGACACGCTGGGCGTGTTCCAGCTCGACGGCAGTGCGATGCGTGACCTGCTGCGCCGAATGCAGCCCACCGGTTTCAACGACATCGTGGCGGTGCTCGCGCTGTACCGCCCGGGACCGATGGGCATGAACGCCCACAACGATTACGCCGATCGTAAGAACGGCCGGCAGGCGATCAAGCCGATCCACCCCGAACTCGAGGAACCGCTCAAAGAGATCCTGGCCGAGACGTACGGCCTGATCGTCTACCAAGAGCAGATCATGTTCATCGCCCAGAAGGTCGCGTCTTACACCATGGGTAAGGCCGATGCGCTCCGTAAGGCCATGGGTAAGAAGAAGCTTGAGGTGCTCGAAGCCGAGTACAAGGGCTTCAAGGAAGGCATGACCGCCAACGGGTTCTCCGAGGCGGCAGTGAAAGCCCTGTGGGACACCATCCTTCCGTTCGCCGGCTACGCGTTCAACAAGTCCCACGCGGCCGGCTACGGCCTGGTGTCGTACTGGACGGCCTACCTCAAGGCGAACTATCCCGCCGAGTACATGGCCGGCCTGCTCACCTCGGTCGGTGACGACAAGGACAAGGCCGCCGTTTATCTGGCCGACTGCCGCCGGCTCGGCATCACGGTCCTGCCGCCCGACGTCAACGAGTCGGTGCAGAACTTCGCCTCGGTGGGGGACGACATTCGCTTCGGTCTGGGCGCCATCCGCAACGTGGGCGCGAATGTCGTTGCGTCGCTGATCACTACGCGCACCGAGAAGGGCAAGTACACCGACTTCTCCGACTATCTCAACAAGATCGACATCGCGGCCTGCAACAAGAAGGTCACCGAATCACTGGTGAAGGCGGGTGCGTTCGATTCGCTCGGCCATCCCCGGAAGGGGTTGTTCCTGGTGCACACCGACGCCGTCGACTCGGTGCTCGGTACCAAGAAGGCCGAAGCGATGGGCCAGTTCGACCTCTTCGGTGGCTCCGATGACGGTGGCGGCACGGACGCTGTGTTCACCATCCGCGTTCCGGAAGAGGAGTGGGAGGACAAGCACAAGCTCGCCCTGGAGCGGGAGATGCTCGGGCTGTACGTGTCCGGCCACCCGCTCAACGGGGTCGCCCATCTGTTGGCCAACCAGGTCGACACCCAGATCCCGGCGATTCTCGACGGCGATGTTGCCAACGACGCCCAGGTGGTGGTCGGCGGCATCCTGGCCTCGGTCAACCGTCGGGTGAACAAGAATGGTTTGCCTTGGGCCTCAGCCCAATTGGAAGACCTCACCGGTGGTATCGAGGTGTTGTTCTTCCCGCAGACCTATTCACTGTTCGGTCATGAGATCGCCGACGACGTGGTGGTGCTGGTCAAGGCCAAGGTGGCCGCTCGCGACGACCGGATCTCGCTGATCGCCCACGAACTGGTCGTGCCCGACTTCAGCAGCGCCCAGGCCGACCGTCCGTTGGCGGTCAGCCTGCCCACCCGTCAGTGCACGATCGACAAGGTCAGTGCGCTCAAACAGGTGTTGGCCAACCATCCCGGTACTTCCCAGGTCCATCTGCGGCTGATCAGTGGCGAGCGGATCACCACGCTGGAGCTGGATCAGTCGCTGCGGGTGACGCCGTCTTCGGCGTTGATGGGCGACCTGAAGGCGTTGCTCGGCCCGGGCTGCCTGGGTTAGGCCGGTAACTCCTGCGGCGCGAGTGCGATCCGGACGATGGCGCTGTCCGGCCACACCTCGCGCATGCGGGCGCGTCGTAGTTTCTCCCGTAGCGGCAAGTCGCGGTGCACGTTGGTGACGCCCGGGATCTTCAGCAGCGGCACGATGTTCCACTGCCACCCGTAGCGCCGGTGCAACACCCGGTTGGCCCGCTGGGCCGGGGCGCCCGACAGGATGGTGGCCCGGCCGTGCCGGGGGTGCGGGTCGGTGATGCGGCCGCGGTAGTCGCAGGGGATGAGTTGAACTTCCGGGTTTGCGTTCAGGCGTGTGGTTTTGGGGCCTACTTTGGTTCGGAAGACGATGCTCTGATCGTCGTCGAGGGCGAACCAGATCGGGGTGTCGACGGGTGAGCCGTCACGGCGGAAGCTGCGCAGGACCGCGTAGCGAGTGCGGTTCAAGGTGTCTTTGGATGGCATGGCACGAGTCAACAACTTAGAGTTGACTCTAAGTCAAGCCTCCCGTGAGGAGTTCACGATGAGCGATCGGCTGACCATCGGCGAGGTGGCCCGTCGCGCGGGCGTCGCCCAGACCGCGTTGCGCTACTACGAACAGCTGGGTCTGCTCCCCGCTCCGGAGCGCGTCGGTGGACAGCGGCATTACCACGAGTCGGTGCTCGTGCGGCTGGAGGTGATCCGGCTCTGCAAGAGCGCCGGATTCAGCCTCGACGACATCGCCGTGCTGATGGATGACAACACCCCGGGCCGGCCGGCCGCGCGGGCCCTGGCACAGGCGAAGCTCTCCGAGATCGACGAGCAGATGAGTGCGCTGACACGGGCCCGGGCGATCATCGAGTGGGGTATGCAATGCACGTGCCCGTCCATCGACGTGTGTACCTGCGGCATCCATGCGGCGGTGCCGACGTGATGTCGGTACACGGCGTCAGAACTGGTAGCGCAGGATCCGCGCCTTGCGGGCCGTTGCCCTGCTGAGGCCCGACGCTCGGGTGGCGATTCGCAGCCAGCCGGGGAAGAGATCGACTTCCGGTTGGTGGGTCAGACTGGTTTCCTCGACCAGGTGCAGCCGAGGATTCCAGGTTTCGGGATGGTGGGCATCCTTGAAACCGGGGTAACCCCACTGACTTCCGACATCTTTGAACATTTTGGCCGGAAACAGTTTGAGGGCCGCCCGGCTGACCCAACCGATGCGGCCGTAGTCGTTGAAGGTCAACTCGCCGGAGCGGAAGTGGTCGGTGATCGTGCCGAAGATGCCGACGATCACCGGCTCGGTGAGGAAGGCGAACAGCCCATCGGCCACCAGTATGGTGGCGCGGTCGGAGGGAATCGCGTCGGTCCAGTCCGGGTCGGCCAGAGACGCCGCGACGGTGTGTGACCGGGGGAGTGGCGGCATCACGCGGTCCCGCAATGCGCTGATCCCCGGGAGGTCGACGCTGTACCAGTCCACCGTGGCCGGCGGCGCGACACGGTGGACACCGCTGTCGAGGCCTCCACCCAGATCGACCACGACCGCGTCGGGATGGGCGGTGACGAACGCGCGGACCCGGTCGTCGAGCATCTTGGCCCGCAGCGCTGACTGGCACACCACGCTGGCCTGCACGCCCAGACCGGAGAAGTCGTAATCGAGTTCGTGAACTGCCTGGTCGGCGAAGGTGTCGCCGAGGATAGGCCGGGTCCAACGGCTGTCGAGTGCCCTGGCATACAGCGTCAGGAATGCGGTCTCTTCAACCGGGGTCAGACCCGTCGTCGCAATGCCCACAAGCCCGACCGTACACCCGGTCCGGGGCTGAACGTTCAGCCCAAAACGTTTACCGCACTTGCCATCACGGGACCCGGGAAGGTCAGTGGTCTGAGTTCGACGCGTGCCCGAGGCCCAGCCACACCACAAGGGCAGCGGCGCTGGCCGTGAGGACAGCGGGTGCCGCACTCATCGTCGCCACGCCGACCGCTACGAGCACCACGAGACCGACCGCCAGGGCGATCAACTTGTAGACCGGCCAGGGCACCCCTGCGACGTCGACCCGATGATCAGCCCGGGAGGTGGCGTTGCGAAAATTCCCGGCCGTGGTCATATGTTGACGATAGCTCGCAACAAAGATTTCGGCCACCCGAAACGCCGGATTGGGACGGCACTCGACCGGTCCAGCTCAGCAGTGGGCTTCCATCTCGAACCGAACCTCGGCCGACTTGGTGGGCCGATCGGCGAATGCGCCGTGCGCGGTGCCGCTGACCCGGATGGTTGAGCCGTCCATCTCGGCTCCTACCAACGCCTCATCCGCCGCGTTACCGGTGAACCCGGCCAGGTCGTGGATCCGCACCAGTTTGGGTGCGACAGCGTGGCCCGTCTCGACGATCGCCGTGAAACCGGGTGTTTGCGGCAGTGTCTCGATGGTCCAGAGCCAGCCTCGCTGTGTGCAGTCGATCGGATACGTGGTGTGCGTCTCCTGGTTGTCGATGACCATCCGCGCGGTCATGGCGCCGGCCGGCACGTCGGTGGGGCCCGCGCACGCAGTTACTGCCGCCGCGGGAGCTACCACAGCGCACATCGCCAACCGCCGAATCCTGGGCCGCCACATGATGGTGGTCTTCCCGGTTCAGAGCCCGGCCAACCACATTTCGGCCGGCTTGCGCGGTTTGGTCTACTGGTTGGCCTGGGGTCTTAGGCTGGTGGCATGCCATTGAACGGAGAGTACGAACCGAGCACATCCGACTGGGCCCGCGAGAACGCCGAGACGTACATGTCCTCTGGGGGCACCGCAGGCACCGAACTCAACGGGCGGGCGGTGATACTGCTGACCACCGTCGGTGCGAAAACCGGCAAGATCCGCAAGACCCCGCTCATGCGCGTCGAGCACGACGGTGAATACGCGGTGGTCGCGTCATTGGGTGGCGCACCGAAGAATCCGGTCTGGTACTACAACGTCAAGAAGAATCCGCACGTCGAACTTCAAGACGGAACCGCGTCGGGTGACTACACGGCGCGCGAAGTGACCGGTGACGAGAAGGCGGTGTGGTGGCGACGCGCGGTGGAGGCATTCCCCGACTACGCCGAATACCAGAAGAAGACCGATCGTCAGATCCCGGTATTTGTGCTTACCCCGGTGTAGTGAAACCGCTGGCCAGTGGCACCATTGAACGGTGACTGCCGAATTGAGCAAAGGCTCTCGAGTGCCTCCGACGACGGCGCCGCTTTCCGCGGCCGACATCGACGAGGCCGCCGAGCGAATTTCCGGCGTGGTCACTCGCAGCCCGCTGCAGTACAACGAGCGCCTGTCGGAAGCCACCGGTGCCAACGTCTACCTCAAGCGCGAGGACCTGCAGGCAGTGCGGTCATACAAGGCGCGCGGGGCGTTCAATCTGATGGCCCAACTCTCGCCGGACGAACTGGCCGCCGGTGTGGTGTGCTCCTCGGCGGGAAACCACGCACAGGGTTTCGCCATGGCCTGCCGGTCCATGAAAACCCACGGCCGGGTCTATGTACCGGCCAAGACCCCGAAACAGAAGCGCGACCGGATCCGCTATCACGGGCGTGAGTTCATCGACCTCATCGCCGTGGGTTCCACGTACGATCTCGCGGCGGCCGCCGCACTGGATGACGTCGCCCGTACCGGCGCCACCCTGGTGCCGCCGTATGACGATGTGCGCACCATCGCCGGTCAGGGCACCATCGCCGCCGAGATCCTCGAGCAGCTCGAGGAGGAACCGGATCTGGTGATCGTGCCCGTCGGCGGTGGCGGTTGCATTGCGGGCATCACGACCTATCTGGCCGAGCGGGCCTCGGACACCTCTGTCCTCGGCGTCGAACCGGCGGGGGCGGCGTCGATGATCGCCGCCCTGGCCGAGGGGGCGCCGGTGACCCTGGAGAACGTCGATCAGTTCGTCGACGGTGCCGCGGTGGCCCGGGCCGGGGCGCTGCCCTATGCGGCGCTGGCCGCGGCCGGTGACATGGTCGCACTCACCACCGTCGACGAGGGCGCGGTGTGTACCACGATGCTCGACCTGTATCAGAACGACGGGATCATCGCCGAGCCGGCAGGTGCGTTGTCGGTGGCGGCGTTGTTGGAGGCCGACATCGAGCCGGGCGCCACGGTGGTGTGCCTGATCTCGGGCGGGAACAACGACGTCTCCCGCTACAACGAGGTGGTCGAACGATCATTGGTGCACCTGGGGCTCAAGCACTACTTCCTGGTCGACTTTCCCCAGGAGCCAGGGGCTCTGCGCCGATTCCTCGATGAGGTGTTGGGGCCGGGTGATGACATCACGTTGTTCGAGTACGTCAAGCGCAACAACCGCGAGACCGGTGAGGCGTTGTGCGGCGTCGAGTTGAGCGCGGCGACGGACCTCGAAGGCCTGCTGGCCCGCATGGAGGGCTCCGATATCCACGTCGAGCTGCTCGAACCCGGTTCGCCCACGTACCGCTATCTGACCTGAGTCGGTCCGCAGGGTCGTCATCGTGGCGGCCGGAGCGCGGATCGGCTGACTGACCACACAACGAGTGCGCAGGCCGCGAAGGTCGCGCCGAGGATGCTCGATCCGACCCATCCCGCGATCGAGTACACCGCGGTCGTCGTGGTCGCGCCGGCAGCCGAGCCCAGCGAATAGAAGAACATGTAGCCGCCGATGACGCTGCTGGTGCGGTGTGGGTAGGTAGTGGTGAGCACATGCTGGTTGCTCACATGCGCTGCCTGCACGGCGAAATCGAGCACGATCACACCCGCGACGACGAGGACCAGCGACCAACGGGCCTGTCCGATGGCCAGCCAGGACGCGATCAGTAGCCCGAGTGCCCCGCCGGTGACGGCGCCGGCGATTCCGGTATCGGCCCAGCGTCCCGCCCGCGCGGCGCCGAGCGCGCCGGCGAGGCCCGCGACGCCGAACAGTCCGGTTTGTGCTGCGCTCAAGTGCCACGGACCCGCTGTGAGCGGCAGTGCCAGGCCACTCCACAGCGTGCCGAAGGAGGCGAACAGGAAGAACGCGATCAGTCCTCGCGAGATGAACAGAGGTTCGCCGAACAGCCGGCCAAACGATGCCAGCACCTGTGGGTAGTTGCTTTGGTGGATTCGTGGGTCGGGCGGCAGCAGTCGTGCGCCCGCAGCTGCCAGCATGACCAGAACTACGGCGAGTCCGGCGTAGATGCTGCGCCACCCCCATGCTGCGGCAAGTGCTCCCGCCACCACGCGCGCGCCGATGATGCCGACGACGACACCGGAGGTCACCACGCCGAGGGTGCGGCCGCGTTCGGCGGGTGTGGACAGGGCCGCCGCATAGGCGACGGTGGTCTGGACGGCGACCGCGAACAATCCGGCGACTGCCAATCCGGTCAGCAGTACCCATGTGTCGGGGGCAATCGCGGCGACGGTGACGCCGACGGCGGCCAGCGCCAGATGTCCACTGATGAGCCGACGTCGGTCGAACACGTCACCGAAAGGAACCAGCAGGACCAACCCCACGAGATATCCGAGTTGCCCGGCTGTGACGATCCAGCCGAGCTCGGCCTCCGGCACGCCGAGTTCACCGCCGATCTGAGTCAGTACCGGCTGCGCTGCATAGACCGTGGAAACCGCCACTGCGCACACGGCGGCGAAGAACATTCGCATACCAAGGGTCAGTTCCACTGCCACCTCCAATTGGTTGCATATTGCAACTCAATGAACGCTACGGCAGAATGGTTTCAATCAGCAACTCTTCAGGGGGTGTGATGGGGGACTCGACGGTCCGTCGCGACGACGTGACCTGGACTGACCCACCGTGTCCGGTGGCGCGCACTCTCGACCTGATCGGGGATCGCTGGAGTCTGCTCATCGTCCGTGACGCGATGGACGGCGCGCGGGCGTTCACCGACTTTCAGCAGCGAACCGGCATTGCCCGCAACATCCTCACCGACCGGCTGCGCCGCCTCGTGGAACGGGGCATTCTCCATCGCGAGACGGCACAGTCCGGCCGGCGGCAGGTGTACACGCTGACTGCGGCCGGACGTGACCTCTTCACGGTCGTACTGGCGCTTCGTCAATGGGGCGAGCGGCACGCATTCGCTACGGACGAGGCGCATTCCGTCCTGATCGATGAGCGCGGGCAGCCGGTTCCAGAACTGCGACCCATCGGCGCGCGCGGTCTACCCGTCGGACTCGACACGACATCTGTGCTGAAGAATCGCTGAACGCCCGCAACGCCTCTCAACCACATTTCCGGGCGCCACGCAGAACGACGAACGAATGTCCGGGCAACGTCGTGGCCTCGGCGCCGACCTCCGGGGTATCCCAGGCCGCGACCAGTTCACCGGTCACCGGAACCGGCACCGGGTCGGTGCCGAGGTTGCAGGCGATGGACACGGTGCCTCGATGCAGGACAATCCAGCGTTGTTCCTCGTCGAAGTCGATGGCCAGGTGATCCAGCCACGGATCGGCGAGATCGGGTTCGTTGCGGCGCAACGCGATCAGGTCGCGATACGTGTGGAGCAGCCGACGGTGCTCGCCTTCGGTGACCTCGTCCCAGTTCAATTTGGACCGCAGGAACGTCGCCGGATCCTGCGGGTCGGGGACCTCATCGGCATCCCAGCCGTGCTCGGCGAACTCGGCCTTGCGGCCCTCGGCGGTGGCGCGGGCCAGATCCGGCTCCGGATGTGAGCTGAAGAACTGGAACGGTGACGAGGATCCCCATTCTTCGCCCATGAAAAGCATTGCCGTGTAGGGAGAACCGAGGGCCAGCGCGGCCTTGACCGCGAGTTGGCCGAATGTCAGCACCTGGGACGGCCGATCCCCGATGGCACGATTTCCCACCTGGTCGTGGGTCAGGGTGTAGGCCAACAACCGGGTGGCCGGGATCGTGGCCGTGTCCAACGGGCGGCCGTGCCTGCGATGACGGAACGACGAGTACGTGCCGGCGTGGAAGTATCCGTGCTTCAAGGTCTGGGCCAATGTGGCCAGTGACCCGAAGTCGGCGTAGTAACCCTGCCGTTCCCCCGACACCGCGGTGTGGATGGCGTGGTGGATGTCGTCGTCCCATTGCGCGGTCAGTCCGTATCCGCCATGGATTCGGTCGGTGATCAGGCGGGGGTCGTTGAGGTCGCTCTCGGCGATCAGCGACAGTGGCCTACCGAGCTCGTCGGCCAGTGCGTCGGTGCGGGCAGCAAGCTCCTCGAGCAGGTGGATGGCGGTGTTGTCCATCAGCGCGTGCACGGCGTCGAGGCGCAAACCGTCCACGTGGAATTCACGCATCCAGCGCAATGCGCACTCGATGATGTAGCTGCGGACCTCGTCGGCGTCGGCGTCGGACAGATTGATCGAGCTGCCCCAGGGATTGTTGCCCGCCGAGAGATATGGCCCGAACCGCGGGAGGTAGTTCCCAGAGGGGCCGAGGTGGTTGAACACCGCATCGATGAGCACTCCGAGACCGCGCGCGTGGCAGGCATCGACGAAGCGGACGAGGCCGTCGGGCCCGCCGTAGGGTTCGTGGACGGCATACCAGAGCACGCCGTCGTAGCCCCAGCCGTGGGTGCCGCTGAACGCGTTGACCGGCATCAGTTCCACGAAGCCGACGCCGAGATCTACCAGGTGGTCCAGCTTCTCGATCGCGGCGTCGAATGTGCCTGCGGGCGTGAATGTCCCGATGTGCAGCTCGTAGATCACGTCGCCGCAGATCGATTTGCCTGTCCACCGGTGATCCGTCCAGGCATCCGCGGCAGGTTGCCAGAGCTGCGAGCGTTCGTGCACGCCGTCGGGTTGGCGCGGTGATCGTGGGTCGGGCAGGACCTTCGGGTCGTCGCCGAGCACGAAACCGTAGCGGGCGTCGGCACGGCAGGTGACCTCGGCGCGCCACCATCCATCGTCGGATCGGGCCATCTCGTGCAGAGTTCCGTCGACATCGACGCGCACCCGGTCCGGTTCGGGCGCCCACACCGCGAACTCAGACATCGGTTCTCTCCAGCAGCGCGACGGGTGAATCGGAGAGTAGTTCGCCGACCTGGACCCGGCCGGACCAGGTCCGGCCACTGAGGCGATCGGTCCACCGGCCTCCCGGCAATGGCAGTACCGTGTCGTCCCAGCCGGTTTCGGCGAGGCTCACCGTCCAGCGACTCACCGTCACCACCACGTCTTCACCTCGCCCGAAGGCCACCACGTGCCGGGCTGCGCTGCCGGTGGCGGCCAGGGGACGGTAGACGCCGCCGAGGAACGACTGTGGACGCGCACGCCGCAACGCCAGCGCCGAGGTGGTCACCCGCAGCTTCGGATCATCTCCGCGCTCCAGGGATGCACGCAACGTCGAATAAACGACCGGGCGCCGGTTGTCGGGGTCCACCAGGCTGTCCTCGGTGGTCTCGGTGCCCTGGTAGACGTCCGGAACTCCGGGGGCGGTCAGCTGGAGGAGTTTCTGGCCCAGGCTGTCGTTTCGTGCATGCACCTCCAGGCGGCTCACCAGCGCCGTCACCTCGGCTGCCACCGGCCCGTCGAGTACCCGGTCCAGCCAAGCGTGCACCTCGTCCTCGAAGTCGGTGTCGGGGTCATGCCACGAGGTGCGGGTGGCGGCCTCGCGGATCGCTTTCTCGGTGTAGGCATGGAGCCGGTCACGAAGCTGGTCGGTGACCATGCCGTCCACCGGCCACACCCCGAAGATGTTCTGCCACAGGAACAGCGCGGTGGCACGGTCGGGGGGAGCGGTCAGGGCGGTCCATCGCTGAACCGAATCGGTCCACGTTTCCGGTACCTGCGACAGCAGCCCGATGCGAGCGCGGACATCCTCTCCACGCTTCGTGTCATGTGTCGACAGCGTGGTCATCGCCGACGGCCAGGTGTGGGCTCGCGTCGCGCTCCGCTGATGGAACTCGGCAAGAGTGACCCCGAACAGATCCGGTGCGCCGCCGACCTCGTTGAGCGATACGAGCCTGGCGTCACGGTAGAACAGGCAGTCCTCGACCGCTTTGGCGGTCGCCGCTCCGCACAGTTGGTTGAAGCGTGACACCACCTCGTCGCTGGTGGCCATGGCGACCGAGATCGCCGACAGCGCTTCGGTCAGTTCAGGTACAGCGGAAGCGGTTTCGGCCAAAGCCACCGGAAGGAGCGGGGCCAGCGCCGGGTAGTCGCTTCGGTAGACACCGATCCGGCTGACAAGGGCTGCGACCGCGGCCGGAACGTCTGGATCGTGGTGTGCGGTGACGGCCGAGATGACCCGGCACAGCCGGTGGAGTTCGCTGGACAGCGTGTCGGTGACGGTCGCCGCCTTGAGCCTGCGTTCGTCCTGCGGGTCTCGGGCGCCGCTCAGTGCGGTCAGCACGTCTTTGCCGGTCGGGTCGACGAAGATTCCGCCGACCTCGCGCAGCGCGTCATATCCGGTGCTGCCGTTCACCGGCAGCGACGCGTCGAGGCTCTCGTCGGTGGCCAGGATCTTTTCCACCACGATCCAGGCATCCGGACCGGTCAGTTCACGCAGCCACCGCAGATACCCGGCCGGATCGGACAACCCGTCCGGGTGATCGATGCGGAGGCCGTCCACCAGTCCCTCGTCGAACCAGCGTTTGACCTCGACATGAGTGGCGTCGAACACCGCCCGGTCCTCCTGGCGCAGCGCGGCCAGGGAGGTGATCGAGAAGAACCGGCGGTATCCGCAGCTCCCGGTGCGCCACCCGGTCAGCCGATAGTGCTGACGGTCGTGCACCTGAGGTCCGGTGCCGCCGTCGGTACCCGGCGCGATCGGGAAGGATAGATCACCCAGGCGCAACACGTCGCCGTCGACGGAAAGATCGGCCACATCCTCGTCAGAGCCCAAGACTGGCAACACAATTCGGCCATCGGCGAGATCCCAGTCGATGTCGAAATAATCGGCATATCGCGAATCGCGACCGTGTCGCAGCAGGTCCCACCACCATGGGTTCTGCTCGGCGTGTGCGACGCCGACATGGTTGGGAACGATATCGACGACGAGGCCGATGCCCCTGGCATGGGCTGCCTCGGCGAGTCGTCGCAGTCCGTCCGGGCCACCGAGGGCAGCCGACACCGTGGTCGGGTCGGTGACGTCGTAGCCGTGCGTGGACCCGGGGGCCGCGGTCAGGATGGGTGACAGGTACAGGTGCGAGACACCGAGCTGGTCGAGATAGTCCAGAAGCTGCACCGCATCGTCGAATGTGCAGCAATCCGCGCGCATCTGGAGCCGATACGTCGAGACGACCGGGCGCGGCATGTCAGGCGGTCTTACGGAGGACGAGAAGCGAGCGTGCCTGCAAGGAAATGGTGGCACCGGCGGCGATCACCACATCCGAATCTCCGGTCGGGCTGGCGGTGTCGATGTCGGCCGTCCACTCGGTCGCGTACTCGCCGTCGGGAGTGACGAACTCCTGCTCGTGGTCATTGGCGTTGAAGCACAACAGGAACGTGTCGTCGACCACGCGCTCGCCGCGGGCGTTCGGAGCCGGGATCGAGTCGCCGTTGAGGAACACCGCCACGCAGGTGCCCAAGCCGGCGCCCCAGTCCTGCGGGGTCATCTCGGTGCCGGCCGGCGTGAGCCAGGCGATGTCGCGGACCTGATCGCCGCTGCGGATCGGTTTGCCCTCGAAGAACCGGCGGCGCCGAAACGCCGGATGGCGCTTGCGGAATGCCAGCACCTTGCGGGTGAACTCCAGATGGTCGGCGTTGGTCTCCTGCAGTGACCAGTCCATCCAGGACAGTTCGGAGTCCTGGCAGTAGACGTTGTTGTTTCCCAACTGGGTTCGGCCGATCTCGTCGCCGTGGGCGATCATCGGCGTTCCTTGCGACAGCATCAAGGTCCCGATGATATTGCGCATCTGCTTGGCACGCAGCGCGTGGATGTCCGGATCGTCCGTCGGACCCTCGACCCCGCAGTTCCAGGAGCGGTTGTGGCTCTCGCCGTCGCGATTGTCCTCGCCGTTGGCCTCGTTGTGCTTCTCGTTGTAGGACACGAGATCGTTGAGCGTGAACCCGTCATGGCAGGTGACGAAGTTGATGCTGGCGCTGGGCCGGCGGCCGGTCGCCTCATAGAGGTCCGACGACCCGGTCAGCCGGGACGCGAACTCGCCGAGGGTCGCGGGCTCGCCGCGCCAATAGTCACGCACAGTGTCGCGATATTTCCCGTTCCACTCGGTCCACAAACCCGGGAAGTTGCCGACCTGATAGCCGCCCTCGCCGATATCCCATGGTTCGGCGATCAGTTTGACCTGGCTGATCACCGGATCCTGCTGGACCAGATCGAAGAACGCCGAAAGTCGGTCCACGTCGTAGAACTCGCGGGCCAGGGTCGAGGCCAGGTCGAACCGGAAACCGTCGACATGCATCTCCAGCACCCAGTAGCGCAAGGAGTCCATGATCAGCTGCAGCGTGTGCGGATGCCGGGCGTTGAGGCTGTTTCCCGTGCCGGTGAAGTCCTTGTAGTACTCGGGCTGGCCGTCGATCAATCGGTAGTAGGCGGCGTTGTCGATACCGCGGAAGTTGATGGTCGGGCCGAGGTGGTTGCCTTCGGCGGTGTGGTTGTAGACGACGTCGAGAATCACCTCGATACCCGCGTCGTGGAAGGCCTTGACCATGGATTTGAACTCGGCCACCGCGCCGCCGGCATGCCGGGTGGCCGCGTACTGGAAATGCGGGGCGAAGAAGCCCACGGTGTTGTAGCCCCAGTAGTTGCGCAGCCCGAGATCCAGCAGCCGGTGGTCGTGCATGAACTGGTGGACCGGCATCAGCTCGATCGCGGTGATGTTCAGCGACTGGAGATGCTCGATGATCACCGGGTGGCTCAGACCGGCATACGTGCCGCGCAGCTCCTCGGGGATTCCCGGATGTGTCTGGGTCATCCCTTTGACGTGCGCCTCATAGATCACCGTGTCGTGATACGGCGTCTTGGGTGCCCGGTCGGAGCCCCATTGGAAGAACGGGTTGATCACCACGCTCGTCATGGTGTGGCCCAGCGAGTCGATCTGCGGCGGGGTTCCGGTGCCCGCCGGTTCGGCCGTCAAGTCGTAGGAGAACAGGGCCTGACTGAAATCGAAGTCGCCGTGGAAGGACTTCCCGTAGGGGTCCAGCAGGAGCTTGCTGGGATCACACCGGTGGCCGGCGCCCGGGTCCCACGGGCCGTACACGCGGTAGCCGTAGCGCTGCCCCGGGGTGACCGTGGGCAGGTAGGCATGCCACACGTAGCCGTCGACCTCTTCGAGATTGATCCGGTTCTCCGAACCGTCCTTGGCGATCAGGCACAGCTCGACGCGTTCGGCGACCTCGGAGAACAGCGAGAAATTGGTGCCTGCCCCGTCATAGGTGGCCCCCAGGGGGTAAGCCTCTCCGGGCCAGACCATCGAGATCGGCGTGGGTACTGGTCCGGACGGTACGGACGAGGACGGCAGCATGGCCTCACCACCAACCGGTGGCCGCCGCCATCTGACGGCCCAGTTCGCCCGTCATCGTGCGCATGTAGGTCGTCGAGAGGTGATGGGAATCGTGGTACAGCAAGACATTTCCCTCGACCACGCGGCAATAGTCTTTCCGGCACACCGCATCGCTCATGTCGAGTGGCTTGAGCCCAGGGAACCGCCCGACGAAATCGAGCGTCGGATTGTGGTCGGCGAGTACCTTGGACCGTTCGATGCCGCAGGAGACGGAATCACCGCCCTTGGCCAGGCAGTCGTACGGAAAGTACGGCTTGCCATTTCGGGTGAGCCAGGGCGTGTCGCGCATGGCCAACACCGGAATGTTGGCCTGGGCGAACGCTTCCCAGATCCCGATATAGGTCCCTGGCATCACATCTCCAGGCTTGATGTTCCATGGACGGGTGGAGGTGGTGAAGACGTAATCCGGATGATCGGCGATGAGTTTGGCCATCACCTTTTCATTCCACTGGTGGCACTTCGGGTATGGGCGATTGTCGCCCATCACCAGCGGTGTCTCCTCTGTGGTGAGTGGGCAGCCCATCTTGAGGTAGGTGACCACCTTGAAATCGTGCAGGCGACCCAGCAGATCCAGAGCGGTGATCCAATGCTCGGCGTGCGAACCGCCCGCCACGGCGATGGTGCGCGATGCGTCCTTGGCACCGTAGGTGCAGTTGATCACGTCGGTATTGCCGAAATCGCTGATGCACCCGTCGGTGGTGGAGACCGGGAGGTCGTCCTTGGCCTCGAGCACCGTCGGCCGCATCGGCAGCTTCGGCACCCGCGCATGCTCGGTCAACGCGCGCGCTCCCGGGTAATCGCGGGCCGAGAGCCCGGACAGTTCCTTGCCGCTGGCGCGCTGCACGGTCACGTGTTCACGCCAGGTGAACGAGGTGGCGGTCAACGCGACACCCAGGAGCCCGACGATGGAACCCAGAACGATGGTGGGCCGGCGTAGCCGCACCCGGATCGGAACAGCCGGGGCCGGGGTGGGGACCTTCACCTTCTGCGGCCGCAGCGGATCCTCGATGTAGCGGGTGGTGAGCCAGGCCAGCACTCCCGAGATCAACAGCACGATCGTGCCCTCGAGGAAGTTGGCGTGGGCGTGGCCGGAGTAGGACAGCCAGAAGATCAGCAGCGGCCAGTGCCACAGGTACAGCGAGTAGGCCATCGAACCCAACGACACGAACGGTTTGGTGGCCAACATCCGGTTGGGGGCCGGCAGCCGTTCGGTGTCCGGGTCACGGTTGGCGGCGGTGAGGATGAAGATGATCGTGGCCCCGACCGGGACGAGCGTCCACGGGCCCGGGAATTCCTTGACGCCGTCGATCAACCATCCGCATGCCAGGATCGCAGCCAGAGACACGGTGGCCAGGATGGTGCGCAACCACATCGGCCACCGCACCACCGGCACCAGCGCCCCGGCAAGTGCGCCCACGAGCAGTTCCCACCCGCGCGCGAAACTGTTGTAGTAGGCCGTGGCCTGGTCGGTGTTGTGGGCGATGATCGCGTACACGAACGAGGCGATGGTCAGGGCAACCAGTAACCCGATGAACGCCGCGCGCAGGTGACGCCCGAACATCCGGCGGCCCAGGAAGGCGAACCCGAAGACCACCGCCAGGAACGCCACATAGAACTGTCCCTGGACCGACATGGACCAGATGTGTTGCAGTGGGCTGACCGCCTCACCGGCGCGAAGATAATCCGCGGCGGTGTTGGCCAGCTCCCAGTTCTGGTAGTAGCCGAGGCTTGACAGGCTTTGGTCAGCAAACGTTTCCCAGCGGGTCTCGGGCTGTACGAGGATGGTCAGCACCGCGGCCGCGGCAAGCACTACGACCAACGCGGGCAACAAGCGCCGCACCAGGCGGACGACCTCGGGCAAGGGCCGCAGCGGCGCGTCCGGATTGAGCGCGATGCGCAGCATCTTGCCGCCGAAGAAGAAGCCCGACAACGCGAGGAAAACGTCAACACCACCGGAAACCCGACCGAACCAGATGTGGAACACCGCCACCAGGGCAATGGCGATACCGCGCAGTCCGTCAAGGTCGTGCCGGTAGAAACCCGATGTGCGAGACCCCATCGCGGCGCGCGAATCGGAACCGGATTCGGTGCCGGGCTCCGTCCGGGGGGCGTCAAGGGTTCTCATGATCGAGGCCAATTTACCTAACATCGGCCCGCTGCTCATATTTCGGATGCGTGCGTCCCAGTCTGTGAGCAAAGCGCTAGGCTGCCCGACTGTGGCTGAGCTGACCCCAGCGCAGATCAATGCCATCGACGCGGCCCACATCTGGCATCCCTACAGCGCCATGGGCGCGCAGGTCCTGCCGCCGGTGGTGGCGGTCGGTGCCAAGGGTGCGTGGCTGACTGTGATCGATCCCGCCGACGGCGCGCGGATCGAGGTGCTCGACGCGATGGCGTCATGGTGGACGGCCGTGCACGGGCACGGTCATCCGGTGCTCGACCGGGCGATCACCGACCAGCTCGCGACCATGAATCACGTGATGTTCGGCGGCCTGACCCACGAACCGGCCGCGCGCTTGGCCCAGCTGCTCGTGGAGCTGACTCCCGACGGTCTGGAGACCGTGTTCTTCAGCGATTCGGGCTCGGTGTCGGTCGAGGTGGCCGTGAAGATGGCGTTGCAGTACTGGCGCAGCCTGGGCCGCGGCGCCAAGCACCGCCTGATGACCTGGCGCGGCGGCTACCACGGTGACACGTTCACGCCGATGAGCGTGTGCGACCCCGATGGCGGCATGCACGAGCTGTGGTCCGGGGAAAACTCTGTGCTGGCTCCTCAGATTTTCGCGCCGCCGGTGCCCGCCGACTATCAACCGGCCTACATCGAGGCGTTCGAACGTCAACTGGCCGGGCACGCCGACGAACTCGCCGCGGTGATCGTCGAACCGGTGGTGCAAGGCGCGGGGGGGATGCGGTTTCACGACCCGCGCTATCTGTCGGACCTGCGCGCCATCTGCGATCGCCACGGCGTGCTGCTGATTTTCGATGAGATCGCCACCGGATTCGGTCGCACCGGAAAGTTGTTCGCGGCCGAGCACGCCGGCGTCACCCCGGACATCATGTGTGTCGGCAAGGCACTGACCGGTGGCTACATCACCCTGGCCGCCACGCTGTGCACCAACCGAATCGCGCGCACGATCAGCGCGGGGGAGCCGGGCGCACTCATGCACGGCCCGACGTTCATGGCCAATGCTCTGGCGTGCGCGGTGGGCGTCGCCGCGGTGGAACTGCTGATCGGTGATGACTGGCAGGCTCGGGTTGCCGCGATCGAGACGGGCCTTCGGCAGGGTCTGGAGCCGGCGCGCGGCTTGCCGGGCGTCGCCGACGTGCGGGTACTCGGTGCCATCGGCGTGATCGAGATGAGCGAGCCGGTGGACATGAAGGTGGCGACCCTGGCGGCCTTGCGGCATGGGGTCTGGCTGCGTCCGTTCGGCAAGTTGATCTACGCGATGCCGCCGTTCATCTGCTCGCCGGCCGAGGTCGATCAGATCACCGCGGGGATGGTCGGCGTCGCCCGTACACTAACCTGAACGGTGTTCAACTGTCGGCGTCGCCGACGTGTTCAAGCGCCGGAGGAGCACCGTGACACGCACCGATCTGTCCCCGCTGGCCTGGCTGGCCGATGTCGAGCAGCAGCGTCGTCAGTACGGACTGCGACGCGAACTGCGCACCCGCCCCGCGGTGGCGACCGAACTGGACCTGGCCTCCAACGACTATCTCGGGCTGTCGCAGCACCCCGATGTTCTCGCAGGCGGCGTCGAAGCACTTCGCACCTGGGGCGCCGGTGCCGGCGGTTCACGCCTGGTCACCGGAAACACCGAGCTTCACGAGGGGTTCGAGGACGCGCTGGCTACGTTCGTGGGTGCCGAGTCGGCCCTGGTCTTCTCGTCGGGCTACACCGCCAACCTCGGCGCTGTCGTCGCGTTGTCCGGCCCGGGCTCGCTGCTGGTCTCGGATGCCCTCACCCATGCGTCGCTGGTCGACGCCTGCCGGCTGTCGCGGGCCCGCGTGACCGTCACCCCACACCGCGACGTCGAAGCGGTCGAGGCCGCACTGTCAGCGCGCACAGAGGAGCGTGCGGTGGTGCTCACCGAGTCGGTGTTCAGCGCCGACGGGGTTCTGGCGCCGCTGCGCGAGCTGCACGAGGTTTGTCGACGACACGGTGCGCTGTTGCTCGTCGACGAGGCACATGGTCTCGGCGTGCGTGGAGTGGGCGGCCAGGGTCTGTTGTACGAAGCCGGGTTGGCGGGGGCGCCGGATGTCGTGATGACCACGACCTTGTCGAAGGCGCTGGGTAGCCAGGGTGGAGTGGTGCTCGGTCCCGCCGCGGTGCGGGCCCATTTGATCGACGCCGCCCGGCCGTTCATCTTCGACACCGGCCTGGCGCCCGCCGCCGTCGGTGCGGCGTGGGCGGCGCTGCGCGTGCTGGTCGACGAACCACAGCGGGCCCGCGCCGTGCTCGACCACGCCGCCGAGCTGGCCCGGATCTCGGGGGCGACGGCGGTGCCGGATTCCGCGGTTGTCTCGGTGATCCTCGGCGAACCCGAGGTCGCGGTGGCGGCTGCCGCAGCCTGTCTGGACCGCGGTGTGCGGGTGGGCTGCTTCCGTCCGCCGACCGTTCCCGAAGGCACGTCGCGGCTGCGTCTGACTGCCCGAGCCTCGCTTACCGCCGACGAGATCGGCCTCGCGCGACAGGTGCTGATCGAGGTGCTGGCAGAGGCCCGCCCGTGAGCACCCTGGTCGTCACCGGAACCGACACCGGCGTCGGGAAAACGGTGACCACCGCGGCCCTGGCCTGCGCGGCACGCCTGGCCGGTCTGGACGTCGCAGTCAGTAAACCCGTGCAGACGGGAACCATCGACGGTGACGACGACCTCGGTGAGGTGCGTCGGCTCTCCGGCGTGACCAACCTGCACGGCGGATGGCGCTACCCGGAGCCGCTGGCTCCCGTCGCCGCCGCGCAGCGCGCCGGCCTGCCGTTGCCGACCCGCGGCGAACTCGTGTCAGCGATCCGTGACACGCAGACTGCCGACCGATTGACCCTGGTCGAAGGGGCCGGCGGCCTCCTGGTCGAACTGGGGGCCGACGGCGTCACCCTGCGCGATCTGGCGGACGACCTCTCCGCGGCCGTCCTGGTGGTGGTGTCGCCAGGGTTGGGAACGCTCAATCACACCGCATTGACCTTGGAATCGCTTGCCGGGCAAGGAATTTCCTGCGCCGGTCTGGTGATCGGCGCGTGGCCGGAACACCCGGGGGTCGCCGAGTCCGGGAATCGGGAGGCGCTGGCCCGGCTGGCGCCCGTGCGTGCGGTACTCCCGTCGGGTGCCGGCGGCGCGAGCGGCGGAGAATTCGAGACACTGTGCGCCGCTGCCTTTGACCAGGACTGGCTGACCGGCCTGATCTGACATGGTGCACTCCGTCGAGCTGATCTTCGACCCCGACACCGAAGCTGCGGTCCGCGGAATCTGGGAAGCATTGCGTGAGGCGGACATTCCCAGTCAGGCGCCGGCCGGCCGGCCACACGCCACGCTGACCGTCGCCCAGCGCATCGACGCGCAGGCCGACGATGCGCTGCAGGCACTCACCGATCGATTTCCGCTGACCTGCCGCCTGGGCGCGACGCTGATCTTCGGGCGTTCGGCCGGAGTGCTGGCACGGCTGCTGATCCCGACCGAGGAGCTACTCGGCATACAGGCCGAGGTCCACCGACTCTGTCTGCCGTTCATGGATCCGGCCCCGTTGCCCCACGCCGAACCGGGGCAGTGGACCCCACACGTGACGCTCGCCCGCCGGATCGCTCCGGCCAGCTTGACCACCGCCGTGCGGATCGCCGGCCGGCCGGCGGAAATCATCGGCCGCGTGACCGGGCTACGGCATTGGGACGGTGACACGCGCGTCGAGCACTTGATCGGCTGACGCGCCGAGGTCAGCCCTGACCCTGCTGCGGAAGGTCGCGTCCGGCGCTCAGAGTGCTGGCGCCGCGCACCGCCAACCCGTCGACGAGCAGTTGTAGGCCAAAGGCGAACTGCCGCGAGGTGTCCCGGTTCAACACCGACTGCTCGTCGGTGAGGGCGCCCGCGGCGTCCCACTGCAGCCGGGACTGCTCATCTGCGGTGAATCCGAGCACGTAGTAGAGCACTGTGCGAGCGGCCAACTCGTCGTCGGGCGAGGACACTCCCGCACGCTGCGCGGCCCCGGCCAACTGCGCGACGATCTCGGTGGCGATCTTCGACTGGCCGGCCGCAAAGCTGGACGAGACCAGCTCGGCGCCATCGGTATGGGACAACAGCGCGTCGCGCAACGCCGCGCAGATCCGGTGAATTTGCCCCGGCCAAGCCATCGCGGTCGACTCGGCCGGCACGGCTTGCAGGATGCGGTCGGCGACGGCACCCAGCAGCTCCTGCTTGTTGGCGAAGTGCCAATACAGCGCGCCCGGACTGACGTTGAGCTCGCGTCCCAGGCGCCGCATCGTCAGGTCGGCGATGCCGTAGTTGTCGAGGATGGCCGTCGCCGCTTCCACCACGTCGGGTTTGTGGAGTTGCACACCGTTACCCTAGCCTGAACGGTGTTCAAGTGTCGGCTCGCCGACGTGTTCAAGTGCCGGCCCACCGGCCACACGATCCACAGGAGGACGTTTCAGTGACGCAGGCGGCCGTAGATGTGTTGGGCGTAGCACGTGAGCAGGTTCTGGAGCGGGGCGTGGGCCTGGACCAAGACCAGACGCTGCAGGTGCTGCAACTGCCCGACGACAAGCTCGAGGAGCTGCTCGCCCTGGCCCACGAGGTCCGGATGAAGTGGTGTGGACCCGAGGTCGAGGTCGAGGGCATCATCAGCCTCAAGACCGGCGGCTGCCCGGAGGACTGCCACTTCTGCTCGCAGTCGGGCTTGTTCGCCTCTCCGGTGCGCAGCGCGTGGCTGGACGTGCCGAGCCTGGTCGAAGCTGCCAAGCAGACCGCCAAGACCGGTGCCACCGAATTCTGCATCGTCGCTGCGGTACGCGGCCCGGACGAGCGGCTGCTGGCCCAGGTGGCCGCGGGTATCGAAGCGATCCGCAACGAGGTCGACATTCAGATCGCCTGCTCGTTGGGCATGCTGACCCAGGAGCAGGTGGACCGCCTCAAGGACATGGGCGTGCACCGCTACAACCACAACCTGGAGACCGCGCAGTCGTTCTTCCCCAATGTGGTCACCACCCACTCGTGGGAAGAGCGCTGGGGCACCCTGGAGATGGTTCGCGAGGCCGGTATGGAGGTGTGCTGCGGCGGCATCCTCGGCATGGGGGAGACGCTGGAGCAGCGGGCCGAGTTCGCCGCCAATCTGGCCGAGTTGAATCCGCACGAGGTGCCGTTGAACTTCCTCAACCCGCGTCCGGGCACGCCGTTCGGCGACCTTGAGGTGCTGCCGGCCGCCGAGGCCCTCAAGGCTGTCGCCGCATTCCGCCTCGCACTCCCGCGCACCATGCTGCGTTTCGCCGGTGGACGCGAGATCACGCTCGGTGACCTCGGTGCCAAGCAGGGCATCCTGGGCGGCATCAACGCTGTCATCGTCGGCAACTACCTGACCACGCTGGGCCGGCCGGCCGAGTCGGATCTGGAATTGCTCGACGATCTGCAGATGCCGATCAAGGCGCTCAACGCCAGCCTGTAGAACTACGGTCGTGATGATCGAGGAAACGCCGGCGCTGCCCGCGCCCGTGGGCGCCGGCCGGTACAACGTCTACACCGGGGTCCAGGCCGATGCCGCGGACGGGAATGTGGTTCCGACCGCCGCGCAGCTCGGCCTGGAGCCGCCCCGGTTCTGCGCCGAGTGTGGTCGCCGGATGATCGTCCAGGTGCGGCCCACCGGCTGGTGGGCCAAGTGCTCGCGGCATGGGCAGGTGGATTCGATCGACCTGGATTCTCGGCGATGAGCCCCTCGGGCGAAGAGCAGAAGGTGCAGATGAGCCCCTCGGGCGAAGAGCAGAAGGTGCAGATGAGCCCCTCGGGCGAAGAGCAGCAGTCCTCTGTCGTTGTCACGCGGGCGGATATCCCTGGCGCACCGGGGGTTTCACGTGGGCGTGCAGCGCTTCTCGTCATGTCCGTGATGGCGGTGGCGGGTGCGTTACTTGGTGCGCTGTGGGCCTGGCTGGCGCCCGGCGTGCACGGCGTGGTCGCACTGTCTCGCAGCGGCGAGCGGGTGCACGCCTATCTCGGCGGTGAGGCCGACCACTTCTTCACGGCAGCGTTCATGTTCGTGGGCCTGCTCGTCGTGCTGGCGGTGGTGGCGGCGGTGGCGGTGTGGCAGTGGACTGCCCATCGCGGGCCGATGTTGGTGGCTGCGTTGGCCGCCGGATCTGCACTGGCCACCGGGGCGGCAGCCGGCGTCGGTACGTCGTTGGCCCATGTACGGTTCGGCTCGTTGGACATCGCGGCGGCACCGGTCAGTCCCGAACACCGCGTCCACTATGTGGTTGAGGCGGCGTCGGTCTTCTTCGGGCCTTCGCCGCTACAGGTCGCCGGCACCGTGCTGTTTCCGGCGGCGATGGCGGCGCTGGTCTATGCGCTGATGGCGGTTTCGACGGTGCGCGATGATCTGGGCGGCTGGCCGCCGCAGGAACTGCGTCTGGCCTCGCCGGTCAGAGCGGACGCCGTCGGACCGTCCGCCCCATAGCGACCTTCGCGGTGATGCCGGCCAGACGCGCCATGCCCGCGTAGGTCATCGGGTTGAGCAGCGTCGGCCACTTCGACCGCACGAGGTTCGCGGTGAGCGGCCGGCCGGCGAACCGGTCGGTCAGCCAGCGCAGCGCCATCGGGGCCGACATCGGGTGCAGCAACAAGTGCTCGCTGAACAGGTCACGGTGGTACGTCACGTCGGCGCCGCCGGCCAGGTAGGTGTCGGCGAGGGCGTCGATGTCGTCGACCGAGATGATCTCGTCGTGCACGGCCTGCACGATCAGCACGGGCGGAACCGGGGTGGCCACACCGAGTTTGGTGTCGTGGAAGACCTCGCTGACCTCGGGTCCGTCGAGGATTTCGTCCAGGGGCATGTCGACCATGTCACCCATGTCGGTCCGGAACATCCGTACCAGGGCCTGCACGGTGGTCATCCGGTGCAGCCGGTCCAAGAGTTTGCGTCCCTCGGTGGTGGCGTGGTCGGTGACCACCTGGTTGAGGTTGGGATAGATGTCGGCAAGCGCGGCCACGACCAGGGCGGGCAGCCCCGAGAAGATGGTGCCGTTGAGGCGGCGGAAGGTGTTTCCGAGGTCACCGACGGGGGAGCCCAGGACGGCGCCGACGATGTTGAGGTCGGGGGCGTAGCTGCCGGCCATCTCGGCGGCCCAGGCGCTGGCCAGTCCGCCGCCGGAATAGCCCCACAGCCCGATGCGCGCCGAGGGCGACAACGGAAACCGCTCGGTGTTGAGTGCCGCTCGTAAGCCGTCGAGTACCCGATAGCCGGGCTCGTAGGGCGCGCCCCACATACCGTTGACGCCTTCATGGTCGGGCACTGACACCGCCCAGCCCTCCGCCAGCGCCGCGGAGATCAGCAGGAGTTCCAGCTGGGCCAGGGAGCCAGTGGCCTTGGCGTGGCGGCGCAACGCGTACGACGGGAAACAGCGGCCGGTGATGGCGTCGATGGCGCATTGATAGGAGACGACCGGACAATCCGGTGCGGCGTCGGGTGGGACGATCACCGTGGTGACCGCGGCCTCGGGAATGCCGTTGCGGTCAGTGGAGCGGTACAGCAGTTGCGTGGCGTGCAGGCGTTGCGGGATCAGCCCCAGAAAGGCGAGCTCGACGTCGCGGCTGCGCAGTACGGTGCCGGGTTCGGCGTGCTGGAAGCCCGCAGGCGGCACGTAGAAATCGTCCTTGTGGGGCAGTTCGGGTCGCGCCGTGCGGTCGAGGTCCTCGTGAGGTGCTCGACCGATCCATTCGGCTGCGGAGGCACTGACCGCGCTGCCCAAGTCCATCCCGGCATTCTTACTTAAGGAGGGTCTAAGAATCCAGTCGACTCACACGGGCGGGCGCAATGCGGCGAACTCGTCGGTGACGCGATAGCGGGAGTCTGTGAAGCGGAACAGCGCCGCGGGACGGCCGCCGCTGCGACCGGATCTCGCCGTGGTCCCGGTGCGGGTGATCACCTTGCGGCGTTCCAGAACCCGCTGCAGGTTGGTTGCGTCGACCTGGTAGTCGAGGGCGGCGCTATAGATGTCGCGCAAGGTGGAGATTGCGAATTCCTTTGGCGCCAAAGCGAACCCGATATTGGTATAGGAAAGCTTGGCGACCAATCGGTTGCGCGCGTGCTCGACCATCGGGGCGTGGTCGAAGGCCATCTGGGGTAGATCGTTGACGGGGTGCCACCGGGTGTCCGACGGCAGCGCCGGGGTGGCGGGTGAGGGCACGAGCCCGAGAAAGGTCGACGCGATGGTGCGCGTCCCGGGGACCCGCCGCGGGTCGGAGAACACGGCCAGTTGTTCCAGGTGGGCCAGCTCGCGGAGGTCGACCTTCTCGGCAAGCTGCCGGCGAACCGAAGTGGTCAGATCCTCGTCGTCGTCCAGGCGACCGCCCGGTAGAGACCATTTTCCCTGTTCAGGATCGAGGGCACGTTCCCACAGCAACACGTTGAGGCTGGGATGGCGGGAGTCGACGTCGCGAACCTGGAACACGGCGGCGAGCACTTCGTGCGCGGTGTTACCATATGGCATGTTTTCGATTATAAGTCGAAAACCTGACGGAGTGGAGGAGGTCGACGTGACCGCTATCGATGACACCCTTGCGGGGGGCTTGGCGGATCTGATCGTCGATGGTCCCGGTGGTTATTCCGGTGTCGACGGCGACGAGAAGTGGGCCGCTGAGATCCGCCGCCTGGTCGACCTGCGCGGCGCGACGCTGCTGGCCCACAACTACCAGCTGCCGGCCATCCAGGACGTCGCCGACCATGTCGGCGATTCCCTGGCGCTCTCGCGCATCGCCGCTGAGGCGCCCGAGGACACGATCGTGTTCTGCGGCGTGCACTTCATGGCTGAGACGGCCAAGATCCTCAGCCCGGACAAGACCGTACTGATCCCGGACCAGCGGGCCGGCTGCTCGCTCGCGGACTCGATCACCGCCGACGAGCTGCAGGCATGGAAGGACGAACACCCCGGCGCGGTCGTCGTCTCCTACGTCAACACCACCGCCGCGGTGAAGGCTCTGACCGACATCTGCTGCACCTCGTCGAACGCCGTCGAAGTGGTGGCCTCGATACCCGAGGACCGCGAGGTGTTGTTCTGTCCGGACCAGTTCCTCGGCGCACACGTCCGGCGCGTCACCGGTCGCAAAAATCTGCACGTGTGGGCGGGAGAGTGCCACGTGCACGCCGGCATCAACGGTGACGAGTTGGCGGACCAGGCGCGGTCGCACCCCGATGCCGAACTGTTCGTGCACCCCGAATGTGGTTGCGCCACCTCGGCGCTGTACCTGGCCGGCGAGGGCGCCGTGCCCGAGGAACGGGTGAAGATCCTGTCCACCGGAGGCATGCTCGACGCGGCCCGGGAGACCCAGGCCCGGCACGTTCTGGTCGCGACCGAGGTCGGAATGCTGCACCAATTGCGCCGGGCCGCACCAGAAGTGGACTTCCTGGCGGTCAACGACCGGGCCTCGTGCACTTTCATGAAGATGATCACTCCGGCTGCGCTGCTGCGCAGCCTGATCGAAGGCGCCGACGAGGTGCATGTCGATCCCGAAACCGCCCGGCTGGGTCGTGCCAGCGTGCAGCGGATGATTGCGATTGGTCAGCCCGGCGGCGGGGAGTGACCACCTTCGCGTGCGGTGGGTCGACACTGTGGCAACAGCCCGCTGATGTCGTCGTCATCGGCACCGGAGTCGCCGGTTTGGTCGCCGCGTTGGCGGCGCATCGGCGTGGCCGTCGCGTGGTGGTGCTGAGCAAGGCGCGTGAGACGGCGACTTTCCACGCACAGGGCGGGATCGCGGTGGTGCTGCCCGACGCCGAAGACTCCGTGGACGCACACGTCGCCGACACGATCGCCGCCGGCGGTGGCATGTGTGATCCCGATGCCGTGCGGTCGATTGTTGCGGCCGGCTACGGCGCGGTGGCCGATCTGGTCACCGATGGCGCCCACTTCGACGAGGCCGCCCCCGGCCGGTGGGCGTTGACCCGCGAGGGTGGCCACAGCCGGCGTCGCATCATCCACGCCGGCGGGGATGCCACCGGCGCCGAGGTGCAGCGCGCGCTCGACGCCGCCGCCGCCACCCTCGACATTCGCCGCGACCATGTGGCCTTGCAGATCCTGCGGGATGACGCGGCGGTGACCGGTGTCCTGGTCCGCAACGAGGACGGCCTGGGCATCGTGCACGCACCGTCGGTCATCCTCGCCACCGGCGGTCTCGGACACGTCTATGCGGCCACGACCAATCCCAGCGGATCTACCGGGGACGGCATCGCTCTGGCGTTGTGGGCCGGTGTGCCGGTCCGTGACATCGAGTTCGTCCAGTTCCACCCCACCATGCTGTATGCCGAGGGCGGCGGCGGGCGACGTCCGCTCATCACCGAAGCACTTCGCGGTGAGGGAGCGATCCTCGTTGATTCACACGGTGATTCGGTGACCGGCGGGGTGCATCCGATGGGCGATCTGGCTCCCCGTGACGTGGTTGCCGCGGCAATCAATGCCCGGTTGAGTGAAACCGGCGACCGGTGCGTATATCTGGACGCGCGAGCGATCAACCGGTTTCCTGAGCGGTTTCCCACGGTCTCGGCGGCCTGCGCGGCGGCCGGGATCGACCCCACCCGTCAACCCATCCCGGTGGTTCCCGGCGCCCACTACAGCTGTGGCGGTGTGGTCACCGATGTGTACGGGCGCACCGAACTTCCCGGGCTGTTCGCCGCCGGTGAAGTGGCCCGGACCGGCATGCACGGGGCCAATCGGTTGGCGTCGAACAGCCTGCTGGAAGGGCTGGTTGTCGGAGGTCGAGCCGGTGTCGAGGCGGCCGAGCATGCCCGCCTGGCGGGTACCGTGCGTGCCCAGGCTCCACCGGAGCATCGCCGCGATGCGCTTGACCGAAATGTATTGCAGCGCACGATGTCCGAGCACGCCTCGGTGGTCCGCGACGGCGACGGTCTGCGCCGGCTCGGAGACATCCTGAGCGAGGCGAGACCGGTCCGCCCGTCCGGTCGTCAGGAGTTCGAGGACGCCGCACTGACCGCGACGGCAGGCGCCATCGCCGTCGCAGCACTGGCCCGCACCGAAAGTCGTGGTTGCCACCATCGCGGCGACCATCCCTACACCGATCCCGCCCAGGAGCACCCCGTGACAGTTCGTGCCGTAGCCGGCCGTCTCGCCCTCGACACCCCGACGGTGGTGTGCTGATGGCTCTTTCCGAAACCGAACTCGCCGAGGCTCGGGCCACCATCGCCCGCGCACTCGAGGAAGACCTGCGGTACGGCCCCGACGTGACGACCGTCGCCACCGTGCCGGCCGAGGCGATGACCACCGCCGCGGTGGTCAACCGGGAACCGGGGGTGATCGCGGGGGCTGACATTGCGCTGCTCGTGCTCGACGAGGTGCTCGGCGTTGACGGTTACCGCGTGATCGACCGGGTCCAGGACGGGGCCCGGTTGGACGCCCGTTCGGCGATCCTGACCGTCGAGGCGCCGACGCGGGGCCTGCTCACCGCCGAACGCACGCTGCTCAATCTGATGTGTCACCTGTCGGGGATCGCCACCGCCACGGCCGCCTGGGTGGATGCCGTCTCCGGCACGAACGCCAAGATCCGTGACACCCGCAAGACGCTCCCGGGTCTGCGTGCCTTGCAGAAGTACGCGGTACGCGTCGGCGGCGGCGTCAACCATCGGATGGGGCTCGGGGACGCCGCCTTGATCAAGGACAACCACGTGGCGGCGGCCGGGTCGGTGCTCGCCGCACTCAAAGCAGTGCGGGCTGAGGCGCCGGACCTGCCGTGCGAGGTCGAGGTAGATTCCCTCGAACAACTCGACGAGGTCCTCTCGGCCGACGTGGAACTCGTGCTGCTGGACAATTTCCCGGTCTGGCAGACCCAGATGGCAGTGCAGCGGCGGGATTCACGTTCCCCCAAGACACTGTTGGAATCCTCCGGTGGCCTTTCGGTCGACAGCGCCGCCGAATATGCCGGCACCGGGGTCGATTACCTCGCCGTCGGGGCGCTCACCCACTCGGTACGGGTACTCGACATCGGCCTCGACACCTGAGATGTGTTGGGGCGCCCCGGATGCCGGTGACGCCCACCACATCAGTCTCGGTCCGAGCCGGTGGCCGCACCGGCATCTGATGCGGAACTACGGCTTTTCCCGCCCTTGACCCTGGCCGTGCGCGATGAGCTGGTGCCGGACTTTGGTGTGCTTCCTTTGAGCGTGGACCTGGCGGCCCGGCTGGCACTGCCGTTACTGCCGGCCTTACCGTCACCGCCCACGCTGCCCTTGCCGGCCTGGCCGCCTCGTCCACCGAAGGATCCGCCGGCAGAGCTTTGCGCACTACCGCCGTTGCCACCGTCGCCGCCACCGGCCACCCCGTTGCCGCCTGCGCCGCCGTTGCCGCCGGTCGAGTCGTTGATACCGGTCGCGGTGCCGCCCGAACCGCCGGCTCCGCCGGTCCCGAAGCCGGTGGAACCGCCGTTGCCACCGTTGCCGCCGGCCGCAACGCCGGTGTTGCCGGCGTTTTCGGCATTTCCACCGCTGCCACCGGCACCACCATGGCCGAACACGCCGCCGAGCCCGCCGTCACCGCCGTTGCCGCCGCGGCTGCCCGCGGTCTCAGGAGCTTCGCCCACACCGTTACCGCCGCTTCCGCCGTCGCCACCCGAACCTGCGATCAGGCCGCCGTTGCCGCCGTGGCCTCCACGACCGGCGCCGCGGACGGGTTCACCGGCCGAGTTGGTGTTCGACCCCCCGGCGCCGCCCTTACCGCCGTTGCCGGCCAGCCCGGCGTTGCCACCGTTTCCACCGACTCCGCCCGTGGCGGCGTCACCGCCGGCGCCACCGTTTCCGAACAATCCGGCGTTGCCACCATCACCGCCATTGCCACCGTTCAGGCCATCCACGCCACTACCACCGTTGCCACCGTTACCGAGCAGAAACCCGCCATTGCCGCCGCTCTGACCGGGCCCGCCATCGGCACCGTTACCGATCAGGAGGCCACCGCTCTGGCCGGGCTCGATACCGTTGCCGATGAGCCAGCCGCCCGGCCCGATGATCGGGCGAAAATTGGGGTCGGCCGCCGTCAGCGTGGCCAGTGCCGCTTCGGTGGCGGCGTCGAGATGTGCGGGCAGTACGGCTTGTGTGGCCGGCACGGCGCCGACGGCACGGATAGCCGGAGCGAACGCGAAACGGACGCTTCGGCCGCCGGTTTCGTCGCGTCGGTCGTCGCCAATGCCCGGAACGGCGTAGAGCGGGGGCACAGCGGTCGCGGACTGCGTGCTGGCGGCAGCGAAGAGGGCGTTGGGCGTGGCGTCCGTTGTCAGCGGAGAGAAGCTACTCACCGCCCTGACTGCCGGTGCGTCCGATGCGAGCACGGAAAGATGCGGAATCGGCGGCACCGTGGGCGGCACCGGCTTGTAGGAAACTGTCACACCGGCGACAGTCAGGGCTCCAACTGCCATTGCACTCGCGAACCCGGGAAGATTTTTGGTGGCAGATTTCTTCTGCGTCATGTGGCGCATTTCCTGTCATTCGTCATCTGATGCATCCAAATGTGTGAACAATGCGCTGATATCTATACACGGCAACAGGCGAGGTCAACGCCAGGTTGAGAGGGGTCGTTGATATTGCGGTCATCAAGATCGCGCTATCGTCGCGTGAATTGATAAGCCAACTCAACAACGGACGTGGTTATAGCGACCGCACATGCCGAGTGCGGGCCGCCATTACTCGACAATCCGCGGATATCGCCGTTTCCGGCAAATGTCACGCAGTGCTGTCGCACGTTGCCACGTGTGTCGGTTCCGGTTCCCCGGAGATCTCCGGGTCAGACGATGTCGGCGACGAAGACGCCCATCCGCCGGGCCGCGCCGCGGGGAATTCGGGGCAGGGTCGGGTCGTCGGTGCCCGCAGGCAACACGCGGGGGTTGGTGATCGTGATGTCGTCGCGGAACAGGTGTACGTCGGCCCCTCCCGCGGCGAGCACGTTCTTCACCCAGTTGGTCTTGCCGTGCAGAAGTGTCACGGCGAAAACGTTGCCCTTGCGGTAGCTGGTGACGATCGTCTCGTACGGCGTGCCCGAGGTACGGCCCCGATGCTTGATCACGGTGAACCCCGGCAGGCGTTTCGAGAACGGTTTCACCAGCGGGTTGATGTATTTGATCTGGAACCGCTCCAGCGCCGGCGGCACCAGCATCGGCACACCGGGGGCATGGTTCGGGTGGTCTTTCGCAGACATCTCGGGGCTCCATTCGATGGTCTGCGAACACCCTACGGGGGCTCACACGACATGGGCAGGGCTACGGATTTTTATCAGCTGGACTGATCAGGGACAATTGAACCGATGGCCGAGTTTCAGATGTCCCGTATCGACCTGCGCAACCGAGCACTGAACGCTGCGCAGTTGCGAACTGCGCTGCCTCGCGGCGGGGTCGACGTGGACGCAGTGGTGCCCAAGGTCCGCCCGATCGTGGAGGCCGTCGCCGAGCACGGCGCATCGGCTGCCCTGGACTACGGCCATACGTTCGACGGGATCCGCCCGGAGACGGTCCGGGTTCCCGCGGCGCACCTGGCCGCGGCCCTGGCTGAACTGGACCCCGACGTGCGCACGGCGCTGCAGGTCTCCATCGACCGCGCCCGCGCCGTGCACGCCGATCAGCGTCGGACCGACACCACCACCACGCTGGCGCCCGGGGCCACCGTCACCGAACGCTGGATCCCGGTCGAGCGTGTCGGGTTGTACGTGCCCGGCGGCAATGCTGTCTACCCGTCGAGCGTGGTGATGAACGTGGTGCCGGCCCAGACGGCCGGGGTCGATTCGCTGGTGATCGCCAGCCCGCCGCAGGCAGAGCATGACGGCCTGCCGCACCCGACCATCCTGGCCGCCGCGGCGCTGCTCGGTGTCGACGAAGTCTGGGCCGTCGGTGGCGCGCAGGCAGTGGCGCTGCTGGCCTACGGCGGCACCGACACTGACGGCAACGAGTTGGCACCGGTGGACATGATCACCGGACCCGGCAACATCTACGTGACGGCTGCCAAGCGGATCTGCCGTTCGCAGGTCGGCATCGACGCCGAGGCCGGGCCCACCGAGATCGCGATCCTGGCCGACCACACGGCCGACCCGGTGCACGTCGCGGCAGACCTGATCAGTCAGGCCGAGCACGACGAAATGGCGGCCAGTGTGCTGGTCACCGACAGCGAGGCGCTGGCGGCGGCCACCGACCGCGAGCTCACCCGCCAGTTGGAGACCACGGTGCACACAGAGCGTGTCACGGCGGCGTTGAGTGGCAAGCAGTCCGCGATCGTGCTCGTCGACGACATCGAGGCCGGGGTGCGGGTGGTGAATGCCTATGCCGCCGAGCACCTGGAGATCCAGACCGAGGACGCGCCCGGTGTGGCCGGCCGGATTCGTTCTGCGGGAGCCATTTTCGTGGGTGCCTGGTCGCCGGTCAGCCTGGGTGACTACTGCGCCGGATCCAATCACGTGCTGCCGACCGCGGGATGTGCGCGGCACTCCAGCGGCTTGTCGGTGCAGACGTTCCTGCGCGGCATCCACGTCGTCGAGTACGACGAGGCCGCACTCAAAGACGTGTCCGGCCATGTGATCACGTTGTCCAAGGCCGAGAATCTGCCTGCCCACGGTGAGGCGGTACGACGGAGGTTCGAACGGTGACGGGCGCGGACGTGACGCTGGCCGATCTGCCGCTGCGGGAAAACCTGCGCGGCAAGTCGCCGTACGGGGCGCCGCAACTGGTGGTGCCGGTGCGGCTCAACACCAACGAGAATCCCCACCCGCCGACCCAGGCCCTGATCGACGATGTCACCGCATCGGTCCGTGAGGTCGCCGCCGAGTTGCACCGCTATCCGGATCGCGACGCGGTCGCGCTGCGTACCGATCTGGCCGCCTACCTGACGGCAGCCACCGGGGTGGCGCTCACCGTCGACAATGTGTGGGCGGCCAACGGTTCCAACGAGATCCTGCAGCAGTTGTTGCAGGCGTTCGGTGGGCCGGGGCGCACCGCGATCGGGTTCGTGCCGTCGTACTCGATGCACCCGATCATCTCCGACGGCACCCAGACCGAGTGGCTGCAGGCCACCCGTGCCGACGATTTCAGCCTCGACATCGACGTGGCCGTCGCGGCGATCCAGGACCGCAAACCTGACGTCGTATTTGTCACGAGCCCGAATAATCCGTCCGGACAGAGCATTCCACTCGATGACCTGCGCCGCCTGCTCGACGCGATGCCGGGCGGGATTGCGATCGTCGATGAGGCCTACGGCGAGTTCTCCTCCCAACCCAGCGCGGTGGCGTTGCTCGACGAGTTCCCGGCCAAGCTGATCGTCAGCCGCACGATGAGCAAGGCCTTCGCCTTCGCCGGTGGGCGGCTCGGCTACCTGGCCGCGGCTCCAGCGGTGGTCGACGCGTTGCTGCTGGTCCGGCTGCCCTACCACCTGTCGATGCTCACCCAGGCCGCCGCGCGGGCCGCACTGCGGCACGCCGACGACACCTTGGGTAGCGTCGCGAAATTGGCCGCCGAGCGCGATCGGGTCAGCGCCGAACTGGCCCGGCTGGGTTTCCGGGTGATCCCCAGCGACGCCAACTTCGTGTTGTTCGGGGAATTCACCGATGCACCGGCCGGCTGGCAGCGTTACCTCGACGCCGGCGTCCTGATTCGCGACGTCGGTATCCCCGGTTATCTGCGCACCACGATCGGACTGGCCGAGGAGAACGACGCATTCCTGGCGGCCAGTGCCGAACTGGCCACGACCGAACTTCAGCCAGCCGCCCACAGCCCGGTAGGAGCATCGTGACCCGTCGCGCGAAAGTCGAACGTAAGACCAGGGAATCCGACATCACCGTCGAGATCGATCTCGACGGCACCGGTGTCGTCGACATCGACACCGGCGTCCCGTTCTTCGACCACATGCTGACCGCGCTGGGCACCCACGCCAGCTTCGATCTCACGGTGCACGCGAAGGGCGACATCGAAATCGAGGGTCACCATACGATCGAGGACACCGCGATCGTGTTGGGCCAGGCGCTGGGGCAGGCCCTCGGTGACAAGAAGGGCATCCGCCGGTTCGGTGACGCCTTCATCCCGATGGACGAGTCGCTGGCGCATGCCGCCGTCGACGTGTCCGGTCGGCCCTACTTCGTGCACACCGGGGAACCGGAGTTCATGGTGGAATTCACCATCGCCGGTTCCAGCGCGCCGTACCACACGGTGATCAACCGGCACGTGTTCGAATCGCTGGCGTTCAACGCCCGCATCGCATTACACGTCCGCACGCTGTACGGACGCGACCCGCACCACATCACCGAGGCGCAGTACAAGGCGGTGGCCCGTGCGTTGCGCCAGGCCGTCGAGTTCGATGCTCGCGTCACCGGCGTCCCGTCGACCAAAGGCACGCTGTGACCAAGAAAGTCGTCGTTCTCGACTACGGGTCGGGCAATCTGCGCTCGGCCCAACGGGCGTTGGAACGTACCGGTGCCGATGTCGAGGTCACGGCAGATCCAGGCGCCGCCGCGGCGGCCGACGGTCTTGTGGTACCGGGGGTCGGGGCGTTCGAGGCGTGCATGACCGGGCTCCGGTCGATCGGCGGTGAGAAGATCATCGCTGACCGATTGCAGCATGATCGACCGGTGCTGGGCGTATGTGTCGGGATGCAGATCCTGTTCGCCCGCGGCGTGGAGTTCGGCGTGGAGTCCACCGGTTGCGCGCAGTGGCCCGGCGCGGTGACCCGGCTGGATGCCCCGGTGATCCCACACATGGGCTGGAACGTCGTCGAGGCGCCGACCGGCAGCACCCTGTTCAAGGGCCTCGACGCCCAGACGCGCTTTTATTTCGTGCACTCGTACGCCGCCCAGGAGTGGTCCGGTAATCCGGACGCGTTGGTGACCTGGGCGACGCACCACGTGCCGTTCATCGCCGCCGTCGAGGACGGTGCGTTGGCGGCCACGCAATTTCATCCGGAGAAGAGTGGCGACGCCGGTGCGACGCTCCTCGCGAATTGGGTTGAGGGACTGTGAGTTTGATTCTTTTGCCGGCTGTCGACGTGGTGGACGGCAAGGCGGTGCGCCTGGTACAGGGCAAGGCCGGCAGCGAGACCGATTACGGCTCGGCGCTGGAGGCGGCGCAGACCTGGCAGCGTGACGGCGCCGAGTGGGTCCATCTGGTCGACCTGGACGCTGCCTTCGGTCGCGGCTCCAACCGGGAGTTGCTGGCCGAGGTGGTCGGCAAGCTCGACGTGAAGGTGGAGCTGTCCGGCGGCATCCGCGACGACGACTCGCTGAAGGCGGCCATGGACACCGGCTGCGCCCGGGTGAACATCGGCACCGCCGCGCTGGAGAGTCCGGAGTGGTGCCGGGGAGCCATCGCCGAATACGGCGACCGGGTGGCGGTCGGGCTCGACGTGCAGTTCGAGAACGGCAGTTGGCGCCTGCGGGGCCGTGGTTGGGAAACCGATGGCGGTGACCTGTGGGATGTCCTGGATCGCCTTGACCGCGAAGGGTGTTCGCGTTACGTCGTCACCGACGTCACCAAGGACGGCACCCTCACCGGACCGAACCTGGAACTGTTGGCAACGGTCGCCGACCGCACCAACGCCCCGGTGATCGCCTCGGGTGGAGTGTCGAGCCTCGATGATCTTCAGGCGATCGCCACTCTGACCGGGCGCGGTGTGGAAGGTGCGATCGTCGGAAAAGCGTTGTATGCGGGACGATTCACTCTGCCGCAGGCACTGGCTGCGGTCAGCGGATAAGCGAGGTGGGCGACCTGGATCCGTCGAAGCTGGCCGCGCTGGTCGATGCGGCGACTGAGATTCTCGACGCGGCGTCGGTGCCGTTCATTGCCGGGCACCGGGCCGATTCCGCGGTCGCCAAGCAGGGCAACGATTTCGCCACCGAGGTCGATCTCGCGATCGAGCGGCAGGTCGTGCGGGCGCTGACCGAGGCCACCGGGATCGGCGTGCACGGCGAGGAGTTCGGCGGTGAGCCGATCGATTCCCCGCTGGTGTGGGTGCTCGATCCGATCGACGGCACCTTCAACTACGCGGCCGGCTCACCGATGGCCGCCATCCTGCTCGGCCTCCTGGCCGACGGTGAACCGGTGGCCGGGCTGACGTGGCTGCCGTTCACCGGGCAGCGGTACTCGGCTCTGGCCGGAGGCCCGGTGCGCGACAACGGATCCGCACTGCCCGCATTGGGTTCGCCGACGTTGACCGACTCGATCGTCGGTATCCAGACTTTCAACATCGACTCGCGGGGGCGGTTCCCGGGCCGATACCGGGTAGAGGTGCTGTCGAATCTCAGCCGAGTGTGCTCCCGGGTGCGGATGCACGGGGCCACCGGCGTCGACCTGGCTTACGTCGCCGCCGGGATTCTCGGTGGGGCGATCAGTTTCGGCCATCACATCTGGGACCATGCAGCCGGGGTGGCGCTGGTGCGGGCCGCCGGCGGCATCGTCACGGATCTGGCCGGCGATCCGTGGACGGCCGAGTCGAAGTCGGCGCTGGCCGCCGCGCCGGGGGTGCACGAACGCATGCTGGAACTCGTCAAATCTGCTGGCAATCCGGAGGACTACCTGTGAGCACCATCAGTGACGTCGCGACGAGGGTCATCCCGTGTCTCGACGTCGACGCCGGCCGGGTGGTCAAGGGAGTCAACTTCGAGAACCTGCGCGACGCGGGCGATCCCGTCGAGCTGGCGGCGGCCTACGACGCCGAAGGGGCCGACGAGCTGACCTTCCTCGACGTCACCGCTTCCTCGTCGGGCCGGTCCACGATGCTTGAGGTGGTCAAGCGCACCGCCGAGCAGGTGTTCATCCCGCTGACCGTCGGCGGTGGGGTGCGTTCGGTGGAGGATGTCGACGTGCTGCTGCGCGCCGGCGCCGACAAGGTGTCGGTCAACACCGCGGCGATCGCGCGGCCGGAGCTGCTGGCCGAGCTGGCCCGCCAGTTCGGTTCGCAGTGCATCGTTCTCAGCGTCGACGCCCGTACCGTGCCGGCCGGTGATGCGCCGACCCCGTCGGGGTGGGAGGTGACCACCCACGGTGGGCGCCGCGGCACCGGGCTCGATGCGATCGAATGGGCCGTGCGGGGCGCCGAACTGGGTGTCGGCGAGATCCTGCTCAACTCGATGGACCGCGACGGCACCAAAGCCGGGTTCGATCTGCCGATGCTGCGGGCGGTCCGCGCCGCGGTGGGCGTTCCGGTGATCGCCAGCGGGGGTGCCGGTGCGGTGGCCGATTTCGCGCCCGCCGTGCAGGCCGGCGCCGACGCGGTGCTGGCGGCCAGTGTGTTTCACTTCCGCGAGCTGACCATCGGGCAGGTGAAGGCGGCGATGGCGGCGGAAGGGATCACTGTCCGATGAGTCTCGATCCGGCCATCGCGGCGCGGCTGAAGCGCAACGCGGACGGACTGTTCAGTGCGGTGGCGCAGGAGCGGGGGACTGGCCAGGTGCTGATGGTCGCCTGGATGGACGACGACGCCTTGGCGCGCACGCTGGAAACCCGTGAGGCCACGTACTTTTCACGATCCCGAGGCGAGCAGTGGGTCAAGGGCCTGACGTCGGGGCATACGCAATATGTGCACTCGGTCCGGCTGGATTGCGACGGCGACACGGTGTTGCTGGAGGTCGACCAGATCGGCGCCGCCTGCCACACGGGCGCGCACACCTGTTTCGACGCGGACGTGTTGCTGTCCGACCGCTGAGTCGGCGATTTGCCGATCGGACACGTTGATCGCATTTCCGGTGTACAACTCCGGATTGCTGCGAAGAAAATGCTTGCCAATCCGTCATTTCCGGCGGATAATCGAATGTATGTTCGAATCCGACGCGTCCTGGGAGCTGGTGCTCTGTATCAGCGACTCGGTGTCGGAGGAGGCCATGTTGATGGCATCTCGGATGGCGATGATCGGTGAATTGCTCAAACGGCGCATCGATGAGGTCGAATTCGAGGATGACGATCCCGGTCACATGTTCTTGACCGGTTTTGCCCGCACAGTCGCTGAAGTGGGAGCGGCGATGCATCTCTCGCCGTCGGCGGCGTCACAAGTGGTGTCGCAGGCTGAATCGTTGACCAATCGATTACCGCGGGTGGCGGCCGCGTTGAAGTTTGGAAAAATCGACTGGAATTCGGTCGCGGTGGTCATCGCCCGTACCGAGTTGGTCTCGGATCTGGGGATCATGGCGCGGCTCGACGCCGTGTTGGCCGAGCGGATCACGGGGTGGTTGTCGTGGTCACGTCGCCGGGTGACCGACGCCGTCGATGCCCTGGTGCGGGAGATGGATCCCGACGCGATCTCGGAGCGGGAGCGGGCCGAGCGTGGCCGGTTTGTCCGGGTGCGCCCCGGCGGTGACGGAACCATGCGGCTGGACGGCGTGGTTACCGCTTGGGCGGGTGCCATTTTCGACAAGCGGTTGACCGAATTGGCGGAGGGCGTGTGCGCTGAGGACCCCCGCACTCCGTCCCAACGCCGAGCAGATGCGGTGGCGGCACTGGCGGAGGGGCGGGCCTTGCTGTGCCATTGCGGACGTGTCGACTGTCCGCAGACCAAGCCGGCTGGGCCGTCTCCGATAAAAACCGTATTCAATGTGATTGCGCCGCAGTCTGCGCTCCTCGGTGGGTCGGATCCGGCGTATATCGCCGGATATGGCGTGATTGATGCGGAGCAGCTGCGCGATTTGGCGCAGGAGGCCACGATGCGGGTCGTGCAGGCACCGGATGTGCCCACTGCTGACGCCTTGCGGTACCGGCCGTCGGCTGCCCTGGAGCGGTGGATCCGGTGCCGGGACATCACCTGCCGGTTCCCCGGGTGTGACCGGCCGGCCGAGAAGTGCGATGTCGACCATACGGTGCCGTTCGATCACCGCCATCCCGAACAGGGCGGGCTGACCGTACCGTGGAATCTGAAATGTCTTTGCCGTCAACATCATCGGTTGAAAACGTTCCACGATGGATGGCGGGATGAGCAGCTGCCGGACGGGACCGTCGTCTGGACGTCACCAAGCGGGCAGGTGTATCGAACGAGTCCGGGTGCATCCGAGATCTTCGAACCCGAGGGTCCGCCCCGGCGTGCACCGTCGCGAACCAGGGCCAAACCTCGGTCGGTACGAGTGGCCGAGCGCAGGGCGAAGAACGCGCAATTGCGTCCGATCAACGCCGAGGCTCGCCGCGTTGGGCGGGTTAGACGCCGGGAGATGGAGCGTCGCCGGGAACGCAACCGTATGCGGGCCACCCTGGTCCTTTTCAAAGGTGATGACCTCAGTTCCAGTCCGTTCGCCAGGTGGATCAACGAGCCGCCCGAGCCCGAGAATCTCCCCGAGGACTGGCAACCTCCGCCTCCACCGGACCCTGGCCCAGACGAGCCGCCGTTCTGAGGCAGTCCGTTGTATTACCCGCGATCGCGCGTTGCGGTGTCCGGAGTTGTCGGTGCCGTCGGCGACAATGACGGGATGACCGACACCGCGGCGACTCGCAAAGCGCGTGGTGCGTTCTTCACTCCGGCCGCGATCACCGCCTATCTCGCGGAGTGGGCCGTGCGTTCGGTCGATGAACGGATCCTGGAGCCCTCGGCCGGGGACGCGGCCTTCATGGTGGCCGCCACCCATCGGCTACAGCAGCTCGGTGTCGAGTGCCCCGAACTCGACGGCATCGAAATTCACCGGAGCAGCGCCACCACCGCGCGTCGCCGCGTCACCGAGGCCGGGGGGCGGGCCCGCATCAGAACGTCCGACTTCTTCGCCGTCGAACCGTGTGCTGAGTACACGGCAGTGATCGGCAACCCGCCTTACATCCGCTATCAGGACTTCCGGGGTGCCACCAGGGCGCAGTCTCGCAGAGCCGCGCTCAAGGCCGGGGTCACGTTGTCCGGGCTGGCCTCGAGTTGGGCCGCGTTCACCGTGCACGCCGCGTTGTTCCTGAAGCCTGGCGGCAGGCTGGCGCTCGTGTTGCCCGCCGAGTTGCTCAGCGTGAACTATGCCTCGGTGGTGCGGAAGTTCTTGTTCGACCGGTTCGCCAGCGTCGAGTTGGTGATGTTCGACGAGCAGGTGTTCCCGGAGGCCGAGGCCGACGTGGTGCTGTTGCTCGCCGACGGCTACGGCGGCGGGCCGACCGGTCACGCCGTCATCCACCGTGCCCGCAACGCGGCATCCCTGACATCTGAACTGGCACAACGTCGTTGGTCGCCTCGCGATCCTGCCGACAAATGGGTCAGCGGCCTGATCGGTAACGCGCCGGTGGATGCGCTCCATGGTCTGCACGACGGCGGGCAGTTCACCACGCTGGAGACGTGGGGTGACACCACGCTGGGCATGGTCACGGGCAACAACGGCTTTTTCGCACTGTCCCCAGATCGCGTGCGGGAACTGGGGCTGCGACGCACCGACCTGCTCCCATTGTCGCCTCCCGGGAGCGCCCACCTGCGGGGTCTGACCCTCTCGTCCGAGCAGTTGGCCAAACTGGGGGAGGACGGGCGGTCCATCCACCTGTTCCGGCCGGCCGGCACCCCGTCGTCGGCTGCGCAACGCTACATCGACGCCGGACACGCCGCCGGCGTGCATCTGGCCTACAAGTGCCGGGTGCGCCAGCCTTGGTATCTGGTGCCGCTCGTGCACCCGGCCGACCTGCTGTTGACCTGTATGAACGCCGACACCCCTCGGCTGATCAGTAACCGGGCCAAGGCGCATCATCTCAACTCGGTGCACGGCGTCTATCTGCGTGACGGGATCCGCACGCTGGGGCGCGACCTGCTGGGGTTGGCCGCGCTGAACTCGGTGACGGTGCTGCACGCCGAGATCGTCGGCCGCTCCTATGGCGGCGGGATCCTCAAGATCGAACCGCGCGAGGCCGACCGCTGGCTGGTGCCGTCGCCCGACCTGGTGGTCGCTCGTGCCGACGAGTTGCGGGCGGTGCGCCGACGGGTCGGCGCGTTGTTGGAGCGCGGACAGCTGCTTGAGGCGACCCACATCGTCGATGACGCATTGGGCCTGTCGGGCCAGATCGTCCTGGAACCCGTTCGGACGGCGCGCGATTCATTGGCGGCCCGCCGGACGGTAAGGTCTCGGCGTGCCCGCTGAACCGTCGACCAAGGCCACAGCGTGGGCCATCTTCGATCGCATCGTGGCCGACGCCGCACCCGGCGGTGTGCATACGAATCCCTGGGTGCGCAGCGCTGGCGCGCTGACCTTCGTTCCAGACTTCCGGGTGTTGCGCAAGCTGCTTGGTGTACCGCTGTATCTCGACGCACCGTCGACCACAGGCGTTCCGGCGCTCGCGCTGGGCATGATTCGCGGGTCGGTGGCGCGTGGCCACACGGCGTCGGGATCAAACCCGGCGCGGCGCAGCTCA
>NZ_MBEQ01000068.1 GCF_001954135.1 Mycobacterium sp. GA-1841 | reverse complement strand
GGTCGCGGCGGGCTCTCGGGGTTTACCCCCGGGGGCGGGCGGGGGCGGGTCCTGCCCGGCGAAACGCCCGCCACCCCCCCCCCCCCCCCCCCCCCCCCACCCGCGGGGCCACGTCATGAGGGGGACTAGCTGGCGTACGAGCGGAGTCGATCCGCGCGCTCGCCGTTGCGAAGCTTGGCCATCACCTCGCGTTCGATCTGGCGGACCCGCTCACGCGACAGGCCGAACAGCTTGCCGATCTGGTCCAGCGTGCGCGGCTGGCCGTCGTCGAGGCCGAACCGCAACCGGATGACCTGCTGTTCACGCTCGTCGAGCGTGGCCAGCACGTGGCGGATGTCGGTATGCAGCAGCTCGGAGATGACAGCGTTCTCGGCCGACATCGCCTCGGAGTCCTCGATGAAGTCGCCCAGCGGGGCTTCCTCGTCGGTGCCCACCGGCATGTCCAGGCTCACCGGGTCACGGCTGTGCTCCAGCAGATCATTGATCTTCTCGACCGGGATACCGGACTCCTCGGCCAGCTCCTCGTCGGTGGCCTCGCGGCCGAGGTTCTGGTGCATCTCCCGCTTGATCCGGGCCAGTTTGTTGACCTGCTCGACGAGGTGGACGGGGAGCCGGATGGTACGGCTCTGATCGGCCATTCCGCGGGTGATCGCCTGACGAATCCACCAGGTCGCGTACGTGGAGAACTTGAAGCCCTTGGTGTAGTCGAACTTCTCCATCGCACGGATCAGACCCAGGTTGCCCTCCTGAATCAGATCCAGCAGCGGCATGCCACGGCCCGTGTAGCGCTTGGCCAGTGAGACCACCAGACGCAGGTTGGCCTCGAGTAAGTGTCGACGGGCAGCCTCACCGTCACGGACCACAGTGGCCAGGTCGCGCTTGCGGTTCTCGCCGAGGCGCTTTTTCGTGTCCAGCATGTGCTGGGCGTACAGGCCCGCTTCGATCCGCTTGGCTAACTCAACTTCATCGGCGGCATTGAGCAACGCCGTTTTACCGATGCCGTTCAGATACACGCGCACGAGGTCGGCGGCAGGGCTCTGGGCGTCCAGATCACTGTCGACGCGGCTTGTGGTGGCATTTGCCATGACGGCCTCCTGATCGGCTCGAACTGTCATGACCTACAACGTCGTAGGCCCCTTGAGAGTTCCCGCCGATCGCCGGTTTCATGCCCGTTGAGCTGCAGTTTTTCCGGACCGACCTGAGAATGTCCTAAGAATGGCTAAAGAAGCCGCTCAGCTGGGGTCATCGTCATCGCGTCGATCCCGGTCCGGTTGCGGTGCCACGTACCCGTCGCTCTGCAGGGCCGGCCGCTGCGCCGTGGGAAACAGCGGAATCCGGTTCGCGTGACCGCCGTAGCGGCGCGGCTCTTCGGCCCGGCGCGGCGGTCGGTCGTTGGCGATCAGCACCGCCATCCACGGCAGCGGGATCGACAGCAGGATGATCCCCAGCGAGATGAGCCCGTTCTGCCAGATGTTGTAGGCGACCGCGGCCAGGATGAGTGCCGGGATGCGAAAGGCCATCAACGTCAGGTACTTGCGGACGCGCTGACGGTGCTGCACTTCGTAAGCAGGTGCGGCCTGGGTGATGAGGATCGGGCGGGCTTCCTCGCCGAAATCGTCGCCGAAATCGTCGTCGAAACTCAGCTCGTGGCTTTGTTTCATACCTCTACTGTTCCACACCCTGACCGGGTGGCGACAGGTGGATTTCGGTGTGCGCGCCAGCCAGGCAGAATAAAGACATGCAGACCCAAACCATCGACCGCCCGGACACCGACGAACGCGTCGACGACGGGACCGACGACGACACTCCGAAGTTCTTTCATTACGTCAAGAAGGACAAGATCGCCGAAAGCGCCGTCATGGGTACGCACGTGGTCGCGCTGTGTGGCGAGGTATTTCCGGTGACGAAGGCGGCCAAGCCGGGCTCACCGGTGTGCCCGGATTGCAAGAAGATCTACGAGTCCCTCAAGAAGTAGGCGGGTCCCCGCGCTCGGGCGCCGGCGTTCCGACCGGTGCCTGAGCTTCGTCATTGTGGGAGCCGTTGAGGTGGGAGCCGTTGAGGGCCTTGACCTCCAGCCATTCCCGCAGTCGCCGGGCGTGCGTATCCGCGGCAGGCCATTCCTCCTGTATCGCGGCGTTGAGTTCGGCACCGAGCATGATCGCGAATCCCAGGAAGAACGCGAACAGCAGGAACGCGATCGGCGTGGCCAGCGCCCCGTACGTGTAGCCGGTACTGGTGATCCACGTCAGATAGATCCGCAGGCCGAACGTCGCCACCAGGAAGACCACGGTGGCCAGCACCGCGCCCAGCACCAGGCGGTGCGTCGGAATCGGGTTCGGCAGCGATACCCGGTAAAGGATCGTCACGCCGACGAACACCGCCAGGAACAACGCCGGGAAGTAGCCGTACCGCAGCACGTTGTCCAAGCCCTCGGGGATGTGTTCGGAGATCGCCCGTGGCCCGAGCGCCACCACCGGCGCCGCTGCGATCGTGAAGAGCAGCATGATCACGTACAGACCCAGCGCATAGAACCGCTGCCGTACCGGGTGCCGCAGCGGCGTCTGATCGTGGGCCTCCACGATCGAGTCCACGAACGCCGACACCGCCGACGAGCCGGCCCACAACGAGATCACGAAGCCGACCGAGACCACCTCGCCCCGCGCGCCCCTGACGATGTCACGGATCGTCGGTTCGATGATCTCGTTGACCACGTTGGGGGAGAAGAAGCTGTTCGCCGCGTTAATCAGTTGATCCTGGATCGTCGGCAGCGTATCCGGCCCGAACAGCGGTGCGATATAGGCCAGGCTGCCGAGCATCCCCAGCAGGAGGGGAGGCAGTGACAACGCACACCAGAACGCCGCCTGTGCCGACTCCGAAAAGATGGAATCGTCCCAGCTCTTCGACAATGTGCGTCGAGTGAGATGCCAGATGTGGTGGCGTGTTGGTGGTACTGGAAGCGGCTGGCCAGTCATGACCAGTCAAGCATTACTGACGAAACGTACTCCTGCCCAGGCGGGTGGTGTCGGCCGGTGGCGGTCAGGCTTCTGCCGCGCTGGTCTCCAGCACTGCGGCCAGCTCGACCAGTTTCGCTTCGTGCTCGTTGGCGTGGTGCTGGCAGAAGAGCAGCTCGGCCCCTGAGGGCAGCTTTGCGCGCACGCGTGCGGCCGCACCGCAACGATCGCAGCGATCGGCTCTGGTTAGCTCCGGGCTTGTCAGAGTTGCGTTCATGGCTCCTCCGTCTTCTGCTCTGCGCATCTCGGCAAAGGCGCCTCGATTGCGTATGTCTACTCTGTCAGACGATTTGGCTTCCGGCGTTGTTCCCCAGGGGTTCACCGGTGTGTCGTGTCTCACTTGGATGGGCTGTTGCTGGCCGGGCAAGCTGACGTCATGCATCCCTCGCCGCGTGTCCTGGTTCACTTGTGCAGCGTGGATGAGTGGTCAGCGGCTCAGCGTAGCGGCCTGCACCGGCCGCCGTCGTTGAGCGCTCAGGGCTTCGTTCACCTTTCTGCTCCTGAGCAGGTGCATCTGCCGGCGAATCGGTTGTATTCCGGTCGTACCGACCTGGTGCTGCTGCACATCGATCCGGCGAAGTTGACCGATCCGGTGCGCTGGGAGCCCGGAGTGCCGGGTGATCCCGACGCGATGTTGTTCCCGCATCTGTACGGTCCGCTGCCCGTGGACGCTGTGATGACCACCACCACCTATGCGCCAGACGGCCAGGGGCGGTTCGTGCCGCTCGCCGACGACACGCCGTCGGCGTAGAACACAGCTCAACAGCCTGTTCGACGCGTGCCATGCTCGTCGGGTGTCTGTCGCGGCTCAGAACCGGCAGGGCGCGGCCACGCGGCTGCGCCTCGTGAAGGCTGCCGAACGATTGTTCGCCGCCCAGGGGGTGGACGCGGTGTCGGTGCGGGCGGTCAATGCCGCCGCGGGTCTCGGCGCGGCCTCGGTGCACTACCACTTCGGATCCAAAGACGACCTGCTTCGCGCGGTGCTCACCGACATCGGCGCACCGGTGCGCGACGAGATCGCGGCCAACGTGGCGGCGCTTGCGGCCGACGCTGACGCGCCGGGTGCCGACGCGCTCGTCCGCGCGGTCACCGAGCCCTATCTCAAACTGCTGCTCCGCCACCGGGTCCGGGGTATGCGATGGATCAAGATCATCGCGCAGATCTCGCAGGACGACAATCCGGTACTGCTCGACACCGAACAGCACCTGCCCGAGGAGTTGTTCACCCAGGTGCAGCGGGCGTTCCCGGACTCTGATCCGGCGCGGCTCGAACTGCGCTGGGCCATCTCGATCATGAACTTCATCCAGGCGCTGAGCCGGGCCGACGAGTGGCGTCGCAACGGCAGCCGACTGGACGAGACCGAACTGCGCGCCTTCTACGAGGACCTGGTGCGGTTCGTTGTCGGCGGCGTCGATCGCCTGCTCGGTTCCTGACTGATCGCCTGACTCTTCCGTCCTGTCCACCGGAAGCATTTGCGGCCGAAATTTCTGGATCACTTGATCCAATCAGTCGATCCAGATAACGTGCCGGACATGTGGAATTCGAGTTCGATCAAGTTCGGTGCGTTCCTGGCGCCCTATCACCCCCTCAACGCCGACCCGGCCCTGCAGCTGCGTCGCGACATCGACTTGATGGAGCATCTCGACCATCTCGGTTTCGACGAGGCCTGGATGGGGGAGCATCACTCGACAGGATCTGAAATCGTCCCGGCGCCAGATGTTTTCATCGCCGCAGCCGCTGAGCGCACTGAGCGGATCCGCTTCGGCACCGGTGTGATGTCGCTGCCGTACCACCACCCGCTGGTCACTGCAGACCGCATCACCCAGCTCGATCTGCAGACCCGCGGCCGGCTGATCGTGGGCACCGGCCCGGGCAAGATTCCGCTGGACGCCCACATGATGGGCATCAACCCGATCGATCAGCGTCGCATGCAGGGCGAGGCGCTGGAAGCAGTACTGCGGCTACTGCGCGGTGAGGTCGTCAACATGGAGACCGACTGGTTCACCCTGCGCGACGCGCGGGCCCAACTGCCGACCTACGACCCGGCCGGCATCGAGGTGGCGACCGCCTCGACCATCTCGCCGAACGGCTCGGTGCTCGCCGGCACGCACGGACTGTCCTTGCTGTCACTGGCCGCCAGCTCGCCCAGCGGGTTCGACGTTCTCGACCGCAACTGGGGTGTGTACGAGAAGGTTTCGGCCGAGAACGGGCATCAGGCGGACCGCTCCACCTGGCGCCTGGTCAATCCGATGTTCATCGCCGAGACCCGGGCCGAAGCCGAGCGGGTCGTCAGCCGCCGAATCCATGCCATCGCCGAGTACGTCAACCGGCAACAGGGCATCAATCCCGACTGGGCGCAGACCCCCGACGGCATCATCAACCAGTGGCGCACCGACAATCTGGGCGAGTTCGGTCAGGTCATCATCGGTACCCCGGAGGACGCGATCGCTCAGATCGAGCGCCTCATCGACAAGACCGGCGGATTCGGGACGCTGTTGATCATGCATGTGGACATGGCCAGTTGGGAGGACACCAAGCGCAGTTACGAGCTGTTCGCGTCGGAGGTTGTCCCGCACTTCAAGAACCGCAACGCCGGCCGGCAGGCCAGCCTGCAGTTCGCCGAGGACAACAGCGAATACCTGCTCGGCGGCCTGATCGGCGCAATCACCAAGGCACACACCGACTATTACGGCCAGCCGGCCGAGCAGCTCGCCGGGCAGGGGGCGTGATGCGCGCCGCGGAGTACTTCGACGGCCAATTCACCGTCGCCGACGTCACCGAACCGCCCGCCACCGGTCCCGGGCAACTGCGCATCAAGGTGGCCGCCTGCGGCATCTGTGGCAGCGACCTGAGCATGTCCAAGGATCCGTGCCGGTTCGTCGAGGTGGCCGCCGGTGCGGGCTATCCGTTCGCGGTGTTCGACGCCACCCGGCCGGTGGTGCTGGGACACGAGTGGGCCGGCACCGTCGTCGAAACCGGCCCGGGTGTCGAGGATTTCGCCGAGGGGGACAGGGTCACCGGGCTGGGAATCACCACGGAGCAGGGCACCGGGCTTCCGACGATCATCGGCTACTCGAACCGATACCACGGGGCCTTCGGCGAATTCATCGTCGTCGACGCCTTCTGGGTGCGCCACGTACCCGACGGCCTGTCGTTGGAACACGCTGCCCTGGCCGAGCCGCTGCACGTCGGCGAGATGCACATGCAGCAGTCCGGTCTGACACCTGCGGACACTGCTCTGGTGATCGGGTGCGGATCGATCGGTCTGGGCACGATCCTGGCTGCCAAGGCGGCCGGCGCACACACCGTCATCGCCTCGGAGCCGTCACCCAAACGCCGCGAGCTCGCCGCGAAGATGGGCGCCGACGTCGTCGTCGACCCCACCGAGCAGAATCCGATCGACCTCTACAACGAGCTGCTGGGCAGTGGCGAGACCGGAGGCGGTCTCCTGATCGCCTACGAGTGCAGCGGGCGCGTCGGGACGTTGAACACACTGACCCACACCCTGCCCTGGGGTTCGCGCATCCAGGTGGTGGCCTCGCCGTTCGCGGAGGAGACCATCATCCCCGTGGTGGCGCAGATGCGGCAGATCGCGATCAACTTCGGGCACGGACCCTACGACCAGGCCTATGAGAAGGTGCTGGCACGGTTGGCGGCCGGCGAGATCGATGCCGAGGCGATCATCACGGGTCGGGTCGGACTCGACGGCCTGGGCGAGGCGTTCGAGTTGCTGCGTGACCCCGAGGCGCACGTCAAGATCCTGGTGTTGCCTGGCCAATGAGAATGCGTCGGCGCTCTGCACGCAGGGCGCCGACGCGTGCTCTGCCGGGCTCAGTTGGTGTGGACCGGGGTGACGGGGATCCGGCCCGCGCTGGCGCCTCCGTCGACGGTCAGATCGGCGCCGGTGATGTAGGACGACGCTTCCGAGGCCAGGAAGGCGACGACATCGGCGACCTCCTCGGGCGTGCCGACCCGGGTCAGCGGCGCACCGGGGTGGCCACCCAACCCGCGTTCCACCTCCAGATGGGCGATCATCGGCGTGTCGATCATGCCGGGGTAGACCGTGTTCACCCGAATACCCAACGGGCCCAGCTCGATTGCCGCCACTTTCGACATCCCGCGCAGACCCCACTTGGAGGCGCCGTAGGCGGTGTACCCGGCCAGGCCCTGCACACCCGCCTGCGATGAGATGTTGACGATCGAGCCGCCGCCTGCGGCTTTCATCGGATCGGTGACGGCCTGCATGCCGAGGAACGCGCCGATGAGATTGACCCGCAGCATCTGTTCGAATCCGGCGGTGTCCTGCTCGGCCAGTGGCACCACCTTGCAGATGGCCGCGTTGTTGACCAGCGCGTCGACCCGACCGAACTCGTGCACGGCGGTGTCGACCACTGTGCGCCAGTCGTGTTCGTTGCCGACGTCGTGGCGGACGAAGCGGGCGGCAGCACCGATCGATGCGGCGACCCGCTCACCGTCGGCAGCGAGAAGATCGGTCAGCACCACCTTGGCACCCAGTTCGGCGAACAACCGCGCCTCGGCCTCGCCCTGCCCGCGGGCGGCGCCGGTGATGATCGCAACCTTGCCGGACAGGTCCACGCCGGGCATCAGTCGTTGTCCTGGTCGATGCCGGTCAGCATGAGTTCGGAGACGCGGCGGGGGAATTCCGTGAACTTCGCCATCGGGACGATGTTGCGCGGCAGGATCACGTGGCGCCGGTTGTGCTCGATGGCAGCGGCGATCGCCTCCGAGACCACTGCCGGGTCCAACTGATCGCGCGGGATCATCCGCCATCGGATCGAGCGCTCGATGGTGCGCCGCGCCGGGCCGAATGCGCGGATGTGGTCGATCATGTCGGTCTTCACCTCGCCGACCTGCACCAGCGTGGTGCCGACGGGCTTGCCCCGCAGCTCGCCGCGGATCCCGGCGGTGAAGTGGCTCAGCCCGGCCTTCGACGTGCCGTACAGGGTCAGGCCCGGCCCCTGCGAAATGGCGCCCATCGACGAAACATTGACGATGTGGCCCCGCCCGCGCTGCACCATGCGGGGTATCGCCTGGCGGCAGATGTCCATCGGCGCGGCCAGATTGACCTGAAGCAGGTTACGGATCTGCTCCGGGCTGACCTGGTGGAACCGGCCGACGTGGTCGATACCGGCGTTGTTGATCACGATGTCCACCGGTCCGTCGGCCTCGACCCGGTCCAGCAGGTCCTCCACTGCCACCGCGTCACCCAGATCGGTCGGGTAGGCCTTACCGCCGATCTCCTTGACGAGCAGGTTGAGCGCCTCGGCGTCGCGCGCCACCACGGCGACGTCGACACCGCGCGCGGCCAGCACCTCGGCGATGCTCTTGCCCAGGCCGCGGCTCGCGCCGGTGACCAGAGCGCGGGAGTTCCTCAGCTTCATGGGTTGCCTTTCAGTGGTTTTCAGGTGTGGTCGCGAGTCAGGTCGGGGTGTTCAGGGCTTCACGGACGACGGCGCACACGTCTTCGGTGGCTTCGGCTGCGGCGGGAAGGTGGTCGGCGAGGTTGAAAAATCCATGGAATCCGCGCTCGTAACGCCGGACGCTCACCTTCGCGCCGCCGGCGGCGAGCATGCGGGCGTATTCCTCGCCTTCCTCGCACAGTGGATCCAGGGCCCCGGTGAGCACGTGCGCATCCGGAAGGCCGGTCAGGTCACCGAGAATCGGCGATGCCGACACCTCGGCCTGGGCGCCGCTCGCGCCGAGGTATTGGGCGGTGAACCACTGCATGTGTTCGGCGGTCAGCACCCCGCTCTTGGTGTGCGGGCTGGACAGCGACGACTTGCGACGCTGATCCACCACCGGGTAGATCAGCAGCTGGAATGCGATGGCCGGTCCGCCCCGGTCGCGGGCCGTCAAGGCGATCACGGCAGCCAGGTTGCCGCCGGCGCTGTCGCCCGCGACCACGAGCCGGGCCGGGTCACCGCCGAGCTCGCCGGCGTGGGCAGCCGCCCATTCCGTTGCCGCCCAGGCATCGTCGACCGCGGCGGGGTAGGGGTGCTCGGGGGCCAGCCGGTAGTCGACCGAGACGACGATCGCGCCGATGCCGTTGGCGAGCCTGCGACAGCACGAGTCGTGTGAGTCGAGATCGCACAGCACGAATCCGCCACCGTGGAAGTAGACGAGGACCGGCAGGCCGGCGCGGGACTCGGCAGTGTCGAGCGGATGGTAGATCCGCACCGGGATGTCGCCGGCGGGGCCCGGGATGGCGCGGTTTTCGACATGGGCCACCTGCATGGGCCGGGCCGGCCGCCGGCTGGCCTTGAGCCGGGCCCGCACTTCGGCAGCCGCGGCGACGGGATCCATGCCGCCTTCGAGGATCGGTGCGAATGCGTCGCCCATGCGGCCGGCGACTTCGCGCTTCATGGTGTCTTCTGATGTGTTCACGTCAGTCACCGGGCGCCGCCCGTCAATTCGCCGCGCAGCACCTTGCCGGTGGCGTTGCGGGGCAACTTGTTCAGGAACTCGACGTCGCGGGGGATCTTGTACCGCGCCAGGTTCGACCGGACATAGTCCTTGATGTCGTCGGCGTCCACCGTCGCCCCGTCGACCAGCACCACGTAGGCGTTGAGCCGCTGGCCGAAATCGTCGTCGTCGACTCCGATCACTGCCACCTCGTCGACGTCGGGATGGCCGGTGATCAGGTTCTCCACCTCCAACGGGTAGACGTTCTCGCCACCGCAGATCACCATGTCGTCGTCACGGCCGTCGATGTAGAGGCGACCGGCGTCATCGAAGTGGCCGACGTCGCCGCTGCTCTGCAATCCGTCGATCGACTCTTTGGTGCGGCCGTCGGTGTAACCGGCGAAGCTCACGTCACTGCCGGCGAACACCCGTCCGATCACGCCCGGTTCGGTGATCTCGTTGCCCGCCGAGTCGTACAGGCGCACCACGCACCCGACCGGGGGCCTACCCGCGGTGCGGGGATCATGCTTGAGATCTTCGGGCATCGCCACGGTCATGACGGCGAGTTCGGTTGAGCCGTAGAGGTTGTAGAGCACCGGACCGAATTCGGCCAGGGTGCGCTCCACCAGATCGGGCGGCATGGCCGAGCCCGAGACGAAGATGATCTTCAGCGACGACGTGTCGTAGCGGTCACGAACATCCTTGGGTAGAGCCAGGATTCGCTGCAGCATCGTCGGCACGACGACCAGCACGTCACAGTGGTGGTTCTGGACCGCGCGTAGCGTCTGCTCCGGGCTGAACTTGCGACGTAGCACCAGGCGGTTGCCCAGCGCCAGTGACAGCACGGCCTGTCCCAGCCCGGTGCCGTGGAACATCGGCGCGGCGAGCATGCAGGTCTGTCCGCGGCGGCGCGGCACCCGGTCCAGCAACTGGGCGGAGAACAGGGGAGAGGTCTTGCCGCGCGGGGCGCCCTTGGGTGTTCCGGTGGTGCCACTGGTCAGCAGCGTCATCCCGCCCGGTTTGGCGGGCGCGGCGACCGGCGCCGGCGAGGTGGCGGCGATCAAACCTTCCAACGAGCCCTCGATATCGGCCGTCGAGCGTTCGTCGGTCCAGGCCAGGAAGCGGCGTACACCGGGATCGATGCCACTGACGAGGTCGGTGAACTCCTCGTCGTAGATCAGCACGCTGACCTTCTCGCGGGTTGCCACGTCCGCGAACTGCGGCTTGGCGAAGCCGGTGTTCATCAGCAGCAGCTGCGCCCCGACCTTGCCCGCCGCGGCCAGGATGGTGACCAGGCCGCGGTGATCCCGGCACAACGCCGCGATCACCGAACCCGCGCCGATACCGCGTGAGTTCCAGGCCCGCGCAAGGGCATTCACCCGGCCGTTGAGCTGAGCGAACGTCACGTCGCCCCATTCGTCGGTGATCGCGATGGCGTGGGGATTGCGGGCGGCGGCGCTCTCGATGACGGCGGCGAAGCCCCCGAACTGGCGGACCAGTTTGGCCTGCCGGAGGCCGTCGGCGGCCCCGCCGGACAGGCCTGACTCGCGCAGTACGGCGACGCTGCGCGCGATCATCCGGAACCGGTTGATCCTGGCGGCGAGGCTGGAATTGCGCGGATTAGCTCGCTTCATGGCGCAAACCGTAGGTCCCATCGTGCCGGGTGCGGGCGGTGAAGTCTCGCTGGCCGAGACAGCTTGTCTACTGGGCCACACGATTGGTGAAGAGTGATGGCAGCCACAAAGGAGCCGTGTCGACGGTGAGGACAAGCGAGGTTGAGAATGCGGCGTTTGAAGGGCGAGGACAACAGCTTCCTGGCGTGGGAGAGCTCGGTCCAACCGCAACACACGATGAAGGCCGTCGTTCTGGATCCGAGCCAGGTTTCGGAGCCGCTCACGTTCGACCGGGTCAAGAGCGCCGTGCAGGGCTGGGTCGACCACGTAGAGCCGATGCAGTGGCAGTTGCTGTCCCCCCGGGTGGGTTTCGGCCGGCCGTGGTGGGCGGCGCGCCCACAGATCGACATCGAGCATCACATCCAGCGGACCACAGCTCCCGCGCCCGGCGGTGACGAGGAACTTGCCGCGACCATCGGTGAGATCTTCGAGGTCGCGCTGGACCGCGACCGCCCGGCCTGGCAGCTGTGGTACGTCGAAGGTCTCAAGGACGCCCGTATCGCCCTGGTGCTGAAGATTCACCACGCCGTCGCCGACGGCACCGCGTCGCTGCGCCTGCTCGAAACCCTCTACAGCGCCGACCCGTCCACCCCGCTCCCACAGCCGGCACGGACGCCGCTTCGCAACGAGCAGCGGCCCGCACCATGGGTCTGGTGGCCACTGGTGCTGCGTCACCAGATCGCCGCGCTGGCCCGTTTTCCCGGCATCATCGCGCGCACCGTGGCCGTCACCGGTGTGATCCGCCGCCGGCAGAAGGCCGGAAAGCCGGGCTACGCAGAGGCTTTCGCCGCACCGGCGATGCCGTTCAACGAACCGTTCTCGGCCAGCCGTCGATTCGCCTACCGACGGTGCGACGTCACCGAGATCAAGCGCGTGTCCAAGGCATTCGGCGTCACCATCAACGATGTGTTCCTGACCATCTGCGGCGGCGCCCTGCGCGACTACCTGACCGAGAGCGGGCGGGCCACGGACGAGAGCATGACCGCAGTCGTGCCCGTGTCCATGCGACCGGCCGAAACCGAGGCCGAGTGGGGCAACAAGGTGGCGCGTTGGAACGTCGACCTCGCCACCCACATCGCCGACCCGGTCGAGCGCCTGGCAGCGGTCGCATCGGCCACCCGGGCCGCGCGCGAGGTGCAGGCCGAGCGGGACGCCTGGCTGCAGCATGACTGGATGGAGTATTGGCCGCTGTTCTGGCTGTACTCGCGTGTGCTGCCGATCCTGGGGGCCAAGATGAAGCGCCGTCCGATGTTCAGCCTGATCGCGTCCAACATGCGCGGTCCGCAGGAAACGCTCTACTGGGGCGGTGCTCCGATCGAGCAGCTGATCTCCTCGGGGCCGATCGTGTTCCCGATGGGGCTGAACTTCACCGGCTGGAGCTACCGCGACGAGATGGCGGTCTGCGTGCTCACCTGTGGCGAGCAGGTGCCGGACCCGTACGGGATCGCCGACCGCGTGCCGCACGTCCTGGCCGAATTGTCGGCGCGGGCCGGGTCAGCCGACGGCGGGCGTGTCGAGTCCACGGATCGTCAGGCGGTATCCGGCTAGGACGTCGAACCACAGCCGGGTCACCGGGTCGCTCACGTCGAGCGCATGACGACTGCCGCTGCTGAGCAGTTGGTCGGCCGCGTTGCGCGCCCGGGTGACGGCCTGCCGCAGCGCCGTGGCGGCACCGCCGGCATCGGCGCTCAACGCGGTGGCCAACTGCAGCCGGGCAGCGTCGATGTCGGATTCCGCCTTGGCTACCAGTACCGCCGACGAGGTCAGTTCGGTGGTGTCCTCGCTGCCGTATGACGTGGCCAGCCGCCCGCGGACCTGGCCGACGTGAGCGCGCCACACCCCGTGGGCGGCGCCGACCACGGCGGCGGCCCGCCCGACTCCGGCGACGATCGCGTAGGGAGGCCGCATATCGTCCAATTCAACTGTGCCCCAGAGGTCGTCATCAGGCGGCGAGATCACGCAGTCGTTGTCGACGGGCGTGTCCGACACCGTGACGTCACTGATTCCGGCGCCCTCCAGACCGTGCAGGCCGACGGTACGGTCCACCTGTGCCGCGACACGGGGAACAAGGACGTAACGGACTGTGCCCCCGTTCACTGCGCCCAGCAGCAGCCAATCCGCGACGTGCGCACCGGTCACCGACTCCCAGCGACCGGTCAGCCGAAACCGGCCGTCGCGGGCGGTCAACTGCCCCTGAGGCTCCACGTCAGCGGTCACCAGCGCAGCCGCGTCGGCGCCCCACACCCGTTCGGCCGCAGCGCCGCCCAGTCCGGCCACGAGGTAGGCCGCGGCGTTGACGGCGGCGGCGAGCCACCCTGCGGACCCGTCGCGCTCGGCCAGGTCGGCCACCGCCGTGACGAATTCGGCCGGCGACCCCGCACGACCGCCGTGTCGCACCGGCTGCAGCAACCGGCCGGACTCCGAATCACGCACGACAGCAATCGATTCAGCGGCCGAGAGGGTGGGCTCGACGCCGGGGGCGCCGGTCGGCTCGGCCATATGACCTCCTGGGAGGGGCGACGAATGGTATCCACGATGGTGACATACCGGACGGGCAGGACAGGGCGGCAACGATGACGCAGAATGTGCGCAGCGCGGTGCGCCAGGCACTGCCGGCGATCGCCGCGGCCGCGGCCGACGTCGACCAGGCCGGGGCCGTCGACCCCACGGTGATCACCGGTCTGCACGATGCGGGTTTCTTTGCGATGCTGCGGCCCAAGGCGTTCGGCGGGACGGAGGCCGACCCGGCCGAGTACCTGGCGGTCACCCGCGAGCTGTCCGCGGCCTGCACCTCCACGGGGTGGCTGGCCGGTGGGTTGGGCGTCAACACCTGGCATCTGTCCTTGTTCGACCACCGAGCCCAGCACGACGTGTGGGGCCCGGATCCACGGACCCTGCTCGGCGAGTCGTATGCCCCGACGGGTCGGCTCGAACGCGCGGGGGAGGAGTTCCGGTTGTCGGGCCGGTGGAGCAGGTGCACCGGAATCCTGCATGCGTCGTGGCTGATGGCTGCCGCGGTGCTGGTCGGTGAGGACGGTGCCGCCCAGGACTTCCTGGTGGCGCTGGTGCCGCGTGAGGACTACGTCGTGGAAACGACGTGGAACAGTGTGGGATTGCGCGGGATCGGCGCGCACGACGTCGTCGTCTCGGGTGCGGTCGTGCCGAGGTACCGCACGTTCGGCTGGGTCAGCAGTGACCAGCTCAGCTCGTTGGCTCCGTTGTACCGGTTGCCGCAGCCCACCATGTACACCCACACGGGCACGGTTCCCCTGCTGGGTGCCGCCGAGAACATCCTGTCCGCACTGCAACCCGAGCGCGGTTCGTCGGTCGATCCGGTGGCCATGGCGTGCAGCGACCTCGAACTGTCGGGCCGGCAGATCGAACGCAACATCGGCGACCTCATGGACTGTGCGCGCACAGATCTGGCTCCGGGCAACGACCTGGTGCTGCGGTCGCGGCGCGACCAGGTACTGGCCTCGGAGCGGGCTGTCGCGGCCATCCGGACATTCATGGCGCATTCACGGGCCGGCGATATCGGAGATGAGCTGCTGGAACGGGTGTGGCGGGATGTCCAGACCGCGCGGACCCATGTCGCCAGCAACGTGGAGCAGGTGCTGTCGCTCGTGGGCCGCCACGCGTTCGGCATGGAGGTCGACGAGATCGTCTGGTGATCGCTTCGTCAGACCCACGCATCGGAGGTGAGCGTCCGCAACACGCGGGACAGCATGTTGTCGGTGGCCTGGGACTGTGAGGTGGCTGCCGAAGCGGAATCGCGTGTGCCGAGCTGCTGGGAGATGTGCCGGGCGGCCCGGATCACGAACGGCGCGGTTCGCTGCAGGCGATGCAACGGGACCGCGCCGGTCAGTGACAGGCCCGCCACTTCGCCGTCGGCAGAGCGCAGCGGTGCTGCCACGCTGGTCAGGCCGATCGCCAGCTCTTCGTTGTCGTAGGCGAGCCCGTGCCGGGAGCGGATCCGCGCGAGTTCGCGGTGCAGGGTCTCCAGATCGCTGATGGTGGACCGCGTGGACCGCGTCAGACGCGGTCCCAGGACGGCGTCGACCTCCTCGGCGGGCAGCTCGGCCAGCATGGTCTTGCCCAGGGCACTGGCATGCGCCGGCGTGTGGCCCGCGACGCGTGTGGGCACCACAGCGCTGTTGCGTCCGGCCACTTTGTCGAGATAGACCACATCCCCGCCGAAGAGCACGCCGAGGTGGACCACGAGGCCGGTGTCGGCATGCAGGCGGGACAGCGTCGGAGACGCCACGCTGCGCAGCTGTGAGTGGTCGATCATCCGAGTCACCGGCAGTGGAGAGGCCGCCAGCGAGTAACCGTCGGGGCGGTGCCGCAGAAGCCCGGCGCTGTGCAGCTGTTTGAGGATGCGATGCACCGATGATCGGGGCAGCCCCGTGCGGCTCGCGATCTGATCCAGCCGTAGATGTTTGCCGGGTTCGTCGAAGGAGTTCAAGATCAGCGCGACCCGGTCCACCATCGAAACGGCCGCCTCGCCCTGTTCGGCGCGTGGCCGTGCTGACTGGGTTCTGCTGGATGCCGGCATTGTGCGCCCCCTGGGACATCGAAACTGAGTTCCCCACAATCTCACTGAGCGGGATCAGGTGCAAGCGAAGAGGTGCGGTACCTCACCATGGGCTCAGCGTGCCAGACGCGCGACAAGGGAGTTTTGGATGCGTGGTAGTGAAATGACCAGCGACGTTCTGGACGGCATCGACGAGAATGCTGATCTGATACTGGGACTCGGGCCCGTCAACGAAAAGCTCGGCCGGCTCGACAACCGGGCCGTCGAGGCGCTGCGTCAGTCCGGCGTCATGCACATGCTGCAGCCAGAGGAGTTCGGCGGAATCGAGACACATCCGGGGGACTTCGCCGAGGCCGTGGTCGAGATCGCCCGGCTGGACGGGGCGGCGGGCTGGGTTGCCGGGTCGGTCGGCGTGCCGCCGTGGGCATTGGCCTTTGCCCAGCGCCGGCTGCGAGATGAGGTGTGGGAGGCGGACTCCGACGTCTGGATCGCCTCGGCGCACGCCCCGGCCGGCGTACTCCTGCCGGTCGACGGCGGCTATCGGCTCTCGGGGCAGTGGCGATCGGTCGCGGCCATCGACCACTGCGAGTGGGTCGTCGTCGGCGCCCGCGTGGTGGGCTCGGGAGACTCCACCGGGCTGGGGTATTCGCTTGTGCCGCGGGAGGATCTGCGGATCGACGACGAATCCTGGAATGTCATCGGACTGATCGGGACCGGAAGCAAGGACATCGCGATCGATGACGTCTTCATCCCAGGACACCGGCTGCTGAACCACCACAGCATCGTCGACGGTACCGCGGCAGGACATGCCGGTCTGCGCAATCCGATCTACCACATCCCGCTCGGCACCATTGCGCCGCTGGGAATCACGGCGGCGGTGATCGGCATGGCCGAGGGCGCTCTGACGCATCATGTCGAGGCCACCGGTGGCGACGGTCCGGTCGAAGAACATGCGGCCGCAGAAATCCGGGCGTCGCGGCTGGTGCTACTCGACACGCTCACCGAGTCCTTCAACCGGGTGCTGGACGGCCCGGTCGACGCCGGGATGCGGGCACGTGTACGCCGCGATCAGATCGCCGCGGCCCGCCGGGCGGTACGGGCAATCGACGAGATCGTCTGTCACTCGAACGTCGACGTCCTGCGTCGCGGCAACGCCGTACAGCGGTTGTGGCGGGATGCCCACGTGGGCCTGTCAACTGTGCTCACCGAGTCGAGGGCGGTATCGCCCTGATGCGGCGGCCCTCACGTCGTTTCGTGATCATCACTGTCCCATCACGTATTTGACGGTCGGTCCGGCCGTCCAGCCGCCGTCGACGGCGATCTCTGCACCGGTGACGTAGCTCGAAGCGCTGGACAACAGATAACAGACCGCGCCCGAGATCTCGTCGGCTTCACCCACGCGGCCCATCGGAGTGTTGGGGTAGTTGCCCTCGCCCGGTGTGATGCCAACTTGAGCGGTCATCGGCGTGTACGTCATGCCGGGATGCACCGAGTTCACCCGGATCCGGTCGGTGCCCAGCTCTACAGCGGCGATCTTGCTCAGCCCGCGCACGCCCCACTTGGAAGCGCCGTAGCCGGCTGTCAGCGCCAGGCCCATCAGCCCGGCAGCCGACGAGATGTTGACGATCGAGCCTCCGCCGGCGGCACGCATCGGAGCGATGACGGCCTGGAGCCCGTTGAAGACTCCGACCAGGTTCACCTCGAGCACGGTGCGGAAATGGTCGAGCGGTTCATGTTCGATGAACTGGCCGGTCGAGATGCCGGCATTGTTGACCAGGCCGTTCAATGTGCCGAACTCTGACTGGACGAGCTCCACCGCGGATCGCCACTGCACCGCATCGGTCACGTCGAGGTGGACGTAGCGCGCATTGCTGCCCAGGTCGGCGGCCAGCGCGGCGCCGTCGTCGTCGAGTACGTCCGAAATCACCACCTTGCCGCCGTGCGCCACGATGTGCTGGGCGAAGGACGCTCCGAGGCCGCGCGCACCCCCGGTGACGATCGCGACGACATCCGACAAGCTCTCCGAATCTGCGTGCATCCCAACAACTTCCTTTCAGATTGACACTGAGCTGGATCGAGCGTTGATGCAGCCGCCGGGCGGCCGCAGGATGACCGCAACGATAATCGCGGGGGCTGTCGGCGGGGCGTGAGTCTCACCCAGCGGGAGTAGACGGTTCGCGGTCGCTCCATCCACCCCGAAATCGAGAGAAGACGCCGGTCAGCGGGTGCTGCGTACCGGTGAGTGAGACACGTGCTGTCCGCCGCACACGGACTTCGTAACGTGACGCACCGAATATTGAATCGAAAGGCAACGATAGTGAGACCGCAGTCAGCTCCGTCCGGTACCGCTGAAAAATCCTCTGCCTCGGTGGATGTCGTCGTGGTGGGTGCCGGCTTCGCCGGTCTGTACGCACTGCATCGCCTTCGGAAGCAAGGTCTTTCGGTCCGAGTGTTCGAGGCCGCCGACGGCGTCGGCGGGGTCTGGTACTGGAACCGCTATCCGGGTGCGCGGTGTGACGTCGAGAGCGTGGACTACTCATACTCGTTCGACAAAGACCTTGAGCAGGAGTGGAACTGGACCGAGAAGTATGCCACCCAACCGGAGATCCTGGCCTACCTCAACCACGTGGCCGACCGGTTCGACCTGCGGTGCGACATCTCGTTCGGCACCCGGGTGACCGATATGGTGCTCGACGAGGAGACGCTGCGCTGGGACGTGCGCACCGACCGCGGCGACGTGGTTTCCGCCCGCTTCTGCATCCTGGCGGTCGGACCGCTGTCGAATGCGAACATCCCCGCGATCGAGGATCTCGAATCGTTCGCTGGCGCGGTCTATCACACCGCGCACTGGCCGCACGAAGGTGTTGATTTCACCGGTAAACGGGTCGGTGTGATCGGCACCGGATCCTCTGGCATCCAGGCGATCCCGTGTATCGCCAGCGAAGCCGAACAGCTCATCGTCTTCCAGCGCACCCCGAACTACAGCGTGCCTGCCGGCAACATTCCGCTCGACGATGAGACACGGGCCGCGCAGAAGGCCGGATACGCCGAGCGTCGCAGGCTCTCGATGCTCAGTGGCGGCGGCTCACCGCACCAGCCGCACCCCAAGTCCGCCTTGGAGGTTTCCGCCGAGGAACTTCAGCAGACCTACGAGCGGCGCTGGGAACTGGGTGGAGTGTTGTTCTCCAAGGCCTTCCCGGACCAGTTGGTCACCATCGAGGCCAATGACACCGCACGGCTGTTCTGGGAGCGGAAGGTCCGGGCGGTGATCGACGACCCGGCCGTGGCCGAGGTGTTGATCCCCAAGAACCATCCGATCGGCGCGAAGCGAATCTGCACCGATGACAACTATTTCCAAACCTTCAACCGGGACAACGTCTCGTTGGTGAATCTGCGGGCGACGCCGATCGAGCGGATCGACCCATCGGGTGTCGATACCACCGATGCGCATTACGACCTCGATGCATTGGTGCTGGCCACGGGATTCGACGCGATGACCGGTTCGGTCCAGAAGCTCAACGTGGTGGGCCGGGGCAGACGAACCCTCAACGAGGCGTGGGCCGAGGGGCCCGTGACCTACCTCGGTCTGGGCGTTCCCGGTTTCCCCAACGTCTTCAACATCGCCGGCCCGGGCGCCCCTTCCGTCTTGGCCAACATGGTGCTGCATTCGGAACTGCATCTGAACTGGGTGGCCGATGCCATCGCCTACCTCGACGCCCACGGGGCTCCGGCGATCGAGGCCCGCGAGGACGCCGCTGCCGAGTGGGTGGCCGAATGCACTCGCCGTGCTGCAGAAACCCTGATGCCGCAGGCGAATTCGTGGTACCTGGGGGCGAACATCCCGGGGAAGCCGCGGGTGTTCATGCCGTTTGTCGGAGGGTTCGGCGTGTACGGCGAGATCATCGCCGACGTCGCTGCCGCCGGTTACAAAGGCTTCGACATCCACCAGGATCTGTCCGCATAGCGATCCCGGCGGGCGCTCACGTCCTCGACGGCTGCCGGCCAGCGTGACTCGGGCGCCAGTCGATAGTCAACGGAAACCGCCACCGCACCAATGCGATTGGGCAGCGACCGGCACAGGTCGTCATGGATACGCCGCCTTACCGCACCGCTCGAGATCTTGTACCGCTGAGCGAGACCGCAACGCCTCGCGGTGCGGTAAGTGCGCACGATCACATGGCCCGGCGCTATGAGGTGGTCGACACATCGGCGAAATCCGTTGTCGAGCGTCGTATTCGACCGGGCAAATCGAGCCGTCACCACGGCGCGCTCGACAACTGACAGATGGAGAGGCAATGGACCGACAACGCAAGTTCGACATCGGCGCCGTACCCGCGGTGCGTCGTCGTTCGAGAACGACATGGAAAAGCCTGGGCATCGTGCTGACCGCCTTCGGCTTTTTCGTGATGTCAGTGCTGCCCGCCTGGGCCGCCGAGAACATGCGGGTTACCTTCGTGCGTCACGGCCAGTCCGCGGGCAATACGTCGGGCAACATCGACACCTCGACACCCGGGCCGTCGCTCACCCCGCTCGGGCGTGAGCAGGCGCGGGCCGTGGTCGACAGGCTAGGAGACAACAACTACGACGCCATCTACGCATCGCAGATGATCCGTACTCAGCAGACCGCCGAACCCTTGTCGGCATACCTGGGGCTGCCGATCCAGGTGCTGCCCGGCCTGCAGGAGATCGAAGCAGGAGACTACGAGGGCACACCCGAGAGCGGGGCGATGGGCGGCTATCTCCAGGCCCCGATCGCCTGGGCGTTCGCCGGTCAACTCGCAGCTCGGATCCCAGGTTCGATCGACGGCAACGAATTCGATGCGCGGGTCGACGGTGCGCTGAAAACGATGTATGACAAGGGTGATCGCAACGCGATCGTGTTCTCGCACGGCGGCACCATGATGTTCTGGACGATGATGAACGCCCAGAATCTCACGCTGGCGGAGAAGGGCATGTTGCTGAGCCAGCACGCGCTGGGCAACACCGATTACGTCGTCATCGAGGGCAACCCCGAGGACGGCTGGACGCTGGTGGACTGGAATGGTCAGCGGTTCAGCCCCGAGCCGACGCTCAGCCATGAGATCGGGGTGCAGGTGCGCACCTTGACCCGTCAGCTCGCCGCCGCCATGACACAGGTGACGGACTCGTTCGCCACCGGTGACGTGATCAAGGTGGCGACGGCGATCAACCGCAGTGTCGCCGATGCCGCGTTCTCGATGGCCAAGTTCGACCGAGCGGTCGGCGCCGAGGTGATCAAGCGCGTCGACAAGGCCATCGGCAAGGTGGGCACCCCGAAACCCGAACCGGCAACCGAGGTCACCGACACGGTATCCGACACGGTCAAGAGTTCTGTATCCAAGACCGGTCCGGCCACCGACATGTTGAAGCCGCTCAACACCGTGGTGTCCGAGCCGAAGGCTGCACAGCGCTTGAACGGCACCGACCGCTCGGGCGCGCCCGAGAACGCGACGTCCACGGTGCGCGGTAAGGGGGCAACGGATGTGACCGGCGGCAACCTGGTCAGGCGCGGCAAGGCCTTCACCGCCACCAAGCGCGCCGACGAGCGGTTGCGCAGCGGCGGTTCTGATGCCGGCGGGCAGCTGAGGTCCACGGTGAAGTCTTCGGTCACCGGCCTCAAGGACGCGGCGAAGAAGGCGTCCAAGAGTGTCGGCGCGGCAAGCGCTTCGCGTGGCGGCGCCGCGTCCGGCAAGGCGTCCGCCGCTTCGGACAGCAAGTAAGAGATCGGCCCCTCCGTTGGACGGAGGGGCCGATCTTCTCTGATTGTCCGGGGGCTCAGTCCAGATAGTCCCGCAGTACCTGCGAACGGCTGGGATGCCGCAGCTTGCTCATGGTCTTGGACTCGATCTGACGGATGCGCTCGCGCGTGACGCCGTAGACCTGGCCGATCTCGTCGAGCGTGCGCGGCTGACCATCGGTCAGGCCGAACCGCAGCCGCACCACGCCGGCTTCGCGCTCCGAGAGCGTCTCGAGCACCGACTGCAGCTGATCCTGCAGCAGGGTGAAGCTCACCGCGTCCACGGCCACCACGGCCTCGGAGTCCTCGATGAAGTCACCGAGCTGGCTGTCGCCCTCGTCGCCGATGGTCTGGTCCAGCGAGATGGGCTCACGCGCGTACTGCTGGATCTCCAGCACCTTCTCCGGCGTGATGTCCATTTCCTTGGCCAGCTCTTCGGGCGTGGGCTCGCGGCCCAGGTCCTGCAGCAGCTCGCGCTGGATACGGCCCAGCTTGTTGATCACCTCGACCATGTGCACCGGGATACGGATGGTGCGGGCCTGGTCGGCCATGGCGCGGGTGATGGCCTGACGGATCCACCAGGTGGCGTACGTGGAGAACTTGTAACCCTTGGTGTAGTCGAATTTCTCCACGGCGCGGATCAGACCCAGGTTGCCTTCCTGGATGAGGTCTAGGAACGCCATGCCGCGGCCGGTATAGCGCTTGGCCAGGGACACCACCAGACGCAGGTTGGCTTCCAGCAGGTGGTTTTTCGCGCGGTCTCCGTCGCGGCAGATCCACTGGTAGTCCCGTCGCACCTGGGTGGTGAGCTTCTCGCCCTTCTCGGCGAACTCCGCCATCTTCTGGGTGGCGAACAGCCCGGCCTCGATGCGCTTGGCGAGCTCGACCTCTTCCTCGGCGTTGAGCAGCGCGACCTTGCCGATCTGCTTGAGGTAGGCGCGGACCGAGTCGGCCGATGCCGTCAGCTCGGCGTCTTTACGCGCCTGGCGCAGCGCCTCGGACTCTTCCTCGTCCCAGACGAAGTCGCCGGAGGCCTTGTCCTTCTCGGACGGCTCCGGGTGCTCCTCGTCGCTCTTGACTGCCTTACCGGCAGCCGGTGCAGCGGCCTTGGCGTCCTTGCCCTCCTCGGCTTCGTCCTCGTCCTCTTCGTCGTCGTCGGAGTCCTCGACGTCGTCGTCGGTGTCGAGATCGTCGTCGAGTTCGAGGTCGGTGTCCTCGACGTCGAGATCCTCACCCGGGCCGGCCTCCAGGTCGTCGCCGGTGTCCAGATCGTCGTTGACGTCCTCGGGCTTGCCCGCCGCGGCCTTGGTGGCCTTCTTGGCGGGCGCCTTCTTGGCAGGGGCGCGCTTGGTGGCGGTGCCGCCCTCGGCCTTGGCCGCGGTGCTCTTGGCTGCCCGCTTGGCTGGAGCCTTCTTGGCGGGAGTCTTGGTAGCGGTGCGCTTCACCGGCTCGTCGGTCGCCGGGCTTGCCTTTGTCGCTGCCACGTACACCCTTTCGGTCTCGCGAAATTCTCGGTGGGCATGGGCATGCTCCACCGAAAGCGTCTGCTGTCGAATGTCGGCGTTGCTATCGGCTGGGATATACACCGCTATTCGGTAGGCGGCCGCCGAGGACCATTGTAACGACAGTGTGGGTGTACACCGCGTCGAGCGGCAAATTTCGACAGCTCAGCGTCGCGAAGCGGCAAAGTTACCCGACGGTAGGTCGGGGTCCGACAACCACCACGGGTTCCTGACTGGCCATGGCGGCACCCACGATGCCCGCGCTGTTGAGCAACGCCGCGGGCACGATCGGGGTGCGGATCTTCAACAAGGGCAGCCACTTGTCGGCCTTGCGACTGATGCCACCCCCGGCGATGAACAGGTCCGGCCAGATCGCATTCTCGATGGCCACCAGAACCTTGTTCACCTCCTCGGTCCAGCGGGCATAACTCCAGCCCTTGCGTTCCTTGACCGAGGACGCGGCACGGTGTTCGGCCTCCTTGCCGCCCACCTCCAGATGGCCAAATTCGGTGTTGGGCAACAAGACACCGTTGTGGATCACCGCCGAGCCGATGCCGGTGCCGAATGTCAGCAGAACCACGACCCCGGAGTTGTCCTTGCCCGCCCCGTAGTGCTCCTCGGCGAGACCGGCGGCGTCGGCGTCGTTGAGTACGCGCACCGGTTGACCGCCGAGCGCGGCGCTGATCGCCTCGGCGGCGTTGACGCCGATCCAACCCTTGTCGACATTGGCGGCGGTGCGCACGATGCCGTCGGTGACGACGCCCGGATAGGTGACACCCACTCGTCCGGTCCAGCCGAACTCGGCAACCACCGCGGCGACAGTTTTCGCCACGGCGTCGGGGGTGGCCGGTTGCGGCGTGTCGAGCTTGAATCGCTCGCCGACCAACTGGCCGGTGTCGAGGTCGACGATCCCGCCCTTGATCCCGCTGCCACCGACGTCGACACCGAATCCGCGGCGACCGGAGTCGCCGCCGGGCCCCGAACCTGTTGCGGGCGCGTCGGGTGCGGTCATGGGTGCTCCTTTGCGGGACAGGCGGAGGGACAAACCAAGGCGCGCTCCCACCCTAATCGCTGAACGGTGTGGTGGTTGAACCTTGCGGTCGAACGCCCCGGGTTGGTGCCGGCGTCCATGCCGAAGCGACTTTTCGGTCGGAAGATGTTGCGATAGAGCGGTGACCGACAACAGATTCGATGCTCCAGCCCTGCGGGTGGTCGCCGAGCAATTGGCTACCGAAGCCGCCGAGTTCGTCCTGCGTCGTCGTGCCGAGGTGTTCGGTAGCGCCGTGAACTCCGACGGGTCCCGGGTACGTGACGACGTCCGGACTATCAGATCCAAGAGCACCCCGACGGATCCCGTCACGATCGTCGACACCGAGACCGAACGATGGCTGCGCGAGCGACTGGCGGTGTTGCGCCCCGGCGAGGCGATCCTGGGGGAGGAGGAGGGCGGCCGCCAGGACGGTCGTCGTGGACTCAGCTGGGTGATCGACCCGATCGACGGCACGGTGAACTTCGTCTATGGAATTCCGGCATATGCGGTGTCGGTGGCCGTGCAGTACGACGGACGGTCGGTGGCCGGCGCTGTCGCAGATGTGGCTGCCGGTGAGGTCTACTCGGCGGCGCTGGGGCATGGGGCCGCGGTCGTTCGGTCCGGGGTGCGGATCCCGCTGCGGTGCAGCAACGCCGAGGATCTGTCGATGGCGTTGTTGGGGACGGGATTCGCCTACGACACGCTCCAGCGCGCCGAGCAGGCCGGTGTGTTGGCCCAGATCCTGCCTGCGGTCCGCGACATTCGCCGCATCGGCTCGTGCGCGCTCGATCTGTGCATGGTGGCCGCGGGCCGGCTGGATGCCTACTACGAAGCGGGCGTTCAAGTCTGGGACTGGGCCGCGGCCGCGCTGATCGCCGCCGAGGCCGGAGCCACGGTCTGGGTGCCCAGCACCTCCGACATCGAGCAGGTGGCCGCCTCGGCGCCGGGCATCGCCGACGCTCTGCACGATGCGCTAGCAGGCGCCGGTATGGATCTTTGACAGCAGTTCGGGGTCGGACGGCGCGGTGGCATCCGGGCGCAGGCTGGCCAGCACGGCGTTGATGTTGTCGCTGCTGGCCAGTTCGCTGAACTCGGTGCCCAGGGCGAGATCGATTGTGGCGTCCGGCCTTTCGTCCTGGAACAACTCGGTGCAGGGAGCCACCAGCCACAGCGCGGCGGCGGCAGCACGGCCGGATGGGCCGAACCGGATCTGGCCTTGACACTCCAGCCGGGTGGCGGAGTAGATGGGATCGTTGGCGGCCTCGGGTTGGGCGAAGCCCAGGTCACGCAGCGCCCCGGCCACTTCGCCGGCCTGACCGCCCTGCCCGCTGGCGTTGAGCACCCGGATCTTGGTTTCGGCCAGCGGCGCGGGAGTCACCTCGGTCATCGCCGAGCGGGCCACCTGTTCGCCCAGTTTCGGGGTTGCCGGGTCGGCGGCAGGCGGCGGGTCGTTGCAGACCGCGGCCTCGTGCACATCGGTGGGTTGATTGAGCGCGATGATCCAGACGATCAGCGTCACCAGCGCAAGCGCGACGAACAGCACGATGCCCGGAACGAAACTGCGCCGACGGAACGGTCGACCATGCCGGTCGAAGGCGGTGCCATCGGTGATTTGCGCGACCACACCTGCACTCTAAGGGCAAGGGTGGCGGTGGACGCAGCAGAGCTCAGACGCCACTGTGATGTAAATCACAGTGGAACGTGTGGCAATACGGGCACGAATCATTTGGGGAATGCGTTCGACGCTGGTACAAACCTCTGCTGCAAGGTAAGGGAGGGGACACAGACGATGGCTACCGACTACGACGCCCCGCGGCGATCCGAAGCTGACGAGGTTTCCGAGGATTCGCTGGAAGAGCTCAAGGCGCGGCGCAACGAGGCGCAATCAGCCGTGGTGGATGTCGACGAATCGGAGACCGCCGAGTCGTTCGAGCTACCCGGCGCAGACCTGTCCGGCGAAGAGCTTTCCGTGCGGGTGGTGCCGAAGCAGGCCGATGAGTTCACCTGCTCCAGCTGCTTCCTGGTCCATCACCGGAGCCGGCTGGCCAGTGAGAAGAACGGCGTGATGATCTGCACCGACTGCGCGGCCTGACAGCAGCGCAGCCGCTCAAGCCTCGTTCGCGGCTCCGCCACTCAGGCGGGATTCGCGGCTTTGCCGCTTAAGCCTCGTTCGCGGCTCCGCCGCTCACGCCGGATTCGCGGCTCCGCCGCGGAGCGCCGCCAGGACCCGCTCCGGACGCCGCGAACTCACCAACCAGTACGGGGTGGGGTCGTCCGGATCGTCGAGCACCACCAGCACCATCGGGCCGACCCAGGCGCGATGCACGACATACGCGGCCGGGTCGAGCTGACGGCCCAGCGCCGCCGTTTTCGCCGACCGTGGCACCTCGGCGGTACGCGAGATGACGTCGGTCGGCAGGTGTGCGTCACCGACCCACAACTCGGTGTTCCCGCCGGCGTGGCCCACCACCTTCAGCTCGGTCTTGCTGAACCACATCAACACCGCCGCCGCCACGCCGAAGAGCAGGACGTAAGGCAGCCACGCCGGAATGGCCGGAGCCGCCAGGCCGATCTCGAAGGCAATCACCGCTGCCAGCACGGCAGCCGGCAGTGACCACCACCACGGCACCCACAAACGCTCGCGATAGAGAACGCTTTGGGTGGTTGCACGCGTGTCTGACACGCGGCTCAGAGTAATCTGTGACGTCGTGTCCACCTCTCTGGCGGTCGTCCGATTGGACCGCGAACTACCGATGCCCAGCCGGGCGCACGATGGTGACGCGGGCGTAGACCTCTACAGCGCCCAGGACGTCGAGCTTGCCCCCGGCCAGCGAGCGCTGGTGCCCACCGGCGTCGCCGTGGCCATCCCGCACGGCATGGTCGGGCTCGTTCACCCGCGATCGGGTTTGGCTGCCCGCGTGGGTCTTTCGATCGTCAACAGTCCGGGCACCATCGACGCCGGCTATCGCGGCGAGATCAAGGTCTCGCTGATCAACCTCGACCCCGACACGCCGATCGTGGTCAGCCGCGGTGACCGGATTGCCCAGCTGTTGGTTCAGCGGGTAGAACTGCCCGAGTTGGTCGAGGTGACCTCATTCGACGAGGCCGGCCTGGCTGACACCTCCCGTGGCGACGGTGGCCACGGTTCCTCCGGCGGACATGCGAGTTTGTGATGGCATTCGGAAAACGCAAGAGCAACGCTTCGGCTGAAGACGCCGCTGATCGGCAGGAAGGTCAGCCGGTGGGTGATCCGCCCGCTTCGGCGGACGCCGGCGACGACGTCGATCAGGGGCCGTTCGACGTCGAGGACTTCGACGATCCCGAAGTCGCCGTGCAGGGGCGGCTCGACCTCGGTTCGGTGCTGATCCCCATGCCCGACGGCGGGCAGGTCCAGGTCGAGCTCAACGAGGCCGGAGCGCCCAGCGCGGTGTGGGTGGTGACGCCCAACGGACGGTTCACCATCGCCGCCTATGCCGCGCCCAAGAGTGCGGGCCTGTGGCGTGAGGTGGCCGGTGAGCTCGCCGACTCGCTGCGCAAGGATGCGACCTCGGTCAGCATTCAGGACGGCCCGTGGGGGCGCGAGGTGCTCGGTGTGGGCAACGGCGGCGTGGTGCGTTTCATCGGCGTCGACGGATACCGCTGGATGGTGCGCTGTGTGGTCAACGGTTCGCCGGAAACCATCGACGCACTGGCCGCCGAAGCGCGGACGTCCTTGGCGGACAGCGTGATTCGTCGCGGTGACACACCTCTGCCGGTGCGCACGCCGCTGGCGGTGCAGCTGCCCGAGCCGATGGCGGCCCAACTGCGCGCCGCGGCGCAACAGGCGGCGATGCAGCAGGCTGCCCAGCAGATGTCCGCCGCTCAGGATCCGCCGGCCGATCAGCCGCCGGCCGAGCCGGCGGCTCGGCGCAGCGTGCAGGGTTCGGCGATGCAGCAGCTTCGCACCATCACCGGCGGCTGACCGTCAGCCGACGACGGTGGCGTCGACCGCATCCTGCAACGCCGCCACACAGGCGGCGCCCAACGCGCCGGTGTCGACGCCCATCTGTTCGAGGGTGACGGAGCGCAACGCTGCCTGCGGGGCCGCGGCCACCCACTCGTAGCCGACTTCGGCGGGATGCACGGGATCGTCGGTTGCCACTGCGACACCCATCGGCACCCTGAGCAGTTCGAGCTCGGCGCAGTCCGGTGCCCGGTAGCCGGCCGCTTCTTCCATCGCGTCGGGCAACGTGGGCCACTGGCCCACCCAGGACCGGGCCAGTTCGTCGGCCAGCCACGGCATGCTGGCAGCACGCATCTGTGCGACCGCGGACGCCAGCCCGTCCCGGCGCAACAGTTCGGCCGACTGCCGGGCCAGCAGTGCGGCCGGTGCATGTTGGGACGAACCCGTCCAGGGCGGCAGGGCGGCCAGCACCGCCACCGCACGGGTGGGGTGGTCCAGTGCCCATCGGGCCGCGACCACCGCCCCGATCGAGACGCCGCCGACCGCGATGGGGCCCGACCGCGCCGCGTCGTCGAGCGCGTGCAGATAACCCTCGATGAGCCGCTCGGGTGTCGGAGGCGGGGTCACCACAAGTGCGTCCAGATCGTGCAGTGCAGCGGAAAATGCCCGGTAGACGTAGTTGTCGTCGGACCCGGTACCGGGCAGCAGAACGGTTGGGACACTGCGCAGAATGACGCTCATCACACGATCGTGCCTGCCCCGTCAAATCATCGGCGCGCCGACCCGTACCCCACGTGGCATTCGTCGAACAAGAGGGCTACCGTGGCGTTGGTTGGGCGGATTCACAGTGGATCCGCAGAAGGTCAGGAGAGGCCATGGCTACGGCCGAAGGGTATCTGCGCCGGCTTACGCGACGCCTGACGGAAGACCCCGAACAGCTTGATGTCGAAGAGCTCAGCGATGAAGCCGCGAACACCGGCGCACTGCGGGCGATCGACGTTCAGCGCGGCCAGGAAGTGACGATGGTCGGCACCCTGCGCAGCGTCGAATGTAACGGCAAGGGGTGTTCCGGCGGCATCAAGGCCGAACTGTTCGACGGCACCGACACGGTGTTGCTGGTGTGGTTGGGTCAGCGCCGCATCCCCGGTATCGAATCCGGGTGCACGCTGCGCGTGCACGGTCGCGTGGGCAAGCTGGAGAACGGCACCAAAGCGATCTACAACCCGCGCTACGAAATCCAGAAGTGAGTCAGGCCGAACCGAACGCAGGCAACGCGCCTCAACCCGCCGAGAGCGAGCCGGCACCGGCCCCTGCCCACGGCGGCGGGCGGGCCGTGTTGGACCAGATGGGTGGGGTCAGCGGCCTCATCTATTCGTCGTTGCCGGTGGTGGTGTTCGTCCCGGTGTCCACGGCATTCGGCCTGATGCCCGCGATCGCTGCCGCGCTCGGGGTGGCGACCCTGATCCTGATCTGGCGGCTGGTCCGCCGCGAATCTGTTCAACCGGCGGTGTCGGGATTCTTTGCCGTCGGCGTCAGCGCGCTCATCGCGTATCTGGTGGGGGAGTCGAAAGGCTATTTCCTGCTTGGTATTTGGACGTCACTGCTGTGGGCGGTGGTGTTCGGGGTGTCGGTGATCATCCGCCGCCCGGTGGTCGGTTACATCTGGGGTTGGGTCAACACGCACGACCGCGAGTGGCGTGGTGTGCGCAAGGCCGTGGTGGCCTTCGACGTCGCCACGCTCACCTGGGTCGTGGTGTTCGCCTCGCGGTTTCTGGTCCAGCAGTACCTGTACGACTCGGATGAGACCGGTTGGCTGGGCTTCGCCCGCATCGCGATGGGCTGGCCGCTGACCGCGGTCGCGGCGCTGGTGACCTATCTCGCCATCCGGTCCGCGCAGCGTGCGGTGCACGCCGCCGACGACGCCCACGGCGTCGATGCAGATTAGCGCCGATTAGCGCGGCGCCGGACGCAGCAACAGCTCGCGCAGTTCGTCCTCGGACTCGGTGACCGCGACGAACAGCAGTTCATCGCCACCCTCGAGGGGCTCGTCGGATTCGGGCACGATCACCCTGGCTCCGCGCAGGATCGTCACCAACGCGGTGTCGCGGGGCAGATCGAGGCGCTTGACGGGTTTGCCGCCCCACGGGGTGTCGTCGGGCAGGGTGATCTCGACCAGGCTGGCCTGCCCCTTGCGGAACTCCATCAGCCGGACCAGATCGCCGACTGCCACGGCTTCTTCGACCAGCGAGGCCAGCATCCGCGGCGTCGACACCGCCACGTCGACGCCCCAGTTCTCGTCGAACAGCCACTCGTTGCGAGGATCGTTGACCCGGGCCACCACCCGGGGTACCGCGAATTCGGTCTTGGCGAGCAGGCTGACCACGACATTGGCCTTGTCGTCGCCGGTCGCCGCGATCACCACGTCGAATTCCTCGAGCTTGATCGACTCCATCATGGTGAGCTCACAGGCATCACCCAGCCGCCAGTGCGCGGCCGGGATGGCGTCGACGTCGATGTGGTCGGGGTTGCGTTCGAGCAGGGTCACGTCGTGGTTGCTCTCCAGCAGCTCGCGGGCGATGGAACGGCCCACGGCCCCCGCCCCGGCGATGGCAACTTTCATCAGTGCGACTCCAAGTCCTCGCTCGGCGGCAGCGCCGCGATCGCCAGCGCCTCGGCGATGTGGCCCGACACGGCGGCGACGTACACCTGGTCGCCGGCCTGGATCACGGTCTTCGGCTCGGGCAGATAACCGCTCCCGAGCCGGATCATGAACGCCACCCGGCCGCCGGTGGCCGCCTCCAGTTCGGTGACCAGATGTCCGGCCCAGTCCTGGTGCAACGGAAGTTCGGCCACACCCACGTTGCCCGAGGGGTCACGCCATTTTGTGGTCTCGGTCTCTCTGGTCAGCACGTTGAGCAGACGATCGGTGGTCCACGGCACCGTGGCCACGGTCGGGATACCCAACCGCTCGTAGACCGCGGCACGCTTGGCGTCATAGATCCGGGCCACCACGCGCTCGACGCCGAACGTCTCGCGGGCCACCCGCGCCGAGATGATGTTGGAGTTGTCACCGGAGGAGACGGCGGCGAACGCGCCGGCCTCCTCGATCCCGGCGCGCAGCAGGACATCGCGGTCGAAGCCCATGCCGAGCACGCGTTCCCCGGCGAACTCCGGCGAAAGCCGATGGAACGCGGTGCTGTCGCGGTCGATGACCGCAACCTCGTGGCCGATGCGGGCCAAGCTGTCCGCGAGGGACGCGCCGACTCGACCGCACCCCATGACGACTACACGCACCCGACGGTCCTTTCCGGTCGCAGAAGAGCGCTGTTGCTCTCTCCGTGCCCTCGAACGCTACAGCTTTGTGACGACTTTTCGTCTTCGGGCTTAGTCTTGGCTCTCGTGTCCAAGCTTTCGACGGCAGCGCGCCGGTTGGTACTGGGGCGGCCGTTTCGCAGCGACAAGCTCTCGCACACGCTGTTGCCCAAACGGATCGCCCTGCCGGTGTTCGCCTCCGACGCGTTGTCGTCGGTGGCCTACGCGCCCGAGGAAGTTTTCCTCGTGCTGTCGGTGGCCGGGCTGACGGCCTACTCACTGACCCCGTGGATCGGGCTGGCGGTGGCCGGCGTCATGCTGATCGTGATCGCCAGCTATCGGCAGAACGTTCATGCCTACCCTTCCGGGGGCGGTGATTACGAGGTCGTCACCACCAACCTCGGGCCCACCGCCGGTCTGACCGTGGCCAGTGCACTCATGGTGGATTACGTGCTGACGGTGGCCGTCTCCATGTCGTCGGCGATGTCGAACATCGGCTCAGCGGTGCCGTTCGTCGCGCAACACAAGGTGTTGTTCGCGGTGGTGGCGATCCTGCTGCTGGCGTCGATGAACCTGCGCGGGCTTCGAGAGTCCGGTACCGCGTTCGCTATTCCCACCTACGCGTTCATGGTCGGCATGTTCATCATGTTGGGCTGGGGGTTGTTCCAGATCTATGTTCTGGGTCATCCGCTGCGGGCGGAATCCGCAGGCTTCGAGATGCATCCCGAACACGGTGAGGTGCTCGGCTTCGCGCTCGTGTTCCTGGTGGCGCGGGCGTTCTCGTCGGGTTCGGCGGCGCTGACCGGTGTCGAGGCGATCAGCAACGGTGTGCCGGCCTTCCGGAAACCCAAGTCCCGGAACGCGGCAACCACCCTGCTGCTGCTCGGGGTGATCTCGGTGACACTTTTGATGGGCATCATCCTGCTGGCCAAGGCCACCGGCGTGCAGATCGCCGAGCGTCCCCACGAGCAGCTGATCGGTGCACCTCCCGATTACCACCAGAAGACCTTGATCGCCCAGCTTGCCGATGCGGTGTTCCACAATTTCCCGGTCGGTCTGTATTTGATCGCCGGGGTGACCGCGCTGATCCTGATGTTGGCCGCCAACACCGCCTTCAACGGGTTTCCGGTGCTCGGCTCGATCTTGGCGCAGGACCGCTTCCTGCCGCGGCAGCTGCATACCCGAGGTGATCGGCTGGCCTTCTCCAACGGCATCTTGTTCCTGGCGCTTGCCGCGATCGCTTTCGTGGTCGCGTTCCGGGCCGAGGTGACCGCGCTGATCCAGCTCTACATCGTCGGGGTGTTCGTGTCGTTCACGCTCAGCCAGATCGGCATGGTGCGGCACTGGACCCGCTTGTTGCGCACCGAAACCGATCCGACGGTGCGCCGCAAGATGATGCGGTCGCGCATCATCAACGCGGTCGGCCTCACCGCAACCGGCGCGGTGCTCGTGGTCGTGGTGGTGACGAAGTTCGCCGCCGGAGCCTGGATCGCGATCCTGGCGATGACCGCGCTGTTCGTCGTCATGAAGATGATCCACCAGCACTACGACACCGTGGCCCGCGAGCTCGAGGCGCAGGATGAGAGCGAGGGTGGTGACATCGTGCTGCCGAGCCGCAACCACGCGGTGGTCCTGGTGTCGAAACTGCACCTGCCCACCAAGCGGGCGTTGGCGTATGCGCGTGCTACGCGGCCCGACGTGCTGGAGGCGATCACGGTGAGTGTGGACGACGCCGAGACCCGTGCCCTGGTGCATCAGTGGGAGGACAGCGACATCAGCGTGCCGCTGAAGGTGATCGCCTCGCCGTACCGCGAAATCACCCGGCCGGTCCTCGATTACGTCAAACGGGTGACCAAGGAATCACCGCGGACCGTGGTGACGGTGTTCATCCCCGAATACGTCGTGGGTCACTGGTGGGAGCAGGTGCTACACAATCAGAGTGCGTTGCGGCTCAAGGGCCGGCTGCTGTTCATGCCGAACGTGATGGTGACCTCGGTTCCGTGGCAGTTGAATTCGTCGGAGCGGTTGAAGGCGCTGCAGCCGCGTGCCACCCCCGGCGATGCCCGCAGAGGATTCCTGGAGTGACCGAGCTCATCCTGACCGCGGGTTCGGCGGCCAACGGCGGCAGTTGCGTGGCACGCCACGAGGGCCGGGTGGTGTTCGTCCGGTACGCGGTGCCCGGTGAGACGGTGCGGGTCAACGTGTTCGACGAACGCGGATCGTATTGGCACGCCGAGGTGGTCGAGGTGTTGGAACCATCGCCGGACCGCGTCGACCCGCTGTGTCCGATCGCCGGGGTCCACGGCGCCGGATGCTGCGACCTGGCGTTCATCGCGCCGCAGGCGGCGCGCCGCATCAAGGGTTCGGTCGTGGCCAACCAGCTCTCGCGGCTCGGCGGGTTCACCTGGCGCGACGAGCAGACGGCCGTCGCCGAGGCGGTCGGCGACGGCGAGGCACGGGGCTGGCGGAGCCGCGTGCGGCTGGACACGACATCCGACGGCCGAGCCGGATTCCACCGCTACCACAGCGCCGACCTGGTAACCGAACTCCATTGCGGGCAGCTGCCCCCCGAGCTGACCGCCGGGCTGGAGACGGTGCGTTGGACTCCGGGCGCGCACGTGCACGCGGTGTTGGATGCAGACGGTCGTCGGCACGTCGTGCAGTCCGGTCCGAAGGCCGGCCGCAAGAGCGCCACGCGGGTCGTCGAGGGGGATTACGAGGCCGTGCAGCGGATCGGCGGCCGGGAGTGGATGCTGCCGGTGACCGCGTTCTGGCAGGCCCATCGTGATGCGGCCGAACTCTACAGCCGGCTGGTCGCCGACTGGTCCGAGCTGCAACCGGGCATGACCGCGTGGGACCTCTACGGTGGCGCAGGGGTTTTCGCCGCCGCGTTGGCGCAGCAGGTCGGGCCCGACGGTCGGATCCTGACTGTCGACACCTCGCGTTCGGCATCGCGCACGGCCCGCCGAGCGCTGGCCGATCTGCCGTGGGTCTCGGTGGTCACCGATTCGGTGCGTCGCGCGCTGTCAGCCGAGTCGGGGCGTCCGGACGTCGCGGTGCTCGATCCGCCCCGCACCGGCGCCGGCCGCGAGGTGATCGACGCACTGGCCGCCACCGAGGTGCCCAGAATCATCCACATCGGTTGTGAGGCCGCGTCTTTCGCTCGAGATGTGGGGATGTATGTGCGGCACGGTTACTCCGTGGAGGACTTGCGGGTGTTCGATTCTTTCCCGCTCACCCACCACGTGGAGTGCATCGCGGTGCTGACCCGCTGAGGGAACTCATCGGTGCCGCTCACTCGGTGCGGTCGTCGGGCCCGGTCGTCGGGGTGGGGAAGTGCGCATAGGTGGCCCGGTTGCCGCCCTCGGCCTTCGACTGGTTCATCGCGGTGACGGCCAGGGCCACCAGGGCGTCGACGATCTGCTCGGTGGGTAGTTCGGTCAGCGGCCGCAGTTGGCTGCACGCCGTGCCGATGCTGGCGGTCAGGCGCATGGGCGTGGTGGTGATCGCCATGCGGATCCGGTTCACCAACGGTGAGGGATCGTTGGTCTTGAACACGTCGGCGATCAGGAACTCGCTGTCGGACACGTGGGCCAGCGGCACCTTGTGTCGCACCGTCTCGCGCATCGCCTGCGCAACGGCGACCCGGGCGTGCAACGTGCTGTGGCTGCCGTCCATGTCGCTCAGCAACGCCATGTCGTCGATACCGACCGCCACGACCACCAGGTACTGGTCGTCGTGGCGACTGTGGGAGCCCAGCATCGTCGCGGTGTGCATGTCGAAGGCCTCGCGGTTGAGCAGACCGGTCAGCGGGTCGATCTCGGCGGGATGCTGGACGCGGTCGGGCTCGATCAACTCGACGGCTATCCGTACCAGGGCCGAGGTGCTCAGGATCACCAGCAGTGACACCAGTGCCCCGGCGATCCCGAGCCAGATGTCGGTCAGTGCCACCCGCACGCCGAGACAGATCACCACCGCGGCCGAGGCCAGCCAGGTCAGGTGCAACACCCGCCGACTGTGCAGAAACGCCGTATAGCCGGTGACCAGGCTCAACGAGCTCGACCCGAGCAGTCCGACGGTCGGATCCACCAGCAGGATGCAGGTGGCCCCGATACACACCGTGCCGATGCACACCACGATCCAGGACTGGGTGCGGCTGGGCCACTGGCGCCGCCACCACCATTGGGCCAGCGTCAGACCTCCGACACCGACACCCACCGCCACGTACTGCAGGGCCCCGTGTGGACCTTGCGGGCTGATCAGTACCAACAGCGGGATCAGGCTCAGCCCGATGATCGTGGCGCCGACGGTGCGTTGCATCAGGGTGCGCTTGCCCTGGGCAGCGAGCAGGGCGGTACGCGCGTAATAGTGATCGAAAGGACTCAACCAGCACCCCGGACTTGTCGACTTCGCCTCTACTTTACGTAATCACGGCGACGGCCGGTTTGTGGTGGATTCGAGGTGCCGGCGGGCCTGTTAGCGTGATTCCCTGGTGTGCTGGGAAGTCTGGTCGGCGGTCGTTGAATGCTGAGCACAGGAGCCCCCGGATGACTGACCGCCGTGACCACCGCGGCCGACGCCTGCTGGCGCGTGGATCGTGGCCCGAGTGGCAGCGGGTGTCCGACTTGCTGCGCACCGAGACGTTCGGCGGGGCGTTGCTGCTGGCGGCGGCGGGTGCGGCGCTCGTGTGGGCCAATTCGCCGTGGTCGTCCGGCTATCACCGGCTCTCGGAATTCGTCGTCGGCCCGCAGTCACTGCACCTCGATCTTTCGCTGTCGTCCTGGGCCGCCGACGGTCTGCTGGCCATCTTCTTCTTCGTCGTCGGCGTGGAACTCAAGCGGGAGTTCGTCGCGGGAGATCTGCGGGACCCGGCCCGTGCGGCGCTGCCGATCGCGGCCGCCGTCGGCGGCATGGTGGTGCCTGCGGTGATCTTCGTCGGAATCAACGTTTTCTCGGACCATCCGGAGACGCTCGACGGGTGGGCGGTGCCGATCGCCACCGACATCGCCTTTGCCTTGGCGGTCCTGGCCGTGGTGTCCACGCACCTGCCCGCGGCGCTGCGGATCTTCCTGTTGACGCTGGCCGTGGTCGACGATCTGCTGGCGATCACCGTGATCGCCCTCTTCTACACCGATCACGTCGCGCCCGGACCGTTGCTGGGCGCTCTGGTGCCGATCGGGCTGTATGCGCTCGCCGTGCAGCGCGGCGCTCGGCAGTGGTGGATCCTGTTGCCGCCGGCGGTGTTGGCCTGGGCGCTGGTGCATGCCAGTGGCGTGCACGCCACGGTGGCCGGGGTGGTGCTGGGATTCACCGTGCCGGTGCTGGGTCGCCATGCGTCGGCCAAACACTTCGAACACCTGGTGCGGCCGCTGTCGGCCGGGTTCGCCGTCCCGGTGTTCGCATTCTTCGCCGCGGGCGTGACCGTCGGCGGGTGGTCGGGCTTCTCGGCGGCGTTGTCGCATCCGGTGACCATCGGCGTGATCGTGGGCCTGGTGCTCGGCAAACCGATCGGCGTGCTGGGCACCACCTATCTGCTGGCTCGCTTCACCCACGCGACCCTGGACGAGGATCTTGCCTGGCGCGACGTGCTGGGTGTCGCGTTGTTGGCCGGCATCGGGTTCACCGTCTCGCTGCTGATCGGCGAACTCGCCTTCGGGCACGGCACTGTCGCCGACGACGACGTCAAGATCGCGGTGGCCACCGGATCGGTGGTCGCGGGCCTGCTGGCATCGGTGGTTCTGGTGTCGCGCAATGCCGTATACCGGCGAATTCACCAGCTGGAAACCCTCGATGCCGACGACGACGGGGTGCCCGACATCTATCAGCCTCGACAGGACTGAATTCTGATGCGTGCGTACACTGGCGGAATGCTTGAACAGGTCCGCGGTCCCGCTGATCTGCAGCACCTGTCGCAGTCACAATTGAGTGATCTGGCGGTCGAGATCCGGCAATTTCTGATCCACAAGGTGGCTGCGACCGGCGGACATCTTGGCCCCAATCTGGGTGTCGTCGAACTCACGCTGGCGCTGCACCGGGTGTTCGATTCGCCCCACGATCCGATCATCTTCGACACGGGTCATCAGGCCTACGTGCACAAGATGCTGACCGGGCGGGCACAGGAATTCGACACCTTGCGTTCCAAGAACGGTTTGTCGGGATACCCGTCGCGCAGCGAGAGCGAGCACGACTGGGTGGAGTCCAGCCACGCCAGCACCGCGCTGTCCTATGCCGACGGTCTGGCCAAGGCGTTCGAGCTGACCGGGCACCGCAACCGGCACGTGGTGGCCGTCGTGGGTGACGGCGCGCTGACCGGTGGGATGTGCTGGGAGGCGCTGAACAACATCGCCACCGGGGGTCGCCCGGTGGTCATCGTCGTCAACGACAACGGCCGCAGCTACGCACCGACCATCGGTGGGTTCGCCGAACACCTGGCCGCCCTGCGGTTGCAGCCGGGCTACGAGCGGCTCCTTGAGGAGGGCCGCAAGGCGGTGCGCGGCCTGCCCGTCGTGGGTGAGTTCTGCTACCAGTGCATGCACAGCATCAAGGCCGGCATCAAGGATGCGATCGCCCCGCAGGTGATGTTCACCGACCTCGGCCTGAAGTACGTCGGCCCGATCGACGGTCATGACGAGCATGCGGTGGAGAACGCGCTGCGGTACGCCCGAGGCTTCAAGGCGCCGGTGATCGTGCACGTGGTGACCCGCAAGGGCATGGGGTATGCGCACGCCGAGAACGACGAGGCCGATCAGATGCACGCCTGCGGCGTCATCGATCCGGAGACGGGGTTGCCGACGAAGGCTTCGGGCCCGGGGTGGACCTCGGTGTTCTCCGACGAGCTCGTCAAGATCGGTGCCAAACGCCGCGACGTCGTGGCGATCACCGCGGCGATGCCGGGCCCGACGGGGCTGAGCGTATTCCGGGATCGCTTCCCCGACCGGTTCTTCGACGTCGGCATCGCCGAGCAGCACGCCATGACCTCGGCGGCCGGGTTGGCGATGGGCGGCCTGCACCCGGTGGTGGCGCTCTATTCGACGTTCCTCAACCGGGCGTTCGACCAGCTGATGATGGACGTCGCTTTGCACAAGTTGCCCGTCACCATGGTGCTCGACCGGGCCGGGGTCACCGGGCCTGACGGCGCCAGCCACAACGGGGTCTGGGATCTGTCGATCCTGGGCATCATCCCGGGTCTGCGTGCGGCCGCCCCCCGCGACGGCGCGCGCCTGCGCGAGGAACTCAACGAGGCGTTGGCGATCAACGACGGTCCGACCGCCCTCCGCTTCCCCAAAGGCGATGTGGGCGAAGACATTCCGGCGATCGAGCGCCGCGGCGGCGTCGACGTGCTCGCGGTTCCGGCGGCCGGTCTCACCGACGACGTGCTGCTGGTGGCGGTGGGATCGTTCGCGTCGATGGCCTTGGCGGTGGCCGAACGGCTGCGCAACCAGGGCATCGGGGTCACGGTGGTAGATCCACGCTGGGTGCTCCCGGTCCCCGAGGTTGTCGGTGAGTTGGCCCGCGAGCACAAGCTGGTGGTCACCGTCGAGGACAACGGGGTGCACGGCGGCATCGGTTCGTCGGTGTCCGCGGCGCTGCGGCACGCCGAGATCGACGTGCCGTGCCGGGATCTCGGTGTCCCGCAGGTGTTCCAGGACCATGCCTCACGCGGTGAGGTGCTCGCCGAGATCGGGTTGACCGATCAGCACATCGCGCGCCAGATCACCGGCTGGATTGCCGCGATCGGGGTGCCCGAGGGTGAGGAAGTCGGCCACCAGGTCGATTGACGGGGATCAGTCGCTGCTGCTGAGCGCCTTGGTCAACACCGGGATCGTCAGCTCCCGCTGCCAGGGCCGGACGTTGGCCGCAACGAGGAATTCCGATATCGCGGTGGCGACGTCGCCGGTGGGGTTCCAGTCCCAGCACAGCCGGCGCACCACCTCGGGGGTGATGAGGTTCTCGGCGGGCACCGAGACCCGTTGCGACAGCTCGGCCAGGCCGGCCCGCGCGGCTTCCAGCCGGGCGGCGGCCTCCGGTTTGCGTCTGGCCCAGCGGGCCGCCGGCGGCGGGCCGCTCTGGGCGTCGTTGGCTTCCGGCGGATCGGTGTTGTCCCGGGCCCGGTCCAGCGCGTCCAACCAGACCTCGGCGCTCTTGCGCTGTTTGGAGCCGCCGAAGATCGGCAGTGCGATGAGCTCGTCGACCGTCTTGGGATCGGCCGTGGCGGCGTTGATGATCGCGGAGTCGGGCAGGATCCGGCCCGGGGCGATGTCGCGACCGCGGGCGATGGTGTCCCGCGTCGTCCACAGTTCGCGGACCGCGGCCAGCGCCTGCGGGTTGCGCACCTTGTGGATACCGGAGGTGCGCCGCCAGCGGTCACGCCGGGTGGGCTGCGCTACGTAGGCCCGCAGATACTCGAATTCCTGTGCCGCCCAATCGGTTTTACCCTGTTCTTCGAGGACCGCGGCGACCGCGTTGCGCAGTTCCAGCAGTACCTCGACATCCAGGGCGGCATAGTTGAGCCACTCCGCGGGCAGCGGGCGCTTGGACCAGTCGGCCGCGCCGTGGCCTTTCATCAGTTGCAGACCGAGCAGGCGTTGCACCATCGCGGCCAGGTTGACTCGCTCGAAACCGGCCAGCCGGCCCGCGAGTTCGGTGTCGTAGAGCCGGCCCGGGCGCAGGCCGATCTCCGACAGACAGGGCAGGTCCTGGTCGGCGGCGTGCAACACCCATTCGTCGTCGGACAGGGCATCGGCCACGGGCGCCATCGCGTCGATGGGGGAGCCGCCGTGGTTGACCGGATCGATCAGCGCGGTCCCCGAGCCGGAGCGGCGGATCTGCACCAGGTAAGCGCGATTGGAGTAACGGAAGCCCGATGCGCGTTCGGCGTCGATCGCGAACGGGCCACTGCCCTTTGCCAAAGATATTGCCGCAGAAGAAATTTCATCTGCGGTGACACAGACGTCGGGAACGCCATCGGCAGGGGTGAGCAATGGGGTTGCTTCGGCCTCGGCGGGCTCGGTGGCTTCTGAGAGTCGAGGGTCCTCGTCCATCATGTCAAGCGCGGGTACGGGAATTCAGGTCGGTGACACCGGCCGGCGGCAAGCCGGCGGCGTGTTCGAGAACTTCGCAGAACGCCTCGACGTGCGGGCCCAATTCCAGATTGGTGGCGGTCCAGGACGCCCGCAACTCGAGCTGATGGGCGCGCGGCGGGCCGGAGATGTCGCCGTAGCGCACCGACGTGGTGGCGGTGACGGTGCCGCCCAGCGCCGTGACGTGCTCGGCACGCGATTCCAGGGCATCCACGAGCCAGCTCCAGGCCACCTCGGGAAGCAGCGGGTCGACGGCTTCACTGGAATCGAGGTCGGCCTGGATGTAGGCGACCAGGCGCATCGTGCCGTCCCACGCCTCGGCCCCGTCGGGGTCGTGCAGCAGGATCAACCGTCCGAAGGCGTCGCCCTCGGAGCGCTCGGGGACCACCGTGGTCTCGGGATGTCGTACCTCGGCGCCCAGTGCGTAGCTGTACGGCGCCAACCGCTGTGGCGGGCGTATCGGACCCAGCTCGATTTCCGGCCGCACGGTGGTGGCACTCATGGCCGCCACCGCCGTCCGGAACTGGGCCGGTTCGGCAGAGGTCACGGCGTTTGACGCTAGCGGATGCGGCCAGGACAGTTCGCAGGCGCGCCGTAGCGGGAGCGTCACGAACCGGCAACGGTCTGCGCCGGCGGGCTCGTGGCACCATAGGAGCCGATGAACACCCGCCGGGAGCTGCCCGATTCCCCCTATCTTGCCGCCGCGAGCGGCCGCACCCCGCACCGTGTGCCGGTGTGGTTCATGCGGCAGGCCGGCCGCTCGTTGCCCGAATACCGCGAGTTGCGCGCCCAGCACCGCATGCTGGAGGCCTGCTTCGATCCCGAACTGGTCTGCGAGATCACCCTGCAGCCGGTGCGCAGGCATGGTGTCGACGCCGCGATCCTGTTCTCCGACATCGTGGTGCCGCTGAAGGCGTCGGGAATCGGCTTGGACATCGTCCCGGATGTGGGGCCGGTGATCGAACACCCGATCCGCACATCGGCCGACGTCGACGCCATGAAACCGCTTGAACCAGAGCAGGTCTCGGCGGTCTCGCAGGCTGTCTCGATGTTGGTGCGTGAGCTGGGGGAGGTGCCGCTGATCGGCTTTGCCGGTGCCCCGTTCACCCTGGCGTCCTACCTGGTGGAGGGCGGTCCCAGCCGTCACCACGAGCGCACCAAGGCGATGATGCTCGGCGAGTCGGCCACCTGGCATGCCCTGATGACCTCGCTGACCGATCTGACCATCGCGTTCCTGCAGGCTCAGGTCGACGCCGGGGTGGATGCCCTGCAGGTCTTCGACTCGTGGGCCGGGACGTTGTCGCTGGCCGACTACCGCACGTACGTTCTCCCGCACACCACCCGGGTGTTCGCGACCATGGCCGCCGCGGGTGTGCCGATGACGCATTTCGGCGTCGGCACCGCCGAGCTGCTGGGCGCGATGTCCGAGGCGCTGGGCTCCGCGCCGGCCACCATGGTCGGGGTGGACTGGCGCACGTCGCTGGTCGACGCCGCGGCCCGGGTCAAGCCGGGCACCGCGCTGCAGGGCAACCTCGATCCGGTGGTGCTGCTGGCGGGTTGGCCGGTGGCCGAGCAGGCGGTGCGCCGCGTGGTCGACGACGGTCGTGCCGCGGTGGCGGCGGGGGCGGCCGGTCACGTCTTCAATCTGGGCCACGGTGTGCTGCCGGCGACCGACCCCGGCATCATCACCGAGGCGGTGACGCTGGTGCACTCGCTGTGAGTGCCGCTTATTGCGTTGTCGGCGGGGGCGTCTCGGGCCTTGTCGCGGCGTACCGGTTGCGGTTGGCCGCCGGGCCGCGAGCACAGATCACGGTGCTCGACCCGGCCGACCGCCTCGGCGGGGTATTGCGCACCGAACGGGTCGGCGGGCAACCGTTCGACGTCGGAGCCGAAGCGTTCGTGGCGCGCCGGCCCGAGATGCTGGATCTCCTCGAGGAGCTGGGCCTGACGGGCCGGCGGCTCAGCCCCACCGGTGCCCGCCCGCTGATCTACAGCGGAGCCCGGTTGCATCAGCTGCCGCAGGGCACACTGCAGGGCATTCCGGCCCAGGCGTCGTCGATGCTGGGTCTCGTCGACGACGACACCGTGGCGCGAATCCTCGATGAACGTAACCGGCCGCTGCGCTGGAGCCGGGGCGCGGATCCGTCGGTCGCTGACCTGGTCGGAGACCGCTTCGGCCCGCAGGTGGTCACCCGGTCGGTCGACCCGCTGCTCAGCGGGGTGTACGCCGGGTCGTCGGCCACGATCGGCCTGCGTTCGGCCGTTCCATCGTTGGCCGCCGCGCTGGATCGCGGTGCTCGCAGCCTGACCGAGGCGGTCCGAGCCGCCCTGCCGCCGTCGTCGGACGGCCCGATCTTCGGTGCGGTCGACGGCGGCTACACGGTGCTGCTGGAGGAGTTGGCGCGTCGGGCCGACGTGCGCTGGGCCCAGGTTGCCGCGGTGCGGGTGGATCGTCGTGACCGTGGCTGGGCGGTGCTCGACGACGAAGGCGCGCAGTGGCACGCCGACGCGGTGCTGCTGGCGGTTCCGGCGCCACACCTGCCTGGGCTGATCGAGCACATCGCGCCGCGTACCGCCGTCGCGGCCCGACGTATCCGGGTGGCCTCGGCCGCGGTGGTGGCCCTGGCCCTGCCCGGCGGGACGCCGTTGCCGCAGCAATCGGGGGTGCTGGTGGCTGCGGGGGAACGCTTGAACGCCAAGGCCGTCACCATGTCGTCGCGCAAGTGGGGCCGACGCGGCAACGTCGAGTTGGTGCGGTTGTCTTTCGGCCGCTACGGCGACGATATCGCGCGCAGTACCGGCGACGAGGACCTGTTGACCTGGTCGGCCCGCGATCTGAACACCCTGTTCGGTGTCACCGTGGACCCGGTGGACAGCCATGTGCACCGCTGGATCGACGCGATGCCACAGTACGGTCCCGGCCATGGCGATCTGGTCGCCGAACTGCGGGCCGGGCTGCCGCCGACCTTGGCGGTGGCCGGCGCATATCTCGACGGAATCGGGGTGCCCGCGTGTGTGGGCACCGCCACCCGGGCGGCCGCGGAACTGGTGAACGCCCGCGTGGCACGATAGGCCTATGGCCAAGCTGGACTACGACGAACTGAACTCCACCATCCGCTACCTGATGTTCTCGGTGTTCGCGGTGCAACCTGGAATCCTGGGTGCAGAAGACACTGCCCGTGCCGAGGTGACCGACGAGGCGGCGGCGTTCTTCAAGACCACCGAAGAACGTGGTGTGGTGGTGCGCGGTCTGTACGACGTGGCCGGCTTGCGCGCCGACGCCGACTTCATGTTCTGGACCCATGCGGACAACATCGAGGCGCTGCAGGCGACGTACTCGGACTTCCGCCGCACCACCGCGTTGGGCCGGATCAGCGACCCGGTGTGGAGCAGTGTGGCGTTGCACCGGCCGGCCGAGTTCAACAAGAGCCATGTCCCGGCTTTCATCGCCGGTGAAGACGCGGGCAACTACATCTGCGTCTACCCGTTCGTGCGGTCCTACGAGTGGTACCTGCTGCCCGACGAAGAGCGTCGCCGCATGCTCTCCGAGCACGGGATGGCCGCCCGCGGCTACAAGGACGTGCGGGCCAACACCGTGCCGGCATTCGCGCTCGGCGACTACGAGTGGATCCTCGCCTTCGAAGCGCCCGAACTGCACCGCATCGTCGATCTGATGCGCGATCTGCGGGCTACCGACGCGCGTCGGCACACCCGTGAGGAGACGCCGTTCTTCACCGGCCCGCGGATCAGCGTCGAGGATCTCGTCGCCAAGTTGCCCTGACCTGGGCTATCCATCCACGGGTCTACTCTGGCCGTGCCGCCGCCCGCTTTGTCACGCTGGAGTGGCTGTCGAGCTCCGCTGCCACGCTGGAGTGACAAAGCAGGTCCGGTCGTTTCGCGATTGTCACGCTGGAGTGGCCCTCGCCGTCGGGCGCCACTCCAGCGTGACAATCGGGTGGCGTGGGGCCGCCATGATCCGCAGACAAGTCCGGCGCGAGCGGCCTGACCTGGGCTATCCATCCACGGGTCTACTCTCGCGGACATGACTGCTCCGCAAGAATCCGATCGATTCGAAGAGATGTATCGCGACGAGCGGACATCGCACGGACTGCCCGCCGCGACGCCATGGGATATCGGCGGGCCGCAGCCGGTCGTGCAGCAGCTCGTCGCACTGGGCGCCGTCAAGGGGGAGGTGCTCGATCCCGGCACGGGACCCGGGCACCACGCCATCCACTACGCGTCAAAAGGGTTGTCGGCCACCGGTATCGATGCCTCACCGGCCGCCATCGAGCGGGCTCGGCAGAACGCGCGGCAGGCCGGGGTGACCGTTGACTTCCAGGTGGCCGACGCCACGAAGCTGGACGGGCTGGAAGGCAGGTTCGACACCGTCGTCGACACCGCCTTCTACCATGTGTTCACCGACGAGCCCGAACTGCAGAAGTCGTACGTGCGGGCCTTGCACCGAGCCACCAAACCCGGTGCGCGGCTGTACATGTACGAATTCGGTGAGCACAACGTCAACGGCTTCAAGATGCCGCGGTCGATGTCGGCCGACGATTTCCGCGGCGTGCTCCCGGAGGCCGGCTGGGAGATCACCTACCTCGGGACGACGACCTACCAGGGCAACGTCAGCGTCGAGGCGTTCGAGACGATGTCTGCGCGTAACCCCGACAGGGCCGACCAGATGGCGCCGGTGTTGGAGCGACTGCGGGTGATCGAACCGTGGCTGGTCGACGGCCGCGTGCACATGCCGTTCTGGGAGGTGCACGCCACCCGGGTCGACTGAGGCCGCTCGTCACTCGGACGCGGGCACCAGCTTCAGTGAGATGGAGTTGATGCAATACCGCTGATCGGTCGGGGTGGGGTAGCCCTCACCTTCGAACACGTGGCCGAGGTGGCTGTGGCAATTGGCGCACAACACCTCGACGCGACGCATCCCGAGTGAGTCGTCGGAGCGCAGGATCACCGCATCGGAATCGGTCGGGTCGAAGAACGAGGGCCACCCGCAATGCGATTCGAACTTCTCGGTGCTGCGGAAAAGCTCGGCGCCACAGGCCCGGCATTCGTACACGCCCTCGGTCTTGGTGTCGGTGTACTCCCCGGTGAAGGGCCGCTCGGTGCCCGCGCGACGCAGCACCGCGAACTCCTCGGGGGTCAACTTCTCGCGCCACTGGTCATCGGTCAGTTGCAGCTTGGGACCGTCGGTCGTCATGACCCCAAATTACGTGGTGTCCGCCGGTGCGCGCCAGGTACGCCGGATCGCTACCCGACGCCGGCGGTCGTCAGCGCGATAGCCTGCGGTATGAGCGGCAGTTGGTTCACCAGACCAGGCGTGACGGCGGTGGTGGGTTCGTTCGGTGACATCGAGGTGCACCACCATCCCGCGGTGCAGATCGCGGTCGGGATCGACGGCCCGCTGGTGTTGGTGGCCGGCGACGGTACCGAACAGCGCTGCTCCGTCGCGGCGGTGGCCAGTGGTACCCGGCATGCGATGCGGCCGGGCGGTGCGAGCGCCGCGCTGTCGGTCTATCTCAGTGCTGAAACACCCACTGCGACAAGGCTCAACGCGGTGATCCGGGCACGGGGTGCCAGCCCCGGGCTGTGGGCGATCGACGGTGACGATTCGCCGGCGGTGGTGGTGGCTGCCGCAGTGCGGGCCGAGGATCTCGCCGACGCGGCGGACATGGTTGTCGACGCCCTGCTCGGCTGGGCCGGCGCCGACACCGAGGCGGCGGTGCACCCGCAGGTGAGGGCGGCGATCCAACTCGTCACGGCCTGGATGCCGAGTCCGACGGATCTGGGCTCGGTCGCCGGTGAGGTGGCGATCTCGGCGGACTATCTGGGCCGGCTTTTTCGCAGACAGACCGGAACGTCGTTCGGGGCGATGGCGCGGTGGACGCGCCTGCTGTGCGCGCTGGAGTATCTCGGCGCCGGTGCGTCGATCACCGATGCGGCACATCAGGCCGGATTCGCCGACGGCGCTCACGCCGCGCGGGTGTGCCGTGAGTTGACCGGTGTCGCCCCCAGTGACGTCGCACGGGCGTTGGGCTGATCGGACGGATCCATACAAGCATTGAGCCGGCACGCCGGGCGATCCTGGAAGTCCACACCGACGACAGGAGCCCCCATGCCGACAATGTCACAGATCGAGCGTGCCTTCTGTAAGACCGCGCTGTGGCGGAAAGGGACCGGTCAGGCCGTGCTCGGCAGCCTCCCGGTTGACCGGTTGGGTCGTCAGGTGCTCGAAATCGGTTCCGGCAGTGGTGATATCGCGGCGCGGCTGCGGCAGGCCAATCCGGATTTGGCGATCACCGCGACCGACTTCGACCCTGCGATGGTGCGCTCCGCGGCGCGGCGGCTGCAGGTGTACCCGGACGTGACGGTGCGCGGAGCCGACGCCACCGATCTGCCGTTCGCCGACGATTCCTTCGATTCGGTGGTCAGTTGCCTGATGCTGCACCACATCGTGGAGTGGGAGAAAGCCGTCGCCGAGATCGCCCGGGTGTTGCGGCCCGGAGGTGTGTTCACCGGGTACGACCTGACCCGGACCCCGGTGGCCACGGCGATCCACCGGCTCGACCGCTCGCCGTTCCGGCTGGTCAATCCCGATGAACTCGACCGGGTCTGTGCCCGGCACGGTTTGGAGATGCAGACCAGGACCCAGCTGGCGGGTCAGATCATGCAGTTCACCTCAGGCTGATTCGGGTTCTCGGGCTCGAGCCATCCACGGCGGGTCGATGCCTTCGTCGAGCCTGCCGTCGGACTTGGCGTCGAGGTAGCGGAAGTACAGCACGCAGAACACGACCACCACCAAGAGCGACCAGCCGTAGGTGATCTTCATGTATTCGAGGAAGCGCCCGGTGGTCGGCCAGCGCCACATCAGCCAGCGGTCCATCGTCATGAACCCGTAGACCGCGAGCCAGGCCGGCCAGTTGCGGAGCACCGAGTTCGGCAGCACCACCGTCATCAGGAACGGGAACAGCATCATCGAGTAGTAGCCCTGGGCGAGTGAGAGCACCAGCCACGAGGTGACCAGCAGGACACCCGAGGAGGTCAGCATCCAGAACAGTTGATCGCGTTCGCGGTAGTAGCGGTACAGCAGCCACAGGCTGATCACCGCGAGCACCACGATCGCGACCCGCAGCACGATGATCAGCCACATCGGCAGGCCGTAGTAGATGCCGTTGCCCAGGATGGCGGAGTTGAAGTAGTCGCGGGTCTCCATGATGTAGGGCAGCGTGTTGCGCACGAAGCCCATCGGGTCCGATGACAGTGGCCAGGCCACCGCGTTGAACACGATCGGGACGGCGAACGCCGTCACCAATGCCCGCCACTGCCGGTTCAGCAGGGGCAGCAGGAGCAGCACCGCCAGCACGGGTTTGACGACGAGGGTCAGTCCGATCGCCGCGCCGGCCCACCACTGATGGCTCACCTTGCCCGACAGCAGCCAGGTGAAGAACAGCACCTCGGCCAGCAGGATGCAGCCGTTGATGTTGGTGAAGACCAGTGTGTTGGTGACTGATTCGGTGCAGTACATGGCCAGCAGCAGGGCCGGCAGTGCCACCGAGGTCAGCGAGAACTTGAACAGCCGTACCAGAAGACAGGCCGCGATGACCACGGCCACCGAGTTGATCGCCACGAACCAGAAGCGGGAGGCGAACTCGGGCAGGAAACCGAAGGGCGCGAGCAGCAGCGTGCCGCCCGGCGGATACAGGTAGTGCGGATCGACGAAGTTGAAGTGCTCGTTGTAGATGTCCCAGTGCCGACGGAAGTTCGACACCGCGCGGTACACCGGGCCGAAGTCGTCGGTGATGTAGCCGTTGGTCGACAGCACGTAGCTGCGGTGGATGATCGACAGGATGGCGATCGGCCACAGTGCCGAGCGCAGCACCGTGGCGGTGCTCGGCGGGGAGGTGCGGGGACGGAATGCGTTCAGGACGCCGGAAATGATGGAATCTGCTGCCGCCACCAGCGAACCGTACACCGACGCCGTCGGGGCCCGTCGTCAGGCGGGACAGTACGTGTCGGTCTCGGGCAGGTTGCCGCTTTCGAGGTAGCCGGCCACCGGCGGCAGCGCGCAGGCGGTATAGATGCTCGCCCCGTGACCGATGCCCTGCCACATCACCCGTCGGTTGTTGGCGCCGGCGTTGATGACGGTCGCCGCGACGGCGGCGACGCCTTCGTTGCCGACGATCGGGTCGTTGTGGACACCGAGCAGCAGCACCGGGATCTTGAGATCGTGCGGGTCCTTCGGTGCCGAGCCGCTGGGCCAGTTGAGGCACTTCACCAGGTCGAGTGCGCCCACGGTGCCGAACTGCGGATAGAGCTTGCCCCAGGCGACGACGAGTTCGCGGACCCGGTCGGGGGTGGGCCGGTTGAGCGCGTCGCTGCAGGAGTTGACGAAGTGCCCGTCGGACTGGCGCAGGTTGTCGCTCTGGGTGATCAGCGCCGAGATCGGACCGGCGTCGCCCGCCCGGGCCGCGGCCAGGGCGGCGGCCAGATTGTTGGTCGCGGCCACCCGGTCACCTTGCGGGAAACCCATTCCGGTGGCGATCGCGTGGGCCAGAGTGGCCACCGACGCGCCGCCGGGGCCGCGTCCGGCGCGGGCCTCGGTCAACAGGGCGTCGACGGCGGCCTTCGGGTCCGGTGCCAGCGGGCAGTTGGTGGCGACGCACTGCGCGGCGAACGCGTCGAGGGCGGCCTGCTGCCCCTTGACCCGCTGCTCGGCGGCGGCCTCCGCGGCGATGCCCAGCGGCAGCGGGGAATCCAGGACCAGCCGGGACACCTTGTTGGGATGCGAGCCGGCGTAGGCCAGCGCCACCTGGGCGCCGTTGCCGACGCCGAGCAGCGCCAGCGTGGGCACATCCCAGGTGCTGCGCAGTCTCTCGAGATCCTCGGCGGCGTGGGCGTTGTCGTAGGCCGAGTCGCCCGGGGCGATCGTGTCGGTGCAACTGGTGGTGGCCGTCATGGTGACCGCACCCAGGTTGGCCACCGGATCGTCGCCGGCCTGGAACTGCGTCTGATCCAGCATTTCCTGACGGTCGTAGAGGTCGCGGCAGTCCAATGCGCCGGACATTCCGATGCCGCGTCGGTCCACGGCCACGATGGGGTGGGTCTTGAGGATGTCGGTTCCCGAGCGCGACAACCACGTCGGCAACTGCACCGAGGTGGGGATGTCGGATCCGGTGGTCATCACGAGCGGGCCGGCATCGGCCGGCGTCTGTGTGGATTTGGCGCGGACCACGCCGATGCTGAGGGTGCCGGTGGCCCCGCTGATCGGATCCAGATCGGCGTCGTAGGTTGCGCACTCGAGCGTGACGTCGGGCGGCGGCTGGACGCCGGCGTCACCGAAGACGCGGGGAGTGCAGTCCCGCCAGGACAGGTCGTTCTTCGGCGCTTCGATGCCGGGCGGACCGGCCGGGGCGGCAACGGTGGTCTGCGGCTGCCCCTCCGGGTGCTCGCCGTGGTCGGTGGCATAGCGCGGATCAGCGGCCAACAGCGGTGAACAGGCGGTGAGCAGTAGTGACAGGACGGGCGCCGCGACTGCCGACCTCCGCAGGGCTTTCACCAGCTGATGACGCATGCTGACCACAGTAGCGACATGCTCATCGCACGTAGCGCGTGTACAGGTAGCCCTCGTCGTCGGTGAGCAGGTGGGCCGGCCGCAGTCGGGTGTGCGCCTGGCCCGGCCCGGTGGCGATGCGCCTGGCCACCCCGCCCACCAGGATGGGCGCCACGGTCAGACACAACTCATCGAGCAGATCCTCTTCGATCAACGTGCTGAGCAGTTGCGGGCCGCCCTCGGTCAGCACTCGGAACAGCTTGCGCTCGGCGAGGATTCGCAATGCCACCGCGGAGTCGACCAGGGTCGGGTCGGCGCCCGATGCGTCGATCACCTCGGCGACCGCGCCCAGTCGGCGGCGGGCGTCGACCACGTTTCGGCTGCCGGTCAGGATCAGTGGCGGTACTTCGGTGCGGGTGAAGAACTTGGCGTGTGGGTCGAGGTCGGCCGACGCGGTGACGACGGCGATCGGCGGTACCTCGGCCTGGCCGCGGCGCTGACGCTCCTGGCGTTGGGCGACCGAAAGCTGTACCCCGGAGTAGTTCTCGATGCGCACGGTCGCCGCGCCCATCAGGATCACGTCGGCGGCCTGCCGCATGAGATTGAACACAGCGCGGTCACCCCGGTTGCCCAGGCCGCCGGTCTTGCCGTCTTCGGTGGCGCCCCCGTCCAGGCTGCTGATCATGTTGCCCCGCACCCAGCATTTTTGCAGGTCATCGGGGTAGGCGTAGTACGCCTGGAGCTGTGCGTCGGCGACAGTGTCGACGTTTCCCAGCACGGTCAGGTCGAATCCGGCGATGTCATCGGACATGAACTGAATTGGAGCACGTGGCTACGCTGCCTGCATGCACGGGTCCAGCGGCGTCGCTCATCTCGCCGATCGTCATCCCACCGTCACGCCGGAGCGGTTGGTCGCACAGCTGATCCCGCCGCCGACATTCGCCGAGGTCAGCTTCGACAGTTACCGTCCCGATCCGGCCGAGCCGTCGCAGGCCGCCGCGGTGCAATCGTGCCGCGCTTTCTGCGAGCAGGCAGCCCTCCGCCGGGCGGGGAAGAAGAAGCTGTTCGGTAAGCGCGAGGTGCTGCCCGGGGTGGGGTTGTACCTGGACGGCGGCTTCGGTGTCGGCAAGACCCACCTGTTGGCCTCGACCTATTACACGTTGTCGCAGGGGGAAGCCCCGACGGCCTTCGCCACGTTCGGCGAGTTGACCCAGCTGGCCGGGGTGTTCGGCTACAACGAGTGCATCGAGTTGCTGTCGGAGTACGTGGTGGTGTGCATCGACGAGTTCGAACTCGACGATCCCGGCAACACCACGCTGATCTCCCGGCTGCTGTCGGCTCTGGTGGAGCGTGGCGTGTCGATCGCGGCCACCTCCAACACCTTGCCCGAGCAGTTGGGTGAGGGCCGGTTCGCCGCCCAGGACTTCCTGCGGGAGATCAACACGCTGGCTCAGATCTTCACCACGGTGCGCATCGAGGGACCGGATTACCGGCATCGCGATCTGCCGCCGGCCCCCGAGCCGCTGTCCGACGGGGAGGTGGCCGAGCGGGCCGAGGGAATCGCGGGGGCAACCCTCGACGACTTCGACGCGCTGTGCGCCCACCTGGCCACCATGCATCCGTCCCGGTATCACGCGTTGATCGAAGGTGTCACCGAGGTGTTCATCACCGGAGTGCACCCGATCGAGGATCAGAGTGTGGCGCTGCGTCTGGTGGCGTTGACCGACCGGCTCTACGACGCGGGCATCCCGGTGCTCGCGTCGGGGACGAAGTTGGACACGATCTTCAGCCCGGAGATGGTGGCCGGTGGCTTCCGCAAGAAATACCTGCGTGCCACTTCGCGCCTGCTGGCCCTGACGGCTGCGGCGCAGAGGACCGGCTAAACCGGCCGGACCATCACGTAGTCGTTCTCCACGCCGGCGCCGAGCCGGAACGTCTTGGTGCCGCTGACCGTGAATCCGCTCTTGGCGTAGAAGCGCTGGGCGCGTTCGTTTTCCTGGTTCACGCCGAGCCAGACGCAGCGGACACCGGAGTCGGCTGCGGCGTCCAGGGCCGCGGTCATCAAGGCGGTGGCGACCCCGCGGCCGTGACGATCGGGCAGCACATAGATCTTGGACAATTCCAGTGCGGGCCGCTGCGTCACCGCCCGCTGGACGTCGGGGTCGTCGGGGACACCGTGGATGAGCATGGCGTACCCGGTGATTGCCGGACTTCGTGCGACCAGCACGATGCGCCCGGGATCGGTCAGGTACGCGGCGAAGCGTTTCTCTGAGAGGGTCTCGGCGATGAACGCGGCGATGTTGTCGCCGGTGGCCGACGGGGGACAGGCAAGGGGAAACGTGGCGGCCGCGACCGCGGCAAGTTCGGGGACGTCCGCCGCCGTGGCCGGCTCGATCAAGGCAACGGGCTGCCCGGCTGCCACAGATTCCACTGCGCCAGGTGCTTGCCCGAGCGGGTGTCGACCAGGACCACGTTGGTCACCAGGGCGCGGTAGACATCCCAGTACACGTCACCGTTGACCGTGGCGCCCGGGGGCGCGTTGCGCAGTGCCGCCTCAAGCCGATTCGGTGCATCGGTGTGCTTGGGTACGTAGGCGTCGGCGTACGGGGTGACGCCGTTGAACGTGAAGTCCAGTGCCATCTGGTACGGGTTGGGCGCCGCGATGGTGGTGACCGTGACCGGGGCGCGCCAGGGGCCGCCCTGGGCGCGCCAGCGGGGTGAGCCGTTCCAGCCCCAGCCCGGCGGGACGTCGCTGGCGAGCACGTCGTGGACGGTGACATCGGCGACGACGCCGTCGTTCTCGACGCGCAGCGTCTCACCGATCCGACCGATGGGGGTTCCTTCGGCCGAAGCCGCCGGTGGGGCCACGACGGTGGCAACGGCCACCATCACGGCCGTGAACATGAACGCGAACCAGCGAGGCATGCCAGGCATGATCGCACAGACTGAAACGTGTTACAGCCGGTTGGTCAGGACACCCAGGGCCCGACGCCGCCGACCTTGTCGATCCGGATGCGGGTCAGCCAACCGGGCGGGGCGTCTTTTGGCGGGAACGGAACCCCGGGTGCGGCCAAGGTCTGGGCCAGCTGTTCGAGAAGTTCCGGCGCACCGCCCTCGACGACACGCGCGGTGCCGTTGATCGCGAGGTACGGACGCATCGCCTCGCCGACCCGTCCGGGGTCCAGGATGGTCACCGCGACCCGCGGGTCGCGGCGAATGTTCCGGACCTTCTTGTGCTCGGCCAGGTGTGCGGTGACGAGTTCGTCACCGGCCGGGGTGGATTGCAGTGCCACCCAGACCAGCGTGACCTGTGGACCGCCGTCGGGATTCAGCGTGACCAGGGTGGCGTCGGCTCCTGCGCCGATCAATTCGCGTGCGGCGTCGTTGAGTAACACCTTTGCTTCTACGAATGCCTCGCCTCATTCATTCCCCGATGGCTCCTGATTTTTCGCCATGAGCGGGGCCAGGGCAGCGGCGAGTTCGGACTCGAACCGGGTGAGGTCGGCGCCGAGTCGGTGCAGTGGACCGTCTTCGTCTTCGGCCTCGGCCAGGGCCAGCAGGATGTGTTCGGTGCCGACGTAGTTGTGCCCCAGGCGAAGCGCTTGGCGGAAGGTCAGTTCCAGCGCCTTCTTGGCCGCGCCGTTGAACGGGATCAGCGCCGGCACCGCGCCGGAAGGCGGTGGCAGGGTGATCACAGCTCGGGCAGATTCAGCGGTGATGTCTTGGCTGGCAAGGAGTTTGGTAGCCAACCCCTCGGGTTCGGCGAACAGCGCCAGGAGGAGGTGATCGGGGGTGATCTCGGAATTGCCGGCATCGTGGGCGGTGTTCTGGGAGACCACGATGACGTTGCGGGCCCGCGGGGTGAACCGTCCGAAGCCGGTGTTCGGGTCGAGTGTGGATGGATCGAAATCGGGAACCTTTGGCACGAAACGCTTCTGGACGGCCTGTTTCGTGACGCCCATGGCCTTGCCGATATCGGTCCAGGAGGCGCCCGAGCGCCGCGCCTGGTCGACGAAATGTCCGATGAGGTGGTCGGCGATCTCGCCGAGGGCGTCGGCGGCGATGACTGCGTCGATCAATTGCTCGAGGGGTTCGGTGTGGGCTTTCTTGATCGCCCCGATGAGGTCGTCGAGGCGGACGGGGTTGGTGATCACGACGGGTTGGCTCATACGTCAACCGTAGGTTGACGATGCCCGATCGTCAACTATTGGTTGACGGCCGGGACGGGGCGGTGCCGGTGTCGCAGCGGCGCGTTGTGCGGATCAGGCAAGATAACGCCGGTGAGTCTCGAAGAGCGCGTGCTGCGACTGCTGCGCCCCGTGCTGCGGCCCGTGATGAGGGTGCTGTCGTTGCGCACCATCGTCATCGTCGCTGCGTTGTCGGTGGTGGTCACGGTCATCACGCTCGGAACCTGGGTGTGGCTCGGCGTCACCAACGACCAGTACAGCCAGCTGGACCGGCGTCTGGATTCGCTGAGCAGCCTCGGTGACGTGAGCACGCTGCTCACCGCGGCCAAACCGGGATCGGCGGACACGACGATGCCCGACGACGGCGGTCTGGTGCGTACCGCACACATCGGGGGCGTCAGTGTCTCGGTGCCCAGTGACATCGTCTTGCCCAAGTTGGAGAACGGCTACGCCAACACCACGATCGACGGTGTCGAGTACCGGGTGCGGACGTTCACCGCGGGGCCGGCCACGATCGCGTTGGGCGCACCGCTGGCCGAGACGCAGCGCCGGATCGACGAATTACATCTGCGGGTGCTGTTGATCTGTGCCGGCGTCATCGGCAGCACGGTCGTGGTGGGTTGGATGATCTCCCTGGTGATGATCACCCCGTTCCGCCTGCTGGCCCAGCAGGCCCGCGCCATCAACGCCCAGTCCAAGCCCGACGAGGTGCAGGTGCGCGGCGTGCTCGAGGCGGTGCAGATCGCCGAGGCGGTCGAGGGCATGCTGGCGCGCATCGGCAATGAACAGGAACGCACCAAGGCCGCGCTGGAATCGGCCCGCGATTTCGCCGCGGTGGCCTCCCATGAGTTGCGGACTCCGTTGACGGCCATGCGGACCAACCTCGAGGTGCTCTCGACCCTGGACATGACCGCCGAGCAGCGTCAGGAGGTGATCGCCGACGTGATGCGCACCCAGAGTCGTATCGAGGGCACGCTGACCGCGCTGGAGCGGTTGGCGCAGGGAGAGTTGACCACCGTCGAGGATTTCGTGCCGATGGATGTGACCGAGTTGCTCGACCGGGCCGCGCACGATGCGTTGCATACCTATCCAGGGCTGCGGGCCACCTTGATGCCCTCGCCGACGGTGTTGATGCTGGGCATGCCGGCCGGGCTGCGGCTGGTGATCGACAACGCGATCGCCAACGCCGTCAAGCATGGTGGTGCCACCGAGATCCGGCTCAGTGCGGTGAGCTCGGCCGACGACGTGCAGATCGTGGTCGACGACAACGGGTCCGGCGTGCCCGAGTCCGAGCGGGCCGGGGTGTTCGAGCGTTTCGCGCGCGGTTCCACGGCGTCGCGGTCTGGGTCCGGGTTGGGGCTGGCACTGGTGGCGCAGCAGGCCGAATTGCACGGCGGCACAGCCGCTTTGTTGGAGAGCCCGCTGGGCGGGGCGCGGCTGTTGCTACGGCTGCCGCTGACCCGGGGACGGATGGACGACGCGCCGTTCTGAACTCCGGCGTGCTCAGCAGTCCTGAACCGGTGTCCGGGCCAGGATCTCGTCGAGAAAGCCCGCTGCTTCGCGTCCGGCGCGGTCCACGTCGCCGGCGGCGATCGCCTCGACCAGCTCGGTGTGCGGGAACATGAGCCCGTGGGGTGCGGCGCTCGTCGTCGCGACGCTGGCGGCGATCGCCTCCAGAAGCCCGCGGTAGATCTCGATCAGCACCGGGTTGTGCGACGCGCGCACGACCGCGAGATGGAACTCGGTGTCGGACTTGGTGAACTGCACATGATCCGTGGTGTCGGTGTGCACCAGGAGAGAGCGCAGGTTGGCGACGTCGTCGTCGGTCCGGGCGACCGCGGCCAGGCGGGCCCCCTCCACCTCGAGGCAGCGCCGGACCTGGAGCACGTCGCGCAGTTCGGATCCGCACAACCGGCGGAGGGCGGCCGATACCTCGCTGGTGGCACGCACGTAGGTGCCGTCGCCTTGTCGAACTTCGAAGATGCCGTTGTGTGCCAGTGCCCGGACGGCTTCGCGCACGGTGTTGCGTCCGACGCCGAGCGCCTCGACCAGTTCGGGCTCGGTGGGAATCCGGCTGTCGACCGGCCATTCACCCGTGGTGACCAGGGTGCGCAGCTGCTCGATCACCTGATCGACCAGGCCGGTGCGTCGCGTTGTGGCGAGCGGCACTCAAAAATCCTTTCATCCAATCATGGGATGTATGGCACCATAGCCGAGTGAACCGGCCTCTACGCAGCGAATCGCTGAACAGTTACGAGCACGATCTGGAACTCGAACTGGACGGCGCCGTAAAGGTTCGCCCGGCGGCGATGGCGGCCGGTGGGGCACTGCTGGTTGTCGCGGTGGTCTTGACCGCGCTGAACCTGCGCCCGGCGATCACCAGCATCGGGCCCGTCCTCGGCGACATGCGCGAGTCGCTCGGTGCGTCGGCGGTCTGGGCCGGTGTGCTGACGACCATGCCCGGCCTGTGCTTTGCCGCGGCCGGTCTGGCCGCCCCATGGCTGGCCCGCCGGATCGGTCTGGGGCGCGCCATCTCGATTGCGCTGGTCATCCTCAGCGTCGGCCTCGTCATCCGGGTGGTCGACGGCCCCTATGTGGTGATCGGCGGAACCTTGGTGGCCACCGCCGGTATCGCGTTGGTCAACGTCCTCATCCCGGTGGTGATCAAGGGTTCGTTCCCGGCCCAGATCGGTCTGATGACCGGTGTGTACACCGCGGCGCTGCAGGGCGGCGGGGCACTGGGGTCCGCGGTCACACCACCGCTGGAACCGCTGCTCGGCGGCTGGCGCGGGGCGTTGGGCTCGTGGGCAGTCGTGGCCGTCATCGCGCTGCTCTTCTGGCTCGTGGGAGCGCGCGGGATCAGCTCGGCCCGCGCCGCGGAATCGGCGGGCGCGGCCCGCCGCTCGCTGCTGCGCAACCCGCTGGCCTGGACGGTCACGCTGTTCTTCGGCTGCCAGTCCTTCCTGGCGTACATCGTGATGGGCTGGCTGCCCGAGGTCTTCATCGACAACGGAGTCAGCAAGACCGACGCGGGTCTGCTGGTCGGGCTGGTGTCGATCCTGGCCGTTCCGATCAGCCTGATCATCCCGCCGTTGGCGGCCAAGCAGAAGCACCAGAGCGGCTGGATCGTCGGACTCGGCCTGATCGGGATCGTCGGGATGATCGGCCTGCTCGTCGATCCCGGCGCGGCGCCGCTGCTGTGGAGTCTGTTCGTCGGTATCGGGATGAGCGTGTTCTCGATGGCGCTGACCGTGATCGCGCTACGGGCGCGCAATGCCGAGGACACCGCGCAGTTGTCCGGTATGGCGCAGGGTTTCGGATACCTGCTGGCCGGCGTGGGCCCGTTCCTGTTCGGTCTGCTGCACGAGCTGACGGGTAGTTGGACCGCACCGTGGGCGATGGCGTTGGTCGTTTACCTCGTGCAGATGGTGGCGGGGGCGTTGTCGGGCCGTAACCGCTACGTCTGACCCACAAGACGTCCTTGTGAGCCCACAACGTTGTGGTGGCTACCGCTGAGCGGTCACAACCACCACGCTTGACGGTGTGACCGCCTACACCGCCGCCTACACAGCCCAGAGACCGTTCCACACCGCGCTGGTGGCCGAGTCGGACAGTGCCGGTTCGGTATTGCGCCACATCACGCCGAACTGGTTCGCCTCGGTCATGGGCACCGGGATCGTCGCGACCGCCGCGACGACCCTGCCGTTGCGCGTGCCTGGTCTGCCTGAATTCGCCACGGCGGTCTGGATTCTCGCCGGCACCGTGTTGGTGATCTTGACCGTCGCATTCGCGGCCCACTGGATCCATCATCGCGAACATGCGAAAGCCTATGCGGCACATGAGGTGATGGGTCAGTTCTACGGCGCCCCGGCGATGGCGCTGCTCACCGTCGGCGCAGGTGCGTTGTTGCTCGGGCCGGCGATGTTCGGTGAGTCCGTCGCCCTGGCGCTCGACGTGGGTCTGTGGACCGCCGGCACGCTGTTGGGATTGGTTGTCAGCCTGTGGCTTCCGTTCGCGATGATCACCCGTGCGGATCACAGCGACATCGCGGCGGTGCCGGCCTGGATGATGCCGGTGGTCTCGCCCATGGTCTCGGCCTCGACCGGCGCGCTGCTGTTGTCACACCTCGGCCCAGGGCAGGCCGGGATGACGCTGCTGGTGGCGTGTTATGCGATGTTCGGGTTGAGCCTGCTGGCCGGTCTGATCACCACCACGATGGTGTATTCGCGGCTCATGCACGGCGGGTTCAGCCAGGTGCAGGCGATTCCCACGGTGTGGATCGTGCTCGGCGTGGTGGGGCAGTCGATCACCGCGGCCAACCTGCTCGGCGCCCATGCCGGCGCGGTGCTCGACGATCCTGCCGCGGTTTCGGCTCTGCACGCCTTCGGCATCGTGTACGGGCTGGTGATGGCAGGTTTCGGGGCGTTTGTGTTCTGCCTGGCGGCGGCGCTGACGGTGCACGGCGCCCGCCGCGGGTTGAGGTTCAGCCTCACCTGGTGGAGCTTCACCTTCCCGGTCGGTACCTGCGTGACGGGGGCGTCCGCGCTCGGTGCGGCCACTGGCGCGATGGTGATCTCGTGGCTCGCCGTGGCGTTGTATGTGCTGCTGTTGGGAGCGTGGGCGACGGTGGCGACCAACACCGCTCGCGGGTTGCGATCCGGCCGGCTGTTGCGCGGCTGATCTCACCGCGCCGAGGCGATGTGAGCGAGCAGGTTACGTACTGCCCCGGCCGGCGGAGTCCGCCCGCCTGACCAGATGGCACGCAGTTGGCGGCGCAGATCCAGTCCGGCCACGGGCACTTCGGTCAACCGGCCCAGGGTGAGGTCGTCGTCGACGGCCAGTCGGCTCATCACGGCGGGCCCGGCACCGGCCAGCACCGCGGCGCGCATCGCGGCCGCCGACGACAATTCGATGGCCGGCTCGGCTTGCCGACTCGAGGGGCCCAACGCCGCGCGCAGGGCGGTGCTGAGGGCTTCCCGTGTGCCGGAGCCCGGTTCGCGGGAGACCAGTGCGGTGTCGTTGAGTTGAGCGGCGGTGACCGAAGCAGACCGTCGCGCCCAGGGGTGATCGGGCCGCACCACGGTCACCAGCTCGTCGTGCGTGATCACTCGGCTGTGCAGTCCTCGTGGCAGACCGGGAGATTCGATGAACCCCAGATCGGCCGAGCCGTCGCGCACCGCGGCGATCACCTGGTCACTGTTGGCCGCGGTGAGGATGACCTGAGGCACGGTGGCACCGGCGCGCGCCGCCTCGGCCTGCAGCGACACCAGCCAGCGCGGCATGAGTTGCTCGGCGATCGTCAGACTGGCGGCGACGGCGATACGGCTGTGGCTCTCACTGCGCATCGCCGCCAATCCGGAGTCCACCCGGTGTGCCACGTCGACCAACTGATCCGCCCACTCGGCGACCACCGCACCGGCCGCGGTCAGCCGTGATCCGCGGGGTCCGCGCTGAACCAGCCGCACCCCCGTCTGAGCTTCGATGGAGGCGAGTCGCGAGGACACCGCCTGCTGGGTCAATCCGAGCTCACGTCCCGCAGCTCCGAGGCTGCCGGTGCGGGCGATCGCCAGCAGCACTTCGAACGCTGCCAGCTCTGGCATCCGGGCGCTCAGCGGCATGCCAGGATCGTAGGTTGCGGCCACAAACCATGCTTGTGAACGCGCCGGTTGTGGTCCGCGGGCCGCAGTGGTGTAGCCTGGCCGACGTGACTATCGGTGTGTGTGCCGGCTATTGGCGCTTTATCAAGGCTCCGGGCGGAGCCGATAAAGCGCAGCACTAAGCACGCATCCACCCGGAGCCCAGGCAGTGACCATCGGTCGCTGCCTTTCGTCGTTACAGGGCGCCGGAACTCTCGCAGGTGCCCACCACCAGGAAGGCACCTGACAATGAACTTGGCGCAGATCGCCAACGCCCCCGCCACATCAGACCGACGGGTCCGCAGCTTCAGCGCGATCCCCAGCCCGCACGACGTGCTGACCGAGTTCCCGCTCGGCGAGCGCCGGGCCGAACGCGTGGCCCGCGACCGCGATGAGATCGCCGACATCCTGGCCGGCCGCGACGACCGGTTGCTGGTCGTGGTCGGACCCTGTTCGGTACATGATCCCGCCGCTGCGCTGGAGTACGCGTCGCGCCTGGTGAAGCTGGCCGACGCCCTCAAAGACCAGCTCAAGATCGTGATGCGGGTGTACTTCGAGAAGCCGCGCACCACGATCGGTTGGAAGGGCCTGATCAACGACCCGGGTATGGACGGTACCTACGATGTCGCGCGTGGCCTCCGGGTGGCCCGCCAACTCCTGCTCGACATCATCGACATCGGCCTGCCGGTCGGCTGCGAGTTCCTGGAGCCGACCAGCCCCCAATACATCGCCGACGCGGTCGCCTGGGGTGCGATCGGGGCCCGGACCACCGAGTCGCAGGTGCATCGTCAGCTGGCGTCGGGGTTGTCGATGCCGGTCGGCTTCAAGAACGGCACCGACGGCAACGTTCAGGTCGCGGTCGACGGCGTGAAAGCCGCTGCCGCCCAACATGTCTTCTTCGGCATGGATGACATGGGCCGGGGAGCCGTGGTGAGCACCGCGGGTAACGAGGACTGCCACGTGATCCTGCGCGGCGGTACTGACGGGCCGAATTACGGTGCCGACTCGGTATCCGACGCCGCCGCGAAGTTGACCGGCGCCGGGCTGCCCGGTCGGATCGTGATCGATTGCAGCCATGCCAATTCCGGCAAGGATCATGTCCGCCAGGCCTCGGTGGCCGCCGAGGTGGCGCAGCTGGTGCGCGACGGCCTGCCGATCAGCGGTGTGATGTTGGAGAGCTTCTTGATCGCCGGCGCGCAGTCTCCCGAAGCGCGCCCGCTCACCTACGGCCAGTCGGTCACCGACAAGTGCATGGATTGGGAGGCAACGGATCTGGTGTTGCGGGAGCTGGCCCGCCGCGCGGTCTAGCTGCCGGTCGGCTTACGGTACTGACCGCTGGGGTCACGGTCGTACTTGGGCGGTTCGGCGGGGTCGAGTTCGATCAAGACGTCGTCGCCCGCGTCATGGGGTGCGCTGAACACGACGACGGCTGACCCTGCCAGCGGAACTCGGGAATGGTGGGCGACCATGTTCGCGGCCACCACTCGGCGTCCGGTCGGGGCGTCGAAGGCGATGGTGACGGTGAACTGAGGGTCGTCTGCGGTCCAGCGCTTCAGGAATTTCACGTTGCGCAGCTCGCCGGGCGAACGCACACCGTGCCGTCGCAGCGATGCCAGCCGGCGCTGCCGCCGCCGGGTGTAGCGGATGCCTTGCCACGCGGCGAAGGTGACGATTGCTGCCCCAAAAGCGAACACGACACTGAGCGTCGCCATCACACCGGCACTGAAGTCTCTGAACCACAGTGCGGCCCCGAGCAATCCGACCGCGATGCCGGTCAATGCCGGGATCAGGGCCACCCGGTGGCCGGTACTGCGCTGGCCGAAGGTATCGCGGGCCTCGTCGGAGACGATGCCGCCGAGGATGGCAGGAAGAAACGAACCGACGATCGCGGCGATGCCCAACCACGTCGACGGTTCGCGGGTCTGCATGCCGTGAATCCAGAATGCTGCGCCGACGGCGATCGGTATCCACAGGATGAACGTGAGCACGGCGAAGAAACGCAGTGTTTCCGACGGATGGGTGACGGGCACGGTGATCCGGCCGTGCTTTTCGACAGTGGAGAAGTGCGGAAGCGTGCTGTCCCAGGTGTCAGCTTGCGGTGCGGTGTCGCCGGTCATGCGGTGCTCCCTCCTCCTCGGGCTCCCAGTATCGGCATACCGGGGTGCCGACGGCTCGCCGGCACGGACCGCGCACCGCAATTCTCACGAATTGCTCATAGCCCCAACATAGTTCGGTTAAGCGTCCTTTTCGGAGCCGGTGTCATCCACGCCGTCGGGTTGCCAGCTCCCCGGCATCATCGGCAGGGCCGCACCGGTGCCGTAGGTGTCATCGGCCAGCGTGGTCAGCCCGGCTGGTCCGCCGGCCGTGGCCTTCACTGCGGTGCCGCTGAATCCCAGATTCCCGGATCCGCTGGCCGACGCGCTGGTGGTGACGGTCTCCGGCGGTGGCGGCGTCTCGGTGTCGCCGCCGGCGGTCATGAACTCGTAGCGATAGCCACGATCCTTGACTGTGCCGCCACGTCGCTTGCGTGCCTGCGCCCGTCGCCGATTGGACGCCGCGGCCGTGGCGGCGGCCGCCGCGGATGCCCCCACGGAGTCCGAGGCCTGGGCGGTGGCAGCGTGGCGCATGGTCGGGCCGAAGCCGAATCCGGGACCGCCGCCGCCCACCGCATACATGGCGGCCTCGGCCCCGCCGGCGATCGGGGCGGGCGCCGACACGGGGGCGGGCGTGGCCGGCGTCGGTGCCGGCGACGTCGGTGCGCTCGCGGGTGCCGACGGTGCCGGTGAGGCCGGCATCGCGGCCCCTGCGGGATGCTCGGCCGGCGTGGCGATCTCGTCGGCGGGCGCATCGATCGGGATGTCGTAGCTCTGCGCCAGCCCGACGATGCCGAGCAGCCCGAGCATGGCGGGGGATACCGCTGCGGTCACCGCGGCGTAGAGCGGGGTCCCCAAGATGGCGAAGACTGCCGAGTAGGCGCCGAGGAAGAAGACGTTCATGTACGTGCTGAACAGCAACGAGGGATCGGCGATGATCTCGGCGAGAACCTGGGGGATCCGCCATGGCTCGAGAATGAATTCCCGGAGTTGGTCGTACATTCCGTAGAAATGCTCCGATTGCCCGGCCAGCCAGTTCCCGATGGGATCATTTGCTTCGATCCAGTCTTTGAACGGGTTGCTCAGCGCGAGCCCCGACTCGGTGGCCCGGGCTCCGGCCGCGGACTGCATCATCATTGCCGAGGCCGAACCGACCTCCCCGGCAGCCGGAACCAGAAGCAGCGGGGCCGCGGTCGACGCCGGTGCGGTGGTCACGGCCACCTCGGAGGCACTCTGGTAGACGGTCATCGTCGAGGCGGCCTGGATCCACATCCGGACGTAATCGGCTTCGTTCACCGCGATCGGGACAGTGTTGATGCCGAAGAAGTTGGTGGCCACCAGCACACCGAGGGTGGTGCGGTTCGCGGCCAACTCGGCCGGCGTCGGCATGGCCGCCAGGGCTGCGCTGTACGACGCGGCGGCGGTCTCGATCTGCGCGGCCACTCCGGCAGTGCTGGCACTGCTCTGGCTCAGCCAGGCCACGTAGGGGCCATGTGCCGCGGTGTAACGCTCGGCGCTCGGTCCCTCCCATGCGCTTGCCGTCACCGACCCCACCAGCGTCGTCAATTCTGTTGCTGCTGAGGAATATTCGGTACTCAACGCGCTCCAGGCTCCGGCAGCAGCCAGCAGTGGGCCGGCGCCGGGGCCGCTGCTGAGCAGGGCTGAGTGCACCTCGGGGGGTATGGCCATCCAGACGGGGGCGGTCATCGCGCGGGCGTCTCCTCTCGATCGCGGTGCCCCCCCAGCAGAAAGTATGGTTAGCGTAAGCTAACTTCAGCCGGTTTGGGGTATGAAGTTCCTATGTTTTGGCGGAATCGTCAATTGAAGTTCGGGCTGGTCAGCGGTGGTAGGTGGGCAGCTTCTCGGCCAGTTCGTCGAAGACGCGCTGGTTGAGGCTGAATGCCGCCTTCACTTCATCGACCACGCGATCGATCTCGTCCTCGGCCAAGCCCAGTCCGTCGAGGCGATCGCGGTAGGCATCCTTGTAGGGCTTGGGGCGCACCGGAAATGTGTAGAACGCCAAGCCTTTTCCGTCGAGGTCGAACGAGCGCTCCAAGATCCGGCCGATGGCCTGTCCGCCCGAAAGATCACCGAGATAGCGGGTGTAGTGATGCGCCACCAGCGCGCCGCCCCACGGCGAGTCGGCGAACCGGGCGCAGTAGGCACGGGCCGCTGGTGAGTCGATGTCGCGCTCGGTGCCGGGCGCCCAGTGGTCCAGATCGGCGTCGATGGCATCCAGCCGCTCGAGTGCCGGGTCGTACACCGCGCCGACGAGGGGATCGTCCCGGTGCTCTCGGACGGCGGTCTCCAATGCGTGGTAGATCACCCGCAGGCGCAGCAGATAGTCGACGTAGCCCTGCTCGTTCACCCGGCCGTTGAGGAGTTCGGTGACAAACGGCGACTGCTCGGCGGCCTCGTGCTGGTCGGTCGAGTCCTGACGCATGGCTGCCGACAGGCGGCGGATGGACTCGGCGGCGACGGCACTCGGCGGCATTTCGGCTCCACTTGGTAGGGCTGCGCTTTGACAGGTTGTCAGCATCATGCTGACAACCTGTCGGAAACCTAACACGGTCCCGACGGGTTCGGGGAGCTACGGATTGTGAGTTACGGCGTCGCGTTCAGCGCACGCAGCACAAACCGCTCGATGTTCGCCCGCGGCAAATGGCGCGGCGCCAGGCAGGCATGCAGCAGAGACATGGTGGCGGCCGCGTCGTCGACCACGAACTGCCCGGCGGCGACACCCCGGGTGAGAATCTCGCGCAGCACGTCTTCGACCGCCACCACGTGATCGCGGATGGCAAGCATCGTCTCAGTGGACAGGGCTCCGTAGAGCTGCATGCCCATGCCCATATGGAATTCCTGGCCGGCCTCGAGCTGATGGCCGATGTAGACCTTGAGACGTTCGACCGGATCCTCGACCTCGGACAGCGCGGCGCGCAGCCCGTCGAGATACCGGGTGGTCTCGTGGGAGGCGAAGGCGATCACCACCGATTCCTTGTCGGGGAAGTGGTGGTAGATCGCGGTCCGTCCGATGCCGGCCTCGGCCGCCAGCTTGGCCATGGTGATCGCGTCGAAACTGTGCTCGGCCATCAGCGCGGCGAAAGCCTCGAAGATGCGCTGTTGGACCAGCTCGCGGTGTTCTTCGACCGATGAGGCGCTGATCCTGGGCACGCTCGACTTTAACGTCCGCCGCGAAGTCCGAAGCTGTTAGTGCAGCCTTAGCAGTCGGCCCGCGGAATTTGATGGCACAAACCCATCGTGGAGCGGATGACGGGATTCGAACCCGCGACCCTCACCTTGGCAAGGTGATGCGCTACCAACTGCGCTACATCCGCGCGCCACAGGCGAGGTCGTCGCCCGTCGCGATGCAGAACACTAGCCCACCGATGTACGCAGGCACAAATTCCTCGCCTCTGACTTGCTTTGTGGGGCAATGCAAACGGTGCCCGCTCGGCTAGGGGCGCCGGTGATCCGGATGCCGACGGCAGGCGGTGGAGCGCAGTTCGTAGGATTCCTGGATGCCGCTCAACGTCGGTGAGACGTTCGCCGTGTTCCGGATCATTCGACCGCTGAGCTCAGGCGGGGCCGGGGAGGTCTACCTCGCTCAACATGCCCGGCGCCCCGGCCGTGACGCGTTGACGTTGCTGCCGCGGGCGTGGTCCGCCGACCCGGAGTACCGGGAGCGGTTTCACCGGGAGGCGGATGGTGCCGCCGGGTTGTGGCATCCCAGCATCGCTCGGGTTCGCGAGCACGGGGAACATGACGGTCAGCTCTGGTTGTCGACGGACTTCGTCGACGGCACGGATCTTTCTGGTCTCCTTGAACAGCACCCCGACGGCCTGCCGCGCGAGCAGGTTTTCCGGATCATCACCACGGTTGCCGCAGCACTCGACTACGCACACAAGCATGGCGTGGTACATCGCGACGTCCGGCCGGCCAACGTCATCCGCGGTGATGTCAACGGTATCGGGGAGGCGCCAGTCACCGTCGTCGGACTGGGTATCGCTCACAACGTCGGGCCCGGCTATGCCGCACCCGAGCAACTTGTGGGGGAGGAGGTCGACGGCCGGGCCGACCAGTACGCCTTGGCTTGTACGGCCTATCACCTCTTGACCGGGATGCAAGCGTTCGCGCATTCCAATCCCGCTGTCGTGGTCAGCCGTCACGTCAACTCGAAGCCGCCGGAATTGGCCGACGGTCGGCCGGAATTGGCCGACCTCGATCCGGTGCTGGCCAAAGCTCTCGCGAAGAACCCGGCTGACCGGTTCGCCAGCTGCGGCGCTTTCGCACACGCACTTGCTGACGAAACTCCCATGGCTGCACCGGCTTTGGCTCCGAACCAGGCCGCACCTGCTGCCGCTCAGCCTGAGCCCCGATACAGGGTTCTCGAGCAATCGGGCTGGGTTCCTGCCGCCGTGATCGCCGCCGTGAGCGTCGTCGGTATCGGACTGTGGCAGTTGTGGCCGTCTCCGAACGCGGCGGCCAGTGGACAGCCCAGCCCACCGCCGAGCGCTGCCAACGTGGTCGGCGCGAACGTGGCGAACACTCCGGCGCAGCCCACCGGTCCCACCTTCGACGGCCTCTACCGCCTCGACTACGACAACCCACACGCCGCCCTCAACGGCAATCCCTGGCCGGCGGCGGGCAACCAGATCGCCAGCTATTGGTGGGCATTCCGTTCGACGTGTAGACCCTCGGGATGTGTGGCGACGTCGACGCGCATGGACGGCACCAACAATGCGGTCCCCTCCGCCGAGGGTGGCGGCATGACTGCCATATTTCGTTTCATCGAGAGTTCTTGGCAGGGCGATCCGGGTAGAGGGTCGTTGCCGTGCGAGGCGCCGATCGTCGGTCAATTCCAGGCGATGGATACGGCGTTGGCGTTGGCGCCACAGCCCGACGGTGGGCTGGCCGGCGCGCAGACCACCACCATCCAATCGAACGAGTGCGGACTGCAGGGTGCGGTGATCACCGTGCCGGTTCGCGCCACCCGTCTGGGAGATGCCTTGCCGGGCAGCCCGGTCGCCAATCCCGCCGCGGTCGCCGACCCGCTGCCGCCGGCTCCTCAACTGCCCGCACCGCCTCCGCCGCCCGGTCCGCCGGTGCCTCCGCCGCCAGGGCCTCCATCGGCTCCGCCATCCCCGCCGGCGTAGGTGCTGTTCCCGCACAGCAACTTGCGCCACGAACGTCGGCTTGTGCGCGAAAGGTCAATGGATCTTCGAACACAAGCCAACGTTGGACGTGCACGGGGTCGGCAACCGAATCGAGGCAAAAAAATAGCCCTGATCAGGGGCTATGCTGGTGCGCGATACTGGGATTGAACCAGTGACCTCTTCCGTGTCAGGGAAGCGCTCTCCCGCTGAGCTAATCGCGCGGGTTGAAACTCTTTCTTGGAGGTGGAGACGGGAATCGAACCCGTGTGCACGGCTTTGCAGGCCGTTGCCTCACCACTCGGCCACTCCACCACTGGGGTTGATGCCACGATCGCACCTTCGAGCGGATGACGGGATTCGAACCCGCGACCCTCACCTTGGCAAGGTGATGCGCTACCAACTGCGCTACATCCGCGCGCCACGAGCGAGATCGTCGCCCGTCGCGATGCAGAACATTAGTCCACGGACGCGCGCAGACACAAATCCCCATTACGCAAGGGCGAAGTGGGGCTTAAAACGGTGTTTCAGAACAGTTGGTACCCCTGGCGTGAGATGGCGAAACCATGACGGGATTTCATGTCCCGACATGTGATGCCGGTTCCGGCGCTCTCGCAGCGCAGGGTTCCGGCGGTGACCGACTCCCGCTCCCTCAGTTGGGCATTCGTCTGTGGGGTGGTGTCGGTGGCGCAGACGAACTCGGCGGGGCGACCCGGACGCACCGAGATGCCGTGGCCGTAATCGAACTCACAACTGGCCGGCCGCATCGGCGGGGCCCAGCTACGGTCGGCGACGTCGCACCGGGCCAGCTCGGCATCGAGCCGGCACCGCACGCTGCCCGACGGTGATTTGAAACTGGTCGGTCCGTTGACCTGCTGGTTCGCCAATCCGGACACGTTCGGAACGTGCGGCGTTACGCCCGGGGCCGGATCTGTCACGGTGGTCGGATCGCTGCCACAGCCGGTAAATACGGCACTAGCAGCAAAAACAGCGCCGCTGACAGCAGTCAGCCGGACACGCAGGTGGACCATGGCGGGTGACGATACGCCCGCATCGGCGTGCATTTTTGGCAAACGGAACAACTCTGTCGCGCGGGCGCCGATTCGGGGATGGCTGCAGATGCGTGCTAGTGTTCGACGTCGTTCCCACGGTCTCGTAGCTCAGTGGGAGAGCGTCCGCCTCACACGCGGAAGGTCGCTGGTTCGAACCCAGCCGGGACCACCATCACCACTCACGGCTTCGGAGAAATCCGGGGCCGTTTTTTCGTGGCCGGACACACAGTTCCCCGTGCCCGGGTGTTGTCGGTTCGATTCGGTAGGGTCCTCCGACGTGACTCAGAGCGTGACCGTGGGAACCATCAAGTCCGTAACCGCCCGTCTGGCCGAGGAACTCGCCGTGAGCGAGCGGCAGGTCGCCGCCACGGTGGCGCTGCTGGACGAGGGTGCCACGGTCCCGTTCATCGCCCGGTACCGCAAGGAGGTCACCGGCAGCCTTGATGACGGGCAGTTGCGCACCCTGGAGGAGCGCCTGGGTTACCTGCGGGAGCTCGACCAGCGCCGTGAGGCCGTGCTGGCCTCGATCGAGGAGCAGGGCAAGCTCACCGACGAACTTCGCGCTGCCTTGATGGCGGCCGACACCAAGGCCCGGGTGGAAGACATCTACCTGCCCTACAAGCCGAAGCGGCGCACGAAGGCCCAGATCGCCAGGGAAGCCGGGCTGGAGCCGCTGGCCGACCGGCTGCTGACCGATCCCACCCTGGTGCCCGACGAGGTGGCCGGTGAGTTCCTCAACGACGATGTCGCCGACGCGGCCGCGGCCCTCGAGGGCGCCCGCCACATCATCATCGAGCGGGCCTCCGAGGACGCCGAGCTGGTCGGCGCCACTCGTGAGAAGTTCTGGGCCGACGGCTCGCTGCGTACCGGCCCGTGGTCCGACGAGGCTGCGAAAAGCGCTGCCGCCCAGAAGTTCCGTGACTACTTCGAGTTCTCCGAACCACTGGAGAACATGCCGTCGCACCGGGTGCTGGCCGTGTTGCGCGGTGAGAAGGAGCAGGCGCTGTCGCTGAACTTCGACGGCGGCGAGGACGAGCAGTACCAGGCGATGATCGCTTCGGCGCTCGGCATCGACATGACCGCCAAGACCCCGGCGACCCCGTGGCTGGCCACCACGGTGCGGCTCGCGTGGCGCGCCAAGCTGATGATCTCGGCTGCCGTGGATGCGCGCATCCGGCTGCGTCAGCGCGCCGAGGAAGAGGCCGTCGCGGTGTTCGCCCGCAACCTCAAGGACCTGCTGCTGGCCGCCCCGGCCGGCACTCGCGCCACACTTGGCCTGGACCCGGGGTTCCGCACCGGGGTCAAGGTCGCGGTCGTCGACGCCACCGGCAAGGTGGTCGACACCTGTGCGATCTTCCCGCATCAGCCGCAGAAGCAGTGGGACCAGTCCAAGGCGACGTTGGCGGCCCTGGTCGCCCGGCACAACGTCGAGTTGATCGCCGTCGGCAACGGCACTGCCTCGCGCGAGACCGACGCGCTGGCCAGTGAGCTGATCACCGATATCCGCGCAGCCGGGGCGAAAGCGCCGGTGAAGGCCATGGTCAGTGAGGCCGGCGCCTCGGTGTACTCGGCCTCGGAGTATGCGGCGCGGGAGCTGCCCAGCTTGGACGTGACGCTGCGCGGCGCAGTCTCGATCGCCCGGCGGCTGCAGGATCCGCTGGCCGAGCTGGTCAAGATCGACCCGAAGTCGATCGGGGTGGGCCAGTACCAGCACGACGTGACGCCCGGCTCGCTGGCCCGCAGCCTCAACGCGGTGGTCGAAGACGCGGTGAACGCCGTCGGCGTGGATCTCAACACCGCCTCGGTGCCGCTGCTGGCCCGGGTGTCGGGAGTGACCGAGTCCCTGGCCGAGGCGATCGTGGCGTACCGCGAGAGCACCGGTGCGTTTCGGAGCCGCAAGGCGCTGCTGGACGTTCCGCGCCTGGGCCCCAAGGCCTTCGAACAGTGTGCGGGCTTCCTGCGGATCCGCGACGGTGAGGACCCGCTGGACGCCTCCGGGGTGCACCCCGAGTCCTATCCGGTGGTGCGCCGGATCCTCGACCGCTCCAACGTGACGCTCGCCGAGCTCATCGGTGATGAGCGCACCCTGCGGACCCTCAAGCCTGCCGACTTCGCCGATGAGCGGTTCGGCGTTCCCACCGTGACCGATATCCTGGCCGAACTGGAGAAGCCCGGACGTGACCCGCGTCCGGCGTTCTCCACCGCCACGTTTGCCGCCGGTGTCGAAAAGGTGGCCGACCTCAAGCCGGGCATGGTGCTGGAGGGTGTGGTGACCAATGTCGCGGCCTTTGGCGCCTTCGTCGACGTGGGTGTGCATCAGGACGGCCTGGTCCACGTCTCGGCGATGGCCGACCGGTTCGTCTCGGACCCGCACGAGGTGGTGAAGTCGGGACAGGTGGTCAAGGTCAAGGTCGTCGACGTCGACGTGGAACGGCAGCGCATCGGACTCACGTTGCGGCTCAACGACACTCCGCAGCGTGAGGCCGGCAAGCGGTCCGGCCAAGGTGGCCAGGGCGGCCCGAACCGTCGTGACGGCGGCAATCAGGGCCGCGGTGGCGACCGGCGCAACCAGAACCAGAATCAGAGCCGCGGCAAGAATTCCGGGCGTCGCGACTCGAACCAGCCGATGGGCTCGATGGCCGAGGCGCTGCGCAACGCCGGCTTCGGACGTTAGGGCTCGCGGCGGCGCCAGGAGCGGTACCCGCGGTGGGCGGCGAACGCCCCGACGACGGCCGTGACGCACCATACGCCGATCGCGGTGTAGGCCAAGGGCGCGGACAGGTCGCCGATCGACGCGCCCAGCGCGGTGTAGACGAACGCGCGGGGAACCGATCCGATGAACGCCCCGGCAGCCATCTGCCACAACGGAACCCCGAACGCACCGAAGGCGTACGACGCGAGGGCATCGGACACGCCCGGGACGAAACGCTGTCCGACCACGGCCCACAAGCCGCCGCGTTGGATCTGGCGGTCGAGCCGGTCGGCCCGCTGGGTTCCGAGTAGGGCTCGGGCGCTGTCGCGTCCCGCGCGCCGGCCGATCAGGCTCGCGACCACGGCGGTACCCACCGTCGCGCCCAGTGTCACGAAGGTGCCCAGGACCGGCCCGAACAAGACGCCGCTGCCGGCAGCGAGGATCGGACCGGGCACGAACAGCGCGCCAAGGCCCGCCGAGACCACGACGTAGACGAGCGGCGCGGCAGGGCCGGCGGCGGCCACCGCGCCCCGAACGTCGTCGACGTCGATGACGCGGGCAACGGCCACCAGGTAGAACAGGCCGAACAGGAACGCCACGAACGCTATGAGCCGCAGGATGTGCGGCCACCGGTTGGTGGCGGACGGGTCGTCTTCGTCAGTCAGGGGAGAATCGGTCATGGCGGACACGATTCTTCCGCACCGAGGTGATCCGGGGTGCGCGGCTAAGCGCTTGTCGTCACGGCGACGGCGCGTCGAAATCGCGCATCGGGCTCAGGCCTCAGCTTCTTCAGCGCGGCGGCGGCATCGAGTGAACGTACCGGGCGGCCCACCCGAGCGTGTTCGGCGGTGACCCGTTGGATCAACTCGTTGACCGGGGCGCTCTGGCCGTGCAGGCGCGCCTGCAGCACGATTTCGCCGTTGAACCAGTCGGTTTCGACCTGGGTGTGCCCTCGGGCCACGCTCTGCCAGGTGGAACTGAAGTAGTCGTCGTGAACCCGGCCCTGCAGCAGATCGCCGCGACGCTGCGCGTCCTGTTCTGCGGTGACGAAGGGAATCGCGGCAGCGGTGAGAACGTGTTCGGCCTCCTCGCGGGCCCGGGCGATCAAGGTGTCGGCCTCGGGTCCCGGCCGGTAGGCCGCGATCACCCCGTTGCCGAGGTTGGCGATCAGCTTGCGGTATTTCCACGCCATGATGTCGTCGCGGACTTGTGATTCGAACCGCGCTACCCGTAGGGCGGTCGAGATCTGTTCGGCCAGTGCGTCGCAGCCGGTCGGGTAGCGGCCGAGATCGAGGATGCCCGCCACCGGATGGCTCTGTTGGATGACGACTCCGGGATCGAGATGAGCCGCCGGCAGCATCACCGTGACGCCGTAGACATTGGCGAACCGGCGTAGCGCGGCAGCCTCGTTGGCGACCCCGTTCTGAGCGACGAACACCGGTGTGTCCGTCGGGGCGTGGGCGCTGAGATCCTCGAGTGCCGCGGCGGTGTGGTGGCTCTTGACGGCCAATATCACCACCGGACGTGTGGACCAGTCGACCTCACCGGACCCGGCGGCGGCCGGCAGGTCGACGGTGTCGGTACCGGACTGCGTCACCAGGGTGAGTCCGCAGGTGCGGATCGTGTTGAGGTGCGCGCCACGGGCGACCGCCGTCACGTCGTACCCGGCCAACCGCAACTGGGCGGCTATCACACCACCGATCGCCCCGACGCCGTACACCACGAACGGGCGGGTCACAATTCTCGCCATCGCAGGTTGCCTCGATTCTTCGGTGTGCAGAGCACGACGGTGGTATCTCACGATGCGACGCCGAGCGGCTCGGGTAACGCCTGAGCTGCGATCGTCTGCAACGTGCGCAGGACGAGGCCGATGTTCGGATCGCGCTGCCGCCCGGCGCGGACGACGGCAGCGATGGCGCGGCCGCCGAGATCGAGGCCCGGCACAATCAGGCTTTCCAGGTGAGCGGGCACCGACAACCGGGGCACGATGGCCGACGCGACCTCGGTGGCCGCCAACTCGCAGAGGTTCTGCGCACCGATCAGCCGGTGTTTGACCTGAGGTATGAAACCGGCGTGTTCGCACGCCCGCATCGTGGCCAGTTCGATCCCGGAATTCTGCGGGCCGGTGACCCAGAAGCCGTCGGCCAGCGCGGACAGGCCCTGTTTGCGGATTCTCAAATGCGCGTGGGTGGGGGCCAGCAGCACGAGCGGCTCGCGCACCAACGGCGTGGTGACCAGTCCGCTGGCCGGGTCCGGACCGAGAAAGTCGTACCGGCAGGTGATCGCGACATCGACCTCACCCTGGCGTAGCAGGCGCAGTGCGGCAGTGCTCGTGTCCTGCTGAACCTGCACCCGCAGATCCGGCGCCTCGGTGGTGAGGCGTTGCATCAGCGGCACCGCGAGCGTCGGAATGCCCATGTTGAACGTGGCGATGGCGACCTGCCCGGCCGCTCGGTCCCGGGTTTGCGCCACCGCGGTCATGGCTTCGTCGACGGCGACCAGGATTCGTCGCACATGCTCGGCGAGGACCTGGCCGCTGCGGGTCAGCCCGAGGGTGCGTCCGTCCCGGCGGAAGAGCACCGCTCCGGCCTCTTCCTCCAAGACTCGAAGCTGTTGGGACACCGCAGAACTCGTGATATTTCGCTGCGATGCCACGGCGCTGACCGAGCCGAGGTCGGCAAGGTCTGCCAGCAGCATCATCCGACGAAGGTCCAGCATCACGCACCGCCGACGCGGTGTTGCCCAATGGTGCTCTCCGTCGGATACACGGTCGACAGAATGACAGAATCGGCGGTTGAGCGCAGCTCAAAGATACGCCGCGCTAATCAGCCAGATCTCGGTGAGCAGGTCTTTTGGGCGTCGATGCGACAGAAATCATTGCAATTGTAATTCTGGCGTCATCCAGGCTTCACGCGGGATTAAGTCGTGCTGAAGGATTCCGGTAGCCAAAGACTGTTGTTCGTGTCCGCGGTCGCATCGACTCTGGCCAGTGCGAGAGGCCTCGCTCAGCCCACCACCGAGACAAGGGAGCCAGCAGATGACCGATGTCAGCGAAAAAGCCAGGGAAAGCAGCATTCTCACCGACACTGGGCTGGACGTCGTGCCCGTGGCCGGCTACATCGGCGCCGAGATCCGTGGTGTCGATCTGCGCGATGAATTGGAGGCCGGCGTCGTCGAGGAGATCCGCAACGCCCTACACACCTACAAGGTGATCTTCTTCCGCGACCAGGAGATCGGTCACGCCGAACAGGTTGCCTTCGCGCGGAGGTTCGGCAAGGTGACCCCGGCCCATCCGCACGAGGAGGAGCCCCCGGAGGGTTTCCCCGAAATCCTGCCGATCGACAGCCGCCGCTACGAACGTCATTTGGGTCGCAAGCGCACGTCCTACGACAGCAGTTGGCACACCGACGTCACCGCGCTGATCAATCCGCCGGCGGCGTCGATCCTGCGGGCACACATCCTGCCGCCCTACGGCGGTGACACCGCGTGGACGAATCTCGTTGCGGCCTACGAGAATCTGCCCAAGGATCTGCGTGACTTCGCCGACACGCTTGACATCAGGCATCAGTTCAATGCCCGGGCCGTGGCCGGCAGCCAGCGCGACCGCAAGGTGCGCGAGGCGAATCTGGTGAGCTATCACCCTGCGGTCCGGGTGCATCCGGTCACGGGGGAGCGGGCCCTGTTCGTCAGTCCGGGCTTCACCCGGGGTGCCCGCGAGATCCGGGGTTACACGCCGACGCAGAGCGAGGCGATCCTGAAGCTGTTGTGGGACGAGGCGACCCGCACCGAATACACCGTGCGGTTCCGTTGGGCCCCGGGCAGTATCGCGTTCTGGGACAACCGGGCCACCGCGCACCTGGCGATCGCCGACGCCGGCCACCTTGACTACGACCGGGTGCTCTACCGGGTCACGCTCGAAGGCGATGTGCCCAAGGGTGTGGACGGACGCGTGTCCGAGTCGGTGTCCGGTGAACCGTTCTACGGAGCGTGATGACCGTCACCGCACGCTACGGCGACATCGACGCGGCGCTGGCCGTGCACAACGAGACGCTGGCACTGCAACTCGCGCACCGGTCGGTGCGCAAGTTCACCGCGAAACCGGTGACCGATGAGCACCTTTCGGCATTGGTCGCGGCCGCCCAGTCGGCGGCGACGAGCTCGAATCTGCAGCCGTGGAGCGTGATCGCCATCCGCGATCCGCAACGCAAGGCCCGGTTGGCCGCACTGGCGAACAACCAGCAGTTCATCAACGAAGCGCCGCTGTTCCTGGTGTGGGTGGCCGATCTGGGGCGGGCCCGTCGGCTGGCGCAGCGGTCCGGTACCGCGCTGGACGGGGCGGACTACCTGGAATCCACGATCATCGGGTTCGTCGACACCGCGCTGGCCGCACAGAACGCTGTCGTCGCCGCCGAATCACTTGGTTTGGGAACAGTTTTCGTCGGGGCCATTCGGAACCACCCGGAAGAAGTGGCGGCCGAGCTGGGGTTACCGCCGCACGCCGTCGCCACCTTCGGCCTGGCGGTCGGCGCGCCGGACCCGACGGAGAACGCCGGAATCAAGCCGCGGTTGCCCCGGGACGCGGTGCTGCACCGCGAACGGTACGACGCGCAGACTGCGGATTCGCATGTGCCGGCCTACGACGAACGGTTGGCGGTCTACAACAACCGGTACGGTTTGTCGGGCAGCTGGAGTGAGCGGGTGCTGAGCCGGCTGGCCGGCCCGCATTCCCTGTCCGGACGGCACCTGCTGCGTGAGCAACTGGAACGTCTGGGCCTGCCCTCGCGCTGAGGTTGATCACATCTTTTGTCACGCCGGCGTGGCTCTCGCCGCCCACCGCCGCGCCGGCGTGACAAAGCCCGGTTGGCATAGCCGTAGTTTGGTACCCGTGGACACCCCCATCGCTGTCGTCACCGGGGCGAGCCGTGGCGCGGGCCGCGGGATCGCCGCCGCCCTGCTCGCTTCGGGTTGGCGGGTATATGTCACCGGGCGGACGGTGACCGATCCGGGGGAGGGCGGCATCGCCGTTCAGCTCGACCACTCCGACGACGCTGCCGTCGGTGCGTTCTTCGACCGGATCGGTGAGCAGGAAGGCCGGCTCGACCTGTTGGTCAACAATGCCGCCGCCGTCCACGATGATCTGGTCAATCCGAAACCGTTCTGGGAGAAGCCGATCGAGTTGGTCGATGTGCTCGACGTCGGATTGCGATCGGCCTATGTGGCGTCCTGGTATGCGGCCCCGTTGTTGCTGGCCGCCGACAAGGGCCTGATCGCGTTCACCTCGTCGCCCGGATCGGTCTGCTACATGCACGGCCCGGCCTACGGTGCGCAGAAGGCGGGCGTGGACAAGCTGGCCGCGGACATGGCAGTCGACTTCGACGGCACCGGCGTGTCGACGGTGTCGATCTGGATGGGCATCTTGCTCACCGAGAAATTCAAGGCTGCCTTCGCCGGGCACCCCGAGGCCCTCGCCAAGACCGCCGAGCACGCCGAGACCCCTGAGTTCACCGGCCATCTCATCGATGCGCTGTACCGGGATCCGGAGCTGCCGCAGCTGTCCGGGCACACCGTGATCGGTGCCGAACTCGCGACCCGCTACGGCATCACCGACGAAGGTGGGCGGGTGCCGCCGTCGCACCGCGACATGCTGGGTGCGCCGCGCGAACCCAGCTCGGCCGTCGTCAGGTAGTCAGATGCCGGTGAGATACCGGCGTGTGACGACGCGCTGCAGCAGCCGCGTCGCCGGCCCACCCAACCGGCTCCACCAGGTGGCAGGCCGGGAAAACGCCACCACTTCGGCGTGCACCTCGTCGGTCGCCGGGTCGTAGCGGACCGAGAACAACTCCTCGCCCGATTCGGGATGGCCGGCCAGGGTGCCGTAGGCGAACCCGCGGCGGTCGGTGTCAGGACCTGATTCGGAGAGCACATAGACCACCCGGCACGGCGCCGGAACCGGACCGAGCCGGACCAGCAGGTCGGTGCCGACCGCGGCGGTCTCGGTGGCGGCCTGCACCCGCAGACCTGCGCCGCGTTGCATGCCCCACCGCAGCACCGAGGCGCCGGCTTGTTCGAAGCGGTCGCGGCCGGTGCCGATGACCGCCGAAGCCCGGGTGTGGCGGTAACCGGCAGGCAGCTCGCCGGCCGTGGCGCCGACCTCCGGATAGGTCAACGACAGCCGCATCAACTCGTGCAGTTTCACGTCACCACCATGACACCAATACGGTGGCTTCGTGGCCCCAGAAATCGATACCGCCAGATCCCACCCTGGCGGCGGCTTCAACCCGCCGAACCCGACCGATCGTGGTGGGCCCGATTACGGCCGGTTCATCGAGGCGGTACGCACCCTGCAGGACCATGCCCGCGGTGCGGACGCGCCCGATGAGGTGATCACCGAGGCCGCCGACCTGATCGAGAAAGTGTCGGCGTTGCTCGCCCCGTACGAGGCCGACGAATGGCACGCACCGTCGGGGCGGCGGCTGGATCTGCCCAACCGCGGCAACATCACCTCCGTGCCGCTGCGGGTCTCGGTCACCGACGGCCGGGTCACCGGCACGGTCCGTTTTCGCCGGTACCACCTCGGACGTAACGGTGCCGTGCACGGCGGCGTGCTCGGGCTGATGTTCGACTCGCTGCTCGGGTACACCGCGGCGAGCCTCACCCAGAGTCCTTACCAACGCACCGCGCACCTGGGCATCGATTACCGCAAGATCGTGCCGATCGGTACGCAGCTACAGGTGGACGCCGGGATCGACCGCATCGAGGGCCGCAAGATCTTCGTCGCCGGACGGGTTCTCGACGACGGCCAGGTGCTCACCGAGGGCAATGCGCTGTTCGTGCGGCTCAAGCCGGGGCAGCCATGAGCCTCGCGAACAACCTCGCCGAGGTGAAGCGACGCTGGACGGCATGGCGCGACAAGCTGCGCGCGCGCCGGGCCGCCGACTTCGCCTACCGGATTGCCATCGCCGTCGTCGGCACGCTCGTGCTCGTGGTCGGCATCATCGCGATTCCGTATCCCGGTCCCGGCTGGGCCATCGTGTTTCTCGGGCTGGCGATTCTGGCCAGCGAGTTCGCCTTCGCCAAGCGGGCATTGCACTACGTGCGGATCCGCTACGACGCCGTGATGGCCTGGTTCGATCGCCAGCACATCGCGGTCAAGGGACTCAGTGCGGCGTTCACCGCACTGATCGTGGTGGCCACACTGTGGCTGTTCGGCGCGATCGGCCTCGTGGCGGGCTGGGTGGGCGCCGAGCAGCCGTGGCTCAAGAGTCCCATCGGGCTGGGGTCCTGATCAGCAACCCCGGTGGCCCACACCGATAACATGACAGCGTTCGCACTAGCCCTCGCATGGTAGGAGACTCCCCGATGAGCGCCGCCCTCAGCTCAGCCCCCGCTGCCCCGATCCGGGTTGCGGCCGGGACGACCGCCGGTGCGGCGGTGCGCGAGGCGGGTCTGCCCAGCCGCGGGGCCGCCGACGCGATCGTGGTGGTGCGCGACGCCGACGGACGGCTGCGTGATCTGTCGTGGACCCCGGACACCGACGTCGAGGTGACCCCGGTCGCCGCCGATACCGAGGACGGCCGGAGCGTGATCCGGCACTCGTGCGCCCACGTGCTGGCCCAGGCTGTGCAGGATCTGTTCCCGCAGGCCAAGCTGGGTATCGGTCCGCCGATCACCGACGGGTTCTACTACGACTTCGACGTCGCCGAGCCGTTCACCCCAGAAGATCTCGACAAGCTCGAGAAGAAGATGGCCAAGATCATCAAAGACGGCCAGCTGTTCTCCCGGCGGGTCTACGAGTCCAAGGATCAGGCCCGCGAGGAGCTGGCCGGCGAGCCGTACAAGCTGGAGTTGGTCGACGACAAGTCTGGTGACCCGGACGTGATGGAGGTCGGCGGCGACGAGCTGACCGCCTACGACAACCTCAACGCCCGCACCAAGGAACGGGTCTGGGGCGACCTGTGCCGCGGTCCGCACATCCCGACCACCAAGTACATCCCGGCGTTCAAGCTGACCCGCAGCAGCGCCGCGTACTGGCGCGGCGACCAGAAGAACGCCAGCCTGCAGCGCGTCTACGGCACCGCGTGGGAATCCCAGGAGGCTCTCGACCGCCACCTCGAACTGATCGAGGAGGCCCAGCGCCGCGACCATCGCAAGCTCGGCGTCGAACTCGACCTGTTCAGCTTCCCCGACGAGCTCGGCTCGGGCCTGCCGGTGTTCCACCCCAAGGGTGGCGTGATCCGCAAGGAGCTCGAGGACTACTCGCGGCGCAAACACGCCGAGGCGGGGTACGAGTTCGTCAACACCCCGCACATCACCAAGGAACACCTCTACATCACCTCGGGCCACCTGGAGTGGTACGCCGACGGCATGTACCCGCCGATGCACATCGACGCCGAGTACAACGAGGACGGCACGGTGCGCAAGCCGGGCCAGGACTACTACCTCAAGCCGATGAACTGCCCCATGCACCACCTGATCTACCGGGCCCGGGGCCGCTCGTACCGCGAACTTCCGTTGCGGCTCTTCGAATTCGGCTCGGTGTACCGCTACGAGAAGTCGGGCGTGGTGCACGGGCTGACCCGCGTGCGCGGTATGACGCAGGACGACGCGCACATCTACACCACGCGGGAGCAGATGCGCGACGAGCTGACCTCGTTGCTGCAGTTCGTACTCGATCTGCTCTCGGATTACGGCCTGGACGACTACTACCTGGAGTTGTCCACCAAGGATCCCGACAAGTACGTGGGCTCCGACGAGATGTGGGACGAGGCCACCGAGACGCTGCGGTCGGTCGCCGAGGCCTCGGGTCTGCATCTGGTACCGGATCCGGGTGGCGCGGCGTTCTACGGCCCCAAGATTTCCGTTCAGGTCAAGGACGCGCTGGGCCGCAACTGGCAGATGTCGACGATCCAGCTGGACTTCAACATGCCCGATCGCTTTGAGCTGGAGTACACCGCCGCCGACGGAACACGTCAGCGTCCGGTGCTGATCCACCGCGCGCTGTTCGGCTCGATCGAGCGCTTCTTCGGGGTGCTCACCGAGCACTACGCGGGCGCGTTCCCAGCCTGGTTGGCGCCGGTGCAGGTGGTCGGCATCCCGGTGGCCGACGCGCACCTGGACTACCTGTACGACGTTGCGGCCCAACTGAAGTCGCGTGGTGTCCGGGTGGAGGTCGACGGCAGCGACGACCGGATGGCGAAGAAGATCGTCAACCACACCAACCAGAAGGTGCCGTTCATGCTCCTTGCGGGGGACAAGGACATAGAAGCAGGGGCCGTCTCGTTCCGCTTCGGTGACCGCACCCAGATCAACGGTGTGCCGCGTGACGAGGCGGTCGAGGCGATCGTGAAGTGGATTGCCGATCGCGACAACGCGGTGCCGACGGCCGATCTGATTCAGGTGGTCAAGTGACCGAGGACGGCGGCGGAGACGCCATCATCGACCACGGCGTGGGTTCCCCCGACCATCTCCAGCGGCTGTGGACGCCGCACCGGATGAGCTACATCACCGAGGCGGTCAAGGGCGACCAGAAGGTGGGCTCGGCCGGCTCGTCGCAGCCGTTCACCGACATCCCCGCGATGTCGGATGAGGACGGGCTCATGGTCGCCCGCGGTGAGCTGGTGTATGCGGTGCTCAACCTCTACCCGTACAACCCGGGCCACCTGATGGTGGTGCCCTACCGGCGGGTGTCCGAGCTCGAGGATCTCGACGCAGCCGAGAGCGCTGAGCTGATGGCTTTCACGCAGAAGGCGATTCGCGTCATCAAGGCCGTTTCCCGGCCGCACGGGTTCAACGTCGGATTGAACCTGGGCGTCTCGGCCGGCGGTTCGCTTGCCGAGCACCTGCACATGCACGTGGTGCCGCGCTGGGGTGGTGACGCGAATTTCATCACGATCATCGGCGGCGCCAAGGTCATCCCGCAGCTGCTGAGCCAGACCAGGGAGCTGCTGGCCGCGGAATGGGCCCGTCAGCCGTGAGCAACCTGTTCCTGATGAGCCGGGCGGCCTACGCCAAGCTGTCGAGGCCAGTGGCCAAGGCGGCCCTGCACGCGGGCCTGACACCCGACATCGTCACCATCGTCGGCACCGCCGGGTCGGTCACCGCAGCGCTCACGTTGTTCCCCATGGGTCAGCTGTTCTGGGGCGCGTTCGCGGTGTTCCTCTTCGTGCTGGCCGACATGCTCGACGGAGCGATGGCCCGGGAACGCGGCGGCGGCACCCGCTTCGGCGCCGTCCTGGACGCCGCGTGTGACCGGATAGCCGACGGCGCCATCTTCGCCGGCCTGCTGTGGTGGGCGGCGTTCGGCCTGCATGATCCGACGCTCGTGGTTGCGCTCCTGATCTGCCTGGTCACCTCACAGGTGATCTCCTACATCAAGGCCCGCGCGGAGGCGAGCGGACTCCGCGGCGACGGCGGCATCATCGAGCGCCCGGAGCGCCTGGTGATCGTGCTCGTCGGTGCGGGACTCTCAGGTGTGCCGTTCTTGCATGCGCCGTGGCTGCTGCACGGGGCCGCCTGGCTGCTGGCGCTGGCCAGCGTGATCACGGTGGCACAGCGGATCCACGCGGTGCGCACCTCGCCGGGTGCCATGGATCTGCTGCAACGTCCGCAACCCGACGGCGACGACACACAGGAGCCGGGAGCGTCGTGATCATTCCGCTGTCGGGACAGGTGACCGATCTGGGTTATGCGGCGGGCTGGCAGCTCGTCCGGTCGATGCCGGAACTTATGGCGCGCAACGTGTTCGATGCGGGCGCCCGTTACGCCGCACGTGGCGGGGGGCCGCAGCAACTGCGCAAGAACCTGGCCCGGGTGACCGGGGTTGCCCCGGACGAGGTGCCCGATGCGCTGATGCGTGCTTCACTGGCCTCCTACGCTCGGTATTGGCGGGAGGCGTTCCGGTTGCCGTCGATGGATCTGACCGCTGTGGCACAACGTCTCGACGAGGTGTTCGTCGGTGCGGACAAGTTGGCCGCTGCGCACGCGGCCGGCCGCGGCGCTGTGCTGGCGTTGCCGCACAGCGGTAACTGGGACATGGCCGGGGTGTGGCTGGCCCAGCAGTACGGCACCTTCGCCACGGTGGCCGAACGGCTCAAGCCCGAATCCCTGTATCGGCGTTTCATCGATTACCGCGAGAGCCTCGGATTCGAGGTGTTCCCGTTGTCGGGCGGCGAGCGGCCGCCGTTCGAGGTGCTTTCGGAACGGTTGCGGGACAACATGTTCGTCTGTCTGATGGCCGACCGCGACCTGACCCGTAACGGGGTGCAGGTCGACTTCTTCGGCGAGCCGACCCGAATGCCGGCGGGGCCGGCCAAGTTGGCAATCGAAACCGGCGCACCGCTGCACCCGGCGCACGTCCACTACGACGGTGAAGATTGTGTGGTCGAGGTCTTCGACGCACTCGACACGTCGTCGGGGGAGGTGTCGGTGGTGATCCAGCAACTGGCCGAGGTGTTCGAGGCGAACATCGCCGCCCATCCGGCCGACTGGCACATGCTGCAACCGCAGTGGCTGTCCGATCTGTCCGATGAGCGTCGTGCCCGACTGGGTACCACCTGATGAGCGCTTGCGCGAAGAGGCGACGGAGCTAGCGATGCGTATCGGGATGGTCTGCCCGTACTCGTTCGATGTCCCGGGCGGTGTGCAATCCCATGTGCTGCAACTGGCCGAGGTGATGCGGGCGGGCGGGCACTACGTCAGCGTGTTGGCCCCGTCCTCACCACATGTGAAACTGCCCGAGTACGTCGTCTCGGGCGGCAAGGCCGTCCCGATTCCCTACAACGGCTCGGTGGCCCGGCTGCGGTTCGGCCCGGCCACCCATCGCAAGGTGAAGAAGTGGATCGCCGAAGGGGACTTTGACGTACTGCACCTGCACGAACCCAATGCGCCCAGCTTGTCCATGCTGGCACTGCAGGCTGCCGAGGGCCCGATCGTGGCGACCTTCCACACCTCGACGACAAAGTCGTTGACGCTCAGCGTGTTCCAGGGCATTCTGCGGCCATACCACGAGAAGATCGTCGGTCGCATCGCGGTGTCCGATCTGGCCCGGCGCTGGCAGATGGAGGCTTTGGGCTCGGACGCCGTCGAGATTCCCAACGGGGTCGACGTCCCGTCGTTCGCGAATGCGCCTCGCCTCGATGGGTATCCGCGGCCCGGCCGCAGCGTGCTGTTCCTCGGGCGGTTCGATGAACCGCGCAAGGGCATGGCGGTACTGCTGGGCGCCTTGCCGAAACTGGCTCGACGTTTCACCGACATCGAGATCCTGATCGTGGGCCGCGGCGACGAGGACGCGTTGCGCGAGGAAGCCGGTGAGCTGGCCGGGCACCTGCGGTTCCTGGGACAGGTCGACGACGATGCCAAGGCTGCGGCGATGCGCAGCGCCGATGTTTATTGCGCACCCAACCTCGGCGGGGAGAGCTTCGGCATTGTGCTGGTCGAGGCGATGGCGGCCGGAACCCCGGTGGTGGCCAGTGAACTGGATGCCTTCAATCGGGTGCTCGACGGCGGACAGGCCGGGCGGTTGGTGCCGATCGGCGACGCCGAGGCGCTGGCCGACGCGTTGATCGAGGTGCTGGACGACGCCGACTTGCGCGCGCGGTACATCGACAAGGCGACCGAGCGCGTTGCCCGCTACGACTGGTCGGTGGTCGCCGGCCAGATTCTCCGGGTGTACGAGACGGTGGCCAGTACCGGAGGCAAAGTGCAGGTGGGTGACTAGACATGGCTACCTGGATGGTGATCGCGGCACTGGTGGTGCTGGTGGTCCTGCTACTGGCCGGGGGATGGGCCTATCAGACCGCCAATCGCCTCGACCGGTTGCACGTGCGCTACGACCTGTCCTGGCAGGCGCTCGACGGTGCGCTGGCGCGGCGCGCCGTGGTGGCTCGCGCCGTCGCGATCGACGCCTACGCCGGGGCTGCGCAGGGCAAGCGGCTGGTGGCGCTGGCCGATGCAGCCGAACGGGCGCCGCGATCGGGACGTGAAGCCGCCGAGAACGATTTGTCGGCGGCACTGGCCGCGGTCGACCCGGCCGATCTTCCGGTGCGGCTGGTCGCCGAGCTGGCCGACGCCGAAGCCCGGGTGCTGCTGGCCCGCCGCTTCCACAACGACGCCGTGCGCGACACCTTGGCGTTGCGGGAACGGCCGGCGGTGCGGGCGCTGCGACTCGGTGGAACCGCGGCATTACCAAGCTATTTCGAGATCGTCGAACGTCCCGAATCCCAGGACGAGGTCAACCCGGTGAGCCGTCGAACCTCGTCGCGCGTGGTGCTGCTCGACGAAACCGGCGCGGTACTGCTGCTGCATGGCAGTGATCCGGCGATCGACGACCCGGACAAGCCCGCGCCGCGGTGGTGGTTCACGGTCGGCGGGGCGGTTCAGCCCGGTGAGGATCTGGCTACGGCCGCGGCGCGCGAACTGGCCGAGGAGACCGGCTTGGAGGCGGACCCGGCCGATCTCGTCGGCCCGGTGTGGCGCCGCGATGCCGTCATCGACTTCAACGCGTCGGTGATCCGTAGCGAGGAGTACTTCTTCATCCACCGGACCACGCGGTTCGAGCCGTCGGCAACGGGGCGCACGACGCTGGAGCGGCACTACATTCACGGCCACCGGTGGTGCGATGAGACAATGATCGCCGAGTTGGTTGCCGGCGGGGAGGCCGTGTATCCGCTTCAACTGGGTGAGCTGCTGGCTCAGGCCAATGAACTGGCCGAACAGCCGGCAACGACGCTGGCGAACACGCGCGGGACCGCGCCTCGCGAGCTGCAATCCATCCGTTGACTGCGGATTTAATGGATTTGGCGGCTCCACTAGACTGAATCAGTAGCAAATTGGAGGACATAGCAGTGGATATCGGCGGGCAGCAGCGCAGCGACCGGGGAGTCGCTGGCGCGGCGCAGAACGGTTCGAGCAACCAGACCGGTACCGCGCGCGTCAAGCGCGGGATGGCTGAGATGCTCAAGGGTGGGGTGATCATGGACGTGGTCACCCCCGAGCAGGCCAAGATCGCCGAGGGTGCCGGTGCGGTGGCTGTGATGGCCCTGGAGCGGGTGCCTGCTGACATCCGCGCTCAGGGTGGGGTGTCGCGCATGTCGGATCC
>NZ_MBEQ01000067.1 GCF_001954135.1 Mycobacterium sp. GA-1841 | reverse complement strand
AGATCTCCCAGACCGAGAAGTCGAACGCCAACGAGTGACATTGACTCCAGCCTTGACCTGCCGTCAGCTGCAGGTCGACGTCGATGGCTTCCAGCAGTCCGACGACGTTTCGATGCGCGACCGCAACGCCTTTCGGCACACCCGTGGTACCCGAGGTGTAGATCAGATACGCGATGTCGTCGGGCTCCGGCCCCTTCGGCAACGGGGTGCTGGGCTGGGCGTACACCGCCCGGTCGGCGACATCGATCACGGCCAACCCTCGACCCTGCAGTCGAGGAAACAGGTCTGTGGTGGTCACCACAACGATCGGGCATGAATCCTCGAGTACGAAGTCCAACCGCGCATCGGGCACCATCGGATCGATCGGCACATACGCCGCACCGGTCTTGAGCACACCCATGATGGCCACGATCGCCTCGACCGAGCGGGAGAACAGTACTGCCACCCGCTGCCCCGGCCCTGCGCCGTGCTCGATCAGCAGACGTGCCAGTCGGTTAGAGGCCGCGTCCAACCCGCGGTAGTTCATGGCAGTGTCGCCGCAACTGACCGCCACCGCGCCGGGATCATGAAGCACCTGTAGGCCGAACAACGCCGGAATCGAGCCGGATGAAGACGCGCACCGGTTTGACGCCGGACGATTGCCCCACTCGTCCAGACCCGCGAGCGCGGTCACACTGTGTACCTCGACGGCGGCGAGCAGTCGACTCGAGTCCGTGGTCATGGCAGTCAGCACGCGCTCGAAACGGTCCGCCAAATCACGGGCGTCACAGCCACTGAACAATTCCCCGACACCCGAAGTGCTGAGAAAGAGGTCCGCATCGTTCTTCAGGAAGACCAGGCCGAACTGATCCGCCAGCCCGGTGTGTGTCACGGTTCCCGTGCCGGGCGCGTCGGCGAAGTCTGCCAAACGAGTCGTCGGGATGAAGTTGATGGCTGCGCGATTCGATGGCTGTCCGGATCCCTGGAATCGGCTGCCGTGCTCGATGCCGCGCAGCGGGAAGCGCTGGTGTTGTACGGCTTCTCGGATCCGCCGGTCCACGTGCGCGCAGAAATTCTCGACCGTTGACTCAGGTGATGCCTTCAGGATCAGCGGAACCACCCCGGACACCATGCCGGGCACCATCATGGCCTTCGGATGCACCCGACGGCTCACCGGGAAATCGAGCACGACTTCGGTGCCACCGATCTCACTGTGCACCAGTAAGGCACACGCCGCGGTGATCACTGATGCTCGGCGCACTCCCAACTTGTGCGACAAGTCGCGGGCACGGGCCACAACGGTCGGGTCCAGTTGTACCGGTGCCGACGGCTCATACTCGCGGCCTGGTGCGACGTCCGGTGCAAGCCCCGGAGGTGGTTCGTCGTCTGGCGGAACATTTGCCGCCCAGTAGTCCCGGTCGGCGAGATAGCCGTCGGACGCTTCGTATTCCGATTCACATTCGACCAGATCCTTCAGCGGTCCGAAGACAGGAGCCGGCAGCGGTGCACCGGTGGCCAGCGCGGTGTATACGGCGGCAATCCGATGGCACACAGCGGCCATGCCGATGCCGTCGATCGTGATGTGATGACAGCATACGAACCAAAAGAATTCATCTGGGCGGGTCTGCATCAGCGCAGATCTGAACAACGGACCGCTCAGCGGCATCGGGGCGCGCTGGATCGCCGAGATGAGACGATAAACGTCGGATACTGAATCATGCGCTCCCACAAGGTCATAGCGCGCAAGCTCGACGCTCTGCTGGTCGACCACCTGTTGAAAGACTTTGCCATCTACCTCCGTGAAGACAGCCCTGAGCGGTTCAGCCTCCCGTACGACCTGCCGGACGGCTTGATCGAATAGATCGAGTTCGATCCGGCCGTCGATCCGTCCGAGCATGCCGTTGTGCCACTTGGCGCCGGCGCGACCGGTCTCCTCGGACAACCAGATGTCCAACTGGCCCCGGGTGAGCGGGAGCAGCTCATGATCACTTTCCATCGCGGGCGGTCCGCCGGCTACTGGTTGACTGTCCGGCCTTGGGCCAACCTCTCACGCAAACTCTTCGGCCGGATATCAGGCCAGTGCTGCTCAACGTATTCCAGACATGCGGCACGGTCGGCTTCGCCGTAGGCCACCCGCCAACCGGCTGGTATGTCCGCGAAAGCGGGCCACAGGCTGTGTTGCTCCTCGTCGTTGACCAGTACGAAGAAGCTGCCGTTGTCGTCGTCGAATGGATTGATGCTCACCAGTTCTCCAGACCGTCTAGGCGAGATAAGTGGAACACGTTCTAAAGCTAGACCAGGCACACACGTCGGAGGGCGGTTTTAGGAAAATCGTCAATATTTGCTAAATGCTCGCGCCGGTGTGCCTGGAGGCCGACTGCACACGTGCCGAGGTGATTGCGCTCAGCCATGGCAATTAGCCGCCAGTCCAAGTAAAACCCGCGTCCGCGACCCATTCATCCAGCCGACACTCACCACCAACGCTATGTGATCGACTGCGCGCCGAGTTTGCTGCAAAGCGGCCAGTTCGGCGCGGTGGTACTTGTGGGCTCAATGATCTGGTCTCATGACGGTCGGTCGAAAAAAGGATTCAAGTGATCGTGGTTAGCTGAGCGGTAGCTCAGCACCTGGCTGCGAAGGGAGCCCGGGCACTACGCCGAAACCGCCCCGCGCCGGACCCGAGGCTCGTACCGTTGGGAAATACCGTAGAGCCCGGATCTGTGACCCTGGATCGACCGAGACGAGTGCCATTCGGAGACAGGCGTTCCCGTATCGGTTGCAGCGCTCGAAGGCCGTCGGCATCCAGTTTCATACCGTCAACCACCTAGGGATCGCGAAAAGTGAGCAAGACTGCGCAAACTGAGCTACCACCGGGACCTCGACTGCCCATGACGGTGCAGTCCGCTCTGATGGCGGGCTTCGGTCTCCGCTTCCTGTCCGGGTGTCAACGCCGCTACGGCAATATGTTCACACTGCGCGAACCACTGGCCGGAACGACTGTCTACCTCGCAGATCCGACAGATATCAAGACAGTTTTCGCCGGCGACCCACGAATCTTCCACGCCGGTGAAGCACGCTGGTTTTTCAGCGGGGTCCTCGGTGACAAGTCCCTGTTCGTCACGGACGAGGACGAACACCGTGATCAGCGTCGCCTGATGATGCCCGCATTCCATCGTGACGCCGTCGCACAGCAAGCCCGCCAGATGGCCGAGATTGCGGCGGCGAACATCACCGGATGGCCAGTGAACAAAGGCTTTTCGGTAGCGTCGAAAACGACCGAAATCACGCTCGAGGTGATCCTGCGCACTGTCATCGGAGCAACCGACGGGGCGCGCCTGGCCGCGCTGCGAAATCTGATACCGCGATTGTTGTACTTGAAGCCGTGGGAGACGCCGGCGATTGCGAAGCCGAACCTGCGGCATCATGGCCCCTGGAAGGCGTTGGGAAGACGATTCGCCGAAGCTGACGCCTTGCTCTACGCCGAGATCGCGGAGCGGCGCGCCGACCCCGATCTGGCCCGTCGTTCCGATGCGCTGGCAATGATGGTCTGCGCTGCCGACGATGACGGACGCACACTCGATGACAACGAACTGCGCGACCAGCTCATGACTCTCATTGCCGCAGGCCACGAGACGACGGCAGCTTCGATCGCCTGGGCCGTCGAGCGGCTGATTCGGCACCCGGCGGTGCTGGCAAAAGCGGTGCGGGCCGCTGATGCCAGCGCGGCGGGTGATCCGGCCGGTGACGAGTACCTCGACGCGGTGGTGAAAGAAACTCTACGAATCCGTCCAGTGATCTTCAGTTCCGGTCGTCTGCTGAAGGAACCGGTCGAGATCGGTGGATACCGGGTCCCCGCCGGAGTCATAGTCAACCCGGGCATTGGGCTGGTGCACCAAAACGCCGAGTTGTATCCGGCTCCAGAGCGGTTCGATCCGGATCGGATGCTTGGCGTAAATCTCAGCCCTACCGCATATCTGCCATTCGGTGGAGGCAGCCGTCGGTGCCTCGGTGCCACCTTCGCCAGTGTCGAGATGCGCGTCGTACTACGCGAAATTTTGCGCAGGGTCGAGTTGAGCACCACCACGGCTGCCGCCGAGAAGCAGAAGTTGAAGCACGTCACGTTCGTACCGCATCGCGGCGGAATGATCCACATCCGGGCGATCAGAGACCCCGCACCGACCACCGTGGTTTCAACGACGGCGCATTGTCCCGCCAATGTCCACGTATCTCGCGACTCACCGGCGTAGCCGACGGCGGGCGGCGAACTCCTCGACGAGATCAGCAGCGGTGGTGACGCTGTCTGCGGGTTTGATCATCTGTGTCGCCAACTGGCGGGCACCCACCGCATATCGCGGTTCGAGAACAGTCCGCAGATCTTCCACCAGCGTCTTGCCGGTGGTGGACGAGAGCCGGCGGGACGAACCGACTTTCAGTTGTTTGACCCGCCTCCCCCACAGCGTCTGGTCGAGATCGGTCGACAGGATCAAGGCCGGTACACCGGCGCGCAGGCCGGCGGCTGTGGTGCCGGTGCCGCCATGATGCACGACCGCCCGGCAAGTCGGGAAAATCGCCGAATAGTTCATTGCGTTCACCACTTTGACGTCGTCTGAGCGCGGGAGCTTACTGAAATCGGTGCCGCCGGCACACACGAGGGCTCGCTCCCCCAACTGCGCACAGGTGGAGGTGATCATCTCGAGAAGATGGGCGGCGGAATGCACCGGCAAGCTCCCGAAGCCGAAGAAGATCGGTGGCGTCCCCGCTGCGATCCATGATGCGACCTCGTCATCGGTATCGGCGGGCAGGTCCATCGTCAGTGCGCCGACAAAGGGCCGCTGACCTGACCATTGAGCCCATTCGGCAGCCAGCCCGGGAAAGCACGCCCCGTCATATCCCTGGATCTCGAGGCAGCCGCGTCGGGTGAGGCGCCACGGCGAAGGCGCGTCGGCCCTTGGCAGGGCCAGTTCGCCGCGTTGTACCTCCTCGACCTTCTTGGCGAGGCGCCACGCCACCCACTCCGAGACCTTCATCGTCGAACGGCCCAGGGGCGCAGGCAGAAACGGCACAAAATGCCCGTTGGCCCGCAACGGGAACAGGTGCAGGGTGGCCAACGGGATGTCGTAATACTCCGCGACATTGCCTGCAGCATCCTCGAAATTCACGCCGGTGAACAGCAGGTCGGCGCCCTCGGCCACTGAGGTGAGGGTGGAGATGATGTCCTTCCAGGACTCCAAGAAAGGTTCGACCACCTCACGGCGCAATTCAATGAGCTCACGCACCTTCCAGAAATTCCGGAAGAAATGCGTCCAGAAACTGCGGTGCGCATCCAGCACCGCCTGCAGATCCGGGCCGTAGGCGACCGCCGTGGGGCCGGCCGCTTCGACGAACCCGATGAGATCAGGCGGTACGGCCATATGCACGTCGTGTCCGCGGCGCAACAGCTCACGGCCGACCGCGACGCACGGCTCGATGTCGCCACGGGTTCCGTAACTTGCCAACGCGAATTTCATCGCGGACTCGGTGCTGGTGCGTTCGCTGTCCGTTGCCCCATCAGATCAGCCGGCCCGCTTGAGCCGGGCGAATTTTTCGAGGAGATCGGCGGTGAGGACCACGCTGTCGGTGGGCTTTGTCATCTGGGCGGCGACCTCACCGGCTCGAATGGCATATCGAGGTTCGAGGATCTTGCGCAGATCTGCTGTCAAGGTCTTCGCGGTCGTAGCCGAAAAACGCCGAGCAGTACCTACTTTGAGACGTTTTATCCGAGAACCCCACAAGGTCTGGTCAAGGTCGGTCGAGAGGATCAATGTGGGCACCCCCGCACGCAAGCTCGCAGCGGTGGTGCCCGCACCGCCATGGTGTACGACCGCCCGGCATGCCGGGAATGCGGCGCCGTAGTTCATCGTGTCCACCACTTTGACGTTGTGAAAGGACGGAACGTGGCTGAAGTCGCTCGAACCCGCGCACACCAGGGCCCGCTCCCCCAGCTGTTCACATACCGTGCTGATCATCGTGAGTGTGTCTGAGGAAGAAGCGACCGGCATGCTGCCGAAGCCGAAGCAGATCGGCGGCGTTCCGGCGGCGATCCAGGAGGCAACGTCGTCGTCGGAATCCGTACGCAAGTCCAACGTCAACGCCCCGACGAACGGCCTTTGCTCTGACCATGGAGCCCACTCATCCGATAGACCGGGCATGCAAACGGCGTCATAGGCCTGTATTTCCAAACTTCCACGAGCGGCGATTCGCCACGGCGAGGGGCCAGTAGCCTTCGAGAGGCCCAGTTCACGCCGCTGGCGATCGTCGAACCCTTTCAACATCGGCCAACCGAGCCACTCGGACGCCCGCATCAGAGTACGGCCGAACCGCGCCGGCAGGCCTGGGAAAAGTTGGCCGTTGGCCCGGATCGGAAACACGTGCAGCGTCGCCAACGGCAAGTCGTAGAACTCTGCGACATTGCCGGCCGACTCCTCGCCGAGCACGCCGGTGAACAACAAATCGGCATCATGTGCCAGGTCCTTTTGGGTCGAGCCGACATCCTCCCAGCATTCGGTCAGCAGCCGCCAATCCTCGCGCAGCAACGTCTTCAGCTCGCCGAACTTCCAGAAGTTCTTCCAGAAGTTCCTCAAGAAACGTGACCAGAAGTCGCGGTTGACGTCTTGCCACACACGTACCTCTGGCCCGCAGGGAACCGCCGGAAGCCCTGTTGTTTCGGCAAAGTCCACGAGATCCGGTGGGACCGCCAGGCGCACGTCGTGGCCGCGTCGCAACAACTCGCGGCCGACAGCAATACCAGGCTCGACGTCACCACGCGTTCCATAGAATGACAACACGAACTTCATCGCGGTTCTCAGCCTTCACTTCCCTGGGTCCTGCGGAATGAATGAGGGAGCCGCCACGGCTCAACCGCCCGCAGCCTAACCCTCTACTCGCGCTGTCGAACTGAAATCCGAAAGTTTCGATACACGCTGACCAGCTCGAAATCGCGACCGGACAGGAGCGCGAATCGTCGTCGTGCACGGGCCGATTCAGCCAACAAGAAAACTCAGCACTACCGGCGCGGTAGTGTTCCGGGCAATGTGGGGGCCTTCTGATGGGGCTGGTCGACGGATTCTCGGTCAATCCGGCGCTTCGTGCTGTCATCGGTTTGTGAGTCACCCGTCGAAGGCAAGCGCAGGGTTCCGAACGTCAACGGCCCGCACACGCGAGCCTCGAGCTGTACGGACCGGGTGTCCACCCTTCTCGGTTTATGAATGCATTCTGGTCATGACGGGCTGCCCACTATGAGAATCGTCCTGAAGTTCTCACCTGTCGCCCGGCGCTGCGGCGGGCGCGAACAACGCCGATTGAAGAAAGCGCTGTGCCGAGAGACCGGGTCGGACATCACGTGGGCGGCGATGGAGACTGCGCTCTGCGCAGAGAAGTCCGAGGTGTCGAACCGTACGCCGAGGGTCCACAGCCTCCCGCACTACGTATCGAACTACGACGCCATCGTCGACCGGTCACGGCCGGTCAGGATGTTGGAAATCGGGAGCTACCATGGCGACTCGGTACAGCGGTGGAAGGCATGCCTTCACCCGGACTCGCTCGTCGTGGGCATCGACCCAGACTCGCGGATGACCAAAATCGCCGATTCCAGCGGTGTGTACGTCCGCTTTGGGGGCGGGCAGCGGACTGCTCTGCTCAGCGAATTGGCGACGGCGTTCGGGCGCTTCGACATCGTCATCGACGTGGCGAGTCAAACAACCACGCGCATGACGGAGTCGTTCCGGTTGCTTTTCGACAGTGCACTGACGAAAGACGGCATCTACATTTTTGAGGACGTTTATTGCGATATCTGGACCTTGTACAACAGCTTTTCGGCTTCGGACATCCTCACGATATTGAGGGATGCACTGCGCGGACACTACCGAATCGCCACCAGCGTGGCCCATTTCCGGGCCGGGCATTTCGTTGTCGTGCACCGCACGCTGAGAAGTCCGGTAGTGAGCACCGGGAACTGAGGACTGCACTCGACGCCCATGATTCATAGGTACTGCATCAGTCACACGACTCCCCAACTGCCGAGCAGTTGGTATGACCGCTGCATCGCGCTCGGACAGTTTCAGCCAGATTCGGACCTTCACGTCAGGCAACTCGATCACTACTGGCACGAAGCGAGGCCCGTCGCCTACGGGGCTGCCGGGTCATACGTTTTGCCGATCGCCATCCGCAAATTTTCCCCGCAGGCCGACCTTATCGAAATATGCTCCTTCCGGAAGCGGATCTTGCCGTATCCTGCGGGTGTCGAGGCCAAAATATTTCCCACACTGAGGGAATTCGACCTCGAATACGCGTTAGCGGAGGACGATGTAGCATCGCAGTTCAGTTGGGAACCCGGATCAGGGTTTCTGGTTGCGCAACCCCTGTATTTCAAGAACACGGTATACCGGCATTATGCGTCGATCTACCGTAGCCGCGACTTTCACGATTACACCTCGATTGCCGTGGAGATGAACGTTCTCGATTCCTGCTCGGCATCCCAGTTCCTGGCGGCAAAGCACTTCATACCGGGAGGCGTTGAACTCGGAATTTTTCCGCGGTCTTGGCTGGTCGACGTGCTGTCGAAGCTGGAAGCGGTTGGTAGAGTGTTTCTGGAACGATACGGCTACCGGGTGCGCGAATATGACAAATATCAGGTTCGCGCCGTGGGGTTTCTCTCCGAAAGGCTCGGATCTTTTCTCTTGATTCGCCACCTGATGGACATCTATTCCAACCATATCCCGGCCGATGTATTTGGCTATATGACCGTCATTGTAAATGATGGTTCGCGTTACTCTGCGGGGCTTGGAGATGTCGAATCCGACAGGCCGGACCGCTTTCGTCTGAAAATAAGGAACGGAAAATGAAAGCCGTGCTGTTGGCCGGCGGTTTCGGGACACGCCTCCGCGAGGAGACCGTCGTCAGACCCAAACCCATGGTCGAGATCGGAGGGCGACCAATATTATGGCACATAATGAAGCTGTATTCGCATCACGGAATACACGATTTCATCGTCTGTTGCGGATACAAGAGCTATGCCATCAAGGAGTATTTCGCAAATTACTTCCTCCACATGTCCGACGTGACGTTCGATATGTCCATCAACAAGATGGAAGTGCATCGACACCACGCGGAGCCGTGGCGGGTGACTCTCGTCGATACCGGGGACGACACGATGACGGGTGGTCGCCTCAAGCGCGTGTCGTCGTATATCAAGGATGACGAGGCCTTTTGCTTCACCTACGGCGATGGACTCAGCAGCGTCGACATCGGCGCCAGCATCGAATTTCATCGTCGGCACGGTCGCCACGCGACGGTTACGGCAGTCCTTCCGCCCGGCCGCTATGGGGCCATCGAATGCTCGAACGACCAGGTCACGAGGTTCCTTGAGAAGCCGCGTGGCGACGGCGGTCTGATCAACGGTGGATTCTTTGTCTTGTCACCTGCAGTGTTGAATTACATCGACGGCGATGAGACAGCCTGGGAGCGTGAACCTTTGGCGCGTCTCGCGGCCGCCGGAGAGATGATGGCCTTCGTCCATTCCGGTTTCTGGCAGCCCATGGACACGCTCCGGGACAAGGATTTGCTCGAAACGCTGTGGAGCAGCGGCGAGGCGCCGTGGAAGTGCTGGCGTTGAACGCTTTCGGCGACGCCTACCGCGGACGTCGCGTGTTGGTGACCGGCCACACCGGATTCAAAGGCAGTTGGTTGTCTCTGTGGTTGCATGCGCTCGGCGCGGACGTGACCGGGCTTGCATTGAACCCGGCCTCCGAGCCCAATCACTGGGGCTTACTGAACCTGCCGATCCGGGCTCGCCACATCGACGTACGGGACGAAGAAGCGGTACGACGGATCTTCGACGCGGACAAGCCTGAGATGGTTTTTCATCTGGCTGCCCAACCGCTGGTCCTTCGGTCCTACCGTGAGCCGGTGACAACATGGGCCACCAATGTTTTGGGCACTGTGCACGTACTTGAGGCGGCTCGTCACACGCCAGGAGCGCGAGCGGTCGTCGTGGTGACAACCGACAAGTGTTATGAGAATCGCGAATCGCCCAGGCCCTACCGCGAACATGATCGGCTGGGAGGGCACGACCCGTACAGCGCATCAAAGGCCGGCGCCGAGTTGGTTGCGTCGAGTTATCGGACCGCATTCCTCCAGGAGACCGGCGCCCCGCTCTTGGCGACCGCGCGAGGAGGCAATGTGATTGGCGGAGGTGACTGGTCAGAAGACCGGTTGATTCCCGATCTGGTGCGTTCGGCGGTCGCAGGTGATCCACTCACGGTTCGATCACCACATGCCGTTCGGCCTTGGCAGCACGTATTGGACTGTCTGAGTGGATATTTGTTGTTGGGTCAGCGGCTTCTGCATGGCGACACCACTTGTGCCGAGGCGTGGAACTTCGGACCTGACACAGAAGAGAATCTCACGGTCGAACAGATACTAGAGCACCTCCTGTCGACCTGGCCACAACTTCGATGGCAGGTGGCCGCCACCGCGCATCCGCACGAAGCGACCTTGCTGCAACTCGACATCTCGAAAGCAAAGACGCATCTGGACTGGCGCCCCGTGTGGAACATCGGAGAATCCGTTCGCCACACGGCCAATTGGTATCGGCACCTGATCGAGTACGGCGAGGTGACCAGTATCCGTGAGTTGGCCGAATATACCGAGGACGCAGCCGATCGAGGCCTGAACTGGGCGATGTCATGAACCTGGTCGAGACCGGACTGCCCGGTCTGACCGTTGTGCAGTCCGCGCCGCACCGTGATTTCCGCGGGTCATTCACTCGTCTGTTCTGCGTCGAAGAACTTCAACCGCTGCTCGGCAGCCGACAGATAGTTCAGGTCAACCACTCTGTGACGACCAACGTCGGGACCGTACGCGGCCTACATTTCCAGTCGCCACCGCACGCGGAGATGAAGATGGTTCGCTGTGTGCGTGGGCGGGTCTGGGATGTTGCGGTCGACCTGCGATCAGGTTCCCCGACATTCTTGGAATGGCACGCAGAAGAACTGAGTCACGACGACGCGCGGATGATGGTCGTGCCAGAAGGCTTTGCCCACGGCTTCCAGGCCTTGGAGCCGGAAAGTGAAGTGCTGTATCTGACCACGGCCGCCTATTGTCCCGGCTCCGAAGGCGGACTTCGTCACGACGACACCCGGCTCGCCATTGCCTGGCCGCTGCCGATTCATGCCGTCTCACCGCGGGATCTGGCCCATCCACTGATTAATCCGGATTTCGGCGGAGTCGTACTGTGAACGGGTTTGCGGCACGTGTCGTCGCTGTGCGGCGAAGAACTCAGCCGACCCGTTTCAAGTAGCCATCCGGTGCCACCGTTATGAGCAACTTGTGTTGGATACTTTTGTCGATCTCGAACTCCGGGTGGTTTGTGAGGTATTGCCGCACTGCGGTTCTGGGGTTGTTACCGGGAGACCACGGGCGGTCCGGAAAAGTGTCAGCTGACACATCGTCGATGATGGTGTCGAAAACCACGCAGTAACTTCCTACCGACGTCAGGGGCGCATAGGCCTCCAGCTCGGCAAGCACGTGTGTGTGCGTGTGGTTGCTGTCCAGACACACGAGCACATGCTGGTAGCCGGCGGTGATTTCGTGCACTTGCCCGATCACCTCGGGGGCAACGCTGGAACCTTGGATCATCCGGATGCGCGATGCCATAGGGTGCGCGGCGATCGCCTCGCGGTTGTGAGCCCGGACATCGATGTCAATTCCCAGGACCTTACGTCGAGGTTTCGCGGGGTCGAGCGTGGTACCGGACTCGATGGCGTCGGCCAAGTCCAGTAACGCCAACATCGACGCGCTGAAGATGAGCGATCCCCCGTGGGCGATGCCGGTTTCGATGATCAGATCCGGGCGAACCTGCCAAATCAACTCCTGCATGGCGACAATGTCCTGTGGATACTGGATTATCGGCCGGGACATCCAGGCGAAGTTGTAGGAATATCTGGATAGCAACGACGTCTGCATAAATTCAGCGGCGCGGTCGTTGAGGGCGTCGTCGCGTGACATCGCCTCGATTCGAGCTACCACTTCTTCGGCGAACTCAGTCATTGCCCACCCCGACCACGTTGAATCGACCTCCGGTGATCTTGCGAATCTCATCCAGATAGTTGAGATTCATGGCGCAAATGTCTGATCCCGGCTCGAGCGCATCCATCCCCTCTTCGGGAGACATCACTTGCACGCCGGCTGCCGGAATGAACCCGCCGCGTTTGGCTGGACTGATGTCTATCAGGACGGACACCGCATTGCCGCAGCGTTCCCGCAGCAGCGAATAGATCACGCCTTTTGATGAAGCACCCCATACGGCTGGAGGTAACGGCGATTCGGTTCGCGTAGTGGGGGCGGTCTTCAGAAAATCTGCAGGGAAGTCCACACGATCTGTGGGGATCCTTTTCGGAGCCTGCAGTGTGCCCAGGTCCGCGACGACATACAGATATTGGCCGCCGAACAGATGTCCACCTTCGATCACTCGGCCGAACATCCGCGAAAAGTCGTCGAGGCGGAAATAATTGACGTGTTCATAGAAGATGTCAAACCAGGTTCTGGTCCGCATGATCCATTCGAAGCATGGCACTTCGATGTAAATCAGCCCTCCGCGATTGGCCTGCCCCAAGCGGTCGAGGAAACCAACGGGATCATGGACATGCTCCAACACATGACGAAGGATGATGCCGTTGGCCGACGGCGCCATGCCCTCGCCGAAATAGCAGCGTTGAACGGCCGGATTTTCGCCTTCATAAGTCGGATCACAGCCGGTGATCGAGCAGCCGCGAAGCTGGAGTAGCTCAAGGAAATAAGCCTTGCCGCAACCCACCTCGACCAACCCGTCGGTCCCGATGGTGCGCTCGACGATTGTGGCGACGCGCTCCAGATGCCGTCTGAACGCCGGACTGTGCGCCTGCTCGTTCTGGTAGTCGGCGCCATAGGTCATCAATTCCGGACGGAAGGCCTCGTTGTAGACGAGTCCGGTAACCTCGTCTTGCACCAGGCGAATATCTCCCCGTGGGCAGGCACGTGCATCCTTCTCCGAGCCGTACAGTCGGTTCTGGAAGATCGGAAATTCCGACTGCGTGTAAAGCGTTGTCGGCGTATCCATTACGCACCCTTCCTGGCATTGGCCGGCAGCGGCAGGTGCAGACGCCGGCGAGTGCTCGGGAGGCCATGGGAACTTGTATCGATTTTCGTTCTCTTCTCCGAGTGCTCGATCGACCGGCGTGTTAGCCTCCGCCTTGCGGGTGTGGGGCTTACCCACGCATACCTCGTGCGAACGCAGCGCAGGAAGGGTTCCGTGAATACTAGGACTCTTGGACGGACAGAGTCGTCGAAATGACGGCATTATGTCTTCCACGCCGTCAGGGCGGACCGCTTCGACCGAACGAGTTGGCCCATGCCGCGGTCATCGGCGCGCTCTCGGCGGTGGTGGTGATCATCGCCGTCGTCGTCCCTTTCACGCAGTCGTTGGGAGTGTTGGGTGTCGCGCTTCCCGGGCTGCTCGCTTATCGGTACCGCCTCCGTGCGGTGCTCGCTGCGACGTTCGTCGGTGCGATGATCACCTTCCTGGTCGCCGGGCTCGGCGGTGTGTTTGCGATCCTGAACTGCGCCTCGGTCGGCGGGTTGACCGGATCCGTCAGACGAAGAGGCGGTGGCACGCCGACTCTGCTTCTGATGTCGTTGCCGATCGGCATCCTCGTCTCCACCGGCTGGGTTGCGATCTTCGCGGTTTCGGTCGAACTGCGACACTTGATGTTTCGGGTGATCACCGCGACGGTGAACGGTCTGGCGACAGTCCTCGGCTGGATGGGACTCGACGAGGTGGGTACCGGGTTGCAGCACGGCCTTGCCGAGGGACTGCGCTATTGGCCGGTACTGCTCCTCGGTTATCTCGTTCTCGCGTATGTCTTCGCGTGTTTCGTCGCCTGGTCCGTGTTGTCCAAGCTCCTGGAGCGCCTGCGCGACATCTCGCCGAACGTGTCGAAGTTGGACATCCTCCAGGATCAACCGATTCGAGCCGACCAACGTCCGATAGCTCCGGTACCGGTGCGATTGGACAACGTGCGGTTCCGTTATCCAGGTGCTGAAGAAGACGCATTGCGCGAGGTCAGCTTGGATCTCCGGCCCGGAGAGCATGTCGCCGTCACGGGTGCGAACGGCTCTGGCAAGTCCACGTTGACGCTGATTCTCGCCGGCAGGGAACCGACGTCCGGCACTGTTCACCGCTCCGGTGCGGTGGGTCTGGGTCAGCCGGCCGGCACCGCAATTGTGTTACAGCATGCCAAGAGCCAGGTTTTGGGTACCAGGGTTGTCGACGATGTGGTGTGGGGACTGCCACCAGACGCCGATGTCGACGTCAACCGACTGCTGGCGGAGGTCGGCCTCGAGAATCATGCCGGCCACGAGACGGCAAGCTTGTCGGGTGGCGAACTACAGCGCCTCGCGCTCGCAGCCGCGTTGGCTCGGGAACCGGCCCTGTTGGTCGCCGACGAGGTAACCGCGATGATCGACGAGGAGGGCCGCGAAGCCATCCTGCGTGTGATGTCCGGTCTGACCGAGCGGCACAAGACCACTCTTGTGCACATCACGCACGACAACGATGCTGCCGCATCGGCGGATCGAACGATCGTCCTGGGCGATGGTCTGGAGACGACCGATTCGCTCGACACCTCGATGACCACGTCTGGGGCCGTTGTGGTGCAACACAGCTCGAGTACACCGGTCATCGAACTCGTGTGCGTCGGGCATGAGTACGGCATGGGCACGCCATGGGCGAAGACCGCATTGCGGGACATCAGCTTCGCGGTGGAACAGGGTGAGGGCGTACTGATCCAAGGTGGCAACTCCTCGGGTAAGTCGACACTGGCGTGGATCATGGCCGGCTTGACGATTCCCACGTCCGGCGTCTGCATGATCGACGGCGCCCCCGGCTATGAGCATGTCGGAGCGGTGGCGCTGTCGTTCCAGGCCGCTCGTCTGCAACTGATACGCAGCCGCGTTGGAGCGGAAGTAGCGTCGTCTGGCGGTTTTTCAGACCAAGATGAAACCCGTGTGGCTGAAGCGCTGGCAGCAGTCGGATTGGATCCCTCGATTGCCCAGCGGAGGTCAGACCAACTCAGTGGGGGCCAGCTGCGTCGAGTGGTGCTGGCCGGGCTGCTCGCTCGTTCTCCGCGGGCGTTGGTCCTCGACGAACCTCTGGCAAGCTTGGACGCCGCCAGTCAGCGTGGCCTGCTGCAGCTGCTGGCTCGACTGCGACGTGACCTGGGTCTGACAGTCGTCGTCGCCTCGCATGGCTCCGCTGGTCTGGAGGACGTCTGTCCCCGAACCCTGTATCTGCGCGAGGGTACGGTGGACGAAGTCTCGACGAGGGCGGGGAAATCGGGATGACAACCACATCGGATTCGACCACAGCCCGGGCACGACGTGGTTCTCGTCGGGTGCGATTACTGGTTCCGGTTCCTGGGACATCGGCTATCCACGAGTTGTGGGCAGGCACCAAACTCCTTGTTGTCTTCGCGTTCTCGGTGCTGTTGTGGTTTTATCCGGGTTGGCTGACGATCGGTCTCGGCTGGGCGCTGGTGCTCGCAGCCGCCTGGATCGCCCACATTCCGCGCGGCGTTTTGCCGCCGCGGCCGCGGCGGGTGTGGATCTTCTTTGCGCTGGCCTTCGTTTTCTCGACGCTGGCCGGAGGAAGTCCGGTCATCTCCTTGGGAGACATCGACCTCGAGCTCGGTGGCGCGTTGCATTTCCTGCGGGCCATCAGCGTGGTGTTCTTGCTGTTCGGTTTCGCGGCGATGGTCTCGTGGACCACGAATGTCGCTGAAATCGTTCCCGCGATGACCACATTGGCCCGCCCATTCGGATGGATTGGGCTGCCGATCCATGAGTGGGTGGTCGCGTTCGCGCTCGGGTTGCGTTCTTTCCCGATGCTGATCGATGAATTCCAGGTTCTCTACGCCGCCTACCGGCTACGGCCGAAACCGAAGCAGTCGAGTCGTAGGGCTCGCGGTCGGCAGCAGGCCGGCGACGTCATCGACCTGATAGCCGCGGCCATAGCCATGACCATGCGACGGGCCGACGAGATGGGTGATGCGATCACTGCTCGTGGCGGCACGGGCCAATTGGCTGCAGCTCCAGGACGACCGAAGATGGCGGACTGGGTGACCCTGGCGATTGTTGCTGCAGCCGGTGGTGCTGCTGTGACTGTCGAGACGATTTTCCACGTTTCCTGACCAACCGCAGCGTCGACGGTGGTCGACGGGACAGCCGATGCGAAGACAGCCAGTGTGCCGCCCGAAACACGGACAGCTCATCGAAACATCTTTTATGACTTGGCATCTGGCTTGGCAACGGGGAGTAACGCAATACCAGTTGCCTGGTACCTGATCAGAACCCTACTGAGGCGTCAAAAACGCCAACAGTCCGGTACCAACGCAGGTAGTGTTCGGGGCCGTGTGGGGTGTGCTGTTCGGGATGGCGATCATGTTCGCTGTCAATCCGGTGCTCCTCGCCGTGATCGTTCTGATGATCTCGCGCCCACGACCGGTGCAGAACCTCGCCGCGTACTGGCTCGGCAGCTTGATCGTCAGCCTCGCGGGTCTGCTGATTCCATTGATGGTGCTGCACATCGCGCCCGCTTTTCGGTCTTTCTCGGAGAACCTGACGACCTCGGGCAAAAACCCCACGGCACAACTGGTCCAGTTCGGTATGGGCGTCGCCATGTTGGCGGTCGCAGGAGTGGTGTCGGTGCGGGCCGTACGGGAGAGATCCCGCCAACCGGTACCCGCCGGTCGCACCGCGGACGGGACGCAGGAGGCGGCGGCGCCCGCTCAGATGATGTCACCGTTCGGCACGTCGCCCGATACGGCGCCGGCTGACGGGTCGCCGTTTCGCCGTCTCGTCGGTCGCCTCCAAGGCGCCTGGGAAGGCGGAGCCTTGTGGGTCGCGTTCGCGTTCGGCCTCGCCGGACTCCCGCCGCCAATGCTGGTTCTCTTCGTTCTCACCCCCATTGCGACCTCCGGATACCCGGTCGGTGTGCAGATTCTCGCCGTCATTCTGTTCGTGATCGGCATGTTCGCCGTTGTAGAGGTCACCCTGGTCAGCTATTTCCTCGCTCCGGCGAGGACCGTTGCAGTACTACGACCGCTACATGATTGGGCATTGGCTCATCGTCGGCATATGTTGATAGCGATTTTCTCGGTGGCCGGAGTGGTGCAGGTGATCAACGGACTCACGTGAGTAGCTCTCAGTGCCGCAACAAGACTCAGGCCCAGGTTCCACGGCGGCGGTGAGAGATCGCACGGATCTCGTATACGGCTTTCGCGACCGAGGGCCGGAAGAACCGGTTGACCTTCTCGAAGCGCTGGAAGTTATCGAACGCCATCCGGAAGCCACGTTCGGTCCCCCGGTACGACTCGAATACACGGTCCAGAGCCGACGGATCCCAGTGCTCGTCACGCGATGCCGCGCTCAACGCGTCGTACACCGTGGCAATCCAATCTGTACCGAAGGGCTCTGCCACCGGGCCGCAATATCGCTGACGATGGAGATCGGTACTCAAAAATGCCTCGATAGCGGCGTCCTCGCGACGGCCGAGGTCAATGTTCAGGGCCGTCGAGATCCGCTTCATCTCCCGCTGCCAGTCCTCCAGAAAATTGGCGTACTCCACAAACACCCTTGGTACGCCACGTGTTCCCGCCTCAGCCAGCAGACTGCCTTTGAGCCATAGAGCGCCGGCCAGTTCCGGCGAAGTACGGTTCAACGCCGCCAGCGAGGCGACAACTTCCTCCGGGTGGCGCACGGCGATGACGGCCGACACATCAAATCCGGCCAGATGAGCGCCCTCGAACCAAAGTTCGGTCAGCGAAGTGATATTCAAATCCTTGACGACCAGGAACGGTGCGCCCGTCAACGGTTCCAGAAACGCCTTGATCTCGTCGAGGCACGCGTCCTTCTCATCGACGTCGATCGTGCCAGGCTCCTGCAATCGCAGTGTCGGGTCGAACCATGCCGACCTGTGGCGACGTAGGATGGTGAAATTGATTCGGTGAGAGCCAAACGGTTCCCAATAGCCGCGGGGATTGCTGGAGTCCGACCCTACCAACTTGGGCGGCAACCCACCCCCGCACAACGACAGAACCCGGGTGAGCGCAGAAGTACCAGAACGGTTCACGCCCAACACGAACAGGACAAGTGGGCGGGCTGAACGGATCGCTTGCCCGTCCGCCGGTGTCATGCGCAGAACTTCGCCATCGCTGTTGCATTCAACGTAGGGCCGTCGTGTTCACCCATGAGCACCTCCAGCGGTGGACCGGTCGTGCCGGCGAGACATTCCGGCCAATAGAATTTCGAGGTCAAGTGACCGCGGCGACATTGAATCACGCGAGCCTCACACGTGTGGCGGCATCGGCGTGATTGTCAAAGTGGAGTTCTGATTTCCCCTCCTTGCCGGGTGCGACTGGCAACCGCGACGGTCGGCCCCAATCCTCGCCGGGTCCGGAACTGTATATCGATGTCTGGATCGGCGTGGTGGGCAAGCGCACGCAACGCCGACGGACTGTAGGCACGTAGTGAACTGATGACACCATCGTGTTGCAACGGCGAGAGCCGTATGAACGGCAAAGCCATCGCCAGCAATCCGATGTGGAGCGGCGCCGGGGGTCTGGGAAGGTCGACGATCAACAACTTCGTGGCTGCCCTGGTTCCGGAGTCGAATACCCGTGCGGCAAGCTCAGGTGGCAGGTGATGCAAGGACAGCGCAAACACCGCGAGGTCGTAATGGCCCTCGGGCACATCGATTGCAGTGGCGTCCATTTCACATATCTTGGCCCGCGGATGAGAGCCGAGATCGCCCGCAGCGGCGATGGCCACAAACGTGGGGTCGATGTCAGTGACCGTGACCTCCGCGGTGGGGTGCTTCTGAAGTAACTTGCGCGACAGTCCGCCAAGGCCGGCACCGAGTTCGAGGATTTTGGGAGCGTGTACACCGGCCACTTCCCGGAGCGCGAACCGGGCGCACTTCTCGTGAACGCCGATCCGCCGCCGTCGCCCGGCGCGGTCGAGTGAATCCATCACCGTGCGCTTCAGATCCGCCACATCGTCGCGGTCCAAGTACTCCAGCCGCTTGGTCTGCAGCCGTCGATCCAACCACGAAGCCGCGGGTCCCCCTCGGGGCATGCTCGCAATGTCATCGGTACCACTCGACACGTAGAACATGATGGATCATCAGAGCGTCACGTGGGTTCACACTCGCAAACTCAAAGCAGTTGCAGTCAACGTGGGTGGCTCAACGTCGGCTGTGAATCCATGCCGATGCAGGTTTTCCGCACCGCATCGCCGAAGACTCGTTAGGCTACCCACAATTCAGTGAATTCATCTCGTCTAACGGCGCCCGCGCACAAACATAGGGGCTGCTCGAGCGAACAGCTGAGGACGAAGGGAGTTGTGGTGCCCGGGCAGACACATCGTGTGCGTCAGGCCTTGATCGAGCGGCGCGCCGCCAAAGCGACTGCAAGACCGGACAATCGGCTGGCATTGGCCGATGAAGCACTGTTGGCAGAGCATCAGGCCGCGGGCATGAACGTGGTCATACAGGTGACCTGGCTTTACGAACATGCCATCGACTCAGATGAGCTGCGTCGGTTCCACCGTAATCTCGGCCTTGGGTTGTTGGGGCGCCGTATCGAGCAACCAGCACTACCAATTGCCCGCCACCGTTGGGTCGTGGATCGGGGACCTTCGGATGCCGACTTCATCGAGCACATCCGTCCCCGCGCCGAATTCAGCGACTGGGTCGACGAACGCTCGCAGCTGCCGATCGACGCTGTGGCGGGGCCCGGCTGGCATCTCGGCGTCGTTCCTCTCGACGATGGATCGACCGCGGTGAGCCTCGTTTTGTCGCACAACCTGATCGATGGCTTGGGGTTGGCACTGGTGATCATCGAAGCGGCCCTGGGCAAGACACGCGACCTTGGATACCCGGCGCCGCAGTCACGGACTCGGCTGCGTGGAGTTGTCCAGGATGCGCGGCAGACAGCGCGAGATGTGCCCGAGGTGGCCCGAGCACTGACAACGGCCGTCAAGTTGGCCCGAAGTCAGTCCCGTGCTGCAAACAGAAGTAACCCCACCTCGGCGGCAAAGCCGGACGCCCTCAGCGAGATTGGGCGCGACGACGTTGTGCTCGTACCTGCCATCACGGTCTACGTCGATCTCGATGACTGGGATGCCCGGGCCGAAGCGCTTGGCGGAGCGAGTCACACGCTGGCCGCGGCCTTCGCTGCCAAACTCGGGGAGCGTGCGGGGCGCAGGCGCGCCGCCGACGGTGCCGTCACGCTGCAGATCCCGATCAGTGACCGCACCGAGGAAGACACGCGCGCGATGGCGCTGTCCTATGCGCGCGTCACCATCGACCCCTCGCCTCTCACCACAGACCTCCGCGACGCGCGGGCCGCCATCAAACAGACGCTCAGGACGATGAAGGACACACCGGACGAGTCCAGACAGCTGCTGTGGATACCGTCATTCGTACCGAAGCGGTCGCTCAAACGGATGGCCGCCAGGGTGCCGGCCGATCCTGATCAGTCAGTGTTCTGTTCATATCTCGGCGATCTCGATTCGGTTATCGGCTGCCCCGACGGCACCGTCGCCGAGGTGGAGAACGCACGAGCAACTGGCCAACGCGAGTCGCGACATCTGTTGGAGCGTATCGGTGGTCGAATGTTCATCTTGTCCGGGCGTATCAACGGCAAGATCTTCATCAGTGTCGGCTCCTACCAGCCTGGCGCAGTGAACACGAAGTCGGCCCTGCGTGATTTGGTGCAGGCCACACTCGACGATTTCGAGTTGACGGGCGTAATCGAGTGATGCCCGAAGGCTGACAACTTCGCCGGGTTCGTGCGCAGCCTGGCGCGATGTCAGAAGTTGTGGCAGGTGTTGAATGCCTGTTCGATGGTGCCGAGGTACGGTTGAAACATCGGCGCATTCGCCACGTCTTGTGCTGTTTGTACCCGGCCTTCCGGTGGCGCAGCAAGAAATTCACGGAGGCCGCGCTGCAAGATCGGCGACTTGCTGAATGCGTTGGCGACTTGCGGATCCTGGGCATTGAGCGCCGATACCAACTGGGGATAGCTGCACGTCGTGTTGATTGCGGCGTCCAAGTTGGGCGCCGCCGATGCGATGCCCGATCCCCCGGCCAACAACAGTGCCAGTCCTCCGAGTCCGACGGACAATCTGGTCAACGACAGACGGAACATGGTCAATTTTCCTCTCTCCCATTGGTTGTGCTTTTCACCGGTACGACAACAGTGTGAAATCACACCTCCTGCTTGATCAGTGGGCTGGCGGACGTCGTGACCGGCCCCAGCACCGCACTTGCCGGTCGCTGCCGAACTCGCAGCGGCCACCAGAACCACCGGCCCAACAATGCCGCGATCGCCGGCGTCATGAATGCACGTACCACCAAGGTGTCGAACAACAACCCCAATCCGATGGTGGACCCGACCTGCCCGATGATGCGCAGGTCACTGACCACCATCGACAACATGGTGAACGCGAACACCAGGCCGGCAGTGGTCACCACCTTCCCGGTGCCGCCCATCGCCCGGACGATGCCCGTGTTGATGCCTGCGCCGACTTCCTCTTTCATTCGCGACACCAGCAACAGGTTGTAATCAGATCCCACGGCCAACAGCACGATCACCGACATCGCCAGCACCAGCCAGTGCAGCTCGATGCCCAGAATGTGTTGCCAGACGAGCACCGAGAGCCCGAACGCCGCACCCAGCGAAAGAGCCACCGTTCCAACGATCACCAACGCGGCCACGAAGCTTCGCGTGACAACCAGCATGATCCCGAAGATCAGACACAGCGCTGCGACACCAGCGATCAAGAGGTCATATCTCGACCCGTCACGCAGGTCCTTGTAGGTTGCGGCAGTACCGGCCAGGCGGATCGAGGCGTTCTCCAAGGGTGTCATCTTGATTGCCTCCTCCGCGGCCGTCCGCACGGCATCGACCCTGGAGATACCCTCGGGCGTCCCGGGATCACCACGGTGGGTGAGGATCAATCGCACCGCCTTGCCGTCCGGCGAGAAGAACAAGCTCATCGCGCGTTGGAAGTCTTTGTTCTCGAACACCTCTGGCGGAAGGTAGAACGAGTCGTCATTCTGTGCGGCGTCGTAGATTTTTCCCATCGAGGTGGCATTGGACGTGGTGTCGTCCATAATGGCGATCATCCCGGACATGGTGCTGTGCATCGTCAGCATCATGGTCCGCATCGATTTCATGATCGCGATCATCGGCGGCAACTGCGTGACCAGCTGTGCCTGCAACCCGTCGACCCGGACGAGGTTGTCGAGAAGCTTGTGGAGTTGAAGGCTGAGCTTGTCGGTGCCGTCGAGGGCGTCGAACACCGATCGGATCGCGAAGCAGACCGGAATGTTGTAGCAGTGGCCCTCCCAGTACAGGTAGTTGCGCAGTGGCCGGTAGAAGTCGTCGAAACTCGCCACTGTCGCCATCAGCTGATCGGTGAGTTCTGCAGTCTCGCCGGTCAGTTCGACTGTGTTGTGGGTGATCGAGCCCATCAACCGCATCAGGTTGTAGGTGCCCTCCATCTGCGTGATCATCTTCTGCATGTCGTCGGCCTGCTTCACCATGTCGTTCATCCGATCCTTGGCGAACGGCATCACCTGAAGAAGTCCCGCGCTTTGCAGGCTGATCTGAAACGGGATCGACGTGCGTTCGATCGGACTGCCTTCGGGCCGAGTGATGGTCTGCACCGTGGCGATACCCGGCACCTCGAAGATGCGTTTGGCCAGCTTGTGCAGCACCAGAAAGTCGGTGGGGTTGCGCATGTCGTGGTCGGCCTCGAGCATCAGGATGTCGGGCGTCATCCGCGACTCGGGAAAGTGTCGTTCCGCTGCGGCATATCCGACGTTCGCCGGGATGTCTTGGGGCACATACAGTCGGTCGTCGTAACTGGTCTGGTATCCGGGCAGAGCCAGCAGGCCGACGAATGCCACTGCACAGGCGGCGGCCAGGATCGGCACCGGCCAGCGGACCACCGCGGTGCCCACCCCACGCCAGCGCCGGACCATGAGCTTCCGCCTGGGCTCGAACAGCCCGAATCGACTACCGACGGCGATGACCGACGGAACCAGCGTGACAGCCACCGCGACGGCCACGGCCATACCGACAGCCGAAGGAATGCCCATCGTCTCGAAATAAGGCAGGCGGGTGAAACTCAGGCAGTAAATGGCTCCGGCGATCGTCAAACCCGACGCCACGACCACTTTTGCGACACTGCGATACGTGGTGTAGAAAGCGGATTCTGGGTCTTCGCCGGCTTGCCGGGCCTCGTGATAGCGGCCGATGAAAAATATGCCGTAATCCGTTCCGACCGCGATCCCCAGCGATACCAGCAGATTGACCGCAAATGTCGAAAGTCCAAGGACCTGATGGTCGCCGAGGAACGCGACGACGCCCCGGGCCGCCTGCACTTGTATTCCGACCATGGCCAGCAGAAGGACGACGGTGGTGATCGAGCGATACACGAAGAGCAACATCGTGAAAATGACCACCAGGGTCACCAGCGTGATCTTCATGATCGAGGAGTCACCGGCGTGGTTCATATCCGTCACCAGTGGAGCAGGGCCGGTGACATAGGTCGTGACGCCAGACGGTGGCGGTGTTTTGGCCACGATGCCCCGGACCGCTTCCACAGATTCATTTGCCAACGCTTGACCCTGGTTGCCGGCCAGGTTCAGCTGCACATAGGCGCTGCGGCCGTCTGCACTCTCGACACCCGAGGCGGTGAGCGAGTCGCCCCAATAGTCCTGTACGTGCTGCACATGGACGGTGTCTGCCCTCAGGTGACGAATGAGTTCGTCGTAATAGCGGTGCGCGTCTTCACCAAGGGGGTGCTCCCCCTCCAAGACGATCATCGCGACGCTGTCGGAATCGGATTCGGCGAACACGTCCCCCATGCGCTGCATCGCCTGAAACGACGGAGCGTCCTTGGGCACCAACGGTACGGAGCTTTCCCGCCCCACCTGTTCCAGCGACGGAACCGCAAAGGTGACCACGGCGATGAGTGCCAGCCAGCCGAGGATGATCGGCACGGCGAGCCGATAGATCATCGCTGCCATGCCGCTCAGCGCTCTTGCCTCTGCAGGATGGACCGCACGAGCTGACCACGGCCGGGTGTCCGCCGTGCTGCGCTGAGCGGGCGTGGGTGCACCCGTTGCGGCCACCAGAACCATCGTCCGAGCAGCGCCGCGATCGCCGGCGTCATGAACGCCCGCACCACCAACGTGTCGAACAGCAATCCGACACCGATGGTCGCGCCCAACTGGCCGATCGTGACCAGGTCGCTGACCACCATCGCCAACATGGTGAATGCGAATACCAGGCCGGCGGCAGTCACCACCTTGCCGCTACCGCCCATGGCCCGGATGATGCCGGTGTTGATGCCGGCGCCGATCTCCTCCTTCATCCGTGACACCAGCAGCAGGTTGTAATCCGAGCCCACTGCCAACAACACGATCACCGACATGGCCAGCACCACCCAGTTCAACGGCATACCGAGGATGTGCTGCCAGATGAGCACCGAGAGCCCGAATGCCGCGCCCAGCGAGAGCGCCACGGTACCCACGATCACCAGCGCCGCGATCAAGCTCCGCGTGACGATCAGCATGATCCCGAAAATGAGACACAGTGCCGCGACAGCCGCGATCAGCAGATCGTAGGTCGAGGCTTCCACCAGATCTTTCACCGATGCTGCGGTGCCGGTGAGATAGATGCCGGCGTTCTGGAGCGGTGTGCCCTTGAGCGCTTCCTGCGCTGCGGTTTCGATCGGGTCCACCAACGACATGCCTTCGGTCGTCGCCGGGTCGCCGCGTTGGGAAATCAGCATGCGGGCCGCCTTCCCGTCCGGCGACAGGAAGATATCCATCACACGTTGAAAGTCCTTGTTGTCGAAGACTTCTGGAGGGAGGTAGAAGGAGTCGTCGTTCTGCGCGGCGTCGAATGCCTTGCCCATCGCGGTGGCGTTGTCGGACGTCGCCTCCATCTGCTCCATGATTCCGGACATGGTGCTGTGCATCGTCAGCATCATCGTGCGCGTGGATTCCATGGTCGAGATCATCACGGGGAACTGGGCCGCCAATTGGGGCAGGATTTCATCGAGCTGATCGAGATTGGCAACCAGATCGACCATCTTGACGGTGATCTGGTCAATGCCGTCGAGTGTGTCGAAGACCGATCGAATCGACGAACAGATGGGGATCGTGTAACAGTGCGGTTCCCAGTACAAGTAGTTGCGGATGGGCCGGAAGAAGTCGTCGAAATTGGCGACGTGGTCACGCAATTGGTTCGTTGTCTCTTGCAGCTCATGAGTGTCGGCGACCATCCGATGGGTCGTGTCGACCATCTCTTCGGTCAGCGCCTGCATGCGCTTGACGATTGCGATCGTCTTGGTCATGTCGTCGGCCTGGACCAGCAGATCGTTCATCCGGTTCTTCTGAAACGGCATCAGATGCGTCTGCGAGGCATTGCTCATGCTGAGCATGAACGGGATCGTGGAATGCTTGAGTGGCTCACCACCGGGTCGAGTCGGTGCCTGAACCGTCGACACGCCCGGCACCGACAACACGCCCTTCGCCAGTTTGTTCAGCACCAGAAAATCGACCGGGTTCCGCATGTCGTGGTCGGCCTCGATCAACAAGATGTCGGGCGCCATCATCAATGACTGCGGGAAATGCCGTGTGGCCGCTGCGTAGCCGACATTGGCCGGGATGTCCTGGGGTATGTACTTCTGATCGTTGTAGCTGGGCTTGTAGGCGGGAAGCGCCAACAGGCCGATGAGCGAAACGGCGCAGGTGGCAATGAGAATGGGACCCGGCCACCGAACGACCGCTGTTCCCACCTTTCGCCAGCGACGGACCGTGATCTTCCGCTTGGGCTCGAACAACCCGAAGCGGCTTCCTACCGCGATGACCGCGGGTACCAAGGTGACGGCTACCAAAACCGCAGCCACCATGCCGACCGCGGTGGGGACGCCGAGAGTCTGATAGACGGGTAGCCGGGTGAAATGCAAACAGAGGATTGCTCCGGCAATCGTCAATCCGGAACCCACGACCACCTTCGCGACGCTTCGGAACGTCGTGTAGAACGCCGCCTCTTTGTCCTCGCCGGCCTGTCGCGCCTCTTGGTAGCGTCCGGTGAAGAATATGCCGTAATCCGTTCCGGCCGCGATCGCGAGCGCGACCAACAGATTGACGACGAACGTGGTTATTCCGATGACCCCGAGACTGCCCAGCAGTGCGACGACCCCGCGAGCCACCGTCAGTTCGATACCCACGACCACCAGCATCAAAATGACGGAGACGATCGATCGGTAGACGAGCAGCAACATCACGAAGATCACCGTGAGGCTCAACGAGGTGACCAGTGCCACCGTCCGGTTGCCGGCCGGACCCAGATCCGCAGCGAATGCCGCCGGTCCGGTCACATAGGCCTCGACCCCTGACGGCGCCGGGATACGGTCGACGATTTCCCGCACGGCCGCAACGGATTTGACCGCTGACATCTCCTGGTTGCCGATCAGGGTCACCTGCACATAGGTCGCCTTGCCGTCGAGGCTCTGCGCGGCGCCCTGGGTCATCGGGTCGCCCCAGAAATCCTGGACATGCTCGACGTGGGTGGTGTCGGCTTTCAACTGACGAACCATCTCGTCGTAATAGCCGTGGGCCTCGTCGCCGAGGGGTTGTTCACCCTCCAGGACGATCATCGCGACCGCACCCGAACCGGCTTCACCGAACAGCTCGCCCATGCGCTGCATCGCCTCGAACGAGGGTGCAGCGGTGGGATCCATGGCTACCGCATGCTCTTTCTCCACCTGTTCGAGCGACGGGACCGCGACGCTCAACAAGACTGTGATCGCCAGCCAGCCAAGGATGATCGGTATGGACAGCGTGCGAACCAGGCGCGCGATGACCGGCCGGCGTCCGCCGATCGGCAGCGGCTCCGTCACCGGTTCGCTGTCGGTGCTCATGCGGCCTTCAGCTGGCAGAAGGTGAACGCGCTGACGCCGGACCGGACTTTCTCATCCTTCACCTCGTCGCCGACCAGGATGCGACACCCGATCGACTCTGTGTTTCCCTGTGCGGTCACGTTTCCCATCGCCGTGGCATCCGAGATCGGGAATTCCAGTGACCAGGGCAGTATCGCCTCCCTGATGAGTTGCGGCTCGGCATCGGCGTCGAAGTAGCTGATGGTCGCCACCGTCCCCGGGGGTCCGAATACCTCGTACACCAGATGCTTGGGGTCGTGCGGGCGCTTCTCCTCGCGCTCGGTACTGGTGTAGGTCGGACGGCTGTGGCTGCCGAAGACACCATGCAACCGCGAGACCGTGAATCCACCTGCGACAGCGACCACCACGAGCACCAGCGGAATCCACAGCCGCTTCAGAATCCTGAAAATCGCGAGTTCCTCCGCCTGTCTCCGTGCCGGCACCACGAGAGGTGCGCGAACATGCATCTACAGATCGGATGCGAACTCGGCGCAATGCCCAAGCCTGGGACGCGGTGGCAATCCAGGCCCGACCATGCGCACACCGCCGCGAACGCGTGGTGCGCCATGGTGAGCGCGACCCGATCCCGACGAGTAAATCACGCCGGTGCGTCAATAAAGGCGCAAACGACAGAGTTCGTCGGAATCGCCTCGACGCCTTGATAATCACCCGGTAGCGACGGGTGCTGGCACACCCTCCACGCACGCACCACCACATGATTCGGCCCCACGATTGCCGGTGGTGATTACCGGCCCAGCGCCCGTCGTACATATGCAGCAGGTTGTGAATCTGGCGAATGGACCACGAAGAGAGCCATTGCTGCACAACCGGTCGGCATGACCGAGAGATCCATAATGAATCTAACTGACCTTCATAAATGCCGGCGGCCGCGTCGTCCGTATGTGTTCGTCGCGTTGCGGCCGTGTTTGCCGTCCGCGACCTGACCGCAGTTCACCTCGATGTCGGCGCGACGTCGAGGTCGGCGCTACATCCCGACACTTGCTACGGCAGGAACCGGGCAATCTGCGGCGACGGCAGTCGCTGTGCGGCCCTGGCCTGGCGGAATCCGGCGGCACCGCCCACGGCGGTCAACAACACCATTCCACCCAATCCGGGCAGCACTGCGAAGAGAAGATCGGTGGTATCGGCGGTACGCAGGTAATCGGCGTAGCCCACTCGGAAGGACTCGGGCATTGCCGGTGCCGTAAGGGGCTGGGCCGCAGGAGGTTCCGATCTGGGCACCGCCACCCTGGGCGCATTCGGGGCCGAGGGTGCACTGATCGGAGGTGCGGACGGCGCGGGTGGCGTGATGACCGGAGCCGGCGGCACGACCACCGGTGCCGGCGCAGCGGGTGCGGCCGGCACTGCCGGCCCGACGGGTGATGCCGGCGCCGGAGCCTTCGGCGGGGACGAGCGGATCACTATTTTCCGACTGCTCGGCGCGGTGGGTACCGGAGCCAGGTTGGGAGCCCTGCCGATGTTGCCGTTGCGAGGTATCCCGGCTGCCCCGCCACCGCCGGAGGTGACGGCACCCCCGGTGGTTACGGCCGCCGATGGAACCTCCCCCACGGATACGACTGCGGTAGGAGCCTGCCCGTCACCCACGACGCCTGCGGACTGCGAAACCGGCCCGGAGGTGGCCGCACGAGCTGCCGGCCCGGCCACTTCGCCGGCACCGACCTTGGCGGTCACTCCGGCCGACCGTGTCGATGCCGGTGGCCCGCCGATGCGGCCCTTGCGTTGCGCACCGACCTGGGCCCGACGATCGGACTTCTTCTTCTTGTGCTTGTGGTCGAAGATATGGAGGACATCGACGTCGATGCCGAACAGGCCGGCGGAAGCCACTGCCGTGCCGGCCACTCCGGGGCCGGCCACCATGGCTCCACAAGCAATTGCACAGCCGGCAGCGGTGGTACGCATCCATGACCGGTCCACGACGGGATCCCCCCGGAAGAGATAGCGGCTCAGCGGCCGCGTTCACTGAAACAGGTTCCTATTTTGGCATACGGATTGTGACATACCGGTTGCGGCGTACGGGGCGCCGGGTGTTTGCTGGCATGCTTCGCCGGTAGCGGCCTTGCCAATTCGACCAACCGTGCTGCCAGCGGCGATACCCTTTTATCCGTGGTGGTCGAGGTCCGCCGCTCGGTGTGCATGCCCGAGGTGGCGCTGAACAACCGCGTACCGGCCCGCACTCGGCACTACGCCGAGAGCGTGTCGAGCCGACTGCGGGTGTTGAACATCGCGGCCTGGATCGCGGCGGCGGTGTCCGGCGGATTCGGAATTTTCCAACTTGTCCTCGGCGGGCCGATGTGGCGTTTCGGCTTCGTCAATCTCGTGACCGCCGCGTTGTTCCTGTTGGTGCCACTGCTCTACCGGTTCGGCGAATTGCTCGCGCCGCTGGCGTTCTTTCTGGTGGCCTTCACATCGGTGTCGGTCATGTGTTTTGCCATGGGGACCGGTTCGGGTCTGCAGTTCTACTTCGTCGTTGCAGCGTCCCTGGTGGTGCTGGTGTTGGGAATCGAGCGGATCGCGTTGGCGGCGACGCTGGCCGCCGTTGCCGTGGCGGCCACGATCACGCTGGAAATGCTGACCCCCCGCGACCGCGGACTCGGACCGCCATGGGCCATGACCGCCGGCTTCGTTCTGTCCGCCGTGTCCGCTGCCGTCATGGTGTTTGCCACGGTGTGGGTGGCGATGCGGGAGGTGGCGCGGGCCGAACACGCGATGGAAGCCGAATATCAGCGTTCCGAGCAACTGCTGGCCAACATCCTGCCGACCACGATCGCCCGGCGACTCAAGGACCCGTCGCGCACCATCATCGCCGACAAGTACGACGATGCCTCGATCCTGTTCGCCGACATGGCCGGCTATACGGAGCGGGCCAGCGATATCTCGCCGACCGATCTGGTGCGCTTCCTGGACCGCCTGTACACCGACCTCGATGCGCTGGTGGATCGCCACGGTCTGGAGAAGGTCAAGACGAGCGGCGACTCCTACATGGTGGTGTCCGGCGTGCCCAAGGCGCGCACCGATCACATCGAGGCGCTGGCATGTCTGGCGCTCGACCTGGCCGACGCGGTGGCCGATCTCAAGGATCCGCGCGGTCGGGCGGTGCCGTTGCGGATCGGTCTGGCCGCCGGGCCGGTGGTCGCCGGAGTGGTCGGCGCCCGAAAGTTCTTCTACGACGTCTGGGGCGACGCGGTCAACGTCGCCTCCCGCATGGAGAGCACCGATGTGGCCGGCCGAATTCAGGTGCCGCAGAACGTCTATGACCGGATCAACCACGCGTTCGTGCTTGAGGAACGTGGCGATGTGGAGATCAAGGGCAAAGGACTCATGCACACCTGGTATCTGGTCGGACGTCGCGACGACGAGGCGCTACGCGGTGGGCTCGACGGCACGAGCCAGGCGCGGACCGCCTCCATCGTGCCGCCGGCGACGGGTTAAACCTTGCGGTTCTCCGACTTGATCAACCACGCCAGCTTCTCCAGTCCGTCGATCAACTGGTGCAGGATGTCGGCGGTGCTCGGGTCGTGTGCATCGACGGGATCGTGTACCGCCCGCAAGGTGCCGACGGTCGCATAGATCCGGGTGGCGATCAGATCGACCACCTCATCGGTGCTGCGTTCGTAGCCCGGGAACTCCGGGAGCGTGGTGGTGGCTGCGACCGTGTCCGTGCGGCCGTCGGGAACAGCGTCCAGCGCGCGCATCCGCTCGGCGACGGTGTCAGCGCCTTCCCGGGCGAAATCGACGACTTCATCGAGCTGCAGATGCAGATCGCGGAAGTTGGTGCCGACGACGTTCCAATGGGCCTGCTTCCCTTGCAGACCCAATTCGATCAGGTCGACAAGCACTTGTTGCAGGGCCGCACTCAGCTCGGGTTCGGCCTGGTGACCCCGGATATCGGTTTCAGTTCGACGTGTACTCATGCCATTGATAACGTCACCCATTTTGGAATCATTCCAAATTAGACGACGTCCTGGTCCTGCTGGCTGAGCAGCCGGGCGTACCCCGCGCCCATGCCCAACAGCGCCAATCCGACCACGATGAACACCGCCACCCGGAACATCCCGTCGAGGGTGCCGAGATCGAAGAGGAACAATTTGGCAGTCGCGGCCGCGACCAGCGTCATGCCGCCGCCGATGAGCAGTGATCGCTGTGTTCTGGGTTGTCGTGCCGCGTACCCGAGCAGTCCGGCCGCCGCAGCGATCCAGCAGATGGTCGCGGCCATGTGGCCACCGAAGAAACCGGCCTCGACACCGCCGATGGCCACCCCGGCGGTCACGGTGAAGACGGTGACCGCATACCCCGCCACTACCGCCGCGGCTGCCCACGCCAACCGGATGACGTCACGGTCGGCCCACTCACCTTTCGAGAATGCCCAGCCGAGCGCAGCCACGGCAGCGATCACCAGCAGGCTGCCCAGCAACACCGAAACCATGTGTCCCCCAGATAGTCTCGTGGCTTCGATCAGCTTTTCCGGCCCGGCAGAGTCCAGGTAGATGACGCCGCCGACGGCAGTCAGTCCGACAGCGATCCACCGCGTGACACCGTCGTGGCGGCCGCCGATCGCAACCACCGTCGCCATGGCCAGCACCACCGGACCTGACACCTGGCCGTCGAACGCCACCAACACCGCGATCAGGGCGGCGACCGCGGCCAGCACCGACCACACGTGCCGAACCGCCGCGCTCACGCCGGGCAACCGGTCGCCCAGCGCCACGATGGCCACCAAGGCGGCGGCCAGCGCTGCGATCATGAGGGCCGCAATAACCCGGTCAACAGCTGCCGAGACGCACAGCAACGGCAGGACACCACCGGCAGTCCACACCGCCGTGGCCGCCGGTCTGGTGCTCCAGCGCAGTAGCAACAGCCCACCGCCCAACGCCAGCACCGCCGCAACCGCGCACGCCAGCGCGAGCAGCAGATCGTCGCGACCACCGACAGCGGTCGCCACCAATGCGACCATCAGCGGCCAGGTGGCGGCGACCGTCCGCGCGGCGTGCAACCACAGCCAGTCCCGGCCCCACGGCACCGGCAGCGCGGCCGCCGACAAGGCCAGCATGAATCCGACGAGCAACAGCGTCACCCCATCGGTGATGGCAGGGGCCAACGCGATCAGCGGCACCAGTACCAACAGGGCGAGGTTCTGGGCGTTCCACCGGCGGGCCAGCATCAGGCCCGCGCCACCGACCGCCGCAGCCAAGGCCAGCCCCATCGGCGCCGGCACCCAGTGGTAGATCGACGTCACCGCGATGACGTCCATGTAGGCCGCAGCAATGCCGGTGGCCGCCAACGCGATTGCACCGGTTCGTCCACCTGGACGGCGGTGAAGCGCCCACCCGGCGCCCACCAGACCGGCGGCCAGGACCGTGCCTGCAGCCACGCGGAACTCGGGGCGCAGGATGCCCGCCTGGGCGGCCAGCACCAGCAGCAACACCACGCCCGTGAGCGTCACGGTCACGCCCACCGCCGCGAGCGCCTTGCCGATCCAGCCTTCCGAACGATCGGGAGGTGGCACCGGTGCCGGCGGCCGCACCGCCACAGCGCGGACAGGCGCGGGCGGCGCAGTGGGCACCGGCGTCTGGTCGAGCATCCGGCCCAATTCCCCCAGATCGGTGGCGACCCGGTTCAGGTATGCCGAGATCGCGGCCAGATCCGACGACATGCGGGCGATCACCACGCGATTTGGTTCGCTCATGCGCTCATCCTGGCAACAAACTCTGTCGCCGTGATGAGTAGGACTACTCGTCGAGGCCGTGTTCGATGGCGTAGCGCGCCAGCTCGACTCGGTTGGCAACCTGCAACTTACGGAACGTCGCCTGGACATGGTTCTCCACCGTGCGGTGGCTCAGTGACAGCCGGGTGGCGATCTGCTTGGCCGTCAACCCTTTTGCCACATACCGCAGCACCTCGGTTTCGCGTTCGGTCAGGCTGGGTGTGGCCGGACCGTCGTCCGGCCGTTGGGCGATGCGTCGATACTCGCCGAGGACCAGTCCGGCCAGACCCGGGGTGAACACGGCACGCCCTTCGGCGGTGGCGCGTACCGCCGCGGTCAACTCCGCTTTGGACGCACTCTTCACCAGATAGCCGGTGGCCCCGGCCTTGACCGCCTCCAGGACGTCGTCGCGCTCGTCGGAGGCCGACAACACCAGAACCCGTGACGACGGTGAGACCGTGAGCACCTCGGCGGTGGCGGTCGCACCGCTGCCGTCGCACAGGCTCATGTCCATCACCACGACATCCGGCCGTACCACCTCGGCTCGCCTGCGCGCCGCACCCACCCCGTCGGCGGTGGCGACGACCTCGAACCCGTCGTCGGCCAGATCGCGCGCCACCGCGTCGCGCCAGATCGGATGATCGTCGACCACCATCACGGTCAGTGCACCCTCGGCCATCACTGTCCCTTCTCGCGCTTATCGAAGGCGGCACGATCCCCCGCCGACCGCGGTAACGTCAGCTCCCATTCGGTGCCGCACCCCGCGGCAGTGCTCAGCTGCGCCTCACCGCCCAACCAATCCATCCGGCCCACAATAGATTTCGCAATCCCCACATGGCCTTCCCGGACCGCCTCGTCCAACCGTCCGTCGGCGATGCCGACACCGTCGTCGCGGATGCTCACCGCCACCGAGTCGCCCAGATCTTCCAGCAACACGAAGATCCGCGCGTCGGGACCGGCATGGGCGACGGCGTTGTCCAGGGCATTGCGCGCGGCGGCGAACAACTCCTGAGCCGCTTCGCGGGCGAGCAGTACTGGTTCTGCGGGCAGGCTCACCGCAATCCGATCCGATGCACGCGACCGCAGGAGCGCCCCGATGTCGGCGGTCGAACCGGATTCGACGTCTGGGTCGGGAGCGCTGACCAGCCGGCGCAGAGCGCGTTCCTGCTCGGCCGCCAGCTCGGCCAATTGTGCTGTGTCCCCACCGATTTCGCGACCCTTCCGAGCTACGAGGGCCAACACCTGGATGGCGCCGTCGTGGACCCGTCGCGACAACCGCTCGCGCTCTTCCAACGAAGCCGCCAATCGCGCTGCCCGCTGCAACTCGGCATGTGCCCGGCGGGCGGTCTGGGCCGCCATTCCGACCGCCAGACCCACCGCCAATTCGATGACGATCGTCGCGTTGCGGCCCAGATTGATGCTGATGTACCCCTTCAACGCGGCCGCTGCCGCCATCACGGCGAGCCCGGCCGACATTCCACCGACCGGGCCGAACTGCAGCGCCGCCGAGATCGTCGCATTGGTGGCCCACAGCGTGGTCGGCCAAGACTGGTTGTCGGCGATCCACGGGTCGGCCGCCACCAGTTCGGTGGACAGCATGAGCACCAGCACCACGACGACCTCGGCGACCACCCACCACGGGCGTCGGCCGAACCCCTGCAGGTAGGCCAACGCGCAGGCGATGCTCCACAGGATCAACGCCGCGCACAGCACTCCGGCGAGGACCGGACGCGCCAGATCGTCGTTGATCGCGATCTGGAATCCCACGGCGTACAGGCAACTCAACAGCCGAAAGATCTGCGCGGCACGCCACAGCGGCGTGACCGGGTCCGGGCTTCGCGGCATTTGCCCAGGCTAACTCGGTCCCTGCGCCACGGGCCGCTGCGGATTCGATGTCCACTCGGACCACGACCCGGGATACAGCGCAGCGTCGACTCCGGCGGCAGCCAGGGCGGCCACCGCCAGCGCCGCGGTGACACCTGACCCGCAGTACGCGCCGACAGCGGCGCTGCCTGCCACACCTCGATCCGCCAACAGGGCCTGCAGTCGGCCCTCCGGGACAAGCCTGCCGTCCTCGGCCAGCAGTTCGGTACTGGGCAGGTTGACCGCCCCGGGGATGTGGCCGGCCACCGGATCGACGGGTTCGACGTCTCCGCGGAACCGTTCCGGCGCGCGGGCATCCAGCAGCACGTCTGCCCCGGCGGGAATCTCCTCGGCCGTCAGGGTGCGGCGGGCCCCGCGGTACAGGTTTTCGTGGCGGACCTCGACATCACCGGCCTCGGGCGTGACCTCGCCCGACTGCACGATGCCACCGGCGGCCGACCAGGCCGCCAGACCGCCGTCGAGAATCTGCACGTCGTCGATGCCGGCCGCGGTCAGCACCCACCAGGCCCGGGCCGAGCCGGCACGGTTCCAATCGTCGTAGACGACGGTGGGCACACCGGTGCGTACTCCCCAGCGCCGGGCTGCTGCCTGCAGGTCGGTCCCGGACGGCAGCGGATGACGTCCGCGGCCGGTGACACGGTGATCACTGAGGTCCTCGTCGAGCGAGACATATACCGCGCCGGGCAGATGACCGTTGAGATATGCCGGCCGGCCGTTCGGTTCCGCGAGGGTCCAGCGGACGTCCAGCAGCGTGACGGGGCTGCCGGAGGCGAGGCGTTCACGAAGTTCGTCCGCCGCGACGAAGACGTCAGCGCGTGCACGAGTCACCCCTCCGACGCTACATCACCTTCGACAGAAACTCCTTTGTGCGTTCATGTTTGGGGTTGCTCATCACCTCGCGCGGCGGGCCGGACTCCACCACGACGCCGCCGTCCATGAACACCAATTTGTCGGCCACTTCACGGGCGAACCCCATCTCGTGGGTCACCACCACCATGGTCATTCCCTCACCGGCGAGCCGCTTGATGACGGTCAGCACCTCCCCGACCAGCTCGGGATCCAACGCCGAGGTCGGCTCGTCGAACAGCATCAGCTTGGGGTTCATCGCCAGTGCCCTGGCGATCGCGACCCGCTGCTGCTGACCGCCTGACAGCTGCGCCGGATAGGCATCGGCCTTGGCCGCCAGTCCCACCTGGTCCAGCAGATCTCTTGCCCGCGCCACGGCGGCGTCCTTTTTCACCTTCTTGACCTGGATGGGCGCCTCGATGATGTTCTCCAGTGCCGTACGGTGCGGGAACAGGTTGAAGTGCTGAAACACCATGCCGATGTCCCGGCGTTGCCGGGCCGCTTCGCGGGGAGCCATTTCGTGGAGCTTGCCCCCGCGTTCGTGATAGCCGACGAGTTCTCCGTCGACGTAGAGTCGGCCGGCATTGACCTGCTCAAGATGATTGATACAGCGCAGGAACGTCGACTTGCCCGAGCCCGACGGGCCCACCATGCACAACACCTCGCCCTTGCCGACGTCGAGGGTGACCCCCTTGAGGACGTGCAGGGCACCGAAGTTCTTGCACACGCGCTCGGCCCGCACCATCGGTTCGGCGGCGGTCACGGCGTCTCTCCCATCTGTGCCCTGGCCAGGGCTTCCAACTGCTTGGACGTCAACTTGCGCGACGCGCCGCGGGCGTAATACCGCTCTAGGTAGTACTGACCGACCATCAGGACGCTGGTGATCGCCAGATACCAGGTGGAGGCCACCAGGAGCAACGGCACGGGCTGAAACAGGGCCACCCCGATATCCTTTGAGCGGCCGTACAACTCGAAGCTGTAGGGAACTGCCGTGACGAGCGAGGTGGTCTTGAGCATGCTGATGAACTCATTGCCCGTCGGCGGGATGATCACCCGCATCGCCTGCGGAAGCACGGTGCGCCGCATGGTTTTTCCCCATGACATGCCCAGCGCCACCGAGGCTTCCGTCTGCCCCTCGGGAACCGAATTGATGCCGCCCCGGATGATCTCGGCCATATAGGCCGCCTCGTTGAGCCCCAGGCCGAGCACCGCCAGCCAGAACACATTCGGATCGGACAGGCTGAACTCGAACAGCCGCGGGCCGAACGGGACGCCGAGCTGAATGTTCTGGTAGATCACCGGGACCAGGCCCCAGAGCACCAACTGCACGTAGATCGGGGTGCCACGGAAGATCCACAGATATGTCCACGACACGGCCTTGAGCACCGGATTGGGCGACAGCCGCATCACGGCGAGGAGCACGCCGAGGACAAGGGCCAACACCATCGAGTAGATGGTCAGTTGCAGCGTGTTCCAGGCGGCTTGCGAGATGCGTTTGTCGAAAAGGTACTTGACGTAGGTATCCCACCCGTAGGCCTCGTTGGTCGCCGCACCGTAGACGAAGAGGGCGAGCAGGATCAGGATGACCGCTGCCGCCACCCACCGCCACGGATGCCGCAGCGGGACAGCGTCGATGGCGGGTGGCGGCGATCCCTCGGTCATCGGCAACTCAGCTGACTGCGCCGTTGATGACCGGTTTGTCGATCATGCCGTTCTCGGCGCCCCAGTTCGCGGCGATCTGCTTGTACGCGCCGCTGTCGATGAGATGCTCAAGGGCCTGTTTGAGGGATTGGGCCAGCGGTGAATTCTTCTGCACCGCCCAGCCGTAGGGCGCGGAGTCGAAGATCTCCCCCGCGGCCTCTAGTTTGCCCTCGCTCTGCTTGATCGCGTAGGTGGTCACCGGCGAGTCGGCGGACATCGCATCAGCCTGGCCCAACATGACCGCGCTGGTGGCCGCAGTCTGATCGTCGAACTTGACGACGTTGATCGCGGGCTTACCCGCTGCGGCACACTTCTGGTTACGGGCCGGCATTTCCTCGGTGTCCTGCACGGTCGCGGTCTGCACGGCGATCTTCTTACCGCACGCGTCGTCCGGGTTGATGCCGGCACCGACCTTCTGCGCCCATGCCGAACCGGCGTTGAAGTAGGTGACGAAGTCGACCTGCTGTTCACGCTCCTTGGAATCGGTGAACGAGGACATCCCGAGGTTGTAGTTGCCACCCTGAACGGACGGGATGATCTTGTCGAACAACGAGGCCCGATATTCCGGCGTGAGTCCCAGTGTGGCGGCGACGGCATTCATCAGATCGACGTCGAAGCCGATGATCTTGCCGCTGGGGTCCTTGAATTCGTTCGGCGGGTACGACGGGTCGGTGCCGACGATGAGCTTCCCGCTCGATTTGATCGGCTCCGGCACGGAGCCGGCAATCGAATCGACCTTGTCCACTTTCGCGGCGGTGGTCTCGGCGGCCGGTCCGCTGGAATCGGTGTTGGTGGCACAACCCGACATCACCAGTGCACCGCTCGCGGCGAGCACCATCGCAGAACGCCAAATCCTGCGCCGACGGGGCTGTCGTCCAACTGTCACGATTGCCTCTTTTCTCAGTCTGCGGCCACGGTCCGTCGCCTCCGAATCGGAGACGTTAACGGCCCCGGGCCGGGTGTGCAGCGCCGGTAACCGAACATTAACGACCACGCATCGGCGCCACAGCCGTACCGTGAAATCCGTGTTCAGGGCCGCACAGTGTGCCACACTTCGGGCATGGAAACCACCGCTGCCCCAAGCCTGTTGCCTCATCTGTGGAAGACGGCATTGGTCACCGGCATCCTCGCCATCGTCCTGGGCATCCTCGTCTTCATCCGTCCCGGAGCGGCAATCTTCGTCACGGCCATATTCTTCGGCGCCTACCTGCTGATCACCGGTATCTCGCAGCTGGTCCTGGCATTCAGCCTCCGCTCGTCGGTCGGGGGCCGGGTACTGCTGTTCATCGGTGGCGCGGCCGCGCTCGTGCTGGCCGTGCTGTGCTTCGTCAACCTGGAGAACTCGGTGCAGTTGCTGGCGATCTGGATCGGCGTCGGCTTCATCTTCCGCGGTGTGGCGACGGCGATGTCGGCCATCGGCGACAGCTCCCTGCCGGGACGCATCTGGGAGATCATCGTCGGCGTCGTCAGCGTCATCGCCGGCATCATCATGTTCGTTGCCCCGTTGGAGGGTCTGGTCGCCCTCACTCAGGTCACCGGCGTCATCCTGGTCGTCGTGGGTGTGCTCGAGGTCATCTCGGCCTTCGGAATTCGCAGCGACGCCAAGAAGCTCGACGCGGCGCTCTCACCGCAGGCGCCCACCGTGACGTAACACACCGTCGAGGCGAGCGGTCGGTGTCCGATTCTCTACTACACTCCGTCGTAGATTGATCTGAGACCTCGAAAGTAGGGCCAGATGGACGCTTTGGACGTGTCACGGTGGCAGTTCGGAATCACCACCGTCTACCACTTCATCTTCGTTCCGCTGACGATCGGATTGGCACCGCTGATCGCCGTCATGCAGACCGCGTGGATGGTGACGGGGAACGACCACTGGTATCGACTGACCCGGTTCTTCGGCAAGCTCTTCCTGATCAACTTCGCCATCGGTGTGGCGACCGGCATCGTGCAGGAATTCCAGTTCGGCATGAACTGGAGCGAATACTCCCGGTTCGTCGGTGACATCTTCGGAGCGCCGTTGGCCTTCGAGGGTCTCGTCGCCTTCTTCGTCGAGTCCACCTTCATCGGTCTGTGGATCTTCGGCTGGACCCGGCTACCGCGTGCCGTCCATCTGTTCTGCATCTGGATGGTGGCCTTCGCGGTCAACGCATCCGCGTACTTCATCATCGCGGCCAACTCATTCATGCAGCATCCGGTCGGAGCCCGGTTCAACCCGGAGTCCGGACGCGCGGAGCTCGTCGATTTCGGCGCCCTGCTGAGCAACAACACCGCCATCTGGGCAGTGCTGCACGTCATCGGCGGGGCGCTGCTGACAGCAGGAACGTTCGTCGCCGCGGTCAGTGCCTGGCTGATGGTGCGTGACCGACGCAGGGCGGTCCGGGCCGACGACGCGGATGCGATCGACGCCGAGACCGCCAATGACTCCGCCGGGATGTACCGGCCGGCAACGATCCTGGGCAGCATGGTGGCGCTGGCGGCCGTGGTGGTGCTGTTCTTCACCGGCGATGTTCAGGGCAAGTTGATGTTCGTCCAGCAGCCGATGAAGATGGCCTCGGCCGAATCCTTGTGTGACACCCAGACCGACCCGAATTTTTCGATCCTGACCGTCGGCACACACAACAACTGCGCCAGTGTGACCCACGTTCTCGAGGTTCCCTACGTCCTGCCCTTCCTGGCCGAAGGCAAGTTCAGCGGTGTCACCCTCGAAGGTGTCAACGACCTGCAGCGGGATTTCGAATCACGTTTCGGCCCAGGCGACTACCGGCCGAACCTGTTCGTCACCTACTGGTCGTTCCGGGCGATGATCGGTCTCATGCTGATCCCGTTGGCCTTCGCGCTGGTGGCGCTGTGGCTCACCCGGGGACGCCGGCTCCCCGACCAGAAATGGTTCGGCCTCGCCGCCCTGATCACCTTGCCGACACCGTTTTTGGCCAACTCCGCCGGCTGGGTGTTCACCGAAATGGGCCGCCAACCCTGGGTGGTGGTCCCCAACCCCACCGGTGACCAGATGGTGCGGTTGACCGTGCAACAAGGCGTTTCGGATCACTCCGCGGGCACGGTGTTCTTCTCGCTCGCCGTGTTCACCCTGCTCTACGGTGTGCTCGCGGTCATCTGGTTCTGGTTGATGCGCCGCTACGTGGTCGAAGGTCCATTGGAACACGACTCCGAGCCCGCGCCGCCCAAGCCGCCCGGGGAAGAGGATTCTGCCCCCTTGTCTTTCGCGTACTGAGAGGACTGATCGCAGATGGGACTCCAAGAACTTTGGTTCCTGCTCATCGCCGCACTGTTCCTCGGCTTCGTGGTGCTGGAGGGCTTCGACTTCGGGGTCGGCATGCTGATGGCCCCACTGGCCGGCGTCGGTGACGGTGATCCGGAAAACCGTAGGCGCGCAGTGCTCAACACGATCGGACCGGTGTGGGATGCCAACGAGGTGTGGCTGATCACGGCCGGCGCAGCCATGTTCGCGGCCTTCCCCAACTGGTACGCGACCTTGTTCTCGGCCCTGTACCTTCCCCTACTGGCGATACTGTTCGGAATGATCCTGCGCATCGTGGGGATAGAGTGGCGCGGCAAGGTCGACGACACCAAGTGGCGTTACTGGGCCGACTTCGGCATCGCGGTCGGATCTTGGCTGCCGGCCATCCTCTGGGGCGTCGCTTTCGCAATCTTGGTGCAAGGCCTGCCGATTGACGCCGATCATCGCGTTCACGCGTCGATCGGAGACGTGCTGAACGCCTACACCGTGCTCGGTGGCCTGGCGACCGCATCATTGTTCGCGTTCTACGGCTCGGTGTTCATTGCGCTGAAAACCTCTGGGACCGTGCGTGACGACGCGTTCCGCTTCGCCAAGATCCTCACCCTGCCGGTGATCCTGCTGGCGGGCGGCTTCGGACTGTGGACGCAGCTGGCTCACGGTAAGCCGTGGACCTGGCTGGCGCTGGGCACCGCCGTCGTCGCGCTGTTGATCGCGGTGGCACTCATGTGGTCACGTGCGCGGGAGGGTTGGGCCTTCGTGGCCACCGTTGTGGTGGTGGCCGCCGTGGTGGTCCTGCTGTTCGGTTCGATGTATCCGCATCTGCTGCCGTCGACGTTGAACCCGGAGTGGGGCATCACCATCTACAACGGTTCGTCGACGCCGTACACCTTGAAGATCATGAGCTGGGCGTCGTTGACCCTACTGCCACTGGTGCTGGTGTACCAGGGTTGGACGTACTGGGTGTTCCGCAAACGTATCTCAGCGGACCGCATTCCGGCCTCCATCGGACTGTCACGGCGGTCGGTCTGAACCTCTGGCGCGCACTGGGCATCCGCGGCGCCACCGGGTCCACCGGCACGTTGCGGCGCTACCTGGTGGCCGCGGTGGCCTGCGGCGTCACCATCAGCGTCAGCACCATCGCCGCGGCCATCGTGCTGGCCCACATCGTCGCCGGGATCATCGTCGAACCGGGCTCGGCCGCCCACCATGGCGGCGCGCTGCTTGCGCTGTCCGCGCTCTGGGGCCTGCGCGGGGTGGCCCACTGGCTGCAAGGGCGGCTCTCACAACGCGGCGCGACCGCGGTGATCGGTGAGATGTCCGGTCAGGTTCTGCGGTCGGTAACCTCCTCTCCCCCACGGCGATTGACGTCCCAGCGGGACAGCGCGGCCACCGTCGTCACCCACGGTCTCGACGGGCTACGCCCCTATTTCACCGGCTATCTGCCCGCGGTGGTGCAGGCCGCGGTGCTCACGCCGGTGGCCGTACTGACCATGGCGTGCTATGACCTGCAGGCGGCGGCAATCGTGATCATCGCCCTACCGTTGATCCCGCTGTTCATGGTGCTGATCGGGCTCGTCACCGCCGACCGTTCGGCGGCCGCGCTCGCCGCCATGGCCACGATGCAGGGCCGGTTACTGGACCTCGTCGCCGGTATCCCGACCCTTCGCGTGCTTGACCGGGCCGCCGGATCAGTCCGTCGCATCACCGAACTGGCGGCGGCACACCGACGTTCGGCGATGGCAACCCTGCGGATCGCCTTTCTGTCCTCGCTCGTGCTGGAACTGCTGGCCACCCTGGGGGTCGCCCTCGTTGCGGTCAGCGTCGGCGTGCGACTGGTCTACGGCGAGATCACATTGACTGCCGGGCTGACTGCCCTACTGCTCGCCCCCGAGGTGTTCTGGCCGCTTCGCCGCGTCGGCGCCGCATTTCACGCCGCACAAGACGGGAAGACCGCGGCACAAGAGGCGTTCAGCCTGTGCGACGCGGGTACCTTGACCCAAGGCAGTGTCCAGTTGCCGGCTTCCGCACCGACAATCGAATTGAGTGGCCACCGACCGGCGATCGAACCCGGTCGCGTGACGGTGCTGACCGGCCCCAACGGCGCCGGTAAATCGACGGCACTGCAGGCGATTCTCGGATTGGCCGCGCATGAGTCGAACTCCGTGCGGGTCGACGGGGTGGCGGTCGACGACCTGGATCTCTCGGCGTGGTGGCGTACGGTCGCCTGGCTGCCGCACCGGCCGGTGCTGATTCCGGGTACCGTCCGCGAGAACCTGGATTTGCTCGGCCCGATAGCCGATCTCGACTTGGCCTGCCGCGACGCCGGATTCGACAGTGTCATCGCCGATCTGCCCGAGGGGCTCGATACCCGGATCGGCCGGGGCGGCGTCGGCCTGTCCCTGGGACAACGGCAACGCCTCGGCTTGGCTCGCGCTCTCGGCTCGTCGGCGCGGGTGCTGCTGCTCGACGAACCCACGGCGCATCTCGACGCCGCCCTGGAAGAACGCGTGCTGGCGGCCATCGTGGCGCGGGCTCGTGCGGGCGCCACCGTCGTGGTGGTCGGACACCGGGATCCGGTACTGCGTATCGGCGACGAGGTGATCACGATTGGGGCTGCGCATGTTTCGCCGTGATCCGTTGCTGCGCCTGACACTGGAATTGTTGCAACCCCGATTGAGCCGGCTGATCCTGGCCAGTGTGCTCGGCGTGCTGTCGCTGGGCAGCGCGTTGGCGTTGGCCGGCGTCTCGGCCTGGTTGATCACCCGGGCCTGGCAGATGCCGCCGATCCTCGACCTTTCCGTGGCCGTGGTGGCGGTGCGGGCCCTGGGCATCTCGCGGGGTGTGCTCGGCTACTGTCAGCGCCTGGCCGCACACGACACCGCGCTGCGGGCGGCGGTGAATGCTCGCACCGGACTGTACCGCCGACTGGCTGACGGCCCCGACGACCAGGCGATGCGGCTGCCCAGTGGCGAACTCGTGGCCCGGGTCGGCAGTTCCGTCGACGAACTCGCGGACGTGGTGGTGCGCTCCGTGCTTCCCATCGTCGTCGCCGGCGTGCTCAGCACCGCCGCCGTCGTCATCATCGCGGTCATCTCGCCGAGCGCCGCTGTGGTACTGGCCGTGTGTCTCGTGGTCGCCGGAGTGGTGGCGCCGGCGATCACCGCGCGCGCGGTGACCGCTGCAGAAACCGTTGCGGTGCAACACAGGACAGACCGCGACGCGGCGGCGATGCTCGCCCTCGAGTACGCGCCCGAACTGCGGGTGAGCGGACGGCTGGACCAGGTGATCGACAACTGGAAACGTCACCACCGCGACTGGGGCACGGCCGTCGACCGCGCCGCCGCGCCCGCAGCGCTGGCCGCGGCCATGCCCAGCATCGCCATCGGTGCCAGCGTGCTGGGCGCTGTCGTGGCAGGCATCGCCCTGGCCACCACCACCGCGCCGACCACCCTGGCCGTGCTGATGTTGTTGCCGTTGTCGGCATTCGAAGCGACGACCGCGCTGCCTGATGCCGCCGTCGGGCTCACGAAGTCACGCATCGCAGCGAGGCGCCTGTTGGAGCTCACCGAAGCCGACGACCGGGTGCGCAGTCGGCCCGCGGCGCCTGCGGTCGAACTACCCGCCGGACGGCGGTTGGCGGTGATCGGACCCAGCGGCTCGGGAAAGACCACGCTGTTGATGGCACTGGCCGAGAAGTTGAACGAAACCCCGGGCCGGGCGGCGTTTTTCGCCGAAGATGCGCATATCTTCGAAACCACGGTCCGCGACAATCTTCTCGTCGTCCGTGGCGACATACCCGATTCCGAATTGCTCTGGGCACTCGAGAAGGTGGGCCTCGCCGATTGGCTGACCCGCCTGCCCGACGGACTGTCAACCGTGCTCGAGGGGGGCCACACCGCATTGTCGGCCGGACAACGACGCCGGCTGCTGTTGGCCCGGGTGTTGTTGTCGGATTTCCCCGTCGTACTGCTCGATGAACCCACCGAGAATCTCGATGCGGCCGACGGCCGGCGAATCCTCACCGAAATCCTCACGCCGGGCGGATGGTTCGCGCCCGATCGGACTGTCGTCGTCGCCACCCACCACTTACCGGACGCACTCGACTGCCCCGTCGTGCGCTGTCCACAACCGCGCTCTGCCGCAGGCGGGTAGCCTCGCAGACATGACCGACGAGCGAGCCACCCCGCCCGGGTCTGACGAGCCGCAGCCCAGCGGGCCGGCCCCAACGCCGCCGTACCCCTACGGAGCACCTGTCGGGTCCTATCCGCCGGGTTATCCGGCGCCGGCGCCGTACGGGGCCTATCCCCCGGGTTACCCGCCGCCGGCCCCTCGTCGGCCGGCGAACGGACTCGGCATCGCGGCGCTCATCGTCGCGGTGATCGCCCTGGTGCTGGTGTGGTCGGTCATCGGTGGCCTGATGTTCGGTATCACCGCGGTGATCCTCGGATTCCTCGGCCGCGGCCGCTGCCGGCGCGGTGAAGCCACCAACAACGGGGTGGCCGTCTCCGGGATCGTGCTCGGCGCCATCGCCTGCGTGCTGTCGCTGGTGTTCGTCGGTATCTGGGTGTACTTCGGGCAACGGTGGTTCGACGAGGTCGGCGGTAACGACTACATCCAGTGCCTGCAGCAGGCCGGCGACGACACCCAGGCCCAGCAGATGTGTGAAAACGAGTTCGAGCGACGGGTCGAGGACACGTTCGGCGTCACGCCGACCCCGACCCGCTGAGCCCGCTCACGACCCGCCGGTGCCCGGGAAATACTTGACGATTCCCTCCTGAACCACCGTCGCCAGCAGGCGGCCCGACACATCGAAGAAATGTCCGGTGCTCAACCCACGAGATTCTGCGGCCACCGGCGATGTCGTGGAGTACAACACCCACTCGTCGAATTTGATCGGCCGGTGAAACCACACCGAGTGATTCATCGTCACCGCGAAGATCCGGTCATGCCCCCACGACAACCCGTGCGTGGTGATGATCGGATCGAGGATCGTCGTGTCCGATGAATACACCAACGCCGCGCCGTGCAGTACGGGATCGCTGGGCATCACGCCTTCGGTCTTGAGCCACACCCGGTTGTGATCGAGCTTGCCGCCCTTGTCGCGCATGATCCAGGCGGGATCATTGGTGTACCGCCACTCGATCGGTCGCAGCGCCTCGACGAACAGCGGCACGGTCTTCTCATAACCGCGCAGCAGCTCGTCGATCCTGGGCAGCGTGTCCGGATGCGGAACCTCGGGCGCCGGCACGCTGTGCTCCAACCCCCGGCCGGCGTTCATGTAGGAGATCATCACCGTGGTGAGCAGATTGCCGTCCTGCATCACATCCACCCGACGGTTGGCGAACCTGCGCTCGTCACGCAACCGGACGATGTGGAACTCCAGATCTTTCTCCGGGTCACCACCGGCGATGAAATGGGCATTCAGCGCGCTCGGTGCGAGCTTGTGCTCCAACGTGCGGCCACCGGCGACGAACGCCTGCGCAACCATCTGCCCACCGAACGTGCGAACCGGGTTCTTGCTCGGATGCGAGCCGATGAACAGATTGTCGTCGACGCGGTTGAGGTCGAGAACAGCCAGCAGCTCCTCGAAATCCGAAGGTGTCAAGGGAGCCCTTTCGAGATGTCGGCCGTCGACCGATACAGACGACTACGGACAATTCCAGACCGCTACACGTCATCCTCGCCGATGCGGTGCACGTGGATCAGATTCGTGGAGCCTACTGTGCCCGGCGGAGCTCCCGCGACGATGACCACGAGTTCACCACGCTTGTAGCGGCCGAGATCCAGCAGCGATTTGTCGACCTGCCGGATCATGTCGTCGGTCCCCTTCATCTGGGGCACGATGAACGTCTCGGTGCCCCAGGTCAGCGCCAGCTGGCTACGCACCTCGGGCAGGGCGGTGAAGGCCAGCACCGGCAGCGGGGTGTGCAACCGAGCCAGGCGACGCACCGTGTCGCCGGACTGGGTGAACGCCACCAGCGCCTTGGCATCGAGCCGCTCACCGATATCGCGGGCCGCGTAGGAGATCACCCCACGCTTCGTACGGGGAGTGTGGGTCAACGGCGGCACGCTCACCGAGTTGTCCTCGACGGCCTTGATGATGCGGGCCATCGTCTTGACGGCTTCCAGCGGATACTTGCCGACCGAGGTCTCACCCGACAGCATCACCGCATCCGCACCGTCGAGGACGGCGTTGGCGACGTCGGAAGCCTCCGCGCGGGTGGGCCGGGAACTGTCGATCATCGACTCCAGCATCTGGGTGGCGACGATGACGGGTTTGGCGTTCTCCCTAGCCATCTGGATGGCACGCTTCTGGACCAGCGGCACCTCTTCCAGCGGCAGCTCGACACCGAGATCGCCGCGGGCCACCATGATCGCATCGAAAGCCAGCACGATGGCCTCGAGATTCTCGACCGCCTCCGGCTTCTCGAGCTTGGCGATCACCGGCACCCGCCGACCGACCCGGTCCATCACCTCGTGCACCAGTTCGATGTCGGCCGGTGAACGCACGAAGGACAACGCGACCAGATCCACACCGAGACGGAGGGCGAATTCCAGATCCTCGATGTCCTTCTCCGACAGTGCCGGTGCCGTCACGTTCATACCGGGCAGTGACATGCCCTTGTTGTTGCTGACCGGACCGCCCTCGGTGACCGTGCAGATCACGTCGTTGCCGTCGATCTGCTCGACCACCAGGCCGACGTTGCCGTCGTCGACCAGTACCCGGTCCCCGGCCCGGGCGTCCTCGGCCAGCCGCTTGTAGGTGGTCGACACCCGATCGTGGTTGCCCTCGCACTCGTCGACGGTGATTCGCACCGTCTCACCGGTAGCCCAGTACGTGGGCCCCTCGGCGAAGCGACCCAGCCGGATCTTGGGACCCTGCAGATCCGCCAGGATCCCGACAGCGTGGCCGGTGGCATCCGATGCCGCACGGACGCGCTTGTAGGCAGCCTCGTGGTCGGTGTAGTCGCCATGGCTGAAGTTCAGCCGCGCGACGTCCATTCCTGCCTCGACCAGGGCTCGTACGGTGTCATCCGTACTGGTCGCCGGGCCAAGCGTACAAACGATCTTTCCGCGTCTGCTCACGTCATGTCAGCATAGTCGTGATCGATTCAGACGACTGACAGAGGCAGCGCGTTCGGCCGCACCGGCGCGGGCAGATCCGACTCGCCCATGAGGTAGGCGTCCACCGCATGGGCCGCGCTGCGACCCTCCGCAATGGCCCACACCACCAGTGACGCGCCGCGATGCGCATCGCCGCACACGAAGACGCCCGGCGCGTCGGTCTGCCAGTCCGAACCGCACGACACCGTCCCACGGGGACTCAGCGTCAGGTTCAACCCGTCGAGCAGCGCCATGTGCTCGACGCCTTCGAAACCGATGGCCAGCAAAGCCAGGTCACACGGAATCTGCAGCGATTCGCCCACCGGGGTGATCTCACGACGTCCCGCGGCATCGCGGGTCACCCGGACCTCGGCTATCTCGATGGCCCGCACATGACCGCTGTCGTCGCCGATGAAGCGTTGCACCGCCACCTCGAATCGGCGGGCCCCGCCTTCGGCGTGCGCCGGCGAGGTACGCAGCACCAGCGGCCAGGTCGGCCACGGCGACAGGCTGTCGTCGCGGGATTCCGGTGGCTCGGTGTTGTAGTCCAGCTGGGTCACCGAGGCCGCACCCTGACGGTGTGCAGTACCCAAGCAGTCGGCACCGGTGTCACCGCCGCCGATGATCACCACGTGCTTGCCCGCCGCCGAGATCGGTGACATCCCGTCGCCCTCGCACTCCCGGTTGGCCGGCACCAAGTGCTCCATGGCGAGATGCACACCGTCGAGTTCCCGCCCGGGCACCTGGTTGTCACGTCCACGGAGGGCGCCGACGGCGAGGACGACCGCCTGGTGACGCTGACGCAGCTGTTCGACGGTGAGATCGACTCCCACCTCGCATTCGGTGACAAACCGGGTGCCCTCGGCCCGCATCTGGGCCAGGCGCTGATTGAGCACCGACTTCTCGAGTTTGTACTCAGGGATGCCATACCGGAGCAGGCCCCCGATACGGTTGTCCCGTTCGTAGACGGTGACCTCGTGGCCGGCGCGGGTGAGCTGTTGTGCGGCAGCCAAACCCGCCGGACCCGAGCCGACCACCGCGACGCTCTTGCCACTGGAGATGGCGGCCGGCGCAGGCTCGATGCTGCCGTTCAACCAGGCATGGTCGGCGATGGTCTGCTCGATGCGTTTGATCGTGACGCTGCCGCCGGTCTGGTCCTCGGCGATCGACAGCACACAGGCGGCCTCGCAGGGCGCCGGGCACAGCCGACCGGTGAACTCCGGAAAATTGTTGGTGGCGTGCAGTCGATCGCTGGCGGCGTCCCAACGACCACGTCGCACGAGATCGTTCCACTCCGGGATCAGGTTGCCCAGCGGGCACCCCGCCTTGCCGGAGTGACAGAACGGGATCCCGCAGTCCATACAGCGACGTGCCTGTTGCGCAACCTCGCCGGCCCGCTCGTTGGGGTCTTCCCTCTCGTACACCTCACGCCAGTCCCCTACCCGCTCCTCGACCGGCCGCTTGGCCGCCTCGAGTTTGGGGACACGAAGAAATCCGGTCGGATCAGCCACGGCTGGCCTCCATGATCGCGCTGTCCACATCACGTCCCTCGGCCTTGGCCATCCGGGTCGCCTGCAGCACACGCTGGTAGTCGGTGGGCATTACTTTGGTGAATTGGGCACTGCGCCTCGGCCAGTCGGCCAGGATGGAAGAAGCCAGGGTGCTGCCGGTGTGACGGACATGGCGGGACACGACATCGTGCAGCCAGGTGAGATCCTCGGCTTCGAGCCGCTGCAGTTGCACCATCTCGGTGTTCACCCGGGCCGCGTCGAGCCCGAGTACATAGGCGACGCCGCCGGACATACCGGCGGCCAGATTACGACCGGTTTTACCCAGGATCACCACCCGGCCACCGGTCATGTACTCACATGCGTGGTCGCCGACGCCTTCGACGACGGCCAGCGCACCCGAGTTGCGGGCGCAGAAGCGCTCACCGACCCGGCCCCGTAGAAACACCTCGCCGGAGGTGGCGCCATAGAGCAGGGTGTTGCCGGCGATGACGTTGTCCTCGGGGAGGAACAGCACGTCGTCGGGCGGACGCACGATCACCCGGCCACCCGACAGTCCCTTGCCCACATAATCATTGGCGTCACCGACCAGGTCGAGCGTGATACCCGGCGGCAGGAAGGCTCCGATCGACTGTCCGGCCGAGCCGGTGAGTGCGACGTGAATGGTGTTGTCGGGCAATCCACCCGCACCGTAGCGTCGGGTCACCTCGGACCCCAGCAAGGTGCCCACCGTGCGGTTGACGTTTCGGATCGGCAGCTCCAGGCGAACCGGGTGGGCGTCTTCGAGCGCACCCTCGGCCAGTTGGATCAGGGTGCGGTCCAGGGCCTGATCCAGCCCGTGGTCCTGGTCGCGGACCCGGCGTCGCTGGGTGATGTTGCCGTGGGCGTCGGTCATCACGGCGAAGAGCGGGCTGAGATCCAGACCGCGGCTCTTCCAGTGCGCCACACCGGGTTCGGTGTCGAGCACCTCAGCGTGACCGACGGCCTCGTCGATGCTGCGGAATCCCAGCTCGGCGAGGTGGCGGCGAATGTCCTCGGCGATGAACGTGAAGAAGTTCTCCACGAACTCGGGCTTGCCGTTGAACCGCGCACGCAACTCGGGGTTCTGGGTGGCCACCCCGACCGGGCAGGTGTCGAGGTGGCAGACCCGCATCATGATGCAGCCCGACACCACCAACGGCGCGGTGGCGAAACCGAATTCCTCGGCACCGAGCAACGCGGCCACCATGACGTCGCGAGCGCTGCGCAGGCCGCCGTCGCACTGCACGGTGATCCGGTCACGCAACCCGTTGAGCACCAACGTCTGCTGGGTGTCGGCCAGGCCGATCTCCCACGGCGCCCCGGCATGCTTGAGTGAGGTCAACGGCGCGGCACCGGTGCCGCCGTCGTAGCCCGAGATCAGCACCACGTCGGCGTGCGCCTTCGACACCCCGGCCGCGACCGTGCCGACTCCGACGCTGCTCACCAGCTTCACGTGGATGCGGGCATCGGCGTTGGCGTTCTTCAGATCATGGATCAGCTGGGCGAGATCCTCGATCGAGTAGATGTCGTGATGCGGGGGTGGTGAGATCAACCCCACCCCGGGCGTGGAGTGCCGGGTCTTGGCAATGTTCGGATACACCTTGTAGCCCGGAAGCTGCCCGCCTTCGCCAGGTTTGGCTCCCTGCGCCATCTTGATCTGGATATCGGTGGCGTTGACGAGATAGTCACTCGTGACGCCGAAGCGCCCTGAGGCGACCTGCTTGACGGCGCTACGCCGACGCGGATCATAGAGCCGGTCGGTGTCCTCTCCCCCTTCACCGCTGTTGGACCGCCCGCCGAGGTTGTTCATGGCGATGGCCATGGTCTCGTGCGCTTCCGCCGAGATGGACCCGTAACTCATCGCCCCGGTGTTGAAACGGGACACGATGGCCTCGACCGGCTCGACCTCCTCCAGCGGCACCGGCGGACGTAGGCCCTTCTTGAACTCGAACAGGCCACGCAGCGTCCCGCCTTCCCGCGACAGCCGGTCGACCTCTTCGGAGTATTTGGCGAAAATGTCGCGGCGTCCGGTTCGGGTCGAATGCTGCAGCAGAAACACCACTTCCGGGGTGAACAGGTGCAGTTCGCCTTCCCGACGGAACGCGTACTCGCCTCCGACCTCCAACCGGCGGTGCACCCGCTCGGTGGGGTTTTCCGGGTAGGCCCGCCGGTGTCGAAGTTTGACCTCTTCGGCCAGGGTGTCCAGCCCGACGCCGCCGAGCTGGCTGGTGGTGCCCGCGAAATACTCGTCGATGACCTCATGGCTCAGGCCAATGGCCTCGAAGACCTGTGCGGCGGTGTAGGACGCGACCGTGGAGATGCCCATCTTGCTCATCACCTTGACCACACCCTTGCCGAGCGCCTTGACGTAATTGCGCACCGCAGTGGCGGGTTCGATGCCGGTCAGCTCACCCTCGCGGATCAGGTCCTCGATCGACTCGAACGCCAGGTACGGGTTGACCGCGGCGGCTCCGAACCCGATCAGCATCGCGATGTGATGGACCTCGCGGGCATCACCGCTTTCCACCACGAGCGCAACCTTCGTGCGCTCCTTGGTCCGAACCAGGTGGTGGTGTACCGCCGACACCGCCAACAGCGATGGGATCGGAGCCCGGGTGTGGTCCGAATCCCGATCCGAGATCACCAGGGTACGAGCACCTTTGGCGATCGCTTCGGTGGCGCGCATCCGTAGATCGTCGACGGCTTCAGCCAGGCTCTCTCCACCGCGCTCGACATCGTAGAGTGCGCGCAGCACGGTGGTCCGCAGCCCGGGGTGCTCGCCGTCGTCATTGATGTGGACGATCTTGCCCAACTCATCGTTGTCCAGAACTGGCCAACGCAGCACGATTTGGCGACATGAAGCCGCCGTGGGCTCCAGCAGGTTCTCCTCAGGCCCCATCACCCGAGCCATGGAGGTCACCACTTCCTCACGGATGGCGTCCAGTGGCGGATTGGTCACCTGCGCGAACAATTCGACAAAATAGTCGTAGAGCAACCGCGATCGCTTGGACAGCACCGCCGTCGGCGTATCGGTGCCCATCGAACCGAGCGGCTCCGCGCCCGAGGCGGCCATCGGCGTCAGCAGGATCCGCAGTTCCTCTTCGGTGTAACCGAAGGCGATCTGGCGACGCACCACCGAGTCGTGGTTCGGCTGCGGGCGGGACCGCTCGGGCAGCGTGCTGAGATCCAGCAGGCCGGCATGCAGCCACTCGCCATAGGGTTCGGCCGCGGCCAACTGTTCTTTGATCTCGTCGTCACCGATGATGCGTCCGGCGGCGGTATCGACCAGGAACATCTTGCCGGGCTGCAGTCGGCCCTTGGCAACGATGTCGCCCGATGGCACGTCGAGCACACCGCTCTCGCTGGCAAGGATGATGCGGTCATCGACCGTGCGCCACCACCGGCCGGGCCGTAAACCGTTGCGGTCCAACACCGCACCCACCACGGTGCCATCTGTGAAGGTGACGCAGGCCGGACCATCCCACGGTTCCATCAACGAGGCGTGGAATTTCCAGAACGCCCGCTCGGCCGCATCCATGGTGGTGGCGTTCTCCCACGCCTCGGGGATCATCATCAGCACGGCGTGCGGCAGGCTGCGACCACCGAGGTGAAGGAGTTCGAGCACCTCGTCGAAGGACGCCGAGTCCGAAGCCTCCGGACTACAGATCGGTGACAGTCGGCTCAGATCACCTGGGATCTGAGCGCTGGCAAGCATCGCTTCACGGGCGTGCATCCGGTTGCGGTTGCCACGCACCGTGTTGATCTCACCGTTGTGGGCGACGAACCGGAACGGGTGCGCCAATGGCCACGACGGAAAAGTATTGGTGGAGAACCGGCTGTGCACGATCGCAATGGCGCTCACGCAGCGGTCGTCGCGCAGGTCCGGAAAATACTGCGGCAGCTGCATCGTCGTCAGCATGCCCTTGTAGACAATCGTCCGGCTCGACAAGGAGGCGAAGTACACCGCGTCCGGACCCGTGGCCTGCTCGGCCCGTTTGCGAAGCGGGTAGACCAAGCGGTCGAGTTCGATGCCGCTCCTTCGGACGCCCTCGATCTCCGGCGAAGCGACGAACAGCTGCGCCATGTGCGGCATGCACCCCAGCGCAGTGAGACCGATCTCGGCCCCTTCGGTATCGACGGGGACCGCGCGCCAGCCCAGCACTTCCAGGCCTTCCTCGACCGCCAACGCCTCGATGCGGGTGCGGGCCCGGCTGCGCGCGTCCTCGTCCTGGGGCAGGAAACAGATCCCGGCGGCGAAGGTGTTGCCACCGTCGACGGCCGGCTCGGGCAGAGCAAAATCGACCACGGCCCGCAGGAATTCGACGGGCAGCTGCAGCAGGATGCCGGCGCCGTCACCGCTGTTGGGTTCGGCCCCGGCGGCACCCCGGTGCTCGAGATGCGCGAGCGCGGTCAGTCCATCGGTGACAATGGCGTGGGAACGGCGGCCTTGAATATCGGTGATCATGGCCACACCGCAAGAATCGGCCTCATTGGTGGGGTCGTAGAGCCCCTGCGCATCTGGCAATGCCGAAAACAGCATTGGATCGCACCTCCGCACGTCCGGAACATCCTGGTCCCGGGACTGCACCGGCCCGAAGTTTCAGTGTATCAGTGCAGGTGGGCTACTACGGAGCGGTTAACGTCGGCACCAATGGGAAGCCGGGCAGGTTTCGGACCACGGTCCAGACCACCAGCGCCACCATGATCGTCACCACCATTGGCACCGGAAAGAGCGTTCGGTCCCGCCGCCATCGCACCAATAGCCACGCCGCCAAGATCGGCAGCCCGAACAATGCGAACACGTTGTCGACGACGGCCGCACCAATGTCACCGTGCAGGACGTCGTGCGTCATCCGCAGGCCGCCACACGCCGGGCAGTCCCACCCGGTGAGCGCCTTGAACGCACATCCGGGGAACAGGAAGCCGGGACGATGCGGGTCGGCAATCCCGATGTAGGCGAGTGCACCGATGCCCAGCGCACCTCCGGTCAGCAGCCCGTACCGGCCGGCGATCATCCCCGTGGGATGGCTAGGTTCCATCGCGCAACGGGCGCCCGAGTGGGTCGCGCACCTTGTCGGTCAGAATCAAGACAGCATCGATGATGCCCCAGATGAACGCGCCGATGCCGCAGGTGATGATCCCCACGATCAACTGGGCGATACCGAATCCGGTCTGGCCGAGATAGATACGCCCGATGCCCACCAGGCCGAACAGACCGAGCAACTGCAGCAGGCCGGCAATCACCTTGGATTTGTCGGAGAAGGGCTCTCCGGTGATCGGGTGGCGACCGTAGGGGGCGTTCGGATCTCCGTACGGCGACGGGTACGGCGGATAACCGGTCGGTGCGTGACCGGGCGGCGGCGGATATCCCGCCTGCGGCGGAAAGCTGGCCGACGACGGAGTGTCCGACGAGTTCGTGGTTTCGGACGGATCGGTCATACAGCCAGGATGCCAGAGACCGGATTCTCACCGGCGGCGACGCAAGGCACCGAAACCGGCGTCTTGGGTCCGCTTCGGGCGGGACAGCCTCATGTGTGGGCGTCGCGTTGTCCTGATTCCTCAGGCGCGCCTTCGGTGTGACACGAGCGCATCGCGGCTGAGCGGTAGGGGATGCCCGCTGTCCCCACTCACTCTGGTCACATCAGTCGCAAGTTTCGGGGCGATAACCGATGTGCCCGGCTACGAGCGACTTTTCAGCGACAATCGCCACACAGGCAACGCAGACCCCACCAATACCATTGTCGCTGCGCGTTTTCGGCTCTCCTGTACCACTGGCCCCATGAGCCTCATCTGCCCAGTGCCCGGTTACGAGCGACTCCGTCGCTGTTAGCTGGACAATCCGAATTACGTGACACGTGAGCTTCATGGGGCTTCAGGGGCGGGAGTATACATTGGTCGTGTAACCAATGATGCCTCTGGTGTCTGTGTGGCGATTGTCGCTGAAAAGTCGCTTGCAGGCGGGCAAAGCGTAGATGCTTCTGCGGGATCCGCTCAGCGGTTCCGACGCAACCAGCGTCGAAGACGGCCTTTGCGCTCCGCATCGGGAATCTGACCAAGCCCTTGCCCCGATGCTGATGTGTCCGGGACTGAATCAGATTCTGACTCGGCCTCTGAATCACTGCTCTCGGCCTCTGCCTCGGCCTCGGACTCGGCGGAATCCTCGTCCTCAGCCGCCTCAGCGCCGACAATGTCGTCAGACTCCCCGACCGACTCGCCGGTAGCAGACTCCCCTTCGATGGTTGCCTCGGCGGTCGACTGCTCGGCTTCATCGTCGCTGGCCGTTGCTAACGCAGGTTCGATGACCTCCCCGTCGTCATCGGCAACGGACTCCTCAGCGGTGTCGTCGACTGCTGACTGGTCCGCAGGTTCTACGTCCTCGATGGCGGCTTCGTCCTCGACCGACTCATCGGCAGCCTCATCGATCGGTTCGGCATCGTCGGCTTCGACATCCTCGACGGGATCGGCGTCTGACGCGTCTAGTTCATCCCCGGTTGAAACCTCTGCCGCGGCTTTGTCTTCAACGTCGGGCTCAGCTTGTGGCTCACGCGATTCATCTTCGGACGTCTGTTCTTCGACAGTCTCGGCGGATTCGGCCTCTGATGTGTCTGACGCGTCCTCGGCGTCAGCGTCGGCTCCAGCTTCGGGCTCGACCGATTCGCCAGCAGCCTCATCGACGCTGTCCTGATCGTCGACGGCGACTGCAGCCTCAGCCTCCGCCTCATCCGACTCGTCCTCGGAGGTCTCATCTTCGACGGCTTCTGCAGATTCGTCCTCTGCCTCGGCTTCGGCCGGCACGTCAGCACCTTCATCGACGGCGTCCTCACCGGCAACGATCGGCTCCTCGGATTCGGCTTCGGATTCGGCTTCTGCCTCCGCTTCGGAATCGGCTTCAACCGCCTCGCCAACAGCCTCATCGACGCTGTCCTGATCGTCGGACTCACCGCCCTCATCGGCGGCCTGTTCCTCGACGGTGTCTGCAGACTCAGCCTCTAACTCTTCTGACTCGTCACCGGCCTCGGCCTCGGCTTCGGCCGGCACGTCAGCACCTTCATCGACGGCGTCCTCACCGGCAACGATCGGCTCCTCGGATTCGGCTTCGGATTCGGCTTCTGCCTCCGCTTCGGAATCGGCTTCAACCGCCTCGCCAACAGCCTCATCGACGCTGTCCTGATCGTCGGACTCACCGCCCTCCTCGGCCGAAACCTCGGCCGCAGGCTCTTCTTCCGCGGCCTCCTCAAGTTCGGCGTCAGCTTCAGTTTCGGGTTCGTCCGCCGCTGAGGTCGCCTCGCTCTCTTCCTCAGCTTCGTCGTCGGCGCGCTCGTCGATGTCTTCCGATGCGGTGTCGCCCTCATCCTCAGGCTCGGCCGCCTCATCTTCATCGGGCTCGGTCGAGATCGCCTTCAGTTCGATGGCGGCGGCGGCTTCGGCGCCGTCGTCTTCACTGGCACCGACCTCGTCAGGATGCATGTGGTCGGCATCTTCGGCGTTCTCGTCGTCATCGTCCTTGCCGGCCACGGTCGCGGCGGCGACCACCCCGGTACCGGCCGCTGCGGCAACGAGTTCCTTGCCGAGTTCGTCTACCGCGGACTCGTCCTCGGCCGCGTCGTCCTCACCCTTGCCCGCCAAGGTCGCCGGGTCTTCCCGGCCCTTGGTGGCCAGCATGATGTAGATGATGGCGCCGATGAACACGAACGTGGAGGTGAAGGTGTTGACCCGGATCCCGGCGAATTCGGTAGCCGGGTCACTGCGCATCAGTTCGACGAGGAAGCGGCCCGCGCAGTAGCCGGCCACGTAGAGCGCGAACAGCCGTCCGTGGCCGAGTTTGAACTTGCGGTCAGCCCAGATCAGCAAAACGAAAACCAGGACGTTCCACAGTAACTCGTAGAGAAAGGTGGGATGGACCACCTTCAGTACCTCGCCGGTGGACACCCCGTTGAGGTAGTCGACGTTGCCGGCAGCGTTCACGCGTTGATAGATCTCCAGGCCCCACGGCAGCGTGGTGTCGCCGCCATACAGCTCCTGGTTGAAGTAGTTGCCAAGCCGGCCGATCGCTTGCGCCAAGATGATTCCGGGCGCAATCGCATCGCCGAAGGCAGGCAGCGGGATACCTCGCGTGCGGCAGCCGATCCACGCGCCGACACCGCCCAACGCGACGGCACCCCAGATGCCCAGGCCGCCTTCCCAGACCTGGAATGCCGCGCCGAGCCCCTTGCCGCCGGGCCCGAAGTACGTCGGCCAGTCGGTCAGGACGTGATAGAGCCGACCGCCGACGAGGCCGAAAGGCACTGCCCACAAAGCGATGTCGTAAATAACGCCGGCTTCACCGCCCCGCGCTTGCCAACGTCGGTCACCAATGATCAGCGCCGCGACGATGCCCACGATGATGCACAGCGCATACGCGCGTATCGGCACCGGGCCCAGATGCCAGACGCCCTGTGACGGGCTGGGCAGATACGCGAGCACGGTAGTGGTCAAGCTGAAATCCTCTGCCTAACGCCGTTGGCCAGTTCTTCGGTGAGGCGACGCACCGCATCAAGTCCGTCGCTGAGAGCCGACACCAGAGCCGACCCGACGATGACGCCGTCGGCGTAGGCACCGATCTCAGCGGCCTGAGCGCCCGAGCGCACACCCAAACCCACGCCGACTGGAATGTCGGACACTTCCTTGACCCGCCGCACCAACTCCGGTGCCGCGTTGGAAACCGCATTACGTGCCCCGGTGACACCCATGGTGGATGCGGCGTAGACGAAACCTCTCGAGGCGCTCACCGTCGCCGCAAGCCGTTCGGGAGTCGAGGACGGCGCCACCACGAAGATCCGGTCCAGATTGTGCGCATCCGACGCCGCGATCCAGTCGTCGGCTTCCTCGGGGATCAGGTCAGGCGTGATCAGACCATATCCACCGGCCGAGGCCAGATCCCGGGCGAAAGTGTCAACACCCTTGCGCAACACCGGATTCCAGTAGGTCATCACCACAGCGCGGCCGCCGGCGTTGCTGATCGCCTCGACCGCGGTCAAGGTGTCGCGTACCCGCACGCCACCGGCGAGGGCGGCAGCCGTCGCGGTGGCAATCGTCGGCCCGTCCATCCCCGGATCTGAGTACGGCAGGCCCACTTCCACCAGATCGCAACCGGATTCGACCATGGCAGTCATCGCCGCGACCGACGTCTGCACATCCGGAAAACCGGTCGGCAGGTAGCCGATCAGAGCGGCGCGGCCCTCGGAACGGCAGCCATCGAACAGCTCTGCCAGCCGGCTCATCCGGCGCTCCCCTCATCGAGCAATCCGAACCACTTGGCCGCAGTTTCGACGTCTTTGTCGCCGCGCCCCGACAGGTTCACCACGATGATCGAACCGGGACCCAGTTCGGGACCGAGCTTGAGGGCACCGGCCACCGCGTGCGCCGACTCGATCGCCGGAATGATGCCCTCCAACCGGCACAGCAGTGAGAACGCATCCATCGCTTCGGTATCGGTGATCGGGCGGTACTCGGCACGGCCGATGTCCTTGAGGAACGCATGCTCGGGTCCGACGCCCGGATAGTCCAGGCCGGCGGAGATGGAGTGCGATTCGATGGTCTGACCGTCCTCGTCCTGCAACAGGTAGGAGAACGACCCCTGGAACGCGCCCGGCGAGCCGCCGGTGAAGGTTGCCGCGTGCCGCCCGGTCTCCACGCCGTCACCGGCTGCCTCGAAACCGACGAGCCGGACCGTCGGATCGTCGATGAACGCGTGGAACGCGCCGATCGCGTTTGAGCCGCCACCCACGCACGCGGCCACCGCATCGGGCAACCGGCCCGCTTGATCGAGAATCTGAGCTCGCGCCTCCATGCCGATGATGCGCTGGAAATCGCGGACCATGAGCGGGAACGGATGCGGGCCTGCCGCCGTCCCGAAGCAGTAATAGGTGTTGTCGGCGTTGGTGACCCAATCGCGGAACGCTTCGTTGATCGCGTCCTTGAGGGTCTTGGAACCGGACTCCACCGACACCACGGTGGCACCGAGCAGCCGCATCCGCGCGACGTTGAGGGCCTGGCGGGCGGTGTCCACCGCACCCATGTAGATGATGCATTCGAGATCCAGCAACGCACACGCGGTCGCGGTGGCCACACCGTGCTGGCCGGCACCCGTCTCGGCGATGACCCGGGTCTTGCCCATCTGCCGCGCCAGCAGCGCCTGCCCCAGGACGTTGTTGATCTTGTGAGAACCGGTGTGGTTCAAGTCTTCTCGTTTGAGGAAGAGGCGCGCGCCGCCGGCCTGCTCGGACAGCCTGGTCGCCTCGTACAGCGGTGACGGCCGGCCGCTGTAGTGCCGCTGCAAACGATCGAGCTCATCGAGGAACGTCTGATCGCCCCGTGACTTCTCGTAGGCCGCGGTGACCTCTTCGATCACGGCCATCAGCGCCTCGGGAACCAACCGGCCGCCATAGGAACCGAAATGGCCGCGGGCGTCGGGGTCGTGAACGGTGGGTTCGGCAACGCCTGCGCTGGAGCGGGGCAACTCGGGGCCCGCGTGATCCGCCATCAATATGTCTTTTCGTACGAGCGGCTCATTGCCTGTTTCAGCGAGCCGGTTTCGGGCAGGACGGGTGCGTACCGGCAGTAACCAGATCGGCAACCGCACTGCGGGGATCCCCGCTGGTCACCACACCCTCACCGACCAGTACGGCATCGGCACCCGCGCCGGCGTAGGCCAGCAGGTCAGCGGTTCCCCGGACGCCGGACTCCGCGACGCGGATGACGTTACTGGGCAAGCCGGGAGCGATCCGGGCGAAGCAGTCGCGGTCGACCTCCAGCGTTTTGAGGTCGCGGGCATTGACACCGATCACGGTGGCCCCGGCGCTCAGCGCGCGGTCGGCCTCCTCTTCGGTGTGCACCTCCACCAGAGCCGTCATCCCGAGGGATTCCGTGCGCTCCAGCAGCGATTCCAACACCGACTGCTCCAGCGCCGCGCCGATCAGCAACAACATGTCGGCGCCGTGCGCCCGGGCCTCGTGGATCTGGTACGGCTTGACGATAAAGTCCTTGCGCAGCACCGGAATCGACACTGCGGCCCGTACCGCGTCCAGGTCGGCCAGCGAGCCGTTGAAGCGGCGCTGCTCGGTGAGCACGCTGACGACTCGCGCGCCGCCGGCCTCGTACGCCTGCGCCAACTCGGCCGGATCGGCGATGTTGGCCAACTCCCCCCGAGACGGGCTGGCCCGCTTCACCTCTGCGATCACGGCAATTCCCGGTTCACGCAACGCCGCCATCACATTGAGCGGAGGGGGTGCGTCCTGGGCCCGCGCCTTGATGTCAGCCAGGCTGATCACGGCCTCGCGGGCGGCTACGTCGGCGCGGACTCCCTCGATGATGGAGTCGAGCACAGTGGCCGAACTCATCGCCCGTCGGTTCCTTTCTGGTGCCTCCGGGCCGGTCCCGGTTGCCCTCCCTCGAAGGGTAGCCGTCGGCCCTCCCTCACCTTTCACCGGCCCTTATTGTCTCTGATCAGTGCCGTCACCGGTCGGATCCTGCCCTTCGTCGAGCGCGTCCCACAGCATTCGCTCCGACATCGGCTCACCACTGTCATCTCGCTTGACCGCATCGCGCCGTGCGGCCGGTGCCGCGTATCGCCCCGCAATCCCACGCTTGGCGCTGTTGGCCGAGCGCATCAGCAGCACCGCACCCGCCAGCGCACACACCGCGGCCACCAGGGTCAGCATCGCGCCGCCGTAGGACCGACTGGTTCCAGTCAGCTGCCATACCGGCACTAACGCCAGGTCAGCGGCCCGAACCCCGACATCCTTGATCGCCCACAAGCTGATTGCCAGGTAACCCATGCCCGCGCTGGCCGCGGCGATCAGCAGCGCCAGCAACCGCAACGGCCAGCCGCGCACGGCCAGCACCGCGACCGCCGCGGCCAGCACCAGCAATGCCAACGGGATCAGTGCCGTCGACCAGGTCGCGCCGGTCAGCGTGGTGGACTTCGGCTGGCCCAGCCCGTCGGCCGAGGCCACCTCGACCCAGGTCATCCGTGATGCCACCCACAACAGCACGGCCCCGACGACAAACAGCGCCTGCGCCACCCTTGTCACGGTTCGGCCAATGTATCGGCGGCGGCGATGGCGTTGAGCACGGCTTTGGCCTTGTTCGCCGACTCGTTGTATTCGTACGGTCCGTTGGAATCGGCCACAACTCCCCCGCCGGCCTGTACGTAGGCCGTGCCATTGCGCATCAGTGCGGTGCGGATGGCGATGGCGAAGTCGGCATTGCCGGCGAAATCCAGATAGCCGAGCACCCCGCCGTACAGGCCCCGTCGGGTCTTCTCGACCTCTTCGATCAACTCCATCGCCCGGACCTTGGGCGCTCCTGACAGGGTGCCCGCCGGGAAGCAGGCCGTCACCGCGTCCACGGCCGTCTTGTCGGCGGCGAGCTCACCGGTCACCGTCGAGACCAGGTGCATCACGTGGCTGTAGCGCTCGATGTGGCTGTAGTCCTCGACGCGGACGGTCCCCGGGCGGCACACCCGGCCCAGGTCATTGCGTCCCAGGTCGACCAACATCAGATGCTCGGCGCGCTCCTTGTCGTCGGCCAGCAGCTCCTTCTCCAGCAGCACATCTTCTTCTTCAGTGGCACCGCGCCACCGGGTCCCGGCAATCGGGTGGGTGGTGGCCCGACCATCTTTCACCGTGACCAACGCCTCCGGGCTCGAGCCGACCACCGAAAAATCAAGGCCGCCATCGACATCGGGCACGTTGAGCAGGTACATGTACGGGCTGGGGTTGGTCACCCGCAGCATGCGGTACACGTCCAGCGGGTCAGCGGCGGTATCCATCTCGAACCGCTGTGACGGCACCACCTGGAAGGCTTCGCCGGCTTCGATGTCGCCGACGAGCTTCTCGACGATCGCGGTGTACTCCTCCACCGTGCGCTGGGATCGGTGCTCGGGCTGGGGCCGGCTGAAGGTCGCCACCGCCGAGGACAGGGGTTGGCCGAGGGCCGCGGTCATCACATCGAGGCGTCGCACCGCGTCCTCGTAGGCCTCGTCGACGCGTTCGTCTGTGCCATTCCAGTTCACCGCGTTCGCGATCAGGGTGATCGTGCCCTCATGGTGGTCCACGGCGGCGATGTCGGTGGCCAGCAGCAGCACCATGTCCGGCAGGCCCAGATCGTCAACCGCCAACTCGGGCAGCCGTTCCAACCGACGCACCATGTCGTAGGCGAAGTACCCGACCAAACCCGAGGACAGCGGTGGCAGATCCGGCACTGCCTCGGTCTGCAGGAGGTCGAGGGTGGCCCGCAAGGCAGCTAACGGATCACCGCCGCTGGGCGCATCCTTGGGGGCGGTGCCCAGCCATACCGCTTCGTCGTCGCGGACAGTCAAAGCGGAAGGTGCGCCGGCGCCGATGAACGACCACCGTGACCACGAGCGGCCATTCTCGGCCGATTCGAGCAGGAATGTGCCCGGGCGGTTGGCAGCAAGCTTGCGATAGGCCGACAGCGGCGTCTCACTGTCGGCCAGCACCTTGCGGGTCACCGGGACCACACGATGCTCAGCGGCCAGCGCCCGGAAATCCTCGCGCGATGTGGTGCGGGTGAGGCTGTCGGGGGTGGTTTGCACAGACCAATCCTCCCAGATGGACCGAGCAGGACTGGCATGCAGACGGCGTAGCGTGAGCGACCATGACACAGATCAGGACCGGTGACACGGTTCCCGACTTCGAACTTCCCGACCAGACCGGCACGATCCGCAGCCTGACCAGCCTGCTCGCCGACGGGCCGGTCGTGCTGTTCTTCTATCCGGCCGCGATGACACCCGGATGCACAAAGGAGGCCTGTCACTTCCGAGATCTGGCCGCCGAGTTCGCCGCCGCCGGGGCGAACCGGGTCGGTATCAGCACCGACCCGGTCACCAAGCAGGCGAAATTCGCCGACATCCAGAATTTCGACTATCCGTTGCTCTCCGATGCCGACGGCAAGGTGGCCGCCCAGTTCGGTGTGAAGCGTGGTCTGCTCGGCAAGCTCATGCCGGTCAAGCGGACCACGTTCGTCATCGACACCGACCGCACGGTCCTGGCGGTGATCTCCAGCGAGATCAGCATGGACACCCACGCCGACAAGGCACTGGAAGTGCTCAAGGCGCATTGACTGCCCTCAGCACCGCCGCCATCGACGCTGCGAGCACCGAATCGCTGCGCCCGCACGCCCATCCGGTGCGACTGGGCGACCGGTATTCCAGGTAGCTGACGGCGGTGCTGCCGATCGACTGTTGGGTCAGGCTCAACACCTCGACCGGATGGCCAATCTCGGCGAGCGCGGCCCGCAGTGCATCCACCGGGCCGATGCCGCGATGGCTGCTGGTGACCGTGCTGCCGTCGAACACCAACGTCAGGTCGGTGACCGCGGCGGCGCCGTCGCCGCCGGTGTGCCAGTCCTTGAGTTGCACCGGCCCGGCCGCATCCAGATAGGTCGCCTCGAACAGGTCGAACAGTTCGGCGGCAGTCACCTCCGCGCCGCTGTCGTCGGTGTACGCCTGGACGTGACGGGCGAAGTCGATCTGCAGCCGACGAGGCAGCTCCAGCCCGTACTCCGCGGCCAGCAGGTAGGCGATGCCACCCTTGCCCGACTGGGAGTTGACCCGGATCACCGCGTCATAGGTGCGGCCGATGTCGGCCGGATCGATCGGCAGATACGGTACCCGCCAATCGATTTCGTTCTCCGGCTGTCCGGTGTCCGCGGCCCGCCGGCGATGTTCGGCGAAACCCTTCTTGATCGCATCCTGGTGGGTTCCGGAGAACGCGGTGTGCACCATGTCCCCGACATAGGGATGGCGTTCGTGGATCGGCATGCGGGTGCAGTGGCTGACCGTGCGCGCGATCTCGTCGATGTCGGAGAAATCGATCATCGGATCCACGCCCTGGGCATGCAGATTCAACGCCAGGGTGGCGATGTCGACGTTGCCGGTGCGTTCGCCGTTGCCGAAGACGCAGCCTTCCACCCGCTGCGCACCGGCCAGCACCGCGAGCTCGGCGCAGGCGATGCCGGTTCCCCGGTCGTTGTGCGGATGGACCGAGAGAATGACGCTGTCGCGGCGGGACAGGTTGCGATGCATGTACTCGATCTGGTCGGCATAGACGTTCGGGGTGGCGATCTCGACGGTGGCCGGCAGGTTCAGGATGACCGGGCGTCCCGGGGTGGCGTGCCACAGCTCGGTGACCGCGTCGCACAACTCCAGCACGTAGTCGGGCTCGGTGAGGTTGAACACCTCCGGGGAGAACTCGAACCGCACGTTCGGCATACCGTCGGTGAACTCGAGGACGTCACGTGCACCGGCGTAGATGAGCTGGCTCAGCTCGCCTCTGGTCTTGCCCAGCACGACATCGCGCCAGGTCGGAGCGGTGGCGGTGTACATGTGGATGACGACGTCGTTGCTGATGCCGCGCACCGAGTCCACGGTTCGTTCGATCAGGTCGCGGCGCGCCGGGACGAATACGACGATGGTGACGTCCGGCGGGGCGATGTCGGACTCGGCCAGCAGTCGGACGAAGTCGAAATCGGTCTGCGAGGCGGACGGATACCCGACCTCGATCTCCTTGTAGCCCATGGCCACCAGCAGCTCGAAAAAGCGGCGCTTGCGGGCGGGATCCATCGGCTCGGCCAGCGCCTGGTTGCCGTCACGCAGATCGACCGGCACCCACAGCGGTGCGGCATTGATCCGCGCCGCGGGCCAATCTCGTTGAACCAGTGGAACTTCGACCCGGTCGTAGACGCTGGCGTAGCGATGGGATGGCATTTGGGAGCGGCGCTGGCGGTTCCAGGCCGGTGCGGTGGCCGGGATTTCCCCGGCCGGGGTGTTGATGGTGGGAAATGCAGAAGTGGTCATGAGGGTGCCTTCGGTCGGATTGGAGTTCGACCGGCGCGACACAGCCCCACGGCAGGAGGCCGGTCGATTCAGGCCCCGCCGCGGCGGCTAAGCAGGAGCACGCGCGTCATGATGGCTAGACTGTACACAACTCCTCAGACAAGTAGACAGGTTGTGATGACCTCCCAAGTTCGGCGTCACCCGCTGGCGGCCCAGACCGCCCAGCTTCTGCTGGCACGCATCCGCCAGGGCGAATGGCCGCTCGGCCATCGTCTTCCCGGGGAGACGACCCTGGCCGCGCAGCTCGGTGTAGGCCGTTCCACCCTGCGCGAAGCCATCCGCGAACTGTCCGGCAAGGGCGTGCTGGAGAGCCGGCAGGGTGCCGGCGTATTCGTCACGGCGCTGGACGCCACCGAAGACTGGGACACCGTGCTGCGCCGGGCCACCATCGTCTCGGTGATCGAGGCCCGTATCGCCATCGAAGCCGAGGCCGCCGCGCTGGCCGCAAATCGACGTACTCCCGCCGATCTGCGCGCGATCCGTCGCACCTTGGCCGCCCGCGGGGTGACCGGTCAGTCGATACCCGACCACGTCGACGCGGACATGGCGTTTCACCGTACGGTGATCGCCGCGGCCCACAACGAAGTGTTGATCCAGTTGTTCGACGCGTTCCTGCCACGCCTGCGGCTGGCCATGATCGACATGCTCAAGATCCGGCCGATCGCCTCCGAACCGTGCGACCACGCCCTGCATCAACAGTTGGCCGACGCGATCGTCGCCCGAGATCCCGAGGCCGCTGCGGCAGCCAGCAGAACCCATTTGAGCTCATTGAAGGAGTCTTTCGCATGACCCCGGTCCTCGATATCGCCGAGGTGACGTTCCGCCGCGACGGCAAGCAGATCATCGACGGCATCTCGCTGACAGTGCAGTCCGGTGAGCACTGGGCACTGCTGGGGCCCAATGGCGCCGGCAAGAGCACACTGCTGGGTTTCTGTGCCGCCGTGACGTTTCCGACCTCAGGCACCGTGCACGTGCTGGGCGGTCAGATGGGCCGCACCGACCTGGCCGTGCTGCGCCGCTCCATCGGCCACGTGAACCCCCGGCATCGGCTGCAGTACCCGCTCACCGTGCGCGAGGTGGTGCTCACCGGCATCACCGCCACCATCGACATCGCCGCGCACTGGACGCCCACCGCCGAGCAGGTGCGCCGCGCCGACGAACTGATCGACACCGTGGGGCTGTCTGCCCGGGCCGACGCAATCTGGCCTACGCTGTCGCAGGGCGAACGCGGCCGCACCTTGATCGCGCGGGCATTGATCGCCGATCCACAGCTGCTTCTGCTCGACGAACCCACTACCGGTCTGGACGTCGCGGCCCGCGAGCAGTTGTTGGAAACGCTTGACACATTGGACGACTCGCACCCCGACATGGCTTCCATCCTGGTGACCCACCACCTCGAGGAACTGCCCACCAGCACCACGCACGCGTTGTTGATCGCCCACGGCCGCACCGTCGCCAGCGGCGCCGCCCACGACGTCGTCAACACCGAGCACGTCAGTGAGGCCTTCGATCACCCCGTGGTGGTGGGATATCAGGACGGCCGATGGAGTGCGCGGGCCAAGGCCAGCTCTCGGGTCTTGTAGTCGCTGTTCAGGCCTCTGCCGGGGTGTTGCGACGCCGACGTGCCTCACGGTGCCTGGTCACCGGTGTGGTGTCGATGACGCGGTTGACCATGGTCGCCAGAAAGCGCGAAGGCTGGAGCTCGGGCGGCACCGTGTCGTGCCGGATGGCGATGTCCGGCAGGGTCGCCAGGGCTTCGTCGACGGCAGCTGTGGCCACGTCGACGATCTCGAACAGCGCGTCTGGCTCGGCCTTCTCGAGGCTGTCGACCTCCTCGTCGGCGGACTCGGCGACCTCGGAGTCATAGTCGATCATCACCAACGCGACCGCGTGATACGCGTCGTCCTCGGTGCCGAGTTTGCCCAGCAGGTCGATCAGCCACTCGGCCTTGTCCGGTTCGGTGGTCAGGATCGTCGAGCGGAGGCCGTAGACGAATCCGAGCGCCGAAAGTGGATGGCGCAGTCGGAGATTCTTGGCGTCACCGTAGCTTTCCTCGACGCGGTTGGCCGCATTTTTGCCGAAGCTGGAATCCATCCGTTTGGTGCTGATCAACAATTCCGGGCCGGTATCCCAGTCGGACATCACCACGTCGACCTGTTTCATGTAGTGCTTGCCCAGCACGCTGGCGCTCGACCCGGCAACACCTTTCATCGACCGTTGCAGCCGCTGCTCGATCAGGTGGCGTTCCTTTTGTGGCAAGGCCTCCAGCAGATTGGCGATCGCGCTGGATGTCTGGTTGGCCTATGAGCTGCGCCGCGCCGGGTTTGATCCCGACGCCGTGTGCCCACGCGCCACC
>NZ_MBEQ01000066.1 GCF_001954135.1 Mycobacterium sp. GA-1841 | reverse complement strand
GCGGCCACCAGAACCAGCGGCCGAGCAGTGTCGCGATGGACGGTGTCATCAGCGACCGGACCACCAGCGTGTCGAAGAGCAGGCCGAGGCCGATCGTCGTGCCGACCTGACCGATCACGATCAGGCTGCTCACCGCCATGGACATCATGGTGAAGGCGAACACCAAGCCCGCGGCCGTGACCACGGCGCCGGTGCCGACCATGGCGCGGATGATCCCGGTCTTCAGCCCGGCATGGATCTCTTCCTTGATTCGTGAGACGAGCAGCAGGTTGTAGTCCGCGCCGACGGCCAGCAGGACGATGACCGACATCGGCATCACCATCCAGTGCAACGGGATTCCGACGATGTGTTGCCACAGCAGTACCGACAGCCCGAATGCCGAGGCGAGGCTGAGCACCACCGTGCCGACGATCACCGCCGAGGCCACCACGGCCCGGGTGAGCACCAACATGATGATGAAGATCAGGATCAGTGCCGCTGCCGCGACGATGATCAGGTCGTAGTTGGCGCCATGCTGCATGTCGTTGTACGTCGCCGAGCTGCCGCCGAGGTAGATCTTGGCTCCCTCGAACGGCGTGCCCTTGATCGCGTCGGCCGCGGCGATCTTGAGCGGTTCGATGCGTGCGGTGCCCTCCGGGGTCAGCGGGTCACCCTGATGAATGATGGTGAACCGCACCGCATGTCCGTCCGGCGACATGAACAGTTTGAGGCCCCGCTGGAAGTCGGCGGTCTGGAACGCTTCCGGTGGCAGGTAGAACGAGTCGTCGTTCTTGGCGGTGTCGAATGCCTCGCTCATCGCGGTGGCGGTGTTCTGCATCGCCATCGTCTGGTCCTGCTGGGCCTTTTGCACCTGGTACTGGTTCAAAAGCGTCTGCTTCTGGTTTTTCATCGACTGGATCTGGGCCGGCATCACGGCCACCATCCGCGGCATCAGATCGGCCATCCGTTGCATTTCCGGAACCAGGTCCTGGAAGTCGTCGGACAGGGTGTTGATGCCGTCGATGGAATCAAAGATGGACCGCATCGACCAGCACATCGGGATGTCGAAGCAGTGCGGTTCCCAATACAGGTAGTTGCGGATCGGGCGGAAGAAGTCGTCGAAGTCCGCGAGATGGTCACGCACGTCGCCCATGTCGTTCGACGTCGTCTTCATCTTGTCGGCCATCCGTTGTGAGACCTCGGCCAGATCCGACTGGATGTTCATCATCTCGGTCATCGCGTCGATGCTCGTCTGCAAGTCGTCGGCCTGTTTGAGCATATTGTCGAGATTGGTCTGCATGTAGTCGTTGTTCATGATCTGGCTGGCGCCGCTCTGACCGACCGCGTAGGGGATCGTCGAATGTTTGATCGGATCGCCGTCGGGCCGGGTGATGGTCTGCACCTGGGCGATGCCGTGAACGTTCTTGAGCGCCTTGGCGATCTTGTCGATCACCAGGAAGTCGGCCGGATTCCGTAGATCGCGGTCGGCCTCGACCATCATCAGGTCCGGGTTCATCTTGGCCTGGGAGAAGTGCCGGAACGCGGCGTCGTATCCGACGTTGGTGCCGACATCCTCGGGTAGGAAGATGCGGTCGTTGTAGGTGGTGTGATAGCCGGGCAGGGCGAGCAGGCCGACCAGTGCGGCGACGATCGCGCACACCAGGATGGCGCCCGGCCAACGGACGGTCGCGGTGCCGACCCGGTGCCATCCGCGCGACTTCGAATACCGCTTGGGCTCAAGGATCTTGCCGAATCGGGTGAACACCGAGATGGCCGCGGGCCCGAGGGTCAGTGCCATGGCGACCACGACCGTCATTCCGATCGCCAGTGGGATTCCCATGGTCTGGAAATACGGCAGGCGGGTGAAGTGCAGGCAGAACGTCGCGCCGGCGATGGTCAGGCCCGACGCGAGCACGACGTGGGCCGTGCCGTGGAACATGTCGTAGTAGGCGGCTTCCTTGTCCTCGCCGGCTCTTCGTGCTTCTTGATATCGGCCGATCAGGAAGATCGCGTAGTCGGTGGCAGCGGCGATGGCCAAGGTCACCAGCATGTTTGTCGCGAACGTGGTGAGACCGAAGAAGTTGTTGTAGCCCAGTAACGCGACCAGTCCACGGGCCCCGGACAATTCGAGGACGACCATTCCCAGCACGATCAACGTGGTGATGACCGATCGGTAGACGCCGAGCAACATCACCGCGATGACGCCGAAGGTGACCAGCTCGATCAGCTTCATGCTCTCGTCGCCGACGATGTTCTGATCGGTGCTGGAGGCCGCGGATCCGGTGACATACGCGTTCACGCCGTCGGGGGCGGGGTTCTGGGTGGCGATGCGTCGCACCGCTTCGACCGATTCGTTGGCCAGCGTCTCGCCTTGGTCGCCGGCGATGTAGACCTGCACGTAGGCGGCCTTACCGTCGCGGCTCTGGGCGCCCTTGGCGGTCAGGGTGTCGCCCCAGAAATCCTGCACATGCTGTACGTGGGTGGTGTCGGCGCGCAGATCACGCACCATCTGGTCGTAGAACATGTGCGCTTCGATGCCCAAAGGCTTGTCGCCTTCGAGGACGACCATCACCGAACTGCTGGTGTCGTACTCCTGGAACTTCTTGCCGACCTCTTTGATCGCGATCATCGACGGCGCGTCGTTGGGACTCATCGAGACCGCGCGCATCTTTCCGACGACCTCGAGTTGCGGGACGACGGTGTTGAGCAGCGCCACGATGACGATCCACGCCAGGATGATCGGCAGGGCGAACGCTCGGATGAACCGTGGGATCGCCGGACGCGCAGGTGCCGCGTGGCGCCCGGTGGCGATGGCGTCGGTCGGGGTGTCGTCGGTCTGGGTACCTTCGGTGGGGCTGCTCATGCTGCCTTCACAAAGCAGAAGGTTTGTGCGTTCAATCCAGTAGCCGTTCTTTCTTCTTTGACCTCGTCATCGACGGTGACTCGGCAACTGATGCTGTTTCCGTCGCCCTGGGCCATTATGTTCGGCTGTACCGATGGCAGGGTGGTCTGCAGCGTCAAAGACCATGGCAGGGGCACGGTTCCGGTGCGCTGCGGTTTGCCTTCGAGGTCCATGTAATTGATGACGGCGGTGCTGCCGCTGCCGAAGATCTCGTATTTCACGAACGTGGGGTTGAAGTCTTCGGCGTTGTCCGAGGTGATGTCGGTGATGATCACCGGATGCGCGCCGAACACCTTGCGGACGTTCATCACGATCAGCACACCGGCCGCCATGGCGATGATGATCAGTACGGGAAGCCAGATGCGCCGGATCGCCTTGGTCATCGCGGTCGCCCTGGGGAAAGGATGACGGCTGACATTGGTGGCCTCCCGACGTTTCGATGCGTTCGCGCCGACGTGGCTCTTCGGCGGCCTACACAGTTCGGAGGGTAAAGTTATCGGAATAAGTGGATAGATACAATCCACTTATGACGCCGGTCACTTACACTGGCGTCATGTCCGAGGAACCCCGTCGTGCGCTGCGCAAGGACGCAGAGCGCAATCGACAGCGGGTACTCGAGGCGGCCCGGCAACTGTTCGCCGAGAAAGGTCTCGAGGCCACGCTCAACGATGTCGCGCACCACGCCGGCGTCGGGGTGGGCACGGTGTACCGACGGTTCGCCACCAAGGAAGAGCTACTCGACGCCGTCTTCGAGGACGGCATCGACCAGGTGGTCGGCCTCGCCGAATCCGCGCTGCAGCAAGAGGATTCATGGGACGGGTTCGTGTGGTTCGTGGAGAAACTCTGCGAGTTGACGGCGACCGATCGAGGTTTGCGTGAGATGGTCTACGGCCGGGCCTACGGCGGCTATGGGGTGCAGAGTTCGCGTAAGCGACTGTCCCCTCCGGTGACCAAACTCGTGGAACGGGCGCGTGCCGATGGTCACCTGCGCCCCGACGTGGAATCCACCGACGTCCCGATCTTGAGCCTGCTGGCCGGCACGGTCAGTGAGTGGGCCGGTCACGTCGAACCGGAACTGTGGCGCCGCTACGTGACGATCCTTCTCGACGGCATGCGCCAGCGGGAGGGGCAGCGGTCGGTGCCGGTGGTCGCACTCGGCGAAGATGCGCTCGATACCGCGATGCAAACGTGGGAGCCTGCCGGCCGACCCGGCTGATCCGCGGCGCCCGGTGGCGCCCCTGTGCAGGTTTCGGAAACGCTTGTGTGGGCACAATATCGGCGTGGTGATCAACGGAAGTTCAGACGTGCCTGCAGATCAACTCTTCTGCGGAGCCGAACTGGCCCGGCGTATCGAGCGGGCCGAGGCGGACCTGATCGTGGCGGCCACCCGCGCCGCGGCAGACCGTGGTGCCGATGGCCTCGTGCTGCCGGTGGCCGGCGGGTTCGCCTGCTTCGCCGAGGCCGGATCCCCGTTGAACAAGGTGGTCGGGCTCGGCTTCGACGGGGTGCCCGACGAGGCGGTGCTGGGCGAGATCGAGCGGGCTTTCGCAGCACGTGGCAGCGAAACCCGGGTGGAGTTGTCCAGCCTGGCCGACCCGGAGATCGTCGGTCTGCTGTCGGGCCGGGGCTACCGCCTGGTGGAATTCGAGAACGTGTTGGCCCGGCGCGTGGGTGACGAGCCGACGGTGGCGACCGACGTGCAGGTGCGGCGTGCCGACGATCTCACCGCCTGGGTGGACGCCGTGGTGGAGGGCTTCGTCCATCCCGACGGCGAGGGGGTCGCGGCCCATGAGTACTTGCCGTCCGACATTCTGGAACGGGTCGAGCGGGACATGGAAAAGGCCGGTGTCACACCCTATGTCGCGCTGTGCGACGGAGTAACGGCCGGCGGTGGGGGCCTGCGGGTGGCCGGCGGGATCGCGCAGTTGGCCGGAGCGGCAACGGTACCGGCCTACCGGCGCCGCGGCGTGCAGGCGGCGCTGTTGGCGGCCCGGTTGGCCGATGCGGCCGATGCCGGGTGTGACATCGCGGTGGTGACGACGGCGCCCGGCTCGACGTCGCATCACAACGTGCAGCGTCGAGGGTTCCAGTTGTGCTACACGCGGGCGATATTGGCGAAAGCTGTCGAGCCGGCGTAGGCCGAAACTGTCCACGTGACCATCTGAAACTGCCGCCTTTTCGGGCCACTCGATTCCCTGCGGCAGATGCGGTTTGCGGCCCTCGGGCGTGTCGCGTAAGCAGATCAGGTACCGACCTGCCCGCCTATGAGCGACTTGTCAGCGACAAACGTCGCGTGAGCCCCATAGGCACCGGTTGGCGCACCATCATTCAATACTTCCGCCACAGAAGTCACCAAAATCCCCAGGCGACACGGAATTTGGGTTGTCCGGCTATCAGCGGCAGAGTCGCTGATACGCGGGCACATCGGATACCCGCCCGGCCGGCCAACCTAAACTCAATACAGCAGCGTGCGCAGGTTGTCCTCGCGGTAGTACGCCTCGAGTTCGGCCTCGCTCTGATCGGGTTTGAACGACTTGGCCATCTGAGCCACCGAGGGCGCCGCGGTGGGATTCCACGACTCCGGCTTCCAGGCGTCCGAACGCAGGAATGCCTTCGGGCAGTGGAAGAACACCTCTGCGATGTCGATCTCCAGGGCCAGGATCGGCCGCTTACCCCCGATGGCCATGGCATCGAAATAGTCGGCGTCGGAGAGGATTCGGGCGGTGCCGTTGATCCGCAAGGTGTCGCCGCGGCCGGGGATGACGAACACCGTGCCCACGTGCGGGCGCTGCAGCACGTTGAGGTAGCCGTCGACCCGCCGGTTGCCGGGCCGTTCCGGGACCGCGATCGTGGTGTCGTCGAGGATGTGGACGAACCCCGGCGGATCGCCCTTGGGCGAGACGTCGACGCGGCCGTCCGCATCGGTGGTGGCCACGAAACCCAGCGACGCCGCTTGGAGCCAGCTCTGCTGTGCGGGGGAGAGCCGGTCGGTGACCTTGTTCGCGGCGGCCGCGGTGGGCGCTCCGACGATCTCACGCAGTTCTTCGATGGACGTCACTTCTCGGCGCATGGGTCCATCATGCCTGCGGCTCAACCGGTATACCGCGCGGCCAACGCCCGCCGGTCGAGCTTGCCGATGCCACGGCGCGGCAGGGCGTCGACGACGTGCACTTCCCGCGGCGCCGCAGTGGCGTCCAGGGACTGCGTCACATGTGCTCGCAGCGCGGCCACATCCGGTGCCGTCGCGCCCGGGGTCAACACCAGCGCGGCCACCACCCGCTGCCCCAACCGTGCGTCGGGGACTCCGAACACCGCGCAGTCGGCGATCGCCGGATGGCCGGCCAAGACCGACTCGACCAGTTGTGGGAGTACGGTGAGCCCGCCCGTGCTGACCGCGTCGTCAACCCGGCCCAGCACACGCAACACACCCGAATCGTCTATGGCGCCGAGGTCGTCGGTGCGGAACCAGCCAGGCTCGACGAACGGGTCCGGGCTGATCGGGTTGCGGTAACCTCTGGCCACGGTCGCCCCGCCCAATACGATGCGGGCAGCAGTATCGGATGCCGCCGCCGGAGCAGCTCCGGCCAGACGCACCTTCACTCGGTCCAGTGGCACACCGTCGTACACGCAGCCACCGGCGGTTTCACTCATGCCGTAGGTGCGCACGACGTTCACGCCGGCGGCCGCGGCACGCTCGGCCACACCGGCAGGCATCGGCCCGCCGCCGATCAGAACGGCATCGAGATCGGCCAGTGCCGCTGCGGCGCCCGGATCACGCAGGGCCTTGTCCAACTGGACGGCCACCAGAGAGGCGTACCGCCGCCCACTGCCCAAAGCGGCCACCGCAGAAGGCAAATCGCTCGGCTCGAAGTTTGCCGGGAGAATGACGGGCGTGGTGCCGGCCAGCGCGCTGCGCACCAGAACCTGCAACCCGGCGATGTGATGAGCGGGCAGCGCCAACAGCCATCGTCCGGTACCGCCCAGCCGACCGTGGGTGGATTCGGCGCTGGCCCGCAACGCCGCCGCGGTCAACAGTGCGCCTTTGGGCTCACCGGTGGTGCCCGAGGTGGAGATCACCACCGCGATGTCGTCGTCGATTTCTTCCCCGGCACGCAAAGTACTTGTGAGCAAAGCACTCTGGCGTTCGTCGTCGGCGGGGATCGGCAAGATGGCGGACCCGCGCCCGGTCAGTACGTCGGCAAGGGCCGCCGACAAGGCATCCGGCGCGGAGCCGACGGCAACGGCACGTAGGACGGTTATGCTTGGCTCCCTGTCTCATTCGCGTCGTCGCCGTGGTGCCCGGGATCCTCGGCGTCCGCGGAACTCTCGGTGTCGTCGGTGTCGTCGGTGTCGGCGCCGCCATCCTCGGCATCGCGCGGATCATCCAGCGGCCAGCCCTTGAGCGCCAGGCGCTCACGCACCCGTTCGACGTCTTCGGTGCGGGGGAGTTCGTCGGTGACCTGGGTGATGAGCACGCCGATGTCGATGTGATCGAAATCACCGCGATCGATGAGATCCCGTGCGACGGCTTTGACTTCATCGTTGGTCAGGCGCCGCGTCAGCAGCGCCAACAGCGGCACCCGGTCCGGTCCCGGCACTCCCTCCGGGTACCCGGCGTTCAGCCAGGCCGCGATCTTGGCGAGAAATGCGTTCACTGAGCCCACTCCTGAAGGTCCACCCCGAGCCAGCTGCCTGTCGTCACGGGTTGAGCCGGCAGACGGATTCGATGGTAATGGCGTCGACCGACTCTGGCTCGCAGTGAACCTATCGGTCACACCGGCAACGGCAAACCACCCCGGCGAACAATGCGGGTTGCCTGGGTGAACACTCGGTGAACTCATTGGCAGCGTAGCTGAAAACCCAGGTCAGCTAGGTGTTTCTGGCTGGTCAAAAACGCCTGTGGTCCTACAGAATTACGGCCATGAGCGCTGAGCTGATCGTTCTGGTGCTGTTGATCGCAACGGCACTGGTGTTCGACTTCACCAACGGCTTTCACGACACCGGTAATGCCATGGCCACCTCGATCGCCACCCGCGCTCTCAAGCCGAAGACGGCGGTGCTGCTGGCCGGTGTGCTGAACCTGGTCGGTGCGTTTCTCTCGGTCGAGGTCGCGATCACGGTGACGAGCTCGGTGCTCAAGATCCAGGATTCCAAGACCGGCGCGATGATCCCGTCGATCGACGCGTCGACCGGGCTGACCATCATCTTCGCCGGCCTGATCGGCGGAATCCTGTGGAACCTGCTCACCTGGTTGTTCGGCATCCCGTCGAGCTCGTCGCACGCACTCTTCGGCGGGCTGATCGGCGCCGGCCTGGCCGCCATCGGTCTGGCGGGGGTGAACTGGAGCGGCGTCACCCAGAAGGTGCTCGTCCCCGCGGTGGCTGCCCCGGTGATCGCCTGCCTGGTGGCCGGCTGCGGGACCTGGCTCGTCTATCGCATCACCCGCAACGTCGCGCAGAAGCGTCGTGAAGCCGGCTTCCGCTGGGGACAGATCGCCACCGCCTCACTGGTCGCGCTGTCGCACGGCACGAACGACGCGCAGAAGACCATGGGTGTCATCGCGCTCGCCCTCATCACCACCGGTCACCTCAGCGGTGACGTGAAGAACAACGGCTTGCCGTTCTGGATCATCGCCTCCTGCGCCTTGGCCATCGGTCTGGGCACCTACATCGGTGGGTGGCGGGTGATCCGCACGCTGGGTAAGGGCCTGGTCGAGATCGAGTCGCCGCAGGGCCTGGCCGCCGAGGCGTCCTCGGCCGCGATCATCCTGAGCTCCAGCGCCGCCGGCATGGCGTTGTCGACCACCCACGTGGCCACCGGATCGATCCTGGGCAGCGGGGTCGGCAAGCCCGGAGCCGAAGTGCGCTGGGCGGTTGCCGGCCGCATGGCGGTGGCCTGGCTGATCACACTGCCGGCCGCCGGGATCGTCGGTGCGCTGGCGTTTTGGTTGTCCCATGGGGTCGAGTCGCTGACCTCCTCCGCGCTGGCCGGCGATGGCCTGATCTTCGCGCTGTTGGTCGCGCTGTCGGGCTACATGTGGTGGCGGGCGCAGCAGCAGAAGGTCGATCACAGCAACGTCAACGCCGACTGGGACCACTCGACCAACTCGGTGGTGCCCGCCGATGTGCGCGAGGCTGCCAAGCCCGACGCGCCCAAGGGCGCCCACAATCCGGACAAGGCTGCGGTCTGACCGTCCCGTTCTGGGCGCAGATATCGCAGAGATCGCAGAGATCGCAGAGATCGCAGACATGAGGAAACGCAAATGACTTATCTGGAAGCGATTTTGAAGGTTCTGGTGGTGGGCCTGGTCCTGGGGGCCGGACTGCCCGCGATGTTCGCCGCCGGTCTGGTGGCCTTCTCCAACGGCGACGGCGGTACCAACGCCGACGGCACCACGCACGCGCCCAACCCGGCTCTGAAGTTCCTCGGGATGGCGTTGTTCGTTCTGGTGGGCCTGGTGATCCTGGTCGCGATCGCCTGGATCACGCGGACCACGATCATCCACCACACCGGTGTCGACCTGTTCCCGTTCCTGCCCAGGAAGTGAGCTGATTGACGATGGCTGAGTCGACGAGCGTTTTGGACAGCGTGCTGGGCTGGCTGCGTGCCGGTTACCCCGAGGGAGTCCCACACAAGGACCATTTCGCCCTGCTGGCCCTGTTGACCCGGACGCTGACCGAGGACGAGGTGGTCCAGGCCACCCATGACATCCTGCGGTCGAGCAACGGCCAGAGCCCGGTGACCGACGATGCCATTCGCATCGCGGTACGCAGCGTCATCGAGAAGGACCCCAACCCCGAAGAGGTCAACCAGGTCGCCGCGCGGTTGGCGTCGGTGGGTTGGCCGTTGGCGACGCCGGTGCGCTGAGCTGACTAGTCGCGGGTGTCCCGGCGCAACGGATGAGTCGCCGGCACCTGCACGAAGATCAAGGTGATGCCGTCCGGGTCGGTCACGTGCATCTCGTGCAGGCCCCACGGTTCCTGCGTCGCGGCTCGGGCGATCGTCACGCCCCGATCTTCCAACTCGGCCTGGGTGGCGTAGACGTCACGCACCTGCAGCCACAACGCCCCGGGGAACGTCCCCGATTCGGTGGGGCTGTGATGGCCGGCCAGCTCGATCAGTGACTGTCCGGCGTAAAAGACTGTGCCCGCACCGTATTCGCGCGCGATGGCCAGACCGATCCCGTCCCGGTAGAACTCGACCGACTTCGGGTAATCGACCGGTCGGATCAACATCCTGCTGGCCAGGATTTCCATAGTCCTTGTCTACCACCGCGACTGGACCGGCCGCGGCAGGACACGTCAGGCCGGCTGGACGCGTTGCCGTTTCATCACCGCATCGACCAGTCCTGGTACCACGGTGTTGAGTGCCTTGGCCGTCACCGCCATCCGCGGGGCGATCTGCACCGGACGGCCGCGCGCCGCGGTCAGCATCCAGTCGGCGGCCTCGGAGGCCGACAAGCCGGGCAGGTCGTCGTAGGCACGGGTGGGAGCGATCATCGGGGTTTTCACCAGCGGGTAGTACAGCGTGGTGGATTTCACGCCGACGGCCGACCATTCGGTTTCGATGACCCGGCTGACCGCGGCCAAGGCGGCCTTGGAGGCGTTGTACACCGCGAACAGCGGAGCGGATTCGTTCATCACGCCCCAGGTGGCGACATTGATGATGTGGCCGTCACGGCGTTCCCGCATGCCCGGGGCCAGGCCGCGGATGAGCCGCAGCGGTGAGTAGTAGTTGAGCGTCATGGTGCGCTCCACGTCGTGCCAGCGCTCCAGCGATTCGGCCAGCGGACGCCGGATCGACCGGCCCGCGTTGTTGATCAGGATGTCGATTCCGCCGTGCTCGCGTTCGACAGTCTCGACCAGTCCGTCGATCGCGTCCACGTCGGAAAGGTCGACCGCGTGCGCCTGGGCGCTACCGCCGGCCGCGGTGATCCGTCCCACCAGCGCGTCGAGCAGGTCGGCGCGGCGGGCCACCGCGATCACGGTTGCGCCGCGGGCGGCGAACTTCTCGGCCGCGGCCTCACCGATGCCCGAGGAGGCTCCGGTCAGCAGGATGCGCTTGCCGGCGATGTCGATGTCGTCGCGGGCGCCAAGCGTGTCGATCAGAGACGGACGCATGCTCGTCAACAGCAGCTGCTCGGACAGTCGGCGCAGCGGGTTCTTGCTCATGCGCCGAGTGTAGGGAGTGATTTCGGTGCGTTTGGTAACGGTGGGCGTTACCAAACGCACCGAAATCGCTCAGAAGTAGCGGGGGAACGGGCTCCAGTCCGGATCTCGCTTCTCCAGGAACGCATCCCGGCCTTCGACGGCTTCGTCGGTCATGTACGCCAAACGCGTTGCCTCCCCGGCGAATACCTGCTGGCCCACGAGTCCGTCGTCGATCAGGTTGAACGAGAACTTGAGCATCCGGATGGCTTGCGGTGACTTGCCGTTGATCTCGGCCGCCCACTGCAGGCCGACCGATTCCAGCTCGGCGTGATCGACGACTTCGTTGACCGCGCCCATCTGATGCATGGTCTCGGCGTCGTAGGCGCGGCCGAGGAAGAAGATCTCGCGAGCGAACTTCTGGCCGGCCTGGCGGGCCAGATAGGCGCTGCCGAACCCGCCGTCGAAACTGCCCACGTCGGCATCGGTCTGCTTGAACCGGGCGTGCTGGCGGCTGGCCAGGGTCAGATCGCAGGTGACGTGCAGGCTGTGTCCACCGCCCGCGGCCCACCCGTTGACCAGGCAGATCACCACCTTCGGCATGAACCGGATCAGCCGTTGCACCTCGAGGATGTGCAACCGGCCGGCCCTCGCCGGATCCACGGTCTCGGCGGTTTCCCCGGCCGCGTACTGGTAGCCGGTCCGTCCGCGGATGCGCTGATCGCCACCCGAGCAGAACGCCCAGCCGCCGTCCTTGGCCGACGGCCCGTTGCCGGTCAGCAGCACCACGCCGACGTCTGAGGACATCCGGGCATGGTCGAGCACGCGGTACAGCTCGTCGACGGTGTGCGGCCGGAAGGCGTTGCGTACCTCGGGCCGGTCGAACGCCACCCGCACCGTGGGCTGCTTGGCGCCGTCGGCGACATGGCGGTGATAGGTGATGTCGGTCAGATCGTCGAAGCCGGGTACGGGCTCCCACACTGTCGGGTCGAACGGGTTGTCTGCACTCACGTGCTCGACTGTAGAGCGAGGTCGTCCAGAGGTTTCACAGGTACCGCCGCGGGGTACGAAACCTGGCGCGATGATGCGTATGGCGCATCACCAGACGAGAGAGGGCCGCGATGAAGAAGCTGGCAGGTGTGTTGTTCTCGGGGTTGGTTGCAGGGTCCGTACTCGTGGGTTGCACGCCCGAGGTCACCGGTGGGGACACCAAGTGCAAGGACTTCATTGGGCAGGACGAGCAGACGCAGAACGATGCGGTGGCCAAGATGCTCAAGGATGAGAAGGGCGCTGACGCCGCGCAGCTGGAGATCACCGGTACCCGGTTGGCAGTGCAGACCTTCTGTCAGACGACGGGCAAGCAGGACTCCAAGATCAAGGAGGCCCCGCACCTGAGCTGACGTCGGGTCAGATCGGGTCCAGCCGGAACACCGGACACCGCCCGGCGAGGGCTTCGAACTCGTCGGGGTGGGGTCCGGTCACCAGCCCGGCGTTCCGCATGAAACCCACCCCGGTCGGGACCAATACCGGGAATTGACGCAACAGCGGCCGGGCCTGTTCGGCGGGGATCTCCACCACGCGCACCTGCTGGTCACGACGACCTTGATGCACGGTGGCCTCGCCGGCGGCCCGGGCGTTGGCGGCCCAGTCACCTCCGGGCAGACCGGCGACGATGTAGCGGTGGCCATCGACGGTCATCGGGGTGACCGGCGTCGAGCGTGGTTTGCCGGTCTTGCGGCCCGGCACCGTGAGCACCACCGGCCCCTTGTCGCCGCCGATGCCGAGCTTGTTCAGCCCGATCATCACCTTGTTGACGTACTTCAGCCACCACGGCGGCCGGATGCGGTCGTCAGCCATCGCCCCAGCTTAGGCGCTGACCCCGACACTGCGTAGCGCCGCGATCAGCCCATCGGGACGTTGCGTCGTGGGCAGCGGATCGACCAGCACGAACCGGCAACCCACCGCACGGGCCGCGCCGTCGGCCTCCTCGCTGTCGCCGACCATCAACGCGTCCTCGGGCGGTACGCCGAGCCGGTCCAGTGCCGCGTGGAAGATGGCCGGATCCGGCTTGACCGCACCCACTTCGAACGACAGCACGAATTCGTCGACGTCTTCGGCGGCGCCGATCGCAGTGAACGCCGGACGCACGTCGAACGCGATGTTGGACACGACCGCCGTCCGAATCCGTTGGGAATGCAGATTTTTGAGTGTTCGGGCGGTGTCGGGGTAGGCAGTCCAACTGCCCGGGTCGACCACCCGGGAATAGAGCGATTCGGCGTGATGGTCGGCCAGGCCCGATTCCCGCAGCACGTGCAGGTAGGCCTCGCGGTGCAGATGCGGCGCCAGGTCGCGGCGGGCCCAGGCCCGGTATTGCTCGTCGGTCATCGCGACCGAGCGTCCGGTCGGGGCGGTGAGCCTGCGCATCAGCTCGGCCTGCGCATGGCCGTCGACTTCGCGTTCGTCGACGACCATCCCGGCGAACCAGCTGTCCTGTTCCTCGAGACGGAACAGGGTTCCGGAGAAGTCGAACAACGCTGCCGAAACCATGTCTGCCATCGTGCCAAACGCCGGCGGCGCCCACCCCGCAATGCGATGGCCACCGCAGGTGTAAAAGGCCTGTGCGCTGGGTATTTGAGCGGTCATGCGAGACGTGGAACGGATAGTCGTAGCGGTTTCGGTGCTGAAGACCGGCGTCGGTGAACCTGCATGACTCATCGGTTGGTGCGGCGCTGGTTGGAGTCCGGCGCCTTGGAGCTGTCCCGGCCAGGCCGCGGACACACCCCGGAACGCTGGCGCAGGCTGGCGGCGCTCACCGAAGCCGACATCGCGGCGGGTCGGCTGGCCGAAGCGCATTGCGATGCGGTGGCGATCCTCGACGAACTGAGTGGTCCGGAAATGCAGCCCGATCAGTGGTGGGGGGTGTGGACGGCCGAGTCGGCCGACTCGGTGGTGCTGGCCGACGTCATCGGCGAGCGCGCGGTGTTGCACGGCACCCAACGTTGGTGTTCGGGTGCCGATTGGTGCACTCACGCACTCGTCACCGCGCGCATGGGGACCCGTGAGCCCGGCTTGTTCGCCGTGGACTTGAGCCAACCGGGCATCCGAACACTGCCCGATACTTGGCGCACCGCCGGTATGGCCGGCTTGGACACGCACTCAATGCAATTCGATGCGGCAGTGGCCGTTCGGGTCGGTGGGCCGGGGGACTATCTGGCGCGTCCGGGGTACTGGCACGGCGCGGCCGGTGTCGCGGCGTGCTGGCTCGGCGGCGCCCGCGCGGTTGCCGCGCCACTGTTTTCCCGCGCCGCCCGCGAATCCGCCGATCCGTACCTGCGCGCGCATCGCGAGGCGGTCGCCGCCGTCCTCGCGGCGGCAGAAGCCACCCTGATCGAGGCGGCCGCCCACATCGATGCCGATCCTTCGGACCGGGCCGGCGCCGAGATGTGGGCACGGCGCAGCCGGGCAGAAGCCCAGGCCGCGGTCGAGGAGACGATCCGTCGTACCGGCGAAGCGCTCGGGGCGCAGGGACGTCGGCATGACGCGGCGCATGTCAGCCGGGTGGCTGCCCTGGCGGTCTATGTCAGCCAGAGCCACGCGGGGCGGGACCTGGAGCTCGTCGGCGCCACCGCGTGAGCAACTGACCGCAACGCACGTCAGCCGATCGCGCGGGCGGCGCCCTCCCAGAACTGGGCCCGCACGGCCTTCTTGTCCGGCTTGCCCAGCGCGGTCACCGGCACCGAGTCCACCACGATCACTTGCTTGGGTGACTGCACCGAACCCTTGCGCTCCTTGACCGCGGCCTGGATCTCGCTGGTCACCTTGGCGACGGCCTCGTCGTCGGACGCGGCGTCGGGGCGCAGCACGATCACTGCGGTCACGGCCTCGCCCCACTTCTCGTCGGGCGTGCCGATCACACACACCTGGGCCACCGAAGGATGTTCGGCCACAACGTCTTCCACTTCCCGGGGGAACACGTTGAAGCCACCGGTGACGATCATGTCCTTGACCCGGTCGACGATGAACCAGTAGCCGTCCTCGTCCTCGCGAGCCATGTCGCCGGTGTGCAGCCAACCGTCTTTGAAGGTGTCGGCGGTGGCGTCGGGCAGTTTCCAGTATCCGCCGGCCAGCAGGGGGCCGGACACGCAGATCTCACCGACCTCGCCGCGCGGCACCGGGTTGCCCTCGGAGTCCAGCAGCGCGGTGCGGGCGAACAGTGTGGGCCGCCCGCAGGAGGTCAGCCGCTTCTCGTCGTGGTCCTTCTTGCCCAGGTACGTGATCACCATCGGCGCCTCGGACTGGCCGTAGTACTGCGCGAAGATGGGCCCGAACCGCTTGAGCGCCTCGGCCAGCCGCACCGGGTTCATCGCCGAGGCGCCGTAGTACACCGTCTCCAGCGAGGACAGGTCGCGAGTGTGGGAGTCGGGGTGGTCCATCAGGGCGTAGATCATCGACGGCACCAGCATGGTCGCGGTGATGCGACGTTCCTCGATGACCCGCAGCACCTCGGCCGGGTCGAACTTGGGTAGCACGATCATCTCGCCGCCCTTGACGATGGTCGGCACGAAGAACGCCGCCCCGGCATGCGACAGCGGGGTGCACATCAGGAACCGCGGGTTCTCCGGCCACTCCCATTCGGCGAGCTGGACGGTGGTCATCGTGGTGATCGAGCGCACCGTGCCCATCACGCCCTTGGGCTTGCCGGTGGTGCCGCCGGTGTAGGTGAGCCCGCCGATGTGGTCGGGGTCCAGATCGGCGGCGGCCAGCGGGACCGGTGCGTACTTGGCGGCCTCGGCGACCAGGTCGACGCCGACGCCCTCCAGCGCGGCGGGCACCGGGCCGATCGTCAGCACCTGGCGCAGCGTCGGCACCTTCTCCAGCAGACCCAGGGCCCGGTCCACGAACGCGGGAGTGGGGTCGATGATCAGCGTCGTCACCTCGGCATCGGACAGCACGTAGGCGTGATCGTCGAGCGAGCCGAGAGGGTGTAGTGCGGTCCGCCGGTAGCCCTGGGTCTGACCGGCGCCGATGATCATCAGCACCTCGGGCCGGTTCAGCGACAGCAGGCCGACGCCTTCGCCGGCCCCGGCGCCGAGCGCCTCGAAGGCCTGAATGTACTGGCTGATGCGTTCCGCGAGCTCACCACCGGTCAGGGTGGTGTCGCCGAGGAACAGCACCGGTTTGTCCCTGTTGCGCTTGAGGGCGCCCACGGTGAGGTGGCCGGAATGGATGGGATGGTGCAGCAGCGCATCACTCATGGGGTCCAGACTAGAACGTGTTCCAGAAATTGCGGAGCCGATCCCCGGTATGGGCTGTAACGCCGGACCGATCATGATCGAAAAGCAGGTAGCGCTCTACTCATGTCTTCGCTGGTGGAGCCGCTTAATGTCCACATTTGGGGGCGGGAGCCAGGCCCCGGCGGGCGTTAGGGACCGCCGGGGTCTGTGCCCGGATCGGCGGCCGGCGTGCCCGTGACACGGATTTTCACCGGAGTCCCGCGCACCGCGCAGTGCAGCCCCTAGCATCCGAGCATGACCCGCCCGATCGAGTCGGCCGATCTCGTCCTGTACGGAACCATCCTCACCGTCGACCCGGCCCGCCCGACGGCGGACGCGCTGGCGGTCTCCGATGGCCGCATCGTGGCCCTGGGCAGCCGGGCCGAGGTGGCCGGCTGGGTGGGGGAGCGCACCGACGTGCGTGAGGTCGACGGCTGTGTCCTGCCGGGTTTCATTGAGGCGCACGGCCATCCGTTGATGGAGGCGGTGGCGTTGTCCGGGCGGATCGTCGATATCCGGCCGGTCACCTTGGCCACCGCCGAGGAGGTGCTCGACGCCGTACGCGCCGAGGTGGCGCGCCGTGGGGCCGACGGTGCGTTTCTCAACGGCTGGGACCCGTTGTTGCAGAATGGGTTACCGGAGCCGACTCTGGCGTGGCTCGACGGCGTCGCCGCCGATACGCCGCTGGTGATCGTGCACAACTCGGGACACAAGGCGTACTTCAACACAGCCGCCGCCCGGCGTGCCGGCATCACCAAGAACACCCCGGATCCCAAAGGCGCAACATACGGCCGCGCCGCCGACGGCGAGCTGGACGGTACCGCCGAGGAGACCGCGGCGGTGTTCCCGCTGCTGGGTGATGCCATCTCGGCCAATGATTTTCCGGCGATGCTGGCTGCTGAATGTGCACGGCTGAACCAGGCCGGACTGACCACCTGCTCGGAGATGGCGTTCGATCCGATGTTCCGGCCGCTGCTCGCGCAACTGCACGATCAGCTGACCGTGCGGTTGCGCACCTACGAAATGTCCACCGCGGCACTGCATACCGACGCTCAGCCGTTTGATGGCGATGACACGGTGCGTCAGGTCGGCATCAAGATCTGGGTCGACGGGTCACCCTGGGTCGGCAACATCGACCTGACGTTCCCGTACCTGGATACCGAGGCCACCCGCACGATCGGGGTGCTGCCCGGATCATGCGGGCACGCCAACTACACGAAGGAGCAGCTCGCCGAGATCGTCGCCACGTTCTTCCCCCAGGGCTGGCAGATGGCCTGTCACGTGCACGGCGACGCCGGGGTGGACACGATCCTCGACGTCTACGAAGAAGCTCTGGAGCGCTGGCCTCGACCGGATCACCGGTTGCGGCTGGAGCACGTCGGCGCCATCACGCCCGCGCAGTTGCAGCGCGCCCATGCCCTCGGCGTCACCTGCAGCCTGTTCGTCGACCAGATCCACTACTGGGGCGACATCCTGGTCGACGGGCTCTTCGGCCCGCAGCGTGGTGAGCGGTGGATGCCCGCGGGCTCGGCGGTGGCCACCGGCATGCGCATCTCTCTGCACAATGATCCACCGGTCACCCCGGAAGAACCGCTGCGCAACATCAGCGTCGCCGTCACGCGTGCCGCACCCAGCGGTCGGGTCCTGGCACCGGAGGAGCGGCTCACCGTCGAGCAGGCGTTGCGGGCGCAGACCATCGATGCGGCCTGGCAGTTGTTCGCCGACGACGTGATCGGCTCGCTGGAGGTCGGCAAGTATGCCGACCTCGTGATCGTGTCGGCCGATCCACGCGTGACGGCCCCGGAGCGCATCGCCGACCTGGACGTCTTGGCCACTTTCCTGGCCGGCCGGCAGGTTCATCCGAAGACCGGCTGACGATTCGCCCTGTATTTCCCGCTCCGAGCGGAGTAGTTTCGCCTCCATACGTGTGCGCGGAGATGTGGGGTGCAGCCATGGTGCACGGACGTACATTGCCGACAACATCTGGATACCGTCGCGGGGCAGTGCTTCTCACCGTCCTGACGGTGGCGGTGACCATCGGTCTGCTCGGGCCACCGCCGAAGGCGAACGCGTGGTCGAGGGCCGGGCTACCGGTCGAGATGATCTCGGTGCCGTCGGCCTCGATGGGGCGCGACATCAAGGTGCAGTTCCAGGGTGGCGGCTCCCATGCGGTGTATCTGTTGGACGGTCTGCGCGCCCGCGACGATTTCAACGGCTGGGACATCGAGACTCCGGCGTTCGAGTGGTTCTACCAATCCGGCCTGTCGGTGGTCATGCCGGTCGGAGGGATGTCGAGCTTCTACACGGACTGGTATCAGCCGGCCGCCGGTAACGGCGGGGTGTGGACCTACAAGTGGGAAACGTTTTTGACCAGCGAGCTTCCGCAGTGGCTGGCCGCCAACCGGAAGGTGTCGAGCTCCGGTAACGCGGTGGTCGGGTTGTCCATGTCGGGTAACTCCGCGATGATCCTGGCCGCCTATCACCCGCAGCAGTTCATCTACGCGGGGTCGTTGTCGGCGTTTTTGAATCCGTCGGCGGGGCCGTGGCCCGGTTTGATCGGGCTCGCCATGGGTGATGCCGGTGGCTTCAGCCCCAACGCCATGTGGGGCCCGGCGGGTGATCCAGCATGGGCGCGCAACGATCCGACAATTCAGGTGGGGCGGCTGGTGTCGAACCACACCCGCATCTGGGTTTACTGCGGATCGGGGACACCAGGCGAGTTGGGCGGCGGCGACCTGCCGGCCACCTTCCTGGAAGGCTCTGCGCTGCAAAGCAATTTGAACTTCCGCGATCAGTACATCGCCGCCGGCGGAAACAACGCGGTGTTCAACTTCCCGCCGACCGGCACGCACACCTGGGGCTACTGGGGTGCACAGTTGCAGGCGATGAAGCCGGACATCCAACGGGTTCTCGGTGCCGGTTAGGCATCATTGACTGCGTGCCCACGCTTGACGACATCCTGGACCGCTTGCATGTCGTCGCCCTCCCCATGCGGGTGCGCTTCCGTGGCATCACGGTGCGCGAGGTGGCGCTGATCGACGGTCCCGCCGGTTGGGGCGAGTTCAGCGCATTCCTCGAGTACGAGCCGCCCGAGGCCGCCGCCTGGTTGGTCGCCGGGGTCGAGGCGGCGTTTCACCCGGCGCCGCCGGTGCGCCGTGAACGCATCCCGATCAACGCCACGGTGCCCGCGGTGCCGGCTGCCCAGGTGCCGGAGGTGTTGTCGCGCTTCGCCGGCGCGCGTACGGCCAAGGTCAAGGTGGCCGAGCCCGGACAGACGCTGGCCGACGACGTCGCGCGCGTCAACGCGGTGCGCGCACACGTTCCGGTGGTGCGGGTGGACGCCAACGGCGGCTGGACGCTGCCGCAAGCCGTTGCCGCGGCCGCGGCGCTGACCGCCGACGGCCCGCTGGAGTACCTCGAGCAGCCCTGCGCGACGGTCGAGGAACTGGCGACGCTGCGGACTCAGGTGGACGTGCCGATCGCCGCCGACGAGTCGATCCGCAAGGCCGACGACCCGCTGCGCGTGGTGCGGGCCCGCGCCGCCGACGTCGCAGTGCTCAAAGTGGCACCGCTGGGCGGGGTTTCACGGATGCTCGACATCGCCGCTCAGATCGACATCCCCATCGTGGTGTCGAGCGCACTGGATTCCGCGGTCGGGATCGCCCGCGGGCTGTTGGCCGCTGCCGCGTTACCCGAATTGCGTCATGCGTGTGGGCTCGGCACCGGTGGGTTCTTCGTCGAGGATGTCGCCGAGGTGCCCCCACCCGTCGACGGGTATCTGTCGGTCGGGGCGGTCGTCCCGGATCCGGCCCGGTTGTCCGCCCTCGCTGCGCCGCCGGCGCGACGGCAGTGGTGGATCGAGCGGGTGCGGGAGTGCTACCCGCTGGGCCACCTCGGCGCGAAATTGGGGTAGGTCTCTACTCGACGAAAGCTCGTCCAGTCGTCCGAGACTTGCGGTATGACTCGGTTTCGCGTCGGCATCATGGATCCTACGATCGCGTCCCGCCCAGCTGTGGACACCTTCACCCGAGCTAGTTATCTGAGTGCCGTTACTGCTGGCGCGGACTCGTTCTGGGTGCCTGACCACCTCAACGCACTGTTCCCGCGGTCGCTGTGGCAGCCGAAGTTCTGTGGCGGCGCCAGGTTGCTCCCATCAGCCGATGCCTATCTGGAGCCGTGGACCATGCTCGGCAATCTCGCGGCCCGCAATCGGCTCGGCAGACTGCGGTTGGGTGTCGGGGTGACCGACGCGGGCCGGCGGAACCCGGCCGTCACCGCCCAGGGTGCCGCGACCATGAACCTGTTGACGAAGGGGCGGTTCATTCTCGGCATCGGTACCGGTGAACGCGAGGGCAACGAGCCCTACGGGGTGGACTGGACCAAACCGGTGGCCCGATTCGAAGAAGCGATGGCGACCATTCGCGCACTGTGGGATTCCGAGGGTGAACTGGTCAACCGCGACTCACCGTTCTTCCCGCTGCGGAACGCGATTTTCGATCTGCCCGCGTACCGAGGGCGATGGCCGGAGATCTGGATCGCCGCGCACGGGCCGCGGATGCTTCGGGCCACCGGCCGCTACGCCGACGGCTTCTTCCCGGCGTTCGCCCAGTCACCGCCGGACTACGCCCAGCGTCTGGAGGCGGTGCGAACGGCGGCCTCCGACGTCGGACGCGATCCGATGGCGATCACTCCCGCGTTCTGGTGCATGGTCATTCCCGGTCGCAATGCCGACGACATCGACGAAGTGCTCGATTCCGAAGTCGTGAAGGCCGGCGCGTTGAACGCCCCAGACGAGTTCTATGCCCGGCATGGTGCGCAACACCCATTGGGTGTCGGCTTTTCGGGTGCACAAGATCTCCTGCCGCAGGACTGGGACGAGCAGACAGCGTTGTCGTACATCAAGTCGATCCCGCTGTCATTGCTCCGCGAGATGTACCTGTGCGGCACGGTTGACCAGATCGTCGAACGTGTCGCCGAGTGGCGGGACTGTGGTGTCCGGTATCTCGTGCTGGCCAATACCTCTCCGCTGCAGCACAACCTGCGGAAGGGAATGCTGTCGCAGCTGCTGTTCAGGCAGGTCATCCGTAAGCTCAAGAAGCTCTGATCGTGGCCGGCATACAGGTCGGCCTGCTGGACTTGGTCACGGCGAGCAAGCCGGCGGCCGATGCTTTCACCCGCGCCAATTACCTGTCTGCCGTCGGCCTCGGAGTGGACTCCTTCTGGGTGCCAGATCATCTCAACGCGATCTTCCCGCGGGCGCTGTGGCAGCCGAAATATTGCGCGGCGGCGCGCGTGGCGCCGTCGGTCGACGCCTGTATGGAGCCCTGGACGATGCTGGGTCACATCGTGGCGCGAAATCGAATTGCCCGGGTGCCGTTGGGAATCTGCGTCACTGATGCCGGGCGCAGGAATCCGGCGGTCACCGCGCAGGCCGCCGCGACGATGCAGTTGTTGACGAAGGGGCGCTTCATCTTCGGTATCGGCCCCGGGGAGCGCGAGGGCAACGAACCCTACGGGGTCGACTGGGCCCGGCCGGTGGCCCGCTTCGAGGAGGCGGTGGCCACGGTCCGTGCCCTGTGGGAATCGAAAGGCGAACTCGTCAACCGTGATTCGCCGTTCTTCCCCTTGCGAAACGCGATCTTCGCCCTACCGCCGTACCGCGGTAAGTTTCCGCCCATCTGGGTTGCCGCGCACGGGCCGAGGATGTTGCGGCTCGCCGGGCGGTATGGCGACGGGTTCTTTCCGGCATTCCCGCACTCCCCACAGGATTACGCCCAGCGGTTGGACGTAGTCCGTGGGGCCGCCTCCGATGCCGGACGTGACCCCATGGCCATCACCCCGGCGCTGCTGGTGATGGTGGTGACCGCACGGAGCCGCGGTGAAGTCGACGAGGCATTGGAATCCGAGGTGATGAAGGCCGGCTGCCTCAGTGCCTCCGACGAATACTTCGCACAGCGGGGTGCGCAACACCCGTTGGGCGTGGGCTTCTCCGGCGGTCAGGACCTCCTGCCGCAGGATTGGGACGAGCAGACGGCGCTCTCGCACATCAAGGGCATCACGCCCGACCTGATGCACGACATGGGACTGATCGGCACGCCCCACGAGGTCTTGGACCGCGTTGCTGAATGGCGGGATTGCGGCGTCCGGCATCTGGTGTTGACCAATGGCGGGCTGCTTCAACGCAGTTTGCGGCGCGGTATGGCGACGTTGACCCCGTTCTACCGGGTCGTGCGGGGCATCAAGAACATGTAGCGCCACACCCATCACGTCGGCACCGCCAAGGTGCTCGGTATGTGACCGGGGAATGCGGTATCGCCGGTGATATCACTTTTCCAGAGGGGACATGCCTTCGAAGACGGCCGGATCGGGACTAGAACAGATCGGCCAGCGATGTCGAGGTCATGCCGCCGATCATCGCGGCATCGACCGACAACAACACCATGTCCTGATTTGTGGGGTACATGGCATAGACGCCATCCACAAGATCGCCAACACTGAATACGTGACGCGATCGGTGGTGATCCTGGGTTACGCCGGGGTGCAGGCGTTGGACCTGGCGGGCCCGTTCGACGTGTTTTCCACCGCCACGCTGTGCCTGGCCGGCCTGGGTCGCCCCGACGATGGTTATGCCGTCACGCTGGCATCCGTCGATGGTCGCCCTGTCGCCACGCTCACCGGCTTGGAGTTTGTCGCCGCCGCACCGCCGGACCCCCACACGCCGATCGACACGATTGTCATCCCCGGTGGTGTCGGCGCCGATGCGGCCCGCGCCAACCCGGCGGTCATCGACTGGATCAGCACCGCCTCACGCAATGCCCGCCGTGTCGTCAGCGTCTGCACCGGCGCCTTCCTGGCCGCCCAGGCCGGCCTGCTCGACGGTTGCGCCGCCACCACCCACTGGGCCTTCGCCGGTCGCATGGCCGACGAATTTCCCTCGGTCGCGGTCGATCCGGAGCCGATCTTCGTCCGCAGCTCTGATCGGGTGTGGACGGCTGCCGGGGTGACCGCCGGTATCGATCTGGCGCTGTCGCTCGTCGAGGACGACTACGGCACCGAGGTGGCCCAGAACGTGGCCCGTTACCTCGTGCTGTATCTGCGTCGGCCCGGTGGTCAGACCCAGTTCGCCGCGCCGGTGTGGATGCCGCGGGCCAAACGCGCCCCCATCCGCAAGGTTCAGGAGGCCATCGAGGCCGAACCCGGTGGCGCGCACACTGTTTCCGCGTTGGCTCGGCGTGCGGCAATGAGTCCCCGGCACTTCACCCGGGTGTTCACCGACGAGGTCGGTGAGGCACCCGGTGCCTACGTCGAACGGATCCGCACCGATGCCGCACGGCGCCAGCTCGAGGAATGCGACGACACTGTCACTGTCATCGCCGCCCGCTGCGGGTTCGGCACTGCCGAGACCATGCGGCGCAATTTCATTCGGCGCCTGGGTATTTCGCCTGATCAATACCGCAGGACGTCTGCGCACGCGAGGAGCAAGGACATCCCAGCGCACGCGAGGAACAGAGATTTAACTGCCTGAGAGGAACAGGACATGCAGATCGCCATCGTGTTGTACCCCAGCTTCACCGCGCTCGATTTCATCGGCCCCTACGAGGTGTTGCGCAACCTGCCCGACAGCCAGGTGCGATTCGTCTGGCATGAGCCGGGCCCGGTCACCGCCGATTCCGGTGTGCTGACGGTCGGGGCCACCCACAGTTTCGACGAAACGCCGGCGCCCGACGTGGTGCTGGTGCCGGGCGGCCCGGGCTCGGCCGTGGCGGCGCGTGACGACAAGGTGCTCGGCTGGCTGCGGCGGGTGTCTCCGGGCGCCGCGTGGACGGCGTCGGTGTGTTCGGGGTCGATGGTGCTGGCGGCGGCAGGTCTGCTCGACGGCAAACCCGCCACCTCGCACTGGGCGGCGTTGAGCGCCCTGAAACTGATGGGCGCGACCCCGGTGGGCGATCAGCGCGTGGTGCGGGCCGAACCCGACGGCAAGGTCATCACCGCGGCCGGGGTGTCGGCGGGCATCGATCTGGCCCTCTGGCTGGCCGGGCAGATCGGTGGCGAGGCGAAGGCCAAGGCCATCCAGCTGATGATCGAGTACGACCCGCAGCCGCCGTTCGACTCCGGGCACACATCGAAGGCGTCGGCGGCCACGAAGGCCGGCGCGACCGCGCTGCTGAGCAAGGACATGATCAAGCCCGAACCGCTCAAGGCCGGAGTGTTGCTGGCCTGGGATCAGGCGATCCGCAAGGTGCGGGGCCGACGTACCGCGTGATCTGGTGCACTGGCCGCCATGAAGTAGCGTCGGCCGGATGAACCTGGCTTATGACGACCGAGGCAAGGGTGACGCGGTGCTGTTCATTGCCGGCCGCGGCGGCGCCGGCCGGACGTGGCACCTGCACCAGGTGCCCGCGTTGCAGCGGGCGGGCTACCGCGTCATCACCTTCGACAACCGTGGCATCGGTGCGACGGAGAACGCCGAGGGTTTCGGCACCGAGCAGATGGTGGCCGACACCGCCGAGCTGATCGAGAAACTCGGGGCCGGGCCGGCGCATCTCGTCGGGGTGTCGATGGGGTCGTTCATCGCCCAGGAACTGATGGTGGCCCGCCCGGAGCTGGTGCGCTCGGCGGTGTTGATGGCCACCCGGGGCCGTCACGACCGGGCCCGCGAGTTCTTCCGCGACGCCGAGCGGGAGTTTGCCACCTCGGGTATCCAGCTGCCGGCGAAGTTCGACGCCAAGCTGCGCATGCTGGAGAGCTTCTCGCCCAAGACGCTCAACGACGACGTCCTGGTGCGGGACTGGAGCGAGATGTTCACCATGTGGCCCACCAAGCAGACCCCGGGCCTGCTCACCCAGCTGGACTGTGGCCCGACCGAGAACCGGTTACCGGCCTACCAGTCCATCACCGCGCCGGTGCTGGTCATCGGGTTCGCCGATGATGTGGTGCTGCCCGTCCATCTGGGCCGTGAGGTGGCCGACGCCATCCCCAAGGCGCGGTACCTGGAGATCCCCGACACCGGTCACCTGGGCTTCATCGAGAAGCCCGACGTCGTCAACACCGCTCTGCTCGAGTTCTTCGCCGGGCAGAACTGACACTCCGGTTGACCAATAAGGTGGAGTGGTGAACCCCTCGACGGCACAGGCGCGCGTAGTCGTCGACGAACTCATCCGTGGCGGTGTGCGGGATGTGGTGCTGTGTCCCGGCTCGCGCAACGCGCCGCTGGCGTTCGCGCTGGCCGACGCCGACCGGGCCGGACGCCTCCGTCTGCACGTGCGGATCGACGAGCGCACCGCCGGCTACCTGGCCATCGGGCTCGCCGTCGGAGGAGGCAGAGTCGAGCAGTCGCCTGTTTGTATCGCCATGACCTCGGGCACCGCGGTGGCCAACCTCGGTCCGGCGGTCGTGGAGGCCAATTACGCCCGGGTGCCGCTGATCGTGCTCAGCGCGAACCGGCCCTATGAACTGCTGGGCACCGGCGCCAACCAGACCTTCGAGCAGCTGGGGTACTTCGGTACCCAGGTGCGGGCCAACATCAGTCTGGGGCTGGCAGAAGACCACCCGGAAAAGCTCGACTCGCTCAACGCCCAGTGGCGGTCGGCGACCTGCCGGGTGCTGGCGGCGGCCACCGGGTCGCGGGGGGGCCCCCCCCGGGCGGGGGGGGGGGGGCGGCCCCCGGGCGCGCCCCCGGGGGCCGGCCCCGGGGGGGGGGGGG
>NZ_MBEQ01000065.1 GCF_001954135.1 Mycobacterium sp. GA-1841 | reverse complement strand
ACCCGCTCGGGGCGCACCGGAATCCAGCGTTTGTCGGCCGCGGAGTTCCACCGGCTCGGATCCCCTTCGCGCACTTCGTCGCCCAGCCGCAACGGCTCCAGCTCGGCCAACAACTTGAGGCGATCCTTGGCGGTGAACGACGCGGCGCCACCGACCATCTGCAGCTCACCGTCGGGCCGGTAGAGGCCCAGCAGAATCGACCCGACACCTTCGCCGCTCTTGTGGATGCGGTAACCCATCGCCACGCAGTCCGCGTCGCGGTGGTGTTTGACCTTGACCATCTCCCGCTTGCCCGGCAGGTAGGGGCCGTCGAGCCGCTTGGCGATCACGCCGTCCAGGCCGGCCCCTTCGAACTCGTCGAACCAGCGTTGTGCCGTCGCGATGTCGGTCGTGGCCGGCGTGACGTGAAACGACGGGCCGGGGCCCAGCGCGTCGACCAGCGCGGCGCGACGCTCGCTGAACGCGCGCCCCGTGAGATCGTCGTCGCCGAGGGCGAGCAGATCGAACGCGATGAACGCCGCCGGCGTCTGCTCGGCGAGCATGGTCACGCGGCTGGCCGCCGGGTGCAGGCGCAGTTGCAGTGCCTCGAAGTCCAGGCCCGTGCCGGTCGCGATCACGATCTCCCCGTCGACGACGCATCGCTGCGGTAGTTCGGCGCGAGCCGCTGCCACCAGTTCGGGGAAGTACCGGGTCATCGGGCGTTCGTTGCGGCTGCCGAATTCGACTTCGTCGCCGTCACGAAAGCAGATGGTGCGGAAGCCGTCCCATTTCGGCTCATAGGACATGCCCGGCGGGATCTCACGCACAGGTTTCGACAGCATCGGCGAGACCGGTGGCATCACGGGCAGCTCCATCTGCCCACGATGACATTGCCCCGCAGCGGTGGTCTACCCGAGTATGGAACCCGTGGACTTGCCCGTGCAGCCGCCCATCGAACCGATGCTTGCCAAGGCGCAGGTGAAAGTGCCGGACGAGGCTGGGGTGTGGTCCTACGAACCGAAATGGGACGGATTCCGGGCACTGGTGTTCCGTGACGGCGACGAGGTGGTGCTGCAGTCACGCAACGGCAAAGAGCTCGGCCGCTATTTTCCCGAACTGCTCGACGTGTTGCGTGACGAGCTCGCCGGCCGGTGCGTGCTCGACGGGGAAGTGGTGGTGCCGCGTGAGGTCGACGGCCGGATCCGGTTGGACTGGGAGTCGCTGTCGCAACGCGTCCATCCGGCGGCCAGCCG
>NZ_MBEQ01000064.1 GCF_001954135.1 Mycobacterium sp. GA-1841 | reverse complement strand
CGACCTTCAAGGCCTACGCCGTGGCCAGGGTGTTGCAGCTGGTGGAACGGGGACAACTGTCGTTGGACCACCGGGTGTTCGTCGACCCGCAGGCCATCGTGCCGAATTCACCGGTCACCGAGACCCACGCCGGTGCCGAGATGACGGTGGCCGAGCTGTGTCAGGCTGCGCTGCAGCGCAGCGACAACACGGCAGCCAACCTGTTGCTGAAAGCGATCGGCGGACCAGCCGCCGTCACCGAGTTCGCCCGCAGCGTCGGCGACGAGCGCACCCGGCTGGATCGCTGGGAAGTCGAGTTGAACTCGGCGGAACCCGGAGATGCGAGAGATACCAGCACGCCGGCGGCGCTGGCGGTGGGGTACCGCGCAATCCTGACCGGTGATGCGCTGAGCCCGGCACAACGCCGCCAGTTGGACGACTGGATGCGTGCCAACCAGACGTCGAGCATGCGGGCGGGTCTGCCGGAGGGCTGGACCACCGCCGACAAGACGGGCAGCGGCGACTATGGCAGCACCAACGACGCCGGGATCGCCTACGGGCCCGGCGGGCAGCGGATTCTGCTGGTGATGCTGACGCGCTCGCAGGCCGACGACCCCAAGGCCGAGAACCAGCGACCGGTCATCGGCGAGCTGACTGCTCTGGTTCTGCCGTCAGTGCTCTGAGGGGGCGACGGCTTTAGACCACCGGCAGCGAATTGTCGCGCTGGAGCACGAAGAAGTACGGCCGGCGGGAGCCACGCAGGTCCATCGCCCCGAGCACCGCGTCTTCGGACAGCTTGCGGAAGACGTCGTTGATCGGCAGCTGGTCGTAGATCATCGTGGTCGTGTCGACGCCGCGGTAGCGGGTGGTGCGCAACCGTGCCTTGGCGGAACGGGCTTGCAATACGGGCCGCAGGGCGGTGATCGGCCCGGACATCGGCTGCTTCTTGAGGAAGGGCAGTTTGGTGGCCACGCCGAGGCCGCCGAAGGCCGGCAGTGGATTGAGCGGCCACAGCGCGGTTTTGTCGCTGGTCGGGAACAACAGCGGGTGCACCGTTTCGGCGTCGACGAACTGCTTACCCCACCAGCCGCTCGCAGCCAACAGGCCATCCATGGGGTGGCGGGTGGGCAGTTCCGCGCCGTGCCACGTACCGATCATGAAGTCGGGTTCGACCGCGTCGGCGGCATCGAAGGCGCCGAGTGCCTCGTCCGTGGTGATCGGAATGGTGGAGAACAACTCCTGCAACATGACGTCCACGATACTTGACACCTGTCAACAATGGCCAAGTGGCGATGCTTACCGGAGCAATGGCACCGGATCCGTGAACGGTAGACCGAGATCGGTGGCGACCTGCTCCGACAGCAACGCGCCCTCGTGCGTCGACAGGCCCATGGCCAGTGCGGCGTCTGCAGCGCAGGCGGTCTGCCAGCCCCGTTCGGCGAGCGTGAGCACGTACGGCATCGTGGCGTTGGTCAGGGCGTAGGTCGATGTCCGCGGCACCGCGCCCGGCATGTTGGCCACGCAGTAGAAGACGGTGTCGTGTACCGCGAACGTCGGATCATCATGCGTGGTGGGCCGCGAATCCTCGAAGCAGCCGCCCTGGTCGATGGCGATGTCGACCAGCACCGCACCCGGCTTCATATGGGCCACAGTGGAATTGGAGACGAGCTTGGGAGCCTTGGCGCCGGGCACCAGCACTGCGCCGATCACCAGATCGGCGCCCTTGACGGCATCCTCGAGATCGAGCATCGAGGAGTAGCGGGTTTCGATGCTGCCGCCCGATTCGTTGTCGATCCTGCGCAACGTGTTGAGGTTGACGTCGAACACGTTGACGTGGGCACCCATGCCTCTGGCGATGCGGGCGGCGTTGTAGCCGGCCACGCCGCCTCCGATGACGACGACCTCGGCCGGGACGACGCCGGGGACCCCGCCCATCAGCACGCCGCGGCCGCCGTGGCTGCGCATCAGGTGGTAGGCACCCACCTGGGCGGACAATCGACCGGCGACCTCGCTCATCGGGGCCAGGAGGGGGAGAGCCACCGACCCGTCCGGTCCGGTGGTCTGCACGGTCTCGTAGGCGATCGAGGTGGTGCCCGAGGCCAGTAAGGCATCGGTGCAGTCCTTCGACGCGGCCAGGTGCAGATAGGTGAACAGGGTCTGGCCGCGGCGCATCCGTGAGTACTCGGCGGCGATCGGCTCCTTGACCTTGAGCAGCAATTCGGCCTCGGCCCACACCTGGTCGGCCGTGGCGACGATCTCGGCCCCCGCGGCTTTGTAGTCGTTGTCGGCGATGGCTGAACCGTCTCCGGCGCCGGTCTGAATGATGACGTCGTGGCCACGACGGGTCAGTTCAGCCACCCCCGCCGGGGTGATCGCCACGCGGTATTCGTTGTTCTTGATCTCGGCCGGGATGCCGACGAGCATGATTGCTCCTCCAAAATCGGTGTTACTCAAATTGTGAAGAAACGTCGGTTCGAGGGCAATATATGCGTCAAAGATTCGATAGAGTACGGGAGTGTCAGAAGGATCAGTGCATCCGCCGGTTCGTGTAGGACGTACGTCGAAGGATGTTCTGCCCGATATCGATGAAGTGAACCGGCGGATCCTGTTGGCGCTGCACGGTGATGCCCGCATGTCGAACAGTGCGTTGGCCGATGCGGTCGGGATCGCCGCGTCGACCTGCCACGGCCGGGTCCGCCGGCTTCAGGAGATCGGCGTGATCCGCGGGTTCTACACCGACATCGATCCCGCGGCCGTGGGGCTGAGCTTGCAGGCGATGATCTCGGTACGCCTGCAGTCGAATGCGCGCGGCAAGATCCGCAGCTTCATCGCCCACATCCGCACGCTGCCCCAGGTGATGGATGTGTACTTCCTGGCCGGCGGCGACGACTTCATCCTGCACGTCGCGGCACGGGATACCGACGATCTCAGGGCGTTCGTGGTGGAGAACCTCAACGCGGACACCGATGTGGCCGGCACCCAGACCTCGCTGATCTTCGAGCATCTGCGCGGAGCCTCACCGCTGTAGGGCTCGCGGCTACCGGGTCACTGCGCCCGCAGGATCAAACCGTTGCCGTCCGCGCCAGTCAGCTTTAACTCGTCGGCGTCGATCGAGGTCTGCACCGTCCCCTTGAGCACCCCCAACACCACCTGCTCCACCTCGTCGACGTCGGGGGGACAGGCCTTCCTGGTGACGCCGAGCGGGCCGAATTCGATCACCGCCGGCGATCCCGAAACCGTTGCGTGTCCGGTGATCTGGTTGCACCCCGTCGAACCGGTCACCGCGCCGTCGGAGGCGATCGTCAAGGTGGGCTTCGACTGCTCGAGCGCCACGGAGGTGCTGACGGCCTGGGTGGACACCAGGCTGACGACCCGCCAGGTGGTTCCGGTGAGCGAACGGTCGGGGTCCACCACCTTCTTGTCGCGCAACGTGACCTTCGCGGCATCCGTCTGCAACGTCAGGTCGTCACCGGAGTGTGTCCACGTCGGCCGCGCCTCGAAGAACTTCGACACCCAGGCGTCGGAATCGCCGACCGGTGGTGGGCAGGCCATCATGGTCATCGCCAACTGGGTGGTGATCCGACCCTCGGAAAAGTCGGCCGTGCCCGAACCGTGGTTGCATCCGGCGAAGGTGCTGATCTGTTTTTCGTCGAATCTGACAGTCAACGGGCCACCGCCGGGGATCTGTTCACCGTCGACCTGCACCGAGACAAACGTGTGGCCGTTGAGGTCGGCAGCGTCCGATGAGGGGTGGTCGGAACATCCTGTGACGGCGAAAATCACTGCGGCCACGGCTGCCAGCGAATTCGGGCGCATCGCTCCACCGTAGATGGTGGATCCATCCACGGGTTGGACTTCGCCGTCAGGTTTGGTGGACAGTCTGCGCGGCGGCGCCCTGTTCGGCCAGGTCACTCCACCTCGCGACGGCCGCGGGCAGTAGGCTGCCAGCCATGCGAGTTGGCGTTCTCGGGTCCAAGGGCAAAGTCGGCGCGACGATGGTGCATGCGGTCGAATCCGCCGACGACCTGACATTTACCACCGGTGTCGACGTGGGCGATTCGTTGTCGTCGCTCACCGACACCCAAACCGACGTGGTGATCGACTTCACCCACCCCGACGTTGTGATGGACAACCTGAAGTTCCTCATCGACAACGGAATTCACGCCGTCGTCGGGACGACCGGATTCACCTGGGAACGGATCGAACAGGTCGAGACCTGGCTCAAGGCCAAGCCCGAGTCCGCGGTGCTCATCGCGCCGAACTTCGCCATCGGCGCGGTGCTGTCCATGCACTTCGCCCAGCAGGCGGCACGGTATTTCGAGTCCGTCGAGATCATCGAGCTGCACCACCCCCACAAGGCCGACGCGCCCTCGGGCACCGCCGCCCGCACCGCAAAGCTGATCGCCGAGGCGCGAAAAGGCATGCCGCCCAACCCGGACGCCACCAGCACCGGCTTGGACGGTGCCCGCGGCGCCGATGTGGACGGCGTGCCAGTGCACTCGGTGCGGCTGGCCGGGTTGGTGGCACACCAGGAGGTGCTGTTCGGAACGCAGGGGGAGACCCTGACGATCCGCCATGACAGCCTGGACCGGTCCTCGTTCGTCCCCGGTGTGCTGCTGGCCGTCCGCAAGGTCGGCGAGCGGCCGGGGTTGACGATCGGCATTGAACCGTTGCTCGATCTGTCGTGAACGACGGCGCGCGGTCGCTGCGCATCCAACTGGTGATCGGCTTCATGTGCCTGGCACTGATCGCCTACTTCGTGATGCTCGGCCGGGCTGCGCTCGTCTTCATCACCTCGGGCGAGCCCGCCGCGATCGGCCTGGGCCTGGCGCTGCTGGTGTTCCCGCTGATCGGCATCTGGGTGCTGGTCACCACCCTGCGGGCCGGGCTGGCGCACCAGCGGCTGGCCCGCCTCGCGCGCGAACAGGGCATGGAGCTCGACGTCAGTGAGTTGCCGACGCGGCCCTCCGGGCGCGTCGAGCGAGAGGCCGCCGATGGATTGTTCAGCACCGTCAAGGCCGAACTGGAAGCTGATCCGGACAACTGGATTCGCTGGTACCGACTGGCCCGGGCCTACGACTTCGCCGGTGACCGCGGCCGTGCCCGGGAGACCATGCGCACCGCGGTGCGCCTGCAGGAGCAACAGTCGGCATGACCAAGACGCTGCTCGTGGTGCATCACACGCCGTCTCCGGCGACGCGGGAGCTCCTCGAAGCAGTGCTGGCCGGCACACATGATCCGGACATCTCCGGCGTGGCGATCGAAACCAGGCCGGCGTTGGCTGCGACCGTGCCGGACATGTTGAGCGCCGATGGCTATTTGTTCGGCACCACAGCCAATTTCGGCTATATGAGTGGTGCCCTGAAACACTTCTTCGACACCGTGTACTACCCGAGCCTGGACCATGTGGCCGGACGTCCGTACGGTCTGTGGGTGCACGGCAACAACGACACGGCCGGTGCGGTGAACGCGGTCGACAGGATCGCCGCGGGCTTGGCGCTGACCAAAGCGGCCGACGTGCTCGAAGTCACCGGCGGGGTCGACGCCGGTGTCCGGGAACGCGCCTACGAGCTGGGCGGCACCTTGGCCGCGACGCTGATGGAGTGAAGGAGAAGCATGCCAGGTATCGCCGAACTCGCGCTTGGCGCAGCGCCCATCGCCGGCGGCGCTTTACTGGGTGTCGCCGCAGGCAACCTCAAGCCGCCCGACGTCCGCGGCATGATCACCAAAGATCTGGACCTGCTCGCGCGAATTCCGGAAGATCAGGTCGACCGACGCGCGCGCCTGCAGGCCAGCATCGACCGACGCATCGACGAACTCATCCAGGCCAGTGACCGCACCCATGAACTTCGCGAGGCCGCGATGTCCTACCGCGGCAACTGGCGCGACATCGTGGTCTTCGTCTGTGCCCTGCTGTTCACCTTCATCTGGTGGAACGTCAGCCACAGTCGACCCCACTGGACGCTCACTTTCGTCGCGATGATCCTGGTTTCGGTGGCCGCAGCCGTGTACGCGGGACGCGGTGTGGCCCGTGCGATCAACACGTACCTGCACCGCAACGACCCGCAGTAGCTCAACCCAGGCGGGCGCCGAAGAAGCCCTCCATCGCGTCCCAGTGCCGTTTGGCGGCCGCCTCGTCGTACGGTGCGTTGTCCGGGACCGCGAAACCGTGTGCGGCGTCGTAGGTTTCGATCGTGTGCTCGACACCGGCGTCGGTCAACGCCGTATCGAGGGTTTTGGCCTGCTCGGCGGTGAACGATGCATCGCCCTTGGCGCCACCTACGTAGACCGCCGCCGTGATCTGGTCGGCCAACAGGTGCGGGCTGCCCGGATCGTCGGAGGCCAACCCGCCGCCATGGAACGACATCGCCGCAGCGACCCGGTCGGGCAGCCGGCCGGCGACCACCAGCGACGTGCGCCCGCCCATGCAATAGCCGGTGGTGCCGAACTTCTCGCCGCTGACCTCCGGCCGGGACTGCAGGTAGTCGAAGAAGGCTGCGGCGTCGGCCGCCATGATCTCCGGAGTCACCTTCTTGATCATGGCGAACAGGCGCTGGCGCTCGGACGGGTTGCCGAACACCGTCGCCATCTCGAACGGGGCCCAGCCGGCGTCGCGGTAGTACATGTCCGGAACCAGCACCGCGTAGCCATAGCCGGCGAGCTGAGCAGCCATCTCGTCGAACGTGGCGCGGGCTCCACCGGCATCGGGATACATGACGATGCCCGGCCATGGTCCCGTGCCTTCGGGGGTGGCGAGGGTGACCGAGCAGGTCCCGGCGGGCGTGGTGATGGTGTCCTTTGTGGTCGGCATGGCTACCGTTCTACTCCCTGTGCCGGCACGTAAGCTGAGGGCGTGCCGATCCAGACGCCGTACGAGGACCTGCTGCGGAAGGTGAGTGAGCAGGGCGTACCAAAATCCGATCGCACCGGCACCGGTACCCGTAGCCTGTTCGGGCATCAGATGCGTTACGACCTGGCCGCCGGTTTTCCGTTGATCACCACCAAGAAGGTGCACACCAAGTCGGTGATCTACGAACTGCTGTGGTTTCTGCGCGGCGATTCCAACGTACGCTGGCTGCAGGAGCACGGGGTCACCATCTGGGACGAATGGGCCAGTGAGACAGGCGATCTGGGGCCCGTCTACGGCGTGCAGTGGCGCTCATGGCCGACGCCGTCCGGGAAGCACATCGACCAGATCTCGGCCGCCCTGGAGCTGCTCAAGAACGACCCCGATTCACGACGCAACATCGTCTCGGCGTGGAACGTCGGTGAGATCCCGCAGATGGCGCTGCCGCCGTGCCACGCGTTCTTCCAGTTCTACGTGGCTGACGGAAAGCTGTCCTGCCAGCTCTATCAGCGCAGCGCCGACCTGTTCCTCGGCGTGCCGTTCAACATCGCCAGCTACGCCCTGCTCACCCACATGATGGCGGCTCAGGCCGGGCTCGGGGTCGGCGAATTCGTCTGGACCGGCGGTGACTGCCACATCTACGACAACCACGTCGAGCAGGTGGCCCTCCAGCTCGGCCGCGAACCCCGGCCTTACCCGGAACTTGTTCTGGCCCATCGTGATTCGATCTTCGATTACGCCTACGAGGACATCGCGATCGTGAACTACGATCCGCATCCGGCGATCAAGGCTCCCGTCGCGGTATGACCGGTGATCTTCGACAACTGGCGATGATCTGGGCCCAGTCGACCTCGGGCGTCATCGGCCGGGACAACGACATCCCCTGGCACCTGCCCGAGGATCAGGCCAGGTTCAAACAGCTCACCCTCGGACAGACGGTGGTGATGGGCCGGTTGACGTGGGAGTCGCTGCCGGCCAAGGTCCGTCCGTTGCCGGGACGACGCAACATCGTCATCACCCGCAATCCTGGGTACGTCGCCGACGGGGCCGAGGTCCTGACCGGACTCGACGATGTCTTCCGCGGCTGGGTGATCGGCGGGGCGCAGATCTATGCCCAGGCCCTGCCGGCCGCGGTGCGGTGTGAGGTGACCGAGATCGACATCGACCTGCCGCCGGCGCACGGGGACGCCCTGGCCCCCGAACTCGACGAGTCCTGGATCAAAGACACAGGTGAGTGGCTGACCAGCGCGTCGGGGTTGCGGTACCGGTTCTGCAGCTACACCCGAGAGTTGTCGGTCCCGTAGGGGACGATGGCGGGGTGGCCACCATCACTGCGGCGCAGGCGCGCCGCGTCGCCGTTGCCGCGCAGGGATTCCGCCGGCCCAAGCCCCGGGGGCCGGTCACCCGCGCCCACCTGCGCACGCTGATCTCCCGTATCCAGGTGCTGCAGCTGGATTCGGTGTCGGTGGCGGTGCGTGCGCACTACGCGCCGGTGTTCAGCCGGTTGGGGGCGTACGACCGCGAGACACTCGACCGCGCGGCGTGGTCGCACAGCGTCCGTTCACCGCGGCTTCTGGTGGAGTACTGGGCGCACGAGGCCGCGCTGATGGCGGTCGAGGACTGGCCGCTGCTGCGGTGGCGGATGCGTGAATACACCCATGGCCGGTGGGGCACCGAGATCGTGCGGAAGAACCCCAAGCTGGCCGAGGACATCGTGGCGGCGGTAGCCGAGCTCGGGCCCGCCACTGCCGGGCAGATCGAGGCGCATCTGGAAGCCGAGCCGCGTGGTCGCAAGGGCCCGTGGTGGGACCGCAGCGAGACCAAGTGGGTGGCCGAGGCGCTGTGGTCGTCGGGAGTTCTGACGACGGCGACCCGTGTCGGGTTCGCAAGACATTACGACCTCACCGAGCGGGTCCTGCCGGCCGAGGTGCTGGCCCGTGAGGTCGATGACGAGGAGGCGGTCCGCGAGCTGGCGCTGCGTGCGGCCACCGCGTTGGGGGTCGGCACCGAGGCCGATATCCGCGACTATTTCCGGATGGCGGCCAGGCAGGTCAAGCCGGCGATCGCCAAGCTGGTCGCCGATGGGGAACTCGAGCCCGTGGAGGTCGAGGGGTGGGGCGCGCCGGCCTATCTGCGCTCGGGCCAGAGCGTGCCGCGCGATGACGGCGGGACCGCGCTGCTGTGCCCCTTCGACCCGTTGATCTTCTTCCGGCCCCGGGTGGAACGGATGTTCAACTTCCATTACCGGATCGAGATCTATACCCCGGCGCCCAAACGCCAATTCGGTTACTACGTATGGCCGTTCCTGCTCGACGGCGAATTGGTGGCGCGTGTGGACCTCAAACGCACGGATGCCGCCCTGCAGGTGTTGGGTGCCTTCACTGAGGAAGGTCAGGACGCCGAACGGGTGGCGCACGCGCTGGCGCGGGAGCTGCGGTCGATGGCCGGCTGGTTGGGGGTCGGTGATGTCACGGTGGGTGAGCGCGGTGACCTTGCGGCGGCGTTGGGCGCCGCTGTCGGTTGAGCGCCTCAGGTTCCGCGATCGATCAGGTCGAACACCATCACGGCGTGCTCGAACCGATGCGGTGTGACGCCTATCGGGCCGTAGGGGTGGTCCAGCGTGAATACCAGGAAGAGCAACAACGAAAGCAGGACGGTCACCGCACTGACCAGAATCAGGTGGGCCCGGCTGTTCGCGAGCCGCATGAAGCTGGCAAGGCTGATCACAACCAGGCTGCCGAAGATCAAGGCGCACCACAGCAGCGTTGGTATCCGCGGATTCGAGTTGAGGATTCGTGCACTGCGGTCCGAGGTGAGGACCGCCAATTGGCCGAGGAACTGGCTGTTGATCGCGCTCGCTGTCCCCTCGGACGGGGCGCTGCCGACGACGCGGTACATCTCGGTGAGGGCGTGGCGGCCGGTGTTGCTGATCGGACCGAACTCTTCCTTGCCCCATTCGGGGCCGTGAACCGCCGCGGCATACCGGCGAAGCTGCTCGCGCACCTGCCCCTGTTCGGGCTGCGGCATGGCCACCGTCTGGCGATACATGGTGACCAACGTCGAGGCCTCGTTGGAGACGTTCGTCTCGGCCGACAGGTACTGCTGCCATCCGACCACCACCGTGAACCCGAGCAGCGCACCGTAGACAAGTCCGACGACTGTGAGAAACGGCGACAACACCGAGTTGTGTTCGGGGCGGGTGTCACGCGCGATGACACGGCTGGCCAGTAGAACGCTGCCGATGGCCAGCGCCACCGCGCCGACGACCACCACGGCGAGCATCACCCACGTACCGACGATCCCGAAGTCGCCCATAGTTGACCAAGGATGCCAACAATCCTCGCGGCACGGTGGCAGATCGCCGGATCAGATCATCGGCAGCGCCGCTGACATAGACGTGGGCCGAGATGAAGGCAGCGAATGGCTGGGCGAACTCGCCGAGCCGCTACGTCGCCGGTTCCTCGGCCAGTTCAGGCACCCCACGACCTCGGAACACGTTGGTGGCGAAGATGACCGCGCCGATGACGAGCCACACCGCCCCGCCGATCTTGGCCAGCGCGTCGGCGTTGATCAACACGTAGCCGATGATGAGGAACCCGACGATCGGCACCACCAGGTGGAGCAGGTAGTTCTTCGATTTCTTGCGCACCGTGTAGTACCAGATGACCGAGGCGTGCAACAGGCAGAAGCCGAACAGCGCACCGAAGTTCACCAGTGACGAGATCAAGCCGATCTGACCGACGAAGAACAGCACCAGTACCAGGCTCAGGGCGCTGACCACCAGGATGGCCGCCATCGGGACCTTGCGGGAGCTCACTGCGGACAGGAACGCCGGCAGTTGGCGATCACGACTCATCGAGAACAACAGGCGGCTGGTCGCGGCCTGAGCGGCCATGGCGTTGGCGAAGCCGACCGCGAGGACGTTGACCACAAAGAACGCGTTCATCCAGCCGGTGCTCGAGGCGGCCTGCACGAGCAGGAAGAAGGCGTTGCCCATCTCGTCGTCGCCGAAGGATTCGCGGCCTCCGGCCAACAGGCTGGCCAGCCAGGTCTGGGTGATGAACAGCGACGCGACCACGAACAAGGCGACGATCATCGCGCGACCGGCCGGGTTCTTCTTCCCGGTGGATTCCTCGGCCAGTGTCGAGATGCCGTCGAAACCCAGGAAACTCAGTACCGCGATCGACAGCGCGGTCGCGATCAGCGGCGCGGTGACCACCTCGGAGTTCCAGATCGGCAGTGTGCTCCAGCCGACGTCGGGAAGCGACTGTCCGTTGATGGCGCGTACCGCGATGACCACGAAGAGCACGACGAAAACCAGCTCCACGGCGAGGAATACCCGATTGACCATCTTGAGCGAACTCACGCCGAGAAGATTGATGATCGTGTTCACCACCACGAAGACGATCGCCCACAACCAGCGCGGCGTCCCCGGGAAGAGCCCGACCATCGATTCGGCGGCGAAGACGTAGAGCAGCGTCGGGATCAGCAGGTAATCGAGCAGGATGGCCCAGCCGGCGAAAAAGCCGAGTCCCGGATGGATGCCGCGACCCACATAGGCGTACACGGATCCGGCCAACGGGAACGACTTGGCCATCTGCGAGTAGGCCAGCGCGGTGAACACCATGGCGATCAGCCCGATCAGATAGACCAGCGGCACCATGCCCGAGGCGCTGTTGTACACCGTGCCGAAGATCGTCCACGGTGCGATGGGCACCATGAAGACCAGGCCGTAGACGATCAGATCGGCCGTGGAGACCGAGCGGCTGAGTTCTTGTTTGTAGCCGAATGATTCGAGATCCCGCTGTCCCTCACCGGTGGTGAGTGGGGCAGCTGCCGAGCTGGCGTCAGTGGCCATCAGATTCCTGTCGGGTCGGCGGGCGGAAGAGTCAGACCCGGGCAGCAGCGGCCAGATCGTGCTGATCGAGGAAGTTCGCGATCACTGCGCGGAACTCTTCAGGCTTCTCCAGGTGGGTGCAGTGGCTGGTTCCGGGGAACACGTGGCTGCGGACGTCGGGAATCTGGTCGACGTAGGGCTGCCAGGTTGCCGGGGTGGCCTCGTCGAATTCACCGGCGATGACCAGGGTGGGTGCGTTGATCGACGGTAGTCGGTCGATGATGCTCCAGCCCCGCAAGGTGCCGATGACGTGAAACTCGTTGGGGCCGTTCATCGTGTGGTACACCGTCGGCTCGGCCTCCATCTGGGCCACGGTGTCGGAGAAGTCCTGGGGCATCGGCTCGACGCGGCAGACATGGCGACGGTAGAACTCCTCCGTGGCGGCCAGGTATTCGGGATCGGTGACGGTCCCGTCGGCTTCGTGACGCTGCAGTGCGGATCGGGCCTCCGGCGGCAGTTGGTCGCGCAGTTCGGCCGCACCTTCGACCCACAGTTGCATCGAGGCGGGGGAGTTGCAGATCGACAGTGAGGCGAGTCCGTCCGGGACGCGGACGCCGATCTCGGCGCCGAGCATGCCGCCCCACGACTGTCCCAGCACGTGGTAGCGGTCGATCCCGAGATTCTCACGCACGGTGTGGAACTCGTCGACGAAGAGCTGCGGCGTCCAGAACTCGGCCGGTGCGTCCGGCAGGTGAGTGCTGTTGCCGCAGCCCAACTGGTCGTAATGGATGACGGTGCGGCCGGTCTCACCGGCCAGAGCGGCGATGTTGGCGACATAGTTGTGGGCCATGCCGGGTCCACCGTGCAGGACGAACAGGGGGAGAGCCTCGGGGCGGGCGGTGACGGGGGTGGTGACCTGGACCCAGGTCTCATGTCCGCGAAACGGCACGGTGCGGGTGGAACAAGGCATGGCGGACAGCATGAACCATGAATGGTCTCGCAGCAAGACCATTAATCAGGTTTTAACGGAAGACGTCGATACTGTGTGTCCATGGGGACAGCCGAACCGCAGCCGACCGCTCCCGCGGGCGTGGCACCCGGGCTGCTGGAGCGCGAGCTCGAACCCTCGTCGCGAGTGGACGAGATCACCGATCGACTGGTCACCGCCGTGGCGATCGGCGAATACCTGCCTGGCTCTCGCCTGCCGGCCGAACGGGAACTGGCCGCGTCGCTGCGGGTGGGCCGGATGACCGTGCGGGCCGCACTGGCCAGACTGGTCGACCTCGGCTTGGTGGAAACCCGTCGCAGCGGCCGCAGCGGCGGCACCTACGTGCTGCAGCAGTGGCCCGAATCATCGACCGCCGCGGTCGGGCGCACGTTGACCATCCGTCTCGACGAACTGCGCGAGCGTTGCGATGCCATCGGCCGGATCCACGGTGCGGTGTGCCGGGCGGCGGCCGAGGCCCGCACCGATCGCGACCTCGCGGCGCTGCGGGAACGGCTCGAGACGTTCCGATCCGCCGAGAGCGGCCTGGCGGCACAACAAGCCGACAGCGCTCTGCACCTGGCGATCATGGACGCGGCCCACAACTCCGTGCTCAAACAGATGCTGCTGGAGCTGGAGGCGTCCGTCAGCATTGCCGCACCGGCGCACCTGTGGGGGGAGCCGGCGACGATGCGCGAGATGGAGTTGCGGGCGCTGCGCGAGCACGAACTGCTCATCGACGCCATCGCCGGACGCCGGGGCGACGACGCCGAAGCGTTGGCCCGTGCACATCTGGCGATCGACTTCGAACACATCTCGGCCGCGATGCGTCGTGCCGGCGTACTCGTCGACTGAGGCGGGCCCCGGCTCAGATCATGCTGAGGGTCTCGAGATGGACCTCCGTCGAGGCGTAATCGGAGGTGGGCGTCGTGCGCTGGCACCACCTGCCGCCCTGCCGCTTCTCGGTCTGCACCACCCGGCCGTCGACGTTGAACGTGATCTCCAGCTCGACTGGCTGCCCGGTTTCGTCCGGGCTCATGTGTTCCCACACGATGGTGCGTTGATCGGTGTTCGGGCCGCTGTCGAAGATCAGTTCCCAGTCCCGCTCGTTGGCGCGCTCGCACACCAGATCCATGACGTGGTAGGTCATTTGGTACCTCCTTTATCCGTGGGTCAATCGTGCTCGAATGGATATCCGGCGTCTGTCGTCTGATCGGGCGATGTTCCGGCCGAACCGACGTCCGCCGATCGGGGGACAGCAGAGGAAGCACGGCTCAGCGGCCGATTCCTACCGTGGGGCTGTTGCACACGCCGAACCACGACCATGGTGTGGAAACCGGCGCACGTCGGCAGTATGGGGCTAGGAACTCGCTGCCCGTTCGTACTCGGCAGCGCTGGAGACGGCGACCACTACGGCGCCGGCGACGGCCGCGATGAAGGCGATCACCACCAACCAGCCGTACCCCGGACGCGACATGTCGCCCAGCACGACCACGCCGACGATGCCGGGCACCACGGTTTCGCCGGCCACCAACGCCGCTGCGACGCCGTTGACCGAGCCGACTTGCAGCGCCACGGTGAACAGGTAGAAACCGCCGAGGCCGGCAACCAGGACAGCCCATAGCGCGGGATCGGTGATGAGCACCCTGAGATTCAGTGGCTCAAGGCCATCGACGACCCGGACCGCGACGGCCATCGCGCCGTAGAGCACCCCGGCGGTCAGGCCGGCGGGCACCGCGGCTTTGCGGCCGAGCAGCCGGACCGAGCCGGCACCCAGACCCAGGATGATCGCCGACACCGCCAGGACGCCCCAGTGCATGACCGCTCCGGGATCACGATCACCGAGCGGCCCGGCCGTCGCCCCCAACACACACAGCGCGACAAGGACGGTCACGATCGCGACCCAGTCCCGCCGGTGCAGCCGCACCTGGAGCACGAAGACGCTCAACACAGCTGTGATGACCAGATTGGCGCTGATGATCGTCTGCGACAGGAACAGGGGAATCAACCGGGCCGAGACCAGGCTGCCGACGAAGCCCAGAAGGTCGAGCACCACGCCGAGAATGAAGATCGGCGCCAGCATCGCGGTGAACGTCGACCGTACGGTGGGGCGGGCGTCGGCAATGTCACCGCCGCCGGCCACGGAATGGCCTGCGGCATAAGACTGAAGGACCGATGCGGTGCCATAGCCGACGCAGGCCAGCACCGCCGCGGCCACACCGATCAACACAATCCGCAGCCGGATCGAAGGCGGGCGAACCAGAGGCGGCCGGGCATCAGCCGATTGTAGGAGCGCTGGGCGTCGACGCCCGTGACCAAACCGGCGCCGATTCCGACCAGAGGGCTGTCGCCGTGGCCGGGTAACAGCCGTGCGGTGGAAACCGGCGCGCTGCTCAGCACGCGGGGCACCAACAGTAAGGTGAGGCCGTGGCCGAGATCGCGCCGCTGCGCGTGCAGCTGATCGCCAAGACGGAATTTGTGGCCCCTCCGGATGTGCCGTGGAGCACCGATGCCGAGGGCGGCCCCGCGCTCACCGAGTTCGCCGGCCGTGCGTGCTACCAAAGTTGGTCGAAGCCCAACCCGAAGACGGCAACCAATGCCGGCTACATCCGCCACATCATCGATGTCGGGCACTTCTCGGTGCTCGAACATGCCTCGGTGTCCTTCTACATCACCGGCATCTCCCGGTCGGCCACCCACGAGCTCATCCGGCACCGGCACTTCTCCTACTCGCAGCTCTCACAGCGTTACGTGCCCGAGAACGACGCCGAGGTGGTGGTCCCGCCGGGATTCGAGGACGACCCGGAGCTGGTCGAGATCTTCACCACAGCAGCTGACGCCAGCCGGGCGACCTACGCCGAACTGTTGACGCGGCTGGAAGCCAAATTCATGGGCGATCAGTCCGGCGGAAGCTCTGCTGTGCTGCGGCGCAAGCAGGCCCGTCAGGCCGCGCGGGCGGTGCTGCCCAACGCCACCGAAACGCGCATCGTGGTCACCGGGAACTACCGTGCGTGGCGCCACTTCATCGCGATGCGGGCCAGTGAACATGCCGACGTGGAGATCCGTCGGCTGGCCATCGCGTGTCTGCGGGAGCTCCTCGACGCGGCCCCGGCGGTGTTCTCCGATTTCGAGATTTCGACGATGGCGGACGGCAGCGAGGTGGCAACGTCGCCTTTGGCGACGGAGGCGTGACGGAGCCGCCGGTCAGGACGGCGACGGAGGACCGAATCGGCCGGGGTAATCTTGGCGCGTGAGTACGAGCGGAATCGATGTAACAGCGCAGTTGGGCACGGTGTTGACCGCAATGGTGACCCCGTTCAAGCCCGACGGCTCGCTGGACCTCGATGCGGCGGCTCGGCTGGCCAATCGCCTGGTCGACGCCGGTTGTGACGGCCTCGTCCTGTCGGGCACCACCGGCGAATCGCCGACCACTTCCGACGAGGAGAAACTCACGCTGTTGCGCACGGTGCTCGAGGCCGTGGGGGACCGGGCCCGGATCATCACCGGCGCCGGCAGCTATGACACCGCCCACAGCGTGCACCTGGCTAAAGCCAGCGCCGCCGAGGGGGCGCACGGTCTGCTGGTGGTGACGCCGTATTACTCGCGGCCCCCGCAGGCCGGTCTGATCGCCCACTTCACCGCGGTGGCCGACGCCACAGACGTGCCGAATCTGCTCTATGACATCCCGCCGCGGTCCTCGATCCCGATCGCCTGGGAGACCATCCGCATCCTGGCCGGGCATCCGAACATCGTGGGCATCAAAGATGCCAAGGCCGATCTGCACGGCGGCGGTCAGATTTTGGCCGAGACCGGCCTGGCCTACTACTCGGGCGACGACACGTTGAACCTGCCCTGGTTGGCCATGGGGGCGGTCGGATTCGTCAGTGTCTGGGGGCATCTGGCTGCCGGTCAGTTGCGAGATATGTTGACTGCGTTCAACTCTGGCGATATCGCCACTGCTCGCAAGATCAACCTGTCGTTGGCCCCGTTGGCCCGCGCCCAGGCCCATCTCGGCGGGGTCACCATGTCCAAGGAGGGGTTGCGGTTGCAGGGTTTCGATGCCGGCCTGCCGCGACTGCCGCAGATCCCCGCCAGCCCTGCTGAAATCGAGGCGCTGACCGCCGATATGCGTGCGGCGGCGGTGTTGCGATAGTGAGCACCGAACTCGCGCCTCCCAAGCCCTTGGCCCCCGGCGGTCTGCGAGTTACCGCGCTGGGCGGAATCAGCGAAATCGGCCGCAACATGACGGTGTTCGAGCACCTGGGCCGGCTGTTGATCGTGGACTGTGGGGTGCTGTTCCCCAGCCACGACGAGCCCGGGGTGGATCTGATCCTGCCCGATCTGCGCCATGTGGAAGACCGGCTCGATGATGTCGAGGCGCTCGTCGTCACCCACGCCCACGAGGACCACATCGGGGCAATTCCGTTCCTGCTCAAGCTGCGTCCCGACATCCCGGTGGTGGGTTCGAAATTCACCATCGCCCTGATCCGGGAGAAGTGCCGCGAGCACCGCATCAAGCCGGTGTTCGTCGAGGTCGCCGAGCGACAGAGCAGCCGTCATGGCGTCTTCGAGTGCGAGTATTTCGCGGTCAACCACTCCATTCCCGGATGTCTGGCGGTGGCGATCCACACCGGAGCCGGCACAGTGTTGCACACCGGCGACATCAAACTCGACCAGTTGCCGCTCGACGGACGCCCGACCGACCTGCCGGGCATGTCGCGGCTCGGTGACGCCGGGGTGGACCTGTTCCTGTGCGACTCGACGAACTCCGAACACCCGGGCGTCAGCCCGTCCGAGAGTGAAGTCGGCCCGACGCTGCATCGGCTGATCCGCGGTGCCGAAGGCCGGGTGATCGTGGCCTGCTTCGCCTCGAATGTCGACCGCGTGCAACAGATCATCGATGCGGCGGTGGCGCTGGGTCGGCGGGTCTCGTTCGTCGGACGCTCGATGGTGCGCAACATGGGTATCGCGCGCGAGTTGGGCTACCTGCGGGTGGCCGACGCCGACATCCTCGATATCGGGGCGGCCGAGATGATGCCGGCCGACAAGGTCGTGCTGATCACCACTGGCACCCAGGGGGAGCCGATGGCCGCGTTGTCGCGGATGTCACGGGGTGAGCACCGCAGTATCACGCTGACGGCAGGCGATCTGATCATCCTGTCCTCGTCGCTGATCCCGGGCAATGAGGAAGCGGTCTACGGCGTGATCGATGCCCTGGCCAAGATCGGCGCCCGGGTGGTCACGAATGCTCAAGCGCGCGTGCATGTTTCCGGACATGCCTACGCGGGGGAGTTGCTGTTCCTCTACAACGGGGTTCGGCCCCGCAATGTGATGCCGGTGCACGGCACCTGGCGGCACATGCGGGCGAATGCGGCGCTGGCCGCCAGTACCGGAGTACCTCCGGAGAACATCGTGCTCGCCGAGAACGGGGTGAGCGTCGATTTGGTGGCCGGTCGAGCGTCGATTGCCGGTGCCGTGACTGTCGGCAAGATGTTCGTCGACGGGTTGATCACCGGCGATGTGGGTGACGCGACGCTGGGTGAACGCCTCATCCTGTCATCGGGTTTCGTGGCGGTCACGGTCGTCGTGCATCGCGACACCGGCAAACCCGCCGGGCCGGCACACCTGCATTCCCGCGGTTTCTCCGAGGATCCCAAGGCGCTGGAACCGGTGGCCCGCAACGTCGAGCGGGAGCTGGAAAGCCTTGCCGCCGACAACATCACCGACCCGACCCGCATCGCGCAGGCAGTGCGGCGCACTGTGGGCAAGTGGGTGGGTGAAACCTATCGGCGCCAGCCGATGATCGTCCCGACGGTCATCGAGATCTAGCCGAATTGGTGCACCGACCGGCTCGCCCGGCCGGTTAGATTGGGTCGATGAGCCGCCCCGCACCGCAGGTGCCATTCGAGCGACGCCGTCCGATTCCCCCGTTGAATTCGGCCGACGAAGTGAAACGCGCTGTGGTGTACCCGGACACGATCCGTGCGTTTGTGACGATGATGGCGATCGGGGCGCTCTACCTGTTGGGTGTGGTGGCCTACGCCCTGCTCACCAGTGGTCACCAGAACATGGTTGTCGTCACGGTGCTGGTGGCCGGGTGGTTCGTATTCTTGTTCGGCGCGACCAAGGTCGTGCTGCCGGGGCTGATGCGGCGTTTCTACGATCGGGTGATGCGCGGCGGAATACTGTGCGACGTCTATCCCGCCGGTTTGCCGGATGCCAAGGCCGCGTTGTTGATCGACGCCCGATTGTCTGATGCCCAGGCGGCTTACGTGCATGATTCGATCATCTCCTGGCTCGGGCGGTGGGCGGCGGATCCCGTAGCACGCACACCCGCCGCAGACCTGTTCGCCAATGGGCAGATTCGCAGTGCCGACGAACTCGCAGGCCCGGGCGCCCACGGCGGGTTCCTCGTAGCCCACGACACGGACCCCTACCGGGGGTGGCGTTTGATCCTGCCCGAGGCGAATCCGCGTGACCCGCACCGGCCGTATGCGAATGGTGTTGTGGTGAAGGTCGTTACGCCGAGCCTGGAGTCATCCGACAAATAGCAGGATGCCGCCGGTCAGCAGTGCGACGACCTTGACGAGCTCGAACGCCACGTAGACATAGTGGGCCTGCGACCGCCCCTCGGCTTCCTCTCCGGGGGCGACGGCCAGCACGGCATTCGAACGCTGGATCAGCTTGGGGCGCACCGCGACCAGTTGCACCGCCAGAGCCACGATCGCAACTGCGAAAGCTGTGATCACTGCCGCTGATGGCCGGTCGAGCGCGAACACCACGATGATGACGACGGCGAAGACGGTCTCCACGGAATTGAGTGCGCGAAAAACCCTGCGCCCGATGCCAAGCCCGATCTGCAGCGTCACCCCGGGTGCCTGAAACTTCAGCGGTGCCTCGATGAACGAGATTGCCGATACCATCCCCAGCCAGCAGAAGGCGACAGCGACTGCGACAGCCACACCGGCGTTCATGACATGTTTCCTTTCAGGCCGACTTTCGGACCGACTTTCGGCCCCAGATGGGCCACACACAGATCCGGCTCGACGAATGCGTCGAGCCGCTCTACTGCGACGGGTGCCTGCCAGCTTTCCAGCGCACCCTGCATGAGGCCGAGGTGGATCGGGCACACCACCGCGGCCCGGGTCCGGGCGAGATCGAGAAATGGGCAGTGGCGCAGGTTGAGTCGGCCGTCCGCGGGTGGTTCGGGGGCGAAACCCGTGTCGTCGAGCAACTGCACCAACGCCTCGACGGGGGAGTTGTCCGCCGGCTTCTGCATCGAGCGTCCCCACGCGCGACCCATCTCGCGGGCCTTGGCGGCGGGATCATCATCGACTGCCAACCCGTTGGCCAGGATTTCGGCGAGCAATCGGTAGCGCGTCGGTCCGGCCGGATCCATGCGGCGCACCGCTTGATACAGCTGCGCGGGCCGGCCCGGGGTGCGGTGGTGAGGTTCGACACGTTCCACCTGTCCGGCGGCTTCGAGATGCTCGAGGTGAAACCGGATGGTGTTGGCGTGAACTGCAAGTTCGGTGGCTATCTGTGCGATGGTCATCGGGTTCTCGGACGCTTTCAACGTGCGGAGAACATCCACACGGCGCTTCCCGATCGCAGCGATCATGGCTACAGTTTATACAAGAAAATGTTGTAGAAACTAGGGCGGCGCGCAACCGACCCAGAGAGGGTTTCCTCCGATGGCTGAGGACCTGACAGGCCGAGACGACGTCGAGTTGCTGTTGTGGCGCTTCTACGGCAAGGCGCTGTCGGACCCGGTGCTTGCCGAGCCGTTTGCCGAATTGCGGGCCAAAGGGCTGCGCTCCCACCTGCCGGTCATGTGCGATTTCTGGGAGACCGTGCTGTTTCGTGCCGGGCTCTATCACGGCAGCGCGCTCACCGTCCACCGTGATCTGCACGGCCGCCATCCCTTGTCGGCCAGGCATTTCGTGCGGTGGCTGACGTTGTGGACGGAGACCGTCGACGAGCTCTACCAGGGCCCGCACGCCGAGCGGGCCAAACTCCAAGCCGGACGTATCGCGAAGGCGATGCACCGCCGGTTGGCCGGCGTCGACGCCGCCGAGCTGGACGCTCTGGTCGCCTGCTAACGCTTGTTCACGATCCCGGCGTCGACCGGAAGCGTCACCCCGGTGACATAGCGGGCCTGATCGGAAACCAGCCACGCCACCGCATTGGCGATGTCCTCGGCGGCCAGTACGCCCACGGGCAGGGCATTGCCCATGTCGGTGGGAGTGTCGGATTCTTCGGCCACCTGCTTGAGCCAGGACCGGGTGAACTCGTTGTTGATCATCGGCGTGTCCACCCCGGTCGGATGAATCGTGTTGACTCGGATACTGTGCGGCGCAAGGTGGTTGGCATAGGCGCGCATCAGCCCGACCACTCCGTGCTTGGCCGCGGTGTAGCCCAGCGAACCGCGATCGCCGCCGCCGATGCCGATCAGGCCGGCCGCTGAGCTGATCAGCACGATCGATCCGCCGTCGCCCTGAGCGATCATGATCGGGGCGGCCGCTTCCACGGTGTGGTGAACGCCGCTCAGGTTCACGTCGATGACGTCGCGCCAGCCGTCGGGCCCTGATTGCATCGGGGCGATCCCGGCGTTGGCGACGACGATGTCGAGCCGGCCGAGGCGCTCCACCCCGGTCTGTAGCGCATTCCGCAGGGCCTCTTCGTTCCGCACGTCGGCCTGCGCGGCCACGATGCGCGCACCCGTCTTTTCGACGAGCGTGACGGTCTCGGTCAGGTCGTCGGGAGTGGCCAACGGATAGGGCACCGAGTCGATCTGCTCGCACAGGTCGACGGCGATGATGTCGGCTCCGTCGGTGGCCAGGCGCAGGGCCTCGGCGCGCCCCTGGCCGCGGGCGGCGCCGGTGATGAACGCGACCTTGCCGGCCAGGGGAGCGATGGTGCTCATCAATACCGATTCTTCTTCGCGCAAGCGCTCATCAATACCGATTCTTCTTCGCGCAAGCGCTCATCAATACCAATTCTTCTTCGCGCAAGCGCTCATCAGCTACGCAGCTGGCCCTTGGCCGGGTCACCGGCGACCACCGGCTGCAACATTTTGATGTCGGGGGCGCCGTCGAGCAGCTCGCCCACAGAGCCGAACAGGGCGCCGATCGCCGGTGCGCTGCTGTGGGTCTTGAGGGCGTCCGCGTCGGCCCATTGCTCGACGAACACGAAGGTGCCATCGGTCTCGTGCAGCGAATACAGCTGGCATCCCGGCTCCTCGTGCACGGCTGCGACGGCCTTGGTGCAGGCCTCGCGCACGGCGTCGACGGACTCGGGCTTGGCCTTCATGGTGGCGACGACGACAACAGGCATAGGTGCAGAACTCCTCGATGAGTGCCGAAACTGGACGAGTGTCCACCCTAGGCGATAACCCGTTGAATACGGTTCGTATGGCTAAGTGTCATTCGATACCGTGTTGTGACCCGTGTGGCAGATGGTGGTTGTGGGGCATATGCGACTAGGCTTGCAGGCATGGCTAACAAGACCGCCGGCCGATCCGGAGCGCGTTCGAGCAGGTCAAACGCCAGCTCGCGCGGCGGGTCCCGGCGTCCCGCGCCGGCCCGCTCGGGCCGACCGGCCGCGCCGCGACGCAAGCCCGCCCGCCGGCCGCAGACCTCGCCGGTGTCCGTGGCCGGCCAGAAATTGGGCCAAGGCGCTCGCGCCGGCTGGCTGATGCTGGCCAAGGGGGCCGGATCGACGGCCCGCTCGGTGGGACGCGCTCGCGATATCGAACCGGGCCACCGCCGCGACGGCTTGGCGCTGGCACTGCTGGGCATCGCCGTCGTCGTGGCCGCCAGCTCGTGGTTCCACGCAGCCGGTCCGGTGGGGCAGTGGATCGACACCGTGTTGCGGACGTTGATCGGCGGCCCGGTGGTGCTGGTGCCCATCATCCTGGGTGCCGTCGCGGTCATCTTGATGCGCACCGAACCGGACCCGGAATCGCGTCCCCGCCTGATCCTGGGTTCGGCGATGATCATGCTGCCGATGCTCGGTCTGTGGCACCTGTGGTCGGGATCGCCGCAAGATCCGATCGCCCGCCAGCATGCCGCCGGGTTCGTCGGCTTCGCCATCGGCGGCCCGCTGTCGGACGGCCTGACCGAGTGGATCGCCGCACCACTGCTGTTCATCGGGGTGCTGTTCGGGCTGCTGCTGCTCACCGGCACGACGATTCGGGAGGTGCCCTCGACGCTGCGCGCCATGTTCAGCACCCGGGCCTTCCGCGACGATTACGACGATGAGTACGACGACTACGACAGCGAATATGCCGACGAGTACGACGGATCAGACCCCGACGATTACGCCGACGGCTACTACGACGACGACATCGCCCGTGGCGACTCCCAGGCCCAGCCCTGGCCGACGGCCGCCATCGAGGCACCCAAGGCGCCGACCGGCACGCCGATGGACAACTATCCGCTGCCCGAGGATGCCGACGCACCCACCATCCCCGAACCCGCGGCCAAGCCACGTCCCCGCAAGAAGACCGAACTCAAGAGCGAGCCGAAGCCCAAGCCGGAAGACACCCTGGTCATGGACCGGGTGGTGGAGGGGCCCTACACCCTGCCGTCGCTGGACCTGCTGATCGCCGGCGATCCGCCGAAACTGCGTACCGCCGCCAACGATCAGATGACCGACTCCATCACCTCGGTACTGGAGCAGTTCAAGGTCGACGCGGCCGTCACCGGCTGCACGCGCGGGCCGACCGTCACCCGGTACGAGGTCGAGCTCGGACCGGGCGTCAAGGTCGAGAAAATCACTGCGCTGCACCGCAATATCGCCTACGCGGTGGCCACCGAGAGCGTCCGCATGCTGGCGCCCATCCCCGGGAAGTCGGCCGTCGGGATCGAGGTGCCCAACACCGACCGCGAGATGGTGCGGCTGTCCGACGTGCTCACCGCGCCGTCGACACGGCGCGACCACCACCCGCTGGTGATCGGCCTCGGCAAGGACATCGAGGGCGACTTCGTCTCGGCCAACCTGGCCAAGATGCCGCACCTGCTGGTGGCAGGTTCCACCGGCTCCGGTAAGTCCAGCTTCGTCAACTCGATGTTGGTGTCACTGCTGGCCCGAGCCACCCCGGAAGAGGTCAGGATGATCCTGATCGACCCGAAGATGGTGGAACTCACGCCGTACGAAGGCATTCCGCACCTCATCACGCCGATCATCACCGAGCCCAAGAAAGCCGCGGCCGCGCTGGCCTGGCTGGTCGAGGAGATGGAGCAGCGCTACCAGGACATGAAGGCGTCCCGGGTCCGTCACATCGACGTGTTCAACGAGAAGGTGCGCTCCGGCGAGATCAGCACACCGCTGGGCAGCGAACGGGTCTACAAGCCCTACCCCTACATCCTGGCCATCGTCGACGAGCTCGCCGACCTGATGATGACCGCTCCGCGTGACGTCGAGGACGCGATCGTGCGCATCACCCAGAAGGCCCGCGCCGCCGGCATCCATCTGGTGCTGGCCACGCAGCGGCCGTCGGTGGACGTCGTCACCGGTCTGATCAAGACCAACGTGCCGTCGCGGCTCGCCTTCGCGACGTCCTCGCTCACCGACTCCCGCGTCATCCTGGACCAGCCGGGTGCGGAGAAGCTGATCGGCATGGGCGATGGTCTGTTCCTGCCGATGGGCGCGAACAAGCCGTTGCGTATGCAGGGCGCGTTCATCACCGACGAGGAGATCCACGCCGTCGTCGAAGCCACCAAGACCCAGGCCGAACCCGAGTTCGTCGAGGGCGTCACCGCGGTCAAGGCCGGTGAGCGCAAGGACGTCGACCCCGACATCGGCGACGACATGGATGTCTTCCTGCAGGCCGTCGAGCTCGTGGTGTCCTCACAGTTCGGGTCCACCTCGATGCTGCAGCGCAAGCTGCGCGTCGGGTTCGCCAAGGCCGGTCGCCTGATGGACCTGATGGAGACCCGCGGCATCGTGGGCCCGTCCGAGGGTTCCAAGGCGCGCGAGGTGTTGGTCAAGCCGGACGAGCTGGCCGGCACGCTGATGCTGATCCGGGGCGGCTCCGATGCCAATGGCGCTGACGCGGAAGAGGATTCGGACGAGTTCTAGCCCGGAGTCGGCCGGGGCGCTACGGGTGTAGTGGGCCGTTCGTCACGCTGGAGTGGCGCTCGCCGGTGGCGGCCACCCCAGCCTGACGATGGCGGTTTCACAGCGTCAACAACATCCGGGTGTTGCCCAACGTGTTGGGCTTGACGTAGGACAGGTCGAGGAATTCGGCCACACCGGTGTCATACGAGCGGCACATCTCCTCGTACACCTCGGCGGTCACCGGGGTGCCGTCGATCTCCTCGAAACCGTGCTTGCCGAAGAAGTCGACCTCGAAGGTCAATACGAAGATTCGTCGCAGGTGCAAATCGCGGGCGACATCGAGCAGGCGCTCCACCAACAGGTGGCCGACACCGGTGCCGCGGACCTTCGGATGCACGGCCACGGTGCGGACCTCGCCGAGGTCGGCCCACAGCACATGCAGGGCGCCACACCCGACGAGTTCACCGTCGAGTTCGGCCACCCAGAATTCCTGGACCGCCTCGTACAACGTCACCAGGTTCTTCTCCAGCAGGATCTTGCCCGCATAGACGTCGACCAGGCTCTTGATCGCCGGGACATCGGAGGTGCTGGCGCGGCGCACCACAGGGTGTTTGCGCGACGCGACACTGCCTGGGTTCACAGGCGCAAGAGTATCCGTTGTGGCTACCGATATTCTGTTGCGGTGCCGGGCCAACCTTCTACCGATCCGGTGGTCCCGCGTGCGCGCGTGGCCAACCTCGCCAATGTGCTCACCGGTGTGCGGATGGTGCTGGTCCCGGTCTTCCTCGTCTTCCTCTTCGTCGGCGACGGTCATGAAACCGGCTGGCGGATCGCTGCTTTCGCCGTGTTCGCGGTTGCGGTGATCACCGACCACTTCGATGGTGCGTTGGCCCGCAGCTACGGGATGATCACCGAATTCGGCACACTGGCCGATCCGATCGCCGACAAGGCGTTGATCGGCGCCGCGCTCATCGGGCTGGCACTGCTCGATGATCTGCCGTGGTGGATCACCGTGGTGGTGCTGATCCGTGAGATCGGAATCACGGTGCTGCGCTTTGCGGTGCTGCGTCACGGGGTCATCCCGGCCAGTCGCGGCGGCAAGCTCAAGACACTGGTGCAGGCGGTGGCAATCGGGCTGTTCGTACTGCCGCTGCACTCGTGGCCGGCCATCTGGCTCGACGTGGCCTGGGCGATCATGTGGGCCGCGGTGGTGCTGACCGTGCTCACCGGTGCCGACTACGTCATCTCGGCGATCAGGGATTCTCGTGGACGATCCGCTGCTCACTGATGGCGCCAAGGCGCTGGTCGCCGATCTGACCGTGCGTTCCCAGAGCGTGGCCACCGCCGAGTCGCTGACCGGCGGGCTGCTGGCGGCGACACTGGCCGGGGCGCCCGGGGCCAGTGCGGTGCTGCAGGGCGGCCTGATCACCTACAACGAGGACACGAAGATCTGGTTGGCGGGAGTGGCTCCGCAGGTGCTCGACGCGGTCGGGCCGGTGGCGGCGCCCACGGCCCGGGCCCTGGCCGTCGGCGCCCGGCAACGCTGCGCCGCCACCTGGGGTGTCGGCCTGACCGGCGTCGCCGGACCCGAACCGCACGGCGGGCATCCGGTGGGCACGGTCTTCATCGGCTTGGCCGGGCCGGTGGACACCGAGGTCATCGAGTTGTCGCTGTCGGGCTCGCGCTGGGACATCCGGCGCGCGGCGGTGGACGAGGCGATCGCCCGGCTGCGTGTGCTGGTGGAAAATCAATAACTGCCCCTGTTCGGGAACCTTGCGGTGGCCTGCGACGTTGGTGTCGTAGCGAACCTGTGACAGACAGGCGAAGGAGGCACGATGACGGCATTGCTGCGCGAGGTGATTGGCGACGTGCTGCGCAACGCCCGCACCGACCAAGGACGCACGTTGCGTGAAGTCTCCGATGCGGCGCGAGTCAGCCTCGGGTACCTCTCCGAAGTGGAGCGGGGCCGCAAGGAGGCCTCCAGTGAACTGCTCAGCGCGATCTGCGACGCGCTCGACGTGCCGTTGTCGCGGGTGCTCACCGATGCCGGTGAGAACCTGGCCGAGCGTGAACATGCCGCTGCCGCGACGGCGCCCAACGTGGCGCACATCGATGTGTCGACCAAGGTGGTCATTCCTCAGGCCGTCTCGATGGCTGTCGCGTGACGCGGGTGTGACAAGGCGCCGATGCCAGGCTGAGGGCGGCGCGTGGGTGAACGCAAATTTTCGTCGAAACGCCCATGCGAACAGCCCGCGGGGCTGTGGCGCCATGCCCGGAACCGATAAGTTGGCATCAGAATAATTTCGGCAACTTGAACCAATGAGGCCCGGTCACGGGTCTGACCGACAAGCCCGACAGATAAGGCGGAACGAACCCATGGCCAATCCGTTCGTCAAGGCGTGGAAGTACCTGATGGCGCTGTTCAGCTCCAAGGTCGACGAGTACGCCGATCCGAAGGTGCAGATCCAGCAGGCCATCGAGGACGCCCAGCGTCAGCACCAGGCGCTCACCCAGCAGGCCGCCCAGGTCATCGGCAATCAGCGTCAGCTGGAGATGCGGCTGAACCGTCAACTCGCCGACATCGAGAAGCTGCAGGTGAACGTCCGTCAGGCATTGACCCTGGCCGATCAGGCCACGTCGGCCGGTGACGCCGCCAAGGCCACCGAGTACAACAACGCCGCCGAGGCGTTCGCCGCCCAACTCGTCACCGCCGAGCAGAGCGTCGAGGATCTCAAGGGTCTGCACGATCAGGCCCTCCAAGCCGCGGGGCAGGCCAAGAAGGCCGTCGAGCAGAACGCGATGATGCTGCAGCAGAAGATCGCCGAGCGCACCAAGCTGCTGTCGCAGCTTGAGCAGGCGAAGATGCAGGAGCAGGTCAGCGCCTCACTGCGGTCGATGAGCGAGGTCGCCGCCCCGGGCAACACGCCCAGTCTGGACGAGGTCCGCGACAAGATCGAGCGCCGTTACGCCAACGCCATCGGGCAGGCCGAACTGGCGCAGAACTCCGTGCAGGGCCGCATGATGGAAGTGCAGCAGGCCAGCGTGCAGATGGCCGGCCACTCCCGGCTGGAGCAGATCCGCGCCTCGATGCGTGGCGACGCCCTTCCCAGCGGGGATGCCGCCCCGGCGAACCCGGCCACCCCGGCCACCAACCAGACCCCGGCCAGCCCCGAAAAGCCGCTCGGCCAATAGTGATTCGAGTGTCGTAGATCATGGCTACCAAGACCGGCGGATCGAGCATCTGGAAGTCGTTGCTGCAGCACGGTGTGCAGCGGGGTATCGACACCGCCGCCGACCTGTCCGGTGCGCTGAGCGAAAAGCTCAGCGCCGCCGCCGATCCGCGCGCCAAACTGCTGCGCAAGCGGCGGTGGGCGGCACGGCTCGCGGTGTTCTTCACCCTGTCGAGTGCGTTCTGGGTGCTTGTCACGGCGCTGTTGGCGTCGTGGAGCACACCGGTCTGGGGCCTGATCATCACCGGTGCGATCGCCGCCGGCGCGGCCTTTCCCGCAACGCTGTTCTGGTTGCGCTACCGCTGGCTGCGTGCGGAACCCCTTCCGCCGCAGCGCCCCGTCTCCGGACGCCGGTTGCCGCCGTGGAGTTCTGCGGCGCGTCAGCCCATGGCGGCGCTGATGGCCTCCGAGCGGGGGATGTTCTCGTTGCTCGGGGTGTTGGAGCGCGGACGGATGCTACCGGCCGACGAGCTGCGTGAGCTCAATGCGGTGGCCGATCACACGGCGCGGACGATGGCGGCCACCGCCGCCGAGGTGGTTGCGATGGAACGTGCGGTCAGCAATGCCCCGCAGTCTCGGCAGCATCTGGTGCCCACCATCAACGCCTTCACCGCACAGCTCGGACAAGGCGTCCGTCAGTACAACGAGATGGTCACGGCTGCAGCGCAATTGGTGTCAACGGTGAACAGTGGTCAGGGTGAAGCCTCACCGTTGTCGCAGCAGCGTTACCGCAACGAGTTGACCGGCGCGACCGACCGGCTGCTGGGCTGGGCGCAGGCATTCGACGAACTCGGACAGCTGCGCCGCGCCTGAACCGCCTTACAGCGAGGTGCGCAGCGACGGCACCGCCACGCCGGCCAGGCCGCGCAGCGTCGCCTTGAACATGTCGAGGAAGTCGAAGTAGTCCCGCCACAGCGTGATTCGCCCGTCGTGCACCTCGAACACCCCACATACCCAGAACTGCAGCCGCAGCGGGCCGAAGACCAGGGCATCGGTGCGTTCGGTCAGTACGGCGTTGCCGTCGGCGGCGATCCGGTGGATCTTCACCTCGAAGCCGGTGCGGCCCTGCATCGACCGGAACAGCTTCATCGCCCGGTTGCGCCCGTAGATGGTCGGAAGACCCACGTTCTGGTAGACGAGGTTCTGGGCCAGCGCGTTTTCCGCGGTGGCGAAGTCCTGCTCCTGCAGCGCGTTGAGGAACGTCTCGACCGTCTTGACAGACGAAGTCGGGGCCTGCGCAGCCGTGGTGGATTGGTCAGCCATGCCCGAAGCCTAGTGGGATGCGCTGTGGCAGGGTAGGTCGGTGCGCGTTGCCATCGTCGCCGGACCCGATCCCGGACATGCCTTCCCGGCCCTTGCGTTGTGTCTGAAGTTCGCCGCTGCCGGGGACACTCCGACGCTGCTGACCGGCGTGGAATGGCTCGAGACCGCGCGCGCCGTGGGGGTCGATGCGGTCGAGCTGGTCGGTCTCGATCCGGTCGACGACGATGACGATGCCGACGCCGGGGCCAAGATTCATCAGCGTGCCGGGCGGATGGCGCAGCTCAATGTGCCCGGGCTGCGTGACTTGCGCCCGGACCTGGTGGTATCGGATGTGATCACCGCCTGTGGCGGACTGGCCGCCGAGCTGCTGGGGCTGCCGTGGGTCGAGCTCAACCCGCATCCGCTGTACCTGCCGTCGAAGGGTTTGCCGCCGATCGGTAGCGGGTTGGCCCCCGGCGTCGGCGTACGGGGCCGGCTGCGCGACTCCGTCATGCGGGCGCTGACCGCGCGATCCTGGCGGGCCGGGCTGGCGCAGCGGGCCGAGGTGCGGACGCGGATCGGCCTGCCGGTCGTCGACCCGGGGCCGTTGCGGCGATTGATCGCCACCCTGCCTGCCCTGGAGGTGGCCCGCCCGGATTGGCCGGCCGAGGCGGTGGTGGTGGGTCCGTTGCACTTCGAGCCGACCGACGCGGTGTTGACCGTGCCGCCGGGCACGGGCCCGGTGATCGTGGTGGCGCCCTCCACGGCGACCACCGGGACCCAGGGGATGGCCGAGTTGGCCCTGGAGTCGCTGCGGCCGGGCCAGACGCTGCCCGACGGTGCCCGCGTGGTGGTGTCGCGGTTGGGTGGGGCCGATGTCGAGGTACCGCCATGGGCCGTCGTCGGGCTCGGCCGTCAGGATGAGTTGTTGTCACATGCCGACCTGGTGATCTGCGGTGGTGGCCACGGCATGGTGTCCAAGACCTTGTTGGCCGGCGTGCCCATGGTGGTGGTGCCCGGCGGCGGCGACCAATGGGAGCTCGCCAATCGGGTTGTGCGCCAAGGCATTGCGCAGTTGGTGCGGCCATTGACCGGTGAGGCGCTGACCCGGGCGGTGGGCGATGTGCTGGCCTCGCCGTCGTACCGGTCGGCCGCGCAGCGGGCCGGCGCCTCGGTGGCCGAGGTGGCGGATCCGGTACGGGTGTGCCATGACGCCCTGGTCGGCGCTGGGTAAATTGGGCGCGTGCGGTTGACGGAATTCCATGAACTCGTGGACGGCCAGTTCGGTTCGATCCGGGGTCGCTCGATGCTCGTCGACCATGTGCTCGCCGACCTCGACGGTCGGACACCGGCACAGGCCATCGAGGACGGAGTGGAACCGCGCACGGTATGGCGGGCACTGTGTGCCGACTTCGATGTCCCGCGTGATCAATGGTGACGTGATCGATGGTGAGCGGCCGGTCTTTTCCTGCTCGGCTTTTGGGCGTATACCGGACTCATGGGTCTGGGTGACCATCCGATGCGGACGCCGCTCTACGGTGTCCTGCTGGTGATCGCAGCGGTACTGCTGTGTTGGCTGGTCGCGTCCGTGTTGACCGGATGGCAGGCCGCCATCGGATATCTCCTGGCCATCGCGGTCGGGGCGACCGGTTTCGTGATGACGTTACGAGATCTCGACAACTTTCCGAACTGGCGTCGCTGACGCCGGATACTCCGGCGTGTCTGCTTGAATCGAACAGATGTTCGTCTACTCTGGTCGGTGTTCGACTGGAAAGCCGGGGGTTGTCGGTCCCTTGCTCTAGCGTCACGGCCAACCGATCGGAACACCGGTCAACACGACTACTTGGAGAGGCACCATCATGGCGCAACAGGCCCCTGATCGTGAAAAAGCGCTCGAGCTGGCGATGGCCCAGATCGACAAGAATTTCGGCAAAGGCTCGGTGATGCGCCTCGGTGACGAGGTCCGCCAGCCCATCTCGGTGATCCCCACCGGCTCGATCTCTCTGGATGTGGCCCTCGGTATCGGCGGCCTGCCCCGCGGCCGTGTGGTCGAGATCTACGGCCCGGAATCCTCGGGTAAGACCACCGTGGCGCTGCATGCGGTGGCCAACGCGCAGGCCGCCGGCGGCATCGCGGCGTTCATCGACGCCGAGCACGCGCTGGATCCCGAGTATGCCAAGAAACTCGGTGTGGACACCGATTCACTGCTGGTGAGCCAGCCCGACACCGGTGAGCAGGCGCTGGAGATCGCCGACATGCTGGTGCGTTCGGGCGCGTTGGACATCTTGGTCATCGACTCGGTGGCGGCGCTGGTTCCCCGCGCCGAGATCGAGGGTGAGATGGGGGACAGCCACGTCGGTCTGCAGGCCCGCCTGATGAGCCAGGCGCTGCGCAAGATGACCGGTGCGCTGAACAACTCGGGCACCACCGCGATCTTCATCAACCAGCTCCGCGAGAAGATCGGTGTGATGTTCGGTTCACCCGAAACCACCACCGGCGGTAAGGCATTGAAGTTCTATGCCTCGGTCCGTCTGGACGTCCGCCGCATCGAGACCCTCAAGGACGGCACCGACGCGGTCGGCAACCGGACCCGCGTCAAGATCGTCAAGAACAAGGTCTCGCCGCCGTTCAAGCAGGCCGAGTTCGACATTCTCTACGGCCACGGCATCAGCCGTGAGGGCTCACTCATCGACATGGGGGTTGAGCACGGCTTCATCCGCAAGTCCGGCTCCTGGTTCACCTATGAGGGTGAACAGCTGGGGCAGGGCAAGGAGAATGCCCGCAAGTTCCTGCTGGAGAACGTCGATGTCGCCAACGAGATCGAGAAGAAGATCAAGGAGAAGCTCGGTATCGGTGCGGTCGTGACCGCGGAGGCGACTGATGACGTCCTTCCCGCCCCGGTTGACTTCTGAGCCGTCGGGTACGCCTGAGGGTGAGCAGACGCAGGACCCGCGCAAGCGCGAGGAACAGGCCAAGAACGTGTGCCTGCGCCTGCTCACCGTGCGGGCCCGCACCCGCGCCGAGCTGACCGAACAACTCGTCAAACGGGGTTACGAAGAGGACCTCAGCGCCAAGGTGCTCGACCGGCTCACCGAAGTCGGGTTGATCGATGACGAGGACTTCGCCGAGCAATGGGTTCGATCCCGGCACGCGAACGCGGGGAAAGGCAAGCGTGCCTTGGCTGTCGAGCTTCGCAAGAAGGGCGTCGACAACGACGTCATCGACGCGGCGCTGGCCGATCTCGACCCGGCTGCCGAACGGCAGCGGGCCGAACAACTCGTCCGGGACAAGCTGCGTCGCGAGAAGCTCAGCGATGACGACGGCGACGTGAAGGTGACCCGCCGGCTGGTCGGCATGCTCGCTCGCCGGGGCTACAACCAGTCGATGGCCTTCGACGTGGTCAGCGTCGAGCTTGCCGGCGAGCGGGAGCGTCGTCGGGTCTGATCAGTCCCGTTGGGTCTGCAGCACCTGCGCTCCCGGCGCGCCTTCCTGCTCGACGGCCTCGGGTTCCAGCGGTGCGGGCCCGCGGCCGGAACGCCGCATCCGGCGCTCGATCCTCGTGGCCAATGAGGACAGGCCGATGTTCACGCTGATCATCAGGATGGCGATGACGATCAACGCGGGCAGGATGTTCTGGTACACCGAGCCGATGTTCGTGCCCTGGCGCACCATTTCCACGAAGGTGATCTGGTAGCCGATGGCGGTGTCCTTGAGCACCACGACGAGCTGAGATACCAGCACCGGCAGCATCGCGGTGATCGCCTGGGGCAGCAGGACCAGTCGCATGGTTTGTGTCCACGTCAGTCCCAGTGACCACGCGGCTTCCTGCTGCCCGCGGGGAAGGGAATTGACGCCGGCCCGGACGATCTCGGCGATCACCGCCCCGTTGTAGAGCGTCAACCCCGTCACCACCCCGGCCAGCGCGACGTACTCGGACGGGAAGTTGCCGGAGAGGCCGTAGAGGAAGAACGCGAAGATCATCATGATCAGCACCGGCACGGCGCGGAAGAACTCCACGATCACCGCGCTGACCCATCGGATCGGAGCGATCGGTGACAGACGGCCGATCCCCAGCACCAGGCCCAACACCAACGCCAGAACGATGGACACCGCCGCTGCGGTCAGCGTGCCCTTGATGCCGGGAAGCACGTAGGTGATCCACAGATCCGACGTGAGGAACGGGGTCCATTTCTCGGCCTGGAGTTGATCTTTTTCCCACAGCCGGAAGAGGACGTACACGATCAAGACGCCGGCCCCGATCACGGCCAGCACCGCCAGAATGAGGTTGCGTACCCGCGCCCGCGGACCGGGTGCGTCGAACAGGACTGATGCGCCGCTCACCGTGCCACCGCGAGGCGCTTACCCAGCCAACCGAACAACAGACCCAGCGGCAAGGTCAGCAGGATGAATCCGGCCGCCATGATCGCGCCGACCGTGAGGACCGCGGCGGTGTCTTCGATCATGTCCTTCATCAACAACGCCGCTTCGGCCACGCCGATCGCCGAAGCGATGGTGGTGTTCTTCGTCAAGGCGATCAGCACCGATCCGAGGGGAATGATCACGGCGCGAAATGCCTGGGGCAGCAGGATCAATCGCAAGTTCTGCCCGAACGAAAAGCCCAGTGACCGGGCGGCTTCGGCCTGGCCCATCGGCACGGTGTTGACCCCCGAACGCACCGTCTCACACACGAAAGATGCGGTGTAGACGGTCAATCCGAGCACGGCCAGGCGGAAGTTGCTGTCGGTGATCGATGTCGGCGAGTTCGGATCGGTGAACGTGATCCGCATCGTCTGTCCGACCCCGAGTGCACAGAACACGATGATCAGGGTCAGGGGAGTGTTGCGGATGATGTTCACGTAGGCCGCGCCGAGCCAGTTGAGCACCGGGACCGGCGCCAGCCGCATGGCCGCCAGCACGGTGCCCAGGATCAGCGCACCGATCGCGGAGTACACCGTCAGCTGGATCGTGGTCCAGAACGCCGCGAAAATCTGATCGCGGTACTCGTTGAAAATCTCCACGGTCGGTGCGTTACCCCGGCTCAGTTGCGGTCGACGGCGGGCGGCTGCGGGGTGGTGATCCCGGCCGGGCCCAGATTACGTTCGAACGCTTCCTTCCAGGCGCCGCTGGATTCCATCTTCTCGATGGCGTCGTTGATCTTGGTGCGCAGTTCGGTATCGCCCTTCTTCAGTCCGATGCCGTAGCGCTCCTCGGAGAACTTGTCGCCGACGATCTTGAAGGCCCCCGGGCTCTGCGCGGCGTAGCCGGCCAAGATCACCTCATCGGTGGTCAACGCGTCCACGGCCCCGTTCTTGAGGGCGTCCAGGCACAGCGTGTAGGTGTCGTACTGCTGCAACTGCACCTTCGGGTACTCGTCTTTGATCCGCTGCGCCGGGGTCGAACCCGACACCGAGCACAGCTTCTTGTTGTTCTCCAGCGACGCCGCGCCGGTGATGTCGTTGTTGTCCGAGCGGACCAACAGGCTCTGGCCGGTGACCAGATAGGGCCCGGCGAAGTCGACCTTCTCCTTGCGGGCGTCGGTGATCGAGTAGGTGGCCACGATGTAGTCGACCTGGCCGTTTTGGATCAGCGTTTCACGCTGAGGCGAGGGGGCTTCCTTCCACTCGATCTGGTCCTCGCTGTAGCCCAACTCGTTGGCGACGTACTTCGCCACGTCGACGTCGAATCCGGCCATCGTGCCGTCCGGCTTCTTCTGGCCGAGCCCGGGTTGGTCGTACTTGGTGCCGATGACGATCTTGTTGCCGTCATTGCCACCGCCGCACGCGGTGGCCGCCAGGGGCAGCGCGATGGCGAGTGCGACGGTACCGACCAACTTGAACGGCACAGAGGGCATGTTCGGGTTCCTTTCGGCGAAGCGTCAGTGATCAGTGGGAGAGGATCTTGCCGAGAAAATCTTTGGCGCGATCGGATTTCGGATTGTCGAAGAACTCGGCCGGCGGTGCGTCCTCGACGATGGCGCCGTCGGCCATGAACACCACGCGGTCCGAGGCCCGGCGGGCGAAACCCATCTCGTGGGTGACCACGACCATCGTCATCCCTTCGCCGGCCAGCGAGCTCATCACCGCCAGAACCTCGTTGATCATCTCGGGATCCAAGGCGCTGGTCGGCTCGTCGAACAGCATCACCTTGGGGTTCATCGCCAGCGACCGCGCGATCGCGACCCGCTGCTGCTGACCGCCGGACAGCTGGGCCGGATATTTGTCGGCCTGGTTGGCCACGCCGACCCGCTCCAACAGACCCATCGCCGTCTCGCGGGCCTGCGCCTTGGATTTGCGGCGCACCTTCACCGGGGCGAGGGTGACGTTCTCCAGGATCGTCTTGTGCGCGAACAGGTTGAACGACTGGAACACCATGCCGACATCCGAACGCAGCTGGGCCAGTTTGCGACCCTCGGCCGGCAGCGGCTGCCCGTCGACGGCGATGGTGCCCGAGTCGATGGTCTCCAGCCGATTGATGGTGCGACACAACGTGGATTTGCCCGAGCCCGACGGTCCCAGCACCACCACCACCTCGCCGCGGCCCACCTCGAGATTGATGTCGTTGAGCACGTGCAACGATCCGAAGTGTTTGTTGACTCCCGCCAGTGAGATCATCGGCACATCTGGTGGCGCCGCAGCATCGACCTGCGGCGGCTCGCCGGGGCTTCCCATGGCAGGTGACCTTACCCAGGGAACGTCCAACCTGCCCGGATCTGGAGAATCCGCCGCGTGGACGATTTGGCCCGCTCCGTACCATTGAAGCCGTGACAACGATGGTGCCCCCGAACGAGCGCGTGCGCGAGGAGCCGTCCGTTCCGGAAGCGGCGGCCGGTGAGCCGACGTCACAGCGCAGCAGCTCCGCGCGCACCTATCAGGTCCGTACCTACGGCTGCCAGATGAACGTGCACGACTCCGAGCGGCTGTCGGGCCTGCTGGAGGACGCCGGTTACCGGCGGGCCGACGACGGCACCGACGCCGACATCGTGGTGTTCAACACGTGTGCGGTGCGCGAAAACGCCGACAACAAGCTCTACGGAAATCTCAGCCACCTGGCCCCACGCAAACACTCCGACCCGAACATGCAGATCGCCGTCGGCGGGTGCCTGGCGCAGAAGGACCGCGACGCGGTGCTGACGAAAGCCCCCTGGGTCGACGTGGTGTTCGGCACCCACAACATCGGGTCGTTGCCCACGCTGCTGGAGCGGGCCCGGCACAACCGCGCTGCACAGGTCGAGATCGTCGAGGCCCTGCAGGAATTCCCGTCCATGCTGCCCGCGACGCGGGAATCTGCTTATGCGGCATGGGTTTCCATCTCGGTGGGTTGCAACAACACCTGCACGTTCTGCATCGTGCCGTCGCTGCGCGGCAAAGAGGTGGACCGTCGGCCCGGCGACATCCTGGCCGAGGTGCAGGCCCTGGCCGCCCAGGGTGTGCTCGAGATCACCCTGCTCGGCCAGAACGTCAATGCCTACGGCGTGTCGTTTTCGGACGAGCGCTTGCGTGAGGACCCGGCGAATTGGGACCCTGACGTACCCCGTGACCGCGGCGCGTTCGCCAAGCTGCTGCGCGCCTGCGGCGAGGTGGACGGGCTGGAGCGGGTGCGTTTCACCTCACCGCACCCGGCCGAGTTCACCGACGACGTCATCGAGGCGATGGCCGAGACGCCGAACGTGTGTCCGACGCTGCACATGCCGCTGCAGTCGGGATCCGATCGCATCCTCAAGGCGATGCGCCGGTCCTATCGGGCCGAGCGTTATCTCGGCATCATCGACAAGGTGCGGGCGGCGATCCCGCACGCCGCGATCACCACCGACCTGATCGTCGGGTTCCCGGGGGAGACCGAGGAAGATTTCCAGGCCACCCTCGACGTCGTCGAGGCGTCGCGGTTCGCCAGCGCGTTCACCTTCCAGTACTCGATCCGGCCGGGTACCCCGGCGGCCGAGATGCCCGATCAGCTGCCGAAAGCGGTTGTCACCGAGCGCTATCAGCGTCTGATCGAGCTGCAGGAGCGAATCTCGCTGCAGGAGAACCAGGCTCAGGTCGGCCAGACGGTCGAGCTGCTGGTCGCCACCGGTGAGGGGCGCAAGGATGCCAGCACGGCGCGGATGTCCGGTCGGGCCCGCGACGGCAGGCTGGTGCATTTCAGTCCGGGCGACGGTGAGATCCGGCCCGGCGACATCGTCGTCACGACCGTGACCGGCGCCGCGCCCCATCATCTGATCGCGGATGCCCCGCTGGCCGGTCATCGGCGCACCCGCGCCGGCGACGCCCATGCGGCGGGGCAGCGTCCCCGCACCGGCGTCGGGCTGGGACTGCCGAGGATCGGTGCGCCGACCACCGCGCCGGCGTCAGGAGGATGTGGCTGTTGAGCAACGAAAGCGATTTCGACCGTTTCAAGAACGACCTGGCCGACGTCGAACGTCGGGTGGCCCGCGAATTCGACACCGGCCCTCGCGCGATGGTGGTGGCCATCCTGGTGTTCGTGGTGGTGCTGTCGTTCGTGCTGCCGCACACCGGGCACACCAAGGGGTTCGACGTCCTCGTCGGCGACGCCACGGCCGTCGCTGACGGTGTCTCGCTACCGTCGCGGGTGTTCGTCTGGCTCGCGCTGGTGTTCTCGGTCGGATTCTCGATGCTGGCGCTGATCACCCGCCGCTGGGCGCTGGCCTGGGTGGCCCTGGCCGGCTCGGCGGTGGCCTGCGCGTTGGGAATGCTCGCGGTGTGGTCGCGGCAGACCGCGGCCGGCCACCCCGGCCCCGGCATCGGGTTGATCATCGCCTGGCTTGCGGTGATCGTGCTGACCTTCCACTGGGCACGGGTGGTGTGGTCGCGCACGGCCCTGCAGTTGGCCGCCGAGGAGGACCGACGTCGCGCGGCGGCCCAGGTTCAGCAGCAGGGGCTGCTGGGCCCGGCCGGCAACGGCGTCACCGATCAGAAGCCGGACGAGCCGGGCCGGCCCTAACTGCGCTCGGACAGCGCGGCAGCGGCGGCGTCCGCCCACTGTCGCCACTGCTCGGCACTGGCCCTGGCCTCGGCGGCGTCCTTGGCCCGGCCGGCCGCCTCGGCCTTCTCGGCCTGCCGCTCGAACTGCTCGGCGCGGGCCCGGAACTGATCGGCACGAGCCTGGGCCTCGGGATCCACGCCTCCGGTCGGGGCGTCGCGAACCTTCTTTTCCACCGCACGCAGCCGTCGCTCCAGATCCGCCGCCCGCTCCCGCGGAACCTTGCCGATCGCGTCCCACTTGTCGCCGATGGCGCGCAGCGCCGCACGAGCCGCATCCAGATCGCTGGTGTCGATCTTCTCGGCCTCGGCCAGCAGCGCCTCTTTGGCAGTGGCGTTGGCCTTGAACTCCGCGTCCCGTTCGGCGTGCGCGGCGTTGCGGGCCCCGAAGAACGTGTCCTGCGCGGCCTTGAAGCGGTGCCACAGGGTGTCGTCGACATCCTTGGCCGCTCGGCCCGCGGCCTTCCACTGGCTCAGCAGGTCACGGAACGCCGCGCTCGTGGCGCCCCAATCGGTCGAGCCGGACAACTGCTCGGCCTGTTCGCACAGCGCCTCCTTGACCTGGCGAGCGCCGGCCCGGCCGCGGTCCAGTTCGGCGAAGTGTGAGCCGCGGCGGCGGTTGAAGGTTTCCCGTGCCGTCGAGTACCGCTTCCACAGGGCGTCGTCGATCTTGCGGTCCAGCCCGGTGATGGTGCGCCACTCATCGAGGATTTCGCGCAGACGATCGCCCGCGGCCTTCCACTGGGTGGAGTTCGCCGCCAGGTCCTCGGCCTCGACGGCCAGTGCCTCTTTGCGCGCGGTCTGCGCGGCGCGGTGCTCATCGCGCTGCGCGCGCTCGGTCTGGGCCGCCTCGTCGGCATGCTCCAGAATCGCCGACAAGCGGGCACCCAGCGCATCCACGTCGCCGAGAACTGCTGCGGTGGGCAGGCTTTCGGCCAACGTGGCCGCTGCCGACTTGATCTTGCGGGCATCGCCGGTACCGGAGGACAGGCGACGCTCCAGCAGAGCCACCTCGGTGTGCAGATCGTCGAAGCGCCGGCCGAAGTGGGCGAACGCCGACTCGGTGTCGCCGGCCTGCCACGACCCGATGACACGTTCGCCGGATCCGGTGATCAACCACACCGTGCCGTCGTCGTCCACCCGCCCGAAGCGGTGCGGATCACTGGACGGCGCCACCGCGACCACCGGGGCAACCCGGCTGGGGCGAGGGACGGGGCGGGGTGGTCCTGGCCTCGGCGTCGGCGTCGGCGTGGGCCCGGGGGTCGGCTGAGGGGTGCCTGCGCCTGGCTCACTGGTTGTCATATCCGCTCCTCGTACTCCGCGCGGTCGGCCCGCGCATCTGCCGCGCGACGCGGCGCCCGATGCTGTCGCTTTGACCGCTATTCAAGCAGGTCGTCCTGTGCCGTGCCCATGGCTTTAGGCTCAATGCCCCCACAAAGTCGAATGACGTCGACGGAGACGACGACGGATCGAGCGGTTCTGGCGGTCCTGCCGCCGACGCTCACGTGTCTGCGGCGCACTAGTTTGGTGACGTGCTGAGCGCCATCGCGATCGTCCCCGCCACACCGGTGCTGGTGCCCGAACTGGTGGGCGCGGCCGCTGCCGAGGTGGTCGGATTACGTGACGCGGTCATCGCCGCGGCAGGTGCGTTACCGCCGCGCTGGCTGGTGATCGGCGTCGGCGCCGGCGACGCGGTCTACGGGCCCGAACACACCGGTACCTTCGCCGGCTACGGCGTCGACGTCGCGGTGACACTCGGGCCGGGCCCGGCCGGTGAGGCGGTCGAACTGCCGCTGTGCGCCCTGATCGCCGGCTGGGTCCGCGGTCTCACCGCCCCCGAGGCTTCGGTCGAGGTGCATGTCTATGCCGCCTCACACCCGGTTGGTGCGGCGCTGGCCCACGGCCGCGCCCTGCGGGCCCGGATCGACGAAACTTCGGAGCCGGTCGGTGTGCTCGTTGTGGCCGACGGCCTGCACACCCTCACCGTCTCGGCCCCCGGGGGCCACGTGCCCGAATCCGTGGCCACCCAGCAGGACCTCGACGATGCGCTCGCCACGGCAGATCTCGCGGCGCTGGTCGAGTTGCCGGACACCGTGCTCGGCCGCGTGGCGTACCAGGTGCTGGCCGGGCTGGCCGGACCCGAGCCCGGCTCGGCCCGTGAGCTCTTCCGCGGTGCGCCGTACGGGGTCGGCTATTTCGTCGGCGAATGGTTGCCATGACTCGGCCGATCGCGATCATCGGGCCGACCGGCACCGGTAAGTCAGCGCTGGCGCTGACAATCGCCGAGCAGCTCGGCGGAGAGATCGTGAACGCCGACGCGATGCAGCTCTACCGCGGCATGGACATCGGCACCGCCAAGCTTCCCCCCGCCGAGCGGCGCGGAATCCCGCATCATCAGCTCGATGTCCTGGAGGTCACCGAGACCGCGACAGTGGCGCGCTATCAGCAGGACGCCGCGGCTGACGTGGAGGCCATCGCTGCCCGGGGCGCGGTACCGCTGATCGTCGGCGGGTCCATGCTCTACATCCAATCTCTGCTCGACGAATGGACGTTTCCGGCCACCGACCCCGCGGTGCGGGCCCGCTGGGAGGCGAGATTGGCCGAGGTGGGGGTGGCCGCCCTGCACGCCGAGCTGAGCGACGTCGATCCGGCCGCCGGAGCCTCCATCCTGCCCAGCGACGGCCGGCGGATCGTGCGGGCGCTTGAGGTCGTGGAACTCACCGGGCAACCGTTCGCCGCCTCCGCGCCGAGGATCGGCACGCCCCGCTGGGACACCGTGATCATCGGATTGGATTGGAAAACAGAGGTTCTCGACGAGCGGTTGGCGCAACGCACCGATCTCATGTTCGACGATGGGCTGGTCGACGAGGTGCGCACGCTGATCGGCCGGGGTCTGCGCGACGGGGTCACCGCGGCGCGGGCGCTGGGCTATGCGCAGGTGCTCGCCGATCTCGACGCGGGAGGAGACGGCGCCGCGGCGCGCGAACCCACCTTCATCGGCACCCGCCGCTATGTGCGCCGGCAACGGTCCTGGTTCCGGCGCGACCACCGGGTGGTGTGGCTGGACGGCGCGGCGCCCGACTTGGTGGACGACGTACTGCAGGTGTGGCGGCACGTATCCTGATCAGGTGATCTCCGGGGTTGGCTTCGTCAAGGGGCATGGCACGCAGAACGACTTCGTGGTCTTGCCCGACCTTGACGCCGCGCTGTCGTTGACGCCGTCGGTGGTGGCCGCATTGTGCGACCGTCGTCGCGGCCTGGGCGCTGATGGCGTGCTGCGGGTGACCACCGTCGGTGCCGCACAGGCCGCCGGCGTGTTCGAGCGGTTGCCCGACGGTGTCTCCGCCGCCGACTGGTACATGGATTACCGCAACGCCGACGGGTCCGTTGCGCAGATGTGCGGTAACGGGGTCCGCGTCTTCGCGCACTACCTCCGCGCGTCCGGGCTGGAAACCGCCGACGAGTTCGTGGTCGGCTCGCTGGCCGGGCCACGCCCCGTGGTGCTGCACCGCGTCGACGCCACCACGGCCGAGGTCACCGTCGAGATGGGCAAGGCCAACCGGTTCGGCACCGGGACGGCGATGGTCGGCGGCCGCAGCTTCAGCGGGGTGGCCGTGGACGTCGGCAATCCTCATCTGGCCTGCGTCGGGATCAGCGAGACCGAGCTGGCGGCCCTCGACGTCGCGGCACCGGTGTCCTTCGACGCGCAGCTGTTTCCTGACGGGGTCAACGTGGAGGTCCTGACCGCTCCAGCCGATGGCGCGGTGTCGATGCGGGTGCACGAACGCGGGGTCGGCGAAACCCGCTCCTGCGGCACCGGCACCGTCGCGGCCACGCTCGCGGCGTTGGCCCATCAGGGCGCCGACACCGGCACTCTGCGGGTGCGGATCCCGGGCGGTGAAGTCACCGTGACCGTCACCGAATCCACCAGCTACCTGCGCGGGCCGTCGGTGTTGCTGGCCCGGGGCGAACTGGCCGACGAGTGGTGGAATGCTGCGCACGGATAAATGGCGTGCGCGTGGCCCGATCCACGTGACAACCTGTAAGCACATATGACTCATCCCGAACATCCCGTTACCCCCAGCACCGGTGAGCTGGCGCTCGAAGACCGTGCCTCACTACGTCGCGTGGCCGGCCTGTCCACCGAACTCACCGACGTCACCGAGGTCGAATACCGGCAGCTGAGGCTGGAGCGGGTGGTCTTGGTCGGGGTATGGACCGAAGGCAGCGCTGCGGACGCCGACGCCAGCCTCGCCGAGTTGGCGGCACTGGCCGAGACGGCGGGCTCCGAAGTGCTCGAAGGGCTCATCCAGCGCCGCGACAAGCCGGACCCATCGACCTACATCGGCTCGGGTAAAGCCCAGGAACTGCGCGAGATCGTGCTGGCCACCGGAGCCGACACCGTCATCTGTGACGGTGAGCTCTCACCGGCCCAGCTGAACTCGCTGGAGAAAGTGGTCAAGGTCAAGGTCATCGACCGCACCGCGCTGATCTTGGACATCTTCGCCCAGCACGCCACCAGCCGCGAGGGCAAGGCGCAGGTGTCGCTGGCCCAGATGGAGTACATGCTGCCCCGGCTGCGTGGCTGGGGTGAATCGATGTCACGCCAGGCCGGTGGACGCGCCGGCGGCGCCGGCGGTGGGGTGGGCACCCGTGGTCCGGGCGAAACCAAGATCGAAACGGACCGCCGACGCATTCGTGAGCGGATGGCCAAGCTGCGCCGCGAGATTCGTGAGATGAAGAAGATCCGCGACACCCAGCGCAGCCGCCGGCTGTCCTCGGATGCCGCGTCGATCGCCATCGTCGGCTACACCAACGCCGGCAAGTCGAGCCTGCTCAACGCGCTGACCGGGGCCGGCGTCCTGGTCGAGAACGCACTGTTCGCCACCCTCGAACCCACCACGCGCCAAGGCGAATTCGACGACGGGCGGCCGTTTGTCCTGACCGACACCGTCGGTTTCGTCCGGCACCTGCCCACCCAGCTGGTCGAGGCGTTTCGCTCCACCCTGGAAGAGGTGGTCGACGCCGATCTGCTGGTCCATGTGGTGGACGGTTCCGACAGTCAACCGCTGGCACAGATCAACGCGGTCCGGCAGGTGGTCAACGAGGTCGTCGCCGAATACGACATCGCGCCACCGCCGGAGTTGTTGGTGGTCAACAAGATCGACGCCGCCACCGATGTCGGGTTGGCCTCGCTGAGGCGTGCGTTGCCCGATGCGGTGTTCGTCTCGGCCCGCACCGGTGACGGTCTGGACCGGTTGCGCGCCAAGATGAGCGAGATGATCGCCCCCACCGACGCCACCGTCGATGTGACGATCCCTTACGACCGTGGGGATCTGGTGGCGCGGGTCCACGCCGACGGCCGGGTGGACGCCACCGAGCACACCGCCGACGGCACCCGGATCAAGGCGCGAGTGCCCATGGCGCTGGCGGCCAGCCTGCGGGAATACGCCACGTTCTGAGCGCCGAGGGTCAGCGACTCGCCGGTCAGGCGGCGGACTTGGACGCCCTCTTCTGGCCTTTCTGCTTCTGGTGTTTCTCGCTGCCGGTGTTCTTCGTGGTGAGCTTGGAGCTGTCCTTCGTGGTGTCGTTCGTGCGGTCCTGCCCCAACGCCTTGCGCACGTTCTGGCCGATCGAGCTGGTGAAGTCCCGGATCGAATGCCCCTTGGCGCCCAAAATCTTCCGCGCGGACACGCGCTGCGGCTCGGTCGCACCGGGCGCCGTGGACTCATCATCCTTCGGCTCGGCGATCGAGTTCAGTCGCAGGCGTTGACCATCGGACTTGAGCGCGAGCGGTGTGGCCGCCACCGGCGCGACCGACACCTCATCGTGCTCCTTCAGCGTGGCGGTGTCGCCCGTATCGCCGGTCTGGGTCGGATCGGTCCATCCCGGCAGCGGGTCCAGGCCCGGGTTCAGCGCCGCCTTGACGCCCTCGGGAATATCGTTGACGAGATCACTGACCAGCTTGACGGGATTGACCTTGGGCAGCAGCTGGAACGGTGTCGGCTTGCTGTAATCGGTTCGGGTGTAACCGGTCTCGATCAACGTCTGCACCAGTGGTGAGACCAGGTCGACGAGCGGTATCACCACGGCCGAGGTGCCGGTCGCCGCACCGAGGTCCAGGAATGGCTGCATGAGCGGCAACGTCTTGGCCGGCAGCGTGATGTAGTACGTGTCGCTGCCGTCGACCTTCTGGCAATGCGTCGCCGCGGTGCAGTCCTCCTTGGCGTTCTCGATCGCGGCCTGCACCTGCTCGGGCGTGTACCCGTAGGGCGTCGCGGTTTCCGGGTCGTCGCCACGGGGATCTAGGTAGGTGCCGTGCACATACTCGAAACCGGCCAACGCGTTCAGCAGGGCAAGCGGATTGAGCACCCACGAGGGCGCGTCGGCGACCCCGTCGTACTGCAGCGCGATGTCGTGGGTCTCGATACCCGTGTCGGTCGGGGTCGGCCGGCCGAACGTCGCATCGAGGATGGGCAGGGTACCCAGGATCGCCAACCGCTCGAAGAGGCCACCGTCGGGCCGGTTGGGGTTCCCGATCAACACGAAGCTCAAATTCTGCTTCTGCTCGTCGGTCAGGTCGGCAAGGTTGGCTTTGACGATGCTGGCCACGGTGGCGCCTTGCGAGTAACCGAAGACGGTCACCGGATGTGCCGCGTTCGGGTTGTTGTCGCCGACGAGTTCGCTGGTCAGGCGAGTGACTCCACTGGCAACCGACACGTTCCACTTGGCGCCCTCAAGCCCGCCCCAGCCTTCGAACGGAAACGGCCAGAACTGGGCGATGTAGGGGATCGGCACCGCATCCGCGCAGCCGTCGGTGCCACAACTCCCACTCGGTTGGACGTAGTAGTCCACCGCGTTGGCCAGATAATTGTTGGAGTCCAGCGGGTTCGGGGTCCCGGTCCCGGGCACGACCAGCGGTGTCGTCGCCACCACCAAGCCCAGCGCTGCCGTGCCCGCCGGCGTCAACCCGACGGCCGCGGTCCCGGACAGGGCCACCGCCCCGACCAGCAGGGTTTTGGCAGCGGCGCGGGGTGAGAATCGCATCGGCGGAGGTCTCCTTCTGCTGACGACGCCGTCAGCGCTGAAGGGATCTTTGCACCGGCGCTCAAAAATTCATCGAGAAACGACGGAAGTGGTTGCCGTGCAACGCTTTACCGAGGGATGATGGAAGGCGGTCGGTGGGCCCGGACCGGGGGCGGGGTTCCGTCGAACTTCTCCACCTGCACCAGGACATGCGCGCCGGTGCAACCGCGTGCCAGCGCCGAGGTGCCGATATCCTCGGTGAGTACGTTAGGGTTGCCGTGCACGCACATGGCATCGGGATCGGCCGGATTCGCCGGGTCGAACCACGCCCCGGTGGCCAGCTGTACCACCGCGGGGCGCAGCCGGGCGTCGATCACCACCCCGGCCAGGCACGACCCGCGATCATTGAACACCCGCACCACGTCGCCGTCGGAGAGTCCACGCGCCGACGCGTCGGCCGGATGGATCCGGATCGGTTCGCGGCCTTGCACTTTCGAGGACTGGCTGGTGGCACCGCCGTCGAGTTGACTGTGTAAACGGCTCGCGGGTTGATTCGCCAGCAGATGCAACGGATAGGTCTTGGCACGTTCGCCGCCGAGCCACTCGGTCGGTTCGTACCACCGGGGGTGCCCGGCGCAGTCGGGATAACCGAAACCGTCGATGTCGGCCGAGAAGATCTCGATGCGTCCGCTCGGCGTGCCGAGTCGGTGCCCGATCGGGTCGGCGCGGAAATCGGCGAGCAGGGTCAACCCGGGCTCGGTGGGCAGCCGCAACTGGCCCGCGGCCCAGAACGCGTCGAACTCCGGAACCTCGAAATCCAGAACGGCAGCCCACTTCTCGTACATGTGCACCAGCCACTCACGGGCGGTGCGGCCCTCGGTGAACTGCTCGCCGAAACCCAGCCGCTCGGCCAGGGCCGAGAAGGTGGTGTAGTCGTCGCGGGAATCCGCGTACGGCGGCGCCAGCGCCCGCATGGCCACGAGCAGGGGATCGTTGCGAGACCCCGAATAGTCCTCGCGCTCGTAGGCGGTGGTCGAGGGCACCACGATGTCGGCGTGTTTGGCCATCGCTGTCCAGTACGGGTCGTGCACCACGATGGTGTCCACCCGTGCCAGGGCGCGGCGCAGCCGCGGGATGTTCTGGTGATGGTGGAACGGGTTGCCGCCGGACCAGTACACGCATTTGATTTCGGGATATCTGAGCTGCAGGCCGTTGTAGTCGAACGGCTCACCCGGGTGCAGCAACATATCGCTGACCGCCGCGACCGGGATGAACGTCTGGATCGGATTGAGCCCCTGTGGCAGGACCGGCAGGCGACACTGCAGCGGTGCCAGACCCGGCTCGTTCATCGATCCGTAGCCGTGCCCGAAACCGCCGCCCGGCAAGCCGATCTGACCCAGCATGGCGGCCAGGGTCAGACCCATCCAGGGCGCCTGCTCACCGTGACGCACCCGTTGCAGCGACCAGCTGACCGTGACCAGGCTGCGCGCGGCGGCCATCCGCCGGGCCAGCGACCGCAGCTCCTCGGCCGGCAATCCGCTGAGCGCCGATGCCCACTGCGGGGTCTTGGCGATGCCGTCGTCGCGGCCCAGGACGTACCGTTCGAACCGCGGATAGCCGGTGCAGTAGGTGTCCAGAAAATCGAGGTCGGCCAAACCCTCGGTGACCAACACGTAGGCCAGCGCCAGCATCACCGCCACATCGGTGCCCGGGATCGGCGCCAGCCACTGGCAATCGCCGTCGACATCGTCGCGCAGTGGGCTCAGCGAGACGATCTGCCCGCCGCGGGCACGGAACCGGTGTAGCGCGTCGCGCGCCGGATGGCCGGTGGTACCGCCGTGGTTGATGCCGGTGTTCTTGAGGGCAAGGCCGCCGAAGCACACCAGAAGGTCGGTGTGTTCGGCGATGACGTCCCACGCGGTGGAGCGTTTGAACAGGTCGTCATGGGTGCCGACCACCCGAGGCATGATCACGCCGGTCGCGCCCAAGCTGTAGGAATGACGCGAGGACGTGTAACCGCCGAGCATCTTCAGAAAGCGGTGCACCTGGCTCTGGGCGTGGTGGAAGCGGCCGGCGCTGGCCCAGCCGTACGAGCCGCCGTAGATGGCTTCGTTGCCGTAGGTGTCCACGACGCGGCGCAGTTCGTCGGCCAGAACCTCGGTCAACTCGTCCCAGGACAGGGCGACGTATTCGTCGGCGCCGCGTTCGGTGCTGGGCCCCGGGCCGTCGCGCAGCCAGCCGCGTCGCACGGCGGGACCGGCGATGCGGGAGCGGTGCCGGATCGAACCCGGCAGATTTCCCAAAAGTGGCGAGGGATTGGCGTCACCGGCCATCGGCGTGACCCTGGCGATGTCGCCCGCGTCGACAGCGGCGGTGAAAGCGCCCCAGTGCGCAAGGCTGGTGGTGGACCGGGGCATGGCCAGAGTTTACGGGCGACTCTGGCAGGCCCCGAGCGGCCCAACCATCCAGTTGGTATAGGTTGGCCACAACCACGTAACCGGTACCGGAGGTATCACCCCATGGGCAGTGTTGTGAAGTACGACCGTACGTTGTTCGAGCCCGAGCACGAGCTGTTCCGCGAGTCGTACCGGGCTTTCTTGGAACGCCACGTCGCGCCGTTCCACGACCAGTGGGAAAAAGACAAAATCGTCGACCGCGGGGTCTGGCTCGAGGCCGGCAAGCAGGGCTTTCTCGGCATGGCGGTGCCCGAGGAGTACGGCGGCGGTGGTAATGCCGACTTCCGCTACAACACGATCGTCTGCGAAGAGACCGTGGCAGGCCGGTACAGCGGCATCGGCTTCAGCCTGCACAACGATGTCGTCGCGCCGTATCTGCTCCGGCTCGCCAACGACGAGCAGAAGCAGCGCTGGCTACCCAAGTTCTGCACGGGCGAATTGATCACGGCGATCGCAATGACCGAACCCGGTACCGGCAGCGACCTGCAGGGCATCAAGACCCGGGCCGTCCGCGATGGCGATCACTACGTGCTCAACGGCTCGAAGACGTTCATCACCAACGGCATCCACTCCGATCTGGTGATCGTCGTAGCTCAGACCGACCCCGAGAAGGGTGCGCTGGGCTTCTCTCTGCTCGTCGTCGAGCGGGGCATGGAGGGCTTCGAACGGGGCCGGCACCTGGACAAGATCGGACTGGACGCCCAGGACACCGCCGAGTTGTCGTTCACCGACGTCAAGGTGCCCGTCGAGAACCTGCTCGGCGAGGAAGGCCAGGGTTTCGTCTACCTGATGCAGAACCTGCCGCAGGAGCGCATCTCGATCGCCATCATGGCCGCCGCGGCGATGGAGTCGGTGCTGGAGCAGACCGTGCAGTACACCAAGGAGCGCAAGGCGTTCGGCAAGCCCATCGGCAGCTTCCAGAACAGCCGGTTCCTGCTCGCCGAGTTGGCCACCGAGGCCACCGTGGTCCGGATGATGGTCGACGAGTTCCTCCGGTTGCATCTCGACGAGAAGCTCACCGTGGAACAGGCCGCGATGGCCAAGTGGTACTCCACCGAGAAGCAGGTCGACCTCATCGACCGCTGCCTGCAGCTGCACGGCGGTTACGGCTATATGCGTGAGTACCCGGTCGCCCGGGCTTACCTCGATGCGCGGGTGCAGACGATTTACGGCGGCACCACCGAGATCATGAAGGAGATCATCGGACGCAGTCTGGGCGTCTGAAAACCCACGTTCGGCCCCGCCGGAAGCCCAAACCGCCCGATTTTGGACCATTTGACCCAGATATTGCGGCTTTTTTGGCCGAGCTCGGCCACGTCCCTTGGTTATCGTCACGTGCTGAAGCAGAGTTGTCGGGCGGGACATTTCCAAGAAAACTTTGCCGAACGAGCGGGGAGGGCGCATGACTAGGCCGGGAGCAAGGCTGAACGCGGCCGTATGGCGGTTGGCGGTCGGCCTGCTCGCATTCGTAGTCGCTGGTTTGATGCTGCCCGCGGTGGCCTCGGCCACCCCGGAGTCGGATGCCGACGCCGCGATCACCGCCGCCTGGGAGGCCAGCGGCGGCGATGGCGGCCCGCTCGGGCCACGCCAGGGCGACGTGTCTGCGGCGGGTTCGGGCTTCGCGCAAAACTTCTCCGGGGGCAAGATGTTCTTCACCCCGGCGACCGGCGCGCACTTCATGCAGGGCGCGATCCTGGAGAAGTACGAGTCTCTGGGCGGCCCGGCCGACAGTGACCTGGGATTTCCGACCATCGACGAGGGACCCGGACGGGCTCCGGACAGCCGCAACTCGACATTCAGCGCACCCGACAATCCGGTGATCTTCTGGACGCCGGGTACCGGCGCCCACGTGGTGCGCGGTGCGGTCAATGCCGCGTGGGACAAGCTCGGTGGCTCGGCCGGGGTGCTGGGCGTTCCTGCCGAGGATGAGTCTTTCGACGGGGATGTGAACTCGCAGAAGTTCACCGGCGGGGCGATTTCCTGGAACCGCAAGACCAAGGCGTTCACCACCACGCCGCCCGAGCTGGCGGATCAACTCGCTGGTCTGGACGTGCCGTCGGATCCGGCCTCGGCGATCGCCATGGCGCGCCGGGCGGCCGGTGGCGCGATGGGACCGCTGGGTGCCAAGGACGGTGACCAGTACCCGATCGGCGACAGCGGGGTGGGCCAGAACTTCGCCGGCGGCAAGATCTTCTACAGCCCCGCCACCGGCGCCAACGCCATCACCGGTCAGCTTCTGGAGAAGTACGAGAGCGTCGGCGGCCCCGAGGGTGATCTGGGCTTCCCGACGGCCAGCGAGGCAGAAGGCGGTCTGGGGCCGAACAGCCGGATCAGCACCTTCGCCGCTGCCGACAATCCGGTGATCTTCTGGACCCCCGACTACGGTGCGGTGATCGTCCGGGGCGCGATGAAGGCAGCCTGGGACAAGCTCGGGGGAGCCAAGGGTGAGCTCGGCGCCCCGATGGCCGACCAGACCGAGGACGGCACCGTCATCACGCAGCGATTCAGCGGGGGAGCCATCTCCTGGGATCGTTCCGCCAACAAGTTCACCACCGAACCCGCCAACCTCGCCGCCGAGTTGAGTGGGCTGCAGGTGCCCGGCATCGAACAGCCGGCCGGGGCCCCGCCCGCGGCGGCTGCGGATTCCGACAAGCCGTTCAGTTGGCACTGGAGCTGGTGGTGGCTGATCGCCGTGGTTCCGGTTCTGCTGCTCGCCGCGCTGATTGTCGGGGCGGCGCTGTGGCACCGGCGACGCGCCGGTGGCGACGACGAGTTCGACCATGATCCCTTCGATGACGAGTACGACGACGATCACGGCGGGTCGCCGTACGACGAGGATCGTTATGGCGAAGGGCGCTACGAGTCGCACGGATACGACCACGACGATTTCCGGGACGACTACCGGGACGAGCCGGACGCCGCCTATGGCGGTGAGGCCGCGACGGCAAGATTCAGCGGGCCGGTGGACGAATCGACGGGTCCCGCGACGTCTCCCTACGACGGTCCCACCGATATCGCGATGCCGGTCAGTCAATGGGCGGCACCGCAGTCGTCGCCCGGATACGGCGCCCCGGATGACGAAGAGGAACCGCCGGAGGACTCTTCGCAACTGGCAAGTCCGGAACAGGGTTTCGACGACTACCGCGACGGTGACGATTTCGACGACGACTTCGAAGGTGATGATTTCGAAGACGACGACCTCGACGATGAGGATCTCGACGACGAGGATCTCGACCACCGGGATCTGGACCACCGGGATCTCGGGCGCCAGGGTCTCGAGCACGAGGACCTCGACACGCCCATCGACGCGGAATTCGAGGAAGTCGCCGAAGGCGACGCCGACGACGATGTCGAGGCTGAACTCGAGGACGAGGACCTCGTCGACACCGGCGCATTCGCCGGCCCGACCGACGGCCCGCGTGCCCCGGTCGGCTTCCCGATTCCTGGGGATTTCGGATTGTCCGGTGATCAGGACAATGTGGATACTGCGCCGACCCGGGTGATCACCCATGCCGAGGCCTACGGCGGTGAGGCTCACAGCGGGCGTCACGCTGCCATCGAACTCGACGAGGTGCCGGCAGTGACGGCGATCCACCTGCCGTTGGATGATCCCAACCGCGCCCCTGAGGGCTATCCGATCAAGGCGGACACCAAGTCTGGCCAGTACTGGTCACCTGACAGCAGCGAGTACGACGATGCGGTGGCCGAGATCTGGTTCGCCAGCGAGGAGTTCGCTCGCACGAACGGATTCGTGCGAGCGGACTGAGCTCAGATCTTGCGGATCACGGTGACGACCTTGCCGAGCACGGCCGCGTCGTTGCCCGGGATCGGGTCGTATGCCGGGTTGTGGGGCATCAGCCAGACCTGACCGCGGGTCCGCTTGAACGTCTTGACGGTGGCCTCGCCGTCGATCATGGCGGCCACGATGTCGCCGTTGTCGGCCACGCTCTGCTGGCGAACCACCACCCAGTCGCCGTCGCAGATCGCCGCGTCGACCATCGAGTCGCCGACGACCTTCAGCAAGAACAGCGAGCCCTCACCGACGAGTTCGCGGGGGAGCGGGAAGACGTCTTCGACCGCCTGCTCGGCCAAGATGGGTCCGCCCGCGGCAATGCGCCCGAGCACCGGGACGAACGTCGGTTCGGGTAGCGCATCCGAGCCGGCCACGTCGGTGGAGACGAGCGGGGTGGCCGCCGGATCATCGGCGGCGCGAACGTCGACCGCTCGGGGGCGGTTGGGGTCGCGGCGCAGGTAGCCCTTGCGTTCGAGGGTGCGCAGTTGATGCGCGACCGAGGACGTCGAGGTGAGACCTACCGCGTCTCCGATCTCGCGGATGCTGGGCGGATAGCCACGACTGGTCACCGAGGCGCGGATGACGTCGAGGATGGTCCGTTGCCGGTCGGTGAGGCCGGTGTCGGCGGCGCGGCGTGGACTCGCGCCCTCGGAGCCCGCCGGGGTTTCGGTGCTGCCGTCCCTGCTGAGGTCGTCGCTCATGAGGGCGAATCTAGTCCTTGTTCGAACATTAATCAAACATGTGTTCGACGCGTGTCGCGGGGGCCGCTGCCCGACCGCGGCGGACGGCGCGATCGGGAGCCTGCAATGCCTCGCGGCCCGAAAACGTGTCGGTGGTCCGTCATATCGTTTGGCAACAGTTCGATCACACGTTCTATTCATCGAACATGTGAGCGACTATATTCGAACACAAGAGCGAAAGTTGTCACTCGAAAGGCAGACAGATGGCGATCATCGATATCCCCGCCGAAAGCCGTTCCCGCGCTGTTCGTGCTGCTGGGGCCCCGTCCCATCCGCAGCTGTCCCGCGGCCGTGCCCAGTTCGGTGCCGCGGCGCCCCGACCATTGCGCCGGGTCCAGCGTCCGGCGCCGTCTCGGCCGGCCGCGGGCGCGGTCCACTACCGGGGCACCGGTGTCCTGATGTCGCGTGCCTCGCACCGCAGCCGTCCGATCACACCGGTCACCACGGTGCTGTTGGCGCTGGTGGCCGCCGGTATCACGGTCTGGCTGGGCCTGGTGGCACAACTCGGTGGGGTGAGGGGCGACGAAGCTCCGGCCGCGGCCGAACTGGCGGTAGTCCAGGTCAAAACCGGCGAGACACTGCAGCAGGTGGCTCGGCGAGTAGCCCCGGACGCTCCGGTATCGCGCGTGGTCGAGCAGATTCGCGATCTGAACCAGCTCGAATCGTCGGCGGTCGACGCCGGGCAGACCCTGCTCGCCCCGGTTGGTTGAGCAGCGGGATGTCCGCTGAATCATCCTGGCAGGCAGCCACACTGGCCCGCCCCGGCGTGATCACCTACACGCCACTGGACCCGGCGGTGAACCTGCCGAGGGCAGCGCGGGTACGCTCAAGGGCGCTCGAACTAGTTGTCCGGCAGCATGACGAAGGAGCGGTAATGCATTGTCCGTTCTGCCGTCATCCCGACTCGCGTGTGGTCGATTCCCGCGAGACGGACGAAGGCCAGGCGATTCGGCGGCGACGGTCCTGCCCAGAGTGCGGCCGTCGATTCACCACCGTCGAGACGGCGGTGCTGGCGGTGGTCAAGCGCAGTGGGGTGACCGAGCCGTTCAGCCGTGAGAAGGTCATCCGCGGCGTACGCCGATCCTGCCAGGGCCGACAGGTCGACGATGACGCGCTCAACGTGCTGGCGCAGAAGGTCGAGGACGCGGTGCGTGGCCTCGGCACCCCCGAGATTCCCAGCCACGAGGTCGGATTGGCGATCCTGGGCCCGTTGCGCGAACTCGACGAGGTTGCCTATTTGCGATTCGCCTCGGTGTACCGCTCGTTCTCGTCAGCCGAAGACTTCGAACGTGAGATCGAGGCGCTGCGGGCTCACCGCGCCGAGGCGTAATTCAGGACAGTCAGCCCACTTGCGTGGTGCCGTCGTTGACAACCCGTCCGGCCACACGGACCCAGCCCTCCGCGCTCCATCGGGTTTCGATCACCGAACCCTTGCCCTGGATGATCGTCAGGTCGCGGCTGAGATAGTCGGTCATGCGCACCGCGGCTGAACCCGTGGCCTCGTCTTCGGCAATGCCCAGGTGCGCGGCGAACATCCGCGACCGCAGTACGCCTCGATCCCGATCCAGCCAGGTCCACAGATAGTTCTCGACGTCGTCGGCGTAGTCGTCGGCTCTGGCGGCGAAGAGCTCGTCGGTGGAGGTCAGGTCATGGATGGCGAATTCCGGTGCCCACTCCGAACGCGCACTGACCGCGGCCAACTCGCCGTCGTAAGCGACCTGAACGATCCCTGCGGGCACCTGCAGGGTGTTGACGGGCCGCCCGAGTTCACGCAGCCACCAGGAGGCCCCCACGGTGGGGTGGCCGGCGAACGGCATCTCGGCGACAGGTGTGAAGATGCGTGCCTGCGCAGAGTTCGCGCCCGGCTGTGGCAGATCGACGAATACGGTTTCGCTGTAACCCAATTCGGTGGCGATGCGCTGACGGTCGGTCGGCGCGACGGTGCTGTTGTCGATCACACCGAGCGGATTGCCGTGCTTGCCTTCGGAGTCGGTGAACACCCGCAACACGGTGACGTCGATGGCCATAGCCCCGATGCTACGTGGCCGCGCTCGTGGTCTGGGTGGACCGTGGTGGCGTCACCGGCGGACCGCCACGCCACCCTCATCAGGTCGCGCTGCGCTCGTCGGTGCCCATGGCGTCGAGCACGGCAACCTGCGTGTCGAACGGCCCGCTGATCACCGATTCGCTCAATCCCGCGCGCAGCAGATGACGCAACCGATCCTGGTCGTAGACCGAGGGTTCGGTGGAATCGATGAAGCGCTCGACCACCTCGACGAAGCGGTCAGGGTCGTCGTGGAACGGAAAATGCCCGGACCCAGCGAAGATCTCCAACCGAGAACCGGGCATTGCGGCGTGTGCCATCTCGGCGTGGCTGACGGGGATGACCGAATCGCACTCACCCCAGATCAATTGGACCGGAACCGATTCGGTCAGGTAACAGCGGTCCAGCATGGTGACCACCTGCCCTCGCCAATCCACTACGGCGCGCAGGGTCCGGGCGAATGCCGACGAGGCCGTCGGCTCGGGCAGATCGGCCAGGATGCGCAACATGTCGGGGATGTCGCGGCCCAGCCCGGTGGAACCCAGCAACGACCCAGCCGCGCGGCCCACCAGTTGCAAGGTGGGGAGTACCAGCGGCAGGCGCAGCAGGGCCAGGGCTTCAGTGCCCATGGGCAGTGACGCGACCCGCAACGCCGCATTCACATCCTTGGTCACCCCGCCGGCACCCACCAGGATGAGCCGGTCCACCAACTGCGGGAACTGATACGCGAACTGCATGGCGACACCACCGCCCAGCGAGTGGCCGACGACGGTCACCCGGTCGATGTCGAGCACGCTGAGCAGATCGCGCATGCCGTTGGCATAGGCGGCCACCGAGTAATCCGCCCGCGGCTTGTCTGAGCTGCCGTGGCCGAGCAGGTCCGGCGCGATCACCGTGAATCGCTGCGCCAGCGTCGACTGCACCGAATGCCAGGTGGTGGAGTTGTCACCGATGCCGTGGATCAAGAGGATGGCCGGTCCGGAGCCGGCCACCCGGAACGCCCGCCGGTAGCCGTGGATCGTGCGGTATTCGAGCGTCGGGGTGAGCTCGCGAACGGGCCGCAGATTCGGTTTGCGCTCGGTCATGCTGGTCAACCTCGCTCTCGGCCCGCGCGCGGGCGCCTAGGAGTGGGTGTCGCCGTTCGGGAATCCCTCGCCGAAGCCGTCTCGTCCGTCCTTGTATTTGTCCTCTTTGTGCTTGTCGGCCTCTTGGGCGAGAAAGCGTTCGAACTCCGCTCCGAGTTCGTCGCCACTGGGCAGGTCCTCGTCATGCGCGAGCAGAGACCGATTCTCCTGTGCGGCAACGAACGCATCGTACTGGCGCTCCAACCCCGTCACCACTTGAGCGACTTCGGCGCTGGCCTCTACCTGCTCGTTGATTTTGCCGTACACCTCGGCGCCGGCCTCGGACAGTTTCTCCAACGGCAGCTGTAGCGAACCGGTGCGCGCGACCTCGGCGAGCAGCGCCTCGGCGGCCGGCGGGTAGGCGGTCTGCGCCAGGTAGTGCGGCACGTGCACGGTGTACCCCACCACCTCGTGGCCGTGCTGAGCCATCCGATACTCGAGCAGATTGGAAACACTCGCCGGAACCTGGATTTCGCCGACCCACGGGGTGTGATCCGTGATCAGTTCCTTGTTGTTGGCATGCGCGGTCAGCATGACCGGGCGCGTGTGCGGCACTGCCATCGGAATCGTGCCCAGCCCGATCACCTGCCGCACCCCCAGCTGCTCGGCCAGAAGCCGGACCGCGGTGATGAAGCGCTCCCAGCGCAGGTCCGGCTCCAGGCCGGCCAACAACAGAAACGGTGTACCGAGCCCGTCGTGGAGCGCGTACAGGTTCAGCTCGGGTTCGTCATAGCTGGTGAAGTGGTCGGTCTTGAAGGTCATCAATGGCCGGCGCGACCGGTAGTCGAGCAGCTCGTCGATGGCAAAAGACGCCACGAGTTCGGTGTCGAGGGTGTCCTTGAGGTGTTCGGCGGCGAGCCGGATCGCGTGCCCGGCGTCGGAGAAACCCTCCAGGGCGTGGATGAGCACCGGCCCGCGGCCGTCCGATGCCGACAGCTGCGGCGCCGGGAACTCAAGCTCGTACATGCCGCTCTGATCGGGCTGGTAGTGCTGGTCGGGGGTGTCGGTGCTGTCGGTCATCTCGCTCGTCTCCTCACTGCGGTAACACGCTGTGGCGGGCTACCACCGTGCCATCCAGTGTCTCGCATACCCACGTGGCGGGTTCGATCCGCCCCATTTGTGCGTCCGAACGCCCGCGGTGGTGTGCGGCATTCCGACGGACATCCCCACAATCAGGCAAGATTGCGATGATGCGCACGACCTCGATGGCAAAGCTCACAGTCGCCGCGGCCGTGCTGGCCGTGGGAGTCGCGGCTTGTGGCGTGCCGGGCGGCCGGACGGTCGGTGCCGAGTCCACGGGCCCGACGGCGGCGCCGAGCCGTCCACCGGCCGCGGCGGATCCGTTGTCACACGCCGGAGCCGAGGCGGTGACGCCGGATCGGCGGGTGGGAGCGCTGTTCCTCGGCGACACCACGATGCACACCTGCAGCGGCGCGGTGCTGGACAGCACCACCGGCGATCTCGTCCTCACCGCCGCGCACTGCCTGCTCGACGGTGTCGACACCACGTTCGTACCCGGTTTCGGCGAGGGCGGAGGTGACACGTGGCACGTCAGCACGGTCTATCTCGACCCACGCTGGACCGACGGGCAGGACCCGCAGGCCGACTACGCCATCGTGCGGGTGACCGGCGGTTCCGGCTCCAGCCTGCTGGCGGACGCCGGTGGCGGGCTGACGTTGGGTTCGGCGCCGGAGGCAGGCAGCGCCGTCACGGTGACCGGTTACCCGATGGGTGAGGGTGGCAGCCCGCTGGCTTGTCGCGGCGCGACCGAGTGGTCGCCGCAGGGATTTCCGGCATTGGCCTGTATCGGACTCACCGACGGATTCAGCGGCGCGCCGTGGGTTTCCGGGTCGACGGTGACGGGACTGGTCGGCGGGCTCGACGGCGGTGGATGTGACGACGACGTGTCCTATTCACCGCGATTCGACGGGCGGATCGCGGCTCTGCTGGCCAGGGCCGAAGCCGGCGGAGACGGCGATTCCGCGCCCGCGGCGTTCGATTCGGACTGCTAGTTTCGGAAGCGGCTGAGCGCACGCAGGTTATCCCCAGCGCAGCATTCATCCCCAGCCACCCCGCCGAGGCCCCGCGGTGTCGCGGTGGATGACGGTCGCGGTTGACACCGTCGGTCCATGACAACACCACCGTCCACCCCGCAATTCGACTATCACCTCAGCAAGCCGGGAGCGCTGATCGCCGCCCTCCCCCCGGTTCTGGGCTTCGTGCCGCAGCAGAGCCTCGTCGTCGTCACCGTCAGCCGCGGTGAGTTGGGTTGCGTCATGCGCGCCGATCTGAGCACCGACATGACCGAAATGGCCGAGCGCATCGAGCATCTGGCCGAACTGGCGGACGCGGCAGGAGCGGACGCGGTGATCGCGGTCATCGTGGACGCCGGCTGTGAAAACAGCGCGGACTGCCAGAGCTGTGATGACCGCTACCGCGATCAGGCATTGATGTTGGACCAGGACCTGGCCGCCGTAGGCATCGACCTCTACGCCGCGCACGTCGTGGACCGGGTGGCCGCAGGTGGACGCTGGCGCTGCGCCGACGGCTGCGGTGAGGCGGGATACGTCGATGATCCGGGTGCCTCACCGCTGGCGGCCGCCGCGGTGCTGGACGGCCGGCGGCTCTACGCCAGCCGCGAGGAACTGCTGCAGGTGATCCAGCCGGATCCGGTCGCGGCGGCATCGATGCAGCGGTCGTTGGCGTTCGCCACACAACGGCCGGGGTGCCCGGACTCCCGTCCCGATGCCGATGTGCGTGGCGATGTGGAGGCCGTGATGGCTGCGGCCCTGCAGGTGGCCGAGGGGCAGACGCCGGCACATGCCGAGTTGGCGCAATTGGCGCTCGGTCTGGCCGATCCCAGGGTCCGGGACACGCTCTACGCGTTGGCAGTCGGGGAATGCGCCGAGCAAGCCGAAGCTTTGTGGGGATTGCTGGCTCGCACTCTGCCCGAACCGTGGCGCGTGGAAGCGCTTGTTCTTCTCGCCTTTTCGGCGTATGCCCGCGGTGACGGCCCATTGGCCGGGGTGTCGTTGGACGCTGCCCTACAGGCCCGACCGACCCATCGGATGGCCGGAATGCTCGATACCGCCTTGCAGTCGGGGATGCGACCCGAACGAATCCGGGATCTCGCCATCACCGGGTATCGGATGGCCGAGCAACTCGGCGTGCAGTTACCGCCGCGCCGGACGTGGCGCCGGCGGGCGGGCTGAAGGAATCAGACCTTCTCGACGCGGACCGCGTGTGCCATGTGGTGGGGCAGTTCCACCTGCTGATGCCCGGGGATCACGATCATCACGCCGCCGTGGTCGTTGGCCTCCACGGTGACCCTGGCATTGGGCACCACGCCGGCATCCTTGAGCCGGCCGATGAGCTCGGTGTCACCCTGAACGTGCTCGGTGAGTTGGCGCACCACCACGGCCACCGGCAACCCGACCGGGAGCTCGGTGAGCCGGACGAGGCTGACATCGTCGATCCCGATCGTGCCGACACCCAGATCGGCGAGGCCGGGGATGGGGTTGCCGAACGGTGAGGTGGTCGGATTGTCGAGCACCTGAACCAGCCGACGCTCCACGTCCTCACTCATCACGTGTTCCCAGCGGCAGGCCTCGGCGTGGACGTCCTCCCACGGCAATCCGATCACATCGACCAACAACCGTTCGGCGAGCCGGTGCTTACGCATCACGGCGACAGCGAGGGCACGACCCTTGTCGGTCAGCTCCAGGTGCCGGTCGCCCGCGACGTGCAGCAGGCCGTCGCGTTCCATCCGCGACACCGTCTGGCTGACCGTCGGCCCGCTCTGGTCGAGCCGTTCGGCAATACGCGCACGCAGCGGCACCACGCCCTCTTCCTCGAGGTCGTAGATAGTCCGCAGGTACATCTCGGTGGTGTCGACCAGATCGTTCATGCGCGCCTTCCCAGCCCAAACGTCAACCGACAGTCTACCGTTCTCGGCGGTCGATCTGCGGTGCATCACCGGGGCGTCGAGGCGCCGGTCCTGCCCGGCGAAACGCCAGGACACGCCCGAAAAGCGACGTGCCCCGGCGGTAACCCCCCGGGGGCGGGCGGGGGGGGGGGGGCGGGGGGTGGCGGGGGGGGGGGGACCGCGCGCGGCCGGGGGGAGCGTGGGCGGG
>NZ_MBEQ01000063.1 GCF_001954135.1 Mycobacterium sp. GA-1841 | reverse complement strand
ACTGCCATGCTTGCGAAACCCCATCTGCAACACCCCTCAACGAATCAGGTATCGCAGCGACCACTTGAGTCTGAGGGCTGATTTTGCGATCTGATCGCACGCTCGGCGGATCCCGGCATCGTCAGCGCATGACGTCGCGGACCTTGACGCTCTCGATGTCCTGCAGCATCAGGAGCCGTGCGGTGTCCAGGTGTTTGCGCCAGTGTGCCTCGGCGGCGTCGCCGTCACCGGAGCGGATGAGCTGAATCAGCTTGCGGTAGGACCGCATCAACTTGTCGTAATCGGTCTTGGACACCGGCCGGCGTTCCTTGAACAGGAAGGCGTGGTGGCGCACGGTGATCTCGTGCAGCATGCCGGCGATGATGCCGAGGGTGGCGTTGCCCGACAGCTCGACCACCCGGCGGTGAAAGTCACCGGTGGTCTCGGCCAACCGATCCGACTGGTGGTCGGTGGGGATGTGCTCGTCGAGCATGCGTTCCAGTTCGGCGAACGCCGCCTCGTCGCCCTTCTCGGCCAGCAACCGGGCGGCCATCGGCTCGATCGCCGCGCGGCCCACCAACAGGTCGGCGATGTCGGCGCCTGACAGCTCGAGCAGCAGGCCCGCCGGGCGGGCGACGATCTCGGGACCGGGGACCCGCACCCGGGCACCGGTGCGCGAGCCGCGCCGCACCTCGACCAGACGCTCGGATTCCAGCACCCGAACCGCCTCGCGCAGGGTCGGCCTGCTGACCCCGAAGTGCTCCATGAGCTCGGCTTCGTTGGGCAGGAAGTCGCCTTCTTTGAGCTGGCCGTCGACGACCATCCGCCGCAGGGTGCCCGCGACGAGCTCGGCCGTCTTCGGGGAACGGACCGGCGCTTGCGGTGCGATCGCGTCGGGGCCGATCATCGGCGCCAGTGGTGTGGTTCGAGCCACCAGACACTCCCAGGTAGACAAAGGTCGATACGGGCCGGGCGGCCCAGCTGTACAACTCAGTAAACCATCTGCGTCCTAAAGGAACGGCACATCAGGCTCTACCAACCAGTAGGTTGACCTAGTAAACCTACTGGTCTATTTTCACCTCGAGCGCCCTCATGGGCAGCACCAACCCACTCTTCAAAGGAGAAGCCATGGCTGAAGCCGTCATCGTCGAGGCTGTCCGGTCACCTATCGGCAAGCGCAACGGCGCCCTGTCGGGCGTGCACCCGGCGGATCTGTCGGCCCAGGTGCTCAACGGTCTGGTGCAGCGCGCCAGCATCGATCCCGCACTCGTCGACGACGTCATCTGGGGCTGCGTCATGCAGGCCGGTGAGCAGGCCCTCGACATCGCGCGCACCGCGGTGCTGACCGCCGGCTGGCCCGAAACCGTGCCCGGCGTGACCGTCGACCGTCAGTGCGGCTCCAGCCAGCAGTCGCTGCACTTCGCCGTGGCCGGCGTGGTGGCCGGTCACTACGACGTCGTCGTCGCCGGCGGTGTCGAGTCGATGTCGCGCACTCCGATGGGCTCCTCGCTGGCCAACGGCGGGCACCCGTACCCGGAGGCCTTCCGGGAGCGCTACAACGGGCAGAACCCCAACCAGGGTGTCGGTGCCGAGATGATCGCCGAGCAGTGGGGCCTCTCGCGTACCCAGCTCGACGAGTTCTCCCTGCGCTCGCATGAGAAGGCCGCCGCCGCACAGGATTCCGGTGCGTTCAAGGACCAGATCGTGGGGATCAAGGACCAAGATGGCAATGTCGTGCTGGAGGACGGCGGCATCCGCCGCGGCGGCACCGTCGAATCCATGGCCGCCATCAAGCCCGCCTTCAAGGAGGACGGCGTGATCCACGCCGGTAACTCCAGCCAGATCTCCGACGGGTCGGCCGCGCTGCTGATCATGTCGGCCGAGAAGGCAAAAGACTTGGGGCTCAAGCCCCTTGCCAAGGTGCACACCGCAGTGCTGGCCGGCGCCGACCCGGTCATCATGCTGACCGCACCGATCCCGGCCACCCAGAAGGCGCTGGCCAAGTCCGGCCTGAACATCGACCAGATCGGCGCATTCGAGGTCAACGAGGCGTTCGCCCCGGTCCCGATGGCCTGGCTCAAGGACATCGGCGCCGACGAGAGCCGCGTCAACCCCAACGGCGGCGCCATCGCCCTGGGCCACCCGCTCGGCGGCTCCGGCGCCCGCATCCTGACCACCCTGCTGTACCACATGCGCGACAACAACATTCAGTACGGCCTGCAGACCATGTGCGAGGGTGGCGGCCAGGCCAACGCGACCATCCTGGAGCTCCTGTGACCGACGCCGACGCCCAGCCCGGTGCGCTCGTAGAGAAGCGCGGCAACGTACTGCTCATCACCATCAACCGGCCCGAGGCGCGCAACGCGATCAACGCCTCGGTCAGCATCGCCGTCGGTGATGCGTTGGAGCAGGCGCAGAACGATCCGGAGATCCGGGCCGTGGTGATCACGGGTGCGGGTGACAAGTCGTTCTGCGCCGGGGCCGATCTCAAGGCCATCTCGCGGGGCGAGAACCTCTTCCACCCCGAGCATCCCGAATACGGATTCGCCGGCTACGTCAGCCATTTCATCGACAAGCCGACCATCGCCGCGGTCAACGGCACCGCCCTGGGCGGCGGCACCGAGTTGGCTCTGGCCAGCGATCTGATCGTGGCGGAGGAGAACGCGAAATTCGGCCTGCCCGAGGTGAAGCGGGGCCTGATCGCCGGTGCCGGCGGCGTGTTTCGCATCGCCGAGCAGTTGCCGCGCAAGGTGGCCAACGAGCTGCTGTTCACCGGTGAGCCGATGACCTCGGCCGACGCGCTGCGCTGGGGTCTGATCAACCAGGTGGTGCCCGACGGGACCGTTGTGGACGCGGCACTCAAACTGGCCGAGCGGATCACCGGCAATGCCCCGTTGGCCGTGCAGGCCAGCAAGCGGGTGGCCTACGGCGTCGACGAGGGCGTCGTCGTCGGCGACAAGGACGGCTGGAAGCGCACCAACCGCGAGTTCTCCACCCTGCTGCAGACCGAAGATGCCAAAGAAGGACCGTTGGCGTTCGCGCAGAAGCGTCAACCAGTATGGAAGGCCAAGTAGCCCAACATGAAGCGAACGATCTACACCGCAGAACACGAAGCGTTCCGCGAGACCGTCAAGGAGTACATCGAGCGTGAGCTCGTGCCGCACTCCGAGAAATGGGAGGCCGAGCGGATTGTCGACCGGTCGGCGTACACCGCCGCCGGCAAGTACGGCGTCATCGGTTTCAACATGCCCGAGGAGTTCGGCGGCGGCGGCTCGGACGACTTCCGGTTCAACGCGATCATCGACGAGGAGATCGCCAAGGCCGGTGTGCATGGCCCCGCACTGAGCCTGCACAACGACGTCGTCGGCCCCTACTTCAAGGACCTGACCAACGACGAGCAGAAACAGCGCTGGCTGCCCGGCATCGCCAGCGGCGAGACGATCATCGCCGTCGCGATGACCGAACCGGGCGCGGGCAGCGACCTGGCCGGCATCCGCACCTCAGCTGTGCGTGACGGCGACGACTGGATCATCAACGGCTCCAAGACCTTCATCTCGTCGGGCATCAACTGCGACCTGTGCGTCGTGGTGGCGCGCACCGATCCCGAAGCCGGCCACAAGGGCTTCACACTGTTCGTCGTGGAGCGGGGCATGGAGGGCTTCACCCGCGGCCGCAAGCTCGACAAGATGGGCCTGCACTCACAGGACACCTCCGAGCTCAACTTCGAGAACGTGCGCGTGCCCAACGCCAACCTGCTGGGCAAAGAGGGGCGCGGGTTCTACCACCTGATGACCAACCTGCCGTCGGAGCGGCTCTCGATCGCCATCTCGGCCATCTACGGGGCGCGTGCGGTCTTCCAGGAGACGTTGCAGTACGCCAAGGATCGCAAGGCGTTCGGCCAACCGATCGGCAGCTTCCAGCACAACCGGTTTCTGCTCGCCGAGATGGAGACCGAGCTCGACGTCACCGAGACCTACATCGACCGCTGCCTGCAGGGCGTCGTCGACGGTGAGCTGACCGCAGTGGAAGCCGCCAAGGGCAAGTGGTGGGCGACCGAGGTGGCCAAGAAGGTCATCGACAACTGCGTGCAGCTGCACGGCGGCTACGGCTACATGATGGAATACCGCGTCGCACGGGCCTACGTGGACGGCCGGATTCAGACGATCTTCGGTGGCACCACCGAGATCATGAAAGAGATCATCGGCCGCGACTTGGGCGTCTAGTTCTTTCGGCGAACAGACGCAAAACTGCCCATTTCCACGCGGAAATGGGCAGTTTTATGTCTGCTCGCGCAGGTAAAAGGATCAGCCGATCGGCGCGTCGGCGGCCGGGGTCTCCGGCTCTGAAGCCTGCGTGGTGGTGGTCGGCGTGGTGCTGGTGCCCGAGATGGTCGGCACCAGGGCCTCCGGCGGCGAGTTGGGATCGAGCACGGTGTCGATCAGGTAGATGCGGGCGTTCTGGGACTGGATCGGGCCGCAGACCAACTTGGCGGTGTCGTTGACCTTGATGTCGCCACCCTTGCCGGTCACCTTGACCTCGGCGCCCTGCTGGGTGGGTCGCTGGCCCTTCACGTCATCCGGGCCGAGCAGGCCGAGGAATGCGTGGTAGTAGTCGAAGCTGGTGAGCGCAGCCGGGTCGGCCTTGAGGGCGTCGAGCTGTCCGGGCGCCATGGCGTCGAAGGCCGCGTTGGTCGGCGCGAAGATCACGTATGGGCCATTGTCGAGCACCGGCACGATGTTCACATCCGGGTTCAGGCCGCCGGACAGTGCGGCGTTGAACGTGCTGATGTCCGGGATGCTGGCCAAAACCTTGCCCGTCGGCACGTCGGCGAAGCTCTTCCAGTTCGGCATGGCCTTCTTGAAGTTGTCGCAGCCCGAGCCCTGTGGGTCGGGGATCTCCACCACCGGGGCCGCGGTGGTCGTGGGCGCCGGATCGGCGTAGGCGGTGACCGCCAACGGCAGCGACGTCGTGATCGCGGCGACTGCCGCGGCGAAGCCCAGTGTCTTGGTGCGCGTCTTCATCGGTGGGTTTTCCTCCCGCTCGTGCCTAGCCTGTATTCGTCGGCTGCCGGTGACGCGTTACGCGGGTCTCCGCGACTGCGGCGACCGGCTGGCGAGCGAACACGACAACCTCAGCGTTCCCCGCGGCGCCGCATCGGATGGTAAGGGTAACGAAGCGGTTACGGCAAAGCCGACGTATCTACTTGGGCCGTTTCGGGACTCGTGACCAGGGCTTTTTGATCGTAGTGCACGACGCTGCCGCACCGGCACGCAGGTTTGACGCGACGCCGCCCGCCTGGGCCGAGGTTCGGCCCGGCTTCTACGATGACCGACATGCCTGAGCCGCTGATCGTTTCCGTCGCTGGTCATACTCCGCAGATCGACGCCGACGCCTGGGTCGCGCCCAACGCCAGTGTGATCGGCCAGGTTTCGCTGGCCGCCGGAGCCAGCGTCTGGTACGGCGCCACGCTGCGCGCCGAGGTCGAGCCCATCGAGGTCGGTGCGAACAGCAACATCCAGGACGGGGTCACCGTTCACGTCGACCCCGGTTTTCCGTGCCGGATCGCCGCCGGGGTGACCGTCGGCCACAACGTGGTGCTGCACGGCTGCACCGTCGAGCAGGACAGCCTGGTCGGGATGGGTGCGGTGGTGCTCAACGGTGCGGTGATCGGCGCCGGCTCGCTGGTGGCCGCAGGCGCCGTGGTGCCGCAGGGCATGGTGGTGCCGCCGCGCTCGCTGGTGGCGGGTGTGCCGGCCAAGGTGCGTCGCGAGCTCAGCGACGACGAGGTCGGCCACAACCAGCTCAACGCCGCGGCCTACACCCACCTGACCGGCCTGCACCGCGAGGCCTGAACCGACGTCAGTGCAGGGGATGGGCCAGCTCGTCGCGCGGCATCCGGGCCGCGGTGACGGCCACCGCGGCCAGTACGGCGGGGACCAGACCGGCCACCAGGAAGATCGACTCCATCGAGACCACTTTGGACAGCGGCCCGACGATCGCGAACGACACCGGCATGAACGCCAGTGACACGAAGAAGTCCAGGCTCGACACCCGGCCCAGCATCTGTGTGGGCACCCGGCGTTGCAGCAGCGTTCCCCAGATCACCATTCCGGCGCCGTCGGTGACGCCGATGCAGAAGGTGGCCAGAGCCATCAAGGGGAACGACGTGGTGACGCCGACGATCACCAGCGGTACCGAACCCAGGCCCCACATCAGCATCATCGTGGTCAGATAGCGCCGCGGCATCCGACGCGACGACACGGTCAACGCGCCCAGCGCACTCCCGAATCCGAAGAACGCCAGGATGAATCCGTAGGACCGGGCACCATCGTCGAACCGGTCGGCAGCGATGAACGGCAACAGCACCTCGATCGGCCCGAGTACGACCAGCACGAACAGACTGGCGAACAGCAGCGTCCACAGCAGCCATGGGGTACGCACCATGAACGCGAAACCGTCCCGCAGGTCCCGCAATACGTGCGGACGCTCGGTGACATCGTGTGGCGCAGCGGAATTCGACGCCGGGCGGGTGGCGATCAGCAGCACGAGACCCACGCCGAACAACACCGCCACCACCACCGCGCCCAGGGCGGGAAACGTCGCGGCGATCACCACGCCCGCCACGGCCGGCCCGACCGAGCGTTGGAACACCGGCCGTACCACTCCCTCGACTCCGTTGGCCGCCAACAGTTGTTCGGCCGGCAGGATGCGCGGCAGGATCGCGCTGTAGGCCGGGAAGAAGAACGCCGCGGCGATACCGAGAATGCCTGCGGCCACGGCCATGTGCCAGACCTTCAGCGCGTCGAGCAGACCCAGCACGGCCACCGTGGAGACCGTGGCCAAATTGACCGTCTCCACCACGATGATGATGGTGCGCTGGTTGATCCGGTCCGCGGTGATGCCGCCGATGAGGACGAACGCCACCAACCCGACGCCCATGCAGGTGGCCACGAGCGACAGCGACGTCGGATCGTTGTCGAGTGCGATGACTTGAAGCGCCATCACCACCGACCACATGCCTTCGGCGAAGATCGACAGGGTCACGGCCGCGATCAGCAGCCGGTATTCCCGGATGCGGAACGGGGCGAGCACACGCCAGCCGCCGGCCGTCTGGGCCGGTACCTCGATGTGGTGCTGAGTGCTCACCGTTCGATGGTGCCTACCCGGCGTGGTTCGCGTCCAACGATTTTCCTCGCCGAACAGTCCCCCACAAGGGGAGGTGGCCCCTGCTCGTGGTGTCTTACTGGTCGGTGAACTCCGGACGCCGGTTCTGCTGGAAGGCTGTGGTGCCCTCGCGGAAGTCGTTGGACACCAACAGTTTCAGCTGACCTTCGCGCTCCCGGGCGAACGCGCCCTCGAGTTCGGTGAGCGTGGCGGCATTGATCGCCTGCTTGGTCTCGCGCAGGGCGACGGCCGGTCCGGAACGCAGCTTGGCGATCGTCTTGTCCACCGCCGCGTCGAACTCGTCGGCCGGGTAGACCGCGCTGACCAAGCCCCAGTCGTAGGCGTCGGTAGCGGTGAGCCGGTCGGCCAGCAGCGCCAGGCGCATGGCCCGGGCCCGGCCGATGTTCGCGGCCACCAGGGCCGAGGCGCCACCGTCGGGCATCAGTCCGATCTTGGTGAAGGCGAGCAGGAAGAACGCCTGCTCGGAGGCGAGCACCACGTCGGCGGCCAGGGCCAGCGACACCCCGACGCCCGCGGCGGGCCCGTGAACGACGGAGACGACGGGCTTGGGCAGCTTCACGATCGAGGCGACGGCGCGGTTGGCCGCGTCGAGCACGCCTGCGGCATCGTGGCTCTTTGCGTTCTGATCTTCCTCGCTGATGCCGGCGCCCGAGCTGAATCCCCGGCCCGCGCCGCCGAGGCGTACCGCCCGCACCTCGGGATCGGTGCCGGCCAGTTCCATGGCGTCGGCGACCGCGATCAGCATGTCCTGGGTCAGGGAGTTGAGGCTGTCGGGTCGGTTGAGCGTCACCGACAGGACGCCGTCCTCGAGTGATACGGATACGTCTTTTACGTCGGGGTATTCGCGGGTCACGGTCATCTCTGCACCTTAAGTCTGGCGGGCCCGTGGCCCGCTGGCGGCGGGGCCGGCTATGGCCATGCCGGTCGAGAAGGTTATACAAGTAAGCTATGTCACCGGTCAACCGTGGCCGAACACGCGAAGGGGCAGTAGAGCATGGCAGGACCACTGCAAGGTTTGCGCGTCGTGGAGCTGGCCGGTATCGGCCCCGGCCCGCACGCGGCGATGATCCTCGGCGATCTGGGCGCCGACGTGGTGCGCATCGAGCGGCCGGGTAAGAGCGGGGGAGTGCCCGCGGGTGACCGGGATTCGATGCTGCGCAACCGCCGCTCGGTGGCGGCTGACCTCAAGAGTGACGAGGGCCGCGAGCTGGTGCTCAAGCTGATCTCCAAGGCCGACGTGCTGATCGAGGGCTACCGGCCCGGTGTCACCGAACGGCTGGGGCTGGGGCCCGAGGATTGCGCCAAGATCAACGACCGGCTGATCTACGCCCGGATGACGGGGTGGGGTCAGCAGGGTCCGCGGGCCTTGCAGGCCGGCCACGACATCAACTACATCTCGCTCAACGGCCTGCTGCACGCGGTTGGTCGCAAGGGCGAGCGGCCGGTGCCGCCGCTGAACCTGGCCGGCGATTTCGGTGGCGGGTCGATGTTCCTGCTCGTGGGCATCCTCTCGGCCCTGTTCGAGCGGCAGACGTCGGGCAAGGGGCAGGTGATCGACGCGGCCATGGTCGACGGCTCGTCGGTGCTGATGCAGATGATGTGGGGCTTCCGCGCCAACGGCATGTGGTCCGACGAGCGCGGCACCAACATGCTCGACACCGGTGCGCCCTACTACGACACCTACGAGACCGCCGACGGCAAATACTTCGCCATCGGAGCGATCGAGCCGCAGTTCTACGCCGAGCTGCTCAAGGGACTGGGGCTCGAAGGTGCCGACCTGCCGGCCCAGAACGACATGGCCCGCTGGCCCGAGCTGCGCGAGGCCTTCACCAAGGCGTTCGCCTCACACGACCGGGACCACTGGGCCAAGGTGTTCGCCGGCACCGATGCCTGTGCGACGCCGGTGCTGTCGTTCGCCGAGGTGCTCACCGAACCGCACATCGCCGAGCGCAACACGTTCTTTGACGACGAGGGCCACCTGCAGCCCATGCCGGCGCCACGTTTCTCGCGCAGCACCACCGCCGAGCCGACGCCGCCGCGTCCTCGCGGTGCCGACACCGAAGCCGTTCTGCGGGACTGGGTTTAGTCCACCGTTTCAGTTCGAACAATCCATGGGTCGGCACAGTGCCGGCCGGAAAGGAATGCGGTACATGGAGATCAAAGACGCGGTAGCCGTCGTCACCGGCGGTGCCTCCGGTCTGGGCCTGGCCACCACCAAGCGCCTGCTGGATGCGGGTGCGCAGGTCGTGGTCATCGACCTCAAGGGTGAAGAGGTCGTCGCCGAACTGGGTGACCGGGCCAAGTTCGTCGCCACCGACGTCACCGACGAGGCGGGCGTCGCGAAGGCACTGGACGTCGCGGAATCGCTGGGCCCGGTGCGGATCAACGTCAACTGCGCGGGCATCGGCAACGCGATCAAGACCCTGAGCAAGAACGGGGCGTTCCCGCTCGATGGGTTCCGCAAGGTGGTCGAGGTCAACCTGATCGGCACGTTCAACGTGATCCGGCTGGCCGCCGAGCGCATCGCCAAGACCGAGCCGATCGGCCCGAACGGCGAAGAGCGTGGCGTCATCATCAACACCGCTTCGGTGGCGGCGTTCGACGGGCAGATCGGGCAGGCCGCCTACTCGGCGTCCAAGGGCGGTGTGGTCGGCATGACGCTGCCGATCGCTCGTGACCTCTCGCGTGAGCTGATCCGCGTGTGCACCATCGCGCCGGGTCTGTTCAAGACCCCGCTGCTGGGCTCGCTGCCCGAGGAGGCACAGAAGTCGCTGGGCCAGCAGGTGCCGCACCCGGCCCGGCTGGGTGATCCCGACGAGTACGGCGCCCTGGCCGTGCACATCGTCGAGAACCCGATGCTCAACGGCGAGGTGATCCGCCTCGACGGCGCGATCCGCATGGCCCCGCGGTAACTAGGAAGGCGAACGTATGGCATTGAAGACGAAGTTCACCGAGACGTTCGGGGTCGAGCACCCCATCGTGCAGGGTGGCATGCAGTGGGTCGGCCGCGCCGAACTGGTGGCGGCCGTGGCGAATGCGGGTGCGCTGGGGTTCATCACCGCGCTCACCCAGCCCACCCCGGCCGATCTGGCCAAGGAGATCGAACGGTGTCGGGAGCTCACCGACAAGCCGTTCGGGGTGAACCTGACGATCCTGCCGACGATCAACCCGCCGCCATACGACGAGTACCGCCAGGTGATCGTCGACTCCGGCATCAAGATCGTCGAGACCGCGGGTTCTAACCCGGCGCCGCATTTGCCGATGTTCCATGACAACGGCATCAAGGTGCTGCACAAGTGCACCTCGGTGCGTCACGCCGTGAAGGCCCAGAGCCTGGGTGTGGACGGCATCAGCATCGACGGCTTCGAGTGCGCCGGTCACCCCGGTGAGGACGACATCCCGGGTCTGGTGCTGATCCCGGCCGCGTCGGCCAAGATCGAGATCCCCATGATCGCCTCGGGCGGTTTCGCCGACGCGCGCGGTCTGGTGGCGGCGCTGGCCCTGGGTGCCGACGGCATCAACATGGGGTCGCGGTTCATGTGCACCGCGGAATCGGCGATCCATCAGAACGTCAAGGAAGCGATCGTGGCGGGCACCGAGCTCGACACCGAGCTGATCTTCCGCAGCCTGGGGAACACCGCGCGCGTCGCGAGCAACACGGTCTCGCGTGAGGTGGTGCAGATCCTCAAGGACGGCGGCCAGTTCGAGGACGTCAAGGATCTGGTGGCCGGCAAACGCGGCGTGAAGGTCTATGAGATCGGTGATCTCGACGCCGGTATCTGGTCGGTCGGGACCTCGATGGGCCTGATCAACGACATCCCCACCTGCGGCGAACTCGTCTCGCGGATGGTGTCGGAAGCCGAGGAGCTGATCAGTGGGCGCCTGGCGAACATGATCGGCGCGGGCGAAGCCGAGCCGGAGAAAGAAGCAGTCCTCGCCTAAGCGAGGACTGCGGCCCGTCACGGGCAAACTCAAGATGGGAAAACGCGCGCCGCGAGGCGCGCGTTTTTCTCATACTGCCTTCGGCAGTTCCTGGTAGTTGTCGAACTGCTCCGAGGTGTCACCCTCGACCAGGACATCGCCGTGGTAGAGAGCCTCGAAATCAACCTTGATGACATCGGCACTGGTGTCGTCGATCCACATGACACTGAGCGTATGGGTCACCATTAAGGATTCTTTGAGTCACGGTTCGGAAAATGGTGGCAATCCTACTTTTGGGTAGGTTTCTGGCGAGTACGGCCCGTGACGCCGCCCGGCGCCTATTGCTGCGCCGACTGGCTGCGCCGACTGGCTGCGCCGACGGGCTGCGCCGATTTCTACCGCAGGGTCGCTGGAGCGCGCCGGCCACAACCCTGGCGTGGAAATCGACGAGAAGGCTCACGCGTAAGCAGCAGTTGAACCCCCGGGCCTCGGTCGCCGTATGTAGAGCATGGCCCAATGTTGACGCCGAAAACTTACCGTTGTTAACTTAACGGCGATACTAAGTGGGGGAAGGACTTACAGTGCTGCAACGAATCGCCCATCTGGCCATCGCCGCACCACGCCGTGTCCTGGTGGTCGCCGCGCTCGTGATGGTGGCCGCGGGCATCTTCGGCGTCCCGGTGGCCAAAAGCCTCTCGGCCGGCGGATTCCAGGACCCCACCTCGGAATCGGCGCAGGCCACGCGATTGCTGTCGGAGAAGTTCGCGCGAGGTGACATGCAACTGGTCATCAGCCTCACCGACGAGTCGGCCGCCGGGGCCCAGAGTCCGGCCGCCAAGGCCGCCGGCGCCGACATCGCCGCGCGCCTCGATGCGTCGCCCTATGTCACCGAGGTGAGCTCGGCGTGGACCCTGCCGGGCCCGGCGGCGGCAACCTTGATCAGCAAAGACGGCAAGACCGGGCTCATCCTGGCCGGAATCACCGGTGGGGAGAGCGGTGCGCAGAAGCACGCCAAGGAACTCACCGATCAACTCGTGCATGACCGCGACGGCGTGACCGTGCGGGCCGGCGGCGAGGCGATGATCTACGTCCAGATCAACGGGCAGAGCGAAAAAGACCTGTTGATGATGGAATCGATCGCCATTCCGCTCAGCTTCCTGGTACTGGTGTGGGTGTTCGGCGGGTTGCTGGCCGCCGCCTTGCCGTTGGCGGTCGGCGGCTTCGCGATCCTGGGATCGCTGGCTGTGCTGCGCGGCTTCACCATGGTCACCGACGTCTCGATCTTCGCGCTCAACCTCACCGTCGCGATGGGTCTGGCGCTGGCCATCGACTACACCCTGCTGATCGTCAGCCGGTACCGCGACGAACTGGCCGACGGCACCGACCCCGATCGAGCACTGGTGCGCACCATGGTCACCGCCGGACGCACCGTGCTGTTCTCGGCGATGACGGTGGCACTGTCGATGGTGGCGATGGTGCTGTTCCCGATGTATTTCTTGAAGTCGTTCGCCTACGCGGGCATCGCGGTGGTGGCGCTGGCGGCGTTCGCGGCCGTCGTGGTGGCCCCGGCCGCCATCGCGCTGTTGGGTGACCGTCTCGACGCGTACGACGTGCGCCGGTTCATCCGCCGCGTGCTGGGCCGGGCCGAACCGGCGCCCAAGCCTGTCGAGCAGACCTTCTGGTACCGGATGACCAAACGTGTGATGCGGCGTTCGGTTCCGATCGGCATCGGTGTGGTGGCACTACTGCTGATGTTGGGCGCGCCGTTCCTCGGCATCAAATGGGGCTTCCCCGACGATCGGGTGCTGCCGTCCTCCGCATCGGCTCGTCAGGTGGGTGACGAACTGCGGACCGATTTCGCCGTAGACTCCTCGACCGCCGTCACCGTGGTGCTTCCCGACGTGACCGCCCTGCCGCCGGCCGAGATCGACCGCTACGCAGCCGATCTGTCACGGGCCACCAGCGAGGTCTCGGTGTCCGCGCCGGGCGGCACCTTCGTCGACGGACGCCGCGTCGGCCCGCCGGCGTCGGGCACCGGAATCGACGACGGCAGTGCATATCTCACGGTTGCCAGCGATGTGCCGCTGTTCAGCGACGCCTCCGAAGCGCAGCTCGACGCGCTGCACGCGGTCCCGGCGCCGACCCAGGTGCAGTTCACCGGTCTGGCACAGGTAAACCGGGACAGCTCCCACGCCATCACGTCCCGGTTGCCGATGGTGCTCGGCATCATCGCGGCCATCACCTTCATGCTGTTGTTCCTGCTCACCGGCAGCGTGGTGCTGCCGCTCAAAGCGTTGGTGCTCAACGTGTTGTCGCTCTCGGCGGCGTTCGGTGCGCTCGTGTGGATCTTCCAGGACGGTCACCTCGGCGCGCTGGGCACCACGCCGACGGGCACCCTGGTGGCCAACCTGCCGGTGCTGTTGTTCTGCATCGCCTTCGGGCTGTCGATGGACTACGAGGTGTTCCTGGTCTCCCGGATCCGGGAGTACTGGCTGGCATCCGGGCAGACCCCGGCCGGCGACGCACAGCTGTCTCCCCGAGCCAGGAACGACGAGAGTGTTGCGCTCGGACTGGCCCGCACCGGCCGGGTGGTCACCGCCGCGGCCCTGCTGATGTCGATCTCGTTCGCCGCACTGATCGCCGCCCAGGTCGCCTTCATGCGGATGTTCGGCCTCGGACTGACTTTGGCCGTGCTGGTCGACGCCACCCTGGTGCGCATGCTGCTGGTCCCGGCCTTCATGCATCTGATGGGGCAGTGGAACTGGTGGGCGCCCGCGCCGCTGGCTCGGTTGCATCGGCGTATCGGCATCAGCGAGTCCGGCCCCGAAGATCCGTCCGACCTGCCCGGTGAACCCCGCCGGGAATGTGCCGGCGCCGGCATGGGGGACACCGGTTAGCGTGGTGCTGCAGCCGAGTAAGCGGCGCCGGGCCCCACGTGGGTCCGGCGAACTGCTGCGCGACGAGATCCTGGACGCCACAACCGAACTGCTGCTGAAAACCGGCCACGCCAAGGACGTGTCGATCCGGTCGGTGGCCCAGCGGGTGGGCGTCACGCCGCCGTCGATCTACCTGCACTTCGCCGACAAGGACGCGCTTTTGGACGCGGTGTGCTCGCGGTACTTCGAGAAGCTCGACGAGGAGATGCAGCGCGTGGCCGCCGACCACACCTCCACGATCGAGGTGCTGCGGGCCCAGGGGCACGCCTATGTTAACTTCGCCCGGCGTACCCCCGAGTTGTACCGGCTCGCGACGATGGGCGAGGGCAGGCCCGGAAGCGACGTCGACGCCACCCTCAACAGCTCGGCGTTCCAGCACATGCGCGGGGCCGTTCAGGCGCTGATCGAGGAGGGGGTGTACCCGGCCGAGGACGCCACGACGATGGCGCTCGAACTGTGGACCGCCGCCCACGGGGTGGCGGCCATCCTGATCTCGAAACCATATCTGCCGTGGGGCGACGTCGAGGAGTTCACCGACCGCGTGCTGCGGGCGGTGTGCATCGGTCAGATCGTCTCGGGAATCATCGGTACCGATCTCGAGCCGGCGGAGATGATCGCCCGTTTGAAGGGATTCGCAGTGGAGGACAAGAACCGTGACTGACAAAATTGTCGACAATCCGTTCTTCGCCAGGGTATGGAAAGCGCTGTCGAGTTCGGAACCGCCCGCGCTGCGCCGCTTGCGCGGAGAGAACCTCGCCGGGCTGAGCGGGCGGGTGCTCGAGGTCGGGGCCGGCACCGGCACCAACTTCGCGTTCTACCCACCGACGGTGACCCAGGTGGTCGCCATCGAACCCGAACGTCACCTTGCCGAGGTGGCCCGCGACGCGGCTGTCCACGCTCCGGTGCCGGTGACCGTCACCAGCGACACCGCCGAGACGTTCCATAGCGCTGAGTCTTTCGACGCGGTGGTCTGCTCGTTGGTGCTGTGCTCCATCGAAGAGCCCGATGCCGTTCTGCGGCAGCTGCTTTCATTGCTGCGACCCGGCGGGGAGTTGCGGTACCTCGAGCATGTCGCCGGAACCGGATGGCGGGCACGCCTGCAGCGCGCGGCCGACGCCACCGTGTGGCCGCGGTTGTTCGGCAATTGCCACACCCATCGGCACACCGAGCAGACGATCGCCGACGGCGGATTCCGGGTCGCCGAGACCCGTCGAGAACTGGCGATGCCCGCCTGGGTGCCCTTGCCGGTCACCGAGTTCGCGATCGGACGCGCGGTCCGGCCGGCCTAGCCGAGCAGTGCGGGCAACCGCTGCAACAGGCTCGGTAGAGCAGTGGCCGCGGTTTCGCGCAGCGAGACCGTCGCACTGTCGGACAGCGGTGTGCGTTCCGGATTGACCTCGATCACCGCGATGCCTGCGGCCAGCGCCGCCTCGGGCAGGCCCGCGGCGGGGTAGACGATCGAACTGGTGCCCACCACGATGACCAGATCGGCGCTGCTGACCGCCTGCACCGACCGCTGCCAGGCGTCGTCCGGCAGCGGTTCGCCGAACCAGACCACGCTGGGTCTGATCAGGCCGCCGCACGGGCAGACCGGAGGCTCGATCGTCTCGACCGGTTCGGGCATCTCGGGAAGATTGCCCTCGAACCTGGAACCACAAGCATCGCAACGGAATTCAAACAAACTACCGTGCAGGTGATAGACGTTGGTGCTGCCGGCGCGCTCGTGCAGGTTGTCCACGTTCTGCGTGATGACGTGCACGTCGGCGTGGTCCTGCCAGGCAGCTACGGCACGGTGGCCATCGTTGGGCTCCACGTGCGCCATCATGTAGTGCCGCCACAGGTACCAGGCCCACACCTTCTCGGGATTCCGCTGCCAGCCGTCCAGGCTGGAGATCTCATACGGGTCGACCTTGGCCCACAGTCCCGTCTCGACGTCACGGAACGTGGGTACACCGCTCTCTGCCGAGATGCCGGCGCCGGACAGGACAGTCACTTGCACGTCACCAACGTAGTCGGTTTGGGTGATACTGGGCACGTGGCCGAGTTGGGGGAGTGGGTGCTGGTCGATCCGAGCGCGGAAAAGCCGCTGTTCGATCAACTCAGGATCCAGATCATCGATGGCATCCGCCAGGGGCGGTTGTCGCCGGGGACCCGCCTCCCTACGGTGCGTGAGCTGGCGGGGCAGGTTGGCCTGGCGGTCAACACCGTGGCCAGGGCGTATCGCGAGCTGGAGGCGGCGGGGGTGTTGGAGACGCGGGGGCGGTACGGCACATTCGTGGCCCGGGCCGACCCGGCCGACGCCGCGATGGCCGCGGCCGCGCACTCGTTCGCCGAGGCAGCCCGTGCGCTGGGCATCGGCAAGACCGATGCGCTGCGCTACCTGGACGACGTGTTCGACTGAGTCGCGTTCAGCCGCGCTCGTCTAGCCGAACTCGAGGAGCCCCACCAGCGGGCGCACCGAGTCGAAGATCGGCAGGTGCTGCGCTCGCAGCAAGGTGTTGAACAACATGCCGCGTCCGGGTGGCATCGGCAGATCCCGCACGGTGCGGACGCCGGGGACCGTGTTCACCAGATCGGCCAACTGCGCCGGGGACAACGAGAACGGCATGGGCGGTACCCGGTAGCGCGTCGAGGTCGGCATTCCCTTACGGGTCAAGAACGCGAACACCGACGGCGGCAGGTCGAACATCATCTGGCCGCCCGGAAAGCGTTGTGCGCACGCGCGGATGATCGACATGGACTCCTCGGGCTGCAGATACATCAGGAGCCCCTCGGCGGTGATGAACACGCCCTGGTCAGCGTCGACCTGATCCATCCAACTGAAGTCCAGCGCGGACTGGGCGCACTGCGTGACCCGGTCCGGTTTGGGCAGCAGCTTGTTGCGAATGGCGATCATCGGTTCCAGATCCACTGACAGCCAACGGAACTCATGACCGAGGCCGGCCGCGTCGAGCCGGTAGAAGCTGGTTTGCAACCCCTCGGCCAGGGCCACCACCGTGGCCCGCGGATGATCGCGCAGATAGTTGCCGGTCATCCGGTCGAACACCAGGGCCCGCAACGCCATGTCCTGGCGCCGGGTGAAGCCGAACTTGCCGAAGTCGAAATCGATCGAGTCGACCAGTTGCACCGCCACCGGGTCGTCGATCAAGCCGTCGGGCCGCCGCGCTTCATGCGCACGGACCTGCAAGGTCATCAGCGCGGTCTCGGAAACGCCGGTGAGTTCGACCTTGGCACGCGAGTTGGTGGTCACCTCGTCGAATGTACCGAAATCAGCGCAGCACTTTCTCCACCGTGCGCAGGTTCCTGGTGGTTGTCGAGGACTTGTAGCGCTTCTTGCCCATGGTCTTGTTGAGGGTGCTGTCCAGTGTCGCGCCGCGGGGGACCTGCCAGTAGAGCACACCGTCACCACGCCGGACCTTTTCCCCTTTCCCCGGCGGAAGGGCCGCCAGTTCATCGAGCAGATCGGTGTCGCTGACGAACGTCACGTAGGAGTGGTGGCCGTCGACGTCACGCTCGAACGGGTAGGCCGCCGAGACCTGCTGCAGCGTCGTCACGTCGTACACCAGTACCCAAGCCTCGTAACCGAAGGTGTCCCGCAACGCGCGTTCGGCGGTGGTGCGTACCTTCGCGGCATCGAAATCGCTGTCCAGCACCACGTTTCCGCTCGCCAGGATCGTGCGCACCGCGGTGAACCCGGCCGCCTCCAGGGCGGCTGCCACCTCCACCATCTTCAGGTTGACCCCACCGACGTTGACGCCGCGCAGGAAGGCGATGTAGCGGGCCATGGTGGAAGCCTAATCGCCTCAGGCGAAGTCCAGCACCGTCATCGACGGGCGCGCGCGGTGCACGGCGCCGATCCGGTCCAGCCACGGTTGAGCGGCCAGCTTGACCAGGCCGCGGCCCGGCGGCAGCGCGACATCGCGGGCGGACCGGACCCCGGCGACGGCGCCCGGCCCCGACCCCGCCATGGCAAGGCCGCCGTCGGCGGTGAGGGCGAACGGCATCGGCGGGACGATGTAGCGGTCGGACAGGTGCAGTCCCTTGACGGTGCGCCGGCTCAGCCACGGCGGGATCGAGTCGAACATCATCCGGGCCCCGGGAAACCGGGCTGCGCAGTCGGCGATCAGGCTGCGCACGTCGTCGGGCTCGAGGTACATCAGCAGTCCCTCGGCGGTGATGAACACGCCGTCTTCGGCGTCGACCCGGTCCATCCAACTGCGATCGAGCGCCGACTGGGCCAGCGGCACGATCCGCTCATCGGTGGGCAGCAGGCGTTCGCGGATCGCCATCACCGGCGGTAGATCGACTGAATACCAGGTCAATTCGTCGGCCACCCCGGCCTGATCGAGGCGCCAGAAACTGGTCTGCATACCTTCGGCCAGGGCCACCACCGCGGCCCGTGGATGCGTCGCGAGGTAATCGGTGGTCTCGAGGTCGAAGGCGCGGGCCCGCAGGGCGTGCGATTGATTGGGCTTGCCGAACTTGCCGTAGTCGAAGTCGATCGCGTCGAGCAGGGCCACCGCCCAGGGGTCGCGGATCACGCCGTCGGAGCGCTTGGCCTCCGTGCCGCGGTAGCTCAGGGTCCACAGAGAGGTCGTCGAGACGCCCTGCAGGGTGTTGCCGTCAATCACGCTCATCGGATCGATGGTAAAGACGTACGCTCGACTCATGGGGCGCCAGGTTTTCGACGACAAGCTTTTGGCCGTGATCGGCGGCAATTCCTTGGGAGTGCTGGCGACGATCAAACAGGACGGTCGTCCACAGCTGTCGAACGTCTCCTATTACTTCGATCCGCGCGCGCAGCAGATCCAGGTGTCGATCACCGAACCGCGGGCCAAGACCCGCAACCTGAGACGCGATCCGCGCGCGTCCGTCCACGTCAGCTCCGACGACGGCTGGTCCTATGCGGTGGCCGAGGGGGACGCGATCCTCACCCCGCCCGCCGCCGCCCCGGACGACGACACGGTCGAAGGGCTTATCGCCTTGTACCGCAACATCGCCGGTGAACATCCGGACTGGGACGATTACCGCCGAGCCATGGTCGACGACCGCCGCGTTCTGCTGACACTGCCCATCACACACGTCTATGGGATGCCGCCCGGGCGGCGGTAGCGCTACGCTGCGCCTATGGCTGACGACAAACCGGAAGACGACAACAAGCGCAAGTTCCGGGAGGCCCTGGAGCGGAAGAAGTCGCAGTCGTCGGGAGGCGCTGCGCACAAGGACGGCGGTCGTTCTCAGCCGCGAGCCCACGGTCCGGTGGAGAACCGGCGGGAGTTCCGCCGTAAGAGCGGGTAGGCACCCTCGGCGTGCTATTTGTCGGCGAGTGCCCGGGCGGTGACCAGTGCCACCAGCATGACCGCCACGCAGTACACCCCCTGATCCTTCAGGCCCCACGCCACGGAGGTCAGCGTGGCCGCACCGGCCACACACAGCAGCAGGCCCACGCCGGCGCTGCGAATTCCGGTGCCGCTCACCACGCCGCCGTCCCACCCGGGCAGCGGGTTGTTCTCCAGCGGCCGCAGGGCGACGAAGGCGAGCGCGACCAGGCCGGCCATCAGCGCCAGTTGCAGTATCGACAGGGCCACGAAGCCGGGGGCCGACGGGTCGATGCGGTCGGCGCCGAGGTAGTCGAACGCCAGGTGCACACCCAGCAGCAGCGGCATGTGCCACAGGTACAGGGTCATCGCGCCGGAGTTGCCGATCGCGGTCAACCACCACACCCGCGGCCGCTGCGCCCACCGGTTGATTGCCGGAGCAGCGGCAATCGCGAACGCACACATCATGATTGCGTGGCCGGCCAGCAGCAGTGACGGCGGCGTCATGTTCTTCAGCTGCTGGGTCTCGATGCCGACCAGGCTCAGCTCGTAGGGGCCGAAGTACAACAGCGCCAGGTTCATCCCGAGCATGCCGACCCCGATCTTGAGCGCAGCCGAGCTCGAGAGCAGGTTCCGTCGATAGGCAACCCCGAACATGCCGGGTATCAACCACACCACGGTGTTGAGATAGCCGAGCGTGGCGTAGCCGTCAGTGCTGTCGGCGGTGATCCGGACTACGTCGATCACGGCGATGAACGCGTAGGTGCCCACGACCGCGGCAGTGAGCTGGGCCGTCGTCGTGATGCGTGCCAGCAGCGGCACCGCCGCCAGCACCAGCACGTAGGCGCCGAGGAACCACAGCAGTTGGATCGAGATCCCGGCGACGGGTTCGTAGACATGCTCCGGCAGCACGAACCGCAGTACCGCCAGGGCGACGGTCCAGAACGCCAGGTAGTAGAACACCGGGCGGTACAGCCGGGTGCAGCGCTTCAGCAGCCAGCCGCCCCACGGCTGAATTGCGGGCTCCGTCCGCGGCGAAGAGCCGGGCCGCCACGACTGCACGGAAGCGGCCACCCCGGCGAAGAAGAACAGCGGCATGATCTGGAAGATCCACGTCAGCGCCTGAAACACGGTGGACGCGGTGAGCAGGTTGCTCCAGATGAACACGTCATCGCGGATGGTGCTGGTGGCCATGATGGTGTGGCCGAACACCACACCGACGAGTGAGACGATGCGGATGACGTCGATGGCCCGGTCCCGATCCGGTGGGGTCTGGGCCTCGACCTCGGCGGGTGACGGGAACAGCCCGGCTTTTGCGGGGGCTGGGTCAGCGGCAATGGTCATGACGGCAACGCTATGGCCCGGCGACTGCGGAGTCTTTAGGTAGAAGCACTCAACTTTTGCCGGGCCTCGGTGACCAGGATGGCGGCCAGGCAGATCGCGGCCAGCGCGGCGACGCCGATCGCGAAGGCCACGCCGGCGGTGCGTAGACCGAGATGTTGGGCGGCCAGGCCTTCGCCGATCACCGGCAGCGAGATCGCGATGTACGCGACGACGAAGTAGGTGGAGCTGACCTCGGCGCGGCGCTCGGCCGGGGCGCGTTCGGCCACCGCGGCCAGGCCCCGACTGAAGCTCATGCCTTGGCCGATACCGGACACCACAGCCGCCGCGAGCAGCCCGACCAGCGATGAAAAGAACAGTGCAGCAGTCAGTATCGCCATACCTGCGATCAGCAACGTGCATCCCACCGCCACCGCGCGACCCGTGGCCATCCGGTTCGCGAACACCTGGGTGACCGCCGACGCGGCAAAGATCGAACAGGCGATCGCGCCGGCCACGGCGTGGTTGTCGATGCCGATCACCGTGGAGAGAAACGACGGAGCCACCGCGGTGTACATCCCCGTCACCGCGAATCCGGCGAAGGCAGCCAGCGCCGCGATGACGAACACGGTCCGCACCTCGGCGGGAACGGACAGGCGCTGCAGGCCGATCCGGCCGGTGCGTGCCGAGGTCTCCGGGGCGACGAACACCGCCGCCGCGGCCAAGACAGCCAGGCCGATATGGACGAGGAACGGCAGTTGCAGTGGATGCGGTGCGTACTGGACGAGCAGACCGGCCAGCAGCGGACCGGCGCCGAGCCCGCCGATGTTGGCGACGGTGGCGACCGCCGCGGCCCGGCTTTTCCACGCCGCCGGTGCCGCCTCGATGACGGCGGCGGTGGCGGTGCCGGTGAAGATGCCGGCCGACAGACCGGAGAGCACCCGTCCGATCAACAGCACCGGCACCGAGTCGGCGAACAGGAACGCCACCGCGCTGGCCAGAGCGAATCCGACGCCGGCCAGCAGCACCGGCCGCCGGCCCAGCACATCGGACCACCGGCCGAACACCAGCAGCGCGAAAAGCACGCCGCCTGCATACGTCGCGTAGATGACGGTGGTGGTTAGGACCGCGAAATGCATCTCCTGGCCGTAGAGGGCGTACATCGGGGTCGGCAGGGTGGTGCCGACCATGATGGCCGCGAACGCGTAGGCAAGGAGCGGAAACGAAAGGCGCCTGAGCACAGTTCAGGGTAGCGAGCGGAGCGCCGGCCAATCTGGCGCGCCGAGCGTCAGTGCGCGACGGCCTTTTCGGCGCCCACCCCGGTCAGCGACCGCACTTCCATCTCGGCATTGAGCTCCGGGTCTCCGGTGTCGCGTGAGGTGAGCGTGCCGATGATGCCGAGGGCGAACGCCAACGGGATCGACACGATGCCGGGGTTGGCCAGCGGGAAGAAATCGAAATCCGCGCCGGGGATCATCGCGGTCTTGCTGCCTGACACGGCGGGGGAGAACACGATCAACACGATGGTCGAGATCAGCCCGCCATACATGCTCCACAGCGCGCCGCGGGTGTTGAACCGCTTCCAGTACAGCGAGTAGACGATCGTCGGCAGGTTGGCCGCGGCCGCGACCGCGAACGCCAGTGCCACCAGGAACGCCACGTTCTGACCGTTGGCCAGGATGCCCAGACCGATCGCGAACACTCCCAACACCACTGCGGTGATACGCGAGACGCGCACCTGCTCGGCCTCGGACACTTTGTGGGACTTCAAGACTGACGCGTAGATGTCGTGCGCAAAGGAGGCCGACGCGGTGATGGTCAACCCGGCCACCACGGCCAGGATCGTCGCGAAGGCCACCGCGGAGATGACGCCGAGCAGGATCACCCCGCCGAGTTCGAACGCCAGCAGCGGCGCCGCCGAGTTGACGCCGCCTGCCGCACCGAGGATCCGGTCCGGCCCGACCAACGCGGCCGCCCCGTAGCCGAGCACCAGGGTGAACAGGTAGAACGCGCCGATCAGCGCGATCGCCCAAACCACCGACCGCCGAGCCTCTTTCGCCGTCGGAACGGTGTAGAACCGCATCAGCACGTGCGGCAGGCCGGCGGTGCCGAGTACCAGTGCCAAGGCCAGCGAGATGAAGTTGATCTGTGAGGTGAACGAGCCGCCGTACTGCGCGCCCGGGGCCAGCACGTCACGACCGGACACACCCTTGGTGGTGGCTTCGGAGATCGCCGACTGCGCCGAGCCGAGGATGTCGGAGAGGTTCAGCCCGAACTTGCTCAACACCATCAGCGTCATCAACGCGGCGCCGGCGATCAGCAGCACGGCCTTGATGATCTGCACCCACGTGGTGCCCTTCATGCCGCCGACCAGGACGTAGACGATCATCAGGATGCCGACGACGGCGATCACGATCGACTGCCCGGTGCGGCTGTTGACGTCGAGCAGCAGCGCAACCAGGCCACCCGCCCCGGCCATCTGGGCCAGCAGGTAGAACAACGACACCGTCAGCGTCGAGATCGCTGCGGCCAGTCGGACCGGTCGTTGCTTGAGCCGGAAGCTCAGCACGTCGGCCATGGTGAATTTGCCGGTGTTACGCAGCAATTCGGCCACCAGCAGCAGTGCCACCAGCCAGGCCACCAGGAACCCGATCGAGTAGAGGAAGCCGTCGTAACCGTAGACGGCGATGGCCCCGGCGATACCGAGGAAGCTGGCCGCCGACAGGTAGTCACCGGCGATGGCAATGCCGTTCTGCGGGCCGGAGAAGCCGCGACCGCCGGTGAAGAACTCGTCGGCGGTGGCGTTGCGCTTGCTGGCCTTGATCACCACGACCATCGTGACGACGACGAACAAGCTGAAGATGCCGATGTTGGCCACCGGGTTGCCGACGGTCTCGGCGGCGAGTGTCGTGATGGTCATCGGGTGCCCTCCAGCTCTTCGCGGATGGCGGTGGCTCGTGGGTCGAATTCCTTGTTGGCGAAGCGCACGTACAGCCCGGTGATCAGGAACGTGGTGAGGAACTGGCCCAGACCGATCAGCAGACCGACATTGATGTTGCCGAATACCCGGATGGCCATGAAGTCATGGGCGAACGCGCCGAGGGCGACGTAGAGGGCATACCAGACCAGGAAGAACGCGGTCATCGGAAAGACGAAGCGGCGCAGGCGGGTACGCAGCTCCTGGAATTCAGGACTGGCCTGCGCGGCGAGGAATTGCTCCCCGGTCGGGGCAACCCTCTCGGGAAGGTCAATTTCGGGCACGGTACTCCTGACAGTCGGCTGTGAGGGAACTGGGCACCGAACCTAATTGAGAGGTGGATCACAAGGCAGGGGTATCGGTCGCGATACGGCGAGTTCGGGCGTCGTTGCGCTGAACGGTCGGTCGTCTGGGCTGAGCGGCAGGGCGGTCAGCCGGTGGGGAGGCGCTCGACCCCCAGGCCGAGACGCTCCGGCACGTGCATGCGCGCGAAGATCTGTGCGACGCCGGGTGTGGGCCGGGTGAGGAGGCTGACGACGATCATCACCAGAAATGCGACGGGAACGCTGACCGCGGCCGGGTAGTCCACCATCACCGCGGGCCACCCGCCGAGCGCGGCATCGTCCACGCCGCCGGTGATCGCCACGAGGACCGCCCCGCCACATACCGACCCGCCGACCACGAGACCACATGCCGCGCCCACCGCGGTCAGGCCGCGCCACCAGATACCGAGCACCAGCAGGGGACACAAGGTGGACGCGGCGACGGCGAAGGCCAGGCCGACGCTGCGGGACAGCTCGAGCCCGGACACCATCAGCGACAACGGGATCGGAATCAGCCCGCCGACCACCGCGGCCACCCGGAAATCCCGCACCCGGCCGCGCATCACGTCGGTGGCCAGGGCGCCGGCAATGCTGACCAGCAGCCCGGACGAGGTGGCCAGGAATGCCGCGATGGCGCCGGCGGCCACGAGCGCGGCCAGCAGCTGTCCGCCGATACCGCCGACGGCCGCACCCGGCGCCAAAAGCACTGCGGCATCAGCGGTCCCGGTGATCAACAGCTGCGGAACGTACAGCCGGGAGAACACCCCGAGCAGGATCGGGAACACATAGAACACCGACAGCAGCGCCATCACGGCCAATGCGGTGCGGCGGGCGGCCCGCCCGTCCGGGTTGGTGTAGAAGCGGACTAGCACGTGTGGCAGGCCCAGGGTGCCGAGGAACGTCGCGACGATGATGGACAACACCTGGTAAAGCGGATGTCCGCCGCCCAGGCCGCCACCGGAGGCGATCCATTCGCTGCCGGTGCCCGGCGTATCGGCCACGACAGGCGTGGCCGCACCGGCCGCCAAGGTCAGCGCGGTACCGGCGCCGAGGGTGTGTTGCCCCGGTGCGGTGATCGTGGCGGAGTCGACGTGGCGGCCGTCGAGGTCGCCGGTCACCGTGATGCCGGCCGGTTCGATCACCTGGACGACGACATCGGTCTCGATCTGCACGGTGGTCTGATGCTGGACGGTCGGTGGCAGTGGGCCGCCCAATTCGCCGCGGTCGTTGACGAACAACCCCAGCAGGGCGAGCGCGGGGATGGCGACCGCGGTGAGCTTGAGCCAGTACTGGAACGCCTGCACGAAGGTGATCGATCGCATGCCACCGGCCACCACGTTCATGATGACGATCGCCCCCACCAACAGCGGACCGATCCACACCGGAACGCCCAGAAGTGTTTTCAGGGCCAACCCCGCGCCCTGATATTGCGGGGCCAGGTAGAACAGGCAGATCATCACGACCACGAGCATGGCCACCTTGCGCAATCTGACCGAGCCCAACCGGAATTCGGCGAAATCCGGCACGGTGTAGGCGCCCGACCGGCGCAGCGGCGCTGCCACGAACAACAGCAGGCCCAGGTATCCCGCCGTGAAGCCCACCGGGTACCACAGCGCGTCGGCACCGTATTTGGCGATCAGCCCCGCCACCCCGAGAAACGAAGCAGCAGACAGATATTCGCCTGATATCGCGGCGGCGTTCCACTGCGGCCCGATACTGCGGGAGGCGACCAGGAAGTCGGAGGTGGTGCGCGACAACCGGACACCGTACATGCCGATCACGATGGTGGCGACCGCGGCGACCAGGAGCGCGGCGGCGGTCAACGGGGCGCCGGTCATGGTTCGCTGTCGACGACCCGGACGAAATCGCGTTCGCCCTGTTCGGCCAGCCGCACGTACATCCGTCCCACGCCGTACAGCAGCGGGTAGAGCAGTCCGGCCAGGACCAGCCAGTTGAGCCGGATCCCGAATACGCTGAGCGCGGCCAGATCCGGCGCCATGGCGTTGATCAGCACGAGCGCCACGACGATCGTCACCACCACCGCGGTGAGCCGCAGCGCGAGCCCCAGCTGGGTGCGCACCAGCCCCCGCACCAGGGCGTCGCCCACCTGGGTCTGCTCGGCCACCTCGACGCGGGTGCGCACCATGCGGGCGCCGCGGCGGTGGGCGAGGACGACGCGCTCGCGTTGGGGGATGGGCCGCTCACTCATCGGTGCCCGCCGGTTTCAGTGAGCGCATCGGGTCACGGACCAACCGGTCGCGCAACTCGCGTGCCTGGCGTCGACTCACCGGCAACTCCACCGCGGGTGAGGATCCGTTGGCGCGCAACCGCACCAGCACGGCGCCGTCGGAGCTGCGCAGGCCGGTGACCTGCCGCAAAGACACCAGGTATGACCGGTGGATGCGCTGGAACCCGTGATCGCGCCATCGGGTCTCCAAGGTGCTCAACGGTATTCGCACCAGATGCGCACCGGTGGCCGAGTGCAGCCGGGCGTAGTCGCCTTCGGCTTCCACCCAGCCGATGCTGTCGCGGGGCACCAGATGGGTGATGCCGCCCAGCTCGGCGGGGATGACGTTCCAGTCCTGATCGTCCGGGGCGGCGGCCGTACCGCTGTGGGCGGTGCCGGCGGCCACGCGTCGCACCGCTTCGTCGAGCCGGTTCTGTCGGATCGGTTTGAGCAGGTAGTCGACGGCACCCACATCGAAGGCGGCCACCGCCTTGTCCTCGTGAGCGGTCACGAACACCACCGCCGGACGGTGCGTGTAATTGGCCAGCACCCCGGCCAATTCGATACCCGACAAGCCCGGCATGTTGATGTCGAGGAACACCGCATCGATGCGGTGCTGATTGAGTTCCCGCAGTGCCGAGGTGGCATCGGATGCGGTGTGCACGTCGGTGACGTCGGGGTGGCGGCCCAACAGGTAGGCGAGCTCGTCGAGGGCGGGGGCCTCGTCGTCGACGGCCAGTACGGTCAGGCCGGTCCTCATGCGAACGCTCCTCCGCTGGCTCGTATCCCCGAGCGGAACTTCGGCACACGCATCACCACTTTGGTCCCGGCGCCGACCGCTGTCTCGACCACCAGACCGTAGTCGTTGCCGAAAGCCGCGCGCAGCCGATGGTCCACGTTCGTCAGCCCGACGTGCGCAGATTCGTCGGTCCGGTCGGCCAGTGCATCGCCAGGACCGGCACGGAGCACGTCGGGATCCATGCCGGCGCCGTCGTCCTCCACGGTGATCACACATTCGGTACCCGCGTCGCGCGCGATGATCTCCACCGATCCGCCGCCCTGTCCGGCCAGCCCGTGTCGTACGGCGTTTTCCACCAGGGGCTGCAACGCCAGAAACGGCACCACGACGTTGAGCACCTCGGGCGCCACCCGCAGCCGCACCAGCAGATTGGCGCCGAACCGGGCGCGTTCCAAGGTCAGGTAGCGGTCGATGTTGCGCAGTTCGTCGGCCAACGTGGTGTATTGGCCTGCGGCGCGGAACGAATAGCGGGTGAAGTCGGCGAATTCCAGGATGAGCTCACGCGCCCGATCGGGGTCGGTGCGGACGAACGACGCGATCGTGTTGAGCGCGTTGTAGATGAAGTGCGGGCTGATCTGGGCCCGCAACGCCAGCACCTCGGCCCGATCCAGCCGGGCGCGGGATGCGTCGAGTTCGGCCAGTTCGATCTGGCTGGCCGCGTAGCGCGCCACCTCGCCGACCGCCCCGAGCATGCCGGGGCCCGGACTGGACGGGGCCAGCACGACGAGCGCGCCCAGCACCTCACCGCCCTCGGTGAGCAGCGGCTGGGCCACCACCGCGGTCGATCGCGCCGTGCGCAGCACTCGGCGTCCGGCGTTGATCGATTCCCGCGCGGTGTCGGCGCAGATGCCCACGATGTCGGGATGCCAGATCGCCTCGTCGGCATGATCACGGGCCAGGGGGGCCGCGTCGTCGTCGAACAGGGCCAGCCCGGCTGTGCCGGTGAGCTCACGCAGGTACGGCGCTGCGGTGGTCGCGGATTCGGTGTCCAGGCCTTGACGTAACGCGCGGGCGGCCTGTGCAGCGGTGTGCAGCGCGGCATGCACTGCGCGTTCGGTGGGGGTGGCGACGACTCTGCGGGTGCGCACCACCCCGACGGCGGCAACCGCCGCCAGGATCAGCGCCAGGGCCAGCGCGAGTGCAACTTCGCCGGACATCGTGCGGCCAACCTTAAACCGGCGAGGTTGCCCCGCGCGGTGCTGCTACTGAACCGGGCAGGCGTACTTTCTGGCCACGTCGTACACCCGCTGCTCCGCGCCGGGGCCGATCACACCCTGTGCGGCCAGCTCCCAACTGATGTACCCCGGGATGCTGCCCGTACAAGCCTGGTGAGCGACGCGCCACGCAGTATCTGGGTTGAGGTGGAATCCGTTGCGGTCCAGGCCCTGCATGTAGTTGTCGAATTCCGGCGTGCCCTGATCGGGGATGGCGTTGGCCGTGGCAGCCAAGGCAAGCGCCGTAGCCAGCGCGGCAAAAAGAGGTACAACGACGCGTCTCATGTCCATCTCCTATGGCACATCTCCGGTTGACGCGTGTACTTTCGCACACTCGACCGACACAGGCGTCAAAAACGAGTCTGGTTCTAGACTGACGACGTGGGAAAACTGCAGCTCGTCCAAGACCCCGAGGCCGACGCCCTGCTGGAGGCCAACCCCTTCGCGTTGCTGGTCGGGATGTTGTTGGATCAGCAGATTCCGATGGAGACGGCGTTCGCCGGGCCCAAGAAGATCGCCGATCGCCTCGGTGACGTCGACGCCCGCAAGATCGCCGATCACAACCCCGACGAGTTCATCGCGTTGGTGTCGCAAACCCCTGCGATTCACCGATTTCCGGGCTCGATGGGCAAGCGGGTGCAGGAGCTCGCGCGCGCCATCGTCGACGAATACGACGGTGACGTGACGGCCCTGTGGACCGGTGGCGACCCCGACGGCGCCGAGGTGTTGCGCCGGCTCAAGCGGCTACCCGGATTCGGTGATCAGAAGGCCCGGATCTTCTTGGCGCTGCTGGGTAAGCAGTACGGCGTGACACCGGCGGGGTGGCGCCAGGCTGCCGGCGATTACGGCAACGAAGGCAGTTTCATGTCGGTGGCCGACGTGGTCGATCCCGGGTCGTTGCAGAAGGTGCGGGCCTACAAGAAAGACATGAAAGCCGCGGCGAAGAAAGCCAAACAGGCCAAGGCTTAGCCACCACGCCGAGCGTGCGTTCAGATCGCGTTTCGGCCCGAAATGGCGATCTGAACGCACCGTCGACGTCAGAACGGCGGCCCGTCGAACCGTTCCCGGGTCGCGATCTCGGTGACGGGCTTTCGTTTGAGCTTGGTGAGTTGGCGGACGGGCTTGCCGAGTGGCAGCACTGCGGCGACCGCGTAGTCCTCGGGTATGCCGAGCAGCGCTTTGACCTTGGGTTCTTCGGCCACGGCCATGGTGGTGAGGACACCGCCGTAGCCTTCGTTGCGCGCGGCCAGCAGGATGTTCCACACGAACGGATACACCGAGGCCCCGGAGACCACGCCGATCCGGTCGAGGTCCTGGTCGAATGCCGCGACGACACCCAAGTCGACGCACACCACCAAAACCACCGGCGCCTCGACGAGGTGGGTGGCGCGTGGGACCTTCACCGCGGCGACATCGTCGGCCGACACCCGCATGGAGTGCAGCGGGTTCCACGGACTTTCGCCGTTGCGCTGCTGGGCGATATAGCGTCTCGATCCGGTGACGCCGAGGTCGGCGAGGGCCTCGCGGGTGTCGCGGTCGCGGATCACCACCACGCGTGAACCCTGGCGGTTGCCGCCGCTGGGTGCGAAGCGGGCGTTGTCGAGGATTCGTTCCAGCACGTTGTCGGGCAGCGGGTCGTCGGTGAACTGGCGTGCGGCTCCGGTCGTTCGCATGACGTCGTACAAGTCCATGGCTACATCTATCTCACATATGCGAAAGTGAGGATATGGCGAAGACACATCTGAACTGCCCGTGTGGCGAAGCGATCAGCGGTACCGACGAGGACGACCTCGTCGAGAAGGCCCAGGCGCACCTGGCCCAGCAGCACCCCGGCCGTGAATACGACCGGGAAATGATCCTCTTCATGGCCTACTGAGCCTCCGACTTTCAGCCCCTACACAAAATTCCCGGTCGCCGGCCATGAGGCCAGCGACCGGGAATTTCGCTTCCCCATTCATATGGTGTGGTCAGGGCACCACCGTGGATCCGATGGTGGGCATGAACTGGCACTGCTTCTCGGTCGTGGTGACCTGCCCGAAGATCGTCGACATGATGCTGCCGGAGCCGGTGTCGGCGATCGCGGTGAGCGTGGTCGGTCCTTCGGGGTTGATGTCCGAGCGCGGCTGCAGCGTCACGCTGCCGGACTTGCCAGTGGTCAGGTTGACCCACGTGGCGTTGAGCGGAAGCTTCTGCTCGGCGGCCGGACCCGGGGTGCCGATCGCGGTGAACACGTAGGCGGTCTGGCCGGCCTTCGGGCCGGGCAGCGGGATCGTGGCGGGGCCGGCCACCGAAATTGCCGTCGCCAGAACGTTTCCGCCGTCCTTGAGGCACCCGTTGCTGATCGACGGGTACATGAAGTCCTGCGTCGTCGGCGCGTTGGGACCGAAATCGGGCGCGCCGGCCGGCGCGGCGTCCGGTGCAGGCGCGGGCGCGGGCGCCGGAATCGTGACAGCGGCCGGAACGGCCCCGGGCGCCGGAGCGGGAGCAGCTTCGGGTGCGGGAGCCGGGGCAGCTTCAGGTGCGGGAGCGGGTGCCGGAGCAGCTTCGGGCGCCGGTGCCGGGGCAGGAGCCGGCAGTGCCTCGGGGGCCGGCCCGGCCGCATGGACCGGGTCGACGCCCGCAGGCAGATGTGCGTCGAGCCCCGCACCCGCGGCCGGGATGTGCTCGGGTGCGGCGACGGGTTGGGAGGCGAACTGGTTGACCGCCGTGGCGATGTTGTTGGACGCGGCCGGTTCCGACTTGTTGGCCGCGAACGCTTGCGCGGCAGCCATCAACAGCTGAGCCGCGCCGGCAGGGTCGGCCGCAGCCTGCTGGATAATCGGACTCAACTCCGATACCGCCGACAAGCCGGGTGCCTGCTGCGCGTCGATCGGCAGCGGTGCCGGATCGGCGTTGGCTACGGCGCTGCTGAACAGCAACAGGGTGGTGGACCCGATTGCGGCGGCGGTGCCGAACAACGTTTTCAGTGACATACGCGAGGACATGGCTTTCCCATCGTTTCGGGCGGTCAGACCAGTTCGGTGATCAGGGCAGGCCGGCGGTCAGCAGCGGGGCCAACGCTGCGACACCCGGGGCGGTCGCCGGAACAGCGGCGGCGGGCGCAGCAACTGCCGGAGCTGCCGCGACCGCCGGGGCACCGGCGGGCAGGGCCGTCTGGGCCGCGACCGGAACCAGCGACGCCAGGTCACCCGGGATGTTCACAGACTGCGGCAGGGGCAGCGGCATGCCCGGCACCTGCGGGATTTTGACCTCGGCCGAGGGCACCAGGGACGAGAGTCCGGTGGCCGGAGCGGTCGTGGCGGCAGCCGGAACGGCCGGGGCCGCAGCCGGAACGGCCGGGGCGGAGGGCAGGCCCGGTACCAGAGACCCCAGCGGTGCGTTGGCCGACGATGCGGCGGGCGCCGTGGCCGCGGGCTGCGGCAGCGTCACCGATGCGGTGGCCATCGGGGCCGGCGCCGGCGCGGGGGCAGGTGTCCCCGACAGCGCGGAGCCGACATCCTGCAGCAGCTGCGGCGCGGCGGCCGGCACGCCGGCGAGTTGGTTGACGATCGGCAGGCCCGGTGCGGGCGCCGGCGCCGGGGCTATCGGATCGGCATTCGCTGTCGCGCTGAGCGCCAACGCGACCGGGACTGCGCCGGCGGCTGCGATCACGCTGGTGGAAACTGTTTTCCAGGTGAAGATCATGGTTCTCCCAATCGGTTGCTTGCAACGTCTGAGCCCGAAACTATCGAGTTACTGGTGTGACTCAAGGGACACGTGTGGCGGTTATTCAACCGTTACTGCACCGTCTGAATTCGTTATCGGGCAGTGCCTGACGCGTGACGCGCCGACCGCCTCGGGCGTTTCTTCGTCCCGACTGTCACGCTGGGGTGACGCTCGACCTCGGCAGCCACGCTGGCGTGACAGACCGCGCGGGGCCGCGAGGACTTCGTCACGCTGGGGTGACGCTCGACCTCGGCAGCCACTCCTGCGTGACAACCGGTGGCGGGGCAACCGATGGCGGGGCAACCGATGGCGTGACAACCGGTGGCGTGACAACCGGAGGCGGGACAGCCGGTGGCGGGGGCAGGCGGCACAGGAGGGTCGCTAAAGTCGTGACCGTTAACACCGAACCGGCCACCCACTCCTCAGCATCCGCGCGGCTCTACCGCCTGGCGCCGATGTTGCTGGTCCTCAGCATTGCGGCGCGCCTGGCGTGGACATATCTGGTGCCCAACGGTGCGAACTTCGTCGATCTGCACGTCTACGTCGGTGGTGCTGCCACGCTCGACGGCCCCGGCGTGCTCTACGACTACGTCTATGCCGATCAGACGCCGGATTTCCCATTGCCTTTCACCTACCCGCCGTTCGCGGCGGTGGTGTTCTACCCGCTGCATCTGCTGCCGTTCGGGCTGGTGGCGTTCTGCTGGCAACTCGGGATCATCGCCGCGCTGTACGGCGTGGTGCGGATCAGTCAACGGCTCCTGCGTCAGGAAGCCGACCGGCGCGTCGCGATGCTGTGGACCGCGGTCGGCATCTGGACCGAACCGCTGCGCAGCACTTTCGACTACGGACAGGTCAATGTCGTCCTGGTGCTGGCCGTGCTCTACGCGGTCTACAGCAATCGCTGGTGGCTGTCGGGATTGCTGGTCGGCGTGGCGGCAGGGGTGAAGCTGACGCCTGCGGTGTCGGGCCTGTACTTCCTCGGCGCGCGCCGGTGGGCCAGCGTGGTGTTCTCGGCGGCGGTGTTCTTCGCGACGATCGCGGTCTCGGCGTTGGTGATCGGAGATCAGGCGCGCCGGTATTTCACCGAACTGCTCGGTGACGCCGACCGGATCGGGCCGATCGGGACATCGTTCAATCAATCATGGCGGGGTGGGATTTCGCGAATCCTCGGCCATGACGCCGGGTACGGTCCGGCCGTGCTTCTGGGCATCGTCGTCACCGCGGTGCTGGCCGTGTTGGCCTGGCGGGCCATCGGTGGCAGTGCCGACCGCCTCGGCGGGATCGTGATCGTGAGCCTGTTCGGGTTGCTGCTTTCGCCGATTTCGTGGACGCACCACTGGGTGTGGTTGATTCCGTTGATGATCTGGTTGCTGCACGGGCCGTTTGCCGATCGGCTCGGCGCGCGGATCCTCGGTTGGGGTTGGCTGGCGCTGACCCTGATCGGGGTGCCGTGGCTGCTCAGCTTCGCGCAGCCGACGATCTGGGAGATCGGCCGACCGTGGTATCTGGCGTGGGCCGGGTTGGTCTACATCGTGGCGACGCTGGCCACGCTCGGCTGGGTCGCGACTATTCGGGCTGGTCGGACAGAATCCGGTTGATCTCCTGGGCCATCTGAACGTCCTTGTCGGTGATCCCGCCGGCGGAATGCGTCACCAAGGCGAATGTGACAGTGCGCCAGCGGATGTCGATGTCTGGATGATGGTCCTTCTGTTCGGCGAACTCGGCCACGCGGCGCACCGCCTCGATGCCGTCGAGGAACGTGGGGAACTTGGTGGATCTGCGCAGGGCGCCCGCCGCGCGCTCCCAGCCCGGCAGATCGGGCAGTGCGGCGTCGACCTGATCGTTCGATAACACGGCCATATGCCCGACGGTATACCGTCGGGCGCGATGAGTGAGCAGATCGTCGTGGCCGGTGCGTTGTTTTCGGCGGACCGGCTGTTGGTGGCCCAACGGCAGCGGCCGCCCGAGCTGGCCGGATTGTGGGAGCTGCCCGGCGGAAAAGTCGCGACGGGGGAGAGCGACGCCGGCGCGCTGGCCCGGGAGTTGCAGGAGGAACTCGGTGTCGAGGTGGCTGTCGGCGCCCGTCTGGGCGTCGACGTCGAACTGAAGGCGGGGGTGATCCTGCGCGCGTATCGGGTCACGCTGACGGCCGGAAGTCCGCAACCACACGACCACCGGGCCCTGCGGTGGGTCGGTGCGGACGAACTCGATGCGCTGCCATGGGTACCGGCCGACCGGGCCTGGCTCGGTGAGTTGGCCGCGGTGCTGCGATCGTCTTAGACGCCCGCGTATTGGCTTGGTACGTCGCCCGTTTCGGCTGGCCGGCGGCTGCTGGGCATTTTGGACACGATGATGTTGCGGATTACGTTTCTGTGAATCTGCTCGCAACGTTTCCGGGGAAATGACGCACCTGCACCGAATATGATGTTTTGCTGTTGTGGTGAGCACGGCTAGCACGCCACTCCGGGGCCAGAGCGTGAATCTCGTGCTGGCCACCTGGGTCTCGGCCATCAATTTCTGGGCCTGGAACATGATCGGCCCGCTCTCCACCACCTATGCCGGCGACATGAGGTTGAGCAGTACCCAGGCCTCGATGCTCGTGGCCACGCCGATCCTGGTGGGATCGCTCGGTCGCATCGCCATCGGCTCCCTGACCGACAGGTTCGGTGGCCGCACGATGTTTCTCGCGGTGACCCTGGCCTCGATCCTGCCGGTGCTGGCGGTCGGGGCGGCCGGTGAGGCCAAGTCCTATCCGCTGCTTTTGATCTGCGGCTTCTTCCTCGGTATCGCGGGCACCATCTTCGCCGTCGGCATCCCGTTCGCCAACAACTGGTATGAGGTCAGCCGCCGTGGCTATGCCACGGGCGTATTCGGCATGGGCATGGTGGGCACTGCGCTGTCGGCGTTTTTCACCCCGAGGTTCGTCCGGTGGTTCGGGTTGTTCACCACCCACGTCATCATCGCCGTCGCCCTGGCGCTGACGGCCGTGCTGTGCATGGTGGCGATGCGGAACTCGCCGGTGTTCCAGCCGAATACCGACCCGGTGCTGCCGAAGCTGAAATCCGCGCTGAAACTCCCTGTCACGTGGGAAATGTCGTTCCTCTACGCCGTGGTGTTCGGCGGGTTCGTGGCGTTCAGCAACTACCTGCCCACCTACATCAAGAACATCTACGAGTTCTCCTCGGTCGAAGCAGGCTCCCGCACAGCCGGATTCGCGTTGGCCGCGGTGCTCGCTCGGCCCGTCGGCGGGGCACTGTCGGACCGCATCGCCCCCAAATACGTGGTGCTGACCTCTTTCGCGGGCACCGCAGTTCTGGCGTTTGTGGCGATGTTCCAGCCGCCGCCGGATGTATGGTCGGCGTCGACCTTCATCGGACTGGCGATCTTCCTGGGCATCGGTACCGGCGGTGTCTTCGCCTGGGTGGCCCGCCGGTCACCAGCGAAGGAAGTCGGTTCGGTGACCGGGATTGTCGCCGCCGCAGGCGGTTTGGGCGGCTACTTCCCACCACTGGTGATGGGGGCGTCCTACGATCCCATTGACCACGACTACACGGTAGGGCTTGTGCTCCTGGTGGCAACGGCGTTGGTGGCGTTCGGCTATACCGCGCTACGACTGCATGCCCGGGAACCCGCGCAGCCCAAGGAGGCGTTTCGATGACGAAGCCGCACATCGGCGGATCGATCGAGGAATTGCTCGAACGCAGTGGACAGTTCTTCACTGCCGGTGAGTTCTCCGGGGACCTGCGCACGGTCACCCGTACCGGAGGGCGGCAAGGGGATGTGTTCTACCGCGACCGGTGGAGCCACGACAAGGTGGTGCGCTCCACCCACGGGGTCAACTGCACCGGATCGTGCTCGTGGAAGATTTATGTCAAGGACGGAATCATCACCTGGGAAACCCAGGAGACGGATTATCCGTCGGTCGGGCCCGACCGCCCCGAGTACGAGCCGCGCGGCTGCCCCCGCGGCGCGGCGTTCTCCTGGTACACCTACTCGCCGACGCGGGTGCGGTACCCCTACGCGCGCGGCGTGTTGGTCGAGATGTACCGGGAAGCCAAGGTACGGCTGAAGGATCCGGTGTTGGCCTGGGCCGACATCCAGGGCGACCCGGCGCGGCGCAAGCGGTATCACCAGGCCCGCGGCAAGGGTGGCCTGGTCCGGGTGACGTGGGCCGAGGCCACCGAGATGATCGCCGCCGCGCACGTGCACACGATCAAGACCTATGGGCCCGACCGGGTGGCCGGTTTTTCACCGATCCCGGCGATGTCGATGGTGTCGTTCGCCGCGGGCTCGCGGTTCGTGGAGCTCATCGGCGGAGTGATGACATCGTTCTACGACTGGTATGCCGATCTGCCGGTGGCATCGCCACAGGTGTTCGGCGATCAGACCGATGTGCCCGAGTCCGGGGACTGGTGGGATGCGGCCTATCTGATGATGTGGGGCTCCAACGTCCCGGTCACCCGCACCCCGGACGCGCACTGGATGGCCGAGGTCCGCTACCGCGGCACCAAGGTGGTCACGGTCAGCCCCGACTACGCCGACAACACCAAGTTCGCCGACGAGTGGATGCCGTGCGCGGCCGGCACCGACGGTGCACTCGCGATGGCCATGGGACACGTGATCCTCGATCAGTGCTTTGTGCAGAACCGGGTTCCGTACTTCGTCGACTATGTCCGCCAGTTCACCGATCTGCCGTTCCTGGTCAAACTCGAGGAGCGCGACGGGGTGCTGGTTCCCGGGAAGAACCTCACCGCAGCCGATCTCGGCGGGGTGATCGCCGAGCAGGAGAACGCCGCGTTCAAGCCGGTGCTGCTCGACGGCGCCAGCGACAGCGTCGCGGTACCGCAGGGTTCGCTCGGATTCCGCTACGGCAACGATGGCCTCGGCAAATGGAACCTCGACCTGGAGGACCTGTCCCCGGCACTGACCGTACTGGGTGACATCTTCGAAACCGCCGAGATCACGCTGCCGCGATTCGACACCGTCGACGGCAGCGGTGCGACGCTGAAACGTGGTGTGCCGGTGCGGCGGGTCGGCGACCATCTGGTGTGCACGGTGTTCGATCTGATGCTGGCCCAATATGGCGTGCACCGCCCCGGCCTGCCCGGCGACTGGCCCACCAGTTACGACGACGCCACCCGGCCCTACACACCGGCCTGGCAGGAACAGATCACCGGGGTGTCCGCGGCCCAGGCCATCCGGGTGGCGCGCGAATTCGCCCGCAACGCCGAAGAATCCGGCGGCCGCTCGATGATCATCATGGGGGCCGGCATCTGCCAGTGGTTCCACGGTGACGCGACCTACCGCGCGGTGCTCGCGCTGCTGTTGCTCACCGGGTCGATGGGCCGCAACGGCGGCGGCTGGGCGCATTACGTCGGCCAGGAGAAGTGTCGTCCGGTCACCGGGTGGGCGGCGATGGCGATGGGTACCGACTGGTCGCGCCCGCCGCGGCAGATGGCCGGGACGTCGTACTGGTATGTCCACACCGACCAGTGGCGCTACGACGGCTACCGCGCCGACGCATTGTCCAGCCCGGTGGGCCGGGGCCGGTTCCGAGACAAGCACACGATGGACGTGCTGAGCTCGGCGGTGGCCATGGGGTGGACGCCGTTCTACCCGCAGTTCGACCGCTCCAGCCTGGACGTGGTCGACGAGGCCAAGGCGGCCGGCCGTGAGGTGGCTGACTATGTGGCCGAGCAATTGGCCAGCGGCGGGCTGAAATTCGCGGTCACCGACCCGGACAATCCGGCGAACTGGCCGCGCGTACTCAACGTGTGGCGGGCCAACCTGCTGGGCTCCTCGAGCAAGGGCAACGAATACTTCCTGCGCCATCTGCTGGGCACGACATCGAATGTGCAGGCCGAACCGGCCGGGGACGACCTGCGCCCCGACGGGGTGGCCTGGACCGAGGAGATCCCCGAGGGCAAGCTGGATCTGTTGATGTCGATCGACTTCCGCATGACCTCGACGACGCTGCTCTCGGATGTGGTGTTGCCGGCGGCGACCTGGTACGAGAAGGCCGACTTGTCGAGCACCGACATGCACCCGTATGTCCACGCGTTCAGCCCGGCCGTCGACCCGCCGTGGGAAACCCGTTCGGACTTCGACGCTTTCGGTGCGATCGCGCGGACTTTCAGCGCGTTGGCCGCGCGGCACCTGGGCACCCGCACCGATGTGGTGATGGGAACATTGCAACATGACACGCCTGGGGCGATGGCGTACCCGGGTGGCACCGAACATGATTGGCGGAACACCGGGGAGACGCCGGTTCCGGGCAAGACGATGGGTCCGCTGGTGGTGGTCGAGCGCGACTACACCGCGATCGCCGAGAAGTGGTCCACCCTGGGACCGCTTGTCGACACCTTGGGGCTGACCACCAAGGGGGTCACCACGCACCCCGACCAGGAGGTGGCCGAACTTGCCGCGAAGTTCGGCGTGATGGATTCCGGTGCCGGCCAAGGCCGCCCGGCGATCACCACCGCCGAACGCATGGCTGATGTGATCCTGGCCCTGTCCGGCACGTCGAACGGCCGGCTGGCCGTCGAAGGGTTCCGCGAACTCGAGCGGCGCACGGGGCGCAAGCTCATCCATCTGGCGGTCGGCAACGAGGAACGGCGGATCACCTACGCCGACACCCAGGCCCGGCCGGTTCCGGTGATCACCAGCCCCGAGTGGTCCGGCAGTGAGACCGGCGGCCGCCGATATGCCCCGTTCACGGTGAACATCGAGGAACTCAAGCCGTTTCACACGCTCACCGGTCGCATGCACTTCTATGTCGATCACGACTGGTTGGAGGAACTCGGCGAGCAGCTGCCGATCTACCGGCCCCCGCTCGACATGGCGCGGTTGTTCGGTGAATCCAGGCTCGGGCGCGACGGCGTCGGCCTGACCGTGCGCTACCTGACGCCGCATTCCAAGTGGTCGATCCACTCGGAGTACCAGGACAACCTGTTCATGCTGTCGCTGTCACGCGGTGGTCCCACGATGTGGATGAGTCCGGCTGATGCCGCGAAGATCGACGTGAAAGACAACGACTGGATCGAAGCGGTCAACCGTAACGGCGTGCTGGTGTGCCGGGCGGTGGTCAGCCACCGGATGCCCGAGGGTGTGGTGTACGTCTACCATGCCCAGGAACGGACCATCGACGTGCCGCTGAGCGAAACCACGGGAACCCGTGGTGGCATTCACAATTCGTTGACCCGGCTGTTGGTCAAGCCCAGCCACCTTGCCGGCGGCTACGCGCAGCACTCCTTCGCCTGGAACTACCTGGGCCCCACCGGAAACCAGCGTGACGAGGTGACGGTGGTCCGCCGTCGTTCACAGGAGGTGCAATACCAGTGACACCGCGCGAAGCTTGCGAAGCGAGGCTTACATGAAAGTCATGGCGCAGATGGCGATGGTGATGAACCTCGACAAGTGCATCGGGTGTCAGACCTGTTCGGTGACCTGCAAGCAGGCCTGGACCAACCGCGCCGGTACCGAGTATGTCTGGTTCAACAACGTCGAAACCCGCCCCGGACAAGGCTATCCACGCACCTACCAGGATCAGGAAAAGTGGCGCGGGGGCTGGAAGTTGGACCGCCGCGGCCGGCTTCGGTTGCGCGACGGTGGCCGGCTGGCCAAACTGGCCAGGATCTTCGCCAACCCGAAGCTGCCCTCGATCGAGGACTACTACGAGCCGTGGACCTACGACTACGAGAATCTGACCTCGGCTCCGCTCGGTGAACACATCCCCACCGCGCCGCCGCGCAGCCTGATCACCGGTAAACCGATGAAGGTGTCGTGGTCGGCCAACTGGGACGACGATCTGGCCGGCTCGCCGGAGATCGTGCCCGGAGATCCGATCCTCAAACAGGTCAGCGAACAGATCAAGCTCGAACTCGAGCAGACCTTCATGTTCTACCTGCCGCGAATCTGCGAGCACTGCCTGAACCCGTCGTGCGTTGCGTCCTGCCCGTCCGGTGCGATGTACAAGCGGTCCGAGGACGGCATCGTGCTGGTGGATCAGGACCGCTGTCGCGGCTGGCGCATGTGTGTCTCCGGATGCCCTTACAAGAAGGTGTATTTCAACCACAAGACCGGCAAGGCCGAGAAGTGCACGCTGTGCTATCCGCGCATCGAGGTCGGATTGCCCACGGTGTGCTCGGAAACCTGCGTGGGGCGGTTGCGCTACCTCGGTCTGGTTCTGTACGACGTCGACCGGGTGCTGGAGGCCGCGTCGGTACCGGACGACAAGGACCTCTACGAGGCGCAGCGGCAGATCCTGCTCGACCCGACCGACCCCGAGGTGATCGCCGGGGCCCGGGCCGAGGGCATCTCCGACGAGTGGATCGAGGCCGCCCAGCGCTCGCCGGTGTACAAGCTGATCCACACCTACGGCGTTGCGCTGCCGCTACATCCGGAGTTCCGGACGGTTCCGATGGTGTGGTACATCCCGCCACTGTCGCCGGTCGTCGATGCCGTCAGCCGCGACGGGCACGACGGGGAAGACGTCGGGAACCTGTTCGGCGCGCTGGAAGCGCTGCGCATCCCGATCGAGTACCTGGCCGGGCTGTTCACCGCCGGGGACACCGCCGTCGTCGAAGGGGTGCTGCGCCGGCTCGCCGCGATGCGGTCCTACATGCGTGACATCAATCTCGGGCGCGAGACCCAGCCGCACATCCCGGCGGCGGTCGGGATGAGCGAGGAGCAGATGTACGAGATGTACCGGCTGCTGGCATTGGCGAAATACGAAGAGCGTTACGTCATCCCGACCGCCTACAGTGCCGAGGCGATCCCCGGGGCCGAGGAGCCCGGTTGCTCGCTGTCCTTCGAAGGCGGCCCGGGGATGTACGAGTCGGGCCCGTTCGGTGAGGCCAGCGGAGGGCCGGTGCCCGTGGCCGTGGAGACCTTCCATGCGTTGCAGCACCGCCAGACCACCGGGGGCATGGCCGCCAACGCCGATCGTCCCTCGCGGGTCAACCTGCTCAACTGGGACGGCAGGGGAGTGCCTTCGGGCATGTTCCCGCAGGATTGACAGGAGGGCCAGTGAGGAAGCGCAGAACTCGATCCGAGCACCGACTGCAGGACCGCTTGGTGTGGCAGGCCGCATCCCTGATGCTCGCCTACCCGGACGACAACCATGCCGATCGGCTGCAGGCCGCGGCTCGCCTGCTCGATCACCTCACCGGTGCGCCGCGGGCGCTGCTGGACGAAACCGTTGTCGGGCTGAGCCTTCGGTCACCGATGGAGTTGGCACAGGAGTATGTCGAGACCTTCGACCTGCAGAGGCGGTGCACGATGTTGTTGACCTATTGGACGTCGGGGGACACCCGCAACCGTGGCGCCGACATGGTCGAATTCACCCAGACCTACCGCGCCGCCGGTGTCGAGATGCCGAAAGGTGAAGCCCCTGATCACCTTCCGGTGGTATTGGAGTTCGCCGCCACAGTGGATCCCGAGGCGGGCCGGCGGTTGCTCACGAAATACCGGGTGCCGATCGGTGTGGTGGCCCGTGCGTTGGCCGATTCACACTCGCCGTATGCGCCTGTCGTCGCGGCGGTGGACGCCACTTTGCCGGCGCCGGCCTCCGTCGATGACGTCGCACGGCTCATGATGTCCGGACCCCCGGCGGAATCCGTCGGCCTGCAGCCATTCCAGCTGACCGTGCCGCCCCGCCGAGCGCAGGAGGTGCTCTGATGTCGGGCTGGGAGATCTTCTGGGACGTGGTGCCGTACGTGACGCTGGCCATGGTCGCCGTCGGCACCTGGTGGCGATACCGCTACGACAAGTTCGGCTGGACCACGCGGTCCTCCCAGCTGTATGAGTCGCGGCTGCTGCGGATCGCCAGCCCGATGTTCCACTTCGGCATGCTCGTGGTGTTCATCGGACACGTCATCGGCTTGTTCATCCCCGAATCCTGGATGGACTTGGTGATCAGCGACCACGTCTACCACCTGCAGGCAGTGGTCCTGGGCGGCATCGCCGGCATCGCGGCCCTGGTCGGTATCGCCCTGCTCATCTACCGCCGCCGCACCACCGGCCCCGTCTTCATGGCGACCACGGTCAACGACAAGACGATGTATCTGGTGCTGGTGGCGGCGATGGTGGCCGGCTTTGTCTGCACGGCGATCGGGGCCACCCCCGAGGGCGCCGAACACGACTACCGCCAAACCGTCTCGCCCTGGTTCCGTTCGATCTGGATCCTGCAGCCTCGGGGTGACCTGATGGCCCAGGCGCCGCTGTACTTTCACATCCACGTGATGATCGCGCTCGTGCTGTTCTGCCTGTGGCCGTTCACCCGACTGGTCCACGTGTTCAGCGCGCCGATCGGCTACCTGTTCCGGCCGTATGTCGTGTATCGCAGCCGCGACGTCGCCGGACGTGGCGAGCTGGTCGGATCTCAGCCGCACCGGCGTGGTTGGTGACCAGCAGAGGACCTTTGACCCTGTCTGCGCCACTCGCGGCAGGCAGACGATGGTTCTATGGACCAGTTGACCGCACTTGACGCCGGGTTCTTGGAAGCCGAGGATTCCGATCCGCACGCCAGCCTGGCCATGGGCGCCATCGCGGCCCGTCTTCCTCAGCGCGGTGTGGTTACCCTGGCGACCAACGTGGCCGGCCCTCGGAACACGTTGCGGGTGATGGGACGTGAGGTGGTGCGGTTGCTGCCGATTCCGCCGTTGGCACTGCATCTGCGGACCGGTATTGCGATCATGAGCTATGCCGACCGGTTGGTGTTCGGCGTCATCGGCGATTACGACGCAGCTCCGGATGTGGACGAACTCGCCGACGGCATCGCCCGGGCGGTCGAGCGGTTGACCACCATCAGCACCGGCCACTGGCGCTCCACCCCGGTAGGGACCCTGCTGCTCGTCGAAGGAGTTTGACCATCGTGACCAAAGGATCCGAGCTCGACGTTCTCACCCGCAGGCAGTGCCTGGATCTGCTGGGGCGGGTGCGGGTCGGCCGGCTGGTGTTCACCGAGGATGCCTTGCCGGCGGTGCAGCCCGTCAACTTTCGGCTCTGGCACGACGATGTGGTGATCCGCGTGGCCGGCGGCCCGAAGCTGATCGCCGCCACCGACCATCAGGTGGTCGCCTTCCAGGCCGATGAACTCGACGCCGACTTACACACCGGCTGGAGCGTCACGGTCGTCGGACACGCCGAGACGGTCACCGACGTGGACGAGATGGTGGAAGTCGCCGGGACGTTCGTGCAGCCGTGGGTCGACGGTCGACGCGACCACTTCGTCCGCATCCGCACCGAGAAGGTCACTGGCCGTCAGTTCCGCAGCCGCGGTGTCCCGCACTACCAAGGGGAGCAGACCGCGGCCGGCGATCAGTAACGCAAGCGGTCGCCGACCACCCGCACCGCGTGGCCCGGGTGCTGCGTCGCGTACAGCGGGTGCAGCAACATCGGGTGGCGGCAGTGCGCACAGGACGCCTGCGGCCGGTTCGCCGAGGCAAAGGTGAGGTGGTGGCATTCGCTGCACCGGACCATGTAGCAGGCGCCGATCCAGTTGGCCAGGCCCACATAGATCGCCACCGTTGTCCCCGCGGCGAGCACCATGATCAAAGCGACTGTGAGCGCTTCGTAAACCGTCATGACTGGTACCTCCAAGCACGCCCATCGCAACGTGACGGATACCTGAAACGGTACTCGCGAAGGCGGTGTCTGCCGCCCGAACAGATCAGTCGGCCTACGTCATGCCTTCCTGGCCCGTTTGAAGACTTTTTCCAGCTCTTTACCGTGCAGGCCGTTACGTTCGGCCTTGGCCACTTTGTGCAGTACGACCGGGCACCTTTTGCAGCGAGGCTTGCTGCGACAGCACTTCTTCTTGGGCTTCAACGTGGCGAGCTTGGCGGCCTTCAACGTGACGGGGCTCTCTCGTTTTCGTGATCGACCGGCCTACCTGCGAGAATCGCAGGGTGGATTCACGGCCCAGTTTCAGAAACGTCGCCATCGTCGCACACGTCGACCACGGTAAGACGACCCTAGTCGACGCGATGTTGCGGCAGTCGGGTGCGTTGACGCACCGCGGCGACGATGCCGTGGAACGCCTGATGGACTCCGGTGACCTGGAGAAAGAAAAAGGCATCACCATCCTGGCGAAGAACACCGCAGTGCACCGTCATCACCCCGACGGCACCATGACGGTGATCAACGTCATCGACACTCCCGGCCACGCCGACTTCGGTGGCGAGGTGGAACGCGGCCTGTCCATGGTCGACGGCGTGGTGCTGCTGGTCGACGCTTCGGAGGGCCCGCTGCCGCAGACCCGGTTCGTGTTGCGCAAGGCCCTGGCCGCGCACCTGCCGGTGATCCTGGTCGTCAACAAGACCGACCGGCCGGACGCGCGGATCGCCGAGGTGGTCGAGGAAAGCCACGACCTGCTGCTCGACGTCGCCTCCGACCTGGACGACGAAGCCCAGGCCGCAGCCGAGAAGGCGTTGGACCTGCCCACGCTGTACGCGTCGGGCCGCGCCGGCATCGCCTCCACGACCCAGCCCGCCAACGGCGAGAACCCGGACGGCGAGAACCTCGACCCGCTGTTCGACGTGCTGATGGAGCACATCCCGCCGCCGTCCGGGGATCCGGAGGCGCCGCTGCAGGCGCTCGTCACCAACCTCGACGCGTCGGCCTTCCTCGGCCGTCTCGCGCTGATCCGCATCTACAACGGAAAGATCAAGAAGGGCCAGCAGGTGGCCTGGATGCGTGAGGTCGACGGCTCGCCGGTGATCACCAACGCCAAGATCACCGAGCTGCTGGCCACCGAGGGCGTCGACCGCAACCCGACGGAAGAGGCCGTGGCGGGCGACATCGTCGCCGTCGCGGGCATCCCCGAGATCATGATCGGCGACACCCTGGCCGATCCGGACAACTCGCACGCGCTGCCGCGCATCACCGTCGACGAGCCGGCCATCTCGGTCACCATCGGTACCAACACCTCGCCGTTGGCCGGCCGGGTGTCGGGTCACAAGCTGACCGCCCGCATGGTCAAGAACCGCCTCGACGCCGAACTCGTCGGCAACGTGTCGATCCGGATCGTCGACATCGGCCGCCCCGACGCCTGGGAGGTGCAGGGCCGCGGTGAGCTGGCGCTGGCCATCCTCGTCGAGCAGATGCGCCGCGAGGGCTTCGAGCTGACCGTCGGCAAGCCGCAGGTGGTCACCAAGAACATCGACGGCAAGCTGCACGAGCCGTTCGAAGAACTGACCATCGACTGTCCCGAGGAGTTCGTCGGTGCCATCACTCAGCTGATGGCCAACCGCAAGGGCCGTATGGAGCAGATGACCAACCACGCCGCCGGCTGGGTGCGGATGGACTTCGTGGTGCCCAGCCGCGGACTGATCGGGTTCCGCACCGACTTCCTGACCGAGACGCGCGGCACCGGCATCGCCAATGCCGTGTTCGAGGGCTACCGGCCGTGGGCCGGGGAGATCCGGGCCCGCCACACCGGATCGTTGGTGAGCGACCGGTCCGGCTCCATCACCCCCTTCGCGATGATCCAGCTGGCCGACCGTGGACAGTTCTTCGTCGAGCCCGGCCAGGACACCTACGAGGGTCAGGTGGTCGGAATCAACCCGCGCGCCGAGGATCTCGACATCAACATCACGCGCGAGAAGAAGCTGACCAACATGCGGTCCTCGACCGCCGACGTGATGGAGACGCTGGCTCGGCCCCTGGAGTTGGGACTCGAGCAAGCCATGGAGTTCTGCGCCGAGGACGAGTGCGTCGAGGTCACCCCCGAGGTGGTCCGGGTGCGCAAGGTGGAGCTGACGGCCTCGCTGCGGGCCCGGGCCAAGGCGCGGGCCAAGGCGCGCGGCTAGTCGGCGGCGTCCGCGGAGGCTTTCTTCGCCGACGTCCTCTGCGTGGATTCCTTCTGCGCGGCAGGCTTTTTGGTGTTGCCGCGCAGTCGGTCGCGCAGGCCCTTGACAGCCGTGTCGAGCCGGTTGCCGGATTGCTTGACCTGAGTCCGCACCGTGGTCGGGCTCGGCTTCGTGGCAGTCTCGGTGGCGTGCTTCGTCGCCCGTGCGGAGCTGTCCTCGCCCGGGACGAACTTTTCGACGCTCGTGCTGCCGGAGACCCGGCCCGCCAGCCGGGCCGGTGTCGTGGCCGTGCCGGTGCTCGAAGGTGCTGAACTTGAAGACGTTGAACTCGACGGTGTTTCGTCGGATTTCACAGCGTCGTCGGCCTTGATCGCCCGGACGGTGGGCAACGGGTCACCGTTCGCGGGGTCGACATCGAGCGCCTTTGCGACCGCCCGTCGTGCCGCGTCGGTGGCGCCCCACAGCACCTTGTCCCGGAACTTGATCATCTGGCCGTCTTGCGCCGAGGACACCTCGTGCTTTCCGTCGGTTCCGCCCAGCGGTCGGGGCATCACCTTGGCCAGGGCGTCGATCGTGGGATCAGCCGCCCACAGCGGCGCGTCGATGATGTTGCGGACCGTCCGATACAGCGGTGTGTTGTTCCCCGTCGTCAGTGCCCCGGCAATACCGACGGCCAACTGAGCCACGGTCAGCGGGGACACCGCGACACCTTGGAGGATGCGTACCGCCGTTCCGCCGATACCGACCGCCAGCGTGATCGCGCCCTGGGCCAGGTTCGCCGGTGGGCCGGCCTGAACCGGATCCAAGGGGTTGCCGGTGGCCGGGTCGACGTTCAAGGCTTGGGCGATCTGCGCATTCACCGCCTCGGCGCCGGCCCAGAGCACCTGGTCGACGAAGTCCACGATCGCACCATCGGCCGGTGTGTTGTTCCACGGGTCGCCGTCGGTGCCACCGAGCGGCTCCGGGAAGATCTGGGCCAGGGCTTCGAACGTGGGCGAGGCGATCGCCCACGGCGCGTCGACGTACTGGCGGGCCGTGAAGTAGAGGCCCTTGTTGTTCTGTTGGCCCAAGTCGTAGGCGCCGACGATCAGGGCCGCGGGCAATTCGAGGATCTCTGACGCCAACACGTCCAGCGACGACGAGATGCCTCCGGCCAGGATGGCGCCCGCCTCCAGCGGGTTGGTCACAGCAGACAGGTTCAGCTGAACCGTCTGTACTGCCTTCGGTGGATCCGGCACGGGGCCGGTCACCGGATTGAGAGCGACAACACCGGCGGTCAGAATCGCCGATCCCGCCGTCATCGATTTCTTCACTCCGACATACATATAGGTCCCCTTGTCCGGCGTGTTGAATACCAGGAACATAACCACGGCGGCGAACTAATCGGTTGAGAATGACGTTCCGCTCCGGGGCGTCCGAAGCGCAGGTTGGCACCGTCCTGAACTGGCAATTTTTGCCGATCTGCGGGTCGGTGCGGCGATCCGGCAAGACCGCGACCCGACGGTATTCCAGCAAATATTTTTTGCGGCGGCCGAGCTTTTCGCCGGGTCGACGCGGCGGCGGTGTGTGCGATCGCGGGTGTGGTGGGTCGATACCCTGATTGGCGTGCCGACCCCCCGCCGCCGCGCCCAACTGACGATCGGGGCGCTCGTATCGGTGCCGGCACTCCTGTTCAGCGGCTGCACGGTGAGTCCGCCGCCCGCCCCGCAAAGCACTGAGACCAGCGAGGTCACGCCGCCCCCGCCGATGAAGGCGACGCAGGTCATCATGGCCATCGATTCGATCGGGCCGGGTTTCAACCCGCACCTGCTCTCCGATCAGTCCCCGGTGAACGCGGCCGTCTCCGCGATGGTGTTGCCGAGTTCGTTCCGGCCGGTGCCCGACCCGAAGTCCCCGACCGGTTCGCACTGGGAACTCGATCCCACCCTGCTCGAATCGGCCGAGGTGACAAGCGACAATCCGTTCACTGTCACCTACAAGATCCGTCCCGAGGCGCAGTGGACCGACAACGCCCCGATCGCCGCCGACGATTATTGGTATCTGTGGCGCCAAATGGTCAGCCAGCCGGGCGTTGTCGATCCGGCCGGGTATGACCTCATCACCGGCGTGCAATCGGTCGAGGGCGGCAAGCAGGCCGTGGTGACCTTCTCCCAGCCCTATCCGGCCTGGCGCGAACTGTTCAACGACATCCTGCCCGCCCATATCGTCAAGGACATTCCCGGTGGCTTCGGGGCCGGCCTGGCCCGCGCGTTGCCGGTGACCGGCGGACAGTTCCGGGTGGAGAGCATCGACCCGCAGCGGGATGAGATCCTGCTCGCCCGCAACGATCGGTACTGGAGTGTGCCGGCCAAGCCGGATCTGGTGCTGTTCCGCCGTGGCGGCGCACCGGCCGCTCTTGCCGATTCGATCCGCAACGGCGATACCCAGGTGGCCCAAGTCCACGGTGGCGCAGCCACTTTCGCTCAGCTGAGCGCAATCCCCGATGTTCGTACCGCCCGGATCGTCACCCCGCGGGTGATGCAGTTGACGTTGCGCGGACAGCAGCCGGCCCTGGCGGAAGTCCAGGTGCGGAAGGCCATTTTGGGTTTGATCGACGTCGATCTGCTGGCCTCGGTGGGGGCGGGGGACGACAACACCGTGACCTTGGCGCAGGCCCAGGTGCGCTCCCCGTCGGATCCCGGCTATGTGCCGACGGCGCCTCCGGCGATGCCGCGGGAGGCCGCACTGGATCTGTTGCGCGCCTCGGGTTACCAGGTGGAACCGGCCGCGCCGCCGGCGCCCGGCGGCCCGGCCGAGCCCGCCAACGGCAGGCAGCGCATCACCAAGGACGGCGCGGCCTTGGCCTTGGTCCTCGGAGTGGCGTCCAACGATCCGACCTCGATAGCGGTGGCCAACACCGCCGCCGACCAACTGCGCAACGTCGGCATCGACGCCTCGGTGCTGGCTCTCGACCCGGTCGCGCTGTACGGGGAGGCGTTGACCAACAACCGGGTGGACGCCGTCGTCGGCTGGCGACAGGCCGGGGGAGACCTGGCGACCAGCCTTGCCTCACGCTACGGCTGTCGGGCACTGGAGGCGACGGCGGTCTCCACCGCGGTGCCCGGTGTGCCACCGTCGCCGACCCCGAAGGCGACCACGAGTGCGGCGCCCGCCACACCGACCACCACGCCGACCCCGACCCGGCCGGCGCCGGCACCTGATTCCGATGCACTGGTGCAGGCGCCGAGCAACATCACCGGCGTCTGTGATCGCAGCATGCAGCCGAAAATCGATGCGGCACTGGAGGGTTCGGAGAACATCGCCGAGGTCATCCAGGCTGTCGAGCCTCGGCTGTGGAACATGTCCACGGTGCTGCCGATCCTGCAGGACACCACCATCGTCGCCGCCGGCCCGAGCGTGCAGAACGTGAGCCTGTCCGGCGCGGTGCCGGTCGGCATCGTCGGTGATGCGGGCAACTGGATCAAGACCAGATGACAGTGCAGCGGGCCCCGCGGAAGTGATCCGTCGAGGCCCGCTGAACCGCTAGTGGTCAGGCAGCGTTGTCCGAACCCTTGGACGCGTTCGACGATTCCGTCTTCTTCTCGGTGTGCTTCTTGGCGACCTTGTCCTTCTTCAGTCCGCTGGTCAACTTCTTGACCGCCGACTTCACCTGCTCGCCGACGGCCTTGGCGGAGGTCGCCTTGGTCCGTCCCGTGGCGGTCTTCGGCGATGCCTTGGTCGACAGCTTGGTGACGGACTTCGTGGCATCGTCGGCCGCAGGAGCAGCAGCATCGTTGGCAGCTGGTGCCGTGGCTGTGTCCGCGTCAGCTGCTTCGCCAGAAGTGGTGTCTGCGTTGCTGATCGGCGCCGACTCCGTCTTCTCCACCTCGGCGCCGGCCGGTGCGGCAGAGACGCGGGCCGTCAGCGATTTGGTGGGTGCCACATCGAGGGTCACTGTGGTGGGGTCGGCGAGCAGGGTCGAGTTCACCGCGGCCGTGTCGGGCGTAACCGACAGGCCAGGCAGATTGCCGAAGAGGTTGCCGCGGTCCGTGCCGGGAGTCTTGATCGAGTTGGCGATGTCGGACATCGTCTTGATCACCGTGGCGATCGTCCCGCCGGGCAGCCATCCTTCTGCAGCCGTGAGGAAGCCGGCGGAGTGAGAGCCTTGTATGTCGTATCCGTTGAGGAAGGCGCCGGTGACCGTGGCGGGCGTGTTCAGCAAGGCAGTGGCGAACTCCGCCAAGTCGGCGGACTTCGCCGCGCTCACGATGCTGTCGAGGCTGTGGCCGGTGGCGGCGGCGGACGCCATCAACGGAGACAGGAGTCCGTTGGCCAGCAGGGCAGGCACATTGTCGTTCACCTTGGCGACGAACTGACCGAAGTTGACGAAGGGCTGGGCGATGGCGGGCCACGCCTGGCCGATTCCCGTTTGGAGTGGCAGGGCCAGAAGCACGAGGCTCGACACCACGCCGCCCAGGCCGTTCTCGAAATCGCCGGCCGCGATCATGTCGAGGGAGTCCTTGAGCGCATTGGTGAAGCTGAGGAACGACTCGGTTCCGAAGGCGTCTTTGAAGCCGTCGATCGTTGTCTGCGCCGCCCCGTTCAGGACATTCACGCTGTGCAGCTGGTTGGCGATGATCTGCGTGAGGATCGGGGCGGGGTCGGCGGCTACCTGCTGGCCCAGGCCGTCGATGTTCTCGAATGCTGCGCCGATCACCTCGGCCCACAATTCGAGCGGATTGGCCTGGGCCGACAGCGCCACCGAAGCGGACGACACGTGAACCGCCGGCAGGTGGACATCCGGCGCCGGTGGCGCCATGGGGCTGACTGCGATGGCGCTGGCACCGACGAGTGCCACCCCCGCGGCCAAGTACGACCGAGCAGCGAGTTGCATGGAATCTCCTTACGGGAGCGTAACTAGGGCGGCGCAGAAGTTACCTGAAAGTAAGTTGGGCTGTCTGCAAATTTTTCGAACTATTTTCCGGCTAACCAGAACGCTCGTACTGCTCGGCTAATGAGCCCGACAAACATGTTTCATTGCAGGTCGTCGCGATTTTGTCGCCATATATCACATTATTGCGATACCGCAAGTAGCGATTATCGGCAGGCTTTAGGCGTCCGTACAGCAAATAGATGACATACACTGTCAAGGCGTTGCCAGCGAAGCTGTCGAGGGTAAGTTCGGTTACGTTACCCAGCGGTAATGGGGCCTCGGGGATGGTCGTCGAGTTAGCGTGCACACGTTGGACACCTCGTTGTGAGTTGTAAAACACGTGCACAGCAATGCGACGCATGTCACGGCGGTGTCCGGACTGTCCGAACTCAGATCGTGCTTGCGTGAGCAACTAAATGACAGCCTCGGCCAATTTGAAAACTACGGATTTCGTCGTCGGTTTTGGCGGCCGGTGTGCAACCACCCACGCGCGACTATCGTCTCTACCGATGCCCAACGAAGCCCCCAGACTCCTGTTCGTCCACGCCCACCCGGATGACGAAACCCTCACCACCGGCGGCACGATCGCGCATTACGCCGCGCTGGGCGCCGAGGTGCAGGTGGTCACCTGCACCCTTGGCGAAGAGGGTGAGGTGATCGGCGACCAGTACGCCCAGTTGGCCGTCGACCACGCCGACCAACTCGGGGGATACCGGATCAGCGAGCTCACCAAGGCGCTGGGTGCACTCGGACTCGAGGCGCCCCGTTTTCTCGGCGGGCCGGGGCACTGGCGCGACTCGGGCATGGAAGGTACGCCGGTGCGCAAACACCGCCGCTTCATCGATGCCGACATGGAGGAAGCCGTCGGGGAACTGGCGACGATCATCCGGCAGATGCGCCCGCACGTCGTCGTCACCTACGACCCCGACGGTGGGTACGGACATCCCGACCACAAACAAACCCATCGTGTCACGGCGGCGGCGGTCGCCGCGGCCGCCGAAAGCGGCTGGTCCGTTCCCAAGTTCTACTGGACGGTCATGGCCAGCAGCGCCATGCGGGCCGGACTCCAAGGTCTACCCGACGTGCCCGCGGACTGGATCCGGATCGACGTCAGCGATGTGCCGTTCGGGTACCCGGACGATCGCATCGACGCCGTCGTCGACGTCACGGCGCAGCTGCCGGCCAAGGTGGCCGCGATGCGTGCGCACGCCACCCAGGTCACCGTCGCCACCACGGGTGAGGCTTTCGCCCTGTCCAACAAACTCGCCCTGCCGATCCTCGGTGAGGAGCACTACGTGCTTGTGGCGGGCGACGCGGGCGAGCGGAACGGCCAGGGTTGGGAAACCGACCTGCTGGCCGGACTGAACCTGGAATGGACAAAACCGGACGCGGTAAGCTCCTCCTGAATCAGAGGCGTCGAAGGGACATTCATGGACCCCGATCTGGATCCGAACCTGCAGCATTGGCAGGACCGTGCGGACAACTTCCAGTGGGTGGTGGGTTCGCTGGTTGGTCTGCTCGACAGCATTCCGACCTGACCCCGCCTTCAGACCTCGTGCTGGGTCGCATCGTCCTGGCACTGCTCGCGGTTGACGGCGTGATTTCCGCCGTCGTAGGTGCATTACTGCTGCCGTCGTATGTCGGCTCGATCCCGTTTCCGGTGAGCGCACTGGCCGCCGGAGCGGTGAACACTGCGCTGGTGTGGGCAGCCATGTACTGGACCGATTCCATGCGGATCGCGGCACTGCCGCTGTGGACCTGGCTGGCCACCGTCGTTCTGATGACATTCGGTGGCCCCGGGGGAGACCTGATCTTTGCCGGGCGCGGGCTGATGGCCTACAGCTCACTGATATTCATCGCCGTCGGTGCCTTACCCGCGGCGGCGATGCTGCGCCGGTATCACCGCCGCTGACTCACTTGCCGGTGTCGGACTTCTTGCCGCCGGTGGTCTTGGACTTACCGCGCTCGGACGCGGCCTTTTTGGTCTTCGCGTCCTTGGTCTTCGCGTCGGCCCGGTCGGCCCTCTGCCCGGCTGCCTTGTCGCGGGCCGCCTTGAACGCCGAACGCACGCTGTCGGTGGCCCTTTTCACGTCGGCCGTGGTGTTGCCGACGGCGGTGCGGACACCATCGCGACCCGACCGCACCAGACGGGCTCGCGGCGTGTCCGGCTGCGTCTCCTCGAGCGCTGTACCGACGGTGCTCTCGGTTTCGGCGGCGCTGTCGATTGCCGCACCCGGTCCGGCGCCGCGGAGGGACTGGCTGACCACGTTCGGGACGACGGCAACGTCGTCCTTCCGAGCGGTTTTGAGCTTCCCTGCATCGATGAGATGTTCCAACTGCTCGCCGGCATCGTTCGAAACGGTCTCGACTGCGTCGGCCACGCCGGTCGCAAGGTTCTTCGAGGCGTCCTCGGCGCCCTCGACCGCATCCTTGACGACTTCGACGACCGGATTCGCCTCGGCCGCGGCGGTTCCCGCGGCCCCCCGAATTCCCAATGTCTTGATCGCGGCGGCGAAGTCCGCACCGGCTTTGGCGATTGCGTCGGTGAGGGAGGTGAGCGGATTCTGGATCGCCGCCCCGAACGTAGTGGCCGGCGCGGCCAGAGCGGCGGCCGCAAACGGCCCTTGCAGCGGCGGACGCGGTGGCAGCGGAATCGGCGGAAGCGGAATGAAGGTATTCACCACGTCGAGGCCGAGCCAGGCAACGGCCAAGACGGCATCGACTCCGAAGTCGGCCAGGTTCGTCACGATCCCGCCGTCACCGCGCAGCCAGTCGGTGAAGTTGTAGACGCCGCTGGCGACGAGGGACTCGCCGAACGTGTAGCCGTCCATGAGCAGGCCGCCTGCCCAACCACCGACCCACGGGACCCAGCCCAGGATGGAGGCCGCAACCTCGAAGCCGTACTGAACCCACGGCTCGATATCGCCGTACAGCTGATCGATCGTGTTGGCCAGATTGGGCGCGATCGCTATCGCGGTGGGCTGGGGAGTGACCGGTGCCGTCACGGCCGCCGCCGGGGCCACACCCAATGCGGGTGCGCCTCCCGAGGACGGTTTAGGGGTGACGGCGGCCGTCATCCGGCTGGCGGCGGCCAGCAGGTCGATCATGGCCTGCGTCAATTGCGGCTGAGTGGAAGTGGGGTGGGCGGGCACGGCGATATCGGCCGGAGCGACGTGGATCGGGGTGACAGCGATGGCTGTGGCGGTGGCCGCGGCGGCTCCCGCGACGAGATACGAACGGACGGATATGGGCATAGCGGCTCCCCTCGGTTCCCCTTCCCGATGGAAACAACTTACGCGGTCGCCAACCCGTTCGTCGCTCCTTTAGAGTCTGTGTCCCAGAAGGGCGCCGCACTCGCCTGATGTCCTGGGTCTACTGTGGCCGATATGGCGGGCGCATTGGTTTCAGAATGTGAGACGCGTGGATGATTGTGTACACCGACGGGGTTAAACGGGAGTGGCTCTGAACCCCCAGCACGGCGCCGATCTGCCCACCCCGGCTGTCCCACCGAAGTCTGCAGCGCCTACTTCAGGGGCCCTCCGGCGCGTGTTGCGTCGGGCGCGTGATGGCGTGGCTTTGAATGTGGATGAGGCCGCTGTCGCGATGACGGCGCGTGGTGAGGATCTGGCCGATCTGTGTGCCAGCGCGGCGCGGGTGCGCGATGCGGGTCTGGAGTCGGCGGGCCGGCGCGGACCTGGTGGCCGGTTGCCGGTGAGTTATTCGCGCAAGGTGTTCATCCCCGTGACCCATTTGTGTCGGGATACGTGTCATTACTGCACGTTCGTCACGGTGCCGGGCAAGCTGCGTTCTGCGGGCCTGGGGATGTTCATGGAGCCCGACGAGATCCTCGATGTGGCGCGCCGCGGTGCGGAGTTGGGTTGCAAGGAAGCTCTTTTCACGTTGGGTGACCGCCCGGAGGCTCGGTGGGACGAGGCCCGCCAATGGCTCGATGAGCGGGGCTATGACTCCACGCTGGATTATGTGCGGGCGATGGCGATCCGGGTGTTGGAGGAGACCGGTCTGCTGCCGCACCTCAATCCGGGGGTGATGAGCTGGTCGGAACTGTCGCGGCTCAAGCCGGTCGCGCCATCGATGGGCATGATGCTGGAGACCACCTCCCGGCGGTTGTTCGAAACCAAGGGCCAGGCGCATTACGGCAGTCCGGACAAGGATCCGGCGGTGCGGCTGCGCACGCTCGATGATGCCGGGCGGTTGTCGATCCCGTTCACCACGGGTCTGTTGGTGGGGATCGGCGAGACGCTGGTCGAGCGGGCCGAGACGATGCATGCGATCCGTCGCTCCCATAAGGAGTTCGGTCATGTGCAGGAAGTGATCGTGCAGAACTTCCGGGCCAAGGATCACACTGCGATGGCGTCGGCCCCGGATGCGGGGATGGAGGATTTCCTGGCGACGATCGCGGTGACGCGGTTGGTGCTGGGGCCCAAGATGCGGGTGCAGGCCCCGCCGAATCTGGTGTCGCGGGATGAGTGCCTGGCGTTGATCGGTGCCGGAGTCGATGACTGGGGCGGGGTGTCGCCGCTGACCCCGGATCATGTCAACCCGGAACGGCCGTGGCCGGCGCTGGAGGATCTGGCCGACGTCACCGGTGAGGCCGGCTACTACCTGGTGCAGCGCCTCACCGCACAACCGCAGTACGTGCAGGCCGGGGCGGCCTGGATCGATCCGCGGGTGCGCGGGCACGTCGACGCGCTGGCCGATGCCGACACCGGGTTCGCCCTCGACGTCAACCCGGTCGGGCGGCCGTGGCAGGAACCCGACGAAGCATCAGAATCGTTGGGCCGCACCGATCTGCATGCCGCGATCGACTCCGAGGGCCGGTTGACCGAGACCCGCAGCGATCTGGACAGCGCGTTCGGGGATTGGGAATCGATCCGGGCCAAGGTCTCTGAGCTGGCGGCACGGGCCCCGGAGCGTATCGATACCGATGTGCTGGCCGCACTGCGCTCGGCCGAACGTGATCCCGGTGGCTGCAGCGACGACGAGTATTTGGCGTTGGCGACCGCGGACGGTCCGGCGTTGGAGGCGGTGACCGCGCTGGCCGATGCGCTGCGCCGTGACGTCGTCGGGGATGACGTCACGTTCGTGGTCAACCGCAACATCAACTTCACCAACATCTGCTACACCGGTTGCCGGTTTTGCGCGTTCGCCCAACGTAAAGGCGACGCCGATGCCTACTCGTTGTCCACCGACGAGGTGGCCGACCGGGCCTGGGAGGCCCACGTGGCCGGCGCGACCGAGGTCTGCATGCAGGGTGGTATCGACCCCGAACTGCCGGTCACCGGATATGCCGATCTGGTGCGCGCGGTCAAGGCCCGGGTGCCCTCGATGCATGTGCATGCCTTCAGCCCGATGGAGATCGCCAACGGCGTGACCCGCAGCGGGTTGTCGGTGCGCGAATGGTTGACCAGCCTGCGCGAAGCCGGCCTGGACACCATCCCGGGCACCGCCGCGGAGATCCTCGACGATGAGGTGCGGTGGGTGTTGACGAAGGGCAAGTTGCCCACCTCGGAGTGGATCAACGTGGTCACCACCGCCCACGAAGTCGGTTTGCGGTCGTCCTCGACGATGATGTACGGCCACGTCGACACCCCCAAGCATTGGGTGGGGCACCTCAACGTGTTGCGCTCGATCCAGGACCGCACTGGCGGGTTCACCGAGTTCGTGCCGTTGCCGTTCGTGCATCAGTCCTCGCCGTTGTATTTGGCGGGTGGGGCGCGGCCGGGTCCGACGCATCGGGATAACCGGGCGGTGCATGCGTTGGCGCGGATCATGTTGCATGGCCGGATCCCCAGTATTCAGACCAGCTGGGTCAAGCTCGGTGTCGAACGCACCCAGGTGATGCTGCGCGGGGGCGCCAACGATCTGGGTGGCACGTTGATGGAGGAGACCATCTCCCGGATGGCCGGCTCGGAGAACGGCTCGGCGAAAACCGTGGCCGAGCTCGTCGCGATCGCCGAAGGCATCGGCCGCCCCGCCCGGCAACGCACCACCGATTACTCGCCGCTGGCTGCCTGATCTTCCGACCTCAACTCCGCGAGACATCCCTGGGAGCTAAGTGTCAAGCGGCGGCTTGTGCGCGGTGTGCCCAGGCGGTGTGTTCGTCGTAGG
>NZ_MBEQ01000062.1 GCF_001954135.1 Mycobacterium sp. GA-1841 | reverse complement strand
GTGGTGTGACGAGATACTTCTCCCCCGTCGCCTTCTGCAGGTAGCTGTGGAAGGCCTCCGGCTGGAGCATGCCGGCCAGGGAGACCTCTTGGGTGTAGGTGCTCGCGAACGTCGTGGTGAGTTCCGCGGCGACGCGGGCCCGCAGCCGGGCGATGGTCTCCGGGCCGGCATGCTCCAGCCGGAGGCCTTCCACAGCTACCTGCAGAAGGCGACGGGGGAGAAGTATCTCGTCACACCACAGGCCTAAGTGCCCAGCTGCTCACCGGTCGGTGATGTCGGCATACTCCGGATGGGCATCGATGTACTCGGCCACCGCCCAGCACGTCGGCACGATCCGCAGCCCGGCCGCCCGCGTCGAACGTAGGGCTTCGGCGATCAGGATCGTGGCCAGACCGCGGCCGCGGTACTGCGGATTGACCTCGGTGTGCGGAAAGATCCGGCGGCCATCGCGATCGTGGAAATCGGCCAGTCCGACGGTGTGGCCCTCGACCTCGATGGTGAATCGGTCGGAGTGTTCGGTCACGGTGGTCGCCGCACCGGTGCGGTCGAGGTGCGTCTCGGAACTCATGTGGGCCTCCATTCGCCTTATTCCACGATAACCACGGCCCTCGAAACCGGCTCATTCCCACGGAGATACGCCTGCCTACACTGCGGACATGACAGACCGTCGTCTCGCCCTCGCCGGCCTGGCATTCGGCATCTTGTCGCTGATCGCCGGGGGTCTGCAGGTGTGGGCGTTCGTCGCCACCGACGGCGTCCGGCACCTGGTTCTGGCGGTGTTTGCGTTGAGTGTCGGGATCTCGGTGGCGGTGGCAGCGGTGCACTCACTGCGCCGAAAATCGGGCGATTGAGAGTACTAGCTGCCCATCTCGGTATCTCGGTTTCTGCTGACGCGTCGTTGTCCCCGGTGTTACGTTCGGGAAATGAACCCAAAGCTGATCAAACGCACAGGTGTGCTAGCTGCAGCTTTCGCCATCGCCGGCGCGACTGTCGTTGCATGCTCGGAAGAATCGAAGGACCAGACAAGGGATGCCTTGTCGAGTGCGACGAGTGCCGCGTCGTCGGCGGTCGACGCCGGCACGAGTGCGGTGAAATCCGGGGCCAGCTCGGCCTCGACCGCGGTTTCGTCGGCCGTCGAAGGTGCGCCCACCACGATCAACGCTCCCGGTGTCGGCGAGGTGACGCTCGACGCTCCGACTGCGAAGGCCTATTCCGACGCCGGCGGCGAGGGTGCATTGGGCGCTCCGACAGCGCAGCCACAGAAGGTCGGCGACGGCACGGTGCAGGCGTTCGCCAACGGCACCATCTTCTCCTCACCGTCGACAGGTGCCCATGTGGTGCAGGGTGAGATCTTGCGGGTGTACAACGAAAATGGCGGCCCCGCAGGCACCTTGGGCTTCCCGACCGACGACGAATCCGAGACGGGCGGCGGTCCGGATGCCACCAACGGCGGCTGGGTCACCGAGTTCCAGCACGGCAGCATCAGCTGGCTGAACAAGGGCGGCGGCACGTTCGCCGAGACCGTCACTCCGAAGTAGCGGCCACGCCGCCGCAGAACCAGCCCTCGGGAACGGCGGCGGCGCTGAACAACTCGGCCAGTTCGTCGAGGTCGCCCTGCGCCAGGGTGCCGTCGGCCTGCGGGTAGAGGATTCGCTCTTCCTTCATGTTGTGGGTGTTGAGCTGTTCCAGCAGGTCTCGACACAGCTGCGCGGCGGCGGCGTCTTCGTCGTCGACAACCAGCCGCTCGAGTTTGTCGAGAAGTGGCCACATCAATCCGTGTTCGTGCACCATCACCAGCACCGGACCGAACAGGCCGGCCGCGCGTAGTGGCGGAAACAAGTACTCCTCTTCGATGTAGATATGGCGCCGGAGCAGCGCGATGGCATCCCGTAGGCCGGTGCGCTTTTCAGGGGTGACTGTCGAGGCGTCGGAGCGAAGGAAATCGATGATGCCCTCGTCGATGGTGCGGTGTTCGCGTTCGAGGGTGGCGCTCACAGTCATTCGAGTTCGGCTTCCACGCTGATCTTGGCTCCGGCGAACAACCGGGACACCGGGCACAACGCAGCGGCCTCGTCGACGATCCGCTGGAAACTTTCGCCGTCGACGCCGTCGACCTGCGCTTTGACGGTCAAGGCCGAGGTGACGATGGTGGGCAGGCCGTCGATCTCGTCGAGCGTCACGGTGGCCTGCACGTCGAGCCGGCGCGGGCTCAGATGGTGCTCGCCGAGCTTGAGTGCGAGCGCCATCGAGAAGCACGACGAGTGCGCGGCCGCGGCCAGCTCCTCCGGACTGGTTTTGCCGCCGGGCGCCTCGGTGCGGGCCGCCCAGGTGACGTCGAGCCCGGTCAATGCCCCGCTGCCGGAGGTCAGTTGCCCCGTTCCTGACGCGAGCGGTCCCTGCCAGACGGTGCCGGTGCTGCGTTCGGCGATGCTCATTACCCACCCTCCGCGTTTTTACAATATGGACTTGTAGAAAAACTACGCCGAAGTCCCGGGTAAGGCCAGAGCCAAGGCCGAGATGGCTACAGCGGTATCGGCCTCGGCGCATCGGCGTGGCCATCACCGAACCGTTCGTGCAGGGCGGCGAGGACGGCCGCGCAGGCGGCCCGCTGGGCGGGGTCGATCTGGTCCAGGACTCGGCTCAGCTCGCGGCGACGGCGGGTCGCGGCCCGTTTGACCAGCTTGCGTCCCTGCGGCGTCAGCTCCAAGGCGACGATTCTGCGGTTCGACGGGTCGGTGACCCGCACCAGATGGCCCGAAGCGTGCAGCCGATCGGCCAGGCGGGTAACCGATGACCCGGCCACTCCGAGCGCCTTCGCGCACTGCGTGGACGTGGACCGACCCCGGTCCTGCAACGCAGCCAGCAGCCGGAACTGTGGCAGCGAAACCTCAAGCTGCTCCAGGCTGCGCAACGCCACCCCGACCAGATCGCGGGTCGCCGTTTCGAAGGCCAGCAACTCGTCGACGGCGGTCTTGGTCATCCGCGTTCGGCAAGCTGACGGCGTAGTTCGCGGGTTTCCTCGAAACGGGCGGTGACATCACGCAACGTGGCGGCGATACCGAGGAGTTGGCCCTGGTTGTCGGCCAGCGGGTGGATGACGAACTCCACCGAGATCGTCGAGCCGTCTGCCCGCACGGCCGGCACTGCGAGCATGTCCCCGTCGCCGTAGCGGCTTTTCCCGGTCTCCATGACCTGGTGCCACCCGGCCCAATGCCGGGCGCGCAGCCGCTTCGGGATGATCAGGTCCAGCGACTCACCGATGGCATGCTCGGCGGAAAACCCGAACAGCCGCTCGGCGCCGCCATTCCAGAACGTGATCAACCCGTTTCGGTCTGCGGCCATGATTGCATCAGGTCCGGAAAACAGTGCAGTGGCGATCATCGTCTCGTCCATAAAATTCAGTATTGCACTCAACAACCCTTGCTTTATGCAAGATTAGGGGTCATGGTGAGGCTTGACGTGCCTGGATACCGGATCGACGTGGCGGAAGTGATGTTTTGGGGTACATGCCCCGATTGACAGCCCAGAAAACAGCCCAACTGAACGGAGAATGACATGAGTGCATCCCCAACCGGCTCGACCACCGGCAGCGGAGCGCCGGCCGCCAGTGACCGCAATTCGCTGACCGTCGGGCCCAACGGGCCGATCGTCCTGCACGACGTGCACTTTCTCGAGCAGATGGCACATTTCAACCGCGAACGCGTTCCGGAGCGCAGCCCGCACGCCAAGGGTGCCGGCGCCTTCGGCGTCTTGAAGGTCACCGAGGACGTCTCGCAGTACACCAAGGCCGCGCTTTTCCAGAAGGGCGCCGAAACCGATCTGCTGGTGCGGTTCTCCACCGTCGCCGGGGAGCAGGGCAGCCCGGACACCTGGCGTGACGTACGTGGCTACGCGATGAAGTTCTATACCTCCGAAGGCAATTACGACCTCGTCGGCAACAACACACCGATCTTTTTTCTGCGGGACCCGATGAAGTTTCCGCACTTCATCCGCAGCCAGAAGCGCCTGCCGGATTCCGGGTTGCGCTCGGGCCAGATGCAGTGGGACTTCTGGACCCTCAATCCTGAATCGGCACACCAGGTTACGTATCTGATGGGGCAGCGGGGCCTGCCGCGGACGTGGCGGCACATGAACGGTTACGGATCGCACACGTTCATGTGGGTCAACGCCGGAGGCGAGAAGTTCTGGGTCAAATACCACTTCCACACCGAGCAGGGCATGGAGTTCCTCACCAACGCCGAAGCCGCGGCACTAGCCGGTGAGGACGCCGACTTCCACCGCCGAGACCTGTTCGACGCCATCGAACGCGGCGACCACCCCAGCTGGCGGCTCTCGGTGCAGGTGATGCCCTACGCCGAGGCTGCCGACTATCGGTTCAACCCGTTCGACCTGACCAAGACGTGGTCGCATGCCGACTACCCGTTGATCCAGGTGGGCACCTACACGCTGAATCGAAACCCGGAGAACTTCTTTGCCGAAATCGAACAAGCCGCCTTCTCGCCGGGCAACACCGTGCCCGGCATCGGGCTGTCGCCGGACAAGATGCTGCTCGGCCGCGCCTTCGCCTACAACGACGCCCAACGCAACCGGATCGGCACCAACTTCCACCAATTGCCGGTCAACCAACCGCGCGAGGGTGTCGACGTCAACACCTACATGTTCGACGGCCAGATGACCTACCACCACGCCGGGGCCGCGGCGGTCTACGCACCCAACAGCACCGGCCGTTCGTTCGCAGACATCACCGGACCGGCCGAGGACGGCTGGGAAACCGACGGCGAATTGCTCCGCGCGGCCTACAGCCTGCATTCCGAGGACGACGATTTCGGTCAGCCCGGCACGCTGGTCCGCGAGGTCTGGGACGACGCGCAACGCACCGCGGCCGTCGAGCAGATCGCCGGTGCGCTGGACGGCGCCGTCACCGGCGATGTCTTGGAACGCGCATTTGAGTACTGGCGCAACGTCGACGCCGATCTCGGTGAGCGCATCGAGAAAGCCGTACGCCAGGGCGCTGTCCCCGAACCCGTCGAGGGGATGAGCGAGGCCTGACGCCCGGCTGCGCCAACTGATCTCGGCGAATCCCGCCCGCAAAGCCACCCGCTCCCGTTAGCGTGCCAGAGGTCGAAGTGGACGCACAGGGGGGCGGGAATGACACGAGTCGCAACGTGGGTGGGCGCCGGGGTTTTCACGGCGGGAATATCGGCGGCCATGCTCGCCGGGGCGGCAACCGCCCACGCCGACGAGGACGGGCCGTCGAAGAAGGATGCGGGGTCGGCGGCCACCCACAACGATTCCTCACAGCGATCCCATCAGCGAAAGGCGCACGTCGCGAAACAGCGGGTGAAGCCCGGGATTTCGCGAACCAAGGCCGACAAGCCAGATAAGGCCGAGAAGACAGACAAAGCCGACAAGACGGACAAGACGGACAAGCCCGAAAAAGCAGAGGCCGAGAAGAACCAGAACAAGACCTCGACCGACGCCGCAACGACCGAAGTCACCGATTCGGTTGCGACCAAGGCCCGCACGTTGTTTCGGGATGACAGCCGTGCCACGACCGAGGAGGCGCCGAAGGCCGTCGAAGTCCGGGTGCGGCCGCCGATCAAGATCCGCTCGGCACGGGCTGCAGCCCGCGAGCGGGTGAACCCGCCGACACCGACGCCCACACCGGCAACCGAACCGGCCGCCGAAACCGAGGCATCGATCGGCACGATGTCGCGCAACGTCGTGACGTCGGCGCCGTCAGACCTGGACGGTTCCGCAGGGCGCATCCGCAGCCTCGCTTCGACGACGGCCAACCCGAGCCCCCACGATCCGCTCGAGACGATCCACGATGTGCTGCGCAGTCTCGGGGCGCTCGCCCTCAACCCCGAGCCGCAGAATTACCCGAAGCCGCTGTCGTTTCTCGGGGACGTCGTGTTCGATACGCTCGCCACGCTGGAGCGGGTGGTCGGCGGTGACCCGGTGATTCCCGCGGGCCTGCGGGACTCGGTGCAGGTCAGTACCTCCACGCTGGTGGTCTCCGAAGGCCATGAAGTCGAGTCGAATTGGTATGTCCCCACCACGCAGGAGGGGCAGCCCGCACCCACCCGGATGATCTACCTGCAACACGGGTTCCTGGCCAACGGCCCGCTCTACAGCTACACCGCGTCATACCTGGCGCATTCGACCAACAGCATCGTCGTAACCACCACCTACACCTCGAACCCGTTCGAGGCCGACGGCATGTGGCTCGGAGGCGACAAGCTGCACGAGGCCGTCGCGCAGTTGTTCCTCGATCCGGACCGTACCGCACTCAACGCCAGCCTGGACACCGCCGAACTCAAGGCCGGCCGCACCGGCGATCTCGACGTGCCCTTGGACTTCGTCGTCGTCGGGCACTCGCTCGGTGGTGGCTTCGCCCCCGGGGTCGCCGGGTACTACGCCGAGGGACTGACCCGTCGCCGCGAGGACCCGACCTACACGGGCGACACGACCAACCACCTGGCCGGCGTGGTGACCTATGACGCGGTGCCGATGGGCTCGATCGTCCCGGACGCGATGAGCCGGCTCGACGAGCTGGAAACGAACGGCACCATCGACCCGAGCGACGACGACCCGAACGACTACATCCCGGTCTACGAGATCGGCGCCCCGCTGAACTTCCTCAACGTGTTCAGCGACGTCAACAGTCAACTGTCGCAGGCCAGGCCGGGGCAGTTCACCGGGGTGGTGCTCGAAGACGGCGTGCACATGGATCCCATGCAGGGCGGCAATCCGCTGATCCAGGTGGCCGCCTACCTCATCGCCGGGTTCCCGCAACCGCAGAACCCGCTGGCCGTGCGGGAGCTGTCGTCGGGATGGATCAACGACATGTTCGACGAGAAGATCGATCCCACGACGGGGGCGTGCGAAACCGACTGCGCGGGACAGTACGGCGACGGCGACGACTCGTTCACGATCACCACCGCCGAGGGTGACGCCGTGGCAGTGCTGATCGGCACACAGAAAGCTGCCGATATGACGTCGTTGCGCGCCATCAGCCTGACCGACTTCATCTCCGCCATCCCCGCCGGTGTGCTCAACGGTCTGGAGACCACCTGCGACCTGTTCTCCGGTGGCTCATGCGTGGTGTAACCGACATGCTGGGCGGTATTCGCCAGACGCTGCAGCGGGCGGCCGAGTCCGGGCACGCGGTCCAGCGCCTGACCGCCACCGGCGTGCTCGACCTCAAAGACCTGAAGTCGGCGGTTCGGGCCGCAAAACTCGCCCCCGTGTACGGACCACAGGCCACGATGGCGATCCAGGGCGCCCACCGGTTCCCGACGTTGCCGGCCATCGTCGACGAGCGCGGCACGTTGACCTATCAAGAGATCGACGATCAATCGTGGGCCCTGGCGCATGGACTGCAGTCTCTCGGCGTCGTCGAAGGTTCGGTGGTCGGCGTGCTGTGCCGTGACCACCGCGGCCTGGCGCTCGCGATGGCCGCGTGCGGCAAGCTGGGCGCCCGGATGGTGTTGATGAACACGGGCTTCGCCAAACCACAGTTCGCGCAGGTCTGCGAGCGCGAGAAGGTCAGCGTGATGCTGCACGACAGCGAGTTCCTCGGTCTGCTCGACGCGCTGCCCTCCGACCTGCCGCGCGTGGTGACGTGGGTGGACGACGGTGCCGAGCTGCCACCGGGAGCCCGTACTCTCGATGCCCTCGTCGCCGCGAATTCCACCGAGCCGTTGCCGCCGCCGAGCCGGCCAGGCGGTTCGGTGATCCTCACCAGCGGCACCACCGGGCTACCCAAAGGCGCGCCGCGCGGTTCGGTGTCGCCGCTGGCGACGGCACAGATCATCGACCGAATCCCGTTCCCGCGCAAGGGAACCATGGTCATCGTCTCCCCGATCTTTCACAGCACCGGCTGGGCCACCTACGGGGTGGGCGCGGCGTTGGGCAACAAGGTCGTGACGGCCCGGCGGTTCAATGCCGAGGGCACCCTCAAACTCATCGCCGAGCATTCGGCCGACATGCTGGTGGCCGTGCCGACCATGCTGCACCGGATGGTCGAACTCGGTCCCGACGTCATCGCCAAGTACGACACGTCGTCCCTGAAGGTCATCCTGATCGCCGGGTCGGCGCTGAGCCCCGAGTTGTCCACCCGGGTGCAGGACACGTTCGGCGACGTCCTCTACAACATGTACGGCTCGACGGAATGCGCCATCGCGTCGGTGGCCACCCCGGCCGAGTTGCGTGCCGCACCCGGCACCGCGGGTCGGGCCCCGGTCACCTGCGAGGTGGTGCTCTACGACGAACACGACCAACGCGTCCACGGCCGAAACCGCCGCGGCCGCATCTTCGTCCGCAATGGTGCACCGTTTCAGGGCTACACCGACGGCCGCAGCAAGCAGATCATCGACGGCTACATGTCCAGCGGCGACATGGGCCACTTCGACGACGACGGACTGCTGTTCGTCGACGGCCGCGACGACGACATGATCGTCTCGGGCGGTGAGAACGTCTTTCCGCAGGAAGTGGAGAACCTGCTGGAGCAACGCACCGACGTCGCCGACGTGGCGGTGGTGGGCGTCGACGACGTCGAGTTCGGAAAACGGTTGCGCGCCTTCATCGTTTCCGAGCCCGGCGCGACGCAGAACCCAGCCGACATCAAGCAGTACGTGAAGGACAACCTGGCCCGCCACAAGGTGCCACGCGACGTGGTGTTCATCGACGAACTGCCGCGCAACGCCACCGGAAAGCTACTCCGGCGGGTGCTGACCGAAATGCAGATCGAACCCTGAGCTACCAGACGCGCACGTAGTCCACGAGCATGTCGGCCGGATAGGTGCCCCCGCTGGGATCTTCTCCGCCGGAGCCCGCGACGGCAAGGTTCAGCACGACGAACATCGTGTAGCCCGGTTGATTGAACGGCCAGTCCGGCAGCTGGCTCGCCGCGACCTCGAAATACGGTTTCGCACCGTCGGTGTAGTCCTGCCAGAACCGGGCACCGTTGGCGTCCCACTGCGTGCGCCAGGTGTGCCAGCCGGTGTCGACGGCGATGTTGTGGGTCTCCCACTCGCCACCGTTGGACTTGGCGTGCACGGTGGTGGCCGAGGGCCATTTGCCGTTGCCGTACCACTCGACGATGTCGAGCTCACCCTCACCGAGGGTGCCGAGCCAGAAGGCCGGCCAGGCGCCGGCGGTCAGGCAGTTGAACTTGATCCGCGCCTCCCAGGTGTGCCCGGCGCCGCCCTCCCACACGCTGGCCAGCTTGGCCCCGTAGTAGGTGTCGCCTTCCTTCGTGGCGCGGATGACGAGGTTTCCCTTGCCGTCGAGGAAGGCGTTCTTGCGGTCGTCGCGGTACTGGCCGATGCGACCGGGCTGCTCCCAGTAGGTGGGGTCCTTGATGGTCTCGCGGGCCTTGGCGATGGTCCACTTCGCCGTGTTCGGCGACGAGCCCGCAGGCCCGTCGAACTCGTCGGCGAACACGTAGTTCACCGCGGACGGCGCCGGAACACGCGGGGCCTGGGGCTTGGCGGGAAGCGCGTGGGCCTGCTGGGCGGGTAGCGCCGCCGCCATCACGCCGAGACCCGACAACATCATCATTTTTCGACGGTCCAAGTTGGCCATGGTGGACCACGATAGCCGTGCACCGGGACCGCCCGGCGCCCGTTGGCATGCTCACACCTCCTGCGGTCCGGTTTCAACCCCGAGCGCGATGGCTATCGCTGTGAGGAAGCTGCACCGGAATTGGAGGAGAAGATGAGCACCGACGACACCGGCGCGAGCGCCAATGACCTGGGCGGGGCCGACGACATGTTGAGCCCGATGGAGGCCACCGATTCCGATGACGTGCGCAACGACGACGGCGACGAAGTGGTCGACCCGCCGGAGGACTGGAGTGAGGCCACCAAGTTCGGTGTGTCGGCGGCAGAGGAGCGTGAAGGCGAGTCGTTGGACCAGCGGCTGGCCGAGGAGGAGCCCGATGTGACGGTCGACGACGTCGATCCGCGGGACGCCGACGGGGTGTCGCGCGCCGACGAGTCGATCGGTTCAGATGCAGGCGACGACGGCCCGGGGGAGCACCACGGTCAGATCGACGGGACGCCCGAGGACGGTGACTCGCTGTTCACCGTCGTCGAGGAGTGAGTCGACGAGTGAGCCAGGAGTGCGTCGAAAACGATCAGAAATCGGGTGTGCTGACGTCCTGCAATGACTGCTCGGGCCCCGACGGCGCAACCGATCCGGGCAGCTCAGACCCGGAAGGGCTGGCCTTGCCGCCGGTGGACGGCGTGCACTGCGACCCGCTGACCCCGGGAGGGCACAGGTCCGCGTCCGGCGTCGGCGCAACCGCAGGCGCTTCGGGCGAATTCGGCACCAGGTACGGCGCGCAGGTACCGGTGTAGACGTCGCCATCTTCGCCGGTCGGGCAATCGGCCAGGGGAGCGACCGAATTGGTCGGTGCCGCAGCGATTCCCGTGACCGCCGGGGCGAGCGCCACGACCGCGAATGCGCAGGCGGTCAGGAGCCGGCGGGCCGTCACCAGTATTGCCGTCATCTGTTCCCGCTTTCTGGAGTCCGAACGATGTGAGCGCAGCGATCGACCTGACCGTATCGCGCCGGCGCCGCGTCGGCATCGCAGACGCGGGGGTCAATCAAAGGTCAGTCGATGACCGCGGCGGCCTTGTGCACCGTGATCGGTGCGGCCAACTGCTGCTCGTCACAGATCCGTTGCAGTTTCTCCAGCGTGGCGGCCAAACCTGGACCGCGCCGCGGGCCCGGGGTGAAGGTGGCGGGTAGGTGCTGCATGCCCTGGATGACACCGATGGTCTCGTAGTGCACCGTGCCGGCCGGGTCGCAGTGGTAATCGGGCAACCGGTCGAGCACCCCGGTGAGCATGGCCTTGAACACCGTGCGGGCCACGTTCGAGCCGATGCAGCGGTGTACGCCCAGCCCGAAACTGAAGTGGCGGTTGCCGGTGCGGTCCAGCTGGAGTTCATTCGGCGCGTCGAAGACACGCGGGTCGCGGTTGGCCATCGCCCACGACAGCCAGAGCCGCTCACCCTCTTTGAGCCCGACGCCACCGACCTCGATGTCCTCGGCGACGGTGCGGCCGTCCCCGGGCGCCGGGGTGAAGAACCGGAGGAACTCCTCGGTCGCCGAGTCGAGCAGCCGCACGCGGTCCCGGCTCAACCGCCCGCGCTCGTCGGGATGCTGGGACAGCCATTCCAGTGAGTGCGCGGTGAGCGCCGTGGTGGTGTCGAAGCCGCCGCCGATCAACAGCATGAGCATGCCCATGATCTCGGAGTCCGGGGCGGGTTGGCCGTCGATCCGCATTCGGACCATGGCATCGATCAACCCCGGCCGCGGGTTCTCGCGGATCACCGCGACATGCTCCATCATGTGCACGGCCGAGGCCACCGACAGGTCGAAGACCCGTTTGGCGTCGGGGGAATCGGCGCGGGTGTAGACCGACGCGTGCGCCGGTTCGCAGTAGATCTCCCATTCGGTGAGCGGGACGCCGAGCATCCCGAGCGTCAACACCGCCGGGACGATGTTTGCCAGATCGTCGACGAAATCGATGGTGCCGCTTTCGATTTTCTCGTCCAGACAGGCCCGGACCAGCTCGTCGACCACCGGTCGCCAGCGGGCCACCGCAGCCGGTGAGAGGTAGCCATTGAGCGGCGTGCGGTAGGCGCGGTGTTCGGGATCGTCCATCTCCAACATGCCGCCGCGGAACTTCGTGCTCGACTCGGCGCGTGGAATGCTGATGCCGCGGTAGCCTTTTCGCTCGCCGAGGAAGTCGAAGTCGTTCGAGATGTGCGGGCAGCGGGCGAGTTCGAACACTTCACTGCTGCCGGCGGCCACCCAGTGCCCGCCGTAGGTGTCGGTCCAGGCCAACGGACAGGCGCCCAGCATCTCCGAGGTGATCGGCTCGAACTGATCGCGGTATTGCGGAGTGTGCCGATCGAAGTGGTAGCTGTGACTTTCGCGTCGGGTGTCACCCCGCACCCCGGCGGTCGCACGGTCCGTCATCTGCACCTCCAACGTCGTTGTCGGTATGCAGCTGACAATAGGAACTATGCGCCGCGTCGGGGGCGGATCACGTGAACTACACGCAATCGATGCAGAGCTGCTGCTCACCCTTCTGCAGCGCCAAGCGGTTGCGGTGCTGCACGAGGAAGCAGCTCGAGCAGGTGAACTCGTCCGCCTGCTTGGGGACGACGCGCACGCTCAGCTCCTCGCCGGTGAGGTCCGCGTCAGGTAGGTCGAACGAATCGACCACCTCGTCCTCGTCGATGACCGCGGTGTTGGCCGCGGTGCGCCGCTGCGCAGCCAGCTGTTCGAGGGACTCGTCGGTCGACTCTTCGGTCTCCTTGACCCGCGGCGCGTCGTAATCGGTAGCCATTGATGATCCTCCTGATAACAGACCAATGCTTGGCCAACGCCACAGCGGGACTCGTTGTTCCCCGGGCGAACAGCCTGTAAACGTCGGATGCACGTTAGCGGCTGAGAGCCGGACAGTCGTCATCCCGCGGACGTGATTCTGGGTACAGTCTGTCCCGTGCATGACGATGTCAGAGATCCGGATGCCGAACTCTTCGACGACGCTGAGCTCGACGACTACGACGCCGAGGACCTGGAATCCAACGGACAGGTGATCTCGATCCGCCGCGCGGACGGTGAGGAGATCCTCACCATCGTCGCCCAGGACGACGAGTGGAACGTCGACCTGCAACCCGGCGGCTCCGTGCAGAGCGCGTTCCTGGGTTCCCGACGCGACACCCCGGTCTGGGTCAACAGCCTCGACGGGCAGATCGAGCGCGACGACGACGGCACCTACGTCATCCGGATCGACTGACGGTTGCGCTCGCGCTGAGCGCAAACGTGGTGTTCAGACCCGCGCTCGGCGAGTGTGACGCGGTGTCCACTCTGCGTGTAGTGAAGCTCGGCGCCCACATCGGGGCCCGCATCGACGGAATCGACGTCAACGGAAACCTGGACGCGGCCACGGTGTCCGCGATCAACGAGGCCCTGCTCGAACACAAGGTCATCTTCTTCCGGGGACAACACCACCTCGACGACGACGGCCAGTTGGCATTCGCCCGGTTGCTCGGTATCCCCACCGCAGCCCACCCGACCGTCACCTCACGCGGTGACCGGGTACTGCCCATCGACTCGCGGTATGACAAGGCCAACAGCTGGCACACCGACGTGACGTTCGTCGACCGCATCCCCAAGGCCTCGGTGCTGCGGGCGGTGACGCTGCCCGACTATGGCGGCACGACGACGTGGGCGTCGACCGAGGCCGCCTACGACCGGCTGCCTGAACCGCTGCGCGTGCTGGTGGAGAACCTGTGGGCGGTACACACCAACCAGTACGACTACGCAGCCGATTACGACGGGCGGCATGAGGAGATCGCCGACGGTCACCGGCAGTATCGCGAGGAGTTCGAGTCCGAGTACTACGAGACCGAGCATCCCGTGGTACGGGTGCATCCTGAGACAGGCAAGCGGGTGCTCCTGCTGGGACACTTCATCAAACAGTTCGTCGGGCTCAGCGCCGCCGAGTCGGCCACCCTGTTCCAGCTGCTGCAGAACCGGGTGATCAAGTTGGAGAACACGATTCGGTGGAGCTGGGAGCCCGGCGACCTGGCGATCTGGGACAACCGGGCCACCCAGCACTACGCGGTGGCCGACTACGACGACCAGTTCCGGCGGCTCAGCCGCATCACGCTGGCCGGTGATGTGCCGGTCGACGTGCACGGCCGGCGCAGCCGCCCCATCGCCGGTGACGCGTCGCGCTACTCCGACGTGGTCGCCCCGGTGGTCGCGCTGGCCGGCTGATCAGAGCCGGTCCATCTCGCGGGCCATCAGACTGTGTTCGAGGTAGGGCATCCGCGGCGGGTAGTGCGGGCGGACCTCCCGTGTGCGCCAGTGCGTCACCGCCGATGACATCGCATGGGACATCGCCTGTGACATCGTCGTCATGAGGGTGTGCCGCGACGGGGCCCCCACGGCCGCGGCAGTGCTGAACAGCACCTGCTGTTCGGTGATCAGCACGGGCTCGTGGGTGTGGGCCGCCGGTGTGGTCTGTGGTGCGGCTTCGCGTTTGATGACGGAAACCGGATGGAAAACGCTCATGTCGGACTTCCTCTGAACCAGGCGCTGAACTTTCCGACGCCCTGATGCAGAAAACGTACGGCCGGTGACGGCGTTACCTCACGCGTAGTGCACTACCCCTTTGGGCGGCTTCTCCTCACGCGTCACTGCAGGAACGTCTGGAGCCGACGCGCCACCTCATCCGGCTGGTCCTCGGCCAGGAAATGTGTTGCGTCGACGGCCGCGCCGGACACGTCCTCGGCCCAGCGGGCCCACACCCGCAGCGGCTCGTACCACCTGTCGATCACGCCGCGCGAGCCCCACAGGACCAACAGGGGCACGGTGATCTTTCGACCCGATTCGCGGTCGACGCGATCCAGCTCGGAGTCGATGCCGAACCCGGCGCGGTAGTCCTCGCACATCGCCTCGATCGTGTGCGACCGGCGCCACGAGGAGCGATACGCCTCCAGTGCCTCGGGGGCGAACGTCGTCACCTTCATGAGCGAGCCCTCGAAGAACGCATCCGGGTCATGACCGATCAGCGTCTCCGGGTAGGGCGCAGGTTGAGGCAGGAAGAACCAGTGCCAGTAGCCGAAGCCGAAGTCTCGATCGGCACTCTCGTACATCTCGACAGTCGGCACGATATCGAGCACAGCCAGCCGCGAAACCCGCTGCGGATGGTCCAGTGCCATCCGATAGGCAACCCGTCCGCCGCGATCGTGACCACACACCGCGAACCGGTCGAATCCCAACTCGGCCATCGCCGTCACGAACTGTGCCGCCCAGGCCCGTTTGGAATGCGGCAGATGATCGGCTTGTACCGATGGCGCCTCGGAGGCACCGTAACCGGGGAGATCACCGACGACGACGGTGAAACTGCGCGCCAGCAGCGGGGCAACGGCATGCCACATGACATGCGTCTGTGGATATCCGTGCAACAGCAGCAGCGGCGGTCCACTACCGCCCACCCACAGCGCAATCCCGTTGGCGGCGCGGTGAACCTCGAAGCCATCGAACACCAGCCCATTGTCGCCTGCCGAATTCTCCCGTTCGGCCACGGGCTAGCGATACGGTGGGCTTCGCCATTGCCGCGCCGAGGGGAGTTGCCATATGCGAGCTGGTTCGCCACAGTCGCTTCGCAGTCGACGATCGGGCTCGCGAATACCGCTGCATCTGCTCACGCTTCTGGCCTTGCTGGTCGGCCTGGCCGGCGCCACCATGCTGACCCCGGCTCGAGCTTCGGCCGAGGGGGAAACCTACGTCGTCGCCACCGACATCACGTTCGCACCGTTCGAATTCCAGGACGTGGACGGGAAATTCGTCGGCATCGACATCGATCTGATCAACGAGATCGCGGCGAACCAGAAGTTCAACATCACCATCAAGCCGCTGGGCTTCGACGCCGCACTGCAGGCCGTGCAGGCCAACCAGGCCGACGGGGTGATCGCCGGCATGTCGATCACCGACGAGCGCAAGAAGGTGTTCGACTTCTCCGACCCGTACTTCGAATCCGGCGTGCAGATGGCGGTGTTGGCCACCAACGAGGACATCAAGTCCTACGCCGACCTGCGCGGCAAACGGGTTGCGGTCAAGAACGGCACCGAGGGTGCGGAATTCGCCCAGTCGATCAAGGACAAGTACGGCTTCCAGATCGTCTCGTTCGCCGATTCGGCGTCGATGTTCGAGGAAGTCAAGACGGGTAACTCGGTGGCGATCTTCGAGGACTACCCGGTGCTCAACTACGGCATCCAACAGGGCAACGGGTTCAAGACCGTGACGCCGAAGGAGAAGGGCTCCAGCTATGGCTTCGCGGTCAACAAGGGACACAATGCCGAACTGCTGACCAAGTTCAACGCGGGTCTCAAAGAACTCAAGGAGTCCGGTCGCTACGACGAGATCCTGGAGAAGTACCTCGGCGAGGGGGCCTCCGAGGCGGACAACTCGTTCCTCGGACTGCTCAAGAGCACGTTCCCGTTCCTGATGACCGGTCTGAAGATGACCCTGATCCTGACGGTGGTGTCGATCGCCATCGCATTGGTGCTGGGCATCATCTTCGGGCTCTTTCGGGTGTCACGCTCGGTCATCCTGCGGGCCATCGGCACCACCTATGTCGACATCTTCCGCGGCACCCCGCTGCTGGTGCAGGCCTTCTTCATCTACTTCGGTATCCCCTCGGCGCTGGGCTTCCAGATGTCGGCCCTGACCGCCGGCATCATCACGCTCTCGCTCAACGCCGGGGCCTACATGACCGAGATCGTCCGCGGCGGAATCCAATCCGTCGACAAAGGCCAGATGGAGGCCTCGCGCAGCCTGGGCATCGGCTATCTGCCCACGATGCGCAAAGTGATTCTGCCGCAGGCGGTTCGCACGATGATCCCGTCGTACGTCAACCAGTTCGTCATCACCCTCAAGGACACCTCGATCCTGTCGGTGATCGGGATCGCCGAGTTGACCCAGACCGGGCGGTTGATCATCGCGCGTAACTACCAGTCGTTCACCATGTGGCTGATCATCGGCATCATCTACTTCATCGTCATCATGGCGCTCACGAAGCTCTCGGATCGACTCGAGAAGAGGATCAAATGACGCAGTTGGTACCGGACGCCGCCGCCGCTGAACCCGAAGGCACGGTCAAGATCCGGATCGAAGGGTTGAAGAAATCCTTCGGCGATCTGGTGGTGCTCGACGGCATCGACACCACGATCAGCAAGGGCGAGGTGGTGTGTGTCATCGGGCCCTCGGGTTCGGGCAAATCCACGTTCCTGCGGTGCCTGAACAAGCTCGAGGACATCACCGCGGGCAAGGTCACCGTCGATGATTTCGACCTCACCGACCGGAAGGTCAACCTCGACAAGGTCCGTCAGCACATCGGCATGGTGTTCCAGCACTTCAACCTGTTTCCGCACATGACCGTGATCGACAACGTCACGCTGGCGCCGTTGTTGACCAAGAAGATGGACAAGGCCGGCGCCGAGAAGCGGGCCATGGAGCTGCTGACCCAGGTCGGTCTGGCGGACAAGGCAAACGTCAAGCCGGACACGCTGTCCGGTGGGCAGAAGCAGCGCGTCGCGATCGCGCGGGCGCTGGCGATGAACCCGTCGATCATGCTGTTCGACGAGGCCACCAGCGCGCTGGATCCGGAGATGGTCGGCGACGTGCTGGAAGTGCTGCGTGAGCTGGCCGAGGGCGGCATGACGATGGTGGTGGTCACCCACGAGATGGGCTTCGCCCGGGAGGTGGCCTCACGGGTCATCTTCATGTGCGACGGCAACATCGTCGAGGATGCGCCGCCGGCCGAACTGTTCGACAACCCGAAACACCCGCGGCTGCAAGAGTTTCTGTCGAAGGTGCTGTAGCGCGTCAGCGGGTGAACAAGCCGTCGATCAATGCCCGGGCCACCACGCCGGCATCGCGACGGGCCGCGGCGGGATCGTCTGCCGTCGCGATGAGCAGTGCGGCCTCGTCCAGCGCCCCGATGATCATCGAGGCGAGTGTGTCCACCGGAAGGTCGGGGAGCTCACCGGCGGCAATCGCGGTGCGCAAGCCGTCGCGTAGTGCCCCGAGGTAGTTGCGATTGTCGATCTCGCGCATCTGGCCGAATCCGAGTGCGGCCGGCGCTTCGAGCACGCTGACCCGCGCCACGGTGGGATCCAGACAGCCGTCGAGGAACTCCTCGATACCCGCCTCGAGTTGGGCGCGACCGGTGGTGTGGGCGGCTGCGGCGGGCAGGACCCGTTGCGCCAGTTGCCCTTCGACATCTTCGTAGACCGCCCGGAACACCGCTTCCTTGGTGGGGAAGTGGTAGTAGAGCGCGTTGCGGGTGACCGCCGCGACGCGTGCGATGTCGCCGGTGGACACTGCCGCATATCCGCGCTCGACGAACTGCGCGCGCGCCGCCGCGATCAGTGCCGACCGCGTGGCCTCGCTGCGCTGCTCGCGGCCGTCGCGCGATTCGTTGCCCATCGAGAAATTTTAACAGCCTGTATGTATTGATGTTCGCCGTTCGATGTGTTTGCATACAGTCTGTATTGATTTTCGGTTGCTCGTGGCGAGAGGACAGTCGGATGGACACGCTCAGCTCCCGGCGACTGGTCGAGTTGCCCTACGGTCCGGTCGGCGTGCGTGAATGTGGCAGTGGCCGACCCGTCGTACTCGTGCACGGTCTGGTCGCCAACGGCCGGGTGTGGCGCCACGTGGTGGATGGCCTGGTCCCCGGCTCCGGGGCCGGAATCCGCTGCATCGCACCCGATTTGGCCATGGGATCACACACCCCCGCGCTGCCCGGCGCCGACGTGACCATGCCCGGCCTGGCGCGCACCGTCGTCGACCTACTCGACGCACTCGGGATCGAGCAGGCCGTACTGGTCGGCAACGGTTACGGCGGTGACATCGCCCAGGTGGCCGCCGTGAACCATCCCGAACGGGTCGAGGCGCTGGTTCTCGTCGCCACCAACGCATTCGACTCCGACCCGTGGCCGGTCAAGCTGCTGACCAAACTGGCCGGGCTACCCGGGGCCGGGCTGTTGCAGTCGGTGGGCATCGGGCTCAAGCCGGTGCAGCGGCTGCGGGTGACCTACGGCGGGGCGACCAAACGGCCGATCCCGCCTGACATCATGGCCGAGTATGTGGGGCCGCTGCGCAGCGATCCTCTGGTGCGCAACGATTTCCGTCGCTTCCTGAAGGGGCTGTCGCCGGACTACCTGGCGAAGTATTCACCGCTGCTGGCGGGGTACCACCGTCCGGCCCTGGTGGTGTGGCCGCGTGAGGAGCGGTATTTCCCCGCCGAAGGCGCGACCCGGTTGGCCCGGACATTGCCGAATGTCCGCTTGGAATTTGTCGACGACTCCTACGCCTGGGTCCCGGAGGACAATCCGGCCCCGCTGATCGACCTGCTGCAGACGTTTCTGCGGGGCCTCGACGGTGCGCCCGGGGCGGATCAGGCCGGCTCGACGACGTTGGACTGACCTGAGTTGCTCACCTCGGGTTGCCCGCTGCGGTAGGTGACCCGGTTCTCGAATCCGGAGACGCCGATGGTGTCGGCCGACTCGACCGTGACGACGTTGTTCACCCCGGATACGGTCACGGCGACGCAGTGCCCGGTGATCTCCAACTGATTCTCCACACCGCTGACGATCACGGTGCTGTCCCGGCACTCGACGGTCCGGTGTTCGCCGATGCCCGAGACGATCATGGTCTGTCCGGCCGAAACCTGACCCGGCGCAACGGGTTCCGGTGCCGGGGTGGGATGGGCGGTGGACTTCCGGATGGTGGTGGATCGGCTGTCGGAGGACGCGTCGCCCGAGCCGGACCTGTCGGCGGCGCTGGTGAAGAACACGAAGGCCGCGACGCCACCGGCGATCAGGATCGCCGACAACACCGCGAACAGGATCACCAGCGGTGTCGCGGTGGTCCTGCGCTGCGGCGGGGCGGGATATGGCGGGTACGGCTCATAGCCCGGCCAAGGTGCCGGCGGACCGGCAGGTGGCGGCGGAAAGCTGTTGGAGCCGTGAGTGCCGAGCTCCGAGGTTCGCGCCGCGTCGGCCAGCGGGCGCTCCAGTTCCCGGATGCGCGCCTCGGGGTCGTCCTTCGGGTCCATCCGCAGATGTTCGCACATCGGTGGGGTGCAGATATTGCCTTAGGCTTACCGAACTCGTACGGTAAAAAGCAAAAGATTCCTCTAAATTGGCGAAGCCGCCGACAGCGCCGCCTCGAGCAGGCAAGGGATGACGAGATGACCGGTAAGAACGATCTGCCGCTGGCACAACGATCCGACGCCGATGTGCCCGGGCACTGGCTGCTGGCCCGGCTCGGCAAGCGGGTGCTGCGCCCGGGCGGGCTGGAGCTGACCACGAAGCTGTTGGCCGCCGCACGGATCAACGACGCCGACGTCGTCGAACTCGGCCCTGGCCTGGGCCGGACCGCCACCGACATCGCCGCGCAACGTCCGCGGTCCTACGTCGGCGTCGACGACAACTCGACGACCTCGGCCCCGTTGCAGCAGGTGGTGGCGACCTCGGGTGGGCGACTCGTCGCTGCCGACGCCGCCCACACCGGTCTGGACGCCGGCTCGGCCGACGTCGTCGTCGGCGAGGCGATGCTCACGATGCAGGGGGAGAAGTCCAAGAAAGCCATCGTCGAGGAGGCCTTTCGGGTGCTGCGGCCCGGCGGCCGCTACGCCATTCATGAGCTGGGCCTGACGCCTGATGGACTGGCCGACGAGATCAAGGACGACATCCGTCGGCAGATGGCGCAGGCCATCAAGGTCAATGCCCGTCCGCTCACTGTGGCCGAGTGGACCGAGCTGCTGACCGGTGCCGGATTCGAAGTGGCCAGCGTCGATCACGCGCCGATGGCGCTCCTCGAGCCGCGTCGGATGATCGCCGACGAAGGCTTGTTCGGCGCACTGCGGATCCTGGGGAATGTGCTGACGCACCCGGGGGCCCGCAAGCGGGTGCTGCACATGCGCAAGACCTTCAGCCGCTACCGGCAACAGTTGACCGCAGTGGCGATCGTCGCGGTGGTGCCGGCTACCGAAGTGAAATGACTGCTGCGCCAACCCATCACGGTCCCACGCCCCGGCATGGTGACCGGGCCGAATCGGACCGGGCGGCCGGCCAGCAGCGACAACGGGTGCTCGATCTGCTGCGCGCGGCCGACGGCCCCGTCGATGCCCGCCAGATCGCCGAGAACCTGCAGATCCACGTCACCACCGCGCGGTTTCACCTGAGTGCGCTCCAGGAGCAAGGTGTCATCCGTCGGGGCGGCGCGGCCGTCGGCACCGGACGGGTCGGCCGGCCCCGGGTGACCTACGAGATCGCCCCGCGGCTGGACTACGCCGACATCGTCGCGTTGTTCGCCACGCACCTGGGCGGCACACCCGAGGAACGCGAAGAGCGAGCGTTGCGCATCGGTGCCGACCTGGCGCACCAGGTCCGGGTGGCGCGTCGTCGTGATGAGACGTCGCTCGCCGATCTTGTCGTGGCCACGCTCGGCGAACTGGGATTCCAGGCCCAGTCGGTACTGACCTCCTTCGGCGGGGTGTCGGTCGAGATCTGCACGTGCCCGCTGGCCGAGGTCGCAGCGGCCTCACCCGAGGTGGTCCGCGGCATCCAGCAGGGCATGATCCAGGAAGTGATCGATCTGAACGCCGAGGTGGTCGGGGGTCGATACACCGCGACCGTACGACCCGACTCCCGGCATGGATCGTGCGAGGTGAACCTGGTGCTGCGCCCGGCACATCTTTCACAGCGGTAACACCCGTTACGCGCTTGTCCGGGCGCCGTGATCTTGACGCTGAGGAAAGTTTGCTGGAGTGTCGGGATGTGATCTACCGCTCACTTTTGCCCGCAAGGGTAAGAATCGCTATCGGCGGGTACATTTACGCCGAATAATGTGACGCCGATTAAATTCGGCGAAAAGCCTGGTAACAGGCATTTAATCGATCGAAGCGAAAAGGTAACGAGACGATAACGAAGAATTTCTTAAGCGCATCCTGAGAGACTGTTGTCAGCTTGACGATATTCGCTGCGAAGTCGTTCAGGAGCTGTCGGTTTCGTCGCTAGACTCAATGCAACCGCGCCACTCCCGGCGCAGATGACTGAAATCTAGAGCCGGTGGAACTCTCACCGGTGGAGGTGCCGACAACGATGGCAAAAAACTTTTTGCGTGCGCTGATCGAAGCCGCGCGCTCTGGCCGTGAAGCTCGCCGAAATAACGGAGTCATCGACGACCTGCCGGCCCGCGGTATCACCTTCGACGGCGCACTCGACGACATCGACATCGCCGGCGTCGCCGAGGTCGGTCGTGGCGCCATCGGTGACATCGCCGTCGATCCCGACCGCGAAACCGTGGTGGTCACCAACGTCGGCACGCAGAGTTTGACCGTCATCAATCCGCACACCATGGGTGTGGTGGGTTCGGTCCGCCTCCCCGGAGATCCGTTCCACGTCGTGGTCGCCGACGACCGCGCCTACGTCAGCGTCACCGGCGCCGCGCACGACTCGATCCTGACGGTCGACACCATCACCGGCGCGGTGCTCAGCGAGTACCCGCTGGCCATGACCGTCACCGCCCTGGCCATCAGCCCGGACGGCAAGCGCGTGTTCGCCGGGCGCGCCGGCCACGAGCGCATCGACATCGCCGTGATCGACACCACCGCCGAACGTGTCGGCACCATCGACCTCGCGACCGGCGCCGGCGTCAATCTCGATGCGCTGCAGGTCGACTCGACCGGTAAGCGCCTGCTCGCAGCCACCTCGGATCCGCGCGGCAGCCGCCTCGTCGTCGTCAACACCGAGACCGCTCAGGTGCAGGCCACAGTGTGGATCGGTGCCCCGATCCGCGATGTGGCGATCGGCGACGGCATCGCCTACGTGCTGACCTCGGACCTCGCCCATCGCGGTGTGGTGCACACCGTGGACCTGTCCGCGGCCACCGTGGTGGACGCCGTCGAGGTCGCCGCGGCGCCCACCCAACTGGTGCTGAGCGCCGATGCCACTCGTGCCTATCTCGTCGACTACGACCGCGTCATCGTGTGGTGTGCTCTGACCGGCCAGGTCCAGGGCAGTGTGGACGTGGATGTGGAGCCCACATCGGTCGCCCTGCGCCACGACGGCACCCGGCTGTATGTCGCCGACTACGCCGGGCGGGTGAACATCTTCGAGGTGGCCGAATCCCTGTACTCGCAGCTGGTGGCGACGGACGCGGTCGAGATCGCCGCGATGCCCGCGATGCCCGCGATGCCTGCCCTGGCACCGGCCGGCGCCTGATTCAGCGCCACCGGTAGCGGGTGCGAGGTCGCCCGGCCTTGCCGTATTCGGTGTGCCGGACGACGGTCCCGTCCTCGGCCAGCCGCTCGAGGTAGCGCCACGCCGTCACCCGCGACACCCCGACCCGTTTGGCCGCCTCATCGGCAGTCAACCCGTCGGGTTCATCGCGCACTGCGCCGGCGATCTCTTCGGTGGTCTGCGGAGCCGCACCCTTCGGGGCGGTGGATTTATCCGTGGCCACCCGCAATTCGGCCAGAGCCCGGTCAACTTCGGCCTGGCTGGCGGCATCGGTTCCCGACGGCAACGCCGAACGATAGCGGCGGTAGCGTTCCAGCCGATCCCGAAACGCCGCGAACGTGAACGGTTTGAGCAGGTAAGCCAGGGCGCCGTGGGCCACCGCGGCACGCACCATCTCCAGGTCACGCTCGGAGGTGATCGCGATGATGTCCGGTGCCGGCCGCAGCCCGGAAAGCCTGGACGCCAACGAGATTCCGCTGGCATCGGGCAAACCGATGTCCAGCAGCACCAGATCCACCGGATGCGCGGAGGCTGCCGCCGCGGCCGCCGCCCGCATCGCGTCCCGGGCCGTGTGAGCCACGGCCGCCACCGAAAAACCTTGGAGCCGATCGAGGTAGGCCTGATGAGCCTCGGCGATCAACGAATCGTCCTCGACGATCAACACATTGATCATCATCTGTGCGCCACGGCCGGAATCGTCGCGGTGACCACCGAACCGTACGTGACGTCCGCGGTCAACGTGCCGGAATGCCGTGTGACCACCTGCGCCACCAACGCCAGTCCCAGACCATGGCCGGCCGCATCGCCGGATTTCGTGGAATAGCCGCGCTGCATGGCCTTTTCGAAGGTATCGGCATCCATGCCCGGACCGCTGTCGGCGACCTGGATCACCAACTGCCGATCCTCCTGCCGCACCGTGACCTCGATCCACGGATCGTCTCGGTCACAGGCATCCATCGCATTGTCGATCAGATTACCCAGCACCGTCACCATCTCCTGCCCCGATAACACCGCGTCAGCGGACAACTGGGTGTCCTCGGTGACGGTCAGGGTGATCCCGCGCTCGTCGGCCTGAGCCGTCTTGCCCAGCAGCAACGCCACCAGGGCCGGCTCACCCACGGCCGCCGACAGCCGGTCCACCAGGCGCTGTGACAACTCCAACTCACTGGTGGCGAACCGGACCGCGTCGTCGGGCCGGCCCATCTCCACCATGGTGATCACGGTGTGCAGCTTGTTGGCCGACTCGTGCGCCTGTGCCCGCAACGAGTCGGCGAGCCCCTGCAGCGAGTTGAGTTCGCCGAGGGCGCCCTGCAGTTCGGTGCGATCGCGGATCGTGACGACCTCCGACCTGACTCCCCGGTCGCTTCGCTCCTGCCCGCCGGAAGCCGAATCGGTGACGCGGGCCCGGTTGACCACCAGCACCCGCTCGGCGGTGACGTGGACCTCGTCGCGGGCGCCCGGGTCGGCGCGGCGAAGGAACTCCGGCAGATCCGGTACCCCGACCGGTCCGGGTGGCAGGCCGAGCAATCGGCGTGCTTCGTCGTTCACCAATGCCACCCCGTCGCGATCGAGCACGATGAGCCCCTCGGACACCGAATGCAGGATCGCGTCGTGGTGGTCGTACATCACGCGCAGCTCGGCCGGGCCCAGGCCGTGGGTCTGACGCAACAGCCGGCGCCGGATCGCCCAACCGCCGATCAGCGAAACACCCAGTGCAGCCGCGGTTACCACGGCGATCACCGGAACCTGTGCCCGCCAACGTTGGGCCAACGTCTGCTGGGTGATCCCGGCCGAGACCAGTCCCACGATGCGTCCGTCGCGGCCACGAACCGGTGCGATCGTGCGCACCGACGGGCCCAGCGTCCCCGTGTAGACCTCGGTGAACGTCTCCCCGCGCAGCGCGGGCGCGACCGTGCCCAGGTAATGCCCCCCGATCTCGCCGGGATCGGTGTGGGTGAACCGGATACCCTCCGGGGACATGATCGTGATGAACGCGATATCGGTGCTCGTGCGCACGGCCTCGGTTACCGGCTGCAAAACCTCTGTGGCCGTTCCGGATTCGATGGCCGCCGCGGTCGAAGGTGAATCGGCCAGCGCCGTGGCGATCCCGATCACCTGCTGGCGCGCCGCATCGGCACCGTCGCGGCGGGCATCGAGCAGCGCCAGGGTGGAACCGGCCAGCACCACGACCGCCACGACGAGGATCTGCAGCGCGATGGCCTGCCCGGCCAACGAATGCGGCCAGGCCCGGCCGGACAGACGCCGCCACCAGTGCGCCACCACATCTCCGATCGCATGAACGTAATGAACTAAATCGTGACCTGGCTCACCCTATGGTCGAAAGTACTTGTACAGCCCATTCGAAGTCGAACTGGAGGTGGCACCGATGACCGTGTCGACAGACCCGCAATCAGAGCCGGCGTCCCCGCGTCGCGACCGCACACACTGGCTCTACATTGCGGTCATCGCGGCCGTCGTCGTCGGTGTGGTGGTCGGGCTGGTGGCGCCCGAGGTGGGCAAGAGCGTCGGCGTGCTCGGCACCATGTTCGTCAACCTGATCAAGATGATGATCGGCCCCATCATCTTCTGCACGATCGTGTTGGGGATCGGCTCGGTACGCAAGGCCGCCACGGTCGGAAAAGTCGGTGGCCTGGCCTTCGGCTACTTCCTGGCGATGTCCACGATCGCGCTGACCATCGGTCTGGTGGTCGGCAATCTGATCCACCCGGGCAGCGGCATGCATCTGACGGAGAGCTCGGCAGGCAAGGGCGCCGAGCTTGCCGAGAAGGCGCACGAGTCCGGCGGACTCATGGACTTCGTCCAGGGCATCATTCCCGAGACGCTGTTCTCGTCGTTGACCGCCGGAAGCGTGCTGCAGGCCTTGTTCGTCGCGCTGCTGGTCGGATTCGCGCTGCAGGGCATGGGCAGCGCCGGTGAACCGATCCTGCGCGGGATCGAGCATCTGCAGAAGCTCGTGTTCAAGGTGCTGATCATGATCCTGTGGCTGGCGCCCATCGGCGCCTTCGGCGCGATCGCCAACGTCGTCGGACAGACCGGCTGGACCGCCGTCACCCAGCTGCTGACCCTGATGCTCGGCTTCTACGTGACCTGCGTGCTGTTCGTGTTCGGCGTGCTCGGCATCCTGCTGCGCGCGGTGGCGGGGGTGTCCATCTTCAAACTGGTGCGGTACCTGGCCCGCGAGTACCTGCTGATCTTCTCGACGTCCTCCTCGGAATCGGCGTTGCCGCGGCTCATCGCCAAGATGGAGCATCTCGGCGTCGACCGCAGCACCGTCGGAGTCGTTGTGCCCACCGGATATTCGTTCAACCTCGACGGCACTGCGATCTACCTGACCATGGCGGCGCTGTTCATCGCCGACGCACTGAGCGCCCCGATGTCCGTCGGCCAGCAGATCGGTCTGCTCGTGTTCATGATCATCGCGTCGAAGGGGGCGGCCGGGGTGACCGGCGCCGGACTGGCCACGCTGGCCGGCGGCCTGCAGGCCCATCGCCCCGATCTGCTCGACGGCGTCGGTCTGATCGTCGGGATCGACCGGTTCATGTCCGAAGCCCGCGCGGTGACCAACTTTTCCGGCAACGCGGTGGCCACCCTGCTCGTCGGCTCGTGGACACACACCGTGGACAAGGACAAGGTGGACGCGGTGTTGCGCGGTGACCGTCCCTTCGACGAACTCACCATGGTTGACGACGACGCCGACCGCACCCCCGAACCCGCTCCGGCCTAGGAGGCGGCTGCGTTGAACTCGCCGGCGTTCTCACCCGTAACAACAGGGAGGACATCACCGAAAGAGTGAATGCGAGAACGTAGAAAGAAGACACGGTCATGCGAGCATCTGTCGTCATGCTGGCCGCGTCGGGGGCGGCAATGAGTGCGGTTCTGTCGACCGCCGTTCCGGCACACGCCGATTCACCGGTGGTGACCATCGGTCAGCTGGAAGCCGAAGGCTTCCACGTCAACGTCGACCGCGTCGGCAACGCGCCCCTGGATCAGTGCACCGTCACCAGTGTGCGCAATCCCCAGGACCAGACCAGGCTCGTGCGGGTCGAACGGTTCGGCAAGAACGGCAAAGAATTCGATCTCATACCGGTGGTGGTGCGACGCACCATCACCGTGTCACTGGATTGCTCGGGGTGATCCTCAGCGCTGGCAGTTCAGCGAGACCGACACCGTCTGGCTGGTGATCGCCGGCACCAGGATGCGATCACCCCCGAGCCCCGGCCCGACGTAGGGCACCAACTGACCGACGCGCTGCGGGTTGCGCACGCTGGTGACCGTGCACTGATCCAGCGGCGCGGTACCGATCTTGTCGATGTTGACGGTGTAACCCTCGGACTGCAACCGGCTGATCGTCTCCTGGGCCGTCTCGTCAGCCGTGGCCACCGCCGACGACACGCTGAACATCCCGAACACAGCCATCATGACCGCCACCGGGGACCACTTCATGCGCATCGACCGCACCCTTCCGTCGTTACCGGTTCATTCTTCCCTACCTACATCCTCGGAGGGAATTCGAATCGTTCCCGCCGGCGCACACCGGCGAACGCATACCATCGCGCCCGTGGACAGCACTATGCAGAACTGGCCGTTGACGATCACCGCAATCCTGCGGCATGCCTGCGGAGTCAACGGCGACCGAACCGTGACCACCGCCGTCGGCGAAGGCCGCTACCGCACCATCAGCTACTCCGAACTCGGTGAACAGGCGGCACGGTTGGCCCACGCCCTGCGCGGTCTTGGGGTCGGCGGTGACGACCGCGTCGGCACCTTCATGTGGAACAACACCGAACACCTGGCCGCCTATCTCGCCGTGCCGGCCATGGGTGCGGTGCTGCACACCCTGAACATCCGGTTGTCCCCGGAACAGATCGCCTACATCGCCAACGAGGCAGCCGACCGCGTGGTCGTCACCGACGCATCGTTGGTCGGCCTGCTGGCCCCGGTCCTGCCGCTGCTGGAGACCGTGCACACGGTGATCGTGGTGGGCGACGGCGACACGTCGGCGTTGACCGGCGTGACCGTGCTGCGCTGGGAGGAACTGCTGGCCGCGCAGCCCACCGAGTTCGACTGGCCCGCGATCGACGAAAACTCCGCCGCGGCAATGTGTTACACGAGCGGCACTACCGGAAACCCGAAGGGTGTGGTGTACAGCCACCGGTCGAGCTATCTGCACGCCCTGAGCACCTGTACCGGCAACGCGCTCGACGTCAGCTGCAGTGACACCGTGCTGCCCATCGTGCCGATGTTCCACGCCAACGCGTGGGGCCTGCCCTACGCCGCCTTGATGGCCGGTGCCAACCTGGTGATGCCTGACCGATTCATGACCGGGCCCGCGCTGATCGAGCTGATCGAATCACAACGCCCGACGCTGGCCGGTGCCGTGCCGACCATTTGGAACGACGTCATGCACTGCCTGGAAAAGAATCCCGGACATGACGTTTCATCGTTGCGTCTGGTCGCCTGCGGAGGTTCGGCGGTGCCGCTGTCGTTGATGCAGACCTTCCAGGAGCGCCACGGCGTCTACATCCAGCAGGCCTGGGGGATGACCGAGACCTCGCCGCTGGCGACGGTCGCCAAACCGCTGCCCGGGGTGACCGAGGAACAGCATTGGGACATGCGGGTCAGCCAGGGCCGGCCGATGTGCGGAGTCGAGGTGCGCATCGTCGACGACGCGGGCGCACCGCTGCCCAACGACGACAAGGCCGTCGGTGAACTGGAGGTCCGCGGACCATGGATCACCGGCGGCTACTACCTGGGCCGCGACGCCGAGAAGTTCGACAGCGGCTGGCTGCGCACCGGTGATGTCGGTTCGATCGACCCACATGGCTATGTGACGTTGACCGACCGGGCCAAGGACGTCATCAAGTCTGGAGGAGAGTGGATCTCCTCGGTGGAGTTGGAAAACCTTCTGATCGCCCACCCTGCGGTGTTGGAGGCCGCCGTCGTCGGAGTGCCCGACGAGCGATGGCAGGAACGCCCGCTGGCCGTGGTGGTGCTGCAGGAAGGGGCCTCGGCGGAACCGAGTGAACTGCGAGAGTTCCTGGCGGACAAGGTGGTTCGCTGGTGGCTGCCCGAGCGGTGGACCTTCGTCGACCAGGTGCCCCGCACCAGCGTCGGCAAATACGACAAGAAGATCATCCGGGCCCGGCACGCCGACGGTGCCTACGAGGTGTTCGAGCTCTGATCTGTGGCGCCCGCGGCGTGCCCGTGCCGTGCCCGCCCCTGCCGCGCCATTGTCACGCCAGAGTGGCTGCCGCCGTCCAGAGCCACTCTGGCGTGACAAAATGGAGACAGGCCGGCCCGCCCCGTCACTCCAGTGTGACGCTCGAGCTCGAGGGCCACTCTGGCGTGACGAAGCAGGGCGTGACAAAGCGGGGCACGCCGAAGGCACCCCGCACGCGGCGAGGAAAAGTTACCGTTCGGCGCGCTGGAACGCGGTCATGACGGCCGCGCCGCCCAGACCGATGTTGTGCTGCAGCGCCGCGGTGACATTGTCGACCTGACGCTTGTCGGCGGTGCCACGCAACTGCCAGGTCAGCTCGGCGCACTGGGCCAGACCCGTCGCGCCCAGCGGGTGGCCCTTGGAGATCAGCCCGCCGGACGGATTGACCACCCACCGACCGCCATAGGTGGTGTCATTGTTGTCGATCAGCCGCGGCGCCTCGCCCTCCTCGCACAAGCCAAGCGCTTCGTACAGCAGCAGCTCGTTGGCGGAGAAGCAGTCGTGCAGCTCGATGACCTGGAAGTCCTCGGGTCCGAGGCCGGACTGCGCGTAAACCTGCTGGGCGGCTTGCACGTTCATGTCATAGCCGATGATGTTGGCGGCGCTGCCGTCGAACGTGGAGGCGAAGTCGGTGGTCATCGCCTGCCCGACGATCTCGACGGCCTGAGATGCCAGCCCGTGCTTGTCGACGAAGGCCTCGCTGGCGACGATCGCCGCACCCGACCCGTCGGAGGTGGGGGAGCACTGCAGCTTGGTCAGCGGATCGGAGATCATCTTGGCGGCCAGGATGTCATCGAGGGTGTACTCGTCCTGGAACTGCGCATATGGGTTGTTCACCGAATGCTTGTGGTTCTTGTAGCCGATCTTCGCAAAATGCTCGGCGGTGGTGCCGTACTTCTTCATGTGTTCGCGTCCGGCCGCGCCGAACATCCACGGTGCGACGGGGAAGGCGAACTCGTCGATCTCGGCCAGCGCCTTGACGTGCTTCCCGAGCGGGGATTCGCGGTCCTGCGCACCCGCCTGAAGCGAGCCCGGCTGCATCTTCTCGAAGCCCAGCGCGATGGTGCAGTCGGCCAGGCCACCGCGGATCGCCTGTGCGGCAAGGTAAAGCGCGGTCGATCCGGTCGAACAGTTGTTGTTGACGTTGACGATCGGGATGCCCGTCATGCCCAGCTCGTAGAGCGCGCGCTGGCCCGAGGTGGAATCACCCGAGCAGTACCCGACGTAGCCCTGCTGCACCTGGTCATAGGAGATGCCCGCGTCCTCAAGTGCCTTGGTGCCGGACTCGCGAGCCATATCCGGGTAATCCCAGCCCTCTTTCCGGCCGGGCTTCTCGAACTTCGTCATACCCACGCCCACGACGAAAACTTTGTTAGCCATGTCGAGAAACATACAGATCGTCGTTTCTGTCGTGTAGAGATAGTTGGAACACGTTCTAGTTCTCGAAAGGGTGTGCCGTGCTCAAAGTCGTGCAGTGGGCTACCGGTGGAGTCGGCGTCGCCGCGATCAAGGGCGTACTCGAGCATCCTGACCTGGAGCTGGCGGGCTGCTGGGTGCATTCCGAGGCCAAGAACGGCAAGGACGTCGGCGAGATCATCGGCACCGAACCGCTCGGCGTCACCGCCACCACCAGCGTCGACGACATTCTGGCGCTCGATGCGGACGCGGTGATCTACGCACCGTTGATCCCCAACCCGGACGAGGTGGCGGCGCTGCTGCGCTCGGGCAAGAACGTGATCACCCCCGTGGGCTGGCTGTACCCGAGCGAGAAGCAGGCCGCGCCGATGCGTGCCGCCGCGCTGGAGGGCAACGCCACACTGCACGGCACCGGTATTGCGCCGGGCGGGATCAGCGAGAAGTTTCCGCTGGCGTTCTCTGCGATGGCGACTGGGGTGAAATTCGTTCGGGCCGAGGAGTTTTCCGACTTGCGAACCTATGACGCACCCGATGTGGTGCGTCACGTCATGGGGTTCGGCGGCGCGCCCGACACCGCACTGAGCGGGCCGATGCAGAAGATGCTCGACGGCGGCTTCATCCAGGCGGTCAAGATGGTCGTCGACCACGTCGGCTTCACAATCGATCCGCGGATTCGGGCCACCCAGGAGATCGCCGTGGCCACCGCACCCATCGACTCGCCGATCGGGGTGATCGAACCCGGTCAGGTGGCCGGCCGCAAGTTCCACTGGGAGGCGCTCGTGGACGGCGAGCCCGTTGTTCGAGTCACGGTGAACTGGCTGATGGGCGAGGAAAACCTAGATCCGCCATGGACTTTCGGACCGGCCGGGCAACGCTACGAGATGGAGGTCCGCGGCAACCCGGACTTCACGGTGATCATCAAGGGCTTCCAATCCGAGGCCGGCGAGGACGGCCCGGAGGCCGGTGTCGTCGCCACTGCCGCGCACTGCGTCAACTCCGTGCCCGCGGTGTGTGCGGCCGAACCTGGTGTGGTGACCTACCCGGATCTGCCGCTGATCAGCGGGAAGGCCGCACCAAACCTGCGATGAGAGTGTCCTTCGACCTCAAGGCCGCACCAGGATCCGGATCGGATTGCCCTCCTGGCGCTCCAGCTTGTCGATGCCCACTGCGACATCTTCCAATGACACGATCTCGCTGACGGAGCGCGACAGGTCCAGCCGGCCCAGGGACACCAGCGCCGCCAGCGTGGAGATGTCGACGTTCTGATAGCCCAGATGGCCGAGCACCTGCTTCTGGGTGAGCCCGAACATCGAGGTCGGACCGATCGTCGGCTCCTGCGCGCTCATCCCGACCGCGACCAGCCGGCCCCCGACCGTCAGCTGACCCAGCGCCTGCTCGAACGTCGACTTCAAACCGACCGCATCGAATGCCACGTCCAGCCCCCGTCCGCCGGTGACCTCGCCGATCTTCTCGCCCAGATGCTCGTCGTCGGCAAGGAAGGCGTAATCGGCGCCCAACTCCAGGGCCCGCTCCAGCACCTCGGGTTTGATGTCGACGGCCACCACCGGCACCGCACCGACCAGGCGGGCCAGCTGCACGATGTGGGTGCCGACGCCGCCCAGGCCCCACACCCCGACCGACTCGCCGACGCCGACTTTGCCGGTACGCACCACCGCGCCGTACGGCGTCGACACCGCATCGGCCAGGATCGCGGCCTGCTCCAGCGGCACGTTGTCGGGCACCCGGGTCAGCCCGACCGCCTGAGCCAGGGTGTATTCGGCCCACGCCCCGTCATAGGCGAACGCCATCAACCGGATTCGCATGCAGTTGGCGATGTCGCCGCGCCGGCAGTTGGGACATTCCAGGCACGGGCGGCCGGCCGCGACGATCACCCGATCCCCCTCGGCCCATCCGGTGACGTCGGGCCCCAGCTTGGCGATGGTGCCCGACGCCTCATGCCCCTGCGTCACCACCGGGGCCTGCGCCGGAAACGTCCCGTTGATCAGGCTCAGGTCCGAATGGCAGATACCGCAGAACGCCACCTTCACCAGGACCTCGCCCGGACCCGGTTCGGGAATCGGAACATCCTCCACCACAACCCGTTTGGTATCGGCATAGAAACGCTCGGCTCGCATCGTCGGCCCCAGATCAGAAGTCATGGCGTTCCCTTCGTCCACGCGGCTACTATCGGAAATCATGGCACTTCATCGGGTGGGCTGAGGGCATGTGCCGATTGTTCGGTCTGCACGCAGGCGATCGGTTGATTTCCGCGACCTTCTGGCTGCTCGACGCGCCGGACAATCTTGCCGAGCAGAGCCGGAAAAACCCCGATGGCACCGGCCTCGGCGTGTTCGGGCCAGACGGTAGGCCAGTACTGCACAAAGAACCCGTCGCGGCCTGGCAGGACAGCGAATTCGCCACGGAGGCACACGATGTCACCGCGACGACGTTCATCGCGCACGTCCGCTATGCCTCGACCGGGTCACTTGACGCGGTGAACACCCATCCCTTCCTGCAGGACGGCCGGATCTTCGCCCACAACGGTGTGGTCGAAGGCCTCGATCTGCTCGACGAGCGGCTGCGCGAACTGGGCGTGTCAGCCCTCGTCGAAGGCCAGACCGACTCCGAACGCGTCTTCGCGCTCATCACCGCCGCCGTCCGCGCGCATGACGGCGATGTGGGCGCCGGCATCGTCGACGCGATCGGCTGGCTGGCCGAGACCGTGCCGCTCTACGCCGTCAATCTGCTGCTCAGCACGGCCACCGACCTGTGGGCGTTGCGCTACCCGGACACCCACGAGCTCTTCCTGCTCGACCGCAGCGACCCCGACGAACGGCTGGCGCTGCGCACAACCCGCATCCGGGCCGAATCGGAGCACCTGACGTCCCAGCCGTCGGTGGTCTTCGCCACCGAGGCGATGGACGACGAGGACTGGCAGCTCATCGCCCCCGGCGAGCTGGTGCACGTCGACGCCCAGTTGCGGATCGAGCGCCGGGTCGTGCTTCCGGATCCACCCCGCCACCTGCTGCGCATCGAGGACCTCTCGGCCACGGCGGCGGCGTCGCAGCACCCGTGAAGCGGCCCTGGCACACTCGACGTTCGTGACCTCCAAACGTGCTCTGGTGCTCGCCGGTGGTGGTATCGCGGGAATCGCCTGGGAAACCGGTGTCCTGCAGGGCATCGCCGACGAGTCGCCCGCAACGGCCGATGCGCTGCTCTCCTCGGACGTGCTGGTCGGCACGTCGGCGGGCTCGACGGTCTCGGCGCAGCTCAGCAGCGGGCTGAGCCTGAGCGACCTGTTCGCGCGTCAGATCGGTGCCGAATCCGCCGAACTCGACCCCGGCGTCAGCATCGACAACGTCACCGACCTGTTCGTCAAGGCGATGCTGACACCCAACACCACCAAGGCCCAGAAACTGCAAGGAATCGGAGCCGTGGCAGCGAACACCGCCACGGTCGCCCCGGCGGTCCGGCGCAAGGTCATCGAACAACGCCTGCCCGCCCATGAGTGGCCCGACCGGGTGCTGCGGATCTCCGCCATCGACATCGACACCGGTGAGCTCGTGACGCTCGACGGTGACTCCGGGGTGTCGCTGGTCGACGCCGTGGCCGCCAGCTGCGCAGTGCCCGGGGTGTGGCCGGTCGTGACGATCAGTGGTCGCCGCTTCATGGACGGCGGCATCGGCAGCGCGGTCAACATGGTGCTGGCTGCCGACTGTGACACCGCGGTGGCGCTCGTGCCGCAAGGCCGCACGACGCCGTCGCCGTTCGGGACCGGCGCGGCCGAGGAGGTCGACGGGTTCGCCGGACGCTCGCTCGGGGTCTTCGCCGACGACGACGCCCTGGCCGCGTTCGGCAAGAACCCGCTCGATCCCGTCTGCCGGGTGCCCTCGGCACAGGCCGGGCGGGCCCAGGGCCGCCGCGTGGCCGCCCAGGTTGCCCAGTTCCTACTCGGGTAGCGCGGGTGGCTCGGCGTCGTCGCGAGCGTCGAGAGCTTGAGCGGCCAACACACGGCCGATGTCGATCACCTCGGCGGCCCGATGGAAATCCAGGCTGCGGCACGCCGACCGCGGCACCTCGATCAGCAGATCGGGCGGGTGCGCCGCCAACGTGTGCCGAGCGAGCGCGGCCTGAGCGATGTCGATGGTGCGGTTCATCACCTCGAAGTTGCCCAACTTGGGTACCGGCACTTCCTTCGCGCTGTCGACGAGCTGACTCTCGGCGTCGTCCGCGTCCTCCCCGGCGTCACCGTCGGGGTCGCCACTGCTGCCGAACAGCGCAGTCGTGCTGCGCAACAACCGATTCAGCCATTCCGCGGTGGGACGAGGATCGGTGTCCTTCGTTTCTGGGCCTCTGTCTTCTGGGCCCCTGGGCATCTCCCGACCCCCCGACTCACTACCGGCCAGGCTGACGGCGATGGTGAGGTCGGCGTTGACCGCCGCGATCGGCGCCATCGGCAGCGGGTCGAGGATGCCGCCGTCGGCGAGCAGGCGGCCGTCGAGCACGTGCGGGGCGATGACACCGGGGATGGCGATCGACGCGCGGATCGCGGCATCCACCGGGCCGCGTTGCAACCACACCGACTTACCGGCGATCAGATCCGTCGCGACCGCGGTGTAGGGGATGGGCAGCTCGTCGATGACGACGTCGCCGAGGATGTCGCGGACCGCGTCGAGGATCTTCTCGGCACGCAGGATGCCGGCCGCGGTGATCGAGGGATCCAACAACCTCAGCACCGCCCGCTGGGTCAAGGATTTCGCCCACTCGGCGAAATCATCGAGCTTGCCTGCCGCATGCAGGCCACCGACCAGGGCGCCCATCGACGAGCCGGACACCCCGACGATCTCGTATCCCCGCGCCTGCAGCTCGTCGATCACCCCGATGTGCGCGTAGCCGCGGGCGCCACCACTGCCGAGGGCAAGGGCAACTCGCATGTGGTCCATTGTGGTGCACCCGCGGCTCGGGGATACCAGACTGGGGTACATGGCTGAGTTCAAGGGCACCATCGATCTGGACATCCGTCACTCGACGCCCGACTGGAGCGCGTTCACCGCCAAGCCGGCGGCCCACGGCGCGCCCAACGTTCTGGTGGTGCTCTACGACGACACGGGTTGTGCCTCATGGTCGACCTACGGCGGCCGCGTGAACATGCCGACGCTGGACCGGCTGGCAGCCAACGGACTGACCTACAGCCAGTGGCACACCACGGCATTGTGCTCGCCGACCCGCTCTACGTTTCTGACCGGTCGTAACCACCACCTCAACGGCTTCGCATCGATATCCGAAGCCGCCAGCGGGTTTCCCGGCTACAGCTCGCACATACCGCCGTCGAATGCGACGATCGCGTCCGTGCTGCGCGATGCCGGCTACGGCACGTATTGGGTAGGCAAGAACCACAACGTGCCGATCGACGCCTGGACTGCCGGCGGGTCGAAGAAGGAATGGCCACTGGCCCAAGGCTTCGACCGGTTCTACGGCTTCATCGGCGGTGAAACCAACCAGTGGTTCCCGTCATTGGCCGAAGACAACCACTACATCGATCAGCCCTATGGTCCCGAGGACGGCTATCATCTGTCGAAAGACCTGGCGGACAAGGCAATCTCGTTCCTGCAGGATTCCCGGCAGACCGAACCGGGCAAGCCGTGGTATTTGTGGTTCTGCCCGGGTGCCAACCATGCCCCGCACCACGCTCCCAAGGACTACATCGACAAGTACAAGGGCATGTTCGACGACGGCTATGAGGCGTACCGGGAGTGGGTCCTGCCCCGCATGATCGAACGCGGCATCCTGCCGGAAGGCACCGAGCTGACACCGCTGAATCCGATGCCGTCGGGCACCTTCGCCGAAGGCGATTCGGTACGCCCGTGGGACTCGCTGAGCGTCGACGAGAAGCGGCTGTTCTCCCGGATGGCCGAGGTCTTCGCCGGTTTCTCCGAATACACCGACGCCCAAGTGGGGCGGATCATCGACTATCTGGAGGAATCCGGACAACTGGACAACACGTTGGTCATCTACGCCTCGGACAACGGCGCATCAGGGGAGGGCAGTCCGAACGGTTCGGTCAACGAGAACAAGTTCTTCAACGGCTGGCCCGACGACATGGCGGAAAACCTCGCGCTGATCGACGAATTGGGCACGCCGAACACCTACAACCATTACCCGACAGGGTGGGCGGTGGCGTTCTCCACGCCGTACAAGATGTTCAAGCGCTACACCTACCAGGGCGGGGTGTGCGACCCGCTGGTGATCAGCTGGCCCAAGGGCATCAAGTCCCGCGGAGAGGTCCGCGGACAGTACCACCACTGCACCGACATCGTGCCGACCATCCTCGAATGCTGTGGTGTTGCGATGCCCGACGTCGTCAACGGTGTACAGCAGCATCCACTTTCGGGGGTATCGATGCGGTATTCGTTCGATGACGCCACTGCGCCGACGCACAAGGAAACTCAGTACTTCGAGATGCACGGTCAGCGCGGTATCTGGCACCAAGGTTGGAAGGCGGTCACCGAGCACGGGCCGATCAGCGGACTGGGCAACTTCGACAAAGACCACTGGCAGCTGTACCACACCGATGTCGACCGCGCAGAAGCCCACGATCTGTCGGCGCAGTATCCCGATAAGGTCGTCGAACTCGCCGACCTGTGGATGAGTGAGGCCAAGGCCAACAATGTGTTGCCTCTCAACGACCTTGGCACCACGGGTGAGGACCTGAAGAAGTTCCTCGCGCTGGAGTTCCAGGTACCGGTCTCACCGAGCGGCCAGTATGTCTACTACCCGGGAACCAGCCCGGTTCCCGAGCGGTCCGCGGCCAACACCCACGCGGTCTCGTTCAAGGTGCTGGCAGACGTCGAGGTGGAACCGGGGACCCAGGGCGTGATCTTCGCGCAGGGCTCTCGGTTCGGTGGGCACGCGCTCTACGTCAAGGACGGCAAGGTTCGCTACGTCAACAACTTCCTGGGTATCGCTCCGATGCAGGTCCTCGAGGCGCCCCTGCCTGCGGCCGGACGCCACATCATCGGGGTCGACTTCACGAAAGTGCGCAGCGGCGAGCACGGCGAGTCCTATGGCAACGCGACGCTGTACCTCGACGAAGCCGCGTCGGCCGGCAAGGAGATACGGACGATGTCGGGCCACTACGCGTTGTGCGGTGAGGGCCTGTGCATCGGGTACGACAGTTCCGATCCGGTGACCACCGATTACAACGGCCCGTTCGACTACACCGGCGGCCGGATCGTCAAGGTGGTGTTCGACGTCGCGGACGACGCCTACATCGATGTGGAAAGGCATTTCGCCGCGGCGATGTCGCGGGACTAGTCGTCCGCGGTTTCGTCGACGTAGCGTCAGCAGCACCCGGCCGCCACGGCGGGCAGCACGTCGGCGCGGAGCCACTCCCGCTGATACGGAAGGATTCCCGGCGCGCGCACGTTCGCAGTATCGCCCACGGCGCAGGCATTCGTGGGAGGGTTGATCCGTGGGAGCGCCGTCGTTCGCCCGAAAGCTGGGTCGCCCCAAGCCCCGCGATGTGATCGCCGGGCTGGTGACGGGCCTGTTCTCCATCCCGGAAGGCATGGCGTACGCGAGCATCGGCGGCTTCAACCCGGTCACCGGCATCTACGCCGGCGTCGTCCCCGGCATCATCGGGTCACTGTTCGCCCGCACGGTGCTGATGGTGACCACGTTGACGAGTGCCATCGCGCTGACGTCGCGCAGCGTCCTCAAAGAGGCCGGGCTGGATCCGCAGGACCCGGCCAACGTCGCCGCTCTGGCCGTCGTGGTCGGTGTGGTGATGCTGGTGTTCGGTCTGCTGCGGTTCGGCTCGATCATGAATTTCGTGTCCAACGCCGTGATGACCGGTTTCTCCACCGGCATCGCCCTGCAGATCATCGCCGGCGTCCTCGGCGACTCCACGGGCTACAAACCCGACAGCGGCAACACGATCGGCAAGTTCGTCGACTCGTTAGCCCACATCGGCCTGTGGCAACCGGCGGCCGTGGCCGTCTCGCTGGGTACCGTCGCGGTGTGGGCGGTGTTCCGCTTCGTCAAACCGCTCGAATCGTTTGCGACCTTGCTGGCCCTCGTCGTGGTCACTGCGATCGTGGCCGTCGCGCACATCGACGTCGAAACGGTCGGTGACATCGCCTCGATCGCCAATGCGCTTCCGCCGGTGACCGTTCCGAACTTCGCCGCCATGCCGGAGCTGCTCGTCGGCGGGGTCGCCGTCGCACTCGTCGCGCTGGCCCAGGCTGCCGGAATCTCGGCTGCGGTACCCAACCCGGACGGCAGCCGCACCAACATGAACGGCGACTTCCTGGCCCAGGGCGCGGCCAACGTGGCGGGCGGGATGTTCGGCGCGCTGCCGGCCGGCGGCTCCCTGTCGCGCACCGGGGTGGCCACCTCGGCGGGCGCGCAGACCAGGTGGGCCGGCATCTTCGCCGGAATCTGGCTCGCAGTGCTGGTGCTGGTGGCCGGGTCGGCCGCCGAGATCATCCCGATGGCGGTCATCGGCGGACTGATCCTGGTGATCGGCGCCGAGCTGGTGGTGGGCCGGCTGCCCGACATCAAGCTGGTGCTGCGGGTCGCGCCGCTCTCGGCGCTGGCCATGCTGGTGACCTTCGCGGCCACCACACAGCTGCCGCTGCACACCGCGATCCTGATCGGCGTGATCACCTCACTGGTGCTCTACTGCGCCAAGGCCGCCGAGACGGCACAACTGGTGGCGTTGACCCCCTCGCCCGACGGTGGCTGGCAGGAAGGCCCGGTGCCGCAGCGGTGCGCCGGCGACGACGTCACCGTGCTGCACTACGCCGGAGTCGGGCTGTTCGCCGAGGTGGCCCGCATCGATGAAACCTGGCCGCGGGCTGAGGGCACGGAGAACGCCGTGGTCGTGCTCAGCCTGCGCGCCCTGCCCGATGTGCCGTCGTCGGTGACGATCAAGGCGCTGCGCCGATGGGCCGGGCAGTTGGCGGCCAACCATGGCAGGTTGATGATCGCCGGGGTCAATCCGGGCACCGCGGAGGTGCTGCGTCGCGGTGGGCTGGACGACCTTCTTGGCGACGACGGCATCGTGCCCGCGACCGACCGCATCTTCGGCGCACTCGACATCGCGGTCGAGCGCGGCCGGGCGTGGGTGGCGGACCGGGGTGGGGATTTACCGCAGCGTGATTCGAACTAGCTGCAGAGCTCGTCGGCCGCGGCTTGTGCCGCCACGATGACGGCGGCCTGACGGCCCGGCTCGAGCTCGGCCCAGGCCACGTTGTAGGTCCCCGGACCCGGTACCGCGTCGGGCGCTTGCACGCTCGCCAGATACGGCTCGATCTGGGCCTTGAGGTCCCCGCCCTTGCCCTCCATCCAGATCTTCGCGGCATGACAGGCCTGGAAGTACTCCTCTTCGGTGGACTGCGCGTCGGCGCCGACCGCAGTGGTGACCCCGCCGGGGGAGACCGCAACCTCGCCCGGCTTGGCCGTCGGGGGTGGGGCTTCGCCGGTCGTGGTGGCCTGGGGGGACGGCGCCGTGGATTCCGTCGGTTGCTCCTTGCCGGCCTGCGTCGAGCATCCGATCAGCAGGCTCAGCCCGGCGGCGACGACGGTGCCGGCGGTCAAGCGTGAGGTCCACCTGTAACTGCGCATGGGGCCAATCTATGCAACACTGGCCGCCGTGACCGAAGGGACCGGATTCCAGGAGTGTTGTCGGGCTCGCTAGCGCGCCCGTCCGACCTGTTCCGTCGTCACCTCTGGAGTTCTTCCGATGCTGTCCACCCTTACGTCCGTTCCTGCCGTCTCCGCACCGACGCGGCTGCGACTGCCCGACCTGCTGCACATCACCGACCGCGCCGCCGACGACGTGTTGTCCGGCCGCTACGACCGGTTCCTGCGAAAACTGCCCCGCGACGACCGGTGGTACACCCGGCTGTCCGGTGACGACGAGGTCGAGGTCTGGCTGATCAGCTGGGTGCCCGACAAGTCGACCGAACTGCACGATCACGGCGGCTCCCTGGGTGCGTTGACCGTCGTGTCCGGTGAACTGGCCGAAACACGTTGGGACGGTGAACTGTTGCGGTATCGCCGGCTGTCGGCCGGGGATCAGGCGGCGTTCCCGCTGGGCTGGGTGCACGACGTGGTGAAGGCGCCGGGGCCGATCACCGTGGGTGCCCCGACGGTCAGCGTGCACGCCTACTCACCGCCGCTGACCGCGATGTCCTATTACGAGGTGACGCCGCAGAACACCTTGCGCCGCAACCGCACCGAGCTCACCGACGCGCCGGAAGGATAGAGATGAGCCGCATCGACGACGTGCTGGCACAGGCGCGCGCCCGCCTGCACCGATTGCCGGCCGCCGACCTGCCCGCCGCCTTGGACTCCGGCGCGGTGCTCGTCGACATTCGTCCGGCCGCGCAGCGCGCCGCCGAGGGCGACGTGCCCGGGGCGCTGGTCATCGAGCGCAACGTGCTGGAGTGGCGCTGCGACCCGACCAGCGACGCGCGAATCCCGCAGGCGGTCGACGACGACGTCTACTGGGTGATCCTGTGCTCGGAGGGCTACACCTCGAGCCTGGCCGCCGCCGCGCTGCTGGATCTCGGCCTGCACCGGTCCACCGATGTGGTCGGCGGTTACCATGCGCTGGTGGCTGCTTCTCAGGTGTAAAAGCTGGCGGCTCAGCCGTTTTCGCCGCTGTGCAGCAATGGGCGCAGCTTTTCGGTCTTCTCCGGCGTCCAGCCCGGCGGCTGCAGGATGGCCGACCAGGCATTGGCGACATCCTTGACGTAGACGTGGCCATGCCCGTCGGGCACGTCGACGGCCACCGCCATGTCCGCCGACACCTGCAGGAACGTCACCACCGGGATCCATTCCATGCGCGGGGACACGTCGTAGCCACGCGGTTCACGCAACCAATCCGGTTTGGCGAACAGCAGATCGGTGCTCCACCACGCGATGGGATCGGAGGCGTGCTGCAGATAGACCGCGCGCGGATGACCCCACGGGGCGTCGGGCCGGGCCAGGTTGTCCGGCCTGGCCACGAACCGGGCGTTCTCCCCGTCGTCGAAGATCGGCAGCCACTGCGGTGAACCGGGATCGCGGTCACGGGTCAGCGTGGTCCAGATGGTGTTCTGGAACGTCGGCCCGGAAAAGAGCGCCCCGTCGGTGCGGGCCACCAGATTGTTCAGGGCCAGGAACGGGGCCTCACCGCCGAAGGACCCCAGACTCTCGCCGAAGACCACCAACTTGGGGCGTCGGTTCTCCGGCATCGCGCGCACCAACTCGTCGACCGCCTCGAACAACGCCTGACCGGCCTGTCGCGCGTTCTCCTTGTCCACCAGAAACGACAACCAGCTCGGCAGAAACGAGTACTGCATCGACACGATCGCTGTGTCGCCGTTGTACATGTATTCCAGGGCGGAGGCCTCGGCCTCGTTGATCCAACCGGTGCCCGTGGTGGTGGCCACCGCGACCACCGCGCGGTCCAGCCCACCCGTGCGCTGCAGCTCCCGCGCGGCCAACACGGCGGTGGCCTTGATGCCGTCCGCGGAGTGCAGGCCCGCGTAGGCGCGGATCGGCTCGACCGCAGGTTTGCCGTTGAACTGCGAAAGTTGTTGCACTGTGGGCCCTGCCGAGACGAACATCCGGCCCTGATGGCCCAGCGACTCCCAGGTGGCCAGGGACTGTGGGCCACCCGACCGCAGGGTCGATGTCGGTGCCGCGGTATCCGGACTCGTCTCGTCGTTGACCGCGGAGAACGTCGTGTTGATGGTGTGCATCGCAAACCGCACCACGACACCGTTGAGCAGGGCGATGCTCAACGCGAGCAACAGTGAAACCGTGATGACCGCCGAAACCCGCGGCGGCAGAAAGCGATCCAGACGCACATCGAGGAACCGCACCAGCCGGCCCACCAGCTGCCCGAGCTCGACGAAGAAGAACAACACCACGATCGAGAGCACCGCGGTCAGCGGGTGATCCCAGAAGCCGAGCCGCGGGACGCCCATGAAATCACGAACCTCGTCCTGCCAGTTGTGGAAGTAGACGATCATCAGGATCTGGCCGACGATGCCCACCGCGACCAACGTCAGCCACGCCCACTTCGGCGCCCGCGGAGTGCTCTCGGCAGACCGCATGTAACGCACCAGCCACACCCCGAAAACCCCGAGGCCGTAACCGATCGCGCCGGCCCCGCCGCTGACCAGACCCTGGAACAGCGGGCCGCGGGGCAACAGCGACGGGGTCAGCGAGAACCAGATGAACACCAGACCTACCGCGGTACCGAAGAACGTGTAGTGGCGCAGCCACCACATCGGCTTGGCCGCGGGTGCGTCCCCAGCTTCGACGACGGTGTCGGCAGCCGGTGCGGGCGAGTCGGTGTCGGTCACCCGTCGACCTTAGCGATGGGTGAAGTTTGCGGCGCGCTTCTCGGAGAACGCCGCCATGCCTTCCTTTTGATCGGCGGTGGCGAACGCCGAGTGGAACAGCCGGCGCTCGTAGAGCAGGCCCTCGGCCAGCGTGGACTCGAACGCGCGGTTGACCGCCTCCTTGGCCATCCGCGACGCCGACAGCGACATCCCGGCGATGGTCGTGGCCACGGCCAGGGCCTCGTCGATCAGGGAGTCGGCGGGCACCAGACGTGAAACCAGACCGGCGCGTTCGGCTTCTGTCGCGTCGATGGTGCGGCCGGTCAGGATCAGATCCATGGCCTTGGCCTTGCCGATCGCCCGGGTCAGCCGCTGCGAACCGCCCATGCCCGGCAGCACACCGAGTTTGATCTCGGGCTGACCGAATTTGGCCGAATCTGCGGCGATCAGGATGTCGCACATCATCGCCAACTCACACCCGCCGCCCAGCGCGTAGCCGGCGACCGCGGCGATCGTCGGGGTGCGGGTGGCGGCGAACTTCGACCACAGCTCGAAGAAATCGGCCTCGTAGACCTCGGCGAAAGAGAGGTCGGCCATCTCCTTGATGTCGGCGCCGGCGGCGAACGCCTTCTCGTTGCCGGTGACGATGATCGCGCCGACGCCGGGATCCCGGTCGAGTTCGGCTGCGGCCGTGGTCACTTCGGTCATCACCTGGCTGTTGAGCGCATTGAGCGCCTTGGGCCGGTTGAGCTTGATGGTGGCGACCCGGTCGGTGCGGGTCACCAGGATCGTCTCGAACTCGCTCATTATGTTCTCCTCTCAGAACGTCAGTTCGCGGTCTGCCGGAACGAAATACGCCTCGACATCAGCGACGGTCACCGCTTCGATCGAGGAGGGGGACCACTGCGGATTGCGGTCCTTGTCGACGAGCTGAGCCCGGATGCCCTCGACAAAATCATGGGATTTCAGGGACGCACACGAGGTGCGGTACTCCTGGCGCAGCACGTCTTCCAACGTGTCGAGCTTGGCGGCGCGGCGTACCGCCTCCAGCGTCACGGCCAGGGAGACCGGGGAGCGGGTCGCGATCAACGTGGCGGCCTCGCCGGCGGCGGTGCTGCCAGTGTCGGCCGCCGGGGCCGCGTCGTGGGCGCGCAACGCCGCGACGATGTCGGCGACGGTCTCACCGGCGTAGCACTCGTCGATCCAGTCCCGCTGTTGCAGCAGGGGGCTGGCCGGCGGTTCCGAGGCGTAGGCGGCCAGGGCTTTCTGCACGCCCCCGTCGATCAGCGCCTCGGTGAAAGCGGCCAGTTGGTCGTGGGGCACATAGTGATCGGCGAAACCCATCGCGATCGCATCGGCCCCGGTGAACGGCGCACCGGTGAGGGCGGCATGCAGGCCGAGAGCTCCGGGAGCCCGCGACAGCAGATAGGTGCCGCCGACGTCGGGGATGAAGCCGATCCCGACCTCGGGCATCGCCATCTTGGTGGTGTCGGTGGCCACCCGGACGCTGCCGTGGGCCGCGACGCCGACGCCGCCGCCCATCACGATGCCGTCCATCAGCGCCACATAGGGTTTCGGGTAGCTCCCGATGTAGGCGTTGAGCAGGTATTCGTCGTACCAGAACCGGCGTGCATCGCCGCCGCCGGCCTTCGCGCTGTGATAGAGCGCCACCACATCACCGCCCGCGCACAGCCCACGTTCCCCGGCCCCGGTGAGCAGCACGGTGTGAACGGAGTCGTCGTGCTCCCAGGCGTGCAGCGCCTCCGAGATTCCCGCGACCATGCCCTCGGTGAGAGAGTTGATCGCCTTGGGCCGGTTCAGCGTGAGGATGCCGACGCCGTTGCGGACACTTACTAGGACGTCCTCGTTTTCTGTCACGAGTTGCAATCTAGTTCGGCCTCCCAGGGATGGCGCGCTACGGGTAGGGTTTGCCCCAAGATCGAACCTGGAAGTTTCCTGAGAGTTGGTAGTCCTCGTCGGGAACCTGCCCGGAACATCGATCGTTGAGCCAGTAGTTCGTAATCGAACATCTCATAGGAGAGGAACCCGACGGTGCGCGAAACCAGCAACCCGGTATTCCGCAGCCTGCCGAAGACGCAGGGCGGATACGCACAATTCGGTACCGGAGCCGCCGGCTTCGGTGCACAGCAGGTGCAGGCGCAGCCCTACGCGCAGGAGTACCTGGACCAGCCGCAGACCGGCGTTTCTCGTCCACTGACCATCGACGACGTCGTCACCAAGACCGGCGTCTCGCTGGCCATCGTGTCGCTGGTCGGCATCGTCTCGTACTTCCTGGTCTCGGCGAACATCGCGCTGATGATGCCGACGTTCTTCATCGGCTCGATCGGCGGCCTGGTCCTCGTCCTGATCGCGACGTTCGGCCGCAAGCAGGACAACCCAGCCATCGTGTTGGCGTACGCGGCATTCGAAGGCCTGTTCGTCGGCTCGGCATCGTTCCTGTTCGCCAACCTGGTTTCCAGCGGCGGGCCCGCGATGATCTTCCAGGCCGTGGTGGCCACCTTCGGCGTGTTCTTCGGCATGCTCGTCGTCTACAAGACCGGCGCCATCCGCGTGACGCCCAAGCTGACCCGGATGATCGTCGCCGGTCTGTTCGGTGTCGTGGCGCTGGCCCTGGTCAACATCCTGTTCGCGATCTTCACCGGTAATGCCCCGCTGACCGACGGCGGCCCGCTCGCCATCGGCTTCTCGCTGCTGTGCATCGGTCTGGCCGCGTTCAGCTTCCTGATCGACTTCGACGCCGCCGACCAGATGATCCGCGCCGGTGCTCCGGAGAAGGCCGCCTGGGGTATCGCCCTGGGCCTGACCGTCACCCTGGTCTGGCTGTACATCGAGATCCTCCGGTTGCTGTCGTACTTCAACAACGACTAGCAACCCTGCCCCGAGAAAGGCGTCCGCGATTGCGGGCGCCTTTTTCTTTTGGGTTGACTCTGCGGTGAGGGCGTTGGCCACTCGTACTTTTGCGCCGTGGGTGCAGAGTCAGCCAGCGTGAGAGCGACCAGCGCCGTGTAATCCCCACCGTGGGATTCATCCACAGCCTGGCGCCTAGTGCGTCTCGAGACAGCGCGAGTGTCGGTAACCGAAACCAGCCTGCTGTCATGAAGATTGGCAGTGAACCGTTCATTGGCAGCGAGGCGCTGGCATGCGGCGTGCTGAACCGCTACGAATTACGGCGCCATTACCGGCCGCTGATGCCGAATGTGTATCTGGACAAAGGGATTTCCCCGACTCTGCTGCGAAGAACCCAGGCGGCATGGTTATGGTCGCAGCGGGAAGCGGTGGTCGCCGGGCTTGCGGCTTCGGCGCTGCATCGGGCCAAGTGGGTCGAGGACGACGCTCCCGTCGAGTTGATCTGGAGGAACGCGAGGGCTCCGAAAAAGGTGATCACCCGTGCCGATCTCTTGTTGCCCGGGGAGTGTCAGCCGCTCGCCGGACTCAGCGCGACAACACCTGAGCGGACAGCCTTTGATCTCGGCCGGCGCGGCCCACTGGGTGCTGCGGTGGCTCGGCTCGACGCACTTGGCAATGCGACAGGATTCAAGGCCGCCGACGTCCTGACGCTGGCGGAGCGTCATCGGCACGTGCGCGGGTTGCGTCAGCTGGAGACGGCGCTCGATCTGTATGACCCAGGTGCCGGGTCGCCCAAGGAGACGTGGCTTCGCCTCATGATCATCGACGATGGCTACCCGCGGCCGCAGACACAGATCCCGGTGGCTGGCCCAAACGGTCAACCGCGGTACTACCTCGACATGGGTTGGGAAGAACACCTGCTTGCGGTTGAATACGACGGCGTACAGCATGCCGACGCGCTCGGCTACGACATCGTCCGCCACGAATACCTCAGGCGAGCAGGTTGGACCACCATCCAAGTGGCCGCGGGTCACCGACGGCCGGATGTCCTACGGCGTCTGCGTTATGCGTGGGATGAGGTCGTCACGCCGTTGGCTCTGCGGTGAGGGCGCGGCTTACTCGTACTTTTGCGCCATCACCGCAGAGTCAACATCACAACTAGCTCAAGCGCTCCACGACCATCGCCATACCCTGACCGCCACCGACACACATGGTCTCGATGCCGAAGGTCTTGTCGTGGGTCTGCAGGTTGTTGAGCAGCGTGGCGGTGATGCGCGCACCGGTCATGCCGAACGGGTGACCCAGTGCGATCGCGCCGCCGGACACGTTGAGCTTGTCCTCGTCCATGCCCAGGGCGCGGGCCGAACCGAGCACCTGCACCGCGAACGCCTCGTTGATCTCGTACAGGTCGATGTCGCCGATGCTCATCTTGGCCTGCGCCAATGCCTTCTTGACGGCCTCGATCGGGCCCAGGCCCATGATCTCCGGCGACAGACCCGACACACCGGTCGACACGATGCGCGCCAGCGGGGTCAGGCCGAGCTCCTTGGCCCGCACATCGCTCATCACCACGAGTGCCGCGGCACCGTCGTTCAGCGGGCACGCGTTGCCGGCGGTGATGGTGCCGTTGGGCCGGAACACCGGCTTGAGCTGGCTGATCTTCTCGTACGTGGTGCCGGCGCGAGGGCCGTCATCGGTGGAGACCACGGTGCCGTCGGGCAGCGTCACCGGAACGATCTCGCGCTCGAAGAAGCCACTCTTGATGGCTTCCTCGGCCCGGTTCTGCGACCGCACGCCCCAGTGGTCCTGGTCCTCACGGCTGATGCCGGTGTGCAGTGCGACGTTCTCGGCGGTCTGGCCCATGGCGATGTAGACGTCGGGCACCAGGCCGTCTTCGCGCGGGTCATGCCACTCGTCGGCGCCCTCGGCAGCCTTGGTGGAGCGGGCCATGGCGTCGGCGTACAGCGGGTTCTTGGTGTCGGGCCAGCCGTCGGCATTGCCGCTGGCGAAGTTCGACACGGTCTCCACACCGGCGGAGATGAACGCGTGGCCCTCGCCGGCCTTGATCGCGTGGAACGCCATGCGGGTGCTCTGCAACGACGACGAGCAGTAGCGGTTGACGGTGGTGCCCGGCAGGAAGTCGTAACCCAACTGCACAGCCACGGTGCGGCCGATGTTGAAGCCGGACATACCGCCGGGCTGGCCACACCCCATGATCAGGTCGTCGATGTCGCGCGGATCCAGCGCCGGAACCTTGTCCAGGACGGCCTTGACCATCTGCGCGGCCAGGTCGTCGGGTCGCATGCTGACCAGCGATCCCTTGTTGGCCCGGCCGATCGGCGAGCGGGCGGTGGCGACGATGACGGCTTCAGGCATGACGGCTCCCGGGAGATCGAATGGCGTAAAAACTCAGCTTGAAACTAACCCGCGTGCACCACGATGGGCGCGGGCACCCCGGTCGAGCGGCGCCACAGCCTGCTCACGCCGCCCAGCCTGGTCAACCATGAGGCCCGGTCTGCTGCGCCTGATTCCAACGCCTGGTCGCCGTCCCACTCGCCCAGGGCGCCGCACAGCGCGGGCAGCAACTGCTTGGCCGCCAGCGCATAGCCGGCCGCCGACGGATGGAACATGTCCTCGGAGAACAGCAGCTCAGGAGCCTTGTAGAAGTCGGGGGCCAGCAGATCCGAGAATGGCACGGGCACGCCGCCGGCGGCACGCACCACCGCGGCCTGGGCGCGGGCCAGCCGCAGCCCACGGTTGCGGGTGAACGCGCGCAACGGCTGGGGGATCGCGGTGACCACCCCGAAATCCGGGCAGGTGCCGACCACGACGACGGCGCCGGCCGCGCGCAGTCGACGCACGGCGTCCCCGAGCCGGCGGGCCGACGGGCCGATGCCGTTGGGTTTGGTGATGTCGTTGGCGCCGATCATGATCACCGCGGCGTCGGGTGGCGGCCCGGCCACGAACATGGCGTCGATCTGACCGGACAGCCCCTTGGAGGTGGCGCCGACAATTGCCTTGGTGCTCAAGCGGACTCGCTTGTCGAGCTGCTCGGCGACACCGCGCGCGATCAACACCCCGGGCACTTCGTCGGCGATCCGGCAGCCGTAGCCGGTGGCCGTCGAGTCGCCGAAGATCATCAGGTGTATGTCGAACGGGACGTCGCGCTCCCACTTCTCCACCAGACCGCCGCCCGGCAGGTACACGCCGTCGGCGCGGGGCGGGATGTCCCAGGCTTTGGGGATCACCTGACGGGCCTGATCGGCCTGTCCGGTCAAGAGGTTGCGTGCTCCGAGATAGGCGGTAGACACCAACGCCGTCGCGGCGAGGGCAATGGCTGACCGGCGCGGGACGCGCACGTGAGGAGCACTTCGGCTGGAACCCACACCGATCAGTTTAGGCGGATCGCCCGCTGAGACCGCGTGGCGAAACTGCGTGGCGGTCACGGTGCTGTATCAAGTCCGGTATCAATTCAGTTTATTTGACTGTTGAACTGTTTACGGGTGTCAAGCTAAGTTACCCGGGTTGTCTGAGTAACGAACTTCACCTAGCACTACAAAGACGTAGGAAGTGGTGACATGACTGCACCGAGCAAGGTAACCAGGTCTCATCACGCTGGCATAAGCGCAGCTAGAGCCTATCGGCGCCGGTATCCGGTCAGTGACGGCGCGCCCGTCGAGGTGACGGAGGACGGGCCGAGCCTGGCGGGCCGATTGGTTTCGCTGGCGGCGACTCTGACAATCAAGCCAACCTTGGCGATCGGTAGCCACGTACCGCATCTGCCGTGGCCGTTCGGCGTGCTCAACTTCGCCGCGCGGATGATCCGTCCGGTCCCCGGGACCATCAAGGCCACGATCGCGCTGCCGCACTGCACCGCGCAGCTGGTCCGGGCCGACGGTGTCCTGCCCGCCGACGGGAAGCGCAGCGTCATCCTGTACCTGCACGGCGGCGCGTTCTTGACGTGCGGGGCCAACACGCACTCGGGCATCGTGACCGCGTTGTCCGGTTACGCCGACAGCCCGGTGCTCGTGGTCGATTACCGGATGGTGCCCAAGCATTCGGTGGGCACCGCGATCGACGACTGCTACGACGCGTACCAGTGGCTGCGGCTGACCGGTTACGAGCCCGACCAGATCGTGCTGGCCGGAGATTCGGCCGGCGGCTACCTGTCGCTGGCGCTGGCCGAGCGACTTCTCGACGAGGGCGAGACGCCCGCCGCGATCGTGACGATGTCGCCGCTGTTCGAGATCGACAACGAGACGCGGGCCAACCACCCGAACATCCACTCCGACGCGATGTTCCCGGCGAAGGCGTTCGACGCGCTCGTCGAACTCGTCGAGGCGGCCGCCCAGCGTAAGGGTGAGAGCGTCTACGAGCCGCTCGACCACGTCGAGCCCGGTCTGCCGCGCACGCTCATCCACGCGTCGGGCTCGGAGGTTCTGCTCAGCGATGCGCGCAAGGCCGCGCACATGCTGGCGGCCGCCGGCGTCCCCGTCGAACTGCGGATCTGGCCCGGCCAGATGCACGTTTTCCAGCTCGCCTCGCCTCTGGTGTCGGAAGCGAAGCGCTCGCTGCGGCAGATCGGCGAATACATTCGAGAGGCCACCTGGTAAGCCGTTCCGGCGCCTGGGACGATGGACGTATGCGCATCGCCAGGCACATCAGTGAGCTCATCGGTAACACCCCTCTGGTCCAGTTGAACTCGGTTGTCCCGGAGGGCTCGGGCAAGGTCCTGGCCAAGATCGAGTACCTCAACCCCGGTGGCAGCTCGAAAGACCGCATCGCGGCCAAGATGATCGACGCCGCCGAGGCCAGCGGTGAACTCAAGCCCGGTGGCACCATCGTCGAGCCGACGTCCGGCAACACCGGTGTGGGCCTGGCATTGGTGGCCCAGCAGCGCGGCTACAAGTGCATCTTCGTCTGCCCCGACAAGGTCAGCGAAGACAAGCAGAATGTGTTGCGCGCCTACGGCGCCGAGGTCGTGGTGTGCCCGACGGCGGTCCCGCCGGACCATCCCGACAGCTACTACAGCGTCTCCAACCGGCTGGTCACCGAGATCGACGGTGCCTGGAAGCCCGATCAGTACTCCAACCCCATGGGACCGGAGTCGCATTACGAGACGACAGGTCCGGAGATCTGGGCCGACACCGACGGCACCGTGACGCATTTCGTGGCCGGCGTCGGCACCGGCGGCACCATCACCGGTACCGGCCGCTACCTCAAGGAGGTCTCCGAGGGCCGGGTGAAGATCGTCGGGGCCGACCCGGAGGGCTCGGTGTACTCCGGCGGCACCGGCCGGCCCTACCTCGTCGAGGGTGTCGGTGAGGATTTCTGGCCGTCCGCCTACGACCCCGAGGTGCCCGACGAGATCATCGCGGTCTCGGACGCCGACTCCTTCGACATGACGCGGCGCCTGGCCCGCGAAGAGGCGCTGCTGGTCGGCGGCTCCTGCGGCATGGCCGTGGTGGCCGCCCTCGAGGTGGCGCGCAAGGCCGGGCCGGACTCGGTCGTCGTGGTATTGCTGCCCGACGGCGGACGCGGTTACCTGTCAAAGATTTTCAACGACGCCTGGATGTCGTCCTATGGCTTCCTGCGTAATCGGCTCGACGGGTCGATCGAGCAGTCCACCGTCGGCGACGTGCTGCGGGGCAAGTCCGGTGCGCTCCCCGATCTGGTGCACACCCACCCGTCAGAGACCGTGCGCGACGCGATCGGCATCTTGCGGGAATACGGTGTCTCCCAGATGCCGGTCGTCGGTGCCGAGCCGCCGGTGATGGCGGGTGAGGTGGCCGGCAGCGTGTCCGAGCGGGAGCTCCTGTCCGCGGTGTTCGAGGGCCGGGCCAAACTGGCCGACGCGGTAGCCGAACACATGAGTCCGCCGCTGCCGTTGATCGGCGCGGGGGAGTTGGTGTCCACCGCGGCCAAGTCCCTGGCCGACGGCGACGCGGTGATGGTCGTCGAGGAGGGCAAACCCGTCGGTGTGCTGACCCGTCACGATCTGCTCGGGTTCTTGTCCGACGGTGGCGGTCGGCATTAGTCGGCACACACCTCGTCGCGTCGGCGCAGCCTGAAATCCCAAGCTGCCAGCGACTTCTCAGATAAAGTGAGGCGGCCTAGGCCCAGCAAACTTCGTCACGGTGATCGTCCGTGGTGAATGACCGGCCGCAACGCCGAGCGAACGCGGTCCGTGTCGTCCTGCCGAAGCGGGTCGGCGGTGCGTAATCTGCCTGTGGAGCAGTACCGCCCGCTGAACATCTAGGTGCCGGCAGAAAGTAGCGTCCGTTCGCGGATCGCTATCGGAAGATGAGGAGAGCTTTCGACGTGACCGATCAACCGCCCCCGCCCGGGAATTACCCGCCGCCGCCCGAGGGTGGATATCCGCCGCCACCTCCGCCGCAGCAGGGCGTCTTCAACCCGCCGC
>NZ_MBEQ01000061.1 GCF_001954135.1 Mycobacterium sp. GA-1841 | reverse complement strand
CGTCCCCCCCCCCCCCTCCGCCCCCGGGGCCGTCCGGGTGCTTTTGCGGGGCGCCGGCGCGGCCGGCCCCCCCCCCCCGCCCCACCCCCCCGCCCCTCTCCGCGCCGCAGGAGCACCCGTCGACCACTGGTACCGTCATTCGCCGGGGGGCGGTGTGCCGCCGAGGTCTCGCCGACAGGAGCAACGGATAAGCGGGTAGATCAGGAGAAGGCGCGACATGTCCGAGGAATCGCCGCTGAGTGTGGCGGCAGCCTTGACCGTGGCGCCGTTGGACCGGGGATCGGTGATTGCCGGTCATCGCGGTTTGACCCGTGAAGTTGCCTGGGTGGACATCATCCATGCCCCCGCCGAGTCGTTCATCCGCACCGGAGACCTGGTGTTGTGTACCGGCGCCGACATCCGTCAGCCCGGCAACCGGGAATTCCTCACCTACCTGGTGTCCTCCCCGGCCGCCGGACTCGTCTTGAGCCCTCCCCCTGAAGTCAGTGTCCGCGAACTCCTGAAATCGCTGGTGCCGTTGGCCGATCGCCACGAGTTCCCGGTGGTGCTGCTGCCCTGGGAGATCGCCTTCGCCGATGTGCAGAAGAATCTGCTCCCGCTGGTGAGCCCGTCGATCCCGGGGGCACGGGTGGAGATGGCCATCGCGCGCCGCCAACACGACCACGACGCCTGGGGCGCGCTCGCGGGCGCCTTCACCGAAGCCCTGCACGACCTGGCGCTGGCCGCCGATCTCACGGTGAGTTCATCGGTCACCGACGACCTGGTGATGAGCCACTTCACGCCGGCCCCGCCGGCAGCCACCGTCTCCGTCTTGGTCGCCTCGGCTCAGCGGCTCAGTGCCCTGCCCGAGGATCTCGTCAGTTGGGCGTTGCTCCCACCGGTCCGCGACCAATCCGTCCCCATGACGGCAGCGGTACCGCCCACGCTGCCCGAACGGCCCGCCGGTTCACGGCAATTCGCCGAGGTCCTGCGGCAGCACCCACAGTCCATGGCGACGATCCTGCAGACCCTGCAGCCGCTACTGGACTACGACCGCACTCGCCGGGGTCAACTCGTTCACACCTTGGAGATCCTTCTGAACGAGGCCACCAACACCAGCGCAGCGGCCCGAGCGCTGTATTTGAACCGGCACTCCCTGATCTATCGGATCAAGCTCATCGAGGAGCTCACCGGCCTCTCCCTCAAGGACCCCGCGGACCGCTTCCAGCTGGAGGTCAGCGTTCGTGTCCACCAGCTCAACGAGGCGCGTACCGACAGCCATCGCGCCGGGCCGGAAACAACGGCCTGCTCATCCTGACATCGAGATCGCCGAAGGCCCTGGCTCAGACCGTCATCTCCAGGATCTTGTCGCCTTCGACGTTGCCCTCGAAGTACCCCAGACCGTAGTCGCCCTCGATCGTGGTGCGGTGCATGATGCGGGGTTCGTCCGGGTGGTGGCCGCTGACGGCGTGCAGCATCCGCAGGTTGTCCCAGATCACCATGTCGGTGGGGCGCCACTTGTGGAAGTAGGGCGTGATGCCGGCCAGCATCTCCTTGCACACCGCCTCGAGGAGTTCGTCACCGTCCGGCGACTCATCGCCTTCGATACCCTCCGCCATCCACGGTGAGATGTGGAGAACCTTCTCGCCGGTGGGGCGGGTCCACACCGCCGGATGAACGGCACGGGGCAGCTTCTTGCCGTAATCGATCGTCTTCTGCAGGGCCGCGTGCGGCTGGATCTCACGGAAGCCGTCGGCCAGGCCGAAGCGCATCTCGGCAAAGCGCAGGTTCAGGGTGTAGATGATGTTGCGATCCTCGATCTGCCGGCGCAGCTCCGGCGACAAGATCCGGTAAAGGTCGATGCCGTCGGCGAATCCGGTCTCGCCGCCCTCGCTGACACCGGTCACACAACGCAGCACGCCGGCAAGATTCAACTCGTTGTTGTAGCAGTGGTCGAAGTGCCAGGGCAGCCACGACGTCACCTCCTTGCCGTCGACCTCGACGATGTTGCCCTCACGCGGCGCCTGGCCGATCTCGATGACGCCCGGATGCAACGCTCCCCCGGCCCGCGGCACGGTCGGCACGGGATGGTCCTTCAGCGGGCCGAACACCTTGCTGATCTCGACCTGCAGCCGCCCATCGGGCTCGACCTCTTCGAACAGGATCATCCCGCGTTCCTGGAAAACCCGTCGGAGACGATCACGGACCTGCTGATCCGCCAACGTCGTCAGGCTGACACCGACGATTCGGGCGCCGAACGCGAGGTCATCCCGGAGAGGCCGAACGTGGATGGTTGACATGGCTTGGCTTCCTCCCGAATCGATGACGGCCGACCACGTATCAATATTTGATATAGTGGGTCACTATTCAACATTAGTGAGGTTCACGGATGGCAGTCAAGGGCAGTTCCACCGCCGCGCGCGTGCTCACGGTGTTCGAGGCCGTCGCCGCCAACCAGCCGGTCGGCGTCGCCGCGCTGTCTCGACTGCTGGGTATCGACAAGAGCGCCGTACAGCGTGCCCTCGTGACGCTCTCGGATCAGGGTTGGATCCAAGCGCGCGAGGAGCAGCTGACCCGGTGGGAAACCACGCCGCGCATCCTGAGCATCGCCCACAGCTCACGCGCCAAATCGGACCTGCGACACCGCATCCAGGCGGCACTCGAGCAACTCGCGGCACAGACCGGCGAAACCGCGATGTTCAACGAACCGGACGGTGCACAACTGGTGGTGTCACAAGTGGCGGAGAGCCGTCAGGCGCTGCGCATGGTGCCGCGCATCGGCGCCATGGTGCCGGCACGCGAAAGCGCCACGGGCCGTGTGCTTTTGCCGTTCCTGAGCCAGGATCGACAGATCGAACTGCTCGGCGAACCGCCCGATGCGGAGTTTCGGGCTCAACTCGACACCTACCGGGCCCGCGGTTACGCCGCCAGCAGCGAGGTGAACGCGCCGTCCATGACGATCGCAGCGCCGGTATTCGAGGTCGACGGACGCCCCATCGGCGCCGTGGCGATCAGCGGGCCGGCCGAGCGCATGCCACCCGAGGGCCACCCCCGATTGGCGGACTTGGTATGCCAGACCGCGAAACTGCTGTCGCGTCGCGCGCCGGATCAGGACGACCTGCCCTCACAATGATTGGCATTACCCCATTTGGGTATTACCCAAATGGTTCGTGGTGAGTAGTATTGCCTCAGGAGGTAGATGATGAGCAGCCCGCAGCGCGCCAGGCATTTCGTCACAGAGGTCGAGGTCGACCCGCGGCGTCGCGTTTCGCTGGGTAAGGCCGGCAAGCCCGGTCACCGTCGCTACCGGGTGGAGGAAGACGACATGGGGGTCCTCACACTGACACCCGTGGTCAGCGTGCCGGTCACGATGATCGCCGACCGCTTGCGCAAGGCGGTCGCCCTCGCCGACGCCGGTGACCTGCGCCCCCGTCCGGAGCGTTCCCGGCCCCAGCCGGAGGACGCCGCGCCGGTGAAGGACCGTGCACCTGCAGCCCGGCGGTCTCGCACCGCAACCGCACGCCGTCGTGCCTGACGGCGACGGGCCGCTGACTTCCGAACACCCGTTTCCGGGGCCGTCGACGCCGCTGTCTCGCGCCGGCCGCAGCTATACGCGCAGCGCAGTCGGCTTCATCGACACTCTCGGCGCCAAGACCTTCGCCCGCAGCGAGGCGTTTCTGAACGCGCTGGCCTACATGGTCGACCTGCAGCAGAAGGTTGCCCAGGCGCAACCCGGCGGAGCCGTGCGTACGGTGTACTTCTCCGACAACATCGGCGCGTCGATCCCGCTGGCGAATCTCGACGCCACCCGCGCGAAACGGGCCGTGTGTCAGCTGCTGCGCCTGCTGGCCGGCATTCAGCTGTACTACCTGCGCGACTTCGGGATCCTGTGTCGCGGCGGGGTGGTCGTCGGTGACTGCTTCCACAGCCAGAACATGATCTTCGGTCCCGCACTCGTCGAGGCGTACCTGTTGGAAGGCAGGGCGGTGAGCCCGCGGATTGCGGTTTCGGACGAGATCGCCATGCTCGCCGGTGATGACGTGGTGGCGTTGCTTCCACCGGAACCGCTCGTCGACGGCGGACGGACGGTCGGCACCGCCCGTTCAATCGACTTTCTGCGCGCCGAGCGCCCGACCCCGCCGGGAGACACAGAGTATTTGGCACGGTTGCGTGCCGTCGTCGCGGCCAAGTTGGACCAGTCCGACGCGACGGCACGCGCGAAGTGGGATTGGACCGCGCACCAACTCGCCACGCTCGAGGACGCACGCTCGGCACCCTGAGTGGAACCGCGTCAGTCGTCGAACACGAAATCGAGCACGATCGCACCCCGGTCGGCGTCCAGCGACCAGTAAATCCACAGGCTCGGCGACCCGGTTTCGATCAAGGTGCGACGGATCGCGCGGTCCACACCGGGCAACGCCACCGGCTCCCCGTCCGCCCACGCCTCGTCGGACTGGAACTCGATCTCGTCGAGGATCTCCCTGGCTCGCAACACCATGCCCATCCGGTGGTGCGGCTCGAACAACGCATCCCAGGACTCCTCAGCGAGTTCCGTCCACCACACGCCGGAATGCTACCGCGCCCATCCGACATCACCCCGCAAGCTCCGACCAGGCAGCGACAATCGCCGTCGCCTCTGGGCGCGATCTGCACGCCAAAACTACTTGGCCACAACGGTTTAGACGAGCTGGCACCGCGCGGGCGCGCAGGCTGTGTTTGCGCTGGATAGTTCCGGCAATGCCACGGCGTTCAACGAGACGACAGTGCATTTGCACCATGTCTTCGGTACAGCCACTCAGGAGGAAAACAGCATGAGCGTGGACAGCATTTCGCACCTCGGTAGCCAGGGCATCGACGAGTTGGTTCCGTCACGGTACGCGGTGCAGGTCGGCAACATCGAGGTGCTGGTGATCAGCGATGGCGTACTGCCGATTACGGCGTCGACGTTGGCCACCAACGTCGACTCCGAGGACCTGGCGGGTTGGCTCGGTGACAATTTCCTACCGCCGGACGTCGTCGACTGGCCTTTGAACGTGGTCGTGGTGCGCAGCGGCGACCGCACCATCCTGGTCGACGCCGGACTTGGCCTGGAGTTCCCGGATTTTCCGCGGGCCGGACAGACCGCCATGCGCCTGGATGCCGCCGGTGTCGATCTCGGATCAGTGACCGACGTGGTGCTCACCCACCTGCACATGGACCACGTCGGCGGACTGCTCACCGATGGGGTGAAGGACCGGCTGCGGCCCGACCTGCGGGTGCACGTGGCCGCAGCGGAGGCCGAGTTCTGGGAAGCACCCGACTTTTCGCACACCACGATGCCGCAACCGATACCGGACGTGCTGCGGACCGTGGCCTCGCGCTTCTTGGACGAATATCGCGGCCAGCTGCGGCCTTTCGAGACCGATCACGAGGTGGCGCCGGGCGTCCTCGTGACGCGCACCGGTGGTCACACCCCGGGGCACAGTGTCGTCCGACTGGCCTCCGGCGATGATCGCCTGACCTTCGCCGGCGATGCCGTCTTCGCACCGGGTTTCGACAATCCGGAGTGGCACAACGGCTTCGAACACGACCCCGAGGAAGCGGCCCGGGTGCGCAAGGGTCTGTTGCGGGAGTTGGCCGCCACCGGCGAGTCGCTGGTCGCCACACACCTACCGTTCCCGTCCGTCTGCCGGGTCGCGGTCGCCGGTGATGCCTTCCGGTGCGTGCCGGCCGTCTGGGATTACTGACCTCGCGGGCACCTCGACGCCAGGTCCACTGGTGGACCTGGCGTTGAGGTACAAACGATGAGGAGGCGACGATGGCTGACTCACCGCATCAGGTCCGGGTACGCCGGGTCTACGAAGAACCGAGCCCGGACGACGGCGCGCGGATCCTGGTCGACAGACTGTGGCCGAGAGGCATGAGCAAGGACCGCGCGGCTCTCGACGAATGGTGCAAGCACGTCGCGCCGTCCACCGAACTGCGTAAGTGGTACGGCCACGACCCGGCGCGCTTCACCGAGTTCAGCCGTCGGTACCAGGCCGAGCTCGCCGAATCCGAACGTGCCGCCGGGCTCGACCATCTGCGGGATCTGGCAAAGAACGGCGCGGTGACGTTGCTGACGGCGACCAAGGATCCGCAGATCAGTGAAGCCGCCGTGCTCGCCGATCTGATCTCGGGTACCGCCGCAGACTAGCTCCCTGCCTCAGGCCTGCGCCTGCCCCAAGGTGACGTCCACAGAGCGCGAGGCGCCAGAGGGATCTTCGTAGGTCAGCGTGACGGTGTCGCCCGGCGCCTTGGCGTGCACGGCCGCGACCAACGCGTCCGGACCGTCGATGACCTGACTGTCAACCTTGGTGATCACCGAACCCCGGGGCAGACCGGCCTGCGCCGCCGGGCTGCCCTCGACGACTCCGGCCACTGCCGCGCCATGCGTGTCGGCATCGGCGAGCTGCACGCCGAGCGAGGCGTGTTGCACTGTGCCGGTCGAAACCAATTCGTCGGCAATACGTTTGGCCTGATCCACCGGAATCGCGAACCCCAGGCCGATCGATCCGGCCGGACCGGACTGCGCGCCTTGACCACCGCCCAGGGAGGCGATCGCCGAGTTCACCCCGATGAGGTCGCCGTTCATGTCCACCAGCGCACCACCGGAGTTGCCCGGGTTGATCGCCGCATCAGTCTGAATGGCACTCATCACCGATGGCTGACCGGTCTGCCCGTCACCGGTGACCACCGGGCGGTTCAGGGCGCTGATGATTCCGGTGGTCACCGTGCCCTGCAGGCCGAGCGGTGAGCCGATTGCCACGACGTTCTGCCCCACCTTCAGATCCTTCGACGAACCGATGCTGATGGGGGTGAGCCCAGAGATGTTCTGCGCCTTCACCACCGCGATGTCGTCGGCCGGGTCGGTGCCGATCACGGTGAACGGGACCGTGCGACCATCCGATGTGGTCACCGTAGCCGCCATGGCACCGCCGGCGCGTCCGGACGGATTGGCCGACGGACCATCGGGGGCGAACGGATTGTCTCCGGGGAACAGTCCGCGCGGCAGGCCGGGGAACTGACGATCGGGTGAGGCCTCGGCGGCCAGCGGCTCCCGAGCACCGGAACCTTGCGCGGCTGAGGCAACCACGTGGTTGTTGGTCAGGATCAAGCCATCCTCGCTCAGGACGATGCCGGAGCCTTCCTCACGTCCGCTCCCTGTCTCGATCTGCAGTTTGACCACACTGGGCAGCACCTTGGCCGAGACCTGCTCGACCGTGCCGGTGGGAGCAGCGGTTTTCGGCTGGACGGGAGCGGCGCCGATTGCCGGCGACGGCTTGGCGGCGTGGTCGGCGGCCGGCGCCTGCGCCACCGGCGTGGCCTGCCCAGCGTGGTCCATCACGGCGACTGCGGCCACCGCACCGGTGGCCATGGCCACGGCCGCGGTGCCGGCCACCAGTACGCCGGCCCGCGACTTCTTCTTGGGTTGCGGAGGCTCCGGCACCGGCGGCGCGTCGAATTTCTGGGTGAACTCGGGATGCACCCCGTATTCAGGAGAAGGCTGCTGATACCCGGCACGGCTCCACGGACTCGGAATCCGTTGACCCGTCGTGTGATTCGTCTCATACTCAGAGTTGCTACGCCGCGACGGCTGCGCCGACCAATGATCCATCAAGAATGCTTCTTCCCTTGCGACACCGACATATTGCGCCATGCCGGCGCCTACGTAGATGTTGCAGTGGCCTACTGAGGGTTTGCTGAGAATGAGTTCGGCACTGCCCAAGACTTTTTCGCGCCGAGGGAAAATGAGGGCGCGAACGCGCGTTCAGCCCAATGGGTTGAGCACCAGCGTGCACAGCCGAGGGAGATTGCCCAACGGAATCCAGGCCACCAACTGGCGACAGGTCCCGGTGGCCATACCGATCGGCCCGCCACACACCGGCCACGCCCCGAGGCCTTGCGTCCGCATCACGTTGCGCGCCACCCGAATCTGCTCCTCGCGCGAGGCGGCGGCGGGCGAACCCGTTCCGCCGTGCGAGGCCCACGTGGCCGGGGTGAACTGCAGTCCGCCATAAAACCCGTTGCCGGTGTCGGCAGACCAGTTCCCGCCCGATTCACATTGGGCCATCGCATCCCAGTTCGGCTCTGCGCCGGCGGTCGGGACGGTCATCACCGTCTGCGCCAGGGCCATCACACCGACGAAGGCGACCACCGTGGCGATCTTGCGGGTACGCATGTCGCTTCCTTCCTGGCGTTGTACGCCGAAGCGCACGCCGGTAAAGGCAAGAGATGGTTGCTCCACCCCAACGTGGTACGGAGCTTACCCATGAGGTGAAAGTAAAAAACACGTGCTAGAGAGTCTTATTATCTTCTCTGAGTTTATTTAATAGTTATGAGCCCAGTGTGGCCGGTGATTCTTCGACTCTGCCTCTTCGAGTTCATCAAACCGCAGGTCAGTGGCGCGAGAGCGAACACTGGCGGTATCCGACATCCGACTGTGAAATTTGAGGTAAAAGGAATTGAGGTGCCCAAGTGAGACGAGAGAAAATAATTGGGTCTGTGACTGATGTGCCAATTGGGATAGATGTGGCCACTGTTGCAGAACGTTGCTCACGGTTTCACTCCGCAAGCCGGCAAAGGATTTGGCGGAATTGCCGAGGCGCCCGTGAGAAACGATTTACTTCCAACGTATTGCGGGTGCTCGGCACGTACGCTCCCCCACGTGTACGTCGACGTGATGACCGTTCCGCAACCGTTGGGCCGAATCGGTGAACTCGCCCGCCGCACCCAGTCCGTCGGATTCGCCGGTCTGTTGCTCACCGAGACCGGTCGCACGGCATATCTCAACGCCGCGGTCGCTTCTCAAGCCGCGCCCGGCCTGAGCCTGTCGACCGGTGTCGCCGTTGCCTTTCCGCGCAGCCCGTTCATCACCGCGGCCTCGGCGTGGGAGCTCCAGGAAGCCACCGGCGGCAGATTCCGACTGGGCATCGGCACCCAGGTCCGCACCCACGTCGTCCGCCGTTACGGGATGCCGTTCGAACACCCGGGCCCGCGCCTGCGCGACTATGTATCGGCGGTGAAGGCATGTTTCGCCGCCTTCCGGACCGGAAAGCTGGACCACCACGGCGAGTTCTACGACCTCGACTTCATCACTCCCCAGTGGAGTCCCGGCCCGATCGACGCGGCCGACCCGAAAGTCGATGTCGCCGCGGTGAACCCGTGGATGCTGCGGATGGCCGGCGAGGTTGCCGACGGTGTGCACATCCATCCGATCGGAGAACCCGGCTACATCGCCCGCCATGTGCTGCCCAACCTGGCGGCGGGCGCGGCGAAGGCCGGCCGCACAGCCGCCGAGATCGACAAGATCGTGCCGGTCATGACGATCGTCGGTGACAGCGATGCAGAACGGGCCCACGAGCGCGAGTTGGTCCGGGCCAGCATGAGCTTCTATGGCAGCACGCCGAACTATGCGTTCATCTGGGACGAGGCCGGCTTCGAGGGCACCACCGCACGGCTACGGGAGAAGCAGAAGGCCGGGGATGTCGCCGGCATGGCCGCCCAGATCACCGACGACCACATCGCCGCGTTCGCCACGGAATCCACCTGGGACGGTTTGGCAGAGGCGTTGTCCGCCAAATACCAGGGCATCGCGACGCGCATCGTGCTCTACAACGCCCTGGCCGCGCCCGATCGTCTCGAACGCTATGGCGAAATTGCGCGGCAACTGTCGGTGACGTGATCGGCTGTCGCGCCGGCCGATCACGTCACCGAAAAGTCGGTCCGCTCAGGCGAGGTCGAATCGGTCGTTGTTCATCACCTTGACCCACGCCGCGACGAAGTCCTCGACGAACTTGCCCTTGTGGTCGTCTTGCGCATAGACCTCGGCAACGTTGCGCAACACCGAATTCGAGCCGAACACCAGATCGTTGGCCGTGGCCGTCCATTTGATCTCGCCGGTGGCCCGGTCCTTGACCTCGTAGACGTTCTCGGTGTTCTCCGAGGGTTTCCACTCGTTGCGCATGTCGACCAGGTTGACGAAGAAATCGTTGGACAACACACCCGGGTTGTCGGTGAACACACCGTGCTTGCTGCCACCGTGGTTGACCGCCAGCGCGCGCAAACCGCCGACCAGCACCGCCATCTCGGGAGCGGTCAGGTTCAGGAAATACGCCTTGTCGATCAACAGTTGTTCGAGCGGCGCCTTCTCCCCCGGGCGGAAGAAGTTGCGGAAGCCGTCGGCGCGGGTCTCGAGCACCGCGAACGACTCCACGTCGGTGTTCTCCTGCGTGGCGTCGGTGCGCCCCGGGGCGAAGTGGACGTTGATCTCGTAACCGCCGTCTTTCGCTGCCTTTTCGATCGCCGCGGACCCGGCCAGCACGATCAGGTCGGCCAGTGACACCTTCTTACCGCCGGCCGCCGAGCCATTGAAGTCCTGCTGGATCTGTTCGAGCACCGGCAGCACCTTGTCCAACTCCGAGGGCTCGTTGGCCTCCCAGTTGCGTTGCGGCTCCAGCCGGATCCGCGCCCCGTTCGCGCCGCCACGCTTGTCGGTACCGCGGAAGCTCGACGCCGCCGACCATGCCGTCTTCACCAACTGCTGTACCGACAGGCCGGATCCGAGCACCTTGTCCTTCAACCCGGCGATGTCCTGCTCGTCGATCAACGGGTGATCGACAGCCGGCACCGGATCTTGCCACAGCTGCGGCTCGGGGATCCACGGACCGAGATACCGGCTGACCGGCCCCATGTCGCGGTGCATCAACTTGTACCAGGCCTTGGCGAACGCCTCGTCCATCTCTTCGGGGTGCTCGAGCCATCGCCGGGTGATCTCGCCGTAGATCGGATCGACCCGCAGCGACACATCGGTCACCAGCATCGTCGGCTTGCGCTTCTTGTTCGGATCGAAGGGATCCGGGATGATCTCCGGCGAGGCCTTGGCCTCGAATTGCCAGGCCCCACCGGGGCTTTGGGTCAGCTCCCACTCGTGGCCGTAGAGCGTCTCCAGAAAGCTGTTGTCCCACTTGGTCGGTGTGGGCGTCCAGACGACCTCCAGACCGCTGGTGATGGTGTCGCCGGCCTTGCCGGAGGCGAAGGCGCACTTCCAGCCCAGACCCTGCTCCTCGATCGGGGCGCCCTCGGGCTCCGGGCCGACCAGGTCACCGTCACCGGCACCGTGGGTCTTGCCCAGCGTGTGGCCGCCAACTATCAGCGCCGCGGTTTCCTCGTCGTTCATCGCCATCCGGGCGAAGGTTTCGCGGATGTCGTGAGCCGCGGCGACCGGGTCCGGCTTACCTTCGGGGCCTTCGGGATTGACGTAGATGAGCCCCATCGTCGTCGCGCCGAACGGCTGTGCCAGCTGTCGGTCGCTCTCATTGGTGCCGCCGTAGCGCTGATCGGTGCCCAGCCACGTGTCCTCCTGGCCCCACAGCATTTCCTCGGGCTCCCAGATGTCCTCGCGGCCGAATGCGAAGCCGAACGTCGTGAACCCGGCCCCCTCCAGCGCGGCGTTGCCCGCGAACGCGATCAGATCGGCCCAGGAGATCTTGTCGCCGTACTTCTGCTTGATCGGCCACAACAGGCGCCGGCCCTTGTCCAGATTCGCGTTGTCCGGCCAGCTGTTGAGCGGAGCGAAGCGTTGACTTCCCTCCCCGGCACCGCCACGACCGTCGAAAATGCGGTAGGTCCCGGCGGCATGCCAGCTCATCCGGATGAACAGACCGGCGTAACTGCCGTAATCGGCCGGCCACCAGTCCTGTGAGGTGTTGATCAGCTCGATCACGTCACGTTTGAACGCCTCGACGTCGAGCTTCGCGAATTCCTCGGCGTAGTTGAAGGATTCGCCGAGCGGGTTGCCTTTGTCGTTCTGCCGGTGCAGCACCGACACGTCGACCTGCTCGGGCCACCAGTCCCGGTTGGTCAGTGGCGCATGGACCTTCGGCTTCGGCGAGTCGATGACGGGATTCTCGGACTCACTGTGGCTGTGGGTTTCGGCGTCGGAGCGGGGTGGACGGGCATCGGAGGTATCGGCAGGCTCAGGGGTATCAGCAGGCATTGCATTCCTTTCATCTAGCACTGGCGGGGCTGCCATCAGGATCTTTAGAACGCGAACAATCGGGACACAGGCCCCAATAGATGACCTCGGCCTCGTCGATCGCAAAACCGTTGTCGTCTGATGCGGTCAGACATGGAGCGTCGCCGACCGCGCAGTCCACGTCGGCGATGACGCCGCAGCCCCGACACACGACGTGGTGGTGGTTGTCGCCGACGCGCGTCTCGTAACGGGCCAGCGAACCGCTCGGCTGTATCCGGCGCACCAAACCGGCCGCGGTCAACGCATTCAGCGCGTCGTACACGGTCTGATGGGAAACGTCGGGAAGGCGCGTCCGGGTGGCGCGGATGATCTGTTCGGTTTCGGCATGGGGATACTCACCCACCGCATCGAGTACCGCCAGCCGGGGGCGGGTTACGCGTAGCCCGGCCGAGCGCAACATGTCTGCGAACTCGAGGCCATCAGCCATCACTTCGAGTGTGGCGACTAGTTTGGATGGAATCAAGGTTCTGGCCGAATCAGGGCAGATGTAGCGTGGCGACCGTGAATTCCTCTCGCCTGTCTTCTTCCCTCGCGCTCGCTGCGTGTGCCGCCTCGCTGTCCCTCACGCTCGCCGCGTGCGGGTCGGACTCCGACACTTCCTCGAGCGCGTCGCCGACCAGCTCGACGTCGGTCGGAGACGTACTCACGCCGTCCATCGCCGAGACCGCGACCGAAGCCAGCACCTGCCCGACCGCGGCCCCGCAGAATGCGGGTGCACCCGAGTGGACAGTGTCCGGCGCCACCGGCAGCGTCGCTGTCACCGGCTCGACCGACAGCGCGGCACCTGTGGTCAACGTCGACGGACCGTTCAGCGTGGCCGAGACCCAGGTGCACACCCTCAAAGCCGGCGACGGGCCCGTGGTCTCACCGACGGCCAACGTCTCGGTCTGCTACATGGGTGTCAACGGGAGGGACGGTTCGGTCTTCGACAGCAGCTACGAGCGAGGCGAGCCGGTCGACTTCCCGCTCACCGGTGTGGTGCCCGGCTTCCAGAAGGCCATCTCGGGGCAGAAGGTCGGCTCCACGGTGGCCGTCGCCATGACCTCCGCGGACGGCTACCCCGAGGGCCAGCCCGCTGCGGGTATCCAGCCCGGAGATTCGTTGATCTTCGCGATCAAGATCCTCGACGCCAGGGGCTGAGCATCAGCACTCTCGCCACTTGAGACAATGCTCATATGGTCGAGCGGAGTATCTGGATGCAGAAGGTCGCGGCCGATCCCGGGCACTCGCACTGGTACGTCGAGCGCTTCCGCTCGATGGCGCGCGCCGGGGAGGACCTGGCCGGCGAGGCTCGTCTCGTGGATGCGATGGCCGCACGTGGCGCCCACATCCTCGACGCCGGCTGCGGCCCGGGCCGGGTGGGCGGTCATCTGGCCGGGGCCGGGCATCGGGTGGTCGGTGTCGATGTCGATCCGGTGCTGATCGAGGCAGCTGAGCAGGACCACCCGGGACCACGCTGGCTCGTCGGCGACCTCGCCGAACTCGACCTGCCCGCCCGCGGCATCGCCGATCCGTTCGACATCATCGTGTCGGCCGGCAACGTGATGACCTTCGTCGCCCCGAGCACGCGGGTTCAGGTGCTGTCCCGGCTGCGCGCCCATCTGGCGGACGACGGTCGTGCGGTGATCGGATTCGGCGCCGGCCGCGAATACGAGTTCACGCAGTTTTTCGAAGACGCGGCAGCAGCCGGGCTCACCCCCGATCTGCTGTTGTCGACCTGGGACCTGCGGCCCTTCACCGCGAGTTCGGACTTTCTCGTCGCGGTGCTTGTCCATTCGGACTGAAGTTGAAATTGGCGACGGCAGTGGACAACCCGGTGCCGATCGGGCCGATCGCGTCGTACAGGCGCGCACTTCCGGTGGCCACGCCGTCGGCACTGGTGTGCGTCACCGCGGCCATCCCGATGTACGGACCGACGGGCAGCCTGCTGAGTGCCAAGGTGTAGTCGGCGTTGATGAACGCCAGCCCGGCCGAACTGAAGTTGGTCATCGAGCTGGTGACGTCGACCGCGAGAGCGGCTCTGACAAAGGGCGTGAGCTTTTCGCCGGCGACGAGCTCGCGGACCTCACGCAACCACGCGTAACGAGGACCGGCTTGCTGCCACGGGAACCCCTCGCCGGACCACTCCGGATCGGGGCCGTATGCCCTGATGAACATCGGCACCGAGTCGTCGAACTGCGCCGGCTCCTCGGGCAGCGCCGGCAATTCGAGCGGAGTGCTCCAGAACTCGCCGTCAGGTTGTGTGCCGCGGCGGAGGTACAGCGCAGACCCGCGGGCCACCAGCTCGCCGTCCTGCGTCATCACCGCATCCACGGACTGCATGCGCGAACCCGTTCGCACCACCGAAGCGCTGACGCGAACCGGCGCGCTGGCGACCCGGCGCAGAATTTCCACCGTGAACCGCGCCGGGTGCAGGTCGCGGTCGATGACGAGCTGTTCGACGGCACGCGCCAGCAGGCCGCCCACCACCTGGCCCCCGAGAGTCGGCCCCCATCCGCCATGGGCGATCTCGTTCGGGGCGAACCCGTCGGCACCGCTGACAAAAAAGGGCGTCATCGCCGTGCGCTCCACAGGTTCACCTTCCACCGGCATCTCAAGCACCTACGGACTCTATTACAGAAAGTCCTACAGTAGGGACGACGTCAGCTTTGCCGGCGTAGCGTCGGAGCGATGGGATTGGTGTACTCCAGCGTCATCGACGCGCCCCGCGACGAAGTCTTTGCCTGGCATGCCCGGCCCGGCGCATTCACCAGGCTGTCGCCGCCGTGGCAACCGCTGCACCTCGAATCCGAGGCTGCCTCACTGCGCGATGGTCGCGCCGAACTCGCGCTGCCCGGCGGGCTGCGGTGGGTGGCCGCGCACCAGGCCGACGCCTACGACCCACCCCGACGCTTCGTCGACACGATCGACCGTGGCGGGCTCGCATCGCTTCCCGCCGCACTGACGGTGCGTTGGAAGCACATTCACGAATTCGACACCATCGACGACAACCGCACCAGGATGACCGACCGGGTCGAGACCCCGGTGCCCGCCCGGTTCCTTCGACCGATGTTCGTCTACCGCCACCGGCAACTGGCCGACGACCTGGCCGCCCATCACCGGGCCCGGGCCCATGGAACGGCGCCGTTGACCGTGGCGGTCACCGGATCGTCCGGACTGGTCGGTACCGCCCTGACCGCATTCCTGCGCACCGGCGGCCACCGCATCATCCGGCTGGTACGCCGTTCAGCCACGAAACCCGATGAGCGGCAATGGAATCCCGGCGATCCACACCCCGACCTGCTCGCCGGGGTCGATGCGGTCATCCACCTGGCGGGTGCGTCGATCGCGGGGCGCTTCACCGAAGGACACCGCCGCGCGATCCGCGACAGCCGCATCGACCCGACCCGGCGACTGGCCGAACTGATCGCGAAGACCCATACCGGTCCTCGAGTCCTGGTCAGCGCCTCGGCTGTCGGCTTCTACGGCCATGACCGTGGCGATGAGGTGCTCACCGAGACCGCGGAACGGGGCGAGGGATTTCTGGCCGACGTCGTCGCCGACTGGGAAGGCAGCCTGGCACCAGCCGAGCAGAGCGGGGTGCGGGTGGTCCGGATCCGCACCGGAATCGTGCAGTCACCTCAGGGCGGAACGCTACGGCTGCTACGTCCGCTCTTTGCCGCGGGACTCGGCGGACGCATCGGTGACGGTCGACAGTGGTTGCCGTGGATCGGCATCGACGACCTGGTCGACATCTATCACCGGGGCCTGTGGGACGGCGCATTGTCGGGTCCGGTCAACGCGGTGGCACCCCATCCGGTGCGCAACGCCGAATACACCGCCGTGCTCGGCCGCGTGCTGCACCGTCCGACGGTTCTGCCCGTCCCGGTGTTGGGGCCGCGGCTGCTGTTGGGCGAGCAGGGCGCTCGGGAACTGGCCTGCGCCAGCCAGCGTGCGATGCCGGCACGATTGCACACCGACGGCCACCCTTTCCGTCACCCCGAGCTGGCACAGGCCCTGGGCCACGTCTTGGGACACCCCGCTACGGCGTAGGAGCCGCCGGTGGTGCCGGTGGCTGCTGCCCCGGCGAGTTGTATTCGTACCCGGGCGGTGGCGGCCCGTTCAACGAGTAGTAACCGGGCGGAAGCGGCGGGCCGGCGGGCTGCGAGCCGGGCGGCGGTTCGGTCATCGGAGTCTCCGAGCCCGGGGCGTTGATCGATACATAGCCAGGCGGCAGCGGCGGCGGCGGGCCGGCGCCGGGCGGTGGAGCGACACCCTCGGGTGCTCCCCCGCCGCCTTGGAATCCGTACGGATCATGGGCCTGGTGCCATAGATCACGCAAGGTGCCGATCGGGCCGGAACCGTATTGGCCGGAACCGTATTGCGGGTTGGCGATCTCAGGGACCTGCGGCGGGCCCGCCGCGGCCGGTGGTGGCGGCGCGGCCGGTGCCGGATCCGCCGGCGCGGGTGCCGGCTCGGGCGCGGGTGGATCCGCTGCGGCCGGGGCCGCCGTGGCCAGCGCAGCCGCGGCGAGGGTCAACCCTGCGATGGCGCGCTTCATCCCATTGACCGAGCGGGTGGCGCGGTGCGCGTCAGTGGTCAATCCGGCGGTCCTCTCTGTCACGCCCGCCGACACGTCTGCTGGGAGAACCGGGCGGTCCGTGCATCGTCGCACACCGCGCTACCGCTCGCCCTCCACGTGCGCCTGCGGCGGCGGCGTCGGCGCATCCCACACCGTCCAGGTGTAGTGCTGCTCGGGCGCCCCGTCGGAGCCGAGCATGAACGCCCGGTGCCCACGGTTGGCCCGCGCGATCGTCACCAGCCAGGTGCTCACGGTGCTGATCCGATTCCGGACTCCGGCCAGGAACGCGATGTGGATGAGGCCCCAAGCCAGCCAGCCGAAAAAACCGGCGATCTTGATCGGGCCGGCCTGCAGAAGAGCTTGTCCGCGAGCGATGTACGCCGCCGAGCCGAGATCGCGGTAGCGGAACGGCCGCCGGGGCTTCCCGGCAAGCTCACGGCGGATGCACGATGCCACGTGGAGTCCGCCTTGCATCGCATTCTCGGCCACCCCCGGCAGGTGGTCGCGACCGGCAAGATCACCGATCACAAAGATCTCGGGATGGCCGGATACGGAGAGATCAGGACCCACCGCGATTCGCCCGCCGCGGTCGGACTCGACCCCCAGCACCTTTGCGATGTGGCGGGCGAACGGGACGGCCTCGACACCGGCCGTCCACAGCACGGTCCGCGCCGCGTACTGCTCATCCGGACCGCCGCCTTTCGGACTGGCGGTCACCCCGGCCTGATCGACGTCGGTGACATGCACGCCCAGGTGCAACTCGACGCCCAGATCCTGCAGCGACCGCGTCGCCTTCTCCGCCAGCTCCGGAGCGAAGGACTTCAGCACCCGCTCACCGCCGTCGAACAGCAGCACCCGGGCTTCCTCGGGTTCGATGCTGTGGAACTCGTTGGCCAAGGTGCGCGTGGCCATCTCGCGGATCTGCCCGGCCAGCTCGACACCCGTCGGCCCGCCCCCGGCGACGGCGAAGGTGAGCCAGCCGTCGCGCTCCGGGCCCGGAGGCAGCGTCTCGGCGATCTCGAAGGCGGTGAAGATCCGCTGACGGATGTGAAGCGCATCGTCGAGGGTCTTCATCCCCGGCGCCCACTGCGCGAAATGCTCGTTGCCGAAATAGGACTGCTGCATTCCCGCGGCCACGACGAGCACGTCATAGTCGATGGTGAACGTCGACTCGTCCGGCCGGCGGGCGACCACCTGCCGGCTCTCGGGATCGACGTCGACGGCTTCACCGAGCAGGGTGGTGACATTGCGGTGACGCTCGAATTCCTCACGCAACGGGCGGCTGATCTGTCCGAGGCTCAGCGTCCCGGTGGCGCATTGGTAGAGCAGCGGTTGGAACAGATGTCCGGCCGAACGGTCGAGCAGGGTGACGTCGACGTCGACGCCGCCCAACCGACGGGCACAGAACAGACCGCCGAATCCCCCACCGATGATCAACACCTTCATTCGACTGTTGCCCACACCTAGGAGGTTAACCATCCGTCCCGGAATTGAATCTGCGCAAAAGCGGCGCAGTTTCGGATCTGGCGGCGGACCCCGCCGAACGGGTCCATCATGGCTCGTATGGCAGTCATCACGCCGGGGGTGCCGACCCAATCGATTCGATTGGCTAAGCTTCTGGTGTCGAAGTTCGATCTCAAGCACCGAGGTGGGCATCCATGTTCCTGAGCAAGGCAACCCTGACGAGCATCGCGGCCATCGGCGTGGTCGGGGCCGCCATCGGCCTCGGCACGGCCACCGCGAGTGCCGAGCCGGATCCGAGCCTCCCGCCGCCGCCCAACGCGCCGAAGAAGCCGGCCGAGACGTGGCAGGGTCACCCGATGGTCTGGTGGAACCTGCCTGCGGGCGGCCACTGGGGCGTGTGGATCAACGGCGACTTCCTGCCCTTCACCTGATCGGCGACCTGGTCCCTGCTCTCGAGCCGTGAGTCGGCGTCAGGGACCGGGCGCATCGTCGCCGTCGGTCTCGCTGTCCGGTTCCTGGGCGGGTGCGGCTTCCAGCGGGACACTCTCGGCGCGCTGCACACCGACCGCAGTGGTGTTCTCCGCGGGTTGGAGCCGGACCACCCGCCCGACGGCGCGACGCACCCCGGGCGGTCCCTCGATCCGGAAGAAATCACCGATCCGCCCGGCGCCGTACCGCAACGGTGAGCCGAGCAGCTCGCCCATCACCACGCCGCTGCCCAGCGCCAACGCGGTGGCCGCCGCGGTCAACAGGTAGGCCAGGCCCTGACCGAACTTCTCGTCGACGGCGAAGGCGAACACCGCCCAGAACACCGGGAGGCCGGGCAGCATCGGCATGATGCCCGCGGTTGCGGTCACCAGCGCCGGGGACTGCCGGCGAATCGAGATCAACGTGGCGATGAAGCCGACACCGATCGCGGCCACGCCGGTGGCCGCCCACTGCCCGAACCCGGCGGTGCCGAGGCCGATCAACGTCAGCTCGGCCAGCCCGGCGGCCAACCCCGCGGTGAGAAGCGAGCGCAGTGGCGCATAGCTGGCCAGTGTCAGACAGATCCCGGCCAGCGCGGCGCCGACGACAGCCAGCACGATGTGCAACGGATCGCTCGGGATGATGAAGGTGCCGGGCGCGTTGACGTGCAGTTCGATCCCGACTCCGAGCAGCGTGGCAGCCTGCAGCGCCCCGACGATCCCGACCACGATCCCCGCGGTGAGGAACACTGCGTCACCGAGCCGGGCGACCGCGGTGACCATGTAACCGGTCAACGCGTCCTGCACCGCACCGACCAGGGTCATTCCAGACAGCAACACCACGATGCCCGTGGCGACCAGCGCACTGAGACCCTGACCGGTGTACCGGTAGGCACCCAACGCCACCAGCGTCGCGATGGCCGCGCCGACGGCGTGCTGGAAGAAGAACGGAGTGCCGATCCGGTTCAGCAGCCGGCCGACCCGATCGATCGCGGCGGCGGTGACACTGGCCAACAGACAGGTCAACCAGTTGCCGCCCATGAGCATCGCGATGCCGAGGGCGAATCCCGCCCATCCGGCTGTGGCCAGCCAGCGCGGGAAAGGATGCGGGCTCTCGGTGAGCTCGTCCATCGCCTCGTGCGCCTCGTCGACGGCGATACCGCCGGAGGTGATGCGCCGCACGAGGCGGTCGAGTTCGGCGAGCCTCGTGTAATCGGTGGACCTGGTCCGGACCGAGCGCATGATCGTGACGGGAGGACTGTCGGCGGTCGGTAGCGCCGACACGATGATCGTGGCGACGGTGATGTCGACGACGCAGTCGGTGAGCCGATAGGCCTGCGCCACGTCCTGGGCGGTGGCCACCACGTCGGCGGTACCCGAGCCCGACGACAACATCACTTCGGCAAGCCGGATGGTCAGATCGAGCACCTTGCGGGTGTGGACGTCGCCCATACCGGCCGATGTCCGGCTGCGCCGACCGGCGACCGGTGCGGGGTCACGACGCCCACGCAGGGCCATGCGCAGCCCTCCGCGCAAGCGGGCCCTGCCGCCGTTCAACCCTTCCTCAGTCATCTTTGAGCAGACTACTGATGAACCGGCGGGTGCCGGTGGAGGCTCGGCTCTCCGTGCCCGAGGGTGCCGACCGTCAGGTCGCGGGACTGTGCTGCGCGTCAGCGGCGCGGATCACATCCGAGCCCACGAAGGTGAAGAGCCGGGCGCCGGCGGTCAAGGGTTGCGGCGCTCCGGTGAACCGGTGGGCTCCGACGCCATAGCTCACATCCGGCGGCGAGACCCAGACCAGGTCGAAACCGCGCTCGTCAAACCAGTTGAGGATCAACGGGACCCGATCGGGTACGGTGCGACCCCTGGTCCACAACACGGTGCCGCCCGTCTTCGTCAACTGCGGCACGAAGCCGATCGTCCGCTCGATGTCGTCGTCGGTGATGTTGCCGAAGATGCCGCACGCCACCACGATGTCGGCGGGCACCAGATCCTGGTAGTGGTCGACGAGCGACGCGTCGCCGGTGACCACCTCGACACCGGTGAGCCCGTAGGTGCTCACCGTCTCGGAGGCGACCGCCGCGTTGCGCGGGTCCAGTTCGACCAGCCGCGCGTGGACGTCTGCCCGTCGCGGGTGGTCGATCAGCACCTCGAGTAGATCCCGGCCCTGCCCAGCGCACAGGCTGACCACCTGCAGCGGGCCGGCCGGAGCCTCGTCCAGGGCTTGCCGGATCAGGGTCTGCACGGCCCGGAGCCGGTGCGCCAGAGCCGAATCCGGCCGGTCGTAGTCCTCATGCCAGCTGTGCCAATCCACGGTCGGAACCCTAACGCCGCAAAACCTTTCGTTCCGCGACTCACCGACCATGCCGGCGGCGGTGACTTGACGAGCAGCGGATGCGGGTGACCCTGAATCAGGCTGTCCAACAACGGCATTCATCGATAGTTGAAGGGAGCTCGCGGGCAGCGGCGGGATTAACCGCGGCCTGAGCAATATTGGCCCGTTCTGGGCAGCGACTACCGTCCGTGCGAGGCGAAGAACTGAGCGGAGGCATCCGAGGCGTCGAAAGCCCGGCTGGCCGCGCCGACGGCCTGCACCGGCAGGATCTCGGGGACACCGGGCCAGGTGTGCCCGCCGCCGTCGACGCGCATGAACACCACCGACGTTCCCGCAGCGCAGCCATGCGAGGCGATGCGGTGCGTCTCGGTGCCGTCGCCGGTGCCGGGCAGCACGTCATCCGAGGGTGCCGGGCAACCGTCTATCTGTCGCCACCGGTCCACCAACGCCGGCCCGGACAACACCGTGCTCGCGCCACCGCGGCCGGTCATCGGTCCCCCGTTGAACGGCACGACCGGATCGGCGGTGCCGTAGGTGGCGAGTACCGACACCGGCCGGGAGGGCTGACAACCCACATTGGTTCCGAGCGTGCCGGCGACCGGCGCGATCGCGGAGAACAGGTCCGCGCGGTCGCAGCCCAACCGGTTGGCCATGAACCCGCCCGCCGACAGACCCGTGGCGTACACCCGGCCTCGCGGGATGCCGTTCTCGGCCACGATCCGGTCGACCAATGTCGCGATGAAACCGACATCGTCGACCCCCTGCCGGTCCGGCACGGAGGCGCCGCGGCCGTCGGCCCAGCTGTAGTCGATGCCGTCGGGGTATACGACCGCGAACCCATGGGCGTCGGCCACCGCGTCGTAATGCGTCAACGCGGCTTGATCGGCTCCCGTCGCGCCGGCGGCGTGGAGGTTGACGACGAGTCCCGAGGGCGCTCCCCCGCCCGCCGGCAGATGAAGCCGATACGTGCGCATCATGCCGCCGAAGTCGATCTGTGCGGCGGGCAGCGGAGCCGCTGCGGCCGATGTGATCCCGACGGCGCACCACGCCGGCACGAGGAGGGCAGCCGATACCGCCGCGTGGCCGAGCATCGTCGCCATCCGATTCCACACCATCGCGGCCCCCCACCAATTCGTCCACCAGCAAACGAGATTCCGACGCTACCCGCTTGCTGTGAACGACGGGGCCAGAAAACCGGATTAGCCGTGCCGGCGGATCACCTGGTCAGGTCACATGGTCAAGACCATGCGGTACCGCGCCCGCCCCTGCTCCATCGCGGCGTAGGCAGCCGCGGCGTCGTCGAGTGGTCGTTCCTCGATCCGGGCCCGCACCCCGGAGAGCACCGCGAAATGCATGGTCTCCTCGACGTCACGCGCGGTCCCGGACGGGTGGCCCGAGATGCTCAGCGCGGGCTGGATCAGTTGCACCGGGCTGATCGGCAACGGATCGGCCGACACCCCGATCGCCACCAACTCGCCGCGTGGCGCGAGCCCGCCGATCGTGTCGGCCATCGCCCGTGAATTGCCCACGGTGGCCAGAACCACTGCGGCACCGCCCAAGTCACGCAACGCCGCGCTGACGTCACCGCCGGTCGAGTCGACGTAATGCCGTGCCCCCAGCGACCGGGCATCGGCCTCCTTGTCCGGGCCCCGGGCAATGGCGACGGTCTCGAAGCCCATCGCGTTGGCGAACTGCACCCCGAGGTGGCCCAAGCCGCCCACCCCGAGGACAGCGACCAGATCACCTGCCACCGCACGGGTATGGCGTAGCGCGTTATAGGTCGTCACCCCGGCACACCCCATGGGAGCAGCCTCGACGAACGACAGTTCGTCCGGGATCCGAGCGAGGGCATTGGCCGGCACCGTCACCGACTCTGCATAGCCGCCGGGGTAATGCAGGCTCGGTATCTGTCCCCGCTCACAGTGGATGAACAGACCCTTGCGACACGGGATACAGACGCCGCAGTGCCCGCCGAACCAGCCGACCGCGACGCGATCACCGATCGCGAAATCATGGACTCCGGCCCCGACTTCGGCAATGGTGCCGGCGATCTCATGCCCCGGGGTCAGCGGCCAACTGATGCCGGGAAATCCGCCGTTGACGATCGCCTGGTCGGTGCCGCAGACGCCGCAGGCCGCCACCGCCACCCGGACCTGTCCGGCCTCCGGTGCGACGCTCTCGGCAGCGACGAGTTCCAGCGCACCGCCCGCTGACTGCACATGAACAGCTCGATGGGTAGACATGGAGCAATCTTGGCCGCCCGCGTGTCATTTGGCCAGGGTCAGATATCCGGGCACTCAACGTGCGCCCAGGGTGCCCTCGAGATATCCAGTGCGGCAGGCCACCCGGGCCAGTTTGCCGCTCGTGGTCCGCGGGATCGCCCCTGCCGGCAGGAATTGCAGATCCGCCACCGACACCCCATGGCGTTGCGCCACCGCCGCGCAGATGGCGTCACTCGCCTCTTGCGGATCGGCGCGGTGTGAGCGGGCAGCGCGTTCGGCGATGACCACCAACCGGTCGCCGGGGGTGTCGTCGGTCTCGGAATCGTCGCGGTCTGCCGGCACCGTGAACGCGGTCACGTAACCGTGCCGCACCAGTGGCGAGGCGTCGGCGACGGTGGCCTCGATGTCGTGCGGATAGTGACTGCGACCACCGAGGCGTACCAGATCGGCCATCCGCCCGGTCACGTAGAACTGGCCATCGAAGTAGACACCGAGATCACCGGTCCGTAGCCACCCAGCGTCCTCGGGGACACCATCGGCATGGCTGCCGGAGGCGAGCCGCCGATGCAGCGCCACCCCGAAGGTCTCCCGGGTCTCGTCGGGACGACCCCAGTAACCGCGGCCGATGTTGTTGCCGTGCAACCAGATCTCGCCGACCTCACCGTCGGGCACTTCCACGGCCGGGCCGTCGGCGGTGGCCGGATCGACGATCACCGCCCACAGACTGCGGGCCGGCTGCCCGCACGACACGTGTGGGACGGCACCTTCGGCGTGCGCACTGACGCGAACAGCCCGCCCGAAGGCGAGTTGCTCGCGATCGAAGTACACCACCGAGGCCTGCTGGGCCGGGGCGATCGTCGAGATGAGCAGCGTGGCCTCGGCGATGCCGTACGACGGCTTGAACGCGGTCGGCGGAAGCCCGTGCGGCGCGAAGACCTCGTTGAAAGCCGTTATCACGTCGGGGTTTACCGGCTCGGAACCGATGATCAGCACGACGTTGCTCAGGTCGATGTCGTCATCCGGCGCGGGCACGGCGCGCTGGGCGGTCCATTCGTAGGCGAAGTTGGGTGCAGCGGTGATGACCCGTCCGTCCCGCGATGCCTCCGACAGCGCCCGGATCCACCGCTGTGGCCTGCGGATGAAGGCGGTCGGCGACATCAGCGTCGAGTGCCCGCCGTACACCGCGGGAAATCCGATCATGGACAGCCCCATGTCGTGGTAGAGCGGTAACCAACTGAGGCCGTGGGTGTTTCGGTTCAGCAGGTCGATCGACAGGATCATCTGCAGCAGGTTGGTGCCGACGGCGCGATGGGTGATCTCCACCCCGACCGGCGGGCGGGTCGCACCGGAGGTGTACTGCAGGTGCGAGATGTCGTCGGGATCGACCGGGATGGGAGTGAAGCCCTCGCCTGCCGAATCGGGGATCTCGTCGATGATCAGCACTTGTGGACGCACGGCATCCGGCAACTTCTCCAGGAACGCGCGTACCGCGGCGTCGGCGGCAGCCGTGGTGAGCACCGTGGTGGGACGGGAATCCAACAGCGCGGTTTCCAGCCGTTCGGCGTGACCTTGCAGCTCCGGGGCGAACAGCGGCACCGCGATGTTTCCGGCTTTGATCGCGGCGAAAAAACCCACGACATAGTCAAGACCTTGCGGTGCAAGGACGGCCACCCGGTCGTTGCGTGCCGCCACCTGCTGCAGCTGCGCCGCGACCGCCCTGAGCCTGACTCCCAGTTGCGTCCAGGTCAGCTCGAGCGCCTGTTCCTCTGATTGGCTGTGATCGAGGTATCGGTAGGCGACGAGATCACCGACATGAGCGATATTGCGGTCGATCAGCGAGATCAGAGTGGTCCCGGGCGGCAACACGATGCCGCCGTTTTCATCGAGACAGTCCTCGATGCGTAGAAGTCCTTCCGGGGCCTCATATTGAACCTGGGAGCCGCTGTCCATGACCGCAGTCTAGGTCGCGATATCGGCGAGGAAGGATCCCAACTGCTCGAAGGTGAGAACCCACCCGGAGTGGAAATTTTCGAATTCCTCTGGCGGCAAAAGGGAGTGCTCGATCGACATCATCGTCTGCCCCTCTCCGACCGGTTCGAACTCGACACTGACGATGCTGACCACGCTCGGATCGGCCCAGTCCGAATTGCTCCAGGTGAAGCGAAGCACCCGGGGTCGTTCGATCGTCAGGAATCGGCCGGTGATCAACACGGACGTGCCGGAATCGTCGACGTCGAATCGCACGATCCCACCGACGCGAGGCTCGACGAGGACCTCGACACATCGCACCGGGCGGGGACACATCCATTCCCGCAGCGACTCCGGATCGAGCCACTGGTCGAACACCACATCGGGCACTGCCGGCAACAACCGTCGTACCCGGACCGTTGCCGCCTCGGTCATCGAGTGTCCCCCTGACGCCGCAGCCTCTCGGCGAGCGCGTCTGCGCGCCGTGCCCAGAAATCGGTCTGCTCGCCGATCCACTGCTGGGCCATCGTCAAACCGTCCGGTTCGAGGGACACCCAGTGCTCGCGTCCACGGACCTCGCGATGCACCAGACCGGCGGCCTCCAGCACCCCGATGTGGCGCGAGACGCCGGCGAATGTCATCGGCAGCGGAGCGGCCAGGTCGCTGATGCGGGCATCGCCGTGGCGCAACGCCTCCAGCAAGCGGCGGCGGGTCGGATCGGCCAGCGCGGAGTACGCGCGGTCCAGAACCTGATCTTCAACCACCTTGTTGACTATAGCGACGCCGCGTGCTGTGCTGGATGAAGTTATTCAACCGATATGTTGAACATTGGAATCGCGGGAGCCGTTGTGAAGAACCCACCGATCGTGCCGGCGACGACATGGGACGCCGCACTCGAGGAAATGCTGGTCAAGGAAAAAGAATTCACTCGCGCCCGGGACGCGCTCGCCGCGCTACGTCGCCGCATGCCATGGACCCCGGTCGACAAGACCTACACGTTCGACGGCCCCGACGGCCCGGCCACGCTTCTCGACCTGTTCGCCGGGCGTCGTCAGTTGATCGTGTACCGCGCCTTCCTCGATCCCGGCGTCGACGACTGGCCCGAACATGGTTGCGTCGGCTGCTCGTTGATGGCCGACCACATCGGCAACCTCGCCCATCTCCACGCCCGCGACACCACACTCGTCTACGCCTCCCGCGGGTCGCAGGCCGACATCGCCCGCATCAAGGCGCGGATGGGGTGGAGCCATCCCTGGTACACGATCGTGCCCGGCCCCGCCGGCGCGTTCGACGTGGACTTCGGCGTCGACGAATGGCATGGCACCAATGCGTTCATCCGCGACGGCGATCAAATCTTCCGCACCTACTTCATCAACAACCGCGGTGACGAAACGTTCGTCAACACCTGGGCTTTCCTCGACATGACCGCGCTCGGCCGCCAGGAGGACTGGGAGGATTCCCCGGCGGGCTATCCGCAGACCAAGCCATACGAATGGTGGTCCTGGCACGACACGTACGCCGAGCATGAGCCGTCCCGGTGGTTCGGCGACCCCGACCCGACCGCCCCGCACGATCCACGCCCGCCACGCGACGAGAGCGCAGGCTGCTGCGGTCACTGAACCCACCCCGGGCAGATGCCCGGTGCCCGTTGGAGAAGATGGGCGGGTGACGCAATCCCCGTTGACCATCCCCGCTCTGCTGCGACGCGCCGCTGCCGAGTTCCCGGAGCGCACCTATCTGGTCACCCCGGGCGAACGGCTCACCTACATCGAAGCCGAACAACGGTCGGCCGATCTGGCCCGGTGGCTACTGCGCGAAGGAGTCGGCAAGGGCACCCGGGTGGGATTGTTCTTTCCCAACGGCGGTGAATGGGTGACCTGGTGGCTTGCCGTGTCCCGCATCGGCGCGGTAGCGGTACCGCTGAGCACGATGTACGCCCCGGCCGAGATCGCAAAAGTGTTGCGGCTGGCCGACGTCGGACTTCTCATCGCCCCGAGCACGGTACTCGACATCGACGTCGCCGAGCGGCTGGAGGCAGCACTGCCCGACTTGATCGGCCACGACGGCGACCGGCTGGCCATCAGCGCCGCACCCTACCTGCGGCGCATCGCGGTCTTCGGCGACATCGACCGGCCCTGGGCTTCCAGGGCCCACCACGACGCGGACGACGGGGTACCGACTGCGGTACTGGCCGCGGCCGAAGCCGAGGTCTCCCCCGCCGACCTGGCGATCATGGTGCACACCTCCGGATCCACCGCCGACCCCAAAGGGGTACTGCACACCCACGGCACCCTCGTGCGACAGACCTCGACGTGGCCGAGCGCCATCCGCGCGATCACCAGGACCGAAGGCCGGTCCCGCATCCTGTGCGCCATGCCGTTCTTCTGGATCGGCGGACTGCTCGCCGTCACCGGGGCGCTGCACGAGCCGGTCACCCTGGCGGTCATGCCGAAGCTCGACCCGGCGACCGCACTGGATCTGGTTGAGCGCGAACACCTCACCGGAATCGTGGGCTGGCCGGCGTTCACCCAGCGGCTGCGCGAACACCCGTCGTTCGCCGACCGAGACCTGAGCAGCGCGCCGATGCTGCGCGACGGCCCACTCGACATCGCGATGACCGACGTTCCCGACGGATTCCCGGTGCACCGCACCATGTCCGAAACCGCAGGCGGGTTCGTCTTCACCGACATCGCGATCGTCGACGAGCAGGGAAACCCGGTCCGACCCGGAGACACCGGCGAACTCCTGGTCCGTGGTATCGGGGTGATGGCCGGATACAACAAGCGGGAACGCGGCGAGACCTTCGACGCCGACGGCTGGTACCACACCGGTGACAAGGTCTACCGGCGCGAGGGCGACCCTCGGTTGTTCTACGTCGGACGCACCACCGATCTGATCAAGGCCGCCGGCGCCAATGTCTCGCCACTGGAGGTCGAGGCCGTCATCGCCGAAGCCGCCGATGTGTCGCACTGTGTGGTCATCGGCATCGACGATCCACAGCGCGGAGAACAGGTATGTGCCATCGTGGTGCCGGCCGCGCCGATCGACGTGACGACACTGGCCTCCCACGCCCGCGAACACCTGTCGGCCTACAAGGTGCCGACCCGCTGGATACTGACCACGAGTGACCGGATCCCCACGCTGCCCAGCGGAAAGTTCGACCGAAAAACCCTGCGGCAGCTGGTGGTCGACGGGAACTTGGATACGGACTGAGCATTCCGGCTCATCGGCGTGGATCGATCAGCTCGCGGAACCGGGCGGACGGTTCGACGGCCGCGCCCGCATCACGGACCTGCTCGGCCAACGCGCTGTCGGACGTCACGACCACGACCTCTTCGGGTCGACGATCCGCCCGGACCAACCGCGCGATCTCGGCGTCGGCGGAGTTCGGCGCGGCCCGCGGCGCATGCCCCACCTCGATGACCGTGGACTCGATCGGTGGTGTGACCGGAGCTTCGAACACCACCATCACCCGACGTCCGCCATCGTCGGCCCAGTGCTCCAGATCAGCCACCAACTTGTCCATCGCACGTCGGCGGTCCTTCCACCAACCGTCCGGCCGTGACCCGATCACGTTCATGCCGTCCACAATCCAACGCATGCCGCCGACGGTACGGAAACCGCCGACCACATCTCGGCGATACATGATGGAGCGCCGCCGGGAGCAGTAGCCTGTGGCCGCATGGCTGCTGTTCAGGAGGCGTCGACCGTACCGACCGGACCGATCCACCGCTGGGGCCTGGGCGCATTCGTCGTCGTCGAGGCCGTCTATCTGCTCACGTCGGCAGCCTTCGGGCTGCTCTCGCCTGCCGGTCCCCCGCCGGCCTGGTTGATCACGCTGGCCATCGGGACGCCGACACTACTCGCGGCCGCATCGGCCGTCGCGATTGCGACATGGCGAGGCAACGGTCCCCGAATCGACTTCCGATGGCATTGGTCCTGGCGGGCGGTCGGCCTCGGAGTGGCCTTCGGTATCGGAGGGCTCTTCGTCACGCTGCCCGCCGCGCTGCTCTACCAGTCGATCGTGGGACCGGACGCCACCTCCGCGGTGGGCGGGATCTTCGAGGGTGTGCGTGCGACCTGGCCGGTGGCGGTGACCGTGCTGTTGCTGGTCGCGGTCATCGCCCCGATCTGTGAAGAGGTGGTGTACCGCGGCCTGCTGTGGGGCGCGTTGGAGCAACGTTGGGGACGCATCACCGCCCTGACGGTGTCCACCGTGGTGTTCGCCGTGGCCCATCTGGAACTCGAGCGAGCTCCCTTGCTGTTGGTGGTGGCCATTCCGATTGCGTTGGCGCGCCTGTATTCCGGCAATTTGTGGGGCGGCATCCTGGCCCACCAGGTGACCAACCTGCTACCGGGCACCGTGATGATGTTCGGATTGCTGGGTATGACGCCGGCGGCCTGACGCGGCGGCCGTCAACGCTTGCGGTCACGCACCTTGTACGTGGAAGGCCATGACATCCGGGATTCGTCGCCCACCAAGGGAGTTCCCGATCCACCGACCCGCACGTCGTAGGCTTCCTGCCCGGCCCCCACCTCACGGTTGGCGTGCTCTTGGGCCAGAAAATAGAGCTGGTCGATCTCGGCCTCGGAGAATGCCACGAACGTCGTCTTGCGCACGATGTCGTTCATCCCCGCCGTCATCCGGTCGGGCAGGATGCGCGAGGCCAGCACCGCCAACCCCAGCAGGATGAACGGGATGACCCAATAGCAGATGAACGACAACGGCGTCTCGGTGTCGAGGATGCTGGCGTCACCTTGCACGATCGGCGGGATCACCGACGAGATCGTCATGCCCGCGAAAGCGCCGACCCAGATCCAGGTCAGAATCTTGATGATCCGTTGGAACACATCGCTTTCCACCACCCCGGGCGGCTGGCCGGCGGCGGCGAACTCGAGCACGAACGGCTTGCCGATCAGAAGACCGATCAACGCGACCAGGAAGATCCCCGCGTTGCTCAGCGGCTGCATCCAACGTTCCATGACGTCCTGACTGAGCACCAGGGTCAGCACGGTCAACACGACGAAGGTGGCGAGCGCGCCGACTTCCAGGGTGCGCCCCGGTGCCCCCGACATCCGGTTGATCACGAACGTCGCGACGGCCGCCGCCAGCGCCACCAGCACTGCGATCAGGAACGGCACGTTGCCGACGAGTACCCAATAGATGATCCACGGCGCGAAGCCAAACAGAATGCCCACGACGGCATAGTCTAGGGGCTTACCGTTGCATATACGGCAGGACCTGCGGCGGTGCCGCCGACGCGTCTCAGGCGATGATGCGGACCAGGTACGGCGTCATACCCTCGGCCCGCACCGGTGTGACCGCGACGGCGGGCTCGGTGCCCTGGATCATCTGGTTGTTGCCGAGGTAGAGCGCCACACTCTGGGTGCCCTCCGGTCCGTAGAAGATCAGATCGCCGGGCAGGGCCTGGGACGGCAGCACCTTCTGGCCGACCTTGTACTGCTCACCAGAGGAACGCGGCATCTTGACGCCCGCGCCGGCGAAGGCGTAAACGATCAGCCCGGACGCGTCGAAACCGACCACGTCGGACGAAGGGTCCGGAACAACGCCGAAGGCCGGGGTGGTCAATGTCGGCGCGGGCACCGCCGGGGTAGACAGCCCGGGCGTCAATCCGCCCGCGGTGGGCGGCGGGGTCAGGCCCGGGGCGGGAACGGTGCGAGCGATGCCACGGGTCGGCCCGTTGACGTCGCCGCCGCCGTAGCTGAAGGGCACTCCCCGCTGGGACAGCGCGCGGGCGACCACGAGGTCGACAAAGCGCTGGTTGCCGGCCGGGCGTTCGATCGGTGCGGCAGCGGCGAGTCCGGGAGTCGCTACCAGAAATGCCAGACCCAACAGCAGGGCAAAGTAACGTCTCATCGAACATCAACTCTCTCGACCACAGCGAAGGTGACCTCGAACTGCTGGTCGTCGTCAGTCGAGTCAACCATTTGTACCGCCAACGCCGCGTTTCGCCCAATTCAGCTGGGGCGCAAGGCTAATCAGATGCAGTACCGTGACCTGACGGTTATCCCGGCTCCCGACCTGTCACCATATCGACATGCATACCGATGCGAATCCGCGATCCTTCTCGGCACGGCTGTGGCACTCGATCGAGCCGACCTTCGCCGCAACCCTGGCGCACCCTTTTCTGACCGGGCTCACCGACGGCAGCCTCGACGACACGGCATTCACGCACTATGTCGCACAAGACGTGCACTATCTCCGTGACTACGCCCGTGCCCTGGCGATCGTCGGCGCCAAGGCGCCCACTCTGGCCGATACCGCGATGTTCTCCCGGCATGCGGCCGAAATCTTCGACGTGGAGCTGGGATTGCACAATGAACTGCTGCCCGCCCTGGGGCTCGATCTCACGGAGTTGAACTCGACCCCGGTGGCACCGGCCACCCAGGCCTACACGAGTTATCTGTTGGCCACGGCGTACGGCGGGAGCTTTGCCGAAGGGCTGGCGGCGGTGCTGCCCTGCTATTGGATCTACGCCCGCGTCGGGGCCGAGCTCCTGCAAACTGGTTCGCCTGACCGGCGTTACCAGCGCTGGATCGACAGCTATGGCGGCGAGGAATTTGCCGCGACCGTCGCCGAGGTGCTGACCGTGACGGATCGGATCGGCCCCGCGCTCGGCCCGGCGCAAGAGGCTGCCGCCCAAGCGCACTTCGTGGTCACGGCGAAATACGAATGGATGTTCTTCGATGCGGCGTATCGCCGCGAGCAGTGGCCGATCTGAGCGTCGACCGGGTTTTCGTTCCTCACCGGCGCAGCTGCGCCGGTGAGGTAACGAACGGCGTTACTTGAGCGCGGCCAGGGCGGCGTCGTAGTCGGGCTCCTGAGCGATCTCGGGCACCAGCTCGGAGTAGGCCACGTTGCCGTCGGCACCGATCACCACGACGGCGCGGCCCAACAGGCCGGCCATCGGGCCGTCGGCCAGGGTGATGCCGTAGTCCTCACCGAAGCTGTCCCGGAAGGCCGAGGCCGACGTGACATTCTCGATGCCCTCGGCGCCGCAGAACCGCTTCTGGGCGAACGGCAGGTCCTTCGACACGCACAGCACCGTGGCACCGGCCTCGGCAGCGCGCTCGTTGAAGGTGCGCACGCTGGCGGCGCACACCGGCGTGTCGACCGACGGGAAGATGTTCAGCAGCAACGCCTTGCCCTGGAACTGGTCGCTGGTGACGGCGCCGAGGTCGGTGCCGGTGAGCGAGAAGCTGGGGGCCGGGCCGCCGACTGCGGGCAGTTCGCCGACGGTGTTGATGGAATTTCCGCGCAAGGTTATCTGTGCCATAGCGCACAGTCTGTCAAAACCGGGTGCCCGGCGGGCCGCCCGGGGTGCGACCATGGGCGCGATGATCGATCTGCCCGAGGCCGTGCGCGCCATGGGTACGCGGGGACCGCGGTGGCAGTCATGGGTCGACGGCCTGCCCCGGATGCTGCAGGCGCAATTCGACGAGTGGAAACTGCATGCCGACGGGTCGCCGTACCACGGTCACTGTTCGATCGTGTTGCCGGTGCGGACCGACGACGGCGTCGCGGCGGTTCTCAAGGCCGGCTTCCCCGATGACGAGTCCGCCCACGAACATCTGGCGCTGCGGCGGTGGGCCGGAGCCGGTGCGGCCCGGCTGCTGCGTGCCGACCCGCACCGTCGCACGCTGCTGCTCGAACGGCTGCAGCAGCGAAACCTCAACGAGCTCTGGGATATCGAGGCCTGCGAGGTGGTGGCCGAACTCTACGGCCGGATTCACGTGCCACCGCTCCCTCAACTGCGTTCGGCCGCCGAGAGCACCGCACGCTGGTCCGCCGACCTGGCCCGGCTGCCGCGCAACGCCCCGCTGCCGCGCCGACTCGTCGAGCAGGCTATCTCGCTGGGCACCGATCTGACTGCCGACCGCACAGTTCCCGACACCGTCATCCACTGCGACCTGCACTACACCAACGTGCTCGCCGGCGACCGCGAGCCGTGGCTGGTGATCGACCCGAAGCCGATGAACGGAGACCCGCACTACGACGTCGCACCGATGCTGTGGAACCGGTGGGACGAGCTGGCCGGGTATGTTCGCGACGGGGTCCGTCGGCGGCTTGCGGCCCTGGTCGACGCCGCAAACCTGGATCCCGACCGGGCCAGGGACTGGGTGATCGTACGGATGATGCACAACGCGATGTGGGAGTTGACCGAACAAGCCCGCCCCGACCCGGACTGGCTGACCATCTGTGTGGCCCTCGCCAAGGCGGTGCAGGACTGAACCGCTGCGTCGGTCACGATGCGGTGATGGCAGCCCGAAGACGTTCGCGCCACCACTGCAGACGAACGGGGTCGGTGACCGCGTAGCGCTCCAACTGCTCGCGTTGCGGAGCCGGCGGCATCGGCGCGACCGGTAGGTAGCCATCCACCGCTGCCAGCGACCGCGATTCGGCGACCAGATCGCCGGCGAGCAGCTCCCGGGTTCCCAGCTCGCAGGCGAACGGCAACTGCGGTAACGCGCCGGCCAGCGCGAGCCCGGCAGCCAGGCCGATCGTGGTCTCCAAGCTCGATCGGACCACGCACGGCAGCCCGCACGACTCGGCGACCCGCAACGCACGCCGGGCCCCGCCCAGCGGCCCGGCAGCGAGCACCGCGACATCGGCTGCCGCTTCCAGGCGCAGATGCACCGCGTCGTCGGCACCGGTGACCGACTCGTCGACCGCGATGGGCACGTCGACCCGGCGTCTGACGGCGGCCAGCTCGTCGATCGTCGGGCAGGGCTGCACCACGAACTCCAGTCCACCGGCCGCTCGATCGAGGGCGGCGATGGCCGCCACCGCGGTATCCGGATTCCACCGGCCCTTGGCGTGGCAACGCACGGCGCCTGCCGGTCCAAGCCCGTCTCGCACCGCCTGTACCCGTTCGATGTCCTCGGCCAGCGGCCCCGCCCCCACCTCGACGGCGGCGGCACGGCTTTTCGAGGTGGCCGCGATCTGATGGGCCTGCGCCGCATCGACCGTCGGGATGGTGACCGCGATCGGCACCCGCCCGCGCACCGGATCCGGCCAACCGACCGTGCCCGGTTCGGTCGCGGCCGTCAGCCAACGCACCAGCGAGCGGTCGTGCGGCAACGGGCTGAATTCTCCCCAACCCTGCGGACCTTCCAGCAGCATTCCCTCACGCACGGTGAGTCCGTCCACCGGCGCGACGGTGGGGATCGCGAAAACGGGCGCGCGGTCGAAATCGATCAGGGTCTGCACAAGCACGTGACGCTAGCCCAGCGAGCGGGCCGGCGGCGGAGGACGGGCGCAAGTGGCCAACCGGCGACGCCGCCCCGACCGCGGGGCTTAAACTCCGCCCGTAGGTCGGACTGCCGGTTCATGAGGAGTCAAGCGATGACGAGCCCAGTGTGGCGTGGGGTACTCACGGTGATGTCGGTTGCGTTGCTGTCGGCCGGGTCGATGGCGGCGGCCACCATCGCGACGCCGGCCGCGAGCTCGGCATGCCCACCGGGAGAAACCGGTGTCACCAACGGTTGCTCCCCGTTCTGTGTGCCGGGCCGGCAACTCGACACCGCGACCGGGCTGTGCCTGCCGGTGCCGCCACCGGCCCCGGCCCCGAATGGCGTTGCGACACCGTCCTTCTAGACCGTTACGCTGTGGATCATGGCGCAGGTACTGACGGTCAACGTGGCCCATCCACGACCCAACACCGCCGAGGGACGTGCCGTCACCGGAATCGACAAGCGCCCGGTCGACGGCGCGGTCGCCGTTCGTGCCCCTGGTCCGATGCACAGCGGGCTCGGTAGCGGACTGATCGGTGACATCATCGGCGACCAGCAGTTCCACGGCGGTGACGACCAGGCGGTGTATGCCTATGCGCGTGAAGACCTCGACGCCTGGCAGACCGAACTGGACCGCGACATCGCCAACGGCGTCTTCGGAGAGAACCTGACCACCGCGGGCATCGACGTCACCAACGCCCGCATCGGCGAACGGTGGCTGGTCGGGTCCGACGGCCTCGAACTCGAGGTGTCGCGTCCGCGGATACCGTGCCGGACGTTCGCGAACTGGCTGCAGATCAACGGATGGGTGAAAACCTTTACCAGGGCGGCGATTCCGGGTGCCTATTTCCGTCTGTTGACGCCCGGTTCGGTAACCGGCGGCGACGAGATCACCGTGACGCACCGGCCCGACCACGACATCACCATCGGCCTCGTGTTCCGCGCCCTCACCCTCGAACCGCAGCTTCTGCCGGACATCCTGGGTGCCGAGGCACTGGCCCTACCGATACGGCAACTCGCCGAACGCCGCATCGGCGCCGGCTGACCGTCATTCCGGCCAACTGTTGTTGCGGATGATCTCGACGAAGTCGTCGCGCACGAACGTGTCGTCGAAGTGCGCGAGCACATCAGCGTTGACCGTGCCGAAAGTGGATGCCGGACGCTGCCGCACACCGTCGGTGAAGGCATGCAGGATCCGGTTTTTGAAATCCGGCCGCGGATGAACCGCGGTGACGGCCTCCAGGTGCTGCGGCATCAGGTCGTCGCGGCCGATCCCCAGCACATCCGTCTCGACCCCCGCAGTCACAAGGGCGATCTCGGGGTCGAGAAACTGCGGGATGCCCGGGGTGGTGTGGAGGGCGATACCGAGCCACACCTTCCGGGCGGCGGCCTCGTCGACGCCGTGCTGCACCAGGAAATCCCGGGCCGCATTGGCACCGTCGACCTCGAACCGCAACTGTGAGGCCGTCCGGTAGGACTCGGTCAGACCGATGTCGTGGAACATCGCGCCCACGTACAGCAACTCGAGATCCGGTCGCAGGCCGCGGCGCAGGCCCTGCAGTGCACCGAAGTAGAACACCCGGCGTGAGTGATGGAACAGAAGGTCGTCCTCGACGTCACGGACGTACTCGGTGACGTCACGCACCAATGGGGTGTCGGGCAACTCGATCCCAGCGATTGTGTTGGTCGATGAAGTGGTCATGAAACCAGTCTCGGACGCGGCCGACCGGCAGACCCATGGCCGATGCGCCATGTTTCCCACAAGAAGCGACACAATGAACGCATGGCACATGCCGGGCAGCCGCGCGAGATCGCGATCGTGGTCTTCGACGGGATGAAACTGCTGGACGCCGCCGGCCCCGCCGAGGTGTTCGCCGAAGCCAACCGGTTCGGTGCGGACTACCGCCTGCGGATCGCCTCGGTCGACGGGGCCGACGTCACCACGTCGATCGGCACGACGTTCGCGGTGACCGACCGGATCGACCAGATCGATGCCGTGGACACCGTATTGGTCTCGGGCGGAGACGATCTCGTGGGCCGGCCGATCGACCCCGCACTGGTCTCGTCCCTGCGGGACGTGCCGGCCCGAACCCGGCGGCTGGCCTCGATCTGCACCGGATCGTTCATCCTGGCCGAGGCGGGACTGCTCGACGGACGCCGGGCCACCACGCACTGGCGTCACGCCCGCCTGCTGGCGCGCGCATATCCCACGATCTCGGTCGAACCCGACGCGATCTTCGTGCGGGACGAAAACGTCTACACCTCGGCCGGGGTGTCGGCGGGCATCGACCTGGCGCTGGCCCTGGTGGAGTCGGATCACGGGGCCGATCTGGTCCGCGACGTCGCACGGTCACTGGTGGTCTACCTGAAACGCGCCGGCGGCCAGTCCCAGTTCTCCACGCTCGTCGAATCGGACGCTCCGGCCCAGTCGACGCTTCGGCACGTGACCGACGCGATCGCCGCTGATCCCACCGCCGACCACAGCGTGAAATCCCTTGCCGCACTGGCATCGTTGAGCACCCGCCAGTTGACCCGGCTGTTCCAGGCCGAACTCGGCACCACGCCGGCGCGCTACGTCGAGATGGTGCGCATCGACGTGGCCCGGGCGGCCCTGGATGCCGGACGACAGGTCGGAGACACGGCCCGGCTGGCCGGGTTCGGCAGCGCCGAGACCCTCCGCCGGGTGTTCATCAACCAGCTGGGGGTGTCGCCGAAGGCCTACCGGGACCGATTCCGCACCACGTCGGCAGGATGAGCGGCCGGGCTCAGACCCAGCGCGGCAGCTCTTTGCCGATCAACGGCGCGATCTTGTCGGCCATGTACGCGTGGCCGGCATCGGTCGGGTGGATACCGTCAGCCCCGATCAACTCCGGATGATCGAAGAACCACCGATCAGCGATCGGGTCGACGAAGGTCGCCCCGACCTGCTCAGCTTCGTCCCGCAGGATGTCGCGTACTGCCAACAGGTTCGGCGGCACATCGGCATTCACCCAGGGTGGCCCGATCACCAGCATCCGCGCGGCGGGCGCGGTCTGACGCGCCAACGTCAGCGCGTCGTGGCTCAACCGGGTGACCGCACCCAGATCCGCGCGGTCGTCGTTACGGGACCCGAAGAAGACGATCAACGCGTCGTCGGGCTGGACGGCGCGCGGAGTCAGGTCCGCGAAGATACTGCCGCGGTTGCCGCGCGCGACGTAACCGGCTCCCCCTTCGGCCACCACGTCGGCGTCGACCTGCACCCCGCGTTGCGCCAACTTCTGCCAGGCCAGCGGCGCCCAGTTCTTCGGCCCCATACCGCCCTCGGCGGGCATGCCGGTGGTGTACGAGTCACCGATGACCGCGATGTGGCTGATCTGCGGATCCAGCCCCGAGGTGACATAGCGCTGCGGCGGAACCTGCGCGAACAGCCCGACCACAAGGCCGAGTGAGACGATGAATGTGGTCAGACGACTCACTGCAACCTCCACTGCCGGCGAGACGCATTCATCCCGTACCGCGATACGCCGAACAGCCTATGGGGTGAACCGGAGCGGTAGATAGGCGGTCGGTGACACACCGATAACAAGGGCATAACAACCTGTCGCGCAGCGGGTTTGGATAGTTACAGCACTCAGCCCGCGCGGGCCGGGACCTCGGTGGCGGCGTCCTCGGGCTCGCTACCGACCCGGTGCAGCCTCGTGCCGGACGAATCGACGGGCCGAATGTCGACCATTCGGCGCATCCACCGTCGCGCCGGTTCCTCCACGACGTGATAGAGCACGACCGCCCCGACCACTGAAATGGCGAGCAAACCGACCAGAGTTGCTTTGCCCGAGAGGGTCGGCGTCAGCGTCAGGTCGAACTGCCTGGTCGTCCAGATCCACGCGGTGTGGACCAACTCGTGAACCATGTACAGGCCGAACGAGATCTGACCGCCGTAGACCAGTAAACGGGTCGACAACAGCGCCGGCAGACTTCCGATGCCGACCGCCAGTGCCACCACCTGCGGGACGAACAGGATGTCGACGATCCCGCCGGCATCACCGATGGTGTTCATCGGGTGCGCGTCGAAGAAGTACAGCCCGCCGACGATGGCGCCGCCCAACACGATCGACAGGTAGCCCGCGCGCCGCCGGGCGCGATCGCTCAGATGCAGTTTGCGCACCGCCGCACACGCCAAGGCACCCGCGGTGAACTGCATGACGATTCGCGGCAACCAGCTCCACGGGGTGTAGAAGTGGCCGGTGGCCATCAACAGCACCACCGGCGGCACCGAGGCGGCGATGGCGAGCAAGACCAGACTTCGGGCGCGGGTGGCGCGTGCGATCCGGAAGACCACCAGGATCAGTGCGCCGAACAGCAGGTAGGCCAACCACTCGGCACTGATCGACCACGCCGGGCCGTCCCAGCTGCTGCCGTCGAAGTACGGCTGGAACCACAGTTGGACCAGGAACAGCTGACGCACGTAGCTCACGGCGTTGTAGCCGCTGGTGTCCTCGGGCGGGATGTGTCCGACGTTGAGCGTGAAGATCAGCCACAGCGCCGCCAGATGCAGCGTCACGAGGTACACCGGCCATACCCGCGACAACCGCAGCCACAGGAAATGCAGGGTGGCCCGGGTGTCCCAGCTCGGGCCCATCCGATCGATGTAGTTCCAGGTCAGCACGAATCCGCTGAGGATGAAGAACAGGTCGACGCCCTGGGCGCCACAATCGAGCACCGGGGCGAGCGCCTTCGTGACATCGGGTGCGACCTGGTAGAGCAGTGGACGGAAGTGGAACAACACCACCCACACCGCGGCGACGATGCGCAGTCCCGTCAGGGCCTTGATCTCAGCGCCGCGCACAACACCTTTTCCGTATCACTCAAGATCACGTATCAGTCAAGATCGCTCAAGCTAGATTCGTCACCGCTGTACACGGCAACCGGCAGCTTTCGCAGACTAGCAGCGTGGGCGGGTGCGGTGTGCTGTGCACATGCTGCGCAACGGCCGCGAGCGAACTGACGATGCCTCGGACCATCTTGTGCAGCAGCACAATTGCCGAGGACACGAACCCGATGGCCGATGTCGAGGTCTGCGCCGCCCGGGCGTGTCCACCGGCCGGCTCGGGAATCAGGGCGTGGGTACCTGCGACCCGTCGTAATTGCGGGCGTTGTTGTTCAGGGTGTTGAGCCAGGCCCGGAGTTTGGCCTGCGCGATCAATGCCGGGATGTCACCGGTGGGCGCTGCGTCGGGCGCGGCGTCGGTGAGCTGCCACGGTTGGCAACCGCTCGTCTTGAAGGCCTTGTCGGTGGCCTCGATCGTGATCACCTGAGGCTTCTTGCTGAAGGCGTTGTCGATGATGTCTCCGCCGTGCAGATCCGCCATCCGCTTCCAGTAGCACGTGCCGCCCTCCACCGGCCCGGCCGAGGCGTAGTTGCCCGGTTGGATGTCGGTACCGACGATGAACAGGCCGTCGTGGTCGATGCTCGCCGGGGAACCGCCCGGTGCCGCCGCAGCGGGAGCCGCCGGGCCGGCCGGCGCCGCAGCGTCAGGTGCCGGAGCGGCGGGGGCTGCCACGGCCGGACCCGGCGCCGGACCGGGAGCCGGACCCGTCGGCGTGGGCCCGGGAGCCGGAGCGGGCGCCGGTGTCCCCGGATCGGCACTGGCGACGCCGGTGAAGGCCCCACCTGCGCCCACCACCAGAGCGGTAGCAAGGATCACGGCTTTCATCGACTTCATGGAAACCGAGGGTACCGGGTTGGATGAAGTGGCCGAGGCCACTTGCCGCGGGCGAACTGTGACACGCTCACGGTGTGGAAGCCCCACATCCGGACCCCACAGCGCGGCATCTCGCCGATGTCGTGCCCTCGGTGCTCGCCGCGATGGGCGTGGCCGGGTTCGACGCGAGGATCAGCTGGCCCGGTCCGGTACGCGGAGCGTGCGTGCTGTTGATCGACGGCCTGGGCGCCGAGTTGCTGGCCGCCCACGCCGCGGACGCCCCGGTTTTGACCGGTATGGCCGAATCGACGAGCCACCAGACGTTGAGCGTCGGGTTCCCGTCCACGACCGCAGCCGGTCTGGCCGCGATCGGCACCGGCCGCCGCACCGGTGAGCACGGTTTTGTCGGCTACACCTTCCGGGTTCCCGAGGCAGCCCCGGACGTCGATGTGATCAATGCGCTGCGCTGGCGTCCGCAGCCATGGGGACCGGACCTGCGCGACCGCGTGGTGCCCGAACACGTCCAACCCCTGCCCACCACGTTCGAACGAGCCGAGGCCGCGGGGGTGGCAGTATCGGTCGTCTCCGGTGCGGTGCACGCCGGTTCCGGCCTGTCCCGGGCGGTGTTGCGCGGGGGACGCTACGTCGGGGTGCACGCCCTCGGTGATCTCACCGCCGGTGTGATGACGGCCGTGGCCGGTGGTGGCTTCTGTTACGGCTACCACGCCGACCTCGATCAGATGGGTCACCTCTACGGCCCGGGCTCGACGCCATGGCGCATGCAGCTACGGCAGGTCGACCGTCTGGTGGAGTCGGTGTTGGCGGCGCTGCCCTCCGAATGTCTGCTCACCGTCGTGGCCGACCACGGGATGGTCGCCGTCGATCAAACCGCCGCGATCGACGTCGACGAGTCGGAACCGCTGCGCGCCGGGGTGGCGGCGGTAGGTGGAGAGGCCCGCGCCCGCCACGTCTACACCGTCCCCGGCGCGGCCGATGACGTCCTGGCGACCTGGCGCACCACCCTGTCGGATTCCGCCTGGGTGATGGCGCGGGACGAAGCCATCGCCGCGGGCTGGTTCGGTCCGAGAGTGCGTGATGACGTCCGGTCTCGCATCGGAGACGTCGTAGCCGCCGCCCGTGACCGCGCCGCGCTGCTGCGACGAAACGCCGAACCTCTGGAGTCCGCATTGGTCGGCCACCATGGTTCGCTGACCAGCGCCGAGCAGAACGTTCCGCTCGTGTGGGCGATCAGATGAGGAACTGCATGCCAAGATCAGGCTTAGATGGGCTAAGATTCACCGCATGAAGCTTGCAGGCCTGGCAGCACTTGGTGCCGCGGCGGCTATCGCCTTCGCCGCTCCCGCACATGCCGATCCGTCTTTCGATCGGGATCCCGACACCAACTTCGCCCACGAGTTGCACACCTTCGGGATCTACGGACAGAAGGACTACAACGCCTGGATCGCCAAGATCATGTGCAAGCGGCTGCACAACGGCGTCGACCACAATGCTCAGGACTCGGTCAAGTTCGTGGGCAAGCAGTTGGCGCGGGACAGCTCGCCGGCCCAGGCGTGGCAGTTCCTCGGTACCGCCATCAACTACTACTGCCCCGATCAGCGCTTTATCTACGAACAGGCCGCCAAGCCGTCGTAGTCTGATTCCCGAGGCCGATCCCAGATTTTTGGAGCGACATGTTGAACCACAAGAGTGTCAAAAACCTGATCCGCACCGGCGTGGCCGCATGCGCGGTCGTCGGCAGCGTGGCGACCGGCGCGGGCATCGCCTCGGCCGATGCCACTGACGACTACCCGATCCCGAACCGGATCCTGCGCACCCCATGCACGGCCGAGCAGATCATGGCCGCGGCCCGCGATGTCGAGCCGGTGTACTACGAGCGGTACATGATCGACTACAACAACAAGCCTGCCGCCGACCAGCAGGGCGCGCGGGACCGGATCCACTGGTTCTTCTCCATGGATTACGCCGGCCGCCGGCAGTATTCCGAGAACACCGCCACCAATGCGTTCTTCGAGAACATGGCGTGGCGCTGGCCCAACTGGGCCAAGTTGTTCTTCAACAACAAGGGCGTCGCGGCCAACACCACCGACGTCTGCATGAACTACCCGCCCGACGACATGTCCGTGTGGGACTGGCACTAGTTCACCAGGTTCAACGAGGATGGGGCTTCGTCGCCGGTAACCCGGCGGTGGAGCCCTTCCTCATTCGTTAGCTCCATCACAATCGGTGGCGAAGTAAGCGATCAGCCGCGCGACAGGCAACGTGACGTGGCCGCGTGACCTCGTTGTGTGCTCTGCGCGGCAAAGCCGGTCGGCCGGCCGCGGCCGCGTCCGGCCAGTGATGCGTCACGGTGGTGTCACCGTTTTGTGACTCATTTAAATAAGCTAATATCTCGCTAAGTTTTAGTTAGCCATTCGGCTAGACGGCGTGACGTTTCGAGGTGAACATGGCATACGGGCACTCTTCCTTCGGCCGCCATGCCTCCGATCTGTCGACCTCGTCCGGCCTGCTCGTTGCCCACCTCGCCCACAACCGACGGACCGGTGCCATTCCACGATGACCAACGCGACGAAAAGCTCTCGGCGGAAACAATTTTCGCCGACCAGCCTGGCCAAGAAATTCTGGATCCCGTTGATCATCGCCGCGGTGGTCGTGGTAGGCGGCTTCACGGTGATGCGGGTGCGCACGTTCTTCGGCGCCGGCGACGGCTCCGGCATCTCCAGCGCCAAGGTCGATGACACCAAGCCGTTCGACCCCAAGGTCGTGGTCTACGAGATCTACGGCGAACCCGGCGCGTACGCCGACGTCAACTACCTCGACCTCGACGCCCAGCCGCAGCGCATCGACGGGGTCACCCTGCCGTGGACGCTGCGCCTGGAATCCACCGCACCGTCGGTCTTCCCCAACATCGTCGCCCAGGGCAACGGCGACACGATCAGCTGCCGCATCACCGTCGATGACGAGGTCAAAGACGAGAGAACTTCCAACGGCGTGAACGCCCAGACCTTCTGCTTGGTGAAATCTGCATGAGCAATTACGACACCCCGACGGACTCGATCCCGGTCACCGGGCCGCAGCCCGCTCGGCACGGTGGCATCGCCAAGTGGATCCGGCGACTGTCGGTGCCGCTGATCATCGGCTGGATCGCGCTGATCGCCGTCCTCAACGTCATCGTCCCCCAGCTCGAAGAAGTCGGGAAGATGCGTTCGGTGTCGATGAGCCCCGACGAGGCGCCGTCGATGATCGCGATGAAGCGCGTCGGCGAGGTGTTCCAGGAATTCAAGTCCAACAGCTCGGTGATGGTCGTCCTCGAGGGCGAGCAACCGTTGGACATCAAGGCCCACGATTACTACGACGAGATCGTCGACAAGCTCGAAGCGGACAAGAAGCACGTCGAGCACGTCCAGGATTTCTGGGGCGACCCGCTGACCGCCTCGGGCGCGCAGAGCTCCGACGGCAAGGCCTCTTACGTGCAGGTCTACACCGCCGGTAACCAGGGCGAGGCGCTGGCCAACGAATCCGTCGAAGCCGTCCAGCAGATCGTGGAGAGCGTCACGCCGCCGCCGGGGGTCAAGGCGTACGTCACCGGCCCGGCCGCGTTGGCTGCCGACCAACACATCGCCGGTGACCGCAGCGTGCAGATCATCGAGGCGCTGACCTTCACGGTCATCATCATCATGCTGTTGTTGGTCTACCGCTCGATCATCACGGTGATCCTCACCTTGGTCATGGTGGTGCTGTCGCTCTCGGCGGCCCGCGGTGTGATCGCGTTCCTGGGCTACTACAACATCATCGGGCTCTCCACCTTCGCCACGAACCTGTTGGTGACCCTGGCCATCGCCGCGTCGACCGATTACGCGATCTTCCTGATCGGGCGATATCAAGAGGCGCGGGGAGCCGGTGAAGACCGGGAACAGTCCTACTACACGATGTTCCACGGCACCGCGCACGTGGTGCTGGGCTCGGGCCTGACCATCGCCGGCGCCACCTTGTGCCTGCACTTCACCCGGTTGCCGTACTTCCAGTCCCTCGGCATCCCGCTGGCCATCGGCATGGTCACGGCCGTGATCGCGGCCCTGACGCTGGGCCCGGCCATCATCACGGTGGCCAGCAGATTCGGCAAGACCCTGGAACCCAAGCGGGCCATGCGGGTCCGCGGTTGGCGCAAAATCGGTGCGGCCGTGGTGCGTTGGCCTGGGCCGATCCTGATCACCACCATCGCGCTCTCACTGGTCGGTCTGCTGACCCTGCCCGGGTACCAGACCAACTACAACGACCGGAAGTACCTGCCGGCCGATCTTCCGGCCAACACCGGCTACGCCGCATCCGACCGCCACTTCTCCCAGGCCCGGATGAACCCCGAGTTGCTGCTCATCGAGAGTGACCACGATCTGCGCAACTCCGCGGACTTCCTGGTTGTCGACCGCATCGCGAAGCGAATCTTCGAGGTCCCCGGCATCTCACGGGTCCAGGCCATCACCCGCCCGCAGGGAACGACGATCGAGCACACCTCGATCCCGTTCCAGATCAGCATGCAGGGCACCACGCAGATGATGAACATGAAATACATGCAGGACCGCATGAAGGACATGTTGGTCATGGCCGACCAGATGCAGACCACTGTCGACACCATGCAGCAGATGCTCGTGCTCGTGGGACAGATGTCCGACACCACCCACAGCATGGTCGGCAAGATGCACAGCATGACCGATGACGTGGCCGAGATGCGGGACCACATCGCGGATTTCGACGATTTCTTCCGGCCGATCCGCAACTATCTGTACTGGGAACCGCACTGCTTCGACATCCCGATGTGCTGGTCGATCCGGTCGATCTTCGACACCCTCGACGGCATCGACACCATGACCGATGACATTCAGAAAATGATGCCGGACATGGACCGTCTCGACGAGCTCATGCCGCAGATGCTCACCATCATGCCGCCGATGATCACGACCATGAAGAACATGAAGAACATGATGCTGACCATGCAGGCCACCATGGGCGGTCTGCAAGATCAGATGGAAGCGATGATGGAGAACCAGACGGCCATGGGCCAGGCGTTCGACGCTTCCAAGAACGACGACTCGTTCTATCTGCCACCGGAGACCTTCGAGAACCCGGACTTCAAGCGCGGTATGAAGATGTTCCTGTCCCCCGACGGACATGCGGTGCGGTTCATCATCAGCCATGAAGGCGATCCGATGAGTCCCGAGGGCATCTCACACATCGACGCGATCAAGAACGCCGCCAAGGAAGCCATCAAGGGCACGCCACTGGAGGGCTCCAAGATCTACCTCGGCGGCACCGCGGCCACGTTCAAGGACATGCAGGAAGGCGCCAACTACGACCTGCTGATCGCCGGAATCGCCGCGCTGTGCCTGATTTTCATCATCATGCTGATCCTCACCCGCAGCGTGGTGGCAGCCGCGGTCATCGTCGGCACCGTCGTGCTGTCACTCGGTGCGTCATTCGGTCTGTCGGTGCTCATCTGGCAGCACCTGATCGGGCTGGAACTGCACTGGATGGTGATCGCGATGGCGGTCATCGTGTTGTTGGCCGTGGGTGCGGACTACAACCTGTTGCTGGTCTCCCGGTTCAAAGAGGAGATACACGCAGGTCTGAATACCGGCATCATCCGCGCCATGGGTGGCACCGGATCCGTGGTCACCTCAGCAGGTCTGGTGTTCGCGTTCACCATGATGTCGATGGCCGTCAGCGAACTGGCCGTGATCGGCCAGGTGGGCACCACGATCGGCCTCGGTCTGCTGTTCGACACCCTGGTGATCCGGTCGTTCATGACCCCGTCCATCGCGGCACTGCTGGGCAAGTGGTTCTGGTGGCCGCAGCAGGTGCGACAGCGTCCGCTGCCGGCACCGTGGCCCACCCCCGTGCAGCGCGACCCTCAGGACTCTCTGGTCTAGACGGCCTGTTCGAGACCGGATTTGAGGTTGGCTAGTTTGAACGGCCAACTGCGCGAAACCATCTCTCGGACAATGCTGTTCGGATCGAAACCGTCGTGGATCACGGTGAGCTTCACCTGATCCCCGACGGTTTCGATGTCGAAGGACACCTTTGACCGAGACTCGGCGGCGGCCAGGGAGATCGCTTCCTCACTCACATCCGCGGCGTGGTGCAAGGCGGGTGTGAAAGTCGGGTAGGTGAATGCCAACCGCTGATACGGATCCGATTCCACGATCACCTGCTCGGAATCGTCGATGCGAAGCCCGTCCTCGACCCAGATGTATGACGAACCGCGCTGCCACTCCGACTCGATGGCGTGTCCCAGGTAGCCGCGGGAGTATGCCGGACTGGTGATCCCCTGCCACAGCCGTTCCGGAGTGGTCCGGATGTAGGTGGTGTATTCGAAGCCGGCAGCCGCGACGGAGGTCTCCAATACCGTCGTCAGATCCGTGAGGGTGTGCACCCTGGCGGCGTCGTAGCGGTCGATCCAGCGATCCGCGATGGCGTTGATCGGTTCGGCATTGAGGTAGTGCAGCTTTTCCCGGCCCTGACGAACGGTCGTGACGAGATGCGCCGCCTCGAGCACCGCCAGATGCTTGCTGACCGACTGGCGGGCCATCGCCAGACCACTGCACAACTCACGCAGGCTCTGGCCGTCGCGGTCATTGAGGCTGTCGAGAAGCAGCCGTCGACTCGGATCTGCCAGGGCCTTGAAGACCGTGTCCATCATCTCTCCACACACCAAACGCAACCGACCGGATGCCACTCGTGATTATGCAGCCGCACAGCTGCATGTCAACGTCGGTGACGCCCGCCACACGTCGTCATGCGTCCGGTCTTCGGGATACCACCATCCTGATCCAGCCACCGCCCGAAGCTGCCACGACGTTGCCGAAACCGCCGCGCCCCGACTCGAGCGCACAATCGACACACCACCGCGCCGCAGGGACACCACAACCGCATGCCGGACAACGAACGCAACCCAGCACCAGGATGAAAGCCCTTGACAATCAACAGTATTCATCTACGAGAAGGATGAGTGAGGGCCGATGACCACACCTACGATGGACGCATAAGCTCACTGCCGCACCACTATTGGACGATCGCCAGACCGCATGCCGACCGTCGGTCACACACTGCTTTCTGGCAACCGAATTGCATGCGCGGACAGCCGCACTCAATCTGCCGATGCGTGAAGCACTCCATATCAACTACCGGTTGTAACCGGAATCACATATTTTGCCGGGGTAAAAACGGCTCTGCTAGCGTCCGGCCGCATGTTTGCTATCGCCACGCTTATGGCGCTTGTCCAGCAGGTATCGGGCACGCCGTACATCTCCGGTGGAGACTCCCCGGCGGGCACCGACTGCTCGGGCCTGGCTTCCTGGGTCAGCAACGCGGCCACCGGTCGACCGGTCTACGGAGACCGGTTCAACACCGGAAACCAGGAGCGCGCGCTCCTGGCCCGCGGGTTCAAGTACGGTACCCAGCCCGGCGCCCTCGTAATCGGCTGGAACAACGGCCACACTGCCGTGACCCTGCCCGACGGCACGCCGGTGTCCTCGGGTGAAGGCGGGCATGGGGTGCGGATCGGCGGCGGTGGCGCATACCAACGCCAGTTCAGCCACCACATGTACCTGCCCGTGCCGGAAGAAGCACCCGAGCCTCCGGCTCCGCTCGACCCGTTTGCACCTCCGCCGCCGCCCGTCGACGCACCCGCCCCGGTCGAGCTGATGGCCGCCCCGGCACCCATCGACCCGTTCGCACCCCCGCCACCGGCCGACCCCATGGCCCCGGTCGACCCCATGGCCGCGCCGGCACCGATCGTGCTGGACGTCCCGCCGCCGCCGGCTCCCCCGGCGCCCGAGGATCCGGCTCCGGTCGCCATCTGAGATCACACCTGTCGGTCGTCGGTGCGTCACACCCGGTCGGATAACGTCGGCGTGTGATCGTGCTCCTCCCTCCGTCGGAGACCAAGCGCACCGGCGGGGACGGACCGCCGATCCAGCTGGACCGCCTGAGCTCACCGGAACTCACGCCGCTTCGCCGGTCATTGATCGACGAACTGGTCGCGCTCGCCGCGGACCCGCCGGCCTGCCGCACGGCGTTGGGTATCTCGGCCGCTCAGGATGCGGAGATCGAGCGAAACGCCGCGCTTCGCCGAGCACCCACGATGCCCGCCATCGAGCGGTATACCGGCGTGCTGTACGACGCGCTGGACGTCGGCTCGTTGCGCGGCCAGGCCGCCGCTCGCGCCCGCACCCGGCTGGCCGTCGGATCGGCGTTGTTCGGCCTATTGCGGGCCGACGATCTGGTGCCCGCCTACCGGCTGTCGGCATCATCGAAGCTGCCCGGCCAACCAGGCCTCGCCAAACGCTGGCGGCCGGTACTGGAGCCGGTGCTGGCCGAGCTTTCCACCCGCGAGTTGCTCGTCGATCTGCGGTCCGGCTCCTACGCCGGGCTGGGCCGTGTCCCCGGAGCGGTCCGCGCGCAAGTGCTCGCCGAGCATCCCGACGGTCACCTCACCGTGGTCAGCCACTTCAACAAGGCCCACAAAGGTCACCTGGCCCGAGCCTTGGTCAGCTCACGCGCCGAGCCGGACAGCGCAGCCGCAGTCGCCACCGTCGCCCGTCGGGCGGGCATGAACGTCGAACGTGACGGCGACGAACTGACGATTGTGGTGCCGGCAGGTTGAGGCCGCGCTAGATGGCTTCGAAAGGCTCACCGTCCAAAGCTGTCGAGGGGCGGCCATCGGGGCCGTTCGGCACGTCACCGACCAACGTCACCCGGTACAACCGGCGGTCGTGTTCACCGGTGAGATCCGACGGGGCGAGATGGACGGTCGAGCGGTTGTCCCAGAACGCGATGCTGCCCGGTTCCCACTTGAACCGCACGGTGTACTCGGGGCGCACCAGTTCGTCGTAGAACAACCCGAGCAGGCGCCGGCTCTCGTGCGGTGACACGTCGACGATGTGACTGGTGAACCCAGGGTTGACGTAGAGCGCCTTCTCGCCCGTCTCGGGATGCACCCGAACCACCGGGTGCTCGGTGAGCAGCGGCCGCCGACTCACCCGACGTCGATAGTCGTCGGTGGCCGTGGCACCCTCGGGTGGCGCGAACCGGTGCACCGCCCGCAGGCCGTCGGCCAGCTTCTGCAACGGCGCGGACAATCCGTCATAGGCCGCGACCGTGTTGGACCACTGGGTGTCGCCGCCGTAGGGCGGGATCACCTCGGCCCGAAGGATCGATGCGGCAGGCGGATTCACGGCCGCGGTCACATCGGCATGCCAGTTGGCCTTGTCGAAGCCGCGGCTGCTGCCGTAGCGGGCCTTGAACCGGTCGGCGAAGATCGGATAGATCGTCGGATAGTCCGGGTCCGGGATCGAATCGAACAATGGATGCGCCGGCGTCGGAGCGCCGAAGGCCCGGGCCAGCCGCAGGTGGTCATCATGACCGATGAACTGGTCGCGGAAGAACACCACTTTCCACTTGAGCAGCGCAGCACGGATTTCGGCCACATGGTCGTCGAATAACGGTGCGGTGAGGTCGATTCCGTCGATTTCGGCACCGGTCCAGCCGGACTGCGGCCGGACGGTGAGAGCGGATGCCACTTGCGTCATCTGTGTTCCCCTGAGTGTGTTCGGATTCGTTACGAATTGAGCGATTTCGGTGTGACGCCGTCGAGTTCGTTTTGTGCGGTGACGATGTCGTTGTAGCGGCCGTCCACATACGCCGCGACATCGACGTGGGACTTGATCGTCCCGGTGTCGCGCAGACCGTCGGCGACGGTTTGGAACAAGGCCGTGGAATCCGCGTCGATCGGGTAGTACGACGCGATCCCGTCCTCTTCGTAGAGTTTCTTGCCCTGCTCGAACGTGATTCCCTGCACCTTGACGTAGTACTGGTCGATCCACTGATCGGCGTGGGTGTCCTTCCAGTTGTTGGCCGCGACCGCCCGCCCGACGTAGTCGCCGATCGCCGCCACCTTGGCCGGGTCGTCGAGCACATCGCGGCGCACAATCAGCGTCTGGATGCCGGTGTTGATGCCCTTGCCGTCACCCAGGATCGGCGGCTCCCCCAGTTGGTAGTACTGATTGCCGAGCACGATGGCGGCGTCGACCGCGCCGGCGGCGAACGTCGGAACCACCTCTGCCCCGGCCAGTTCTACCGGCTGCACATCGGTCTTCAGATCTAGTCCGTGGCGCTTGAGCAACGCTGCGGTGATCATGTGGCGGCCGGAACCCGGCGGGTACGCCACTCGTTTACCGCGAAGATCCTCGATCGTGTCCACACCGCTGTCGGGGCGGGCCACCAGGTAATAACCGCCACTGGTACCGGGATTGGCCTGCAGCCCGATGGTCACCAGATCGGTGACCCCGCTGTCGACCGCGATCGGCACCGGCGCCTCACCGATCGATCCGACGTCGGCCGCCCCGGAGCGCAGCGCCTCGATGACCGCAGCGCCGCCACTGAAGTCGGCGAAATCGACCTCATAGGGCGTTCCCTGCCCGGCATTGGCGAGATTCCACGGCAGTGACTGCGTCCCGTTCTGCTCGGCGACGATGAGCTTGGTACCCGGCGGCACCTCGGAGTCGGTCGCGATCTTCACCGTGTCGATGGCGTCCCCGCCCTCGTCGTCGGAGAGCCCGCAGGCACTGAGCAACAACGGAATCAACAGCAGCGCGGCCGTTCCGCGCCATGCTCGACCACCAGATGGCATCTGACCTATTCCTTGTCTTCGGATACACCGAGTTCGGAGAGCAATCGCTTTCGCAGCGTGGCGAATTCATGGGTGTCGCGGGCACGCGGCTTCGGGACCGTGACCTCGACATCGAGTGATATGACTCCATCGGTCAGCACGATCACGCGGTCGGCGAGAGCGATTGCCTCGTCGACATCGTGAGTGACCAGCAGGACGGCGGGGGTGTGCCTGCGGTACAGGTCCATCAACAACCCGTGCATCTTGATCCGGGTCAACGCATCGAGTGCGCCGAATGGTTCGTCGAGCAGCAGCAGTTGAGGCTCCCGCACCAGGGCGCGGGCCAGCGCCACCCGCTGCGCCTCCCCACCGGACAGCGTGCGCGGCCACACCTTCGCCTTGTCGGCCAGGTTCACCTCGCCGAGGGCGGCCAAGGCCTGCTGTCGCACAGCGCCGTTGGCGGGCAGCCCGACCGTCACGTTCGCCAGCACCCGCTGCCACGGCAGCAACCGCGGGTCTTGGAACACGATCGCCCGTCGCTCGGGCACCCGCAAGTAGCCCTCCACGTCACTGTCGAGGGCGCCCAGGGCCCGCAGGAAGGTGCTCTTGCCCGAACCGCTGCGGCCCAGCAACGCGACGAATTCGCCGGCCCGGATCTCCAGGTTCAGCCCGTCGAGAATCACGTGGTCCCCGAACCGTTTCCGAATGTCGCGGGCGATCACCACCGATGACACGCCGACGGCACTGGCCACCGCCTCACTCACCGTCATAGGCGCGTCTCCAGCTGAGCAACCGGCCTTCGAGGAAGCGGACCACCAGGATCGAGATCAAGCCCAGGATCGCGTAGACCGCGATCAACACGAACACGACGTCGATCTGGAAGTACTCGCGCGCATCGGTCATCATCCGACCCAGGCCCTTCTTGGCGTTGATCGTCTCGGCAAAGATCAACGACAACCACGAAGCGGTCAGCGCCAGGCGCAGACCGACGAGAAACCCGGGCAGCGAACCGGGAATGATGACGCGGTAGATCATCTCGGCGCGGCCGGCGCCGAAGGAGCGCGCCGCCTCCACGAGGGCGGCGTCGACACTGCGGATCGCGCTGAACGTGTTGATGTAGATCGCGACCGCGACCGCCAGGGTGATCAGCAGGACCTTCGGGACCTCGCTGATACCGAACCAGACGATCAGCAGCGGCACCAGTGCGAAGTTCGGAACCGCCCGCAGCACCTCCATATTGGCGTCGACGAAGTTTTCTCCGATCCGCGACAGTCCCGAGATCAGGGCCAGGCCCAGCCCGAGCGCGATGCCGAAAACCAGTCCGTATCCGACCCGCAACAGACTGGCCGTCAGGTGCTCGGAGAACGTTCCGTCCGCGATCAGGGCCCATGCGGCCGCGAGCACCCGCGTCGGCGGCGGCACCGTGCGCTCGTCGAAGATGCCGACAGTCGAGAGCAGTTGCCACAGCCCGACCAGCAGGAGCGGGCCCAGCAGACGTTGGACCGACCGCGGCACCGGCGGCTTGCGTTGTGCCCGGCGAACCGCGGCCCGCGGATCGACCAGTCCGGCTACGCCGACGCCATCCGTGGCGCGAGCCGGCCGCGACAACACCGTGGCCATCTCAGGCGGCTCCGAAGTAATCGCCCGAAATCGACTCCGAGGCAACACCGTCGGGCCCGACGGGAATGTCACCGACCAACGTGATCCGGTGCAGCACGCGGTCACCTTCGACATGCTCGAAGTCGCGTGGGGCCAGGTGCAGGGCGGCCCGGTTGTCCCAGAACGCCACACTGCCGGGCTCCCACTTGAACCGCACCGAGTACTCCGGGCGCGCGATCTCCTCGAACAGCAGATCCAGCAGGTGCCGGCTTTCCCGCGGCGAGAGATTGACGATCTCGCGCGTGAAGGACGGATTGACGTAGAGAACCTTCTCCCCGGTCTCCGGATGCACGCGGACGACCGGGTGGATGGTGGCCAGCGGATTGCTGCGGACCAGATCGCCGATCTTCTCGGCGCTGCGTTCGGCCGATGTCGTCGTGCCGAAGCGGTGCTCGGCACGCAACTCGTCGAGCAGTGTCCGCACCGACGGGGAAAGCCCCGCGTATACCGCTGCCACATTGGTGAACTGGGTGTCGCCACCGTAGTCGGGTACGCGTTCGGCGCGAAGGATGGAATGCGACGGCGGGTTGATCAGCGGTGTGACGTCGGCGTGCCAGCCGGGTCCGTTGGGGCTTTGCCGCTTGCGGTACTTTGTGCCGTACCGGTGATCGTAGGCCGCCGGCGAGACCGTATGGATCTGCGGGAATCCGGCTGGGGCAGAATCGCCCTCGTACGGATGCCCCGGCGTCACCTCACCGAACTGTGCGCCGAACGCGATCTGGGACGCATGGTCGAGTTGCTGTCCCCGGAAGAAGACCACCTTCCACTGGTGTAGTGCCGCCCGGATCGCTGCGGTCTGGTCGGGCGTCAACGGCGTCGACAGATCGATTCCCTCGATCAGTGCGCCGGTGAAGCCCGACAACGGCGTCACCTCGACCCGGGTGGAAACAGAAGAAGGCATGGCCACGCTCCCCTCGAAAGCGGCTGCTACAACGACTGTTCGACGCTAACCAGGTTCCCGGTGAGGCTTACGGGTTTGAATCGGCGTGACCGGAAGGGCGCTGACAGTCTCGGCCAATTCCCGGGTGTCACCCCCGGCGCCGGGCATCGTCGTGCACAATATGACCTCGCGTCAGTGCCCGTCGTCTGTGCCGGCCCGCCCACCACGCGCCCTTCCGGTCACGCCGATTCAAACCCGTAAGCCTCACCGGG
>NZ_MBEQ01000060.1 GCF_001954135.1 Mycobacterium sp. GA-1841 | reverse complement strand
CTCAAGGCCGCTCGTCTGGGTCTCGTCGACCTCGACAAGCGCTAACACCACACGCACCTTTACCAAAAAGCGCTATCCATAGTGATAGCGCTTTTTGTCGTGTCCACCCATCGTCGGGGTCGTCCCGGCCACGCAAAACGCTCGGCGAATTTGCGGCGCGCCTCTCAGCCCCCTCTCAGATAGCGGGTTGAAACTGTGCCTGTGCGCATACTTGTCGTTGACGACGATCGCGCTGTGCGCGAATCCCTGCGCCGGTCGCTTTCCTTCAATGGTTATTCGGTCGAGCTTGCCCAGGATGGGGTCGAAGCTCTCGACGCGATTGCCGCCGACCGGCCCGACGCCGTGGTCCTGGATGTGATGATGCCGCGGCTGGACGGCCTCGAGGTGTGCCGGCAGCTGCGAAGCACCGGTGACGATTTGCCGATCCTGGTGCTGACCGCCCGCGATTCGGTGTCCGAGCGGGTTGCCGGTCTGGACGCCGGCGCCGACGACTACCTTCCCAAGCCGTTTGCCCTCGAAGAGCTGCTGGCTCGGATGCGCGCCTTGCTGCGCCGGACGGTCAGCGACGACGGCGAGTCGCAGAAGATGACATTCTCCGATCTGACCCTGGACCCGGTGACCCGAGAGGTGACCCGCGGCCAGCGTCAGATCAGCCTCACCCGCACCGAGTTCTCGCTGCTGGAGATGCTGATCGCCAACCCCCGCCGGGTGCTGACCCGTAGCCGCATCCTCGAAGAGGTGTGGGGTTTCGACTTCCCGACCTCCGGCAACGCCCTCGAGGTGTACATCGGCTATCTGCGGCGCAAGACCGAGGCTGAGGGCGAGCCACGACTGATCCACACCGTGCGGGGCGTCGGTTACGTGCTGCGCGAAACACCCCCCTGATTTGATGGCGCTCACTCCGAACTCTGGGCGGCCCGCCGTCATGAACACCTGGCGCGCTGCCAATCTCAAAAACACCAGCTCACTGTCACTGCGCTGGCGCGTGATGATGCTCGCGATGTCGATGGTGGCCATGGTGGTGGTGCTCATGGCCGTCGCCGTCTACGCCGTGGTGTCGCGCGCCCTCTACGACGATCTGGACAACCAGCTGCACAGCCGCGCCCGGCTGCTCATCGAGAGCGGATCGCTGGCCGCCGATCCGGGCAAGGCCATCGAGGGAACCGCGTACTCCGACGTCAACGCGATGCTGGTGATCCCGGGTCGGTCCATCTACACCGCCAACCAGCAGGGCCAGATGCTGCCGCTGGGACAGGCAGAGAAGGACGTCATCTCCGGTGAGCTGCTGATGTCCCTGCGCACCGCCAACCATCAGCGGGTGCTGGCCGTGCACCTGGCCAACGGCAGCTCCCTGTTGATCTCCAAGAGTCTGGCCCCCACCGTCCAAGTGCTCCGAAGTTTGGGCACCGTGCTGCTCATCGTCGGCGGCGTGGGCGTGGCAGTGGCCGCCATGGCAGGTGGTGCCGTCGCCCGGGCCGGGCTGCGGCCGGTGGGCAGACTCACCGAAGCCGCCGAGCGGGTGGCCCGCACCGACGACCTGCGGCCCATCCCGGTGGTCGGCAGCGACGAGTTGGCCCGGCTCACCGAGGCGTTCAACATGATGCTGCGGGCGCTGGCCGAATCCCGGGAACGTCAGGCCCGGCTGGTGTCCGATGCCGGGCACGAGCTGCGAACGCCGCTGACCTCACTGCGTACCAACGTCGAGCTGTTGATGGCCTCGCAGGCCCCGGGGGCGCCGCCGCTGCCCGAGGACGAGATGGCCGGGCTGCAGGCCGACGTGATCGCCCAGATCGAGGAACTGTCCACCCTGGTCGGTGATCTCGTCGACCTCACGCGCGACGACGCCGGCGGCATCACGCCGGAACCTGTCGACATGTCCGAGGTGGTCGATCGCAGCCTGGAGCGGGTTCGGCGGCGCCGCAACGACATCGAGTTCGACGTCGACGTCGTCGGCTGGCAGGTCTTCGGCGACGCGCCCGGCCTGGGCCGCGCCGTGCTCAACCTCCTCGACAACGCGGCCAAGTGGAGCCCGGCCGGCGGTCGGGTCGGGGTGCGGCTGCACCAGGTCGACCCGACCCATGCCGAGCTGGTGGTCTCCGATCACGGGCCCGGCATCCCGCCGCAGGAACGTGCGCTGGTGTTCGAGCGCTTCTACCGCTCGGATGCGGCCAGGGCGATGCCAGGATCGGGTCTCGGGTTGGCTATCGTCCAGCAGGTGGTGCTGAAACATGGTGGCGCACTGCGGATTGACGAGACGGTGCCGGGTGGTGACCCGCCGGGCACCTCGATCTTCCTGATGCTGCCGGGGCAGCCGATTCCCCATGCCGACGCGACACACATGCGGCCGGTCGGTGACGGGCACTCCGTCGGCGCAGAGAAAAAGTGAGAAGGTTGGAGCAGTCGGGGGACGAGTCACGGATGGACCGAATCTCTAAGTGGATTCTCAGCCCATCTGGGCAACCAGAGTGGCCGCAGCTTCGTTTGACGAAGTGACGGACACGAGGGTTGGACATACGGGTCGGGTCGGCGCAGCACCGGCCGCGGACCATCTACAAGAGAAGAGCACGCAGCACAATGACGAACCACCCGAGGTACCCCCAGCAGCCGGAGCAACATCCCGGCAGCGTCGCCCCCGGATACGCCGGTGCGCGTCCAGACCCGTATCAGTCGCAGCAGTACGACTGGCGCTACGCGCGGCAGCAGCCGCAGCAGCCCCAACAACAGCCGCAGCAGGCCTACCGCGCCCCGTATGACCCGTACCGGATTCCGGCCGGCCCGCAGCCGATCCCGGCCAAGAAACGTTCCCGGGCCGGTCTGGTCGCCGGTGCCCTCGCCGTCGCGGTGGTGTCGGCCGGTATCGGTGGCGGCGTCGCCACCCTCGTGCACGACGACCATCCGCGGCTGGGCACGCAGGGTATCGGCGCCGCGCCAACGGTTCCCGCGGCCGCTCTGCCGCCCGGCTCCGTCGAGCAGGTGGCAGCCAAGGTGGTGCCGAGCGTGGTCAAGCTCGAGACCGATCTGGGCCGCGCGTCCGAGGAAGGCTCGGGCATCATCCTCACCGCCGACGGGCTGATCCTGACCAACAACCACGTCGTGCAGGCCGCTGCCAAGCCCGGCACCCCCGCTCTCCCGCCCGGGGCGCCGCCAGCCGCCGCGCAGACCAAGGTGACGTTCTCCGACGGCACCACCAAGCCGTTCACGGTGGTCGGCACCGATCCCAGCAGCGACATCGCCGTGGTGCGGGCGCAGGACGTCTCGAATCTGACCCCGATCACGCTCGGCTCCTCGGGCAACCTGCGGGTGGGGCAGGACGTCGTGGCCATCGGCTCGCCGCTCGGCCTTGAAGGGACCGTCACCACCGGCATCATCAGTGCGCTGAACCGTCCCGTCGCCGCCGGCGGTGACACCCGCAACCAGAACACGGTGCTCGACGCGATCCAGACCGACGCGGCGATCAACCCGGGCAACTCCGGAGGCGCCCTGGTCAACATGAACGGTGAACTGGTCGGGATCAACTCGGCGATCGCCACGATGGGCGGCGATTCCCCGCAGGCCCAGAGCGGCTCGATCGGCCTGGGCTTCGCCATCCCGGTGGATCAGGCCAAGCGGATCGCCGACGAATTGATCCAGAGCGGCACGGCCTCGCATGCCTCGTTGGGCGTACAGGTCAGCAATGACCGCACCACAGACGGCGCCAAGATCGTAGAGGTCACCAACGGCGGGGCCGCGGCAGCAGCCGGCCTGCCCAGCGGCGTGGTCGTGACAAAGGTGGACGATCGCGTGATCGGCAGCGCCGACGCGCTCGTGGCGGCGGTGCGGTCCAAGGCCCCCGGAGACAAGGTCACCCTGACCTTCCTGGACCAGGGCGGAAAGGCGCAGACCGTGGAGGTCACCCTCGGGCGGGCCGAGCAATGAGCACAGTGATGGGATCGGATGGCATGGCGCCACTGCGTCTGGCTACACCGTTGTCTGCTGCCGGATATACGGTTGCAGGCATGGAACAGCCAGGGGAGTTGGTGGGCAGGGCGCTCGTCGTCGTCGTGGACGATCGCACCGCGCACGGCGAGGAAGACCACAGCGGGCCGTTGGTCACCGAGTTGTTGGGTGAGGCCGGGTTCGTCGTCGACGGCGTGGTGGTGGTGGCCGCAGACGAGGTCGAGATCCGCAATGCGCTGAACACCGCGGTGATCGGCGGTGTGGATCTGGTGGTGTCGGTCGGTGGGACGGGGGTGACGCCGCGCGATGTGACGCCGGAGGCCACCCGCGACATCCTCGACCGCGAGCTGCTCGGCATCGCCGAGGCGTTGCGCGGGTCGGGCCTGTCGGCCGGCATCGTCGACGCCGGGCTGTCGCGCGGCCTGTGCGGAGTTTCGGGGAGCACGTTGGTGGTGAACATCGCCGGGTCGCGCGCCGCCGTCCGCGACGGGATGGCCACACTCGGTCCGCTGGCCGCGCAAGTGATCGGCCAGCTATCAAGCTTGGAGATCTGAGAAGTGGGAGAACGGCGGCCTACGGGCCGCCGTTTTTGTTTTCCGGGTGGACACCGACCGGCGGCACGCGGCTTCGGTTAACCGCAGGTTAATTACTGTTTGCGTAAGACTTTATGATCAAATGTGATGTTCGTCACAAAGGAGTATCAACATGGCGGAATCGGACAAAATTTCGCGTCACACAGTTAACAAGATTTTCGGCGAGGCTCTTCCCGAGATCGCGCCGGACGAACGTGACACCGCTTCGCCGGAAGAGGAAGCCGATCGAGATCGGTGGTTGCGGACGAACGTCCCGCCTCATCATCAATGAATAGGTGAGCGGCTTATGCGTCCGGGAATCCGCTGGAAGGCGGCAGTGTTCTGGACCTCAACTCGTTATCGAAGCGAATGACATCACTGCGTTGCCCACCGGTTCAAACGCCAGCGTCAGGGCGTGCCGAGCCGGCTGCCGGTCGATTGTCAGCAAATTTCGATCGAGCGACCGTAACCTCTGCCGTCCGGCTCTGCTCGCGTTGCCGCCCCTATGCCCTGCCGTTATGTTCCTCGTGTCAACGATGAGCAATGCGTAAGAGCAATGTGTGAGGTTCCTAATCGATGTCACATATGAGACTTGCGCGGCGATACGGTCTGCGGGGACTGGTACGCCAAGCCACATACTCGGCGGCCCTCCCGGGCTGTCGGCGATAAAGCTAGGGAGAACATGAAGGCATTCAGTCGGGTGCTGGTCGCGATGGTGACCGCCATTGCGGGGGTCTTTGCGGGCCTCTTCATAGGTGCCGGCA
>NZ_MBEQ01000059.1 GCF_001954135.1 Mycobacterium sp. GA-1841 | reverse complement strand
CCACGCCGATCCCATCGCGCCGGCTGACGGCCAACTCCCCACCCCCCCCGCCCGGCAGCTGTCGGCATGCCAGGACGGCGAGGCCGGGACGGTGGCCCGCATCTCCGATGCCGATCCGGAGATGTTGCGGTACTTCGACAGCGTGGGCATCAGCCTGGATTCCCATGTGCGGGTGGTGGCGCGGCGCGATTTCGCGGGCGTGATCTCGGTGGCCATCCAGAGCCCCGGTGGATCCCATGATGCAGCGGCCGACGAGGACACCAGCGTCCAGGTCGAGTTGGGCAATCCGGCGGCCGAGGCGATCTGGGTCGTCGCCTGACCTCCTGACGGCCCCGGCCCCCGCTTCGGGATCACCGCGATTTTTACCCGTGTGCCCGCGCCGATCCGGCACCAAGATGTCCTGTTCGTGACTGTCTCTCTGCACTGGTTTCTGCCCACCTACGGCGACAGCCGACTCATCGTCGGCGGCGGCCACGGTACGCCCGCAGGCGCTGCCGGAGGCGATCGTGAAGCCTCGATCGACTACCTGGCGTCGATCGTCCGCTCGGCCGAGCGGTTCGGCTTCACCGGCGCGCTGATCCCGACCGGGGCGTGGTGCGAGGACGCATTCATCACCGCGGCGCTACTGGCCCGCGAAACCACGTCGCTGGCGTTCCTGGTGGCCTTCCGTCCCGGCCTGGTGAGTCCGACGCTGTCGGCGCAGATGGCGGCGACGTTCGCCCGGCACGCGCCGGGACGGATCCTGCTCAACGTCGTCGTCGGCGGCGAGGCGCACGAGCAGCGGGCCTTCGGCGACCACCTGGACAAGGACGCGCGGTACGCGCGGTGCGACGAGTTCCTCGACGTGGTCCGGCGGCTGTGGGCCGGTGAGACCGTGACCCACAAGGGTCAGTACATCGACGTCGAAGAGGCGTCGTTGGCGCTGCCCCCGGCCCCGGTGCCGCCGCTGTACTTCGGCGGCAGCTCGCAGGCGGCCGGCCCGGTGGCCGCCCGGCATTCCGACGTGTACCTGACCTGGGGCGAGCCGCCTGCCGCGGTGGCAGAGAAGATCGAGTGGATCCGCGCACTCGGCGAGGAGCAGGGCCGCAAACTGCGTTTCGGCATCCGCCTGCACACCATTTCCCGGGACACCGCCGAGGAGGCCTGGGCTCAGGCCGACCGCCTGGTCGCCGCGTTGGACGAGGAGACGGTGGCGGCCGCGCAGGCCGGGCTGGCCCGCAGCCAGTCCGAGGGCCAGAAGCGCATGCTGGCCCTGCATGAGGCCAACCGCGCCAACGGCACCTGGAGTGACGCCCGCAGCCTGGAGATCGCCCCGAATCTGTGGTCGGGTGTCGGACTGGTGCGCGGCGGCGCGGGCACCGCACTGGTCGGCAGCCACACCGAAGTGGCCGACCGGATCGCCGAATACGCCGAGATCGGTATCGACGAGTTCATCTTCTCCGGGTATCCGCATCTGGAGGAGCTGTTCTGGTTCGGCGAGGGCGTGGTGCCGATCTTGCGCGAACGCGGCCTGTTCGGCGGCGGCGCACCGGCGGGCGCACCGGCCTCGATCCCGTTCGTCGGCGCACCGCGATGACCGATCTGGCCGACGCCACCCGCACCTCGTCGCCTCCTCTCACATCGGTCCAGGAGGCGCTGTCGGTGGCGGCTGAGCTCTCGAAGTCGTTCGCCGAGGGCGCCGGCGCCCGTGACGCGCACCGGATACTGCCGCACGAACAGGTGCAGGCACTCAAAGCATCCGGGTTGTTGGCCTTGTCGGTGCCGGCCGAGCACGGCGGGCTCGACGTGCCCATGGTGGTGTTGGCCGAGGTGATCCGGCTGCTGGCACACGGCGACCCCTCGATCGGGCAGATCCCGCATTCCCATTTCACGTTCCTGGAGGCGCTGCGGCTGCAGGGCTCCCCGCCGCAGCAGGCGTTCTTCTACGGGCTGGTGCGCGACGGCGCGCTGTTCGCCAATGCGCAGTCCGAACGGGGGCCGCATCCGATCGACGTCGACACCACGACGCTGACGGCGACGGCGACGGCGACGGCGACGGCAACCGGCTATGTGCTCGACGGTCGAAAGTTCTACTCGACCGGGGCATTGTTCGCCGACTGGCTGATCGTGCGGGCCTCGCACTCCGACGGTTCGGGGCAGGTGCCGACGGCAACCACGCCCAAGGGCATCGCGTTCGTTCCGCGGAACGCCACCGGAGTCGAGATCGTCGACGACTGGGACGGCATGGGTCAGCGGACCACGGCGTCGGGCACCGTCACGCTCGAGGCCGTCGAGGTACCCGCCGCGCACGTGCTCGAGTTCAGCCCGATCTTCACGCGTCCGACGGTGTACGGCGCTCGCGCACAGCTGCTGCATGCCGCGCTGGACGTAGGTATCGCCACCGCAGCACTGGAAGAGGCGGTGCGCCAGGCCGCCAGGGCCCGTCCGCATTTCGAGGCCGCGGTGTCCAGTGCCGTAGAGGATCCGACGCTGGTGCAGGTGGCCGGTGAGCTGACCGTGACCGTGCGGGGCGCGGCGGCCCTGCTCACCGAGGCGGCTCGGTCCGTCGATGCCGCCCGGGCGGATCTCACCGAGGACAGTGCCGCGGCGGCGTCGATCTCCGTGGCGGTGGCGAAGGTGGCGGCGGCGCGGGCGGCGGTGGACGCCGGCAGTGCCCTGTTCGAATTCGGCGGCACCCGTAGCGCGTCGGCATCGGGCAACTTGTCGCGGTACTGGCGCGACGCGCGTACCCATACCCTGCACGATCCCACCCGGTGGAAGATCCGCCACATCGGCAACTACACCCTGGCAGGCACGAAACCGCCCCGCCACGGCCAACTTTGAGCCGTTGCAGGTACGAGCGGTCGGGCTACAGCGTGGCCGGCCGCAGCACCACGACGTTCTTGGTGCGTGAGGAGCCGTCCTGCAGCAGCGCGATGACCTTCCCGTCGGGTGCGGTCGCTGCGTAGACACCGTCGATCCCGGCCGGTTTCAGCGGCCTGCCATGCCTGGTGTCCTCGGTCTCGTCCGCGGTCAGGTCGCGCCGCGGGAAACCGAGCAGGCAGGCCTCGTCGAGGGAATAGCTCAGCCGCGCCTGCTCGGCCAGGTCGTCGAGCGTGCGGGCCTCGTCGAGGCCGTAGCGGCCGACCTTGGTGCGGCGCAACGCCGTCAAGTGGCCACCGACACCGAGTGCCCCGCCGACGTCGCGGGCCAGGGCACGGATGTAAGTGCCCGAGGAACAGTCCACATCGACGTCGACGTCGACAAAGCCTTCGGAATCGTCCGCCCGCCGGACGGCGAGCACGTCGAACCGGTCGATACGCACGGGCCGGGCCGCCAACTCGACGGTCTGCCCTTCACGGGCCAACTTGTAGGCGCGCTGACCGGCGACCTTGATCGCGCTCACCGCCGAGGGCACCTGCTCGATGTCACCGCGCAGCGCCGCGACCGCGGACTCGATCTGCTCGTCGCTCACGTGTGAGGCTGAGACGTCTTGCACCACTTCGCCTTCGGCGTCTTCGGTGGTGGTACTTCTCCCCAGCCTGATGGTCGCGGTGTAGGACTTGTCGGTGGCGGTGAGCAGACCGAGGATCTTGGTGGCGCGCTCGATACCGACGACGAGCACGCCGGTCGCCATCGGGTCCAGCGTTCCGGCATGGCCCACCTTGCGAGTGCCGAACAGCCGACGGCACCGCCCCACGACGTCGTGACTGGTCATCCCGGACTGCTTGTCGACGATCACCAAGCCGGCTTCTGGTGCAGTGCTCACAGCACGATCGCCGTCAGCGTCACACCGTCGCGCACCGACCAACGACCGTCCAACGTGGTCAACGGCGGGCCGTGCTCGGCGGCGGGGTCGATCAGGATCTGCGAGCGGAATGTCCCGGCCGTACCGGTTCCGTCCACTCCGAACGTGATGTGGGCGTCCTCGAACCCGAGCCAGCGGTGCGTCAGGGGGTACCAGGCCTTGTAGGTGGCCTCCTTGGCGCAGAACAGGATTCGGTCCCAATGCAGACCGTCGGGCAGCCCGCCGAGTTCGGTGCGCTCCAACGGCAGCGAGATGGCACCCAGAACCCCGTCGGGCAGTACGTCGTGCGGCTCGGCGTCGATGCCCACCGAACGCACCTCACCAACGAGGCCGACGACCGCACCGCGGAACCCCTGACAATGCGTCAGGCTGCCGACGATGCCGTCGGGCCAGGTGGGTTCGCCCTTGTCGCCCTTGAGAATCGGCACCGGGCCCACCCCCAGCTCACTCAGCGCCTGGCGGGCGCAATACCGCACGGTGGTGAACTCGTTGCGGCGCTTGGCCACCGCCCGCGCCACCAATGCCGCCTCCTCCGGCAGCGCGGTCAAACCCGGTGGGTCGTCGTACAACTCGGCGGAGGCGAGGGCCTGAGGCCGCTCCGGCAGGACCTCGTCCAACAATGCGCCGCTCATCGTGCCACTTTCGTGTTCGCGCAGCTCATCCGCGCCTGGCCTTGATCCGCTCTTGCATCCGCTCCGCATTGGCCCGCATCTCGGCGGTGATCTGGAAGTGACCGCCGAACTCGTTGAGATAGCCGGGCGCATAGTTGGGATCCGGCAGGATCTGCCGCAACCACCGGAAAGGCTTGCGGCGGCGCCACTCCCGTGGGTAGCCGACCGACACCTCCTCGAAGCGCACGTCGTCATACCAGGTGGTCCGCGGGATGTGCAGGTGGCCGTACACCGAGCACACCGCGTTGTACCGGGTATGCCAGTCCTTGGTGGCCGTCGTCCCGCACCACAGCGAGAACTCCGGATAGAACATCGCATCGCAGGGTTCGCGGACCAACGGGAAATGGTTGACCAGAACCGTCGGGGTCATCCAGTCCAGGTCCTCCAGCCGCTTGCGGGTCACCTCCACCCGGTCGCGACACCAGGCGTCGCGGGTGGCGTAGGGCTCGCACGACAGCAGGAACTCGTCGGTGCCCACCACGTTGCGGTCGCGGGCGATCGCCAGCCCTTCGGCCTTGGTCGAGGCGCCCTCGGGCAGGAAGCTGTAGTCGTAGAGCAGAAACATCGGCACGATCGTCGCCGGGCCACCCTGCTCGGTCCACACGGGGAACGGGTGCTCCGGGGTGATGACACCCATCTGATCGCACATGTCGACCAGATAGTCGTAGCGCGACCGGCCGAAGATCTGCATCGGGTCCTTGTTGGTGGTCCACAGCTCGTGGTTGCCCGGTACCCAGATGACTTTCGCGAACCGCTTACGCAACAGATCCAGGGCCCAGCGGATCTCATCGGTGCGCTCGCCGACGTCGCCGGCGACGATCAGCCAGTCATCCGGCGAGGCCGGATACAACGACTCGGTGACCGGCTTGTTTCCGTTGTGCCCGGTATGCAGATCGCTGATCGCCCACAGGATCGGCTGCCGGTCTCTCGACTCGTGATCACTCAACACAGTTGCACCACCACAACGGACCAGCCTAACCGTGTGCCGGTAGTGCGGGCCGTTGACAATTAGAACAGGTTCTCGTTTATGGTCGAGTGCGTTGTGACCGACCGCTACACTCCCCGCAAGCCGGGGAACGTATTGCCACCAAACTGCGAGGGGGTGTGATGGCCGCCAAGTTGCGCCTGCTGTCGGCTTTAACGGCGCTGATTTCGGCCGCGATCGTGGTGTGGCAGTCGGGCCCGACCGGCAGCGCGGGTAACGGTCCGGTTCATCTCGACGTCACCGACCTCCCGATGACCAATGTGTCCACGACCATCAAATGGCCGATTGTCGACACGACGGACCCCTCCCCCTTCGACCCGTGCAACGACATCCCGTTCGATGTGGTGCAGCGGATCGGCCTGGCCTACACACCGCCTGAGCCCGAGGACAGCCTGCGGTGCCACTATGACGCGGGCAATTACCAGATGGCAGTCGAGGCATTCGTCTGGCGCACCTACGAGCAGACGATTCCGCCCGATGCGGTCGAACTCGACATCGACGGTCACCGCGCCGCCCAGTACTGGATCATGAAGCCCACCGACTGGAACGACCGCTGGTGGGTGACCTGCATGGTGGCGTTCAAGACCAGCTACGGCGTCATCCAGCAGTCCCTGTTCTATTCGCCGGTGCACTCGCCGGACCGTCCCGACTGCCTGCAGGTCAACCTGCAGCGGGCCCACGAACTGGCGCCGTACTACAAGTTCTGAGCCGTCGACGACTCGATCCGTAACCTGGTTCCCGTGAGCACATTCCACCGGTACGCCGGTAAGGTCGCGAGCCGGGTCCTCGGCCTGCCGCCGCACGAGACCGATTACACGGTGCGCCACGGGTTGCGGGTGCCGATGCGCGACGGCGTCGAACTGGTCGCCGACCATTACGCACCCGTCACCGACCGTCCCGCGGGCACGCTGCTGGTCCGCGGGCCGTACGGCCGCCGGTTCCCCTTCTCGCCGTTGTTCGCTCAGGTGTACGCGGCTCGCGGATATCACGTGGTACTGCAGAGCGTGCGCGGCACGTTCGGCTCGGGCGGCACGTTCACCCCGATGGTCCACGAGATGGCCGACGGCGCCGACACCGTGGCCTGGCTGCGTGACCAGCCATGGTTCACCGGCTGCTTCGCCACGGTCGGCCTGTCGTATCTCGGTTTCACCCAGTGGGCCCTGCTGGCCGATCCCCCACCGGAGATGAAGGCGGCCGTGATCACCGTCGGTCCACACGACTTCAGCGCGTCGGCCTGGGGCTCCGGCTCGTTCACCCTCAACGACTTCCTGGGCTGGAGCGCGATGGTGGCCCGCCAGGAGGACCCCGGCGTGGTGCAGGCCCTGGCTCGGCAACTGCGCGGCCCCGCTGAACTGGCCAAGGCCACCGCCGGTTTGCCGATGGGTGAGGCCGGGCGACGGCTGTTGGGCAGCGGCGCTCCGTGGTACGAGTCTTGGCTGGAACACCCCGACCGCGACGACCCGTTCTGGGAACAGCTGCGTTTCGACGAGGCCCTGCACCATGTCGACGTGCCGATCCTGCTGCTCAGCGGTTGGCAAGATCTGTTCCTCGACCAGACCTTGCACCAGTACGAGCAGCTGCACCGGCGCGGCGTGCCGGTGGCGCTGACGGTCGGCCCCTGGACACACACGCAGCTGCTGACCAAAGGTCTGACCACGGTGGTCGGGGAATCATTGGAATGGCTCGGCACCCATCTGGCCGGCACCGGTGAGACCAGCCGCAGCCCGGTCCGCATCCATGTCAACGGCCACGGCTGGGTCGATTTGGACGACTGGCCGCCGGTCATGCCGGAGCAGGAACTGTTCCTGCAGCCCGCGGGCCGGCTGGGCGCTACGCCCCCGTCGGAGACCGTTCCACCGTCGTCAATCACCTACCACCCCGCCGACCCCACCCCCACCATCGGCGGCCGGCTGTTGGCGGCCAGCGGCGGCTACCGCGACGACACCCGGCTGGCGCGGCGCAGCGATGTGCTGACATTCACCGGCGACCCGTTGCCGGCTGATCTGTATCTGGCCGGCACTCCGGTCGTCGAGCTGGCGCACAGTTGCGACAACCCATACCATGACGTGTTCGTCCGGATCAGTGAAGTGGACGCAAAAGGCCGCTCCCGCAACGTATCCGACGGGTTCCGCCGCTTGAACGGTCACACCGGGCCGATTCACCTGGAGCTCGACGCCGTTGCCCACCGGTTCAAGGCCGGGTCGCGGATCCGGGTACTGATCGCCGGTGGCTCACACCCGCGCTTTGCCCGCAATCTCGGTACCGCCGAACCACCGGTCTCCGGTTCTCGGCTGGTGCGGGCCACCCATACCGTGCATCACGGCTCTGGCGGGTTGTCCCGGGTCGTGCTGCCCGCGGGTCCGCTGCCGCCATCAGCCCACTGACCGACGCACTCGCTCGGCAACGTCGCGCAGCGCCACCTCGTCGAGCACCGGTGGGCCCCAGTCCGTCTGTACCGGCAGGTCGATCCAACTCTTGCATCCGGCGAATTCGGGGTTGCGGGTCAGCCGTACCGGTTCAATCAGTGGTCTGACTTGCACCACCAGCGCAGTGAGTCGATGTTTGGGGCGGAAATCGAGCCGGTCGGCCTGTATCGATTCGGCGGTCCAGATATGCAGATCGGCCAGTTCCTCGATCGCCTCGGGCCGGTTGACTTCCACGGCGGCAACGACTTTCGCCGCGGCCCGAATTGTCACCGCGTCCTCGGTGCTGTCCGCGGCCGACTGGTTCAGCAGATCGCGATGCTCGGGGCGGACCCGCTCGGCATGGCTGTGCGCGATCGTCGGGAACAACACGAACTCCGGCGCAGCCACCGAGAATCTCTTCTCGTGGATGCCGCCCTTGCGCAGCAGCACCTTCTGACGGCCGTCGAGCAGGGCATGCACGGCTGCGCTCCACTCCTTGAGCGCCTGGGTCACTGTGCGGCCAGCCGTGCCCGCACCTCGGGACGGCGCAGCGGCGGCACGGTCTTGGGTGGCTGACGGCGCGGCGCCAGCCCGTCGAGCAGACGGGTGGTGGTCGCGGTGACCTCGGCGACGGCCGCTTCGAACGCCTCGACGTTGGCTCCGGTCGGGCGGGTGATACCGCTGACCTTGCGCACGTACTGGCGGGCCGCGGCCTCGATCTCCTCGTCGGTGGCGGCGGGCTGGAGCCCGCGCAGCTCGGTGATATTGCGGCACATGACACCACGATAGGCGGCGGATCGCGTCACGATAGATTGATCGAATGAGTGATGACGTACTGCTGATCGATACCACCGACCGAGTTCGCACGTTGACGTTGAACCGGCCCCAGTCGCGCAATGCGCTCTCCGTGCAGCTACGCACGGAGTTCTACGGGGCGCTGCGCGCCGCGCAGCTCGACGACGATGTCGACGTGATCATCCTCACCGGTGCCGATCCGGTGTTCTGCGCCGGGTTGGACCTCAAAGAACTCGGCGACACCACCGAGCTGCCCGACATCTCGCCCAAGTGGCCGGCCATGACCAAGCCGGTCATCGGCGCCATCAACGGCGCCGCGGTCACCGGGGGCCTGGAACTGGCGCTCTACTGCGACATCCTGGTCGCCTCCGAGCAGGCCAAGTTCGCCGACACCCACGCGCGGGTGGGGTTGCTGCCCACCTGGGGTCTGAGTGTGCGGCTGCCGCAGAAGGTCGGGGTGGGTCTGGCCCGCCGGATGAGCCTGACCGGTGACTATCTCTCGGCTGCCGACGCACTGCGGGCCGGGCTGGTCACCGAGGTCGTCGCGCACGAGGAGCTGTTGCCTGCCGCGCGTCGGGTGGCGGCCTCGATCGTCGCCAACAATCAGGCCGCGGTGCGGGCCCTGCTGGCCTCCTATCACCGCATCGACCAGTCGCAGACCAACGAAGGCCTGTGGATCGAGGCGGCCTCGGCCCGCGAGTGGATGGCCACGGCGACCGGTGACGACATCGCGGCCAACCGCAGCGCGGTGATGGAGCGGGGACGCTCACAGGTGCGCTGACGACGCCCTGCCCACCGTTTGTCACGCTGGAGTGGCTGCCGAAGTCGAGCACCACTCCAGCGTGACGATGGCGGGCCGCGTTGCGCGCGCGTCACCCAGTCCCGGCCACCAACCAGCGACCGGAGAATGCCCGCCAGCCGACGAAGACCAACCGCAGCACCATGAACGTGCTCAACCCTGACCAGATCCCGAACAGACCCCAGCCGTAGACCAGCGACAACCAGATCAGCGGCAGAAAGCCCACCAGTGCACTGGTCAGGGTGGCGTTGCGCATGAATTTGGCGTCACCCGCCCCCAACAGCACCCCGTCGAGGGCGAAAACGATTCCCGCCACGGGCAATTGGGCGACCAGAAACCACCACGGCACGTCGATGGCTGCCAGCACCGACTCATCGTCGGTGAATATCGGCGGGAACACCGACGAGCCGACGGCGAACACCAGCGCCAGGATCACACCGGCCAGCGTGGAGAACAGCGTCACCCGCCAGGCCACGTTCTTGGCGTGGGCCAGTTGACCGGCTCCCAATGCTGCACCCACGAGTGACTGCGCGGCGATGGCGAGCGAATCCAGCACCAGCGCAAGGAAACTCCACACCTGCAGGACCACCTGATGGGCCGCCACCGCTGCGGCGCCGAACCGGGCAGCGACGGCGCCGGCCGATAGGAAGCAGGCCTGGAACGCCAGGGATCGCAACAGCAGATCGCGTCCCATGGTGAGCTGAGCGCGCAGCACCTCGGGTCGGATCTGGAGCGGGATCTTCTCGATCAGCAACGCCCGCACGAACAACGATGCCGCCACCCACTGCCCCACCACGTTCGCCACCGCGGAGCCCTCCAGTTCCAACCGCGGCAGCCCCAGCCAGCCGTACACCAGCAGCGGGCACAGCACGGCCGACACCGCGAACCCCAACACCACGTACCGCAACGGCCGCACCGTGTCCTGAACGCCGCGCATCCAGCCGTTGCCGGCCAACGACACCAGGATCGCCGGGGCAGCCATAATCGCGATCCGAAGCCACGGCAGTGCGGCGCCGGCGATGTCGGCGTGTCCGGCGATGACCGACAACAACGGCTCGGCCACGGCCTGCACGACGGCGATGATCAGCAATCCCAGCCCGAGGGCCAGCCAGGTGGCCTGTACGCCTTCACCGACCGCCGACGATCGGTCGCCCGCGCCGAACAGACGAGCCGAGCGCGCGGTCGTGCCGTAGGACAGGAAGGTGCCCTGCGAATTGACCAGGCCCAGGATCAGCCCGCCGATGGCCAGACCGGCCAGGCTGAGTGCGCCGAGACGCCCGACGATCGCGATGTCGAACAGCAGATAGATGGGCTCGGCGGCCAGCACCCCCAACGCCGGGAACGCGAGTCCGGCGATCCGGCGGGTGGTGGCCGGCGTGACCGGGACGTCGCCTTCCGGCTCAACCATGGCTAGACAAGGCACGCGCCCCTGACGCTGTCAGGCAAGCGCCTGAGTAAGCGCGTGCACGACGTCGTCCGTCGGACCTGCCGCCGAGTATCCGGCCGCGTGTGGGTGCCCGCCGCCGCCGAACGAACTGGCCACCGTGGCGAGGTTGAGCGACTTCGCCCGCATCGAGACCGACCAGTGTTGCGGCTCGATCTCCTTGAACACCGCGGCCACCTCGGCCTGCTGGGTGGTCCGGACGATGTCGACGATGCTCTCCACTTCCTCGGGCCGGGCGGTGGACCACTCGTCATGCGGCACCACCGCATACACCAGGCCGCGCCCGCCCACGGCCTCCGGCACGAGCCGGGCCGAGGCCAGGACCCGCGACAGCATCGGTAACCAGGCAAACGGATGGGTGTCGAGGAGCGCCCTACTGATCGAGGCGTTGTCCACCCCGAGCTCGACCAGCCGGGCCGCCAGCCGATGCGCCCGGGCAGTCGCCCAGCGGAACGAGCCGGTATCGGTGGTCAGGCCGGCGTAGAGGCAGTGCGCCACGCGCTTGTCGATGGGCTTGTCCCAGGCGTCGAGAAGTTCGGCCACCAGCATCGTGGTGGAGTCCGCCGTCGGGTCGACGTAGTTCGCGGTGCCGAACAACAGATTGGACGCATGGTGGTCGATGACCAGCACCTCGCGGCCCGGCCCGGCCAGCCCGGCGAGCGCACCGAGGCGATTGACGCTCGGAATGTCCACCGTGACAACCAGATCCGCGTCGTCCCGGATGGAATCCGGCGCCACCAGCAGATGCCCGCCCGGCAACGTCTGCAGGGATTCGGGCAGATCGGCCGGAGCCGCGAAGGCCACCTCGACCTGTTTGCCGGCGTCGTCGAGCACCTGCGCCAACGCCAAACCCGCGCCTATCGTGTCGGCGTCGGGATAGACGTGGCACACGACGCTGATACTTCTCGCGTCCGACAGCAGATCGGCGGCCGCGCGCGCATCGACGCGCAGACCGGAAGGGCGCCCGTCGGGAGCCCCGGAATGAGCAGTATCAGTCATCCGTTCGATCGCGGTCACCGGCATCCTCTGTGTCTGCCCCGTCGGCAAGCCCATCAGTATCCTCCGCCCCGCTCACACGGTACGGGTCGGCCTCGCCGGCGTGCGTGGCGCCCTCCCTGACCCGGGCCAGATCCGCATCCGCAGCCCGCGCCCGGGCCAGCAGCTCCTCCATCCGGTGGGCCGCGTCGGGCACGGTGTCCCGGACGAACGCCAGGGTCGGGGTGAATCGCACCCCGGTCCCGGCGCCCACCTTGGTCCGCAATACGCCTTTGGCCTTCTCCAGCGCCGCCGCCGCACCGGCATAGTCCGGTTCGTCGTCGAGCGACGATCCCATCACCGTGTAGTACAGCGTCGCGTCGTGCAGATCGCCCGACACCTTCGCATCGGTGATGGTGACCCCCGCCAGGCGGGGATCCTTGATCTCGTACTCGATCGCCGAGGCGACGATGGTGGAGATCCGTTTGGCGAGCCGCTTGGCCCGTGCCGGATCAGCCATGGCAGGCACCATTGTTCTTCGCGCAAGCGCTCATCACTAAGTACGTGCCTTCTCGACGAGTTCGTACGTCTCGATGACGTCGCCTTCCTTGATGTCGGAGTAGGTCAGCGTCAGACCGCACTCGTAGCCTTCGCGCACCTCGGTGGCATCGTCCTTCTCGCGCTTGAGTGAGGACACCGTGAGGTTCTGCGCGACGACGGTGTTGTCCCGCAGCAGCCGAGCCTTGGCGTTGCGACGCATGATGCCGGAGGTGACCAGACAGCCGGCGATGTTGCCGACCTTGGACGACCGGAAGATTGCCCGGATCTCGGCGCGGCCGAGCTCCTTCTCCTCGTAGACCGGCTTGAGCATGCCCTTGAGCGCGGCTTCGATCTCGTCGATGGCCTGGTAGATCACCGAGTAGTAGCGGATCTCCACACCCTCGCGGTTGGCCAGCTCGGTCGCCTTGCCCTCGGCGCGGACGTTGAACCCGATGATGATCGCGTCCGAGGCCGAGGCCAGGTTGACGTTGGTCTCGGTGACGCCACCGACACCGCGGTCGATGACCCGCAGCTCGACTTCGTCGTCGATCTGGATGCCCATCAAGGCTTCCTCGAGGGCTTCGACCGTACCGGCGTTGTCGCCCTTGAGGATCAGGTTCAGCTGGCTGGTTTCCTTCAGTGCCGAATCCAGGTCTTCCAGGCTGATCCGCTTACGGCTGCGTGCAGCCAGCGCGTTGCGCTTGCGCGCGCTGCGCCGGTCGGCGATCTGGCGGGCGATGCGGTCCTCGTCGACAACCAGGAAGTTGTCACCGGCACCGGGCACCGACGTGAAGCCGATGACCTGGACCGGACGCGAGGGCAGCGCCTCTTCGACGTCGTCGCCGTGCTCGTCGACCATGCGGCGGACGCGGCCATAGGCATCGCCGGCCACCACCGAGTCGCCGACCCGCAGGGTGCCGCGCTGGATGAGCACCGTGGCCACCGGACCGCGACCGCGGTCCAGATGCGCCTCGATGGCCACACCCTGGGCCTCCATGTCGGGGTTGGCCCGCAGGTCCAGGGCCGCGTCGGCGGTCAGCACGACCGCTTCCAGCAGCGCCTCGATGTTGGTGCCCTGCTTGGCGGAGATGTCGACGAACATGGTGTCGCCGCCGTAGTCCTCGGCCACCAGGTTGTACTCGGTCAGCTGCGCCCGGATCTTGGCCGGGTCGGCGCCTTCCTTGTCGATCTTGTTGACCGCCACCACGATCGGCACGTCAGCGGCCTGCGCGTGGTTGATGGCCTCCACCGTCTGCGGCATGACACCGTCATCGGCCGCGACCACCAGGATCGCGATGTCGGTGGCCTTGGCACCGCGGGCACGCATGGCGGTGAACGCCTCGTGACCCGGGGTGTCGATGAAGGTGATCGGCCGGACGTTGCCGTCCAGATCCACCTCGACCTGGTAGGCACCGATGTGCTGGGTGATGCCGCCGGCCTCGCCCTCGCGGACGGTGGCGTTGCGGATGGTGTCCAACAGGCGGGTCTTGCCGTGGTCGACGTGACCCATCACGGTGACCACCGGCGGACGCTGTTCGAGGTCTTCTTCGCCGCCCTCGTCCTCGCCGTAAGTCAGGTCGAAGGACTCCAACAGCTCACGGTCCTCGTCCTCGGGCGAGACGACCTGAACCTTGTAGTTCATCTCGCTGCCGAGCAGCTCCAGCGTGTCGTCGCCGACGGACTGGGTCGCGGTGACCATTTCACCGAGGTTGAACAGCGCCTGCACCAGCGAGGCCGGGTTGGCGTTGATCTTGTCGGCGAAGTCGCTCAGTGAGGCGCCGCGGGCCAGCCGGATGGTCTCGCCGTTGCCGTGCGGCAACCGCACCCCACCGACGACCGGGGCCTGCATGTTCTCGTACTCGGCGCGTTTTGCCCGCTTCGACTTGCGACCGCGCTTGGGCGCACCGCCGGGACGACCGAAGGCACCGGCCGCGCCGCCGCGCTGACCGGGGCGACCGCCGCCGCCACCGGGGCGACCACGGAAACCTCCGGCGGCTGCGCCACCGGCGCCACCACCGCCACCGGCTCCACCGCCGCGGTAGTTACCGCCGCCGCCACCGCCGGGACGACCGCCGCCACCGGCACCGCCGGGACGAGGGCCACCGCCCGGACGCGGGC
>NZ_MBEQ01000058.1 GCF_001954135.1 Mycobacterium sp. GA-1841 | reverse complement strand
AAGTCAAAGACGCCGAGGCCGCCCGCACCATCGCCGAACGCCATGTGTTGGAGGCCGGACGCTCGTTGGCGGCCTGGCTGGACGCCCAGGCCGCCACGAGCTGACCAGCTACCGGCTCCGCACCTCGGCTGCCGCAGCGACCATGTGCTTGAGCGACTCGGTCACCTCATCGGTGGTGCGGGTCTTCAGCCCGCAGTCGGGATTGACCCAGAGACGTTCGGCGGGAACGGTGTTGAGTGCCTCCCGCAGCGACGTGGCGATCTCCGCTACACCCGGCACCCGCGGTGAGTGGATGTCGTAGACCCCCGGCCCGACACTGTTGGAAAAGCCCGCCGCGTTGAGGTCACCGAGCACCTCCATGTGCGATCGGGCCGCCTCGATCGACGTCACGTCGGCATCCAGATCTGCGATCGCCCCGATCACCTCACCGAACTCCGAGTAGCACAGGTGCGTATGGATCTGCGTGGAGTCGGCGACGCCGGAGGTCGACAACCGGAACGCCTCCACCGCCCACGTGAGATAGGCCGGTTTGTCCTTGGACCGCAGTGGCAGGAGTTCGCGCAGTGCCGGCTCGTCGACCTGAATGATCGCGATGCCTGCCGCCTGCAGATCCACTGTCTCGTCGCGGATGGCGAGGGCAACCTGAAAGGCGGTGTCCGCCAAGGGTTGGTCGTCACGCACGAACGACCAGGCCAGAATCGTCACCGGGCCGGTCAACATGCCCTTGACCGGCTTCGCGGTGAGCGACTGCGCGTAGGTGATCCACTCGACGGTCATCGGATCCGGCCGGGCCACATCGCCGTACAGGATCGGCGGCCGGACGCACCGGCTGCCGTACGACTGCACCCACCCGTTGTGGGTGGCGAAGAAACCGTCGAGCTGCTCGGCGAAATACTGCACCATGTCGTTGCGCTCGGGTTCACCGTGCACCAGTACGTCGAGGCCCAGCTGCTCCTGCAGCGTGATGACGTCGGCGATCTCCGCCTTCATCCGGCGCTCGTACTCCGCGGCGTCGATCTTCCCGGATCGCAGCTCGGCGCGGGCAATACGGATGGCCGAGGTCTGCGGATAGGACCCGATGGTGGTGGTGGGCAGTGACGGCAGGTTGAGCCGGTCCTGCTGAGCGGCGCGGCGCTGCGCGGCGGGCCCGCGTGTGGTCCCGGAGGCGACGATCGTCGAGATACGGGATCGTACCTGGGCGTTGGTGATTCGCGGATCCGCCTTACGGGACGCGATCGCGGCGTCGGATGCCCCGACCTCGGCTGCGATGGCATCGCGACCGTCCTTCAGGCCACGTGCCAGCGCCACCACCTCGGTGACCTTCTCGAACCCGAATGCCAGCCAACTACGCAGTGCTGCATCGATATCCGGCTCGGCATCGAGGGTATAGGGCACGTGCAGCGTCGAGCACGACGTCGACACTGCCACCGCTCGGGCACTGCCGACCGAGGCGGCCAGGGTCCCCAGTGCCCTGTCCAGGTCTGTGCGCCAGATATTGCGGCCGTCGACCACCCCGGCGACCAGGAGCTTGTCGGACAGCTCGGGGACTGCGGCCAGGGCAGCGCCGGAGCCGGCCACCAAGTCGACACCGACGGCCTCGACCGGAGTACGGGCCAGCGCAGGCAGGGCATCGGTCAACTCACCGAAGTACGTCGCGACGAAGATCGCGGGCCGTTTGGTCAGATCACCCAGCCGGGCGTAGGTGCGCTCGGCAAGTTCGGCGGCGTTGTCCAGGATGTCGGTCACCAGAACTGGCTCGTCGAACTGGACCCAGCCGACACCCTCGTCGGCCAGTGCCCCCAGCAACTCGGCATACACGTCGATCAGCTCGTCCAGCCGGGAGATCGGTGCGTCAGCTCCGTCGACCGCCTTGGACAATGCCAGGAAAGTGATCGGCCCGACAATCACCGGACGAGCCGGAATCCCTTGGGCTCGCGTCTCTTCCAGTTCGCCGAGCACCTTGTCCGGGTTGAGGGAGAACGTGGTGTCCGGCCCGATCTCGGGGACGATGTAGTGGTAGTTGGTGTCGAACCACTTGGTCATCTCCAGCGGCGTGATCTCGTCGTTCCCCCGGGCCGCGGCGAAATAGCGGTCGAGGTCATCGGAGATGCCGGCGACCCGGGCCGGCAAGGCGCCGAGAAGAACCGCGGTATCGAGCACCTGGTCGTAGTAGGAGAACGTGTTGACCGGCACTGAGTCGAGCCCGGCCGCGACCAACGACTCCCAGGTGTCCCGGCGCAACGTTGCAGCGACCGATTCGAGTTCGTCGCGCTCCATCCGGCCCGCCCAGTACTTCTCGACGGCGCGTTTGAGTTCCCGGTGGGGACCGATCCGGGGCGATCCGAGGATGGTGGCGGTGAAGGGTACTGCGGTTGTGCTCATGACGACGTCCTTCAACGTGCGAAGAGGATGGCCACCGCCAGGAGACATCGAACCGAACACAGCCACCCGCCACGGTGAACCGCTTCGGCCACTGCCCATTCCGCGAGGCGATGCACCACCGGACGCGGCGCGCCCGGTACGGCTGGCAGGTCTTCGGACTCACAGGCGCGCACGAAGATCGTGCACCTACTGGCCGTCGCTTCCCAGCCCGTCGGGCCAGTGCTGATGACGGCGGTCGTTCCTGCATACCGCTGCGGGACAGTCCCGGATTCTCACCAGGTTCCCTCTCACGTCGCACCTGGAGCAGCGTGCGACGCTCGATGTCGCCCCAGCCGAAACCGGACCGACAAACCAACTGCGCTGTCCACGATACCCGCCATGGTCGCTGCCGGAACGCTCACCGCGGCATCGCAGCCCGGATCGCCTCGACCACATCGCCGGCCTGCGTCACCGTTGCGCGCGCGGGCTTGCAGGCTTGGACATCGATCACGAGATTGGCCGCGACGCCCAGCGCACGTTCACAGCTGCGCGTCTGGTCCCCGTCGACGCGGGTGAACGGCAGCGTGAGTTCGGAGTCGGTCTGGGTGAGGTCGCCGCTCGTCCACTTGGGCAGCGGCTCGCCGTTGAGGGTGATGTTCACGTGGTGATCGGTGCATTGCGACCAACGCATCGCCGACCGATCGAAGAAGTCGGTGGCATCCTGCGTGGACGGATAGATGGCCACCGACTGCACCAAGAGGTTGTCCCAGTGGTCGTTGTCCGGCGCCCGCAGTAGCACCTGACGCATGGCGGTCCAGTGATCGCCGTAGATGGCAGCCTCGTCGACTTGCCAGGCACCGAGACAATTCAGGTTGGGCAGCAGGTTGCGATGATCGCTCATCGCGGTGACCGGCGGGTGCGCCGTCATCCCGTCGATTTCCATCAGGGCGTCAACCTGGTGCGCATCGAGCAGCAACGACTCGAGTGCGGACTTGGGTACCTGGCGCGGTAGCCGCTGGGGCTGATCGCCGCCGGCCGCGCAAGCGGTCGTCGCCTGCACGAGAACGAGCGTTGAAAGCACCACCCGGATCAGGGTTCTTCCCGTTGCCGCCACGTCAGGCATGGGTCCCGGCCGCAGCGCAGGCCAGCTGCGCATTACCGGCGTCGTTGTTGAGCTGCGTGGCCGTGTCGTTGAGCGATTGCCCACCGCTGTGCAGACCCATCTTCAGCAGAAGCTTGGTGGCGCCGAAGGACCATGCCCGCATCGGATTGGCAATGTCCGGCGAAAGTCCCGGTGTGCCGGCGGCATTCAATGCTGACGCGGCGGCCTGACGCAAGGCGGTCCGGCCACTGGTGTTGGTGGTGCTGACCCCCGGATCCGCATAGTCGGGCCGCGCCACACCTTCGATCGAGTCCGCGAAATCGCCGTAGAACGTCGAGGCGGAATCGAGCGCGTCGGCGAAAGCCGTACACGCCGTGACCGCCGGCGCCGCAGGGTCATCCGCGACCATGACCGGGTCGGCTACCGGGTCGGTTACGGGATCGGCAAGGGCCGGCGCCACGGCGGCCAGCCCGATGCCGAACGCCAGGAGAAGCGATACCCATGCTCGCTCATGGACCTGAAGCCTCAACGTTTCCTCCGTCAGTCGGTGGCAGTTCGACGTATGCGCACGCCCGGACGCACACGGTCGGTGGTGCAGATGTCCGGAAGGTGAACGATGGGCCAACCCGGCCCCTATCCCGGCTGTCCATTGGACGCAACCTCGACCAACATCCACTGCGTCTCAATTACGTTGCCGCCCAGCTGTTCTCCAGAACATTCACAGGTTCCGGCATTGAGCTGGATGGAATCACGGCGGTCAACGTTGGCCCACCGTTCACCGTTCGGAAACCAGACCGGTCCATGCTTCGTCGCGACAGATTCCTTGGACCCCTTGACTTCTGACGACCACGACGCGTCGCGGACCATCTGGGTTCAAACCATGAGAGGCGTAAGTTCACGCATGTTGAGTCGTTTTGCCACCCTGGCTGCCGTCTGCATGTTGACCCCGGTGGCAATTGCGCCCCTGGCATCGGCGGATCCACCCCCGCCGGATCCCGCGGCTCCTGCCGCGGCCGCACCGCCGGCCGACAACGGTGCCGTTCCGTCGGCGCCGCCCGGGGCACTGGACACCCCGGACGGCTGGCACGTGACGGTGGTGGGCGCCAACGAATCTCTGTTGCCGGTGGCCCCGCTGACCACCGCCGTCTCCTCGCGCGAATATCTGGTCGGAGGAACTTTCACCGGCAAGGTGTCCGGAGGAGGAAAGACCAAGCTGACCGGCGGCACACTGGAGGCCGGAGCCCAGATCGGCTGCGGCATCATCACGGACGAAACCGAGATCAACCCCGGCATCAGCTTCACGCCGGGTATCAAGATTCCGTTCACCGGCTCGGCCGGTGATGTCAGTGGTGGCACCGGCATCAGCCTGCAGGGCAAGGTTTATCTCAAGCCCGGCACGGTCACCATCGTGCCGATCGACAAGAAGTCGTTCAAGGGCACCGGTACCCGCGTCACCATCTCGGGCGTCCGCGTCAAGTTCGACCAGTGCGCCGGTCAATCGTTCATCCGCACCTATGCCACTCTCACCAGCTCCACCGACAACACCGACGACGTGGTCACCTATCTTGGCGTGACCAAGGCCGTCTGACCGCGACACGGTAAGAGAACAAACATGATTCGCATCGTTCACGACACCGATCGCTCAGATCGGACCCCCACGAGAGGCACACGTTCGGCCATGTTGAATCGTTTCGTCACCTTCGCTGCAGTGTGCATGTTGGCCCCGGTGGCCCTTGCCCCGTCGGCCGCCGCCGACCCGCCGCCGGCACCGGTGGACCCGGCCGCACAACCGGTCGACGCCGGGCCGCCACCGGACAACGGGGTGGTCGCCTCCGCCGAACCGGGCGTGGTCACCACCCCGGACGGATGGAAGCTCACAGTGTCGGCGGCCAACGAGAGTCAGCTGCCCGTGGCACCGCTGACCACCGCGGCCTCGTCACGCGAATATCTGGTCGCCGGAACCTTTAACGGGACGGTGACCGGCGGCGGCTCGACCTCTCTGACCGGCGGCACGCTGGACACCGGTTACCAGATCGGCTGTGGCATCGAACTGGGTCAGGTCCGTCTCATCGGCTCGATCGGCCTGAGTACGTCCGGCTCGACACTCGCCGGTCTCGTTCCCACCGGGGTGAGCATGCCGATGTCAGGCACGCTCGAGATCCATCCCAAGCCCGGCACGGTCACCACGGTGTCGGTGGACAAGAAGTCGTTCAAGGCAGCTCCGGTGCGGGTTACGTTGAAGGATGTCCACATCAAGGTCGACGGTTGCGTGGGCCAGTCCTTCCTTCGGTCGTACGCGACGCTGACCAGTTCAACCACCGACACCGACGATGTGGTCGCCTACTACGGCGTCACCAAGTCGGTCTGACGCTTCACCGTGACAACGAAATACGCAGCAGCCAAAGACAAGCTGGCAGTCCTCGCGGCAGCCGGGCTGGCGATTGGCGTCGCGGTGGTGCATCCGGCCATCGCGGCCGCCGACCCGGCTCCGACACCCGCCGTCCCGCAACCCGGTCCGGAGGTGCCGCTCATGGGTGCTCCGTTGGGGCCCAACGGATTGTCGGTGCTGGGACAGACCGGTACGGAGACGGGGCCCGGCCGCCTGGGCGTCCCGGACGGCATCGACATGAGCCCCGGCGCCCTGCTCGGCCAGTACGCGGTGCCGTCGGCCCCGGGTGGAGCACCACCGACGGAGGCACCCAACCTCCGGGCATTCAACAACGGAAACTTCTTCCCGCAGAACGAGAAGCCGTCGGCACCCGGTGAAGGCACCGTCGTCGGTGTCGCACCCGGCCAGGAGAATTCCGACATCTCCGGGCTGGACTGGATGCGGCAGATGCACACCCTGTACCGCAACGGGAACCTGCGTGGTTCGATGCTCGGGCAGCTACCCAAAGAGCAACTCGGAGAACCACTTCCGGGCACCGCGCCGCCGCCGGGGACCAACATCCCGCCAGGCCTCGGGGAAAACCTGCCGGACCCGGGCGCCGGCCAACCATGAATCTCGTCACTTTCCGTTAACCTTCTGGACATCCGTAATACACTGAGGAGTGACGGCCGGGGCCACCACGACAGCGACGACACGAGATCCGACCGCCGGGAGGATCGAGATGTTGACGTGCGTGCGAAAGTCGGTGTCCGCCGGTGTGGCTGTGCTCGCGCCGGCGATGGCGATCGGTATGGCCCCGTCCGCGATGGCGGACCCGACGCCCGGTGGTCAGCCCGCCGACCAGATCATCCAGGAGCTGGATTCCGACGGCTACACCGTCGCCATCAACTGGGTGGGCGGTACCAGCACCTTGCCGTTGTCGAGATGCCGCGTCAACGCGATCCACAACCCCAATCGTGGAGAGCCGGCCCTGGCACAGTCGTCGGTCACGGTCTATGTGGATGTGCAGTGTCCCGACGAAGGCTCGAATTCCTGACCGCCACGGCACCGGGTTTAGGCTGAGGGCCGTGCCGGATTCAGTGTTGGTCAGCGTCGACGATCACGTCGCCGTCATCACCGTCAACGACCCCGATCGCCGCAATGCGGTCACCTTCGAGATGTCCGCGGCCCTGCGTGCCGCGGTCGAGGACGCCGAGGCCGATCCCGATGTGCATGCGGTGATCGTCACCGGGGCAGGCAAGGCGTTCTGTGCGGGCGCCGACCTCACCGCGCTCGGGGCGGCCACCGAGGATGGCCTGCGTGCGATCTATGACGGGTTTCTGGCGGTGGCGAATTGCACGTTGCCGACGATCGCGGCGGTCAACGGCGCCGCGGTGGGCGCGGGGTTGAACCTGGCCCTGGCCGCCGACGTGCGCATCGCCGGCCCGGCGGCCCTGTTCGATCCGCGGTTCCAGAAACTCGGCATCCATCCCGGCGGTGGCGCCACCTGGATGTTGCAACGGGGCGTCGGCCCGCAGGTGGCCCGGGCGGCGCTGCTGTTCGGCATGCGCTTTGACGCCGAGTCTGCGGTGCGCCACGGGTTGGCCCTGTCGATCGCCGAGGACCCGGTGGACGCGGCCCGCGCTCTCGCGGCGGGCCCGGCAGGGGCGCCGCGTGACGTGGTCATCGCCACCAAGGCCTCGATGCGAGCCACCGCCAACCCCGGCGTGGTCGACCTCGATCAGCATCGCCTCGCCGTCGACATCGAACTCGGTCCGCAAGCCCGATCCATCGAATCTCCCGAATTTGCTGCGCGTTTGGCTGCCGCCAAACGCCGGTAGCCGCTACGGCCCTGAGCTACAGGTCCAGGACGGCCAACTCGGGCGCCTCGATCAGCGTGCGCAGATCGCCCAGGAATGCCCCCGCCTGCGCACCGTCGATGATCCGATGGTCGAACACACACGTCAGGGACATGGTGGGGCGGGCCACCACGGCATCGTCGATCACGACCGGACGAGGCTTGATCGAGCCCATGCCGAGGATCGCGGCCTCCGGATAGTTGATCACCGGGACACCGTCGTCGATGCCGAGCGCGCCGAAGTTCGACACCGTGAACGTCGACCCAGACAATTCGGCCGGACCCAACGTGCCGGCCCGGGCCGCGTCGACGAGCCGGGCAACCGTACCGGCCAGCTTTCGGGTGGTCATCGTCTGCGCATCCCGCACCACCGGAACCAGCAGGCCGCGTGGTGCCGCCACCCCGAAACCCAGGTGCACGGCCGGATGCCGGTGGATCTGGGGACCGTTACTGGTCACCAACCAGGTGGAGTTCAGCAGCGGATGCCTTTCAAGTGCCGACACCAGCAGCCGCAGCACCAACACGAACGGCGTCACCGGCAGTTCGGCGTCGGCCACCGCGATCCGCTCTCGCAGCCGCAACAACGCACTGCAGTCGACATCGACGCGGGCGTGGGCATCGGGAATATCCTGATGCGACAGGGTCATCCGCCGCGCCATGACTGCCTGCACGCCGCCGACATCGACGATCTCCGAACTGCCCGCGGCGGCCAGCACATCGTCGCGGGTGACGATGCCCTCGGGCCCCGACCCTGGCGACAGCGTGTCGAGGTCTACGTGCAGTTCCGCGGCCAGCTTCCGGACCGGTGGTTTGGCGCGCGCCCGCCCGCGCAGACCGTCCGAGGCCGACCGGCGCCGACTGGCGTCCATGGTGTCGTCGGTGCCGTAGCCGACCAGCACCGACTTGCGAGGTGTCGAACCATTTTTCGCGGGTGCTGTTGCCACTTTGGCGGGTTCGGCCGGTTCATCTGTGGCGATCCGTACCAACATCGATCCGACGGTCAACGTCTCCCCCGCCGCGCCACCGAGTTCTGCCACCTGGCCGGCGAACGGACTGGGGATCTCTACCTCGGCCTTGTTGGTCTCGACGGTGCACAGCGTCTGGTTGAGCTCGACCCAGTCGCCCACCGCGACACTCCAACTGGTGATGGTGGCATCCTGCAGTCCCTCACCGAGATCCGGGACCAGGAACTCCCGGTTCACGGTTGACCCATCGCACGCTCGACACAGTCGAGTAAGCGGTCGACGCCGGGCAGCCACACCTTTTCCAGCCGGGCCGGCGGGTATGGTGTGTCGAAACCGGTGGCGCGCAACACCGGTGCCTGAAGGTCGTAGAAGCACTCTTCGGAGATGCGGGCGGCCAGCTCAGCCCCGAAGCCGAGAGTGCGGGGCCCTTCGTGCATCACCACGGCCCGGCCGGTGCGTCGTACCGACGCCGCTACCGTGTCGAAGTCCAGCGGGTTGAGCGAGCGCAAGTCGACGACTTCAAGGTCCCAGTCTCGTTCGGCGGCCAGGTCGGCGGCATTGAGCGCGGTGGCCACCAACCCGCCGTAGGTGATCACGGTGACATCGGTCCCGTTGCGGCGCACTGCTGCCCGGCCGATCGGCGGTGCGGGGCTGCTCGTATCGACGGGTTCGCGCGCCCAATAGCGTCGCTTGGGCTCCAGGAAGATCACCGGATCGGGACAGCTGATCGAATGGCGCAGCAGCCAGTACGCGTCCGACGCGGTCGACGGAACCACCACCTTGAGGCCGGCCGTGTGAACCCAGTAGGACTCCGTGGACTCCGAGTGGTGTTCGACCGCACCGATGCCACCGAAGGACGGAATCCGCACCGTGACGGGCATGTCCACGTCGCCGTGGGTGCGCATACGGTACTTGGCCAGGTGGCTGGCTATCTGGTCGAAGGCCGGATAGCTGAAGCCGTCGAACTGGATCTCGGGTACCGGAGTGAACCCGCGAATCGCCAGACCGATCGCCACCCCGATGATCGCGGATTCGGCCAGTGGAGTGTCGAAACACCGTCCTTCACCGAAGGTTTCGGACAGGCCCTCGGTGACTCGGAACACCCCGCCGAGGGTGGCGACGTCCTCGCCGAACACCAGTACCCGTTCGTCGGCGGCCATCGCATCGTGCAACGCGCGGTTGATGGCGGCGACCATGGTCAGCTCGGTGGCCGCCGTCATGGGTTTCAGTACGGGCTCCCACGGTTCCGGCGAATCACCTTGGGCCGCAGGCCGATCGATAATCTGAGTCATGTCACGCCTCCTTCGCCAGTTCCGCCGACAACTCATCACGTTGACGTGCCAGATCAGGGGTGATCTCGGCGTACACGGTGTCGAAAATCTCGGTCGGATCGGCGTCGGGTGCTCCGACGATGGTGTCGCGCAGTTCGGCGCACAACCGCCGGGACCGTGCGGTGACCCGTTGTTCCAGGCGCTCGTCGAGCACGCCGATGGTGTGCAGGTACGCGCGATATCGTGCGATCGGGTCGCGGGGCAACCACTCGTCGACTGCGTCAGCCGACCGGTAGCGGGTCGGATCGTCGGACGTGGTGTGCGGGCCCATCCGGTAGGTGATCGCCTCGATGAGCGTAGGGCCGCCACCGGCTCGGGCCCGCTCGGCGGCCTCGGCCATCACCAGGTAGCAGGCCAGGACATCGTTGCCGTCGACACGAATGCCGGGCATGCCGTAGCCGATGGCGCGGTGCGCGATCGAGGGGCCGACCTGCTGCTTGTGCACCGGCACCGAAATCGCCCACTGGTTGTTCTGCACGAAGAACACACACGGCGCGGCGAACACCGCGGCCAGGTTCAGCGCTTCGTGCGTGTCGCCCTCGCTGGTGGCACCGTCGCCGATGAACGCCACGGTCACGGAGTCCTCGTCGAGGCGCTGGGCCGCCATGGCCGCACCCACCGCGTGTAACGCGTGCGTGGCGATCGGGATCGCGATCGGCGCGACGCATTTGGCGGTGAAATTCTGCCCGCCGTGCCACACGCCCCGCCACACCGCACCCATCTGAGCCGGGGTGATGCCGCGCAGCAGAAATGCGCCGATCTCGCGGTACTGCGGGAACAACCAGTCGGTTTTGCGCAGGCAGGCCGTCGCCCCGATCTGCGCGGCCTCCTGCCCCCGACACGAGGCGTACAGCGCCAGCTCACCCTGGCGCTGCAGATTGACGAACTCGGTGTCCAGGTCGCGGGTGACGACCATGGACTCGTAGAGCCAGGCCAACGTCTCGTGGGGCAGATCGCGGCTGTACCGCGCCTCATCGGTGGGTGATCCATCGGCGTCGACCAGACGCACCGGATCAAGATCGACGCTCGTTACCTCGGCAACCGGCGTCGCAGATGACTCAGCCATACCGCCTCCTTCTCGGGTGGCGGCATGTTACGCCGCCAGTCCATGAGGTGCTCAGTACAGCGGCGGCACGTGCAAAACCCCTGGTGAGAGGCCTCCGGCTAGGTGCCTGGGTGTGGCGCTAGCTGGACGATCCGCTCGGCCCGTCGCAGCACTGGGGCATCCACCATTATGCCCTCGAACGCGAAAGCACCGCGCTGATCGGCCGCGGCGGCCAACACGTGTCGCGCCCACTGCACCTGCTCATCCGAGGGTGCATAGCCGTCCCGGATCACCGCGACCTGAGTGGGGTGCAGGGCCACCTTGATGTCGAATCCGACCGCGACGGCGTCGTCGACCTCACGGCGCAGGCCGTCGAGGTCCTTGATGTCGATGTACACCGAATCCAGTGCGAGCTTGCCGTAGGCCTTGGCGGCCAGCAGCGACTGCGACCGGATGTGCTGGGCGACCTCGCGATAGCTGCCGTCGGGGTAGCGGTTGGCGGTGCCACCGAGGAACCCGAACAGATCCTCGGCTCCCCAGAACACCCCGACGGTGTTGGCCGCTGCGGCGGACTCGGCGATCTTGAGCGCACCCAACGGGCTCTCGACGATGAACACCACGTCCAGCGGTGCCAGCGCGGTGATCTGCTCGGCCGATTCGCATTTGGGCAGCATCACGGTCGTGTACGGGGTGCGTTTCAGCGCTTCGAGATCCAGCCGCTGCTCCTCGGTGTCGGCCGGGTTGATGCGGATGACGGTGCGGCCGGGGTCGAGCGGGGTGTTGACGATCGCTTCGCGCGCCGCGGGCTTGTCCCCGGCGCCGTCCTCCAGATCGAGGATCACGACATCGGCTGCCGCTGCGGCTTTTTCGAAGCGTTCCGGTCGGTCGGCCGGGCAGAAGATCCAGGCCGGGCCGGCGTTGTCCAAGGGCACTTAGCTCTCCTCGCTGGGCTTCTTGCGCATCATCGCCTTGCGGGTGGCGGTGGCGACGACGTCACCGTGCTGGTTGCGTCCGGTGTGTACAAACGTCACGATCCCCTCGCCGGGGCGGCTCTTGGATTCGCGCTTCTCGGTGACGACGGTTTCGGCATACAAGGTGTCGCCGTGGAACATCGGCTTGGGAAACGCGATGTCGGAGAAGCCGAGGTTCCCGACGGTGGTGCCCTGGGTCATCTGCGTAACCGACAACCCCACCAGGGTCGCCAACGTGAACATCGAGTTGACCAGACGGGCGTTGAACGGCGGCTGCTCGTCGGACCAGGCGGCGTCGAGGTGAAGCGCCTGGGTGTTCATGGTGACGGTGGTGAACAGCACGTTGTCGGCCTCGGTGATGGTCCGGCCCGGCGCGTGCACGTAGCGCACGCCGGGTTCCAATTCCTCGTACCAGAGCCCGCGCTGCGCGATCACTTTCGCTTCGCTCTGGGCCTCGATGTTCGCTTCACTCTGGGCCTCGATGTTCGCTTCGCTCTGGGCCTCGATGTTCGCTTCGCTCTGGGCCTCGATGTTCGCTTCGCTCACAGACCCGCCTCCCGCGCGATCAGCATCAGCTGCACTTCCGTTGTCCCCTCACCGATTTCCAGGATCTTGCTGTCCCGGTAGTGACGTGCCACCGGGTATTCGTTCATGAATCCGTAGCCGCCGAAGATCTGGGTGGCGTCACGGGCATTGTCCATGGCCGCCTCGCTCGAGACCAGCTTGGCCACGCAGGCCGCCTTCTTGAAGGGCTTGCCGGACAACATGAGTGCCGCGGCGTCGTAGTAGGCGGTCCGGGCGGCGTGCGCCCGGGCTTCCATCCGGGCGATCTTGAAGGCGATGGCCTGGTAGGTCCCGATCTTGGCGCCGAAGGCTTCCCGTTCCTTGGCGTACTTGACGCATTCGTCGACGCATCCCTGCGCCGCGCCCACCGACAACGCCGCGATGGCGATGCGCCCTTCGTCGAGGATGCGCAGGAAGCCCGCATAACCCCGGCCGCGCTCACCGAGCAGGTTCTCGGCCGGCACCCGCACGTCGTCGAAGCTCAGCGGATGAGTATCCGAGGCGTTCCAGCCGACCTTGTTGTACGCCGGTTCCGCGGTGAAACCCTCGGTGGGCACCGGCACCAGGATCGACGAGATCTCCTTCTTGCCGTCGGCGGCCTCACCGGTGACGGCCGTGACGGTCACGAGCTTGGTGATGTCGGTGCCGGAGTTGGTGATGAACTGCTTGGAGCCATTAATAACCCAAGTTGATCCATCCATTTTGGCAGTGGTCTTGGTGGCGCCGGCGTCACTGCCGCCGCCGGCCTCGGTCAGGCCGAACGCGCCCAGCGCCTTTCCGGAAGCCAGCAGCGGCAGCCACTCTTCCTTCTGCGCATCGTTGCCGAAGCGGTACACCGGCATGGCGCCCAGCGACACTCCGGCTTCCAGCGTGATGGCCACGCTCTGATCGACCTTGCCGAGCTCCTCGAGCGCCAGGCACAGCGCGAAGTAGTCGCCGCCCATCCCGCCGTACTCCTCGGGGAACGGCAGACCGAACAGTCCCATATCGGCCATCCCGGAGACGACCTCGTACGGGAAGCTGTGATCGGCGTCGTGTTTGGCTGCCACCGGTGCCACCACACTCTGCGCGAAGTCACGGACGCTCTTGGCCAGCTCTGCATATTCCTCGGGCAGGTTCCCGGTAGACAGATAGTTATTCATCGGTCGATTCCTTTTGCGTTGCCTTGATTCGGGCCAGCGGCTGACCCACTTTGACCTGGTCGCCGACGGCGACGAGTAGTTCGGCCACACCGTCGGTCGGTGCGGTCAGGGCGTGCTCCATCTTCATCGCCTCCACGGTGACCACCATCGTCCCGGCGCTCACCTCGGCGCCGTTCGTGACGCCCACGGCGACAACGGTTCCCGGCATCGGGCTGACCAGTTCAGCATCCCCGCTGTGCGCGTCGTCGGGGCGCACCGGCGCCTCGCGGACTTCCTCGACGATGAAGCTACGCCCGCCGCCGGAAAGCCAGAGCTGGCCGATCCCGGCGCTGAGCTGCGTGGCGACCAGATACTCGGTACGCAGGCCGTCGAGGGTCACGGTGAACTGATCGTCGACGAAACCGGCACTCACGGTGTGGGTTTCGCCGTTCTCCACCGTGGCGGTGGCCTGTTCCGGGGTCCCGGTGAGGTACACGTGGTCAGTGCGGGTGCCGGCCCGCAGCCGGAATGCGGCCGGGGCGCGCTCGCCGACCCGCCACCCGGTCGGCCGGGCCCACAGGTCATCACCGGCCTGCGACCAGTCGCTGATCCACTGGTAGGCCGCCGCGGCGATCAACTCGGCGTCGCCGAGGACCTCGGGGGCGAAATCCGGCGCCCTTCGGTCCAACAGGCCGGTGTCCAATCGGCCCGCCGCCACATCGGGATCGGCCAGCAGAAAGCGCAGGAACTCGGTGTTGGTGGTCAGACCCAGTACCGCGGTGTCGGCCAGGGCCCGGTCCAGCTTGTGCAACGCCGATCTCCGGTCGGGGCCATGGGCGATGACCTTCGACAGCATCGGGTCGTAGTCACTGCCGACGACGGCGCCTGCGACCAGACCGGAATCAACCCGCACCCCGGGACCCGCGGGCTCACGCAGCCCGAGCACCGGTCCACCGGTGGGTAGGAAGCCGTTGGCCGGATCCTCGGCGTAGACCCGGGCTTCCACGGCGTGCCCGGTCATGACGATGTCATCCTGACCGAACGTGAGCTTTTCGCCGGCCGCAATGCGAACCTGCTGTTCCACCAGGTCGATGCCGGTGACCATTTCGGTCACCGGGTGTTCGACCTGCAATCGGGTGTTCATCTCCATGAAGAAGAACTCATCGGGCGCATCCGCGGACACGATGAACTCCACCGTGCCGGCGCCGGTGTAATCGACACTACGCGCGGTGTCGCAGGCCGCCGCCCCGATGCGTGCCCGGGTGGCCGGATCCAGCAGCGGCGAGGGAGCCTCCTCGATCACCTTCTGATGCCGGCGCTGCAGGCTGCACTCACGCTCCCCCAGATGAATCACGTTGCCGTGACCGTCGGCGAGCACTTGCACCTCGATATGCCGGGGCCGCAACACGAATCGTTCCAGAAACAGGGTGTCGTCACCGAAAGCGGCCGCGGCCTCGCGACGGGCGCTGATCAGCGCGGCAGGCAGATCGGCAGCCTGCTCGACCACACGCATGCCCTTGCCACCACCACCTGCCGACGGCTTCACCAGGACCGGGAAACCGACCTCGGGTGCGCCTGTGACCAGGTCTTCGTCGGTCAGCCCGGGACGTGAGATGCCGGGAACGACGGGCACGCCGAACGCCGAGACCGCGGCCTTGGCGGCGATCTTGTCGCCCATCGTGGCGATGGCCGGCGCCGGCGGGCCGATGAACACGATGCCCGCGGCCTGCAGCGCTGCGGCGAATTCGGCGTTCTCGGAAAGGAATCCGTATCCGGGGTGGACCGCCTGAGCGCCGGTGCGCCGCGCGGCAGCGACAACGGCGTCGATGTCGAGGTAACTCTGCCGCGCCGCGGCAGGTCCCAGGCGGACAGCCACATCTGCTTCCAAGACATGGCGTGCTCCGGCATCGGCGTCGCTGAACACCGCGACCGACCGGATTCCCATGGCCCGCAAGGTGCGAATGACCCGGACCGCGATCTCACCACGGTTGGCAACCAGGACAGTGTGGAACATCGGGCTTGAAGTCATCATCACATCCTGAAGACGCCGTAAGAGACCGGCTCCAGCGGAGCCTGGCCCACAACCGAAAGAGCAAGTCCGAGCACGGTCCTGGTGTCGGCCGGGTCGATCACCCCGTCATCCCAGAGCCGAGCGGTCGAGTAGTACGGGTTGCCCTGATGCTCATACTGGGCGCGGATCGGCGCTTTGAACTGTTCTTCCTCTTCGGCGCTCATGTCGCCGCGCACGGTGGCCAGCACGGAGGCGGCCTGCTCACCGCCCATCACCGAGATGCGGGCATTGGGCCACATCCACAGGAAGCGCGGGGAGTACGCCCGGCCGCACATGGAGTAGTTGCCCGCGCCGTAGGAGCCACCGATCACCACGGTCAGCTTCGGCACCCGGGCACAGGCCACGGCGGTGACCATCTTGGCGCCGTGTTTGGCGATACCGGAGGCCTCGTAGTCTCGGCCGACCATGAACCCGGCGATGTTCTGCAAGAACAACAACGGCGTCTTGCGCTTGTCACACAACTCGATGAAATGTGCGCCCTTGAGCGCGGATTCGCCGAACAGCACTCCGTTGTTGGCCACGATGCCGACCGGATGGCCGTGGATGCGGGCGAACCCGGCGACCAGAGTGGTGCCGTACTCGGCCTTGAATTCGTTGAACTCACCGCCGTCGACGATGCGGGTGATCACCTCGTGCACGTCGTAGGGCACCCGCGAATCCACCGGAACCACGTCGTACAGCTCGGTCTGATCGGCGACGGCGTCCACGGTGGGCGCCACCGCCCACGGCGGCGCCTCGGCCGGGCCCAGAGTGGCGACGATGTTGCGCACGATGCGCAGGGCGTCGCGATCGTCGTGGGCCAGGTGATCGGTGACCCCGGACGTCTTGGAGTGCAGATCCCCGCCGCCGAGGTCCTCGGCGGTGACGACCTCACCGGTGGCGGCCTTCACCAGTGGAGGGCCGCCGAGGAAGATCGTGCCCTGGTTGCGCACGATGACAGCCTCGTCGCTCATCGCCGGCACGTAGGCCCCGCCGGCGGTGCATGAGCCGAGTACCGCGGCGATCTGCGCGATGCCCTGCGCGCTCATCGTGGCCTGGTTGTAGAAGATCCGGCCGAAATGCTCACGGTCGGGGAACACCTCGTCCTGACGCGGCAGGAAGGCACCGCCGGAGTCGACCAGATAGATGCACGGCAGCTTGTTCTGCAGCGCGATCTCCTGCGCACGCAGATGCTTCTTGACCGTGACCGGGTAGTACGTGCCGCCCTTGACGGTCGCGTCGTTGGCCACGATCAGGCATTCCCGGCCCGAGACCCGGCCGATGCCCGCGATCATCCCGGCACCGGGACATTCGTCGTCGTACATCCCGTCGGCAGCCAGTGCGGCGATCTCCAGGAACGGGCTGCCCGGGTCCAGCAGCCCGTCGACGCGGTCCCGGGGCAGCAACTTGCCCCGGTCGACGTGGCGTTGACGGGCCCGCTCGGGGCCGCCGAGTGCGGCGGTGGCGAGCTTGGCGCGCAGTTGCTCCACCAGCGCCAGATGCTCGTCGCGGTGCGATGACAAGGCAGCTCCCATTTCGGTTAATGACAACTAACTCGTGATAGGTTAGTTTTCATTAACTGAGTTGTCTACCCCCGGAGGCGCCATGTCCGACAGCGCCGTCACCCGCCGCAGCAAGGCCAAGTCCGATCGCCGCAGCCAACTGATTGCCGCCGCCGAACGGCTTGTGGCCGAACGCGGTTACCTCGCGGTGCGGCTGGAGGACATCGGCGCGGCCGTCGGCATCAGCGGACCCGCCATCTACCGGCACTTCCCCAACAAGGAAGCCCTGCTGGTCGAGTTGCTCGTCGGCATCAGTACCCGGCTGCTCGCCGGGGCACAGGACGTCACTGCGGCCGACGACAATCCGGCCGACACGTTGGATCGTCTGGTGGACTTCCACCTCGACTTCGTCTTCGGCGAATCCGACCTGATCCGCATCCAGGACCGCGACCTGGCCCACCTGCCGGACACCGCCAGACGTCAGGTCCGCCGGTCCCAGCGCCAATACGTCGAGATCTGGGTGTCGGTGCTGACCCGGCTGGACCCCAACCTGGCCGAAGAGGACGCCCGGGTGATGGCCCATGCCGCGTTCGGGCTGCTGAACTCCACCCCGCACAGCGCGAGGCCGGCTGTACCCAAGGCGCATTCACGCGCTGTGCTGCGCCGCATGACGCTCGCGGCGCTCACCGCGTAAAGCTAGACGCCGAACGCCTTCGACAACCATCGGGTCGCGGTGTCGACCAGCACCGCACGGTTTTCGCGTTTGACGATCTCGTGCCCGTCGTCGTCGAAGATCAGCAGTTCGACGGTGCGGCCCAGTGCCGCCAGCGCGTCGTACATCTGCCGAGATTCGTCGGGTAACACGTTGGTGTCGTTGCCGCCGTGCACCAGGAGCAGCGGAGCGATGATCTGGTCCGCCTTCGGCAGCGGCGAAAGCCGTTCCAGCAGATCACGATCCGCCACCGGATGGCCGTATTCGGGATAGGAGGCCGCCGCGATCCACGGCTCGGTGGTGCGGTAGAAGGTGTTCAGGTCGCTCATGCCGCAGATGCTGATGCCGGCGACGAACAACTCCGGATGGAACGCCAGGGCCGCCTGGGTCAGGTAACCACCGTAGGACCAGCCGGTGCAGGCCAACTTGTCGGGCGGGGCGATACCGCGGTCGACCAGATATCCGGCGCAATCGGCGACGTCATCGATTGCAGCGAACCGCAATTCCTTGTCGTCCGCGTGCACGAACGCCCGGCCGAACCCGCCCGAGCCGCGCACGTTCGGCGTCAACACCGCGAATCCGGCGTCCAGTAGCGCGGGGAAGATCTCGTTGTATTCGGGGCGTGCCTGTCCCTCCGGCCCGCCGTGCAGAAACATCACGGCACCGACCGTCTCGGTCTGCGGGCGATACAGCCACGCGGTGAGCTCGAGCCCGTCGCGCGCGGTGATCCGTTCCAGCGTCGGCGCCGCGGTGAGCGGTCCACGGCTCGGTTCCCGGTCGATCCGCTCCCATTCCAGTGACCGCGGCTCGACGAGTTCGACGGTGCGCGGCAACGACGGTCCCTGCACGGTGACCGCCACCATCGACCCGCCGGCACTGATACTCAGTTCGCCGGCCACCGGCCCGGGCAAGGGAATCGGCGCCGACAGGGTCTCGTCGAGATACTCCAGAATCTGTAACTCGCTGCGGCCGTCGATGTTCCACAGCAACGCGACGGTCGACAAGTCGTCACTGACCACGAACTCGTCGAGGTCATAGCCCGGGCGTTCGGCCACCACGTGGTAGGACACCCCCTCGGCGGTGACGGTCACCTCGAGCAGACGGGCGTAGCCGGCTCCGTTGTCGCTGCGGATCAATGCCCGCACAAAGCCTTCCATGTTGTCCGGGCCGTACGTGCTGGCCGGGTGGTACAACCGGGTCTCACCGTCGATGCCACTGCGCAACCGACGGGGCGTGTGATCGTCGAGGATCACCCCGAAATCGGTGACCGAGCCGGGATCGGCGGGTAAAAGCGCGATCTCGGTGAGCCCCCACAACATGATGAGTTCGTGATAGCCGCGGGGGCCGACGCGGACCAGCGAGGCACCGGCCCAGGCGTCCACCAGCCGGCCGCCGGAACGGCGGTCGAGCACCAGGGTCTCTCCGGTGGCCGGATCGATCAGGCAGGAACTACCGACACCGTCCTCGCCGGTGAGGATCGCCGCCACCTGGGTGCCATCCCAGCCGATCAGCTCCGCGGTTCCCTCGGGCATCTCGGCCGGCCAGTAGTCGATACGACGCGCGTCGCGGTCGTCCGGGTCGGTGGTCACCACCCAGATCTGGCTGCGGGTTCCGCCTTCCGGAGCCACCTGGCACGCCAGCCAGTGGCCATCGGCGGAGTGGATGACCTTCGTCACGGGCCCGATGACCGGCAGTTCCACGTCACGCGACGAGCTGGCTCGCCATCCGCGCAGGAACCGCTGCACCGCCCGCGGGTATCCCCCGTCGTCGACCAAGTGGGCGAATGCCGTCGCATCCGGTGACAACGACGCGCCGTAATTCACCCGCACGTGTTGATCTGCGACCACCTCGCGCCCTCCTGCCTCATTCGCCGTGCACCCACCATCTTCCCGCCACCTGCGCATGACCTCGGTCGCGGCACACTGAGCATCCGCACAGGTACCCTCGCAGCCATGAGGTGGGCATGACCGATTCACCACGCCGCGACGGGTCCGATCCGACCCAACCGTTCGGTAGCGGCTCTCCCGTTGACTATCCAGATCCGGCGTACGCGAACCAGCCGCCGTATCAGGGTGCGTACCCGAATCCCACCCAGCAGCTGCCGTCCTACCCTCCCTACGGGTACGACGCCGCCGGCGCAACCGGTCAGTACGGAGCGGGTTCGCCACCTCCCGCCACGCCCACCCCTGACGAGCCCGACGGCCACGAGCCTCGGCTGTGGCTGTGGATCCTGGCCGGCATCGCGATCCTGGTGCTCGTGGGTCTGGTCGTCGCGTTGGTGATCACCAACGGTTCGCGCCAGGAGACGGTCGTCGCGCCTCCGATCGCGCCCGAGCCGAGCTTCAGCACGGCGCCGACGACCCCCACCACGACCTCGCGAGCACCCCGTCCGGTCCCCGCACCGACCATCGCGCCACCCACGACCACCGCAACCGGACCGACGGAGACCGTGACCTACGAGGTCACCGGTGAGGGTCGTGCCATCAACATCACGTACCTCGACACGGGCAACATGCTGCAGACCGAGTTCAACGTCCCGCTGCCCTGGACCAAGCAGGTGGAACTGGCTCAACCCGCGACCGAAACCGCCAGCGTGAGTGTGGTCAACTTCGGCCCCGAGGTGGCCTGCACGGTGACCGTCAACGGCGTCCAGACCCAGCACCGCACCGGTTCGGGCATCACGATCTGCGTGGGGACACGCTGAGCCGCGCCGGAACTCGCACGGCCAGCATCCCGGCCAATCCCAGCGCCATCACCACGCACAGTCCGCCCATACCGGCCCGGTCGGTGCCGAACAGATCGATGAAGGTGAAGAACAGCCACGGCGCCAGGAACGACGCCGCGCGACCGACGGTGGTGTAGAGCCCGAAGGCCACACCCTCCTTGCCGTCGGCGGTCAGCCGCAGCATCAGGGTGCGGGCCGACGACAGGGTCGGGCCGATGAACAGGCACAGCAGCAGCCCGCACACCCAGAAGGCCACCGCCCCCGCCAGCGCCAGCAGCGACAGCCCGACCACGAGCAGGCAGACCAGCGATCCGACGATGACGGGTTTGGACCCCAGGCGGTCATCGAGCTGCCCACCGACGACCGCTCCGACCGCGGCGATCACACACGCGCTCATGCCGAACAACAGCACGTCCGCCTCGGAGATGCCGTAGACGTTGACGCCCAACACGGCGCCGAACGCGAACACTCCGGCCAGCCCGTCGCGGAACACCGCGCTCGCCAACAGGTAGTAGACGACGTTGTGGTCGCGCTGCCATTCACCGCGGATCTCCGACCACAGGCGGCGGTAGGCGCCGATGAGACCGACGCGCTCGGCGGGGCCGGTGGCGGTCACCTTCGGTACCACGATGAACACCGGCAGCGCGAACAACATGAACCAGACCGCGGTCAGCAGCATCACCGCCCGCACGTTCTGTCCGTCGGCGGCCGGAATCCCCAACAGACCGCGGGTCTCGCCGTCACCGGCGATGAACCCGACATAGGCCAGAAGCAGCAACACGACGCTACCCGCGTAACCCAGCGCCAGGCCGAGGCCGGAGATCCGTCCGGACGTGTCCGGCGTGGACAACTGCCGCAGCATGGCGTTGTAGGGCACCGTGGCCAGCTCGTTGCACGCCGCTGTGCAGGCCAACAGGATCAGACCCGGCAACAGATAGCGGTGGTCATCGTGGATCAGGCTCATCGCCGATGTCAGCACCACAGCCGCTCCGGTCATCACCGCGAGCACCCGCCGCCGACGCTCCGGTGCGTCCACCCAGATCCCGGTCACCGGGGCCAGGAAGGCCACCACGAGACCGGCGACGGTCATCGCCCGGCCCAACCAGCTGGCCGGCGTGGTGTCCCCGGGAAGGTCCGACCCGACCGCACCGGTCAGATACACCGAGAACACAAAGGTGACGGCGATTGCGTTGAGGCCGGTCGCACCGCAGTCCCACAATGCCCACGCGAGCACCCTCGCCCGCCCGGGGTTAGTCATGACCGACACCTTATGGGTTTCGGCTCCTTCTAGGATTGCCCCATGCCCGTACCCGCACCCAGTCCGGATGCCCGTGCCGTCGTCACCGGCGCCTCACAGAACATCGGTGAGGCGCTGGCCACCGAACTCGCCGCCCGCGGCCACCACTTGATCATCACCGCGCGGCGCGAAGACGTGCTGACGTCCCTGGCGCAACGGCTCACCGAGCGCTACGGCGTGACCGTGGAGGTCCGGGCCGTCGACCTCACCGACCCGACGGCCCGCGACGTCCTGTGCGACGAGCTGGCCCAGCGCGAGATCTCGATCCTGTGCGCCAACGCCGGCACCGCGACCTTCGGGCCGGTGGCGGACCTGGATCCGACCGGCGAGAAGGCACAGGTGCAACTCAACGTGCTCGGCGTGCACGACCTGGTGCTGGCGGTCCTGCCGGGGATGGTCAAGCGTGGCGCCGGTGGCATCCTGATCTCCGGATCGGCCGCAGGCAACTCCCCGATCCCCAACAACGCCACCTACGCGGCGTCCAAGGCCTTCGCCAACACGTTCAGCGAGTCGCTGCGCGGTGAGCTCAAGGGCGCCGGCGTGCACGTCACCGTGCTGGCGCCAGGCCCGGTGCGCACCGACCTGCCCGACGAGTCCGAGCAGTCCCTCGTGGAGCGGCTGATCCCCGACTTCCTCTGGATCTCAACGGAATACACCGCCAAGCTGTCATTGGACGGGCTGGAACGCAACAAGATGCGCGTGGTGCCTGGCGTGACCTCCAAGGCCATGTCGATGGCCAGCGGCTACGCGCCGCGCGCCATCGTCACCCCGATCGTCGGCGCGGTCTACAAGAAACTCGGCGGCGGTTAGGTTTTCGCGGCCCCTTCTCGCCGAAATGGCATTCCAGCAGGGAAACATCGAGTGAGGGCCTGCTGGAATGCGGTTTCGGCGGGAGAAGAACTAGCGGCGGCGCCCCGTGCCGAAAATGCTTCGGGTGATCTCCCGGCCAATCACCGTGCCCGCCGAACGCATGGCGCTCTTGAATGCCGAACTCTTGAGCACCTGCTCGAGCATGCCCGGCTCTTGGGGCTGCGCCGGAGCGGGCGTCGGTTCGATGTCACCGGACGCCTCGACGCCGGCGAAGCCACCCGGATCCTCGGGCGAGGGCGGCGGGGCCAGCTTGGCGGCCAGCCGCTCGTACGCCGAATCCCGATCGACGGTCTGGCCATAGGTGTCCTGCAACGGGCTGGCCTTGGCCGTCGCGGTGATCGCGTCGGTGCCGATGGTGTCCATCAACGACCGCGGCGCCCGCATCCGGGTCCACGCCACCGGCGTCGGCGCGCCTCGCTCGGAGAGCACCGTGACGATCGCTTCACCGGTTCCCAATGACGTCAACGCCTTCTCCAGGTCGTAGACATCGGTCTTCGGGTACGTGCGGACCGTCTTCGACAGCGCCTTCTGGTCATCGGGAGTGAAGGCGCGCAACGCATGTTGCACCCGAGCGCCCAGCTGTGACAACACGTCATTGGGCACATCGGTGGGCAATTGGGTGCAGAAGAACACACCGACGCCTTTGGATCGGATCAGCTTCACGGTCTGCTCGACCTGCTCCAGAAACGCCTTGGATGCGTCGTTGAACAGCAGATGCGCCTCGTCGAAGATGAATACCAACTTGGGCTTGTCGACGTCGCCGACCTCGGGCAGCGTCGTGAACAGATCGGCCAGCACCCACATCAAGAACGTCGAGAACATCACCGGCCGCGTGGCCTGGGCGCCCAACTCCAGCAGGGTGATGATGCCGCGGCCCTGCGGATCGGTGCGCAGCAAATCCTTGGGCTCCAGCTCGGGCTCGCCGAAGAACGAATCGGCGCCCTCGGCCTCCAGGTTGACCAGCGCCCGCAGGATGACGCCGGCGGTCGTGGTCGACACCGCGCCCAAAGCCTTGAGTTCCGGCTTGCCCTCGTCACTGGTGAGGAACTGGATCACCGATCGCAGATCCTTGATGTCCAGCAGGGGCAGTCCCTTCTGGTCGGCCCAGTGGAAGATCAGACCGAGGGTTGACTCCTGAGTGTTGTTGAGCCCCAACACTTTCGACAACAGGATCGGACCGAAGCTGGTGATCGTGGCCCGCACCGGAACTCCGACGCCCTCGGTACCCAACGACAGGAACTCCACGGGGAACGCCGTCGGCGTCCAGGTATCGCCGGTGTCCGTGCCGCGCTGGTCGACCTTGTCATCGGCTTCTCCCGGCTTGGCCAACCCGGACAGGTCGCCTTTGACGTCGGCCATCATCACCGGGACGCCGGCTGCCGAGAGTTGCTCGGCGATCACCTGCAGCGTCTTGGTCTTACCGGTACCGGTGGCACCGGCGATCAGCCCGTGCCGGTTGACCGTGGCCAGCGGGATGCGAACCTGCGCGGCCGGGTCGACGGCGCCGTCCACCACGACCGTTCCCAACTCCAGCGCCTGGCCTTCGACTGCGTAGCCGGCAGCGATCTGCTGCGCGGGGGTGGCTGTCGATTCGGTGGTCATGCCGTGGTCCTCCCGTATTACGCGAACGAGCCGATCGGGCTCTGACACTACTTGCCGGGCGCCACGCGCGGTGGGTGTGACAGTTCTCCACCTAGCTATGGGAATACTGTGGGTCTTTGTGCGAGACGAACTGGTATGGATCGACTGCGAGATGACCGGCCTGGACCTGAAGTCCGATCGTCTGATCGAGATCGCGGTTCTGGTCACCGACGCAGACCTGAACATCCTCGGCGACGGCCTTGACGTGGTGATTCACGCGGACGACGCGGCGTTGTCCTCGATGGTCGATGTGGTCAAACAGATGCACGCCCGATCCGGCCTGACCGAGGAGGTGCGGCGGTCCACCGTCGACGTCGCCACCGCCGAAGAGATGGTGCTCGATTACATCCGCGGCCACGTCAAACAGGCCAAGGCCGCTCCCCTGGCCGGCAACTCGATCGCCACCGACCGCGGCTTCATCGCCCGCGACATGCCCAAACTCGACGATTACCTGCACTACCGGATGATCGACGTCAGCTCGATCAAGGAACTGTGCCGCCGCTGGTACCCGCGGATCTACTTCGGCCAGCCCGAGAAGGGCCTCGCACACCGCGCGCTGGCCGACATCCACGAGTCGATCCGCGAACTCAAGTACTACCGCTCGACGGCATTTGTCGCTCAGCCCGGGCCGTCTACCAGCGATATCGCCGCTGTCGCCGCCGAGCTCGGACCGCCCGAGGACGACGCGTCGGAAACCGATTCGGCAGTAGGACACCCGAGCAGTTAGTATCTACGAGCCGCACACGCTCCAAAGGCAACGCGGCGATGGTGGCTGTAGTTCAGTTGGTAGAGCACCAGGTTGTGATCCTGGCTGTCGCGGGTTCGAGTCCCGTCAGCCACCCCGATATCGGGAACGCCGTCTGCGCAAGCAGACGGCGTTTCTGCGTTCTGGCCGACCCGCTCAATCCTTGCGGTCGGTATCCCACGTCGACGGCAACAGCGGCTCCCTCGGACCATCGCCGAAATCCGCGCCGTCCAGCGTCGTCAACCCCGTCGTCGTCGCGTCCGTCTTGTCGAGCACCCCGGCGAATCCCAGTGGTCCGGCACCCTGGCGCGACGCGGTTGGCCCGGTGTCCTCTTGCGGGTCGGCGTCCAGGTCCATGAATTCGTTGCCGTGGCCCTTCTCCCGCAGCGCGGCGCGGCGGCGTCGGCGCGCCCGGGCCTCGCGGGCCGATTCCCCGGCAGCGGCCGCAGCGGCATCGGGTGCGGAAGCCTTCTTCTTGGCGAGGGCCGCAGCGCCGGACGTCGCCGCAGCGGGGACCCCGACGCCAGGAGCGCCGATCAGATACGGCGGGAAAAATCCCGGTCCCCCACCTGGCGCGGCCGATGGTGCCGGCGCGGCGGTGGCGGTCGCGGACGCCGAGGCACCGGTTGCGGGGGCTGCCGGCGCGGATGACGACGGAGCTGTCGACGGGCCGGCCGATCCGGTCGAAGTGGCCCCGGCGGCCGGCCAGGACCCGGGTTCGGTCCCGGCCGGGATCTCCGCGACGCCGGGGACCGCCGGCTGAATGGCGGCCAGACCGGCAACGGCCCAGCCCACGTTGGCGATCACCAGGCTCAGCGCCGGCTGAATCAGGGCCGGGGACAACTGGACTACCACCTGCAGCAGCTGCGACGCGTGGAAAGCCATGTCGGCGAGCACCATCGGCAGGTTGGTCAACAGTGCAGCAGGGTCGTTGAGCAGATTGTCGATCAGGAGGTGAATGTTCTCGATCTGCTCCTGGCCCACTTCCAGCCACCAGCGTGGGTCGAGTGGACTGAGGTCTCCGTGTGACCCGTGATCGTGATCGCCGTCGTGGTCATGGTCTCCGTCGTGATCGTGATCGTGATCGCCGTCGTGGTCATGATCGTGGTCGTCATCGTGGTCAGGGTCGTCGTGCTCGTCATGAGCGTGCTCGCTGTGCAGGATCTGCGGGGCCGCGGGTGTGGCCGGGGTGGTTGCCACCGCGACCTCGGCCACCCCGTGATATGCCTCCATCGTGACGGCCGCCAGGATCCACATCCGCACATAGTCGGCCTCGTTCAGCGCGATCGGAATCGTGTTGATGCCAAAGAAATTGGTAGCCACCAGCACGGCGTTCCGGGCATGGTTGGCGGCCAGCTCGGCCAGCGTGGGCATCGCGGCCAGCGCGGTGGCATATGACGCGGCTGCGGTTTCGTGCCGTGCAGCCGTCGCCGCACTATCGGCACTCACCTGGTACAGCCACGCTATGTAGGGAAGGTGAGCTAGCACGTATCGCTCGGCACTGACGCCCTGCCAGGCTCCTGCCTGCACGCCGCCCAGCACGGCCGTGAGTTCGTCTGCCACTGCGGCATATTCGAAGCTCAACGACGACCACCCGCCGGCGGCGGCCAACATCGGGCCGGGGCCAGGCCCGCTGCTCAGCAACGAGGAATGTACCTCCGGTGGTGAGGCCATCCAGATCGCGGCCATGAGACAACCTCCCCGTGCTGATGCAAGATCCCCAGTTATTGAGAATGGTTATCGTTATCAAAATTGACGCAGAAGCACAACTACACCGAGCAGTTCGGTTGGCGCAGCCCCCGCCGATGCTCGGTCATTTGTGCCGCCGAGCATCACTCGGGCGTTCAGCGAACGATCAGCGCTTTGCCATCGCGACTCGCGACCGGGGAAGTTCCCTGGTGGGTCGGGATCGAGGGAAATGGTTGTTTTGCTCCACGCTGCAGGATGAACTTGATCAATAAGACGCGGTATTTGCCGAACTTTCCCTCCGTCGCGCATATTCCGGCGTACCGCACGCCGGATTGCAATCGGCCGATCAGCCGGTCGACGAAATTGTTGGAAAACGCTTTGAGACAGCAGCAGGTCATTTGCCATATACCGATCCAGCCCCGGAAAACCTCGGTACCGACCTTGCTGTTCTTACGGCATCCGGCGATAGCCGAATGATCAACTCAGCCGCATAGCCAACGGCCCACACGACAAATTGCCAAGTACAGCAGTTGAATAGCTGATCTAGGCAGAGTCTGACTCCCCAGAGACCGGCTTGTTGCTGCCGGCGCCGACGTCATTCCACCGAAAACCTTGCTGCAAATGAAGATCACTGCGATTTACCGATAGCCTTTGCTGCGCAGGAATGGCACAACAGTTGGCGTCGTGATACTAAGTAAATCTGCCGCTTCATCTCACAAGGGGACGACTTGAGCGAAATCAGTGTTGTTCCGGTTGCCATCGTCGGAATGGCGTGCAGGCTCCCGGGCCAGATCAACTCGCCTCGGCAGTTGTGGGAGTCGTTAGCCAGAGGCGATGACTTCGTCACCGAGATCCCGATGGATCGGTGGGATGCCGAGGAGTACTACGACCCCGAGCCGGGTGTGCCCGGCCGATCGGTGTCGAAGTGGGGCGCCTTCCTGGACGATCCTGCGGCGTTCGACCCCGATTTCTTCGGCATCACCACACGCGAGGCCGCAGCGATCGACCCACAGCACCGCCTGCTACTGGAAACGGCCTGGGAGTCGGTCGAACACGCCGGCGTCAACCCGGCGTCACTGGCCGGTTCGGCGACGGGTGTGTTCATGGGTCTGACCCACAACGACTATGCCCACGTGGCCGCCGACGCCCGGGCCTTGGAGGGCCCGTACGGATTCACCGGCACGAGCTTCAGTCTGGCCTCCGGCCGTATCGCCTACGCGCTCGGTGTCCACGGCCCTGCGGTCACGGTGGACACCGCGTGCTCGTCGAGTTTGAGCGCCATCCACATGGCGTGCCGCAGTCTGCACCTCGGCGAAAGTGACTTCGCCCTTGCCGGCGGGGTTTCGGTCCTCCTCGAGCCGCGCAAGGCGGCGGGGGGTTCGGCGGCGGGCATGCTGTCACCGACCGGACGCTGCCGGGCCTTCGACGTGTCTGCCGACGGCTTCGTCTCCGCCGAGGGGTGCGTGGTGATCGCCCTGAAGCGACTCGACGATGCTGTCGCCCAAGGCGATCGCATCCTGGCGGTGATCCGTGGCACGGCGTCCAATCAAGATGGGCGGACGGTCAACATCGCCACCCCGTCAGCGCAGGCACAGGCCTCGGCATACCGGGCGGCGCTGGCAGCGGCCGGGGTGGACGCCGACAGCGTCGGCTTGGTGGAAGCACACGGCACGGGAACCCCCGTCGGTGATCCGCTGGAGTACTCGAGCCTCTCGGAGGTCTACGGCAAGGCCGGCCCGTGTGCGCTGGGTTCGATCAAGACCAACTTCGGCCACACCCAGTCGGCGGCGGGAGCCCTCGGGGTCCTCAAGGCAGTGCTCTCGTTGCAGCACGGCGTGATTCCACAGAATCTGCACTTCACCCAACTGCCAGAGGATCTGGCCAGTATCGACACCGGCCTCTTCGTCCCCGCATCGAAAACTCCCTGGCCGGAGAACGGTCGCAGTCCTCGTCGCGCAGCCGTGTCCGCCTACGGCTTGTCCGGGACGAATGTGCACGCGGTCCTGGAGCAGGCCCCCGACAGCGGGGCCGCGGCCGGCACCGCAGCATCGCCGACATCGGTCCGCCCACTGCTGTTTCCGATATCGGCCGGGTGCCCCGACGGCTTGCGGACGACCGCGGATCGCCTGGCGGACTGGTTGGGCACCAGCGGAGACGGCAACGGCCGTGGACCAGCGATCAATCTGTCCGATCTGGCGTACACCCTGACCCGTCGCCGCGGGTTCCGATCCACCCGCACCTGGGTGACTGCCGGCGCCCGTGACGAACTGATCACCTCGCTCCGGAAGGTCGCCGACGGTGAGGCCGTACATCAGGAGACGGTGGCCAACGACGACCGCGGCCCGGTCTGGGTTTTCTCGGGCCAGGGCTCTCAGTGGGCCGGGATGGGTGCCGAGTTGCTGGTCACCGAACCGGCATTCGCCGCCGCGGTCGCCGAACTCGAGCCGCTGATCGCGCTGGAATCGAACTTTTCGGTGACCGAAGCGATGTCGGCGCCGCAGACGGTCACCGGTATCGACCGGGTGCAACCCACGGTCTTCGCGGTCCAGGTGGCGTTGGCCGCGACGATGAGGTCCTACGGTGTGACCCCGGGGGCGGTCATCGGTCATTCGATGGGCGAGGTGGCCGCTGCGGTGGTCGCTGGAGCGTTGACACTCGCAGACGGCGTGAAAGTAGTCTGCCGACGTTCCCGGCTGATGTCGCGGATCGCCGGATCCGGGGCGATGGCAATGGTTGAACTGCCTGCCCACCAAGTACTTTCGGAGCTTGCCGGACATGGCGTGGAGGACGTCGCGCTCTCGGTGGTCGCCTCGCCGCAGTCCACCGTCGTGGGAGGTGCCACGCAGTCGGTTCGCGATCTGGTGGCCGCCTGGGAAGCGCGCGGTGTGATGGCTCGCGAGATCGCTGTCGACGTCGCCTCGCATTCACCGCAGGTGGATTCGATCCTCGACGAACTCGCCGAACTGCTCGACGACCTCACTCCCGCCGAGCCCCACGTGCCCTTCTACTCGGCGACCCTGTACGACCCACGCGAGCCGGCCGAGTTCGACAATTACTACTGGGTGGACAACCTTCGGCACACCGTGCGCTTCTCCGCGGCAGTACAGACCGCGTTGGAGGACGGGCACCGGGTTTTTGCCGAACTGTCGCCGCATCCCCTGCTGACCCACGCCGTCGAGCAGACGGCCCGCAGCCTCGACGTCCCGTCGGCCGTGTTCGCGGCCATGCGTCGCGAGCAGGAGTTGCCGCACGGGCTGCTCGGCTTCACTGCCGATCTGCACGGTGCCGGCGCGGCCGTGGACTTCTCGGTGCTCCATCCGCACGGGCAGCTCATCGACGCGCCGCTGCCGGCCTGGACCCATTCCTCGCTGCTGTTGGATCGTGACGACAGCGATACGTCGCGTGGCGCACACTCGATTTCGGCTCACCCGCTGTTGGGTGCACACGTCGTGCTGCCGCAGGAGCCGGCCGAACACGTTTGGCAGGGTGATGTCGGCACCGACAGCCATCCCTGGTTGGCCGATCACCGGGTCCATCAGGTCGCGGTGTTACCCGGTGCAGCCTATTGCGAAATGGCCTTGGCCGCTGTGCATCCGGCGCTCGGAGGTGCGGGCGAAGTTCGTGACCTCTCTTTCCAGGAGATGTTGTTGCTCGACGAGACCACGCCGGTGTGGGTGAGCGCCACGGTGGCCTCGTCGGGGACGGCCGAGTTCACGGTCGAGACCCACCAGGCCGGCACACGCACCCGGCGAGCTGCCGCAGGCCTACACCTCGACACCGGCACCGAGCGGCCGGCCCCGTACCCGATCGAGGCCCTGCTGGCCTCTCATCCGCGCCGTGTCGACGGCGAAGAGTTGCGGGCCGGATTCCACGCCGTGGGCATCGGACACGGCGCCGCATTCGCGGGGCTGTCCGAGGCCTACGTTGCCGACCTCTCCAGCGCCACCGTGGTTGCCGCCGTGTCGTTGCCCGGGCCGCTGCGATCCCGACAACGTGGTTATGAAGTACATCCGGCCCTGTTGGATGCGTGCTTCCAGTCGGTGGTTGCTCATCCCGATGTGCAGAACGTCGCTGACGGCATGCTGTTGCCGTTGGGGGTACGACGGCTGCGCGCCTACGGTTCGACCCGGAACACCCGTTACTGCTACAGCCGGATCAATCGGGCCGACGCTGCGGGTGTGGAGGCCGACCTCGAGCTGCTCGACGATCAGGGCGTAGTTCTGTTGAGTGTCACCGGTTTACAGCTGGGCACGGGTGGCACGGCACAGGCACAGGCAGATCGCGTGCTGGACGAACGGCTGCTCACCATCGAATGGCAACAGCGCGAGCTGCCCGGGCCCGACAACACCGAGGCCGGGACCTGGCTGCTGATCACCGCCGGAGAGCCGACCGACGTCGCCGCCCACACGCTGACCGCCGGGGTTGTCGAGGGCCTGAGATCGGCAGGCGCCGAACCTCTTACGATGGCCTGGGCCCCGCATGACGACCACGGGGACCGTCGCCTCGAGCTGACCTCCCATGTGGATGACCGGGCATTGTCCGGCGTGCTGGTGGTGATGCCCGACGATGACAGTGTGGGCGAGGCCGCCGGCCGACGCGGCGCCGGCCACGTACAACATCTGGTCCGGATCGCCGGCGCGCTCGCCGAGGCCACCGACGACGCACGAACCGGCGAGCCGCCACGCCTGTACGTCGTGAGCCGCAGCAGTCAACGGGTGCTGGACACCGACACGCTCAGGCTGGAACATTCGGGCCTGCGCGGTCTGATGCGGGTGATCGGGATGGAGCATCCGCGGTTGACTGCCACGCAGATCGACATCGACGACGCGACGGACGGCACACAGCTGGCACGGCAAATCCTGTCGCGGTCACCGGAGGACGAGACCGCGTGGCGTCACGGGCAGTGGTATGCGGCGCGGTTGTGCCCGGCCCCACTTCGCGGCGCCGAGCGGCGTACCGCGACCGCCGACAACGACAGTGACGGCATGCGGCTTCAGGTGCGCACACCCGGAGACCTGGAATCCCTGGAACTGGTTGCCTTCGAACGGGTTTCACCCGGTCCGGGACAGATCGAGGTCGCCGTCAAAGCGTCGAGTATCAACTTCGCCGATGTCCTCGTCGCGTTCGGCCGCTGCCCGAGCTACGACGGCCGCCTACCTGAACTCGGTTCCGAATTCGGTGGTGTTGTCACCGCCGTCGGTCCTGATGTCACCACACATCGCATCGGTGACCATGTGGGTGGTGTGTCGGCGAACGGCTGCTGGGGCAATTTCGTCACCTGCGAGGCCGACCTGGCCACCAAACTGCCGGCCGGACTCGGTGAACACGAGGCTGCCGCAGTGGGGCTGGCCTACAGCACGGCCTGGCTCGGGCTCCACGAACTGGCCCGGATCTCGTCCGGCGACAAGGTGTTGATCCACTCCGCCACGGGCGGTGTCGGCCAGGCCGCAATCGCCGTCGCGCGTGCCGCCGGCGCCGAGATCTTCGCCACCGCAGGTAGCGACGAACGGCGACAACTGTTGCGCGATTGGGGCATCGACTACGTCTACGATTCCCGTAGCACCGCGTTCGCCGACCAGATCCGGGCCGACACCGCCGGGTACGGAGTGGACATCGTGCTCAACTCGGTCACCGGGCCGGCCCAGCGCGCTGGTTTGGAACTGCTGGCCTTCGGCGGTCGGTTCGTCGAGATCGGCAAGCGCGACATTTACGCCGACGCCCGGATGGGATTGTTCCCGTTCCGTCGCAATCTGTCGTTCTACGCGGTAGATCTCGCGCTGATGACCGTCACGCATCCGGTCAAGATCCGTGATCTGCTGGCCACGGTCTATCAGCTGGTCGCCGACGGCTCGCTGCCGCTGCCGGACATCACGCACTTCCCGTTGGCGGAGGCGGCCACCGCCATCCGAATGGTGGGCGGGGCACGGCACACCGGCAAATTGGTGCTCGACATCCCCGATTCCGGACACAGTCAGGTGATCCTGCCGCCCGACCAGGTTCGGGTGTTCCGCGAGGACGGTGCCTACATCATCACCGGTGGACTCGGAGGTCTCGGACTCTTTCTCGCCGAGCGGATGGCCGCCGCCGGCTGCGGACGCATCGTGGTCAACTCACGCAGCGCGCCGTCGAGCAGATCGCACGAGATCATCGAGCTGATCCGCGCCACCGGTGCCGACGTCGTCGTGGAATGCGGGGACATCGCCGACCCGGACACCGCACGCCGCCTGGTGGCGGCGGCCACCCGGACCGGGCTGCCGGTTCGCGGCGTCCTGCATGCAGCCGCCGTGGTGGAGGACGCCACCCTGACGAACATCACCGACGAGCTCGTCGAGCGGGACTGGGCGCCGAAGGTGTACGGCGCGTGGAATCTGCACGAGGCGTTGCAGTTCCAGGCTCCGCAGCCCTCGGCACCACTGGACTGGTTCTGTTCGTTCTCCTCGGCCGCAGCACTGGTGGGCTCACCCGGCCAGGGCGCCTATGCCGCGGCCAACAGCTGGCTGGATGCCTTCATGCAGTGGCGTCGTGCCCAGGGACTGCCGGCCACCTCGATCGCCTGGGGCGCATGGTCCGAGATCGGTCGGGGCACGGCCATGGCCGAGGACGACAACGCCATCGCGCCAGAGGAGGGTGCGTACGCGTTCGAGGCCATCCTGCGCCATGCGCGGGTCTACAACGGCTACGCACCGGTCCTCGGCACCCCGTGGCTCACCGCGTTCGCCCACCGCAGTCCGTTCGCCGAGATGTTCCTGACCGAGGGCCACGGACCCTCGGAGACAAGAAAACTCAAGGCGGAACTGGCCGCGTTGCCACGTGACGAGTGGCCGACCCACCTGCGTCGCCTGATAGGCCAACAGGTCGGTCTGCTACTGCGTCGCACCGTCGACCCGGATCGTCCGTTGTCCGAGTACGGGCTCGACTCGCTCGGGCATCTCGAACTGCGGACCCGCATCGAGACCGAGACGGGCGTCCGCGTCAGCTCGATGGACATGACGACGATCCGAGCGCTGGCCCAACACCTGTGCCAGGCACTCGCCGACGACGAAGCAATGTCCGCCCCGTCAACTTAGGGAGGAGAGGAACACCGTGTTCGAGCTGACCGCAATACAGGACTGGGTTGACGCTCCCGGTAACCACGTCTCGTGGAACCCATCGCGAACAACGCTGAAGAAAGCCGCCGAAGCACCCGTGCACGATGTGCCTGTCAGTTATCAGCAGGCTCAACATCTGCGCAGCTACCGGGAGCACACCGCCAAGGGCGCTCAGATGGCGCGGCTGACCATCCCCGCGTGGAACATCGCCGGTCAGTGTGACATCCGCGCGATGACCTACGTGATCAACGCCTATCTGCGCAGGCACGACACCTACCGCAGCTGGTTCGAATTGACCGTCGACGACCAGATCGTTCGGCGAAAGATCGTAAATCCCAGGGACATCAGCTTCGTCCCGACCGATCACGGCGTGCACACCTCGACACAGTGGCGGGACCACATCCTGGCCACGCCCGGGCCTCTGCAGTGGGACTGCTTCCGCTTCGGAATCATCCAGCGCCCCGACCACTTCACCGCATACATGTGTGTGGATCACCTGCATGTCGATGCGACTTTCATGGGACTGATGCTGGTCGAGATTCATCTGATGTACGCAGCGCTCGTCGGCGGTGGTGCACCCATCCCGCTACCACCGGCAGGCAGCTACGACGAATACTGCATCCGCCAACGTCGTTTCACCTCCGCACTGCACGTCGACTCCCCCCAGGTACGGGATTGGGTCACCTTCGCCGCGGACAACGACGGCACGCTGCCCCGGTTTCCCTTGCCGCTCGGTGACCTCTCGGTACCGTGCGGAGGAGATCTCCTCAGCGTCCAACTCCTCGATGACAAACAGACACAACGGTTCGAATCCGCCTGTCTCACCGCCGGCGCCCGGTTCATCGGCGGGGTATTCGCCTGCGCCGCTCTGGCCCAGTACCAGCTGACCGGTACCGGCACCTACTACGTGATCACACCCACCTCCACCCGCGCCACCGAGGCCGAGACGATGACGACGGGGTGGTTCACCGGGACGGTACCGGTGACAGTGCCCATCGGAAGGTCATTCGCCGACACCGTGCGGGCCGCGCAGACATCGTTCGATTCGGGTCTTCACCTGGCACACGTCCCATTCGACCGAGTGCTGGAGTTGTCGACAGGGCTGCGGAGGCCCGACCCCGGTGTGCCGATGGTGTCCTACCTGGACGCCACCGCCACCCCGTTGTCCCCCGCCGTCATCGCGGAATGGAATGCCCTGAAGGGCCGCATCTACAGCGAAATGGGTACCGCAAATCAAATCGGCATGTGGGTGAACCAGTTCGGTAGCGGAACCTCCGTCACCGTCGCCTTCCCGAACAACGCTGTCGCACGTGAGTCCGTCGAGCGCTATGTCGAGGTGATGAAGTCGGTCTACCTCCGCGTTGCCGAGGGCCGCTGCGAGCAGCTGCCGGTGAACGAATTCACCGGCTCGGGCGTGAGATCGGCCTGAAGAACATGGACGACAGACTCTCGTTCACCGATCAGCTGCTGTTTCTGGGCCAGCGGGCCACCGGTCAGGAACTCCTCGCCCAGGTCGTGTGGCTGTATGAACGCCCCGTCGACGTCACGGGGCTGAACCTATTCCACCGGAATCTGGGCCACGGGCTGCTTGGCCGGCGGATCGAGCGGTCCCCGTTGCCATTTGGACGTCACCGCTGGGTCGCCTCGCCCGGAGCACCCTGCGTCCTCGACATCGTCGAGATGGCCCGTCCGCGAGCAGAATTCACCGACTGGGCCGATGAGCGGGCACAACTTCCGGTCGATCCGGAATACGGTCCCGGCTGGCACCTCGGGGTGCTGCCGATGACGGACGGGTCAACCGCGGTCAGCCTGGTGATGTCTCACTGTCTGGTCGACGGTCTCGGGGCGCTGCTCTCGATCGCCAACGCGGTCAACGGCGAGACGGACGATTTCGGTTATGCCGTACCGAATGCGCGGAGTCGAAGCGGTGCGGTGGCTGCCGACCTCGCCACGATGGTGCGCGAGCTGCCACAGACTTGCTCCACAATTGTGCAGGCAGGTCGGCTGACCTTCGCGCGTCGCCGAGAGGTATCGCTTTCGGCAAAGCCTGGTCACCACAAGCATTCCGGACCCGACGGCGGCGGCACCGTGGTGGCGCCGGCCATCGCCTGTTACGTCAATCTCGACGACTGGGACGAACGCGCGGCCGCCCTTGGGGGAAACAGCCACTCGCTGGTCGCCGGGTTCGCCGCCAAATTCGGCGAGCTGATGGGGCGGCGACGCGGCGACAGCGGAGCGGTCTGCCTCCACCTGCCGATCAGTGACCGGACGCCCGGAGACACCCGCGCGAATGCCGCGTTCATCGTCAACACCGACCTCGACCCCAGCCAGGTCACCTCTGATCTGTCCGGTGCGCGGCGGGCGATCCGCGAAGCGCTGGCGCGGAACCGGCAGACACCGGATGAGACTCTGCGACTGCTGCCGCTGACGCCGTACATCCCCAAACGGGTGGTGGCTCGCGGCTCACAGATGGTGCTGGGCCTCAACGAATTACCGGTGTCGTGTTCCAACCTGGGCGATATCGACCCTCGGGTCGCCGAGGTTGACGGGACACCGGCCGACTACCTGATCCTGCGCGGGGTGGACCGCCGCGTCAGCAGGGAGTTTCTGGAGAACAGAAACGGCCTGTTGACGGTGTTGGCCGGGCGGGTCGGTGACAAGATGTCGATCTCCGTCGTCGCCTATCAACCCGGCGGCTCGAATTCCAAGGCCGCGTTGCGGGAACTGGCCGCAAAGGCATTGGCCGAGTTCACCCTTTCCGGCGTGATCGTCTGATCGGTTGACGTAGTGGAAGTTTCAACATTGGCAATTCAGCCGTGCGTCGACAACCGGCTGACATTCATGGACCAGGCCGGCTTCGAGATCCTGCGCGCGACCGGTCGCCACCAGCTCATGCAGATCACCTGGGTCTACGAACATGCCGTAAACCTCGACGGGTTGAAGCGATTCCACCGAGATTTCGGCTACGGAGCGGCCGGGCGCAGGATCGAGCGGTCACCACTGCCGTTCGGACGCCACCGCTGGGTTTCCTGGTTGGGACCGCAGTCAGACCTTGACTTCGCCCCATTCCCGCGGCCGCGGGCCGAACTCGGCGATTGGGTCGACGAACGCGCACAACTGCCGGTCGATCCGGAGCTCGGACCGGGCTGGCACATCGGTGTGCTGCCGATGACCGACGGATCCACGGCGATAAGCCTGGTGGCGTCACACAATCTGGGCGATGGCGTCGCCGGCATGCTGACGATCTTCGACGGTGTCATGGGCACCAAGCGCCAGTTCGGCTTTCCGCCGCCGCGATATCGCAGTCGCCGGCGCGCGGTTGCCGCCGATCTCCGCGAAACCCTTCACGGCCTGCCGGAGATCGGTCGCACCCTGGGGCGAGCGATGAAACTGCTGTCACAGCAAGGATTTCCACGGCCCACCGACTCCCCGCCGCTCCCAGAGGTAACCGCTCCCGATGCGCCGGTGGTGGTACCGGCGATCTCCGTGTGCGTCGATCTCGACGCCTGGGATGCCCGAGCCGCGGCACTTGGGGGGACGAGTTACTCGCTGTTGGCAGGGTTCGCCGCACGGCTCGGTGAACGGTTGGGACGCCGCCGACCCGACGACGGCACGGTGACGCTGTCCATCGCGCTCAACGAGCGTCACAGCGCAGACGACACCCGCGCCCTGGCCATGTCTTTCGCCAGCGCCCCGGTCGACCCGGCACAGGCGGTGAGCGATCTGTCGGGAACCCGGTCGGCCATCCGACAGGCGATCGAGACGACGCGGACTACATCCGACGAGACCCTCGAACTGTTGCCACTCATCCCGTTGGTGCCCAGAAGCGCGCTGCGCGGCCTCGGCGGTCTGTTCTACGGGTCGTCCACCGAACTACCCGTCCATTGTTCGAATCTCGGCGATATCGACCCGGCGATCGGCTGCCCGGACGGCACCCGCGCCGAATACGTCCTGCTGCGCGGAGTCGACCAGAACGTCTCGCGCCGGGACATCGAGCAGCGAGGCGGCCAGCTGGTGCTGGTGTCTGCACGCATCAACGGCAAGATTTCGATCGGCATCGTCGCCTATCAACCCGATGCGGAGAATTCCAAGCCCCGATTGCGGGGCCTGGCGGCGCAGACGCTGGCCGATTTCGGTCTCACTGGCCTGGTCGACTAGGAAAGGAGACACTTCATGATCCGTTCGTCGATCACCGAGGTACTGCGTGAACGTGCCAGCCTGCAACCCGATGCCACGGCGTTCACCTTCCTCGATTACGACGCCGCCCAGGACGGCGTCGCCCACACCCTCACGTGGTCGCAACTGAGCCGTCGGGTGCTCAGCCTCGCCTACGAGCTCAGGCTCCGCGGCTCGGTGGGCGACCGGGCGGTCATCCTGGCTCCCCAGGGACTCGACTACATCGTTGCCTTCCTCGGCGCGCTGCATGCCGGGCTGATCGGTGTGCCATTGTCGGTCCCGGCGCCCGGCGTGCACGACGAACGCGTCACCACCGTGCTGCGAGACACCACGCCGACGATCATTCTCACCGCCTCCTCGGCGTCCGCACAGATCGCCGAATACGCCACGGCGACAGCGGATCAACCTGCGCCGGCGGTGATCGAGATCGACGGTCTCGACCTTGACTCCAGAAGAGGCCCGGTCAAGCGCGAGAAGTCGCCCGAAACGGCGTACCTTCAATACACCTCCGGGTCCACCCGAACCCCCGCCGGCGTCATGGTCTCGCACCGCAACCTGACCGCCAACTTCGAGCAGGTGATGGCCGGCTTCTTCCGGGACAAGATCGCCCCACCGGAAACCACCGCGGTCTCCTGGCTTCCGCTGTACCACGACATGGGTCTGATGCTGGGCCTCTGCGCGCCACTGCTGGGCGGCTGGCACACCGTGTTCACCACCCCGATGTCGTTCCTGGCCCGCCCGGCGCGCTGGATGCAACTGCTCGCATCCCACCCCGCCGCGGTGACTGCCGCCCCCAATTTCGCATTCGACCTGGCGGCGAAGCGGACCGCCGGTGAGGACCTGGCCGGACTGACCCTTGGCGACGTGCGGTGCGTGCTCAGTGGCAGTGAACGGGTGCACGAGGGCACGCTGAGACGGTTCTCCGAGCGCTTTGCCGGCCACGACTTCCGCCCGGAAGCCCTACGCCCCTGTTACGGGTTGGCGGAAGCAACCCTGTTCGTGGCCACCCGGGAGCCCGGCTTGCCGCCGCACGTGGTCCGGTTCGAATCCGAAAAGCTGGCCGAGGGACAAGCTTTGCCGTGCGAAACCACCGTGCCATTCGAAACCACCGTGCCATTCGAAACCACCGTGCCGCGCGAAACTGCGACGGGCACTGCGTTGGTCAGCTATGGCAGCCCGAAGTCGCCCGCCGTGCGGATCGTCGACCCGCAGACCAGGTCGGAATGCCCGTCCGGAACGGTGGGCGAAATCTGGGTCATGGGTGACAACGTCTGCGCGGGTTACTGGCGGCAACCGGAACGCACCGCGGCCACGTTCGACGCGAAGATCGTGGGCGCGCCCGCAGACACCTCAGCCGGAACCTGGCTGCGTACCGGTGATCTGGGCTTCGTCTCCGAGGGTGAGCTGTTCATCGTCGGGCGCATCAAAGATGTCGTGATCATTCGCGGGCGTAACCACTACCCCGATGACATCGAGGCCACCATTCAGGAGATCACCGGTGCCAGGGCCGCCGCGATTTCTGTCGACAACGGCGGTGCCGAGCAACTTGTGGTGATCGCCGAGGTCCGGACTTCTGGCGACGACCACCAGGATCCGGCCGAGGCGCTGGCCACCGTAGAACGTGAAGTCAGGTCTGCGATCGCCCAGTCCCACGGCCTCAATGCCACGGAACTGCTGTTGGTTCCGCGCGGTTCGATTCCGATCACCACCAGCGGAAAAGTCCGGCGCACCTCATGTGCCGAGCAGTTTCGCAACAATGAGTTCAGTCAGCTCGTGAACAAGTAGGCCGACGTGGGAAACAAGCTACCGGTCGTCGCGGCGATTCCGAATTACAACATGGGAGACAACCTTCAGCGGCTGCTTCCGCAAGTGCTGGCACAGGACTATGACGGTGTCTACGTTCTCGACGATGCCTCGACCGATCACAGCGCCGACGTGGTCCGCCAATTCGGTGACGACGTCACGTTTGTCCGCAGCCTCCACAACCAGGGGGCGGGAGCCAACCGCAATCAGATCATCGACCAGGTCGTCGATCGGTCACTCATCCACTTCATCGATGCCGACATGGAGCTGCAGACCGACGGTATACCCGCCACGGCCAGAGCGGTTTTCGCTCGGTATGCGCCGACCGGCATCGGTCTGATCGGCGGATTGGTGTGCAGACAAGACGGTAGCCAGGAACCACACAACTACGGTGCAGTGTTTTCCGCCTGGGGCGGCCTCACCTCCGGACTGCCGCTGATGATCGACCGGCTGCGGTCTCGTCCACAACTGGCCCAGGCCGTGCAACGAATCGTCGGACCGATCATGACGGGCTGGCCCGACATTCTCGCCACCCCTGCGCCCGCGCCCGCATACTGGCTCCACGAAGGCAACATGCTGGTCGATTCCGACGTACTCAGATCGTTGGGCGGATACGACCCGGTGCTGCGATGTCACGAGACTCAAGATCTGGCCATCCGGATGGAAAAACGCGGCATCAAAAGGCAATTCGATCCCGCGATCAAAGTGCTTCACCTGCACATCGACGTCAGGGGCAAGAACCGCAACAGATGGGCAAATCGGGCTGTGCTGCAGCTGATCCACAAACATGGGTTCTTCCGCTGGCTCTGTGACAGCTGACCCCGCACGGCGCAGGCTGAGTTCACCGTCCGACTCAGATGGTGGACACTCCACTGGCGACCATCAGCATCCCGAAGAGCCCGAGGATGCAGGCAAAGATCGGCCGACGGTAGGCGCAGATCCAGTCATGCATTTTCGCCACGGCCACGGTGGTCTTCTGCGGTGACGCCAGGTAGCCCACCAGCGGGATCTCGGCGATCGCAAACGCGACGAGGGAGAACACGATCGCCGCGCTGACTTGGGTGCTGAGGGCGGCTCCGGACGCCGCGATGGCCAGAATCGCAAAGCAGTACTCCAGCGGCGGCGTCGCTGACAGCAAGCCCGCGGCAAAAGCCAGCCCGATCGAATCGCCCCACCGACCGGCGAACAGTGCCGGCCACGAGAAGCGCGCCCATCGCGATCCGGCTTTAGAGGCCTGCCGGTCCACCGCGCCTGGGGAGTCGGCCGGTAAGACGGTGCTGCGGCGTCGGGCCCGCAGAGCGATGACCGCCGCGAGCGGCACCGCCACCATTCCGAGAGCGATCTGCAAAGGCGGCACGACCGGTTCCTCCGAGGCTGACACGACGAACCTGGTGACCGGAAAGACGAGGCCTGGCAGTAGCAAGAGAGCAGTAAGTGCGAGTCCCACCCCGGTGGCCATCAGTCCGAGCCAGTAGGCCAACAGATTCGCCACCGGACGCCGTCGCCCGATCAGCAGCATCGTGATACCGATCCGAACCGGGTCTACTGCCGATACGAGGGCGAGCACCAACACCGCGCTCCACATGTCAAGCCGTGCTACTCGGCATCCCGATCACCCCGTTTGGTGGACGAATGCTTCGGTCCCGTTGCTGTTTTGGCGCCGGTGGCCGACTTGGCCTGCCGCGACGTTTTGGCGTCAGTCTTCGACTTGGCTTCTGTCTTCGACTTGGCCTTTGTCTTGGATTTCGGTTCTGTCTTGGACCTCGCTTCGGTCTTGGATTTCGGTTCCGTCTTCGACTTCGCTTCTGTCTTGGGTTTCGCTTCCGTCTTCGAGGAGGCGTCGTTCTTCGACGGGGTATCGGCCTTCGACTTGGCTTGAGCGTCTTGGTCTTCAGTGCGACTGGTCACCGAGTCTTTGGTGGCGGGGTCCGCCTTCCGTGACGCAGGCTTGGCCCCAGCCTCGTCAGAAGCAGGCTTGGCCCCAGCCTCGTCGGACGTCGTCTTCGTCGGCGCATCCGTCTCGCCGGCCGGCTTCTTCGCCTGCGTCTCGTTCGCATCGGTTTCGAGCGTTTCGTGTTCGTCCGTGACCGCCGGCTGTTTCGTCGCCACCGCCTCGGGATCCAGCGACTCCGTCGGCGTCGACAGCTTCGTGGCAGCCAGGTCCGACGGGTCGGTGACAGTCTGTGCGGGCAGCGAATCCACCGAGCTCTTCAACTTTTGCGGCTGGCTGGACGGAACTTCGGTATCACTGGTTGCAGCAACCAGTTTGGCGTCCGCGTCGACGGGCGCCGACCGGGTTTTCCGTGCCACCAACGTGGTGGGCGTGGCCGATTCGGTGCCGGCTTCGGCCGGCTCGCTGGTCTCGTCTGACGGATTGAGGTAGTCGACGCTAGGGCCACCGACGCCATACGGGCCGGGTCGTTGAGTGCCGAACGGCCGGGTTCCGTTGATGTTCTCGATCGCGTTGTCCCATCCCGTCGGAATGGCAACCACGAAATCCACGGCGGTCTTGAGCGGGTTCTTCGCCGGGAACAGGCTCCAGGTCGTCGGCTTACCCGGACTTGTTGTTCGGTCGTAACCCGATTCGACGAGCACGCGCAGTGGCGCATCGAGCACGTCGGCCAAGAATCGCCCGATCCCTGGCATGTTGGCCACGTCGTGCAGCAGCGGCAGGGTGTCGGTGGCGACCATCAGGTATCGGGTGTCGCCGTACTGTCCCTGATCGATGATCCCGGGACCGTCGAGGCTCTGGTCAGCGTAATGCGGGTGCAGCAAGCGCTGCCCAGCATTGGCATTGGCAACGGCGATCAGATTGAACGGATTGACCGGCTGATCCGCCCAACCGTCGTACTGGATCGCAATGTCGACGGTCGCGTACTGGGTGTCGGTGCGCGTCGGTCCGCTGAAAGTCACCCCACCGCCGGGAAGTGGAAGCGGGATCGACAGGCCTTTCGGACCACGAGCCAGAAAGCCCCCATTGGGCCTGTTTCCGTTGGCCGTCAAGATGAACGAGACCTGCGGCCCCTCGCCGGGCGGATACCGATCGGCCAGGGCGGCCTTCTCGAACGAGGCGATGGTGGCGCTCTGCGAGTATCCGAACACCACCAACGAGTCGTCCGCACCGGGGGCGTCGGAACCGATGTCCTCGTTGTACTCGCACTGTGTCGCCGAGCTGATGCAGGTATCGAGATCCTTCGTACCTTCGGCGACCGAATGGTCGAACGTCATCGAATGGTCGGCCGGATCACCGGTGTTGAACTGCGCCGGCGTGATCACGGCCACCGCGTTGTACGGCCCGACCGGAATACCCAGACCGGGCCGCATCGAGGAGGGGGCGACGAAGTTGTCCACGACCTTGGTCGTGTATTGCCTGACGAAAGGGATTCCGTCTTTCTCGGTGGTGAGCGGATCCCCCGAGCCGCCCATGATCAACACGCTGGTGGCCGCTGCCGAGGCGACGGACGCCACCGTTGACATCACTGCCAGCGACACCAGCCCCACCAGGGCCATGAGTGTCACACCGATGGCTCGAACCGCTGTGCGCATCGAACATCCCTTCCCGCGGCATCGATCAGTGTTACGGAGTTACCGGATTCACTGGTGGACGGTAGTTTTCGAGATACGACTTGGGCTGACGCAAGCGCACCGCCGGCCACCGCGACAACGAGGCCGGCCCGACCGCGCTCCACAGGGTGACCGCCGGCCCCTTTGACGGGCGCAGCCCGAAATCACGGTACAGATGCGAGCGGTAAGGCATTGCCGGGCCGAACAAGATGTTGCCGGAATGGTTTTCACCGGTGTCGACGTGGTAAACGGCAGCCGGGAACGGTAGCGGTTCCAGAGTACGTCCGTGTTGTCGCCACCAGTCGTAGGCGAATCCGTGCTCCAGCACCTTTTCCAGCCGCACTCCGAAAGCGTCGAAGATCTCGCGCTGAGTGGAAGACACCGTGAGTACATCGGGAACCTGATAGGCGTCCCACGGAATGATGAACGACGTGCCGCAGTGCCGGTAGAACTTCCTACGTAGCGCATACGCGTTGCGCCGGCGTGAATAAATCCATCCGCGAGTGCTCACCCATCCGGCGGCTCCCGGGTGGCCGTGAACGAAGGCAGCGATGTCGCGGTGCACGAAATCATCGGCATCGAAGAGCATCACGTAGTCCGGCCGGTATTCACGCGCGGCGATCAGACCGATGGCGTTCTTGGTGCCCTTGTCCCAAATCACCGAGGCAGGTCCGGTGCGTGGTCCCTGGTGCAGCGACGGGGGCGGGAAATCGACTTCGACGAAAACGGTGCGGGCGGGGAGCGGGAATGACGGCGGTCGATTGCCGACGATGATGATCAGATATTCGTCGCAGCTCTGCCGACTGACCGACGCCAGGGTGTCCTGCAGCAGCGCTTCCACGCGGCCGTAGTCCGCTGCGTTCTGCGGATGCCGCAAAGTGGTTATGAATACCAACATTTGGGGTGCACTCTACCCACTCAGAACGGCTACAACGAGTCGAAAATAGGACGCGGAATTACGCCGATCGTGACCATTACGCGCAGTGCAGTTATAGCAATGTGATCACGTTTTGCGATCTTTGCAGCAAGTCAGGTGGCGGACAGTCCCAGGTGCCCGGCCAGCATCGAATACTGGGCCTGCAAACGCCGGCGCAACCCATCCACAGCAGCACCCGTGCGAGCCCGGATCGCCACCGAATCAGCCAACCCCGCCAACACCCGATCCACCACCACCGACCTGCGCACCTCATCAGTCCGCAACAACGACCGCTCATCATCAACCGACAACGCAAAATCACGACACTTCGGCTGATACTCCAACGAAATCACCGGCGTCGCAGACAACGCCGCCAAAATCCCCGCATGCAACCGACTCACAATCACTGCCGAACAACCAGCAAACTCACCCGCCGCAGCCACCGCATCCACCGGCCGCACAATCCGCGCACCCGTACCAGCCAACGCCAACTCCGTCCACCGCCGATCAGCCCCATTCATCAAGATCCCGACGAACTCAAACCCCCGCCCCGACAACTCCCGCACCGCCGCCGAC
>NZ_MBEQ01000057.1 GCF_001954135.1 Mycobacterium sp. GA-1841 | reverse complement strand
GGGTGTGGTGGTGGGGCGTTTTGGGGGGAGGGGCGAGGCCGCCCCCCCCGCCCTTCCTTTTTTCTTCTTCTTTATCCTTGGTTTAAAACCCTCTTTTGGGGGGGGGCGGCCCCCCCCCCCCCCCCCCGCCACCGCCAGGATCAGGTTGTATTCCCAGCCTTCCTTGACGATGAAGAAGCCGTTGGCGCGGTGCACGGTCCAGGCCGCCACCAGCATCAGGGCCACGAACCCGGCCGCCGGGATCGGGGTGAGCAGGCCCAGGGCCAGGCCGAGGCCGGCCGCGATCTCGGTGGTCGCCGCGACCCGGGCGTGGAACAGGCCCGGTTTCATGCCGATGCTGTCGAACCAGCCCGCGGTGCCCGGGATGCGGCCGCCGCCGAAGAACTTGTTGTAGCCGTGGGCGGCCATCGTCAGCCCGAGGACGACCCGCAGGACAAGGAGCGCTGTATCAGATGCCACGTGACAGAATCTAGGCCATCTGTTACGCCGCTGCCCAGCCCCCGTCCACACTCAGGATGGTCCCGTGGATGTTTCCGGCGTCGTCGCCGGCCAGGAACACCACGGCGGCGGCCACCTCTTCGGGTGTGCTCATCCGCCGCGACGGGATACGGGCCAGCACCGGGGCCACTTCGTCGGCCACGTCGAGGGCGCGCTCCGTCGCGATCGGCCCCGGGGCCACCGCGTTCACCCGGACTCCGCGCGGGCCGTATTCGACCGCCCACGACTTGGTCAGCGAGTGCACGGCCGCCTTGGTCGACGAGTACAGGGCGGACTGATCTCCGCCGATCAATCCGGTGATCGATCCGATGTTGACCACCGCGCCGTGGCCACGCTCGGCCATGGCCGGTACCAGGGCACCGGTGAGCAGGAACGGCGCGATGACGTTGGTCTGATATGACTCGGCAAGCGCCTGCTCGGAGACCTCGCCGGTGGGTTCGGGCAGGCCCCATACCCCGGCGTTGTTGACCAGGATGTCGATCTGGCCGCCCGCGGCCGCCGCGGCCTGCTGTGCGAGTCGGTGCACCTCGGCCCCGCCGGCCCCGAGGTCGGCAGCGACGAACTCGGCTTGCCCTCCGGCAGCACGGATCTCGGTGACGACGGTATCGCCGCGTTCTTTGTTCCGGCCGCTGACGACGACGAGGGCCCCCTCGGCCGCCAGGGCCTTGGCGATGGCGACGCCGAGGCCGCCGGTGGATCCGGTGACAAGGGCTGTGCGACCTTGCAGACGCGTAATATTTGGACTCATGAGTCCAGGTATAAGCCGCTGAAAATGGACCCGCAAGTCCAGAAATTGACCGCCAAGGGCGCAGCCACCCGACGCCGCATCATCGAGGGCGCGGCCACCGTGATCCGCAGCAACGGCGTGGCCGCGACCACCCTCGACGACATCCGGGCCCACACCCAGACCTCCAAGAGCCAGCTGTTCCACTACTTCCCCGACGGCAAGGACCAACTCCTGCTCGCGGTCGCCGAGCGCGAGGCCCAGATGGTGTTGGAAGACCAGCAGCCCTACCTGGGTGAGTTGACCTCGTGGGCCGCGTGGCAACGTTGGCGCGACGCGGTGGTCGAGCGCTACCGACGTCAAGGCCAGAACTGCCCGTTGAGCCTGCTCATGTCCGAGATCGGCCGCACCACCCCCGGCGCCCAGGCGGTCACCAAAGCCCTGCTGCGGCAATGGCACGACGAGATCGCCGCGGGTATCCGGCACATGCAGGCGCAGGGCAAGGTCGCCGCCGACCTGGACGCCGACCGGGCGGCCGCCGCGTTGCTGGCCGGAATCCAGGGTGGCGTGAGCGTTCTGCTCGCCTCTGGGGATCTGAGCTATCTGGAGTCGGCCCTGGACGTCGGCATCGCCATGCTGCGTCGCGGCTAACCGCCCAGCGCGGCCTCCAGCCGGGCGACGTAGGCGTCGATGTCCCCGACCGCCGACCGAGCGGCATGCACGCTCACGGCCACGGTCTGACCGATCCCGTGCACCCCGTGCGTCAGTCCCATCATCAACGACAGCGAGGGGTACCCGGCCGTCACCAACACACCTGCGCCACCGAACCGCAGATCCGCCGCGCCACGGTTGACGCTGGACACCACGGTGTTGCCGGTGACCATCGGGGCCCGAACCGTCGGATCGAATTGCGCCACCCCCCACCGCAACAGCGGTGCCGGGGTGGCAGCGAACGCGCGGCCGGCCGCGACCATCCCCGGGTGAGCCGCGCGGCGACGACGATCGGCGAAGTCCGCCGCGATGTGTGCGATTCGGTCTGCCACGGCGAGTTCGGGATACAGACCGATGCCGACGTTGCCGAAGTGGTTGTGCGCGCACCGGATCCCCGTTGTCTCCATGGGCACCTCCGCCGCGAGCGCACCGGTATCGTCGCCGAACTCACGGAGGTGCTCGTCCAGCGCGGACGAGATCGCGGCCAACGCACCGACCGTCACCGTCGGCCCGGGGATCTGTGGACGCTGCCGGATGATGGTGCGTACCCACCGCTCACCCGTCGGCTCGGTATTGCTGTGCAGCACCGGACGCGGCGGCGCCGGCGCCGGCACCACACCGGATTCGGTGTCGCGCATCAGGTTCCGGTGGGTGCGGGCCGCCTCGATCGCACGCCAAGGCAACCGGGCCGCCGGGAAGCGGGGTGCGGACACGGGCACCACTGGCTCGGCGCGGCCGAACAGCCACGCCGCCAACGCCGAGGCCCGGGTCCCGTCGGCGAGGGCATGCGAAATCTGCAACACCGCGACAGTTCCGGTTTCGGCGCCCGGAATCGCACGGACCCTCGCGAATACGTGGACGCGCCAAGCCGCGACGGTGACGTCGAGCTGGTGGTCGGCCAACTGCGCGACGGCATCCAGGCACTCGTTCCACTCGAGTTCACCGCGGTGGACGGCGAACTGGTCTTCGCGCACCGGCCGCGGCGCCCAGACTGGGTACGTCAGCGCGCAGTCGTCACGGATACACACGGTCAGGTCTGGGCAGCGTTGGGCACGTGTCCGGATCTCGGCCACCGCGGCACCGAGATCCGCCGGCAGTCCGTCGAATCCATAGAGGAGAAACTGATCGTTGGGCAGTTTGGCCGACATCCACCAGTTCTGGGCGTCGATCGCGGCCAGACGTCGCACCGGTCAACTCCGTCCGGGACTACCGATGAAATCCACGATCTGTCGCCCGACCGCGTCCGGCCGGTCCAACTGCAGGAAATGCCCAGCATGGTCGATGATGCCCACCGCACTGCCGCTCGGCAGGATCTGCTCCACCCACCGGGCGTAATCCGGTGCGGCACAGCCGTCGTCGGTTCCGTGGAGGTACAGCGTCGGCAGCACCGGCGCCGACAGCCAGTGCTCGTGGAGCGCGGCATACCGGGCCGGCGGCTTACTGCCGCGGATCATGGCCCGGTAATACCCGAGCGCGGCCCGCCACCGGTCGGGCGCCCCGATCGCGGCGTCGACGTGGCGTACGTCCTCGGCGGCGTCGTAACCCGGCGACCAATGCCTCCACAGGGTCGGCACCACCCACGATGCGGATCGCTCAGGTAGCCAAGGCAATTGGAAGAACATCATGTACCAGCTGCGGAGAAGTTGACGCGGCAACTGGGCCAACAGCTTTCCGGTGTCGGGCACCCGGCCCAGCGGCCGGAACGACGCCGACGGCGGGACCGACATGATCACGGATTTGGCAAACCTGTTCTCCGGCATCGCCGCCAGGCCCGAGGCGGTGATGGCGCCCCAGTCATGCCCGATCAGCACATCGTTTCCGGTCGGCCCGACGGCATCCAGTACCCGCAGCGCGTCATCCATCAGTGCTCCGACGTGATAGCTGCCGTCGGTGGGAATCGACGACGGCACGTAACCGCGCAGAAACGGCGCCACCACTTTCCAGCCGGCATCGGCCAGCACCGGCGCGACCTTCCGCCAGCCGTAAGCGGTATCGGGAAAACCGTGCAGACATAACGCGACCGGGCCGTCGTCGGGGCCCCAGACCAACGCCCGCAGCTGTACCGCGGGTGTGTCCACATCGATCCAACGGGGCTCACTCATGGCTGCACCGGCTCGTACCGAGAAAGCAGCCACTGGTCACCGTCTTTGACCACCGTGGCCCGCACGATCGACAACGTTCTCTCCGGCACGTTTCTTCCGACCTGGACGCTTTGATCGACGTACATCATCACCTCGGCGCGGTCCGGCTCCGCGCTCACCACGCCCACGCTCTGCACATCGGCGACGGCCGAGATCTGCTGAGCATGCGCCGCCGGGATCACCTGGTCGATCATTGCGGTGTACTTCCCGAGGAACTCCCCGGTCATCCGGTCACGGGCCGCGGTCAGCTGCTGGTCGACGGTGTCGGTCTCATACGACAGCATCTGGATGGTGATGTCTTTGGCCGCCTCGACGGATTCGGTTCGGGCCGTGTCACTTTCGTGTTGCGTGACGATCAGCCAGCGCAACACCCCGCAGGCCGACGCGAGGACCAGTGCGATCACGGCCAACACCAGCGGGACCCGCGAGCGGGTACGCGCCGGCTGGTCCGTGTTGTCGGCCGTGGGCTCTTCCGTCGCGTCCGGCTCGTCCGTCGCGCCCGACACTTCCGGGTCTTCCGCAACTTCAGGGCTTTCCGGGCCTTCTGGGCTTTCTGGGGCTTGGGGGTCCATCTGCGCCGTGTCCTGGGGCTCGGCGCCCTCGGGCTCGGGCTCGGTAGCCTCCGATGTCGTGCTCTCGGGCTCGACGGCCTCCGGCGTCGCGCTCTCGGGATCGGGGGCCGGTGGCTCGACCGCGGTCTTCTCGAGGTTCACCTGCTCCGGTGTCTCGGCAGATTCCGCCGCGGCCTTACGGCGCCCGGCCGGCGGCATCTTGTGTCGGCCGCTCATTGGATGAACTCCACGTTGGAGACCTTCGCCTTGCCGTCAATGTCCTGCACGGTCAACACCATTCGCCATACCTGTGGCTTCTGCTCGGGCACCCCGGCGTTGGTGGAGCGGATGGTCGCCGAGACGAGGACTTTCGCCTCATCGGGCGAGTAGGACTTCAGCCCCGATGCCGTGACGGTGCCCACCGATTTCGATTTGATCTGTTTGACGACTTCCAGGAATGACTTCGAACGCTTGTCGAAGTCGTCGTAGAACGCACCGGTGGAGGTGTCGAGCACCCTCTGGATGTCGTCCTCGGCGTGTTCCCAGTCGACCGAGGTCAGATTGAGCGCGGCCTGGCGTGCGGTGTCGACGAACATCTCACGCCGCTGCTGATCCTGCTTTACCTGAGAGAACTCGTATCCCAGCCAACCGGTCAGCGCCACGAGCGCGACGAGAAGCACAGCGCCGAGAGCCGTCGGCGTCGCCACGAGCCGTCGCCGCCTGGACACCGCCGGAACGTCGTCCGCCGGTTCTTTTTCGTCAGCGGTGGTCTCGTCGTCGGCCTCTGCGGTCTCGTCAGCCTCCGTCTGCTCGACAGGCTCGGCGTCGGCGCTGTCGTCTGCCATACATCTGCTCCTCGGGGCACTACGTGTCGCGTGGGTTGGCACGCGTGCGATCCAAAGTACGTGGCACCGGTCACACCGTGATCAGCGGTCCCGGGTGCGGGCGCCGACGGCTCGCAGGGCAAAGTCCACGGCTGCCGCGCACGCCGCCTCCCGATCCCCGTCGGCAGGTAGACGGGACAGCTCATGGCTCACCACGGCGCGGATGGCCGCGGCGTCCCGCTCCGGTTTGGCCAGCGGAAATGAGCCGTCGTCGCGGCCGCGGCGCAGAAGTCGCGCCAGGGCCCGTTCGCGGTCGAAGCGCCACTGTTCCTGAGCCTCGTCGTACCCCTTGGCCGAGCGAACCTCGTCGGAATCCAGAACGGTGGCGTGCCCACGCAACCGCGCATCGTGGATCACCTCGAACGCCACACTTATCCACTGCGCGAGCCGCTCGACCGGCATCCCGTCGTCGTCGGCGATCCCGTCGAGACGGCAGCCCAACAACCTGCCGCCGCTCTGCTGCATCGCCAAAAACAGCGCGTCCTTGGATTCGAAATGCCGGTAGAACGCCCGAGTGGACAATCCTGCCCTGGCCAGGATCGCCGTCAGCGGTACCGCACCGGCGTGCGGCTCGGACAGGCACGTGAACGCGGCTTTGATGATTGCCTTGCGATCATCGGCGTCGCGTGCCGCGTCACCTGGCTCGATTTGCACGATTCACGATTCTAGGAATGCACCGCTGCAGCGGGTCGCAGATGGGGCGAAAACCGGCCTGGGTAACGTGACCTCCGGGGCCTGGCGAGAGGAATGTCCGTGAGCACCGCGAAACCAGAGCACAGCGAATTGCGGACCGTCGCGTTCCGCGGGGTCGACGACTTGAATCTGGTCGGCGACGAATGGAACCGCGATGCGGCGTCGGCCTCCGAGAAGCCCACTGTGCTGCTGCTGCACGGCGGCGGGCAGAACCGGTTCTCGTGGAAGAACACCGGCCAGATCCTGGCCGATCGCGGGCTGCACGTCATCGCGCTCGACGCACGTGGGCACGGCGACAGCGATCGCTCACCCAGCGCAAACTATTCGGTCGAGGTGCTGTGCGCCGATGTTCAGCATGTGCTGTACCAGATCGGCCGTCCCGTCGTGTTGATCGGCGCGAGCATGGGCGGGCTGACCGGCATCCTGGCCGCCCACGAAGCCGGTCCGGAACTGGTCACCAAACTGGTGCTCGTCGATGTGGTGCCACGGTTCGAGAAGAGCGGCAGCGCCCGCATTCGCGACTTCATGTTCACCAATGTGAACGGCTTCGACTCGTTGGAGGAGGCCGCCGAAGCGGTGGCGGCCTACCTGCCGTATCGCACCAAGCCGCGCAGTCCGGAAGGGCTCAAGAAGAACCTGAGGCTGCGCGACGGGCGCTGGTACTGGCACTGGGATCCGGCGTTTCTGACCAAGCCCGAAGACGATCCGTTCGTCCGGGTCGAGAAGCTGGAGCAGGCCGCGATAAACCTGTCGATCCCGATCCTGCTGATCCGCGGCAAGCTGTCCGACGTCGTCAGTCCCGAAGGGGTGCAGGACTTCCTGGAGAAGGTGCCCGCCGCCGAGTTCGTCGAGCTGTCCGATGCCGGGCATACCGCCGCCGGTGACGACAACGACGCGTTCACCGGGGTGGTCGTGGAGTTCGTCGGCCGCTGACCTATTACGGCTTCGGATCCGCCTGTTCGGCCTCGGCCAGCCGCTGATGCAGCCGCTCCCGGATATCCTGCGGGGTATAGGCGTTTCGGCGCCGCTGATCCCGCGCCACCATGACACCACCGGCCACGACACCGGCGACACCGGCCAGCCCGACCCACTTCCAGATGCTGCGCATGCCCCGAGTCTGCCTAAGCTGCGCATGTGAAAGCGAACACGGTGTCATTGACCAAGGCGTTGGAGGAGACCCGCACCGGTGACATCTGGTTGTTCCGCGGCGGGTCCGGGCCCGACCGGGCGATCCAAACCTTGACCAACAGCCCGGTCAACCACGTCGGGATGACCGTCGCGATCGACGATCTACCACCGCTGATCTGGCATGCCGAACTCGGCGACAAGCTGCTCGACCTGTGGACCGGCACCCACCACCGCGGCGTGCAACTGCACGACGCCCGTCAGGCCGTCGAACGCTGGGCCCACAGTTACGGGCAGCGCTGCTGGTTGCGTCAGCTCACCCCGTTCGCCACCCGCGAGCAGGAGGACACGCTGCTCAAGGTGATCGCCCGGATGGACGGCACGGCCTTCCCCACCACGGCCCGGCTCACCGGACGTTGGCTTCGCGGCAGGGTCCCCGTCGTCAGCGATTTCACTCGCGGAATTCCGTTCGTCCACAGCAAGGTTCGCGAATCGGCCGAACGCAGGAAGGCACGCGATCGCCAGGTCGGGCTGGAAACCGCCTACTGCGCGGAGACCGTGGCCATCACCTACGAGGAGATGGGTCTGCTGACCACCGAGAAGCACTACAACTGGTTCGATCCCGGGTCGTTCTGGAGCGGTGACGAGCTGCCGTTGACCGACGGATACGCGCTGGGCGACGAGATCTCGGTGATCGTCGACTGAGACGCCGAAACGTCGCCGAACGTGCACACAGATCGCGTTCCGGGCGGAATTCGCGATCTATGTGCACATTCGGGACACCGATCACTGCCTTCACAAACCGAACTTGGCCCGAGCCTCGTCGGTGACCGGCGTGAACAAGTTGACCAGGTTCCCATCCGGGTCGCGGAACAGCAGCGCACGATTACCCCATGGCATCGTCGTCGGTTCCGTCACCACCTCACCGACCTTCCCCCGCAGCCGCTCGTACTCGGCGTCCACATCGTCCACGATGAACTCGATGATTGCGCTGCGGTTGGCCGCGGGCTCGGCGGACCCGGCCCCGAACAGCGGGACTGTCTTGTCACTGCCGATGGCCAAAGTGCCGACCGGGGTGGGGATCTCGGCGAACAGTTCATTGCCCCACACGGCGTCGGCTCCGGTGACCGTCTCGTAGAACGCGACGAGACGCAACACGTCGGCGGTGATGATGCGGGTCGAAACGAATTTCATGCCCGGCACCCTAGGCCCGACCACCGACACCAAGCGCCGGGCACGAATTCAGCCGTTGAGTGCCGGCATCATCACGGGATACTGCACCCATCGGCAATCGGTGAACACGAGGTCGCGCACATAACTGAAATCCGACCAGAGCCTGCGGCCGCCCCGGGTTATTCGCATGAGCCGCACCCGTCGGTCGACCTCGTCGAGTTCGTCAGCTGTCGCCAAGCGGCGCGGGCCGGCCGTCCCGTACAGCCGCACACCGATCGGCTTGTGAAACCGACCGGTCAGCAGCGAGCGGAGCCAGAAGCCGGTTCCCCGGTCCACCGCCATGACGCACACCTGCGGGTTGGCGTCCAAATTCTCGGCCAGGCGTTCGGTGTACTGGTCGAAGTAAAAGCCCGTGCCGTCGGCGCGCAGAAAGACTGTCCCGATGGGCGTGATCGTGGGCCCACCGGCGGCGTCGACCGAAGCAATGGTGACGTGCCCGGCCGAGCGCCGCCCGCGCTCCACCATCTCGCGCACCGACGGCCATTGACGTGCAAGCTGATCCGGCATACCGACATTGTGCAGCCTGCGGACAGGCCGTTTCCGGTTCAGTCGACTCGAAAGACGCCGAAAGTGAACAAGATGTCGAGATTTTCGTGAAATCTCGACATCGTCTTCACTTTCGGCGCTGTTCGTGGCACCTACACGTTGAAGCGGAACTCCACCGGTTGGTCATCCCCTTCTATCGCCGCCTTGGTGGCGGTAAACCATGTTCGGATGTAGCGACGGTGGGGCTCAGCTGCCTCCGCCAACACGGTCGGGTTCGCCGCGAGATAGTCGACCAGCCACCGCGACAACCCATCCCACTCCTCCACAGCGCCAGCCGGATGCAGCTTCCAACCCAGGTGCTCCACCGTCCACTGGTCCTTGGCCTGATTGCTCAGCATCGACGCTGTGACCCAGTTCGACTCGTCGTCACGCCCGCCTCGGCTGACGGGCACGACATGATCGACCGTCGGGAACAACTCCCAGAAAGCGGGGTGCGTCGCTGAGACCTTCCAGTTCGGATGTGTCGGAAAGTCGACCCCCAGCACGACATGGAGGAGTCGGAGAACGCCGGGGTTAACGAGGCGGTTGCCCGTGTAGCGGTCGATGAAGCCATCACGCATGAACAGCTTCATCGACTGACGTTCTGAGTACCGGCGGGCGATCTTCTCTACCGGCTTGAACGGATACTGCGACCTAAGGGTCGCTTTAGCAGAACAGGAGTCGCCCCCAGCAAGAGCAGCGCATACCTCGAACAGCACGTCGGCCTTTGAGTCCACCCGCACACCTCCCAGCTAATTGGCACCCTTGCCGCCAGACCTACACGTTGAAGCGGAACTCCACCACATCCCCGTCGGCCATCACGTAGTCCTTGCCTTCCATCCGCACCTTGCCCGCAGCCTTGGCAGCAGCCATCGATCCGGCCTCGACGAGGTCGTCGAAAGACACGATCTCGGCCTTGATGAAGCCCTTCTCGAAGTCGGTGTGGATCACGCCGGCCGCCTTGGGTGCCGTGTCGCCCCGGTGAATCGTCCAGGCTCGCGATTCTTTGGGCCCGGCCGTCAGGTAGGTCTGCAAATTCAGGGTGTGAAAGCCGGCCCGGGCCAGGGCATCCAGGCCGCGTTCGGTCTGCCCGATCGACTCCAGCAGTTCGGCGGCCGATTCCTCGTCGAGCTCGATCAGCTCCGATTCGATCTTGGCATCCAGGAACACCGCGTCGGCCGGGGCCACCAGCTCACGGAGTTCGGCGACACGCGCAGCGTCGGTGAGCACCGACTCGTCGGCGTTGAACACGTACAGGAACGGCTTGGTGGTCATCAGGTTCAGCTCACGCAGGATCGACCAGTCCTGGGCCGACGAGACCACAGAGGACAGAGTCTTGCCGCCATCCAGTACGGCCTGGGCCGCGATGGCCGCATCCAAGAGCGGCTTGCGTTCTTTGTTGTTGCGGGCTTCCTTCTCCAGCCGCGGAATCGCCTTCTCCAGCGTCTGCATGTCGGCCAGGATCAGCTCGGTCTCGATCACCTCGATGTCCGAGCGTGGGTCCACCCGGCCGTCGACATGCACCACGTCGTCGTCGGCGAACACCCGCACCACCTGACAGATGGCGTCGCACTCGCGGATGTTGGCCAGGAACTTGTTCCCGAGACCGGCGCCCTCGGACGCGCCTTTGACGATTCCGGCGATGTCGACGAACGTCACCGGCGCCGGCACGATCTTCTCCGACCCGAAGATCTCCGCGAGCTTGTCGAGCCGGGGATCGGGCAGCGGCACCACGCCCTCGTTGGGCTCGATGGTCGCAAACGGGTAGTTGGCCGCCAACACGTCGTTACGTGTCAGGGCGTTGAACAGAGTCGACTTTCCGACGTTCGGCAAACCGACGATTCCCAGGTTCAGGCTCACAGGGACCACAGTCTAGGCCGGTGTGACAGGCGCGCCAGCGTGAGCTGGCAGCACGCGGCCAGACATAGCCGGTACGGTCTACGTGTGTCAGGACAGCGCGCACAGTCGGCAGTGCCGGCTGATCATCGCTCTGTACACCCGCGTTTCGCCGGTGTGCCGTGGTGGGGCGCTGTCTTGTTGGCCGTCACGGCTACTGCGATCGGCTTTGCTTTCGACGCCGGTTCCGGTGACCGGGAGCTCAGCGCTGTGTTTGCGGTCTGCTACTCCCTGGGTTGCCTTTTGGCTGTTCTCGCGGTTCAACAGGCCGGGCTGTTCACCGCCGTGATCCAGCCGCCGCTGATCCTGTTCGTCGCTGTTCCCGGGTCCTATTTCCTGTTCCACGGCGGCCAGCTCGACGGCGTGAAAGATCTGGCGATCAACTGCGGATACCCACTGATCGAACGCTTTCCGTTGATGCTGTTCCTCTCGGCGGCAGTCCTGCTGATCGGCCTGGGCCGGTGGTACGTCGGCCTCACAACACGCCGCGGAGGCGAGGAGATCGAGCCGACCGGCGCCACGCACACCGTCAAAGCCGGCCGGACCGCCACAGCCACGCCCGTCGCGGGAATTGTGGCTTCTGTCACAGAGAAACTTTCCGGACTGGTTCTCCGCAAACCCGCGACGGCGTCGACTCGTCGGGCCCGGGCCACCGACCAAGATCCGGCCACTGACGTTCCGCCGCGGCGCCGCCCATCGGAACGGCCCCCGCGGCGACGACCGGCCGGCGCAGGCGCCGCATCCGAAGCGGGGTCGGCCGCCGGGCGCCCCCGAGGCGAACGCCGACCCACGAAACGCACCGCGCCGCCGCGTCCCCGTCCGGGCCGTGCGCCCGACGCCGACCTCGGCAGCGAATTCGACGGGGCTGTCCCTGAGCGTCCGCGACGTCCGAGGCCGCCGCGTCCGGCCGAGCCCGGAGCCGGCGAGCCGCGTCGGCGGGCGCGGACCGAGCCGCGGGATCCACGCCGCCAGCCGCCGCCCGATCGTCGTGAAGCGGGAAGTTTCGAGGCCCATGAACGGCCCCAGCGACGTCGCCGCCGATTCGACGACTATCAGCCGTTCGAGGATTCCTTCGAACCCCCCACCCGCTCTGGCCGCTCGACGCACCATCCGGTGTCACGGGTGCGCTACCGCGGCACCGACGATGAGGATCACCGGGTGGAGCACCGCACGCGGCCCCGCTCGTCCACCCGGGGGCAGGCGCCCAGGGGACGTCACTCCTGGGAGTACGACGACTGAACGGGCGGGTCGGGCCTCAGGCCCGTGGCGGGCGGATCTCCCGCGGCAGGGCGAACACCAGTGTCTCGTTGGCGGTGGTCACCGGCTGCACGGTGCCGTAGCCGTAGTCGGCGAGCCGTTCGAGCACACCGCGCACCAGCACCTCGGGCACCGAAGCCCCTGAGGTGACGCCCACCGTGGTGACGCCGTTCAGCCAGGCCGGGTCGATGTCCTCGGCGTAGTCGACCAGGTGCGCATCCCGAGAGCCGGCCCCGAGCGCCACCTCGACCAGTCGGACCGAGTTGGACGAGTTACGCGAACCGACCACGATCACGAGTTCGCACTCGGGCGCCATGGCCTTCACCGCGACCTGACGGTTCTGCGTGGCGTAGCAGATGTCGTCGCTCGGCGGATCCTGCAGCGTCGGAAACTTCTCACGGAGCCGACGCACGGTCTCCATGGTTTCGTCGACGCTCAGCGTGGTCTGCGACAGCCAGATGACCTTGTTCGGGTCCCGCACGGTGACCTTGTCCACCGCGTCCGGATTGTCGACGACCTGGACGTGGTCGGGGGCCTCGCCTGCAGTGCCGACAACCTCTTCGTGGCCTTCGTGGCCAATCAGCAGGATGTCGAAGTCGTCACGGGCGAACCGCTTGGCCTCGTTGTGCACCTTGGTGACCAGCGGGCAGGTGGCGTCGATGACCTGCAGGCTGCGGGCGGCGGCCGTCTCGTGCACGGTCGGGGCGACACCGTGCGCCGAGAACACGACGATGGCGCCTTCGGGCACCTCGTCGGTTTCGTCGACGAATACCGCGCCGGCCTTGGCCAGCGTCTCCACCACGTGCTTGTTGTGCACGATCTCGTGCCGTACGTAGACGGGGGCGCCGTGCTTCTCCAGGGCGCGTTCCACGGTCTCGACTGCGCGGTCGACGCCGGCACAGTATCCGCGCGGCTCGGCCAGCAGAACTCGTTTGCCCGAGGCTTGCGAACCACCGCCTGACCTCACCGAGCTGGTGGCACCCGGGATACCCATATTGATTGTCGACGGCATGTCACCAGGGTACGGGGCGACAACGCAACGGAGCCAGCCGTGGCTGTGGCTAGTCTGTGCACATGGGAACTGCACCGTATGGGGTCCGGCTGCTGGTGGGTGCGGCGGTCACCACCTTGGAAGAAGCCCGCAAGTTACCCCACACCATCCTGACGTACCCCATGACCGTGGCCAGCCAGGCCGCCAACATCGTCATGCATGTCCAGCAGAACCTGGCCGAACTGGTGATCAAGGGCGACGAAACGCTCGAGCAGCTGTTTCCGCCCAAAGATGAGCAGCCCGAGTGGGCCACTTTCGACGAGGATCTCGACGCCGACGACACTGACGCGGCGCACGATGCGCCCGACGCCGACGGCGAACGACGCACCGAGGGCCGGTTCGCGCTCTACAGCACCGGTGAGCCGGAGGCGGGAGGGGCAACCAACGGCAAGTCCACTGCCACCAAGAGCAAGGCCACCACGAGCACCGCACCGGACATCGCCGACGAACTCGGCTATGACGCGCTGACGCTGGCGCAGCTGCGCGCCCGGCTGGCGTCATTGCGGGTCGCCGATCTCGAAGCGCTACTGGCCTACGAAGAGGCCGGCCGTGCCCGCGCACCGTTCGTCACCCTGCTCGCCAACAGAATCACCCGCGCGACCGCGAAGTGACCGAACCGGGTCAGTCACCGGAGAATCCCTGGCCGGTCCGCGCCGTGGCGACCCGGGTCGCCAAGTGGATCGATCGCCTGGGCACGGTCTGGGTCGAGGGGCAGCTGACCGAACTGAAGATCCGCCCGGACTCCAAGACCGTGTTCATGGTGCTGCGCGATCCGGCGGCCGACATGTCGCTGACCCTGACGTGTCCGCGTGACCTGGTGCGCAACGCCCCGGTGAAGTTGTCCGAGGGCACGCAGGTGATCGTCTGCGGCAAGCCGAACTTCTACACCGGTCGTGGCACGTTCTCGTTGCGGGTCAACGAGATTCGCGCGGTCGGCATCGGCGAATTGCTGGCCCGCATCGAGCGGCTCCGTCGGCTGCTCGAAGCCGAAGGGCTGTTCGACCCTCGGCTCAAACGACCGATCCCGTTCCTGCCCAGCACTATTGGGCTGATCACCGGCCGGGCGTCGGCTGCCGAGCGAGATGTCACCACCGTGGCCACCACCCGTTGGCCCGCGGTGCGTTTCGCGATCCGCAACACGGTCGTGCAGGGGCCCAACGCCGTCCCGCAGATCGTGGAGGCCCTGGCGGCGCTGGACGCCGACGACGAGGTGGACGTGATCGTCCTGGCCCGCGGCGGCGGCAGCGTCGAGGACCTGTTGCCGTTCTCCGACGAGACCCTGTGCCGAGCCATCGTGGCGTGCCGCACTCCGGTGGTCAGCGCGATCGGCCACGAACCCGACACTCCCCTGTCTGATCTGGTCGCCGACCTGCGTGCGGCCACCCCGACCGACGCAGCCAAGCGGATCGTGCCCGATGCGGCCGTCGAACAGGCGCTGATCACCGATCTGCACCGGCGCAGCGCCCGCGCTCTGCGCAATTGGGTGCACCGCGAACAGCACCACCTCGAGCAGCTGCGCAGCCGGCCCGTCCTGGCCCAGCCGCTGGCCGCGCTCACCGCGCGGGCCGAGGAGGTGCACCGGTGCCGCGCCACCGCCGAGCGCGACATCACCCGGTTGATCGACGCCCAGGCGGACACGATCGGACATCTGTCGGCGCGGCTGACCGCGCTCGGGCCGGCGGCGACGCTGGCCCGCGGTTACGCGGTGGTGCAGACGGTCCCGTCGGCCGGCGATCCGGTGGTCCTGCGTTCGGTGGACGACGCGCCAGAGGGCACCCGGTTGCGGGTGCGGGTGTCCGACGGGGTGGTCACCGCCGTCAGCGACGGCAATGAGGCAGCAGCCGTCAGCGACGGCAATGAGGCTGCAGGCGTCAGCGACGGCAGCGAGTAGAAGGTACGAAGATGAAGCCTATTAGTGAACTGGGCTACGAAGAGGCCCGCGATGAGCTGATCGCTGTCGTCCAGCAACTCGAACAGGGTGGCCTCGACCTCGATGCTTCGCTCAATCTCTGGGAACGAGGCGAGAAGCTGGCGAAACGGTGCGAACAGCACTTAGCTGGCGCCCGCAAGCGTGTCGAGCAGGCGCTGGCCGCCCGCGAGTCCCGAGAAGATTGATCCAGCAACCAGGTCGGGCGATCCCGCTCGAAACTGGAACATGTTTCAGTTACCCTGTCCGGCATGGGTGATCCGAAACTGACCACCGAACTCGGCCGCGTCCTGGTCACAGGCGGCTCCGGCTTCGTCGGCGCCAACCTGGTGACCGAACTACTCGAACGCGGGTACACAGTGCGGTCCTTCGACCGCGCGCCGTCCCCGCTCGGCGATCACGCCGGCCTCGAGGTCGTCGAGGGCGACATCTGCGACAAACAGACGGTGGCCGCGGCCGTGAAGGATGTCGACACGATCATCCACACCGCAGCCATCATCGATCTCATGGGTGGCGCCTCGGTCACCGAGGAGTACCGGCAGCGCAGCTTCGCCGTGAACGTCGAGGGGACCAAGAACCTGGTACACGCCGGCCAGGAGGCGGGGGTCAAACGCTTCGTCTACACCGCGTCCAACAGTGTGGTGATGGGCGGTCAGGACATCGTCAACGGTGACGAGACCATGCCGTACACCAACCGGTTCAACGACCTCTACACCGAGACCAAAGTGGTCGCCGAGAAGTTCGTGCTCGGCCAAAACGGTGAGCACGGCATGCTCACCTGCGCGATCCGCCCCAGTGGTATCTGGGGCCGCGGCGATCAGACCATGTTCCGCAAGGTGTTCGAGAATGTGCTCGCCGGACACGTCAAGGTCCTGGTCGGCAACAAGAACATCAAGCTGGACAACTCTTACGTGCACAACCTGATCCACGGATTCATCCTGGCGGCCCAGCACCTGGTCCCCGGTGGCACCGCGCCCGGTCAGGCCTATTTCATCAATGACGGCGAGCCGATCAACATGTTCGAGTTCGCCCGCCCGGTCCTGGCTGCCTGCGGTCGCCCGCTGCCCACGTTCCGGGTCTCAGGACGCCTGGTACACAAGGCGATGATGGTGTGGCAGTGGCTGCACTTCAAGTTCGGCATTCCCGAGCCGCTGATCGAACCCCTTGCGGTGGAACGGCTTTACCTCAACAACTACTTCTCGATCGCCAAGGCCCGGCGCGACCTCGGCTATGAGCCGTTGTTCACCACCGAGCAGGCCATGGCCGAATGCATGCCGTACTACACCGACTTGTTCCGTCAGATGGAGTCCGCAGCCAAGCAGCCTGTCACCGCGTAATCAGCGGTACAGGTGCACCGGATGGTGCGTGGACTGCTCGATACGCGCCGACGCGGCATGCAGTAGGTCGGTGCCCAGGGTGATGAGCGCGCGGGCCGCGGCGATCTCCTCACCGATCATCGGTGCGCCCGGGTCTTTCGGGTTGCGGTAGGCATCGCCGGTGGCCGACATCGTGTCGTCGCGCAGCTGTGCCCGGGCCGAGGCGTGGGTGTGGATCTCGTCCTCGGAGAACTCGATCTCGATGAGCCATTTGTTGGTCAGATCCTTGTCGTACATCTCAATCTCCCTCCACCTACAAGGGTGCGCCGGTTCTGTCCGCGACACCAGGTAGCAGGGTCAGGACCAGGTGGCGCAGCATGGCGATGAACGTCAGGGCCCACACCCCCAGCGCCAGCCAACCTTCGAGGTAGCCGATGTTCTCCACGATCGGCAGCTGGTCGGCCTGTCCGAGATAATGCCCGCCGACGCCGTACATGCCGAGCGGGAACACCACGCTCCACATCGTCGCGTCGTACCGCAGCGGGATCCGGTGGACGAGATGGCGCCAGACGCCGGCGGCGATCAACGGTGGGATCAACCAGGTACCGAACGCCCAGAAGAACACCGAGGTACCGGCGATCAGCCCCCGGGTGGCCGCGACCATCGGGGCGTCGGCCATCTCCACGATCCGGGCACCGGCGACGACGGTGATCGCCGTGGCGCCCATCGCCACCCAGTAGGGCGGCGTGAGATCCTCGGGTCGCAGTGGATACATCAACATCCGCAGCGCGACGAACATGCCGGCGGCGCCGTACAGAAAGATCCCGACGGACCACGAGAACACCGCCAGCAGCGCGAGTTCACTGCGCCCCTGGGCGATCTGGGGTTGCAGGGCGGCGGCCAGCACGGCCACCGATTGACTGGCGACCACCCAGATGAACCACGTGCCGTTGGCGCTTTGCAGGACGGGCCGGGCCGCGCGGCCCAGCACCGCTGTCCACGGCACCACGTAGCCCAGGACCATCCAGGCCACCCAACCGACGGCCAGCAGACCCAGGGCGACGCCGTAGTGCCCGTCGGTGGCCAGCCGGGTGCCCAGCACATTGGTGGCGGCGACGAACGTGAACATCGCGAAACCGCGCCGCGGGTCGGTCAGGTCGGCGAAGAACTCGCGACGGAACGCGATGATCCGCGCGGTCACCAACACCACCAGGACCACATAGGAGATGGCCGCCAGCCACAACAACACCACCGACAGCGCGTACGTGCGGTGATACTGCGCGGCGATCGACACGATGCCGGTGCCCATGACGAGCGCGAAGTACCCCGGATGCAAGCTGCGGACGGCTTCGGAACCCCTCGCCTGGTTCATGTTCTGGTCATACCATCACCTGGATTTCACCGGGCCCCGAGTGGCGTTCTCCGATGACGGCGCCCAAGTGCGCATAAAGTTCAACGGACACAGGATTTTCCGCGCGGAAGGGGCATCACCATGCCGAACGGCAAACCGAACATCCTCGTGATCTGGGGCGACGACATCGGTATCAGCAACCTCAGCTGTTACAGCGACGGCATGATGGGCTACCGCACCCCGAACATCGACCGCATCGCCAACGAGGGCATGCGGTTCACCGACTCCTACGGCGAGCAAAGTTGTACCGCGGGCCGGGCGGCGTTCATCAGTGGGCAGAGCGTCTACCGCACCGGCATGAGCAAAGTCGGCGCACCCGGCTTTCCCATCGGCTGGGCCGCCGAAGATCCCACCATCGCCGAACTTCTCAAGCCCCTGGGCTACGCGACCGGACAGTTCGGTAAGAACCACTTCGGCGATCTGAACAAATATCTGCCGACCGTGCACGGCTTCGACGAGTTCTACGGCAACCTGTATCACCTCAACGCCGAGGAGGAACCGGAACAGTTCGACTACCCGCATGCCGACCAGTTCCCGGTGCTGCACCAACTGGCCAAGCCACGGGGTGTGCTCGACTGCAAGGCCACCACCGACGTGTCCAGCGAACCCGACGATCCCAAGTTCGGCCCGGTCGGCAAGCAGACCATCACCGACACCGGCCCGCTGACCAAGAAGCGGATGGAAACGGTCGACGAGGACATCGCCGACCGCACGGTCGATTACATCAAGCGTCAACACGAGGACGGCAACCCGTTTTTCGTGTGGTGCAACTTCACCCACATGCACCTCTACACCCACACCAAGCCGGAAAGTCGTGGGCAGGCCGGGTTGTGGCAATCGTCCTACCACGACACGATGATCGACCACGATCGCAACGTCGGCACGGTGCTCGACGTGCTCGACGAACTCGGTATCGCCGAGGACACCATCGTCATCTACTCCACCGACAACGGCCCGCACCGCAACTCCTGGCCGGATGCCGGCACCACGCCGTTCCGCAGCGAGAAGGACACCAACTGGGAGGGCGCCTTCCGGGTGCCCGAGATGATCCGTTGGCCCGGAAAGATCAAGGCGGGCAGCATCTCCAACGAGATCATCCAGCACCACGACTGGTTACCGACCCTGTTGGCCGCGGCGGGCGAGCCGGACATCGCCGAGAAGTTGAAGAAGGGTCACAAGGCCGGTGCCGACGGTGAGACCGAATACAAGGTCCACATCGACGGGTTCAACCTGCTGCCCTACCTGACCGGTGAAGTCGAGACCAGCCCTCGGCGCGGGTTCTTCTATTTCTCCGACGACGGCGACCTGGTGGCACTGCGGTTCGAGAACTGGAAAGTCGTGTTCGCCGAACAACGGTGCCAGGGCACCATGCGGATCTGGGCCGAGCCGTTCACCCACCTTCGAGTGCCGAAGCTGTTCAACCTGCGCACCGACCCGTTCGAATACGCCGACCTCACCTCGAACACGTACTACGACTGGTTTCTGCACCACGACTACTTCGTGTTCTATGCGATCGCCATGGCCACGAAGTTCCTCGACACCTTCAAGGAATTCCCACCCAGGCACGCACCAGCGAGTTTCACGATCGACCAAGCCGTGGAGAAGCTCGAGAAGTTCCTCGCCAAAGACTGACAGGAAGGGGCGACCATGCCGAACGGAAAACCGAACATCCTGGTCATCTGGGGTGACGACATCGGGATCAGCAACCTGTCCTGCTACAGCATGGGGCTGATGGGTTATCAGACGCCGAACATCGACCGCATCGCCAAGGAAGGCATGCTGTTCACCGATGCCTACGGCGAGCAGAGCTGCACGGCCGGCCGGGCGTCGTTCATCACCGGCCAGAGCGTCTACCGCACCGGCCTGAGCAAGGTCGGTTTCCCGGGCGCCGACGTCGGATTACAAGCCGAGGACCCGACGATCGCCGAATGCCTCAAGCCGCTCGGGTACGCCACCGGGCAGTTCGGCAAGAACCACCTTGGCGACCTCAACAAGTACCTGCCGACCGCACACGGGTTCGACGAGTTCTTCGGCAATCTCTACCACCTCAACGTGGAAGAAGAACCGGAGCTGCCAGACTATCCCAAGAGGGAAGACTTCCCGGTGCTCGCCGAGATGCAGCGGCCGCGTGGTGTCATCCACTCATGGGCCACCGACAAGATATCGACAGAACCCGACGACCCCAAGTACGGTCCGATCGGCAAGCAGCGCATCGAGGACACCGGCCCGCTGACCAAGAAGCGGATGGAGAACATCGACGACGAAACCACCGACGCCTGTGTGGATTTCATTCGGCGGCAGGTCACGGCCGACACCCCGTTCTTCGTCTGGATGAACACCACCCACATGCACCTGCGCACCCACACCAAACCGGAATCGGTGGGGCAGGCCGGTGTTTGGCAATCGCCCTACCACGACACGATGATCGACCACGACCGTCACGTCGGCAAGTTGCTCGATCTGCTCGATGAACTCGGCATCGCCGAGGACACCATCGTCATCTACTCCACCGACAACGGGCCCCACGCCAACACCTGGCCCGACGGGGCCACCACCCCGTTCCGCAGCGAGAAGAACACCAATTGGGAGGGCGCGTTCCGGATTCCCGAACTCATCCGCTGGCCGGGAAAGATCAAGGCGGGCAGCATCTCCAACGAGATCATCCAGCACCACGACTGGTTCCCGACCTTCCTGGCCGCCGCGGGTGATACCAACATCGTCGACAAGCTCAAGGCCGGACACACGGTGGGTGACAAGCAGTTCAAGGTCCACCTCGACGCGTTCAATCTCCTGCCCTATCTGACCGGTGAGGCCGAGGAGAGTCCGCGTAAAGGATTCATCTACTTCTCCGATGACTGCGATGTGCTCGGATTCCGGTTCCACAATTGGAAAGTCGTATTCCAGGAGCAGCGGTGTCAGGGACGGCTGCAGATCTGGATGGAGCCCTTCACACCGCTGCGGGCTCCCAAGATCTTCAACCTGCGCACCGACCCGTACGAGCAGGCTGACATCACCTCGAACACCTATTTCGATTGGTGGCTCGATCACGACTACATCGCGTTCTACGGCAGCGCGATCGTCACGCAGTTCCTCGACACGTTCCGGGAGTTTCCGCCCCGGCAGGAGGCGGCGTCGTTCACGATCAACCACGCAGTGGAGAAACTGCACGCGTTCCTGGCGGCCGACTAAGTGCTGGAGTCATGGAAAGACGGGGTTACGAAGTCGGCGATCGTCGAGTTCGTGGACCGGGCCGGCACCGAGGTCGCACCTGAGGATCGCGTCGCGGTGTTCGACAACGACGGCACGCTGTGGTGTGAGAAGCCGGCCTACATCCAGCTGGACTTTCTGGTGCGCCGACTGGCCGCACAGGCCGCCGACGACCCCGCTCTGGCCGCTCGGCAGCCGTATACCGCAGCCGCCGCCGGCGATCTCGAATGGTTCGGTGACGCCGTCACCAAGCACTACAACGGCGACGACTCGGACCTCAAAGTGCTTGCCGGGGGCATACTCTCGGCGTACGCCGGGCTGACGGTCGAAGAGCACGCCGGCCGGATCAAGGAGTTCTTCGCCGAAGCGGTGCACCCGAGCCTGGTCCGGCCGTACACCACCTGCGGGTATTCACCGATGGTCGAGTTGTTGCGGCATCTGGAGGCCAACGGATTCACCTGCTACATCGTCTCCGGCGGCGGCCGAGATTTCATGCGGCCGGTGACGGTCTCGATGTACGGCATCCCACCGGAACGGGTGATCGGGAGTTCGGTGGGTTTGGATTTCGTCGACGGCAACCTCAAGACGACCGCCACACCGGAGTTCCTCAACGATGGTCCGACGAAAGCGGTGCGTATCTGGGGCAGGATCGGCCGGCGTCCGATCTTCGCCGTCGGTAACTCCAATGGCGACATCGAAATGCTCGAATACGTCAGTGCCGGCACCGGACCCACGCTGAGCATGCTGGTGCGCCACGACGATGCCGACCGCGAATTCGACTACACCGCGGGCGCGGAGAAGGCGCTGGCACTCGCCGTCGAGCGCAGCTGGACCGTGGCGAGCATGCGGGACGATTGGACGACGATCTTTGGGTGAGCGACTGCCGAGGTCATGGGTTCTGCGTCCAGGGCGCAAAATTACGAGTACTCCCTACCCGCACCGCAGAGTCGATCGATGACAGCTGCCGATCTGGTCTGGATTCCGGCGCAGACAACCGTTCTGGGCTCTGACGCGCACTATCCGGAGGAAGCCCCGGCGCGGGAGGCGAGCACACCGGGATTCTGGATTCAGCGTCATCAGGTGACCAATGTCGAGTACGCCACGTTCGTGGAGGCCACCGGTTATGTCACGGTCGCCGAACGACCGGTCGATCCGGACGACTTTCCCGGCGCGCAAGTGGAAAACCTGGTGCCCGGGTCCATGGTGTTCCGGCGCACCGCCGGCCCGGTGGATCTGCGGCACATCAACCTGTGGTGGGCCTGGACTCCCGGCGCCTGTTGGAACCATCCTCGCGGGCCACGATCGTCGCTGAAAGGTCGCGAACACCATCCGGTCGTGCACATCGCCTTCGAAGACGCCGCGGCATATGCGGACTGGGCCGGGCTGCAACTCCCGACCGAGGACGAGTGGGAGATCGCGGCCCGTGGCGGTCTGGTCGGTGCGTCCTATACGTGGGGTGACGAACCCGAGCACCCCGGGCAACGCCTCGCGAATTATTGGCACGGCGAGTTCCCGTATCTTCCCGAAACCGGCTATGGCACAACGAAACCGGTGGGAAGCTTCGAACCCAACGGTTACGGGTTGTTCGACATGGCCGGCAACGTCTGGGAATGGACCGCCGACTGGTACGGCCAGGACCGCCCCACCACACCCTGTTGCGCGGCCGATACGTACGACCCGAATCAGCCGCAGTTCCAGATCGCTCGTCGGGTGATCAAGGGCGGTTCGTTCCTGTGTGCCGACAGTTACTGCATGCGCTACCGCCCGGCGGCCCGGCGACCGCAGATGGTGGATACGGGTATGAGCCACATCGGTTTTCGGTGCGTGCGCCGCAACTGAGTGCCGTTCAGCCGAACGCTGGGCCGACGAAGCGGCTCAGCATTTCCAGTTCGGCGGCCTCGTCGGCGCCCGGCCAGACCAACAGTGACAACACCAGTCGCACAATCCAGGCCGCAGCCACCGGATCGTCCTCACCCAGCCCGCTGAGCTCGGTGGCGAACGTGGTCGGCACCGGTGAGCGGGCCAGATCGGCCGCTATGCCACCGCCACTGCGCAGTGAGCTCAGCAGCAGGCCGAACATCGGGTCGGCCCGGATGAGTTGCAGCGCCACGGTCACCGCGGTGAGCACGCGCTGCGCCCCGGTCAGCCCGTCGACCCGCTCACGGATCTCCCCGACGATCTTGGCGGCCAGCCGGGCCAGCACCGCATCGCGGATCTGCGCTTTACCGCCCGCATGCCGGTACACCGTCGCCCGAGAGCAGTGCACGCGCGCGGCCAGTGCATCGATGTCGAGTGTGTCGAGGCCGTCACGCGCGGCCATCTCTGCGGCCGCGGCATAGATGCGCTCGGCGGCCTCGGCACGTCGATCTCCACCGACCAGCCAGTCCGTCCGCCCCGGAGACACAACGACAATTTATCGCACCTTGAGACAAAATCAGCTGAATATCTCATCTGGTCCGCAGGTCAGCCCGAGCCCCTGAGACAGTCGCGCATCCACCTGTCGAGCGCGGGTTATCAACCTCTGGCGAGCCCGTTGACTCCTCCGGAGGCAGCCGTTCAACCTGGGCAAATGCTTCTGGCACACGAATTGTTCGAGCCGGCCTGCCTCCAGGATCCCTATCCGCTCTATGACCGGTTGCGTGCCGAGGCGCCGGTGGCGCGGGTCGGAGACTCGCCGTTCTTCGTGGTGAGTGCGTACGACGCCGTCATCGAGGCCACGGCGCGCGTCGCGGAATTGTCGTCGAATCTGACCGCCACGATGTGGTCCCAGCCCGACGGCACCGTCGCCGCGTTCGGCATGGGCGAGCCGGGTGCCCCGATCCGCGTGCTGGCCACCGCCGACGACCCGGTACATGCCGCCCATCGCAAGACGGTGCTGCCCCGGATGGCCGCCAAACGCCTGATCGAGCTGGAGCCCTTCATCGCCGAGTCGGCCGTCGATCTGTTGGCGGGGGCGGGTTCGCAGTTCGACTGGATGGAGACTGTGGCCGACCGGTTGCCGATGCTGGTGGTCGCACGCGTCCTCGGGTTGCCGTCCGACGACGTCGAACGGTTGGTGAGCTGGGCGTACGCCATCACCCAACTGCTCGATGGGCTCGTCGACACGGAGCAACTGACGGCGTCGGGGATCGCCGCGGTCGAACTCGGCGGTTACCTGACCGAACGATTCGGTGAAGCGTTGGCAAACCCGGGCGAAAACCTGCTCGGGGACCTGGCGGTCCACTGTGCGGCTGACCGTCTGTCGCCCGATGTAGCGGTGCCGATGCTGATCCAGCTGGTCGGTGCAGGCGGAGAATCCACGGCATCGTTGATCGGCAGCGCGGTCTGGATCTTGAGCCGTCGGCCCGACGTCGTCGAGCGGCTGCGGTGCGAACCGGCCCTGATCGCGCCGTTCCTGGAGGAGGTGTTGCGGGTCGAGTCCCCGTTTCGGGGCCATTACCGGCACGTGCTGAGCGATACCGAGCTGTCTGGCGTCACGGTGCCCGAAGACGCACATCTGCTGCTGTTGTGGGGAGCAGCCAACCGTGACCCAGCGGTGTTCGAGGCTCCAGACGAACTTCGACTGAATCGTCCGAATATCAAGCAGCACTTGGCCTTCGGCAAGGGAAGTCACTTCTGCCTCGGTGCGGCACTGGCACGCCTCGAAGCGCGCATCGTGGTGTCGGCACTGCTTGCCGACGGCCGCACGATACGTCCGGCCGGCGTCACCGAGTGGCAGCCCAGCCTGCTGGTGCGGCGGTTACGTCAGCTTCCGCTGAGCCTGCGGTGAACTACCGCGAGATCAGGCGTCTTGGGTGGCGAGCGCGATGCTGTCGTCGTCGACGAACACCAAGCCGCCGTCGTCGAGGTTTACCGCCCATCGCCGCGCGGGCCCGACAATTCGTTCCCCAGCGACCTCGACCGCAGTACCGGCCAGGTCGGCAAAATCTTCGACGACCTCGCCATGCAGCTCGTCGTCAGTTCCGGGATAAACGACCACCGAGGAACCCACAGCAACCTCTCCGGCAATTTCACCGGAGTCACTGTCGTTAACCCCTGTCACGACGTCTTCGGACATCACACACCTCCCCAATTGCTGACGCGTGCAACCGAGTACATCACAAACGCCTGCGATTGGCTCATTTTCATCGATACCTACAGCCACACCTTGCATAGGTCTCGGGCAAATATCCAAATTCGGCGATGACGGCCATTCCGGCAAACGGATCACAGTACCTACCGTTCCGTGTTCCCGGTCACACTTAACTCGCGACGGCGCCATTGACGAATGCTTTTGAGGCAACGGCAGCAACATTCGCCTCGGCCGGTACCGGCCCAGTACCACGGGTCTGCACCCGTTGCTGAGCACCGATCGGCTAACAGCCCATTTAGCACCGTCGAAAACGGGTCGGATCGCGGTGACACACACCACACTGCCGTTCGCTAGGGTTGCAACACGTTCTAGCGAGGAGGCCTATGTCCGACGCTGTTTTGGTCACCGGAGCTTTTGGCTTGGTGGGCTCCGCCGTGGTGAAGGCTCTGGCTGCCGGCGGGCGCGACGTGGTCGCGACCGATCTCGACGTGCCGGCCAACCGCAAGGCGGCAGCCGCGCTCCCGGCCGCGGTACAGGTGCGCTGGGCCGATCTGACGGATTCGGCCGCGGTCGATCAGCTGATGGCGACCGTCGCCCCGGCCGCCGTCATCCACCTCGCCGCCATCATCCCGCCGTTCTGCTACATGCGCCGAGGGCTGGCCCGCAAGGTCAACGTCGAGGCGACCGCCGCACTACTGCGCGCCGCCGAAGCACAGCCGAATCCGCCGCGGTTCGTCCAGGCCTCCAGCATCGCGGTCTACGGGGCCCGCAATCCACACCACATCGACGGCGTGCTGACGCCCGACACCCCGGTCAATCCGTCCGACATCTACGGCGCGCACAAGGTCGAGGCCGAAGCACTGGTGCGGGCCAGCACGCTGGACTGGCTGATCCTGCGCCTCGGCGGGGTGATGAGCTCCGAGTTCAGTCTCGACATGGACGTCGACCTCATCTCGTTCGAGAGCGTGCTGCCCGCCGACGGTCGGCTGCAGACCGTCGACGTGCGCGACGTTGCGGCCGCGTTCGTCGCGGCCACCACCGTCCCGACCACAACCGCCAACCACGAAGTGTTCCTGATCGGCGGTGATTCCGAGACACACCGCCACACGCAGGCCTCGGTCGGTTCGCAGGCGGCGGCCGCCATGGGAGTCAAAGGCGGGCTGCCCGCCGGCCGGCCCGGAAACCCCGACGATGACGCGGCCTGGTTCGCCACTGACTGGATGGACAGCAGCCGTGCGCAGGAAGTGCTCGGATTCCAGCACCACAGCTGGCCGCAGTTGCTGGCCGACACCAGGGCGAGGGCCGGGTGGAAACGGTTCCCGATCGGTCTGGTCGCCCCGCTGATCCGGGCGTTCCTCCGGTCGAAGTCCGCCTACAAGGACTATCCCGGGCGATACGCCGACGTGTGGAATGCCATCGACAAGAAGTGGGGCGACCACCGACCCGACGGGAGCCAAGCGTGAGCGCGCGGACAACCGTCGTCATCGGCGGGGCCTCGGGAATCGGGTGGGCCAGCGCGCAGGCACTGGCGGCCGACGGCTGCCGCATCGTGGTGGCCGACCGGGACGCCGACGGGGCCGGGGCCCGGGCCGGCCAGCTGGGTGCCGGCCACGACAGTCACTACGTCGACGTCACCGACGAAGCCTCGGTGGAGGCACTGTTCGCCGCAGTCGGCCCGGTCGACGTCGTGCTCAACTGCGCGGGATTCAGCAACGTCGGGCTGATCACCGACATGCCGGTCGAGGATTTCCGCGCCGTGATCGACGTCTGCCTCAACGGCGGGTTCGTCGTCGCCAAGCACGCCGGACGGCATCTGCCCGAAGGCGGGGTGCTGGTGTCGATCTCGTCGTTGAACGGGCGTCAGCCTGCGGCCGGCATGAGCGCCTACTGCGCGGCCAAGGCCGGGTTGTCCATGCTCACCCAGGTGGCCGCGCTCGAGCTCGGGCCGCGCGGTATCCGGGTCAACGCGATTGCCCCGGGATTCGTGAAAACCCCGCTGACCGACCCGGCGGCCATGATTCCCGGCGTAGTCGAGGAGTACGTCGAGAACACCGCACTGGGCCGCACCGGAGAGCCCGAGGACATCGCCGCCGCGGTGGTGTTCGTGTGCTCACCGCAGGCGTCGTGGCTGACCGGCGAGGTGCTCGACCTCAACGGCGGCGCGCACCTCAAGCGCTACCCGGACGTCCTCGGCCATGTGATGAAGCTGGCGCAGGGATGAACCTCGCCGGTAAGCAGGCGATCGTCACCGGCGCCGGATCGGGCATCGGGGCGGCCCTGTGCCGCGCGCTCGTCGCCGCCGGGGCCGAGGTGTTGTGCACCGACATCGACGCCGACGCCGCCGCTGCCACCGCCGCGGGGCTCGGCGCCCGCTCCGCCCGCCTCGATGTCACCGACGCGGCCGCCGTGCAGGATGCCGTCGACGGGGTCGTCGCGCGGGCCGGCCGGCTCGACCTCATGTTCAACAATGCCGGCATCGTCTGGGGCGGTGACACCGAACTGCTGACGCTGGACCAGTGGAACGCCATCATCGACGTCAACGTCCGCGGGGTGGTGCACGGTGTGGCCGCAGCGTATCCGCAGATGATCCGGCAGGGCCACGGCCACATCGTCAACACCGCCTCGATGGCGGGCCTGGCCGCCGCGGGTCAGCTGACCAGCTATGTGATGACCAAGCATGCCGTGGTCGGGCTGTCCTTGGCGCTGCGCTCAGAGGCAGCGGCCCACGGCGTCGGTGTGCTCGCGGTGTGCCCGGCCGCCGTCGAGACCCCGATCCTGGACAAGGGCGCGGTCGGCGGCTTCATCGGGCGTGATTACTTCCTGCAGGGCCAAGGCGTCAAGACCGCCTACGATGCCGACCGGCTGGCCGCCGACACCTTGCGCGCCATCGCCGGTAACAAGGCCATCCTCGTCAAACCCCGTCGCGCCCATGCCTCGTGGGTGTTCGCCCGGCTGGCGCCCGGTCTGATGCAGCGCCTCTCCATGCGCTTCGTCGCCTCGCAGCGGGCCAGTCAATCCGCCCACGGCCCGGGCTCCAGCGTCACGCTGGAGTGACGCTCAATGCCCACTGTCACGCCAGCGTGACGATAGGGTCAGGCCAACGGCGGGAAGGTGCCAATGGAAAACCAGTTCACCGTCACCCAGAAGCGGGCCCTGGCGGTCGTCACGGTGTTGGCAGTGTTGCTGGGTGCCTACTTTCTGCGCAGCTTCTTCGTCCTGATCGTGATGGCCGCGGTCGGTGCATACCTGTTCACCCCGCTCTACCAACGATTTCACCGACGCCTGGGCACCGGTTTCTCGGCCACGCTGACGGTGTTGGTCGCCATCCTCATGGTGATCATCCCCGTCGCCCTGGTGGTGTTCATGGCGATCGTGCAGATCACCCAGATCGTCAACACGGTGAGCACCTGGATCGCCGACACCGACGTCAGCACCCTCGGTGACCGCGGCCTCGAACTGGTCAACTCGCTGCTGGCGCGGGTACCGTTCCTGGACATCCATCTCACCGCGGATTCGTTGCGCGACACCGTGGTCAAGCTTTCCCAGCATGTCGGCGAATGGCTGCTCGGCATCCTGCAGGGCGCGGTCGGCGGGATGGTCGGCGCGATCACCTCGGCGATCATCTTCCTGTACGTGTTCATCTCGATGCTGGTGAAAAACGACGAGATGGCCACCCTCATCCGTCGGCTCAACCCCCTCGGTGAGGACATCACCGACCTGTACCTGGCCAAGACCGGCGCCATGGTGAAGGGAACGGTCAAGGGGCAGTTCGTGATCGCGCTCTGTCAGGGTGTGGCCGGCGCGATCTCGATCTACATCGCCGGCTTCCACAACGGCTTCTTCGTGTTCGCGATCCTGCTGACCGCGCTGTCGGTGATCCCGCTCGGCGGCGGCATCGTCACGATCCCGTTCGGCATCGGAATGATGTTCTTCGGCAACGTCATCGGCGGCATCTTCGTGGTGGCGTTCCACCTCGTGGTGGTCACCAACATCGACAACCTGCTGCGTCCATGGCTGGTGCCCAAGGCGGCCCGACTGGACCCCGCGCTGATGCTGCTGGCGGTGTTCTCCGGGATCGCGATGTTCGGCTTCTTCGGCCTGGTGATCGGGCCGGTGCTGATGATCATCATCGTCACCACCGTCAGCGTGTACCTGGCTGTCTTCAAGGGCGTCGAGCTCGACACCACCGAACCCGAACACGCCGGCCCGAGTCCATGGCGACGGCTCGTGACCTGGGTACAGAAACGGCTGGGCCGCGAGGACGACCGGGAGAAGGACGCTAAACGCTCAGCCGCTGAGTGAGAAACTCGACCACCCGTTTGCGCGCCTCGTAGGCCGGATGCCCGTCGACCTCACGCACCTGGTCGGTCAGCACCGAGTGCGCCGAGGCCGGGAAGTCGTGTGCATTGCCCTTTTTCGAGTCGATCTCGATGACCTCGAAGGCATCGCCGAGTCGGGCCTTGAGCGTGGCGAACCGCTCCCCCGGGGCCATCCGGTCCTGGCTGAACCGCAGGGCCAGCGCACACAAGCCGTCGTTGGCGGCGCGCTGTTCGACGATCTTCAGCTCGGCTTCCGACAGGCCCGGATCGCGCTTCTGCTTGGCCGTCAACCCCACCGGGACCGAGGGCTGGCTGAGCACCGGTGCCAGCACACTGTCGTCCACCGCGGCCGCGAGCGCGAAACCACCGGTGAAGCACTGCCCGATGACGCCGACGCCTTTACCCGGGGTGTTGGCGTTCAGGTCGCGCGCCAGCGCCCGCAGATAATGTGCGACGGGACGATCCGCATTCGTCGCGAACGCCGCGAATTCCTTTGTCACGCAGGCTTTCATCACCACCCCGACGGCTCCGGGCCGCACCGCAGGCGCACCCGGCGTGCCGAACAGCGACGGGGCCGCCACGGTGAACCCGTTGTCCACCAGATGATTACCCAGCGCCAGGACACCGGGATGCAGGCCGGGGATCTCGGGGATCAGCACCACACCCGGGCCGGCGCCCTTGCGGTACACGTCATAGGTCTGGCCGGCGGCGGTGAACGGGGCCGCGGTCCACCCGGTGAGATCTGCAACTGGCGACGACAACACGGGCTCCATCCGGTAGTGCGTCACGGCCTCTTGACGGGCAGCGGCGATTGCTTCTGCGTCGCGCTCGCCAGCGTACGGAACTCGTCGGGATCGCCGGCTCCGGTGATGGCGACCTGGGCGGGCCCGCTCAGCCGCGTCGTCCACACCGGCTCGGGGTCGCTGCTCTCGTAGACCACCCACGTCACCCCGTCGACCTCTTGGGTGCCCGACGGGTAGGAGTCCGATTGGATCGAGGCCACCAGCGCGGCCTCGTCGGCATTGCTCTGGGTCAGGCTCAGATATCTGCCGCTGGGCGCCAGGTAGCCGACGCGCGAGGACACTGCCCGCTCATGGCGGCCGTCGGGTAGCGTCCTACCGCCGTCGATGCCGTGGCGGCTACCGGAGTTGGGCTGCCAACCCTGCGGCAGCTGCGGCAGGCGGATCGGGATCTTCAGCGCCTCGGCGTCGGCCTGCAGCGCCGCCGGGGCATCGAACTCCGGAGCCGGTCCGGCACCCGGACCGCCCGCCTGCAGCGAGCACATGCCCAGCATCCCGGCCAGCACGATGCAGGCCACGACCAGCGGCGCCATCGACCAGAACATGTCCCGGCCGTCCTGCAACAACCGCGACTTCGCCGGCTTGGGGACCGGGGTGGGCTGGGAGGTGGGCTCACTGGACATGCTCGTCAGTATCCCAGCTCCCAAACTCTGACCACGTTCTGGGACAATCTGGGCCATGAGTCCCACGCGGGGGGAAGCCCCGGATCGCAACCTTGCCCTCGAGCTCGTCCGGGTGACCGAGGCCGGCGCCATGGCCGCAGGTCGCTGGGTCGGCCGCGGCGACAAAGAGGGCGGTGACGGGGCCGCCGTCGACGCCATGCGCGAACTGGTCAACTCGGTGTCGATGCGCGGCGTCGTGGTGATCGGCGAGGGTGAGAAAGACGAAGCCCCGATGCTGTTCAACGGGGAAGAAGTCGGCAACGGCGACGGACCGGACTGCGACTTCGCCGTCGACCCGGTGGACGGCACCACGCTGATGAGCAAGGGCATGCCCAACGCCATCTCGGTGCTCGCGGTCGCCGAGCGCGGCGCGATGTTCGACCCGTCGGCGGTGTTCTACATGAACAAGATCGCCGTCGGCCCGGACTGCGTGGACGCCATCGACATCACCGCCCCGATCGGCGAGAACATCCGGCGGGTGGCCAAGGTGCGCGGCGCGCGGGTGGGCGACCTGACGGTGTGCATCCTGGACCGGCCGCGGCACGCCCAGCTGATCGAGGATGCCCGCGCTGCAGGTGCCCGCATCCGCCTGATCACCGACGGTGACGTCGCCGGCGCCATCTCGGCCTGCCGGCCCAACTCGGGCACCGACATCCTGGCCGGTATCGGCGGCACCCCCGAGGGCATCATCGCCGCGGCCGCGATCCGCTGCATGGGTGGCGCGATCCAGGCCCAGCTCGCCCCGACCGACGACGCCGAACGCCAGAAGGCCATCGACGCCGGCTACGACCTGGACCGGGTGCTGGCCACCGAAGACCTCGTGTCGGGTGAGAACGTGTTCTTCTGCGCCACCGGCGTCACCGACGGTGACCTGCTCAAGGGCGTGCAGTACTACCCCGGCGGCTGCACCACGCAGTCCATCGTCATGCGCTCCAAGTCCGGCACGGTCCGGATGATCGAGGCCTACCACCGACTGGCCAAGCTCAACGAGTACTCGGCCATCGACTTCACCGGCGACAAGACCGCCGCCTACCCGCTCCCGTAACTCGCCAGAAAGGGCAACATGAGCACCGATACCGACGGAGCTGTCGAGTACCGCATCGAGCACGACACCATGGGCGAGGTCCGGGTGCCGGTCAACGCCCTGTGGCGGGCACAGACCCAGCGTGCCGTGGAGAACTTCCCGATCTCGTTCCGCGGGCTGGAACGCACGCAGATCCGGGCCCTGGGCCTGCTGAAGGCGGCCTGCGCGCAGGTCAACAAGGACCTGGGCCTGCTGGCCGCCGAGAAGGCCGACGCCATCATCGCAGCAGCCGGTGAGATCGCCGACGGACTGCACGACGACCAGTTCCCGATCGACGTGTTCCAGACCGGCTCGGGCACCAGCTCGAACATGAATGCCAATGAGGTGATCGCCTCGATCGCCGCGCGCAACGGCGTGACCGTTCACCCCAACGACGATGTGAACATGTCGCAGAGCTCCAACGACACGTTCCCGACCGCCACCCACATCGCGGCCACCGAAGCCGCTGTGCGCCACCTGATCCCGGCGCTCGAGGTGCTGCACGAGTCGCTGGCCGCCAAGGCCAAGCAGTGGAAGACCGTGGTGAAGTCGGGCCGCACCCACCTGATGGACGCGGTACCGGTGACGCTGGGCCAGGAGTTCGGCGGCTACGCCCGGCAGATCGAGGCCGGCATCGAACGCGTTCGCGCGACCCTGCCGCGCCTCGGCGAGCTCGCGATCGGCGGCACCGCCGTCGGCACCGGACTCAACGCCCCCGACGGCTTCGGCCCCAAGGTGGTCGAGGTGCTGGTGAACCAGACCGGTCTGGCCGAATTGCGTACCGCCGCAGACTCGTTCGAGGCACAGGCGGCCCGCGACGGTCTGGTCGAGGCTTCCGGTGCGCTGAAGACCATCGCCGCCTCGCTGACCAAGATCGCCAACGACGTGCGCTGGATGGGTTCGGGCCCGTTGACCGGTCTCGGTGAGATCCAGCTGCCGGACCTGCAGCCGGGCAGCTCGATCATGCCGGGCAAGGTCAATCCCGTTCTGCCCGAGGCGGTTACCCAGGTGGCCGCGCAGGTCATCGGCAACGACGCTGCCGTCACCGTCGGCGGTCTCTCGGGTGCGTTCGAGCTCAACGTGTACATCCCGATGATGGCGCGCAACGTGCTGGAGTCGTTCACGCTGCTGTCCAACGTGTCTCGGCTGTTCGCCGAGAAGTGCATCGACGGCCTGGTGGCCAACGAGGAGCACCTGCGCACTTTGGCCGAGTCGTCGCCGTCGATCGTGACGCCGCTGAACTCGGCGATCGGCTACGAGGAGGCCGCCAAGGTCGCCAAGCAGGCGCTGAAGGAGAAGAAGACCATCCGCCAGACTGTGATCGACCGCGGCCTGATCGGTGACAAGCTCTCCGAGGCCGAGCTGGACAAGCGCCTCGACGTGCTCGCCATGGCGAAGGTCAAGCAGCAGGGCTGATTTCCCTGCGCGAGCAGACATAAAACTGCCCCTTTTCTTCGGAAGAGGGGCAGTTTTATGTCTGCTCGGCAAAGGACTTTTTGCCCTACCCGGCCGGAGGGCGGCGGCGCACGCTGGAGGGGTGAGCTTTCCCGACGCGACGACGCTGCAGACCGCCCTGTCGATGGCAGTGCGCGCGCCGTCGGTACACAATTCGCAGCCCTGGCGCTGGCGAATCGACGGTACCGACAGCCTGAACCTGTATGCCGACCGGAGCCTGCACCTACCCGCCACCGATCCCGACAGCCGCGATCTGATGCTCAGTTGCGGCGCGACGCTGCATCATTGCGTCGTCGCGCTCGCCTCCCTGGGGTGGCGCGCCACCGTGCAGCGGTTCCCCGATCCGAACGATCCGCACCACCTCGCCCGCATCACCGTGACACCCGGTCCACCGAGCGAGGCCGACCTCAAGCTGGCCGCTGCGATCGGCCGCCGCCGCACCGACCGGCGCCACTACGGCAGCACCGAGGTCTGTCCCGCCGACGTCGCGCTGATCGGGATGCGGGGCGCCCGGATGGGTGTGACGATGCGCCGGGTGGAGTCGATCGAACAACTCAACGGCCTTGTCGAACAGGCGATTTCCAAACACATCAGCGATGATGCCTACCTCACCGAGCTGACCCGGTGGAGTGGTCGTTACCGCTCGCTGGCCGGCGTTCCCGCACACAGCACCCCAGCACCGGATCACGCCGCGATGATGCCGGGCCGGGTCTTCGCCGGACCGGCCCTGGCCCAACCACCCGAACAGCCCGGCGCGATCGAGAACTCCGCGGTCCTGGCGCTGGGCACCCACGCCGACGATGCACAGGCGCGGCTGCGGGCCGGGGAGGCCACCAGCCTCGTGCTGCTCACCGCGACCGCACTGGGCCTGGCGACGTGCCCGATCACCGAACCGTTGGAGGTACCCGACACCCGTTCGGCGCTGCGCGAGGAGTTCTTCGACGGCCGGGAGTACCCGCAGATGCTGATCCGGATCGGCTGGCCGGCCGAGCAGGCCGCACCGCTGCCCGCCACCCCGCGGCGCCCTGCCCTCTGACCCGCACTATTCGGGAAGTGGTGCCACCCAACGCAATACGGTGCCCCCGCCAGGCCGGTCGGTGACGGTGAACTCACCACCGGCATGCAGGGCGCGGGCTCGCAGATTGCCCAGCCCGCTCTCGGTGACCTCGGCGGCGATCCCGCATCCGTTGTCGGAGACCTCGATGGACAGCTCGTCGGCCACCTCCACCCGGACGGTGAGTTCACTTGCCCCCGAATGCCGCACCGCATTGCTCACCGCCTCACGCACCACCGCCTCGGCGTGATCGGCCAGGGTGGCGTCGACGACCGACAGCGGGCCGATGAACCGCACCTCGGTGTGTAACCCGGCATCGGCGAACTGGCCGATCACCGCGTCGAGCCGCTGCCGCAACCGCGTCGTCCCCGCCGGTGTCCCATGCAGATCGAAGATCGCGGTCCGGATCTCCTGGATCACGGCCTGCAGGTCGTCGACGGTGTCGGTGAGCCGCTGCTGCACGTCGGCCGAACGCGCCCGCGGGATGGTGCCCTGCAGCGACAGGCCCACCGCGAACAGCCGCTGGATCACGTGGTCGTGCAGATCCCGCGCGATCCGATCGCGGTCGGCCAGGATGTCGAGTTCACGCACACGGCGCTGCGAGCTGGCCAGTTGCCACGCCACGGCGGCCTGGTCGGCGAACGCCGCCGCCATGTCGAGTTGCTCGGCGGTGAAGCTGCGGGCGCCCTCTGCGCGCACCGCCACCAGCACACCGGCCACGGTGTCGACGGCCCGCAGCGGCAACACCAGCGCCGGACCGGCCAACCCGTCGAGCTCGAGCCGGTCGAGCCGGTGCGGTGTGCCGTCACGGAAGGCGGCGACCACCGCGTCCTCCACCCGGCCGACCAGAATCGACTCGACGGTCGTCGGTCGGCCCGCCGCGGCAGCCACCACAAGGGTGTCGATGTCGCCGATGGGAATCTCGCCGGCTTCGTCGACGGGAGGGACGGCGACCACGATGCGGTCCGCACCGGTCAGCTTGAGCGCCTCGTCGGCCACCATCCGAAACACCGTGGCCGGATCGGTACCGCCGAGCAGTTCGGTGCCGATGTCGCGGGTGGCGGCGATCCAGGCCTGCCGGTCGCGGGACAATTCGTAGAGCCTGGCGTTCTCCACCGCGACGCCGGCCGCCGCGGCCAGGGCCTCGACGAGCACCTCGTCGTCCTCGCTGAACGGCTGCCCGTTGGTCTTCTCGGTCAGGTAGAGATTGCCGAACACCTCGTCGCGGATCCGCACCGGGACACCGAGGAAGGTCCGCATCGGCGGGTGGTTGGGCGGAAAACCGACCGAGTCGGGATGCTGGTGGATGTCGTCGAGCCGGATCGGTTTCGGATCGTCCAGCAAGACCCCGAGCACACCGCGCCCCTCGGGCAGATGCCCGATCAGGGCCCGGGTCTCGTCGTCGATGCCCTGGTGGACGAACTCGGTCAACTCGTGCCCTTCGCCGCGCACACCGAGCGCGCCGTAGCGCGCGTCGACCAGCTGGATCGCGGTCTGCACGATGGTGCTCAACGTGACCTCCAGATCCAGGCCCGAGGTCACCGCGAGCATCGCCTCGACCAGCCCGTCGATCCGGTCGCGTCCGGTGATGATCTCCTCGACGCGGTCCTGCACCTCGGTGAGCAACTCACGCAACCGTAACTGCGAGAGCGTCTCTCGCAACGGCGAGATGTGCGGCTCGTCGTCGGGTTGCGCTGGGTGACCGGTCATGTTGCCCATGCTGGCATCATCTGCACCTCAAACCTGGGGTCGGTGCCGGTCCAGCGTGGAGGCGAACACCGCGGCCTGGGTGCGTCGTTGCATGCCGAGTTTGGCCAGGAGCCGGGACACGTAGTTCTTGACGGTCTTCTCGGCAAGGAACATCCGGGCCGCGATCTGCCGGTTCGTCAACCCCTCCCCCAGCAGGTCGAGCAGGACCCGCTCCTGCTGGGTCAGCCCGGCCAGCGGGTCGGAACGCTCGGCATCCCCGCGCAGTTTGGCCATCAGCGCTGTGGCCGCGCGATTGTCCAACAGGGACTTGCCGGCGCCGACGTCCTTGATCGCCTGGGCCAGCTCCATGCCCTTGATGTCCTTGACGACGTAGCCGCTGGCACCGGCGAGGATCGCATCGAGCATGGCCTCGTCGGAAGTGAACGACGTCAGCATCAGGCAACGCAGATCCGGCATGCGCGACAACAGATCCCGGCACAGCTCGATCCCGTTGCCGTCCGGTAACCGGACGTCGAGCACCGCGACGTCGGGTGCCACGGCCGGCACCCGGGCCATGGCCTGCGCCACCGAGTCCGCCTCGCCGATCACGTCGAGTTCCGGATCCGCGCTGAGCAGGTCGATCAGCCCGCGACGCACCACCTCGTGGTCGTCGACCAGGAATACTCTGATCATCCCCCGAGTCTCACAATCACTGGCGCCGATCGCAAGGGAGCACCGCACAACCGGTCCGGCCCAGCACCTCCTGCAGTTCGGCCGAATCGCAGTGATCGGCAGGGACGACGAGCACCTGAACCGACTCCGGCTGCGCCGCCAGGTATTCGGCGGCACTGTCGTACCCGTCGATGCGCTGCACGTCGAGGTCCGGCGAACGGCGCAGCGCCCGGGTCAGGCGTCGCTCCAGCTGGGCGGCTGACAGCCGGTCACGGTCGGCAACCGCCGTGGCGTCGTACATCTCCCGGTGCCGCGCCGCCCAGGTGGTCAGCACCCGCAGCGGCGCGCCGCGGCGCAGCGCCTCCTCGATCGCGGCGTGCAGCGCGTCGTTGCCGGCGGTGCGGCCATCGGCTTCGACCAGGACGGCCGCGCTGCCGACCGGAGCATCAGTGGGGGCGGGGGCGATCAGGGTATCGGTCACGGTCATCTCCTATTCGAAGGTCAGGAAGGTGTCGACGGCACGGCGGGGCGTGGGCGGGGGTGAGTCGGTGAGGGTCGGGGCGATTCCGATCCGGATCAGCAGCTGCGGGCAGGCGTCGCGGTTGATCAGGGTGCCGATGATGTCGCGGCTGGCGTGCAGTTCGGTGACGTGGCTGACGGGGCAGGTGGCCAGGCCCGACAGGGTGCATTCGAGCAGCAGCGCCGACAGGGCCTCACCGGCGTCCAGGGCGTCGCCCCGGCTGTAACCGTCGGTGGACAACACCACCAGGGTCGCCGCGTCGTCATGCACACTCGGGCGCCGATCGCTGTGCGCGGTGACCGGGAACCCGCGGGACACCGCGACCCGCTCACTTTCGGAGGCCGACACCAGCGCACTCTGCGGGATACCGTCTTCGGTGGCGAACGGTGTTGTCCACCAGGCAAGTTCAGCATGGTAGGCGGAATCGTAGAGGCGTAGCGACTCCGTCAGCGCCGCGGCCTCGGCCACTTCGGCGCGCATGTCCTCGCCCAATACGTCCAGGTGCACCGGGCCTTCGCCCAACCGCATCCGCAGCACCTGTTCGAGAGCCTCCCAGTCCGCATAGGCGGCCATCGGCAACCGGTCGGTGCGCCGGGCCAGGATGGCATCTGCCCGCCGGCGGTGCGCCTCGGCGACGAACTCCATGGCCGAGAACTGCACCGTCGCCAGATGGTCGAGGTTGTTCGGGTTGGGGAACCGGTCGACGTGGGTCGACCAACCTCCCGCCGCCATCGCGACCCGCAGATGGTCCAGGAACACACCGCAGCTGATGATCGCCTCACGCGCGGACCGGTCCGTGGCAGTGACCACGCGGTTCTGGTCGAGGTGCAGTTGTACGCCGTCACTGCCGGCGACCAAGCGCCACGGTTGGGTGTTGTGCAGCGACGGGGCACGCGATGCCAGCTGCACAGCGTTGGTGAGAACTGCTGAGTCGAACATCGTCTCGGGCATGCTTCAAGCCTCGTCGTGCCCGAGCCCGCCGGTTAGGGTCTTTGGTCCTCAAACCGACGCGATGTGCGTCTCACGCCCCGTTGTTCGGGCCTCCGGAGTTCGCCCCGGGGATGTCGGTGATCGGGAAGTTCGGCATCGGCGCCGGCGACGGTGTCGCGGGCAGCGCGGGGATCTCCTGCGGCGGAATGTCCTTGAGCGCCTCGGCCGGTGGCACGGGCGGGCCGTTCTCCCGGCTGCCGTAGCTGGAGCCGGGCTCACGTTCACCGAGCATGTGGCTGACCGTCACCAGGTGATAGCCGTTGGCCTTGAGCACCGGGATGAACTGGTACACCAGATCGACGGTGGACGAATAGGTGTCGTGAAACAGCACCACCGAGTTCGGCTTGATCTGCGTCATCAGCATGTAGCGGGTGGCCGCGGTGTTGGCGTCGTTGGCCCAGTCGAACGGGATGACGTCCCAATTGATGTCGGCCAGTCCTTGCTTGCGGGCCTCGGCCAGCACCTGGTCGTTGACCAGCCCGCCGGCCGTGCGCACCAACTTCGGCCGTTGCCCCGTCGCGGCCTCGATCGCGTCACTGGCCTTGCTGAACTGGGCCGGAATCTCTTGCGGCGGAATGGTGGTCATGTTGGGGTGTTCCCAGGTGTGGCTGCCCAGCTCCATCCCGGCCTCGACGACGCGCTTGGCACCTTCGGGGTTGGCCGCGACCTTGTTGCCGATCTCGAAGAACGTGGCCTTGGCGTCGTTGTCCTTGAGGATCTGCAGCAGCCGGTCGGTGTAGGGGCTGGGCCCGTCATCGAAGGTGAGCGCGATGCACTTCTCTTTCGAGCAGTCCACGTCGTCGGGGCCGTCACGGTGAATACGCCCGGTGAGCAATCCGACGACGACGACCACGACGGCAGCCGCCACACCGATCGCGGTCCACCGCCACGCCTGACTGTTGGGGAACCTCGCCACCCCGGCAGCCTACCGGCCTGCGATTTGGGTGCGTTCGGTAACGCCTGGCGTTACTGAACGCACCCAAATCACCGGCTCAGGGCAACGCCCCGGGGCTGAACTCCTCCAGCATCTCGGTGACCAGGGCGGCGATCGGCGAGCGTTCGCTGCGCTGCAGGGTGATGTGGGCGAACAGCGGGTGGCCTTTGAGTTTCTCGATGACCGCCGCGACGCCGTCGTGGCGACCGACCCTGAGGTTGTCGCGCTGAGCCACATCGTGGGTGAGCACCACCCGTGATCCCGCCCCCAGCCGGGACAGCACGGTCAGCAGCACGTTGCGCTCCAGTGACTGCGCCTCGTCGACGATGACGAACGAATCGTGCAGCGAGCGGCCCCGAATGTGGGTCAGCGGAAGCACTTCCAGCATTCCGCGGGAGAGCACCTCCTCCAGCACCGCCGGGCTGGCCAGCCCTTCGAGGGTGTCGAAGACAGCCTGGGCCCAGGGCCCCATCTTGTCGCTCTCGCTGCCGGGCAGGTAGCCGAGGTCTTGGCCGCCGACCGCGTACAGCGGGCGGAACACCACCACCTTGCGCTGGGTCCGGCGTTCCAGCACCGCTTCCAATCCGGCGCACAGGGCCAGCGCGGATTTACCGGTGCCCGCCTTGCCGCCGAGCGAGACGATGCCGACGGATTCGTCGAGCAGCAGATCGAGGGCGACGCGCTGTTCGGCTGACCTTCCCCGGAGGCCGAACACTTCGCGATCACCACGCACCAGCTGTACCCGCTTCTCGGCGGTGACCCGGCCGAGCGCCGACGAGCTACCACCCAGCAACCGAATTCCGGTGTGGCAGGGCAGATCCCGCGCCTCGGCCAGATCGATCTCGCCATCGGCGAACAGCGTGTCGATCTCCTCGGCCGCCACGTCGAGTTCGGCCATGCCCGTCCAGCCGGACACCACCACGTCCTGGGCGTGGTACTCGTCGGCGGCCAGACCCACCGCGCCGGCCTTGACCCGCAGCGGAATGTCCTTGCTCACCAGCGTGACGTGCTTGCCCTCCGCGGCGAGGTTGGCGGCACATGCGAGGATCCGAGTGTCGTTGGTCTCGGTGCGAAACCCTGCGGGCAACACCGTCGGGTCGATGTGATTCAACTCGACCTGCAGCGTGCCGCCTTCTGCGCCAACGGGAATCGGCTGATCCAGCCGCCCATGTTCGAGCCGCAGATCATCGAACATCCGCAGTGCCTGCCGGGCGAACCAGCCCAGCTCGTGGTGATGCCGTTTGGCCTCCAGCTCGCTGATCACGACCAGCGGGACCACCACTTCATGCTCGGCGAACCGCGTGCATGCCCAGGGATCGGACAGCAACACGGAAGTGTCGAGCACATAGGTACGGACAGCTGAATCAGTCACGTGGCGCTCCTAGAACCCGCGCGGCCCCACACGAGTTGCTCGGTGGACACTGCGGCACCAGGACCGGAGCCGGTCCTTTCAGATCAAACTGATCGGTACCGTCCGGACAGCAGAGCATGTCGCTAGCCATCGGATTCGACGCTACTCCCGCCGTGACGGGGTTGCTGGCTGGCGCGCCGGGCGAAAAAAGCCCGCCGCGTTACGTGTTGATGAACTCCTGGAGCTGGGGTTCGTCGGCCAGACCCCAGGCCGTGATCCGGTCGGAGATGACCTGCGCCAACGCGGCCTTGTCGAAGATGCCGGCCTCGGCCACCAACGCCACCTTGTCCTGGTAGGCGTCGATGTCCGCGCCGATCACGTCGAGCTCGCGCGCCCGGGCCGCGATGGCCGCAATGGTCTCGTCGCGGTGCGTGCCCAGCAGGTGGGACACCAGGTTGCCGAAGAACAGTTCGTGACGTTCCTCGTCGACCGCGATGCGATCGATCAGCGATCCCAGCACCGGCTCGGCGATCTGCGCCCGCAGGTTGCGGGTGAAGACGGCGTGGGCCCGCTCGAAGTACGCCATGAACACGAGCGTCTCGATCTGGCTGTAGCTGTCGGCGCGGTAGCCCTTCATCACGTGTTCGACGCGGACGTCCTCGTTGGCCGTCGGGTCGATCTCGCGGGTGACGACGAGGTAGTTGCGCAACGCCACGGCGTGCAGGTGCTCCTCGGCGGTCCAGCGGCCCAGGAAGCGTCCCCACTTGTCCTCGAGGATGAAGTGCTCGACGAGTTCGCGGTGGTAGCCCGACAGGTTGTCCTTGGTGATCAGCAGGATCTCCAAGGCGTCGGTGACGTTTTTGGGCAGGGTCACCCCGGATGGATCCCAGTCCTTGCCACCGAGGAAGGCGAAGTTCTCACCCTGGTCGAAAGGCACGTAATCGTGCGCGTACCAGAGGACCTCGGTGTCGAGGTGGCGACGCAGCTCAGCCTCGACGACCGGCTCGAGCTCAAGGGTCAGCGCGTTAGCGACAGGTTTCTGTGCCATGAGGTAACTGTAACCCGGGTTTACATGTTTCTAAAAGTCGGGGCGCCGTGTGTCGCGGCACCCGACTCAGAGGGTCAGCCCGGGGTACAGCGGGTTGGCGGTGAGCAGCTCGGCGGAGGCCGCATGCACACGCTCGGCGGTGCCGTCGGCCAGCTTGTACTTGGCCTTGGAAGACCCCTCGGCCTGAGTGTTGGACAGCACCTCGACGATCAGCTCGGCCACCCGGTCGAAGTCGTCGGCGCCGAAGCCACGGCTGGTCAGCGCGGGGGTACCGAGCCGGATGCCGCTGGTGTACCAGGCCCCGTTGGGGTCGGCCGGGATGGCGTTGCGGTTGGTGACGACGCCGGCGTCCAGCAGGGCGGACTCGGCCTGGCGGCCCGTCAGCCCGAATGAACGCACATCGAGCAGCACCAGATGGTTGTCGGTGCCGCCGGTGACCAGGCCCGCATCCCGCTTGACGAAGCCGTCGGCCAGCGCCTGGGCGTTGTCGGCAACCTGCTGGGCGTAGGTCTGGAACGCCGGCTGACGCGCCTCGGCCAGCGCGACGGCCTTGGCGGCCATCACGTGGCTCAGCGGCCCGCCGAGCACCATCGGGCAGCCCTTGTCCACGGCCGGCGCGAATTCCTCGGTGGCCAGCACCATGCCGCCGCGCGGGCCGCGCAGCGACTTGTGCGTGGTGGTCGTGGTGACATGCGCGAACGGCACCGGGTTCTCGTCACCGGTGAACACCTTGCCCGCCACCAGGCCGGCGAAGTGCGCCATGTCGACCATCAGGGTGGCGCCCACCTCGTCGGCGATCTCGCGCATCTTGGCGAAGTTCACCCGGCGCGGATAGGCCGAGTAACCGGCCACCAGCACCAGCGGCTTGAACTCGCGGGCCGCGGCAGCCACCGCGTCGTAGTCAAGGAACCCGGTCTCCGGGTTGGTCCCGTAGCTGTGCTGGTGGAACATCTTGCCGGAGATGTTGGGCCGGAAACCGTGAGTGAGGTGCCCGCCGGCATCCAGGGACATGCCGAGCAGACGCTGGTTGCCCAGCTTGTTGCGCAGGGTCTCCCAGTCCGCCTCGGACAGGTCGTTGACGTGCTTGGCGCCGAGTTCGGCCAGGCCGGGAGCCTCCACCTTGGTGGCCAGGATGGCCCAATAGGCAACGAGGTTGGCGTCGATGCCGGAGTGCGGCTGGACATAGGCGTACGGGGCGCCGAACAGCTCGCGGGCGTGCTCGGCGGCCAGCGCTTCGACGGTGTCGACGTTCTGGCAGCCCGCGTAGAACCGGTGCCCGACGGTGCCCTCGGCGTACTTGTCGGAGAACCAGGTGCCCATGGTGAGCAGCACCGCCGGGGACGCGTAGTTCTCGCTGGCGATCAGCTTGAGCGAATCACGTTGATCGGCAAGCTCTTTGCGGGTGGCTGCGGCGACCCGAGGCTCGACGGATTCGATGACCTGCAATGCGGCTTGGTAGGCGGCACTTGAGGTGTCGGCGTAATCAGCGCCGGAAGCCGCGGGCAAGGTGGATGACGAGTCTGCTGCCATGGCTTTTAGCCTAGTCGGAGCCGTTGTGGCCGTTCATCGGGCCTGGCGCTGGATGGCCGGGGTACGGACACGGCGGCTGTGATGGATGCGCGGCCAGATCAATTCGTGTGGTTCCAGGCGCCGCCGGCCCTGCCGTGGATGGCAGCGCCACCCCCCTTGCCGTGGGCGAAACCGCCGCCGGGCCAGCCCTTGCTCCAGTCGTGGCCGGCCCAATCGCCGCCGGGCCACGGGATCGTGAGGGCGGGGGTGGGCGGATCGACCGTCTCTCCGTTCAGCACGACGACGGGATCGGCAGTGGCCACCGCCGCGGTGCCGATGAGTCCGGCCAATGAGATCGCCACCGCGGCCACACCGGCCATCAACGTGACCCGGTTCGATGTCGTCCCTGTTGCAGCCATGTCGACTCCCTGCTGCCACCCGGTTTCAGCGCCGTGATGCTCGGCAGAAATTTTACGCCTCAGCGAACGTGAGATTCAACCAGCCGAGGGGGATATCCACCCCCGCTTCGGCACAATCAAGGTCAATCTTTGCGCTTTCAACTGCGGGAATGACGCTGCGACGCGATACTTGACTGACACAGGCGCGCAATCCCCGGCAGTTATCAGCAAAGCATTCAGCGAACCGCAGGACGACGGCTCTCCCACGCAGAAGCCGGACGGACCCATCGAGTCCGCCCGGCTTTCAGGTCATGGGATCAGTCGCGGTGCAACCACGCCCCGCCGGCCTTGCCGTGGCTGGCAGCGCCGCCGCCCTTTCCGTTGGCGTAACCGCCGCCGGGATATCCCTTGCTCCAGTCGTGGCCGGCCCACGCACCTCCGGGCCACGGGCTGACGAGGGACGGGGCTTCGGCGCCAGACGTACCCGCGCCGACGGCGTCGGTGATGCCGTTGATCGCGGACGTGACGGGATCGCTGCCGACCTTGGTGGCCGGCGATTTATGGCCGCGAGGGTTGACCGGCGTCACCGGATCGCTACCCACTTTTGTGACGGGCGTGGCATTGGCCACCGCGCCGGGGCCGACGCTTCCGGCCCCGATGATTCCGGCCCCGAAGATTCCGGCCCCGAAGATTCCAGCGAAGGCCATCGCACCCGCCGCCATGATCACACCTGCGGCGCGCTTGATCTTGTTCAACGTTCCCATTGTCGCGGCCATGGTCGTTTCCTTTGCTCAGCCGGGTACCCCACCGGGCTCGACACCGTAAATGTTACCGACCAGTAACTGGCCGATTCAAGCAGGTGAGACCAGCATCATAAGGCAAAGCCGGCGTTCGGTGAACGCCGGGTGACGAGGCCGGAAACAGCGCGAAACAGCTTTGCTATCAGCGCCCCTACGCGGCTGATCGGCGGCTCAGCGCAACGTCGACGGAATCAGCGGCTCGTCGAGCAGCCGGCCGAACCGCTCGGTCAGCGTCACGCCCTCGGGTCGGGCGTCCAGCCAGCCGCGCAGCAGCCGGTAGCCCTCGATGTACGTGCTGGTGTAGGCCCGCCACAACGGTGAGGACAGAAAACGCAGCGTCTGGCGGGCCCGCTCGTCGTTGATCAACAGCCACCGCTTGAGGAACTCCACCACCTCGTCGACGTCGCGATGCTCGTCGTGCAGCATCAGCGCCGCATCCTGGCGGACGTCGGCCAGCCCGGCCATCGCCTCGGAGATCGCCTCGGCGCGCCCGCCGTCGAACCGCAGCCCCAGGTCGGCGTAGATGTCGGCGGCCCACGGTCCCCAGCCTTGGCTGTTTCCCGTCGCTTCGCCCGCCCCGTCCCCCACGATCGCGTACAGCGCCAGGTCGGCCAGGCCCTCGGCCATCAGGCATTGCGGGGTGTTGACGAGGAAGATCGTCTGTTCGGCCTGCCCGTCACGGGCCACCAGCCCCGCCTCCTTGCGGCAGTGCTCGGTGTGATGGCCCGGATAGGACTCGTGGGCCACCAGACGCGGCAGATTGGCCATCTGTTGTTTGAGATCGGCGTTGACGGCCACGGTGGACTTGTAGTCACCCAGGTAGTAGTTGAAGCCCGACCAGGGTTTGTCGGTGACGACCTCGTAGGTGATGGTCTCGGTCTCGGGCAGCGGGTAAGCGGCCCGCACCTTGTCACGCAGGGCCGAGGAGAAGGCGTGAATGCACTCCGCCAGCCGGGCCGGCGGAATCTCATCGCCGCTGCGGTGCGCCTGGATTCGGTCGGCCAGCGGGCCCGTGCCGCCGAGCGCCTCGTCGAGTTTGGCGTGGGCCTGCCGATACTTTTCCGGGTCACCCTTGGTGATCCGGACGTCGAAATACGCCTGCACCTCGTCGACGAAACCGACGTCCTCCCCGGCGAACTTGCGGCCCGCACAGTTCAAGGCCCGCAGGTGGGCAGCGAGGTATTCGGCCCGGTCGGATTCGAGATCGTCGGGGATCTCACCGAGCAGCCGGTCGGCCTGCCGCGCCAGCTCAGCGGGGTCGGGCGTGGGCTCATTCTGCACGGCACGACGCAGCTGCGGGTCCCCGGTGAACGAGTCGACGTAGCCCTCCTCGACCCGGTCGAACCGCAGACCGAGCAGTAGATACTCGCGGATCAGAGTGCTGGAATCCATCCCCTTCGCCATGACCACAACCGTAGATGCAAGACTGACCGAATGCCGCGGCCGAGCGAGCCGAGCCCCTATGTGGAGTTCGACCGAAGTCAATGGCGTGCCTTGCGCATGTCGACACCGCTGAAACTCAACGAGGACGAACTGCTGCGTCTGCGCGGCATGGGCGAAAAACTCGATCTCCTCGAGGTCGAAGAGGTCTACCTTCCCCTGGCCCGGTTGATCCACCTGCAGGTGGCCGCGCGGCAGCGATTGTTCGCCGCCACCGCGGAGTTCCTCGGTGAGCCGCAGCAGAATCCGGACCGGCCGGTGCCGTTCGTCATCGGTGTCGCGGGCAGTGTGGCGGTCGGGAAATCGACCACCGCCCGTGTGCTGCAGGCATTGCTGGCCCGGTGGGGCCACCACCCTCGGGTGGACCTGGTCACCACCGACGGGTTCCTCTACCCGAACAAGGAACTTCACCGTCGGAACATCATGCACCGCAAGGGCTTCCCGGAAAGCTACGACCGGCGGGCGCTGATGCGGTTCGTCACCGCGGTGAAAGCCGGCGCCGACGAGGCCTGCGCACCGGTGTATTCACACCTGCTGTACGACATCGTGCCGAGTGAGAAGCAGGTGGTCCGCCACCCGGACATCCTCATCCTGGAGGGGCTCAACGTCCTGCAAACCGGCCCGGCCCTGATGATCTCGGATCTGTTCGACTTCTCGGTGTATGTCGATGCGCGCATCGAAGACATCGAGAAGTGGTACATCTCCCGGTTCCTGACGATGCGTTCGACGGCGTTCGCCGACCCGGCTTCGCACTTCCACCACTATTCGACGTTGACCGATGATCAGGCGGTGTTCGCCGCGCGCGACATCTGGCATTCCATCAACCGGCCCAACCTGATCGAGAACATCCTGCCGACAAGGCCGCGAGCCACCCTGGTGCTGCGCAAGGATGCCGACCATTCGATCAACCGGCTGCGGCTGCGGAAGCTCTAGGCAGCCCCGGCCGGGACTGTGACCAGCGGGCCGCACCGCACGTCGAAACGCTCCGCCACGGTGTCGAGGGTGCGACGCAGATGTTCGCGGTCCCGGTGGTGGGTCGCCATGAACCGGGCGGTGGCCGACAGCTGGCGCGGCAGCGGATACCAGCGGTTGAAGTCCAGGCCGCAGTCCCGGAACACCTTGGCGGGCACCCCATCCGAGATCAGACTCAGGTTGTGCTGAGCCAGGGTGAACATCGTATACACCAGCGCCTTTTTGGATTTCTGCGCCAAGTCCTGCAGATCGAGCTCGTAGAGCGGCATCGTGTTCAGCTTGTCCAAGAACATCAGGTGCGTCGCGAAGTAGGCCGCAAATGACGACAGATGCAATGTGGCGGAACGCATTTGAATCGACAGCACAGACCCGCCACCGGAAACGTACGGCTCGTAGGGATAATCGCTCTTGGTGAGATACCCGGTGCAGTTCACGATCCAACTGCCCGGTGTGACGGTTTTTCTGGCCCCGCTGCGGAACACCAGATCTGCGGAGCCGTTGCTGTCGACGACGTCGACGAGGTGGTCCATCACCACATCGTTCAGACCTGCCACGATGGCGGTGTTCTCGGCCTCCGACAGGACACCGGCGACGTAATGATCGGCCTGCTGTGTCGGACAGGTGCCGTAGGCCGACCGGAACCACCGGGCAACATCGTCCTCGTTGGTGCCGTCGAAGAGCCGGGTCATCTCGATGGACATCTTGGTCAACGAGGTCCCGCCCGCCCAACGCCGGGCACCGGCGGGGAAAAATCGATCCCGGCTGGCGAAGAAGGTGCCCGAGCCGGCCACCATGTTCACCTCGCGCCCCGGGCTCGACGTGATCAGCGCGTGCGCGGTGTCCATGGCGGTCTTGCCGCTGCCGATCACCCATACCGGGGTATCGCTGTCGTGGATCTCTCCGAAGCGCACATCACACGAGTCCGGGGAGACCGACCGCACCCGGTCGCTGGACAGCTCCAGCGCATCGTTGGGCGTCACCCGCACGCCGTACGCCTTGATCAATCGGTTGGTCCGAATGGTGTGCAGGCGTGCCTCGCTGTCGCGGCAGATGACCTGCACCGCACCGCCGTTCGTTTCCGCGGTCTGGAAATCCCAGCCGTAACGTTCCTCGACCCGAACCCGTTGTTTGATCTGCTGCAGGCAGTGGCTGAAATGGTCGAGCACCTCGGGTTTGGTGGCCAGATAGGACGGTTCACGACCGAGGGTCCACTTGATGTTGCCGGCGGTGAACATCGGATGGGGTTGATGCAGCCGCACATACGGATACGTGTCCACCCACATGCCGCCGACCCGAGGACGCCGGTCGATCAGGATGATCTTCTGGTCGGGTCTCAGGTAGGTGGCGGCCACGAACAGCGCGTTCATGCCGCACAGGCCGGCACCGACAATGCACACGTCACAATCGTCTGTAGGCATCGCAATTCTCCCGGATGTCGCCACGTCAGCTCAGTGTGCGCCCGAGAGGCCGCGACGCCGTGAGTAGTCGACTACCCGAATTGGTGATCGCCCAGGGCCGCGGGTCCTGGGCGATCACCAATGTGCTCAGGCCGGAATTCGCCGGACCCCGACGTATTGCAGTTCGGCCATCACCAGCGTGTAGATGCCGGTGGCGATGACGAACACCACCCCGACGGTGGTGAGTGCCATGGTGAACACGGCAGCCAGGGCGATGACGGTGCAGGCCGCGTTGGCGATCACGGTGCCGATGCCGGCGGGACGGACGCGCTCGATCCCGGCGAGGGCGAACACCGCGATGCCGTAGACGACCGAGAAGATGCCGACGCCGTATTCGACCGACGTGGGCAGGCCGGTGAGATCGGCGAACCACCCGGCCGCGGCCAGCAACGCGATGCCGCAGATGCCGACGAGGACGGCGTCCAGCCGCATCGCCAGGCGCAGCAACGAATCGGTTCGCTTGGTGGTGCCGGCAGCTCCGGTGGCGGTGATGGCGGTCATGATTCTCCTTCTCGAGTGGTGATTACCAGTGGTGCATTCACTTCGAACGGTGGAGCACGGTGCGGGGTCGCGCGCCGTAACCTCTTGCGGCGGCGCCCCGTACCGGCTCGGGAGGGAGTCACGCCAGACGGCGCACTCCGCGGTATTGCAGCCAGGCCAACACGACGGTGGCGCTGACGAATCCGAGCACCAACTCGTCTCCGGTCCCGGTCAACGGCAGCCAACCGGTCACGATGGCGGTGACGGTGGTGATCGCGAATGCCACGTTGCCGGCGAGGACGGCGACGCCGACCCGTCGGACGTGCGCGGCCGCGGCCAGGACGTAGAGCAGAGCGCCGTAGCCGACCAACCCGGCGCCGACGAACCACCCGGCGGTGGCCGACAGCCCCGCGATGCGGGCCAGTTGATCTGCGGCCATCGCGATCAGCAGGCCGACCCCGGCACACACGGTGGCGTCGGCGCGTAGCGCGAATCGCAGCAGGGAATCGTGTGCGGCGGTTCCGGTTCCGGAGTCGGTCAGTGGCCGGTTGAGAGTGGCGGTCATGTCGGGCTCCTCGGTGATGAGGGTGTCGAGGGTGGAACACCTCTGACCCTGCCCACGAGCCGCTGCCAGATCGACGCCAAACACTGCCAACCACTGCCAAGTGCAGGTCAGCGCCCTGCAGGTGTCAGTAGTCGGTAGTGACCAGGGTGCCGCGCAGGTCCGCGGCGATCACCCGCGCGGCGGCGTTCTGCCAGTTGTGCAGCGAGCGTTGCGGCACCTCGGTGACGAACCACTGCCAGGCCTGCCGGGCCACCGGGTCGAGCCCGGAGGCGGTGGCGTTCTGGGCATAGGCGCGGACCCCGACGACGTAGGGGAAGTACAGCGAGTTGTAGTGCCGCCACTGTTCGGTGGTGCCGAAGTCGCCGCCGTCGCGAGGCTTGAGCGCGGCGATGCGATCGGCCAGCAGAGCCTTGAGCTCGTTGGCGCGCTCCAGCGGTTGATCCGGCGCCCCGCGCTGCGCCAGCCGGGCATCGATGGCGGGCAGCGCGGTCAGCGGACTGGCGACGAGCTTGGACAGATCACCGTAGTGGCCCAGCGCACGACGGGTGAGCCGGGTGAAGGCGTCGTCGTCGATGTCACCGAGCGGATGACCGGCCCGCAACGGCAGCGCCGCCTCGGTCTGACGCAGGGCCTCCCGGTCAGCGCGCAGGGCCGGGGACCGGGAAAAGGCGAGCCGGTCGAACACGCCGGCCAGCGGATCGGCCAGCACCTCCACCGCCACCGCGACGGCCAGGCTGGTGAACAACAGGACGGTCAGCACGGTATGGCCGGTGCCGGCTTCCAACACCGCCATGCCGATGAGGGCTTGCGCAGCGAACGGCACCGCGATCACCAGGGTGCCGATGATCGAGCGGCGCATGTCGGCCCGCACGGCCTGTCCCTCGTCGAAGGCGTCCCAGATCGCCACGGCCACCCCGAGCAGCGCCACATCGAATCCGGTGGAGGCCAGCGCCAGCCAGCTCGGCACCAACCCGAGCGGGATCACCAGGATCGCGTTGCCCAGTGCGAAGAACAGCGTCGCGACGATGATGAACCCCACCACCGAGCCGGGTTTGGCCCCGCCCAGCACGGCCTTGACCATCGCCCCGAGGGAGGACAGCGAGATCACGGCGAACATCACCCAGTGGCCGGTGCGCAGCGGGCCGTCGACGCTGCCTGCCAGCGCCGCTCCGGCGAAGGTCAGGATCGCGACGGTGAAGATCCCCGCGACCTCGCCCACGCGGGAGCGGAAGGTGTCGGCCGGACGGGCGAGTTCGACCATGACGGCGAACCAGGCGATGCCGGGCAGCGCGACCAGATAGATCTCGATGCGGCTGAGCAACTCGGAGCCGGTGACCAGCCGGACGGCGTCGAGCGCGACGACGACGGCGAAACTGGTCAGCCCGATCGCGGCGAGGACGAGGACGGGTTTCCGCGGATCGCGGGCAAGCAGGTAGAGACCCAGCCACCAGCTGAGCGTGAAGACCACCGCCGACAGCGCAGCCATGGTCTCAGTGTGTCACTACTTGCCGAAACGGCGATGCCGGGCGGTGTAATCGCGCAGGGCACGCAGGAAGTCGACGCGACGGAAGGCGGGCCAGTACGCCTCGGTGAACCACATCTCCGAATATGCGCTCTGCCACAACAGGAATCCGGACAGGCGTTGCTCACCGGAGGTGCGGATGACCAGATCGGGGTCGGGTTGCCCCGAGGTGTAGAGGTTTTCCGAGATCCCCTCCACGGTGACGGCTTCCACGAGCTGTTCGGCGGTGGCACCGTTGGCCAGCTCCTTGGACAGCAGTGACCGGACGGCGTCGACGATCTCCTGGCGGCCGCCGTAGGCCACGGCGACGTTCACATGGAACGAACCGGGTGGGGTCGAGGCCGTTCGCTCGACGGCCTCCCGCAGCCGTCGGGCCGGCTGCTCCCCCAACAGCTCCAGATCACCGACCGTGCGCACACTCCAGGTGTTCGACGGAGCGCAGATCTCTTCGACGACGTCGGTGATGATCTCGATCAGTTCGGACAGCTCATCGGGATCGCGTTGCAGGTTCTCCGTCGAGAGCAGATAGACCGTCGTCATCTCGATGCCGGCGGCCTGACACCAGCGCAACATCTCGGCGATCTTGGCCGCGCCCATCCGGTAACCGATGCTGACATCGTCGTAACCCGCGTCACGCGCCCAACGGCGATTGCCGTCACACAACACTGCGATGTGGCGAGGCAATTCGGATCTGGCCTGCGTCAGCTCGTGACGCAACCGCATCTCGTAGAGCCGGTAGGCCGGTTCTTTGAGCCGCGGGGGAATGATGTCCACGAGAGTCCAGACTACTGTGAGCGTCGGGGAACACCATGTGTTGTCAATGGAGGTGACATGACCGCGCCGACCGGTAGCACCAAGCCCTATCGCTCTGCCGCCGCATTGAGCCGGCCTGCCGAAGACCTGCCCGAAGCCGTCGCCGAAGGCGTCGCCCAGTTCCTCGGCAAACCACGCGCGCGCGGCTGGATCCACGTGTACTCGGCGATCGTCGCATTCATCGCCGGCGCGGCGCTGGTGTCGGTGTCGTGGTCGGTGGAATCGTTGCGTGCCGGGCTGGCCACGCTGCTCTACACCTTCACGATCGTGGCGATGTTCACCGTCAGCGGCACGTATCACCGGGTGAACTGGAAATCGGTGAACGCCCGCAAATGGATGAAGCGCCTGGATCATTCGATGATCTTCATCTTCATCGCGGGCAGCTACACGCCGTTCGCCCTGCTGGCGCTGCCTGAATCCAAGGGCATGGTGTTGTTCTGGATCGTCTGGGGCGGGGCGATCGCGGGCGTGTTGCTCAAGATGTTCTGGCCGTCAGCCCCACGCTGGCTCGGTGTCCCGCTCTACATCCTGTTGGGCTGGGTGGCGGCCTGGTTCATCGGGCCCATCATGCGCGGCGCCGGCGTGGCCGCGGTGGTGTTGCTGATCGTCGGCGGCGCGCTCTACAGCATCGGTGGCGTGCTGTACGCGCTGAAGTGGCCGAACCCGTGGCCGACCACGTTCGGTCACCACGAGTTCTTCCACGCCTGCACGGCGGTCGCGGCGATCTGCCACTACATCGCCATGTGGTTCGCCGTCTTCTGACCTACAGCTGCTTGACGTCAGCGGCCGACCAGTAGGCCTTCATCGAGGTGATCTGCCCGTCGGCGTTGAATGTCATCACCTCGATGGGTTCGATCCGCATCGCGTCACCGACGTTGATGGCGAACAGGAACGCCGCCTCATGGCCGCCCGGACGGAACTGCAGCAGCTCGGTCGTGATGGCAGCGCCTGCCGCGGTCAGGTTCTTGTAGAAGCCCTCGATCGCCTGCCGGCCGATGTGCACCTCGCCGCTGCCCACCGGGTCCTCCAGCGTCGCGTCGTCGGCATACAGCGCGGCGACCTCGGCCGCGGAACCACCGGCAACGGTGTCGAGGTAACGCTTGACGAAGGTTTCCAGGGCTGCGGCATCGTGGCTCATGGCCGCGAGGCTACACGGGCACACCGAGCGCGGTAGCCAGTTCCCCGACCGTCGTCACCGGCAGGTCGCACACCGTGCCGCGGCACACATAGGCAGCGTCGGCGCCGTCCACCCGGTCACGTCCCTGCAGCAACGGTGCGGACCCGGCAGCACCACCGACCACGACCGCCCCACCGGGGGCCATCCGCCGAGCGGCGGCCAACAACGGCGACGACGGATCTCCGGCCACCGCGATCTGGATCGGTCCGCGCACCTGTGCTTCGGCCACCGCCAGCCAATGCCCGCCGGAGCGGGCCGCGCGCGCCAAGATCGGCGTCGCCGAGGACAAAGTTGCCTGTGCGGCATCGAGATAGCGTTGCGAACCGGTCAGGTGTCCGCCCAGCTGTAGCGCCTCGGCGATCAACGATGCGCCGGATGGCGTCGCGCCGTCGATCGGATCGGCGGGACGCACCATGAGTTGCTCGGCGTCATCGGCGGTGTCGAACCAGCGACCGGGCTGCTCGGGATCGGCGAAATGGTCCAGCGCGACGTCCAGCAGACCGACCGCCTCGTCCAGGCCGTATCCGGTCAGCTGGGACAGCGTCAGCAACGCAGTGGCCAGCGCCGCGTGGTCTTCCAGGATCGCCGCGCTGTCTCCAACCCGGCCACCCAGGCTGGCCCGGCGCAGCCTGCCGTCCACCAGGTGCAGATCCAGCATTCGGCGTGCACATTGCTCTGCAGCGGAAAGGAATTCGGGTCGATTCAGCGCGACGGATGCTTCGGCCAACGCCGTGATGGCCAGCCCGTTCCAGGCGGTCACGACCTTGTCGTCGCGGGCCGGCTGGGGCCGGGAGGCGCGCGCGGCCAACAGCGCCGTACGTACCGACTCGAACCGGGCCGCATCGTCGGGGTCACGAGGCAACTGCAGCACCGACGCCCCATGCTCGAACGTGCCGGCCGCGGTGACGCCGAAAAGCGAAGCCGCCCAACCTCCGTCGTCGTCACCCAGGACCGAACGGAGCTCGGCCGGCGTCCACACGTACGTCAGCCCCTCGCGTCCACCGGCGTCGGCGTCCAGTGCCGAGACGAACATGCCGTCGGCCTCCAGGTCCGACAGCAGGAACCCGGCAGTTTCCTGAGTCACCTTGTGCGCCAACCGATCCTGGGTGCGACGCGCCAGGTGGGCGTAGGCCCGCAGCAACAGGGCATTGTCGTAGAGCATCTTCTCGAAATGCGGCACCACCCAGTGCGGGTCGACGCTGTAGCGGGCAAAGCCACCGGCCAGCTGGTCATAGATGCCGCCGCGCGCCATCGCCGAGCAGGTGCGCTGCACCGCCTGCAAGGCCGCCACCGATCCGGTGCGCTCGTGGTGGCGCAGCAGCCCTTCCAGCAGCGCCGAGGGCGGGAACTTGGGCGCACCACCAAAGCCGCCGTAGGTTTCGTCCTCGTCGCGCAGCACCGCGGCCACCGCGTGGTTGCACAACTCGGGGGCCACCGGCGCTCCCCCGCCGGGCAACCCGGCCGACATCGACCGCAGCTCGGTGGCGATCTGATCCGAGGCCCGCTCGACCTCGTCGCGGCGGTCCCGCCAGGTCTCGGCGACGGCGGCCAGCAACTGCAGGAAACCCAACTTCGGGTAGTAGGTGCCGCAGAAGAACGGCCGGCCGTCGGGGGTCAGGAAGCAGGTCATCGGCCAGCCGCCCTGCCCGGTCAGGGCGACGGCGGCGTTCATGTACACCGCGTCCAGGTCCGGACGTTCCTCACGGTCGACCTTGATGCAGACGAATCCGTCGTTGAGCACCGCGGCAACTTCCACGGACTCGAACGACTCGTGCGCCATCACATGGCACCAGTGGCACGCCGCGTATCCGATGGACAGCAGGATCGGGACGTCCCGTTCGGCCGCTTCGGCCAACGCCTCGGGCGACCATTGCCGCCAGTGCACCGGGTTGTCGGCGTGCTGGCGCAGGTACGGGCTGGTGGACCCGCCGAGCGTGTTACCCGGTACCGGGCTCACGTGGCTGACCCTTGGGACCGGGTGCGTGGTCGGGAACATCGGGGGCGGCGTGGTCAGGGGCGCTGTCCACCGAGCCGTCCACGGTGCCCTCGTCGGCGTCCTGATCAGGCTCGGGGTGCTGCGGATCGAACGATTCGGGCAGCTTGCGCAGGTGCCGGTTCATCGACCAGACCAGGGCGAAGGTGCCGACCAGCAGTGCCACCGTGACCAGCAGGCCAAGCGGGGTGGCCTTGCCGAATTCCGGGCCGGTGTTACGCGGCTCGTCGGCGAGCAGTGTGAGCACTGCGGTGAAGGTGTCGATCATCTCTCAATCCCGGTGAACAGGTCGTCTTCCGGCAGTTTCACCGGCACACGCGACCGCGCCAACTCGAACTCCTCAGTCGGCCACAACCGCTGCTGCCACTCGATCGGCGCATGGAAGAAATCGCCTTTCGGGTCGATCTGCGTCGCGTGCGCTCGCAGCGCGTCGTCGCGCTGACTGAAGTACTTCGAGCATTCAACACGGGTGGTGACCCGGTTGGCGAATATGTCGTGATCGGGGTCCCAATGCTCGAGCCATTTCGCGAAGGGGCCCTGCTGGCCGTTCTTGGCGAATTCGTCCTGCAGCAGTTGCATGCGTTGACGCAGGAAGCCGTGGTTGTAGTAGAGCTTCGACACGCTCCACGGCTCCCCGGCGTCGGGGTACAGGCGGAAGTCGGCGGCCGCCTCGTAGGCCGCCACCGACACCTGATGGCAGCGGATGTGGTCGGGGTGCGGATAGCCGCCGTTCTCGTCGTACGTGGTCAGCACGTGCGGCCGGAATTCCCGGATCACGCGCACCAGCCGGTGCACCGGCTCTTCGAGCGGCGTCAGCGCAAAACAGCCTTCCGGGAGGTCCGGCAACGGGTCGCCCTCGGGCAAGCCCGAGTCTTCGAATCCCAGCCAGTGGTGCTCGACGCCGAGGATCTCGGCGGCCTTGGCCATCTCGTCGCGACGCACCTCATGGATCCGGCCGTGCACCTCGGGCAGGTCCATCGCCGGATTCAGAATGTCGCCGCGCTCGCCGCCGGTCAGCGTCACGACCATGACGCGCGCTCCCTCGGCCGCGTAGCGCGCGGTGGTAGCCGCACCCTTGCTGGACTCGTCGTCCGGGTGGGCATGCACCGCCATCAACCGCAGTTCACTCATTTCGCTTTCATCTAACTACGGCGTCCTCTTACCTATGCCCGCTGCCCAAGTCCTCGACGCCCAGAACGTTGCCTGGGCTCAGGGACAAACCTGTCTCGACCTATAGTTCCAGTTCTGATGATCGAACGCCCCGCCGCCCGCTACGGATCCCGCCAAATGTCTCGCCGGACCCGGCGCTGGATCATGTTCGCGCTGGTCGGCCTGGTGGTGGTGGCAGGTGTGGTGCTTGCCGTCGTGGCCAATCAACGATTGGGCAGCGGCGAGGTGAAAGGCGAGCTCAGCGCCTATGAACTGATCGACAACCAGACCGTCTCCGTGACGATCGGGGTGACCCGGCCCGACCCGTCGATCCCGGTGGTGTGCATCGTGCGGGCCCGCTCGATCGACGGCAGCGAAACCGGACGGCGTGAGTTTTTGGTCGGCCCATCCGATCAGCGCGTCGTACAGGTGACCGCGGAGGTGAAATCGAGCCGACCCCCCGTGATCGGCGATGTCTACGGGTGTGGCACGGATGTGCCGTCCTACCTGGTAGCGCCCTGATTCAGCAGCGCGCAACAAACGCCGAACAGCGATTACATGAAGAATGCCCGGCCGCTCGGTGGTACGATTGTGCGATACACGGTTCCTCGCTGGGGCCGTGTATTGCTGCATTAGCGCTCGATTAAGCGCTTACGCCCGCGGCAATACACGCGCATGCCTCCGGCCGGGAAACGACCGACTTCGCACACAGGGGGGGCGCGCGAGCGCCGCGAGACCAAGGACAGACAGGAGCACGAGAACATGACCGACACTCAGGTCACCTGGCTCACTCAGGACGCATTCGACCGGTTGAAGGCGGAGCTGGATCAGCTGATCGCCAACCGGCCGGTGATCGCCGCCGAGATCAACGATCGCCGTGAAGAAGGCGACCTGCGCGAGAACGGTGGCTATCACGCCGCCCGCGAGGAGCAGGGCCAGCAGGAGGCCCGTATCCGTCAGCTCCAGGAGCTGCTCAACAACGCCAAGGTCGGCGAGGCTCCCAAGCAGTCCGGCGTCGCACTGCCCGGTTCGGTCGTCAAGGTGTACTACGACGACGACAAGAAGGACACCGAGACGTTCCTGATCGCCACCCGTCAGGAAGGCATCAGCGACGGCAAGCTGGAGGTCTACTCCCCCAACTCACCGCTGGGCAGCGCGTTGATCGACGCCAAGGTCGGCGAATCGCGCACCTACACCGTGCCCAACGGCAGCACCGTCAAGGTCACCCTGATCAGCGCTGAGCCCTACCACGCCTGACGGGCGACCCCGGGGGACGCACTACAGTCGGGGAAATGGCGCAAATCGCCGAAGACCTGTTCCTGCTTTTGCTGGACAACGCCGCCGCGCAGCCGGGGTTGGACCGTCGTCGCAGGGAGAAAGTACTCAGCGCGGCCGTCCTGCTCGATCTGGCCTACGCCTGCCGGATTCGCCCGGCCATGGCCGACGAGCCCGTCGAGGCCGGCCGGCTGATCGCCCTCACCGGTGATGGGCCTACCGACCCGGTCGGTGACGCGGCGTTTGATGTCCTGCAGCGTCGACCGCTGGCGCCCGAGACGGCGCTGACCAAACTGGGCCGGCACATCCAGACCAATCTGGAGCAGCACCTGGAACGCATCGGGCAGATCCGGCGCGTCCGCATGCCCGGCAAGGGTCTTCCGGGCCGCCCGGTGTATTGCTGGCCGCTGACCAATCGCGAGCGGGTCAGTCAGGCGCGGGCCGCGTTGCTGGCCGCCTTGTTCGACGGACACAATCCGGTACCGGCCATCGCCGCGATCATCTGCCTGCTGCACGCGGTCGACGGCCTCGGCGCAGTGTTGAGCCTCAACGACCGGGGCTGGCGCTGGGTGCACGCCCGCTCCACCGAGATCGCCACCGGCAGCTGGGTGGACGAGACGGCGTCGGCGCTGCCGGAGATGAATCTGGCAGTGACGACCTCGGCGCTACGTCCTGCCCTGATGGCCTAATGTTCCCCGCGGGCAAACATAAACCCGTACCTTTTCGCGTGAAAAGGTACGGGTTTTGTGTTCGGCGTTAGTTGGCGAGCGCCTGCTCCAGGTCGGCCAGCAGGTCGGCCGCATGCTCGATGCCCACCGACAGCCGCACCAGGTCGTCGGGCACCTCCAGCTGCGAGCCGGCCGTCGAGGCATGCGTCATCGCACCCGGGTACTCGATCAACGATTCCACGCCACCGAGCGACTCGGCAAGAATGAAAAGTTCGGTGCGCGAGCACAATTCGCGGGCCGCAGCGGGGCCGCCGCGCAACCGCAGACTCACCATGCCGCCGAAGCCCGACATCTGGCG
>NZ_MBEQ01000056.1 GCF_001954135.1 Mycobacterium sp. GA-1841 | reverse complement strand
CCGCCGCGGCCGGAGCACTCGGAGCCGCCGGGGGCTGCGGGGCCGCCGGCTTGGGAGCCGCGGGTCGGGCCGGGGCGGCCGGCGCCGGAGCTTCAGCCGCCGGAGCCGCGGGGGCTGCGGGCTTGGCCGGAGCCGGCTTGGGTGCGGGGGCGCCGGGCTTGGGTGCGGCCGGCGTGGGAGCACCGCCACCCTGGGGGCGCGGCTTGTCCTCGGGCTTCTTCGCGCCCGAGCGTGCTTCGGCCTTCGCGCCGAAAGATTCGCGCAACCGACGCGCGACCGGCGGTTCCACCGTGGACGACGCCGACTTGACGAACTCGCCCTGCTCCTTGAGCTTGGCTAAGAGTTCCTTGCTTGTGACACCGAGTTCCTTGGCCAACTCGTGTACACGGGCCTTACCTGCCACTACATCTCCTCGTCTGGAGGCAACAGCGGTGGTAGGCGCCGCGCCTCGGGTTTAGCTATGACGCATGGTCATCGGGACTTCACGGTGTGCTCATGTTCTTCGCTACCTGTTCTCTTGACCGGAGTGCTCGGGTGGCCGAATTCCTTCGACGTACTCGATCACTGCGGATGTATCCGGTGAACCGGTGAGTCGCAACGCTCGGACGAAAGCTCGTCGCCGAACTGCCAACTGCGTGCACTGGCGGTCAGGATGCAGCCATGCACCCCGCCCGGGCAGGCTGGCCGTGGGATCAACGGTCACGGAACTCGTCCCATTCCCGTCGGTCACCGCAACCACACGAAGCAATTCGGCGGCCAACTCTCGCTTCCGACACCCGATGCAGGTCCGCACTGGTCCGACAGGGGTGTCGGAGGTGCTTCGATGCGTCAGAGCCGGAGTCTCGCGCTGGATCACGGCTGAGTCTACCGCCCCACCGGGTGTGCTCCGAAACGCCGGTCACTGCTGTCAGTCGTGTACCGCGCCGGGGCGGACGTCGTGGTCCGGTTGGGGCGCGGCATCACTGCGAATATCGATCCGCCACCCGGTGAGCCGGGCCGCCAACCTGGCGTTCTGCCCTTCTTTGCCGATCGCCAGGGAAAGCTGGAAATCCGGCACGATCACGCGCGCCGCTCGAGCGGCCTCGTCGATCACCGACACCGACACGACCTTGGCCGGAGACAGGGCATTGGCGACGAACCGCGCCGGGTCCTCGTCGTAGTCGATGATGTCGATCTTCTCGCCGGACAGTTCGCTCATCACGTTGCGCACCCGCTGGCCCATCGGGCCGATGCACGCACCCTTGGCGTTCAGCCCGGGCACGCGCGAGGCCACCGCGATCTTCGACCGGTGACCGGCCTCGCGGGCCACCGCCACGATTTCCACCGAACCGTCGGCGATCTCGGGGACCTCCAGCGAGAACAACTTGCGCACCAGGTTCGGATGCGTGCGGGACAGGGTGATCAGGGGTTCCCGCGCGCCCCGGGTGACGCCGACGACGTAGCAGCGCAACCGGTCGCCGTGCTCGTAGCTCTCCCCCGGCACCTGCTCAGCGCTGGGGATCACGCCTTCGGAACCCTTGGTCTCGCTGCCCATGCGGACCACCACGAGCCCCCGGGCGTTGGCCCTGGCGTCGCGTTGGATCACCCCGGCCACGATGTCGCCCTCGTGTGCGGAGAACTCCCCGTAGGTCTTCTCGTTCTCGGCGTCGCGCAACCGCTGCAGGATGACCTGCCTGGCCGTGGTCGCCGCGATCCGTCCGAACCCCTCGGGCGTGTCGTCCCACTCGTGCAGGACGTTGCCGTCGGCGTCGGTCTGACGGGCGATCACCTTGACGACGCCGGTCTTGCGATCGATGTCGATATGCGCGTCAGGCTCATGGCCATCGGTGTGCCGATAGGCGGTGAGCAGTGCCGACTTGATCGTGTCGACGACCACGTCGACCGTGATGCCCTTGTCCGCCTCGATGGCATGCAGCGCGGCCATGTCGATGTTCATTCCCCGGCCCCCTTCCCGGTTTGTCCGGACAGTTCCAATTCGCGTCGGTTTGGAGGCGAAAACTCCACTTGCACAACAGCTTTTGCGATATCGGCCAGAGCGATTTCCCGGATCGCCAGCTCCCGGCCCTCCGGGACCACGACTTTGACCACGGCGCCGTCGGTTTCCCCGATCCGGCCGGTGAACACCGCGCCGTCGGCCAGCGTCAGTTCGGCCTTGCGGCCGCGGGCGCGCCGGAAGTGTTTGGCTTCGGTCAGCGGCCGGTCCACGCCCGGTGAGGTGACTTCGAGCACATACGGCGTGTCGCCTCCGGCGAGCCGGTCGAGCAACTCTGAGGCGGTCCGCGACAAGGCAGCCAGGGAATCCAGATCGAGGCCTTCGTCGCCGTCGGCGGTCACCACGATGCGGGGCGGGCGCGCGGACGCGTCGATCACGACGTCGTCGATCTCGTAGCCGGCGCGCGCGAATTCGCCGTCAAGTAGCTCGATCACCTGCGCCTGCGACGGTAATTCCGCAGACCGCAACTTTGGATCCGGTGCCACGGCGAGCTCCTCATCTTGAATTGTCTCCGGCACGAAGGCCCGGGCCAGCCGCGTGAGCTGGCCCCGGAATCGCCTATCCACGATACGCCAGCGCCGCGGTAGCAACCGCCAATCGTCGTCGGGTGCGTGGCGGACGTCGTCAGGCGGCGGCGTCGGGCAATGGCAGGATGTTCACGTGCCGAGCGCCCATGCAGACATCAGCCGGCGGCGCGTACTGCTCTCGGCCGCGGCCCTCGCCCTGTTGGGCGCCACCGCCGCCGCCTGCGGTACGACGACGCCGCAACCCGAAGTCGACGACCTCACCGAGCAGTTGGACCGGGCCCGCGCCGATGCCGAGCTGGCCGCGGCCGTCGCGGACGAGCAGCCCGCACAGGCCCAGGCGTTGAACGCGGTGGCCGCCGACCGCACCGCACACGCCGAAGCTCTGTCCGACGAATTGACGCGCATGGGTGCGACGCCCGCCGCCAGCAGCACCGCCACGACCACGACCCGTGCGCCAGGCGCCCCGGCCGCGGCCACCTCCACGGTCGGCGACGTCGTCACCGCACTGAAGGAGTCGTCAGAGCAAGCGGCCGAGGTGGCGCACACGCTGACCGGCTACCGCGCCGGTCTGCTCGGATCCATCGCGGCCTCGTGCGCGGCTGCCTACACCGTCGCGCTGGGAGGTGCACAGTGACCTCACCGAACCCACGGTCGACGACCGCTCCGACCCGGCCGAGCACGTCGGCCGATGCCGCACTGTTCGACGCAGTGGCCGTCGAGCACGCGACGATCTACGGCTATGGGCTGGTGTCGTCGCATTCGACCGTCGAGGAGAACGCCTTGGTGGCCGCCGCGATGTCCGAGCATCGAGCCCGTCGCGAAGATGCCATGGCTCGGCTCGAGGCCCGCTCGGTCACCCCGCCGCTGCCTGCGGCCGGCTATCAGCTACCCGCGCCGGTGACCAACCCGACCGAGGCCGCCAACCTCGCGATCCGGATGGAAGAAGATGCCTCGGTGGCCTGGCGAGCGGTGCTCGAACAGGCTTCCAATGCCGATGACCGCACCTTCGCGGTGACCGCCCTGACCGAGACCGCGCTCACCGCCGCCAAGTGGCGGGCCATCATCGGCACCTCGCCGGTCACGGTCGCCTTCCCCGGCGGCTCCGAGTAACGGCCTCGGTCGGGTTTCACGCGCGTTGCTCGCTCGGCGTTTCACGGGTTTCTACCCCAGGGCTGCCGCCGATCGCTCACAGCAGCCCAGAGGTCGAAACCGCGCCGACATTGAACGCCGACGCCGCCAGCCCTCGCGCTGAGTCAGCAGCCGGAGATCGCGTTCGAGATCTCGCTGGCGGCCGCATCGACGGCCACCTCGCGCTTCTCGCCGGTGAGCCGATTGCGCAGTTCCACCACGCCGTCGGCCCAGCCGCGGCCCACCACCACGATCCACGGCATACCGAGCAGTTCGGCATCCTTGAACTTCACGCCGGGCGAGGCCGTGCGGTCGTCGAACAGCACCTCGTGGCCGAGCCGGTCCAGATCAGCGACCAGTTCGGCCGCACCGGTGCGGGCGGCCGCATCCTTGTTCGCCACCACCACGTGCACGTCAAAGGGCGCGACGGCGCTCGGCCAGCGCAGGCCGAGCTCATCGTGCTGCTGTTCGGCGATCACCGCGACCATGCGAGACACCCCGATGCCGTAGGACCCCATCGTCAACCGCACCGGCTTGCCGTCCTCGCCGAGCACGTCGGCGGTGAAGGCATCGGCGTACTTGCGGCCCAGCTGGAAGATGTGGCCGATCTCGATGCCCCGCGCCGAGGTCAGCACACCGGCGCCGTCCGGGGACGGGTCGCCGTCGCGAACGTCGGCGGCCTCGATCGTGCCGTCGGGGGTGAAGTCACGGCCGGCGACCAGGCCGACCACGTGCTTGTTGGGGGCGTCGGCACCGGTGATCCAAGCCGTGCCGTCCACCACGCGCGGATCGACGAGATAGCGAACGTCGTTGTCCAACAATGCCTTAGGTCCGACATAACCCTTGACCAGAAACGGGTTCTTGGCGAAGTCGGCGTCGTCGAGCAGTGCGAACTCGGCAGGCTCAAGTGCCGCGCCGAGGCGCTTCTCGTCGACCTCACGGTCGCCGGGCACGCCGATCGCGAGCAGCTCCCACTCGCCGCCGGGCTCGCGGACCTTGAGCAGAACGTTCTTGAGGGTGTCGCCTGCGGTCACCTCCTGGCCCGTGAACTGTTCCAGCCCAGCCGAATTGGCCCAGTCGACCAAGGTGGCGATGGTAGGCGTGTCGGGGGTGTCGTGCACCTGCGCCGCTGGCTGGCCCTCGATCGGCAGCGGCGCGGGGGCCCGGGTGATCACGGCTTCGACGTTGGCGGCGTAGCCGGAATCCAGGCAGCGCACGAAGGTGTCCTCACCGACCTCGCTCTCGGCCAGGAACTCCTCGGAGGCACTGCCGCCCATCGCGCCCGAGACCGCCGAGACGATCACATAGCGCACACCCAGTCGGCCGAAGATCTTCTGGTACGCCTCACGGTGGGCGTGGTAGGCGTTCTTGAGGCCGTCGTCGTCGACGTCGAACGAGTACGAGTCCTTCATCACGAACTCGCGGCCACGCAGGATGCCGGCCCGGGGACGCGCCTCGTCGCGATACTTGGTCTGGACCTGGTAGAGGATCACCGGGAAGTCCTTGTAGGAGGAGTACTCCCCCTTGACGGTCAGGGTGAAGATCTCCTCGTGCGTCGGCCCGAGCAGGTAGTCGTTACCGCGCCGATCCTGCAACCGGAACAGGGTGTCGCCGTACTCGGTCCACCGGTTGGTGGTCTCGTACGGTGCACGCGGCAGCAGTGCGGGCAGCAGGATCTCCTGGCCGCCGATAGCGTCCATCTCTTCCCGCACGATCTTCTCGATCCTGCGCAGCACCCGCAGGCCCAGCGGCAGCCAGCTGTAGATGCCGGGACCGACCGGGCGGACATAGCCGGCCCGGATCAACAGCTTGTGGCTGGGCACCTCGGCATCGGCGGGGTCGTCACGCAGGGTTCGCAGGAACAGCTCGGACATACGGGTGATCACAGCGGGCCAGCCTAGTCGCGACCCTGCCACGTGCAGATGCAGGCCTCGTTGCCCTCGGCGTCGGCCAGGACCCAGAAGGCCGGTGCCCGACGGTCACTGAGCAACCGACCACCTGCGGCCAGCGCCGCATCGACCCGCGCCTGCGCCACCTCATGCGGGACGTCGATGTCGATGTGTATCCGATTACGTTGTGAGCGTGGGGAATCCATCTGCTGGAACCAGATCACCGGGCCCCGGCCGAACGGATCGACGAGTCCGTCGTTGACACCGGACAGACCTGGCTCGTCCTCGTATCCGGTGACGGCTTTCCAGAACGGGCGCACCGCGGCGATGTCGAGCGCGTCGATGGCGATCTCGAAGGCCTGGACGGATCCGCCCCCGGTCGACAGCTCGAAACCGTGGGCCGCCAACGCCTGTGACACGTCACGGGCCAGCTCCAGGTCCCGCGCCGTCACCGCACCGGCATCGCGCGTCCGTAGGCGCAGGACGGCCCGGTCACTGCGGATGTCGATCGAAAGATGGCCGGGGGCATCGGTACCGGCCGCGGCCACCGCATGGGACGCCGCCCCGGCCGCGGCGGCCATCGACGGCACCAGGACCTCGGTGTAGATGGCACCCAGCACCAGGCGCCAGCCCAGCGGCCCGACGGCCTCGGAAATCTTTTGGCGGCTCGGCCTGTCCACGCCGACAGACTATCGGGGAAGCGGCCGATCAGGAACCTGTCACCGGACCGCCGAGCGGGATTCCGTCGAGGCTTTCGGGCAGGGAGACCGCGTAGGTGACAAACGGCGCTTCATCGGCGGTAGGCCCCTCGATTCCCGATTCGACGGGTTGCTTTATCGGTATGTAGAGCCGACGTTCACGACTGATGAACGACCCGTCGGGGCGGACCAACGTCGGGTCCGATACCAACACAGCGGTTTTACCCGAGGGTGACAGGACGGTGATGTTGCGGGTGACCGTTTCGGAGAAGTACACGTTGCCGAGCGAATCCATCGCGCAGCCACCGGAAAAGTTGTTGTCGAAGACATGCTCGACATGGGCGGCCAATTCCGCATCGGATACTGCCTCGTCCTTGAGATACCGGGTCTCAACCCGATACAGCGGCCCCGTAGGGGCAGCCCAGTAGAGCCATTTTCCGTCGGCGGTGATCTCGATCATGTCGCTGTTTGGCGGGCGGAAGGTCTCGCCTCCTTTGACATGAGCCAAGATCTCGGGCACATCGGCGAGCGAGGCCCTGACCACCTTGTCCCCTGAGAGCCTGCGCATCGTCTTGCCAGTCGCGAGGTCGTGCACTATCAGTCCGCCGAGCCCGGAGTCGGTGACGTACAGCAGCGAGCCGTGCATCCGGAGGTCGTTCATCTGCGCGCCCGGAGGCAGGATCGTCTCGTCGAAACGCAGAACGGTCAGCACCCGCCCGGAACGGGGATCGAGTTGAATGAGCTTCTGCGCGTCCGAAGCCAGGGTGGCGTTGACAGACGGAAAAATGCCTTCGCTGAGCGACCCCTGATCCACGCACCACACCATGTCGTCGGCGAAGATGTGCACCGAGTTCAGGTAGACGAATGCGTCCCTGCCGTCATCGCCTGGCTTCCAGTCGTTCCACGAGTCACCTGGAAATGGGACGAGCGTGCCGCCCGGTTCGCGCCGTGCCATCGAAGGAGTCGGCGTTTGCCGTGCGTAGCGCGGCAAACCCAGAAACATGATGTTGTCACTGGTCAGCGCCACCTGGTTCGCCATCCATGGCGATCTGACGGCGACGTCCAGTCGCAACGGCGGCTGAGCAAGGGCACGGGCCGGACGCACCGCACTCGACGCAGCGGCTGCGCACGCCAATGCCAGAAATCCGCGTCGGCTTGTCTGCAATGTCGTGGACTCAGGTATCAGGTCAGTCGAGCTCGAGCTCTCCGGAATCGATCGCGTCCTTGACCTCTTGGGCATGGGCGACCTGTTCGGACGTGTAACCGATGAACAGCGCCGCTCCGCCGACCAGCACCGCGACTGCGGCCACCCACAACAATCCGTAGGTGTAGCCGGCGTCGAGCGCTGCCAACTGCGGACCGTTCATGTCCTTGACCGGCCCGGTGATGCCGCCCAGGTAGAGGGTGCGCGAGGTGATCACGGCCTGGATGATGGCCAGCACCAGCGGACCGCCGAGGTTCTGCAGCATCAAGGCGATGGCCGAGGCCGGGCCGATGCGGTCGAAGCCGACACCGGCGATCGCCGACAGGGTCAGCGGCACGACGATCATGCCGATGCCGATACCGCCGATCGTGATCGGCAACACCAGGTTCGGGAAGTACGGGATACCGGCATGCAGCGTCGAGCCGTAGATCATCGCGCCCAGCACCAGGATGCCGCCGCCGATCACCACGAACCGCGGCTGGAAAAACCGGACGATCTGTGACGAGGCGCCCAGACCGATACCCATGCCGACGACGAACGGGATGAAGCCGATGCCGGCATGCAGGGCGCTGTAGCCCAGGATGTCCTGCACGTAGAGCCCGATCAGCACGGTCAAGGTGAACAGCACACCGCCGGCCAGGAAGATCGCCGCGAACGTGGCGACCCGGTTGCGCTCGTGGAACAGGTCGAACGGCACCACGGGGTTCGCGGCGCTGCGTTCGGCGATCAAGAACGCGATGCCGGCCACGGCGGCCACCGCCCCGGAGGTCAAGGTGACCGGCGCCAGCCAGCCGCTCTCGGGGCCCTGTGTGAAGGCGAACACCGCGGCGGTGCAGGCCAGGGTGGCCAGTAGGGCGCCCGCGGCGTCGAGCTTCATCCGTTCGCGGTTGGTCTCGCGCAGTGCGGTACGGGCCAGGTAGAGCATCACCAGGCCGATCGGCACGTTGACCAGGAACGCCAATCGCCAGGAGACCTCGGTCAGCGCGCCGCCGACCACGAGGCCCATCACCGAACCGATGGCGGTCATCGCACCGAACACCGCGGTGGCGAGGTTGCGCGCCGGGCCCTTCGGGAACGTGGTGGCCACCAGCGCCAGCCCGGTGGGTGAGGCGATCGCCGCGCCGATGCCCTGCAACAACCGGGCGATCACCAGCGTCGCTTCGTTCCAGGCGATGCCGCACAGGATCGAGGCGATGGTGAACAACGCGACACCGACGATGAAGGTGCGCTTGCGCCCGATGGTGTCGCCGAGCCGGCCGCCGAGCAGCATCAGCCCACCGAAGGTGAGGACGTACGCCGTGATCACCCAGCTGCGCCCGGCGTCGGACAGGCCGAGCTCGTCCTGGATCCTAGGCAGCGCGACGATGGCGACCGTGCTGTCCATGGTGGCCAGCAGCTGCATGCCGCCGATTGCGATCACCGCCGACAGGAAGCCCCAGGACGGGAACCAGGACGGGAGGCGGGCGGCAAGGCCCTGGCGCTCGGCGTCATTGAGTGCCGTCATACCGGGCCACCTTACCGGAATCTTAAGAATCCTTTAACCGGCGAACGCCGCGACGGACCCGATCACGATGATCGCCGGGGGTCGAATGCCGTCGGCCCGAATCCGCTCCGGCGCGTCGGCCAGCGTGGCCCGCAGGGTGCGTTGCGCGACGGTGGTGCCGTGCTGGACCACCAGGACCGGCGTATCCGCAGGTCGTCCGCCATCGAGCAGCACTTTGGTGAACTGCTCGATGCGCTCGACGGCCATCAGCAACACAATCGTGCCGCTCATCGCCGCCAGCGCATTCCAATTCACTAACGATTCCGGGTGGCCGGGCGGAAGATGGCCGCTGACCACCACGAACTCATGGGTCATGCCGCGGTGGGTGACCGGAACACCGGCCAATGCGGGCACCGATATGGCGCTTGTCACACCGGGGACGACGGTGACCGGGATGCCGGCCTCGGTGCACGCCAGAACCTCTTCATAGCCGCGGGCGAAAACGAACGGATCACCGCCTTTGAGCCGCACGACGAACTTCCCTTCGCGGGCACGCTCCACCAGTAGCTGGTTGATCGCCTCCTGCGCCATCGCCCGGCCGTAGGGAATCTTGGCGGCGTCGATCACCTCGACATGAGGTCCGAGTTCGGCCAGCAATTCCTGGGGTGCCAGCCGGTCGGCGACCACGACGTCGGCACGGGCCAGCAGACGGCGTCCACGCACGGTGATCAGTTCGGGGTCGCCCGGTCCGCCGCCGATCAGGGCCACCCCCTTGGCCGCCTCACCGGAATCGTCGGCTTCGGCGGTCAGCACGCCGCGCTGCAGCGCTTCGTGGATCGCAGTGCGGATCGCGGCCGAGCGGCGGTGTTCGCCGCCGGCCAGGACACCGATCGACAGGCCGTCGTAGTCGAAGGTCGCCGGGGTCACCGCGGAACCGTCGCGGGCGATGTCGGCCCGCACACAGAAGATGCGACGCTCCTCGGCCTCGGCAGCGATGGCCGCGTTGACCGCGGTGTCGTCGGTGGCCGCGATGACATACCAGGCGCCCTCGAGATCACCGGCCCGGAAGTCGCGTAGCTGCAGGGTGATACCTGGCTCGTCGTGCGACAGCGCCTCCACCGCGGGGCTGGCCGCCCTGGCGATCACGTGTACGTCGGCGCCGTGGGCGATCAGCGAGGGCAGCCGACGCTGCGCGACGGTTCCACCGCCGACAACGACGACCTTTTTGCCCGCCAGGCGTAAGCCGACGAGGTAGGCGTTCTCCGAAGTCACTCGCCGAGCTTAGTGGTTGCCGCAGTGGTCGCGAACCGGGTGATGGCCTCCGGGTGTGCCGCCGGGTGGGTGTGCAGGTACCCGGCGTGCACGCCGGCCCGTACCACGCCGTCACGCCGCGCCACCTGCCCGGGACCGGTGAAGGCCCACGCCGGCGGCTGTTCTTCGGCGAATTCCACTGTCGTCCGGTGGAATTCGTGGCCGGTGACCCGATCACCCGCGGCGTGCATGCACGAGTCCACGACCGCGACCGCGTCGCGATAGCCAAGGGCGAGACGCTCGGTAAACCGTGCCGACCCGGCCAGCACGCCACACATCGGTACCCCGTCGAGATCGTCGACCAGGTAGGTCAGGCCGGCACACTCGGCATGGATCGGGGCTCCGCGGGCGGCCAGGTCCCTGATCTGCTGGCGGACAAGGGCGTTGGCCGACAGTTCGGCGGTGAACTGTTCGGGGAATCCGCCGGGCAGCACCAACGCCTCCGCTTCGGCCGGTAGCGGGTCGGACAACGGGTCGAACTCGGCGACCTGCGCCCCGGCGCCACGCAGCAGTTCGGCGTGTTCGGCATAGCCGAAGCTGAACGCCTTGCCGGCGGCCAGGGCCACGGTGACGTTGGTCACCGATTCGGCCACCGGACTCCAGGGTGCCGCCGCGACGTGGGCGGCGGATGCCGAGACCAGGGCTTCGAGATCTACGTGCCGGGCCACCAGAGCCGTCATCGCAGCCACTGCCTCACGAGCCTGCCGGCCGTGTTCGACCGCGGTGATCAGTCCGAGGTGCCTTGAGGGGACGGTCAATTCGTCAGCCCGGGGAATCGCGCCGAGCACCGCCACCCCGGCATGCTCGCAGGCCTGGCGCAACACCTCCTCGTGCCGCGGCGAGCCCACCCGGTTGAGGATCACGCCGGCGAGCCGCACCGAGGGGTCGAACGTGACGAAGCCGTGGATCAGGGCGGCGATGCTGTGGCTCTGCCCGCGGGCATCGACCACCAATACCACCGGCGCCCCGAGCAGGTTCGCCACCTGCGCTGCCGACCCCCGCGGGATACCGGTCATCTGTCCTTCGATGCGACCGTCGAACAGTCCCATCACGCCTTCGACGACCGCGATGTCGGCGCCGGTACAGCCGTGCCGATACAACGGGCCGATCAACTCGTCGCCGACCAGCACCGGGTCCAGGTTGCGACCGGGCCGGCCGGCCGCCAGGGCGTGATAGCCGGGGTCGATGAAGTCCGGGCCCACCTTGAACGGGGCCACGGCATGGCCGGCCTGGCGTAGCGCGCCGACCAAACCCGTTGCCACCGTGGTCTTCCCACTGCCGGACGCGGGGGCGGCGATCACCACCGCCGGGGTCGTTGCGCTCATATCTTCCGGCGAGAATGGCGCGCCATGCTCACTCCGCCTACCACTCGATGCCCTTCTGTCCTTTACGGCCGGCATCCATCGGATGCTTGATCTTGGTCATCTCCGTCACCAGGTCGGCGGCATCCATCAGAGCTTGCGGGGCGTCGCGGCCGGTGATCACCACATGCTGGGTTCCCGGGCGGTCATTCAGCACCTCGACCACCTCATCCACCGGAATCCAGCCCCACTTGAGCGGATAGGTGAACTCGTCGAGCACGTAGAAATCGTGACGTTCTTCGGTCAGCCGGCGTTTGATCTCGGCCCAGCCGTCGGCCGCCGCCACCGCATGATCGACGTCGCTGCCGTGTTTCCGGGTCCACGACCAACCTGAGCCCATCTTGTGCCACTCGACCGGGCCACCGGCGCCGGACTCGTCATGGAGCCGGCCGAGCTGACCGAACACGGCTTCCTCGCCGACCTTCCATTTCGCGCTCTTCACGAATTGGAACACCGCCACCGAAAAGCCCTGGTTCCACGCGCGTAACGCCATGCCGAAGGCCGCGGTCGACTTGCCCTTCCCCGGTCCGGTGTGCACCGCGAGCAGGGGCGCATTACGCCGGGCCTTGGTGGTCAATCCGTCGTCGGGGACGGTCAGCGGCTGGCCCTGTGGCATGGGTGGTCCTTCCTGCAGAGTCGGCTTTAGGCGGCGGTCTGGTGTTGCACCAACCGGGTCAGTTCGGCTGCGCGTAACTGCTCAAGCCGCACCACCGGCGACCCCAGCTGTTCGGCCAGTTTCGGCGCCAACCCCAATCGCACGAACGAAGTTTCACAATCGACCACCACGGCGGCAGCACCCTCGGCCGCGAGCGCGGCCGCAGCCTGCCCGGTGCGGCCCAGCGGATCGGGGCCACCGGTGGCCCGGCCGTCGGTGAGCACAACCACCAGGCTGCGCCGGGCGCGGTCGCGGGCTTTCTCCCGGATGACGAGATCGCGCGCCGCCAACAGGCCCTGGGCCAACGGCGTCTTGCCGCCGGTGTCGAAGCGGGCCAGCCTGCGGCCGGCAATGTGCACCGAGGTGGTGGGCGGGAGAAGCATGCGGGCATCGGCCTGACGGAACGTGATCACCGCGACTTTGTCCCGTCGCTGATAGGCGTCACGCAGCAGCGACAGGGTGGCCCCGGTGACCGCGGACATCCGGTCCCGGGCGGCCATCGAACCCGACGCGTCGACGACGAAGATCACCAGGTTGCCCTCGCGGCCTTCGCGTACCGCACGCCGCACATCCTCTGGGCGCGGGCGTGGCAGTCCGGAGCCCTGCTGCCGCCCGGCCGTCGCCAGCAGGGTGGCGAACATATGCAGGCCGTGGCCGCTGCCCGGTTCCGCGGTGGCCGCGATGGGTGTGCCGGTACGGTTGCGGGCCCTCGAACGACGACCGGGTGCTCCCTCGCCGACACCGGGCACCACGAGGGCTTTGGTCCGGAACACCGCCGACGGCGGAGCGCTCGGGCGTGTCCCCGACTTCGCCGAATTACCCTGCGCCAACGGCCCTTCCGAGCCGGCATCGGCGCCCCCGCCGGGCGGATCGAAATCCGGGTCGAAATCTGGATCGGGATCCGCCTCCGACTGCGGTGGCTCGGCGGACTCCCCCGCCTGCTGCATGGCCTCGTCGAGGCGCTCGGGGTCCAGGCCGGGATCGTCGAACGGGTCGCGACGACGACGGTGTGGCAGAGCCAGCTCCGCGGCCACCCGGATGTCCTCTTCGGTCACCGTGGTCGCGCCGCGCCAGGCCGCATGTGCGACGGCGGTGCGCGCCACCACCAGATCCGCGCGCATGCCGTCGACGTCGAAGGCCGCGCACAGCGCGGCGATGCGGCGAAGTTCGGTGTCGGGCAGCACCACCGAGCCGATCGTCGCCCGAGCCGCCGCGATCCGCGCGGCCAGTTCGGCATCGGCTTGCGCGTAGCGCTCGGTGAAGGACGTCGGGTCGGCTTCATATGCCATCCGGGCCCGGATCACCTCGACGCGGACGTCGACGTCACGCGAGGCGGCCACATCGACGGTCAGCCCGAACCGGTCCAGTAGCTGCGGACGCAGCTCACCTTCTTCGGGGTTCATGGTGCCGATCAGGACGAACCGGGACTCGTGGGAATGCGAGATACCCTCCCGCTCAACGTGAACCCGGCCCATTGCGGCGGCGTCCAACAAGACGTCCACCAGATGGTCGTGCAGCAGGTTGACCTCGTCGACGTAGAGCACACCACCGTGGGCGCGGGCCAGCAGACCGGGCGAGAAGGCGTGCTCGCCGTCGCGCAACACCTTCTGCAGGTCCAGCGAGCCCACCACCCGGTCCTCGGTGGCGCCGATCGGCAGTTCCACCAACCGGGCATCGTCGTCGACCGCGGACAACACCGCGGCCAGCCCACGCACCGCGGTGGACTTGGCCGTGCCCTTCTCACCGCGGATCAGCACGCCGCCGATCTCGGGGTGGACCGCACACAACAGCAGGGCCAGCCGCAGCCGGTCCTGCCCCACCAGTGCGCTGAAGGGGTAGGTGTGCTCGGTCATGAAAGGTCCGTCTCCGTCACATCTGCGCCTCTGACCCCGGGCCGCACCATCGGTACATGCGGGATTCCGTCATCGAGGAACTCGTCGCCGTCACGGACGAATCCGTGCCGGCCGTACATGTCGACCAGGTAGGTCTGTGCGTTGATGTGGCATGGATAGTCACCGACTTCGGCCAATGCCGCCTGCAGCAGCCGAGTGGTGTGTCCGTGACCGCGGTCGCTGCGTTTGGTGCACACCCGGCCGATCCGGAAGGACTTCTCCCCGCCGGGGTGCTCCTCCATCAGCCGCAGGGTCGAAATCACTTCTCCATCACGGTCTTCGAGCCAGAAGTGCCGCGTCTCGGCCAGTAGGTCACGCCCGTCGAGCTCCGGATACGGCGTGGCCTGCTCCACCACGAACACCTCGACACGCAGCTTGAGGAGCTCGTAAAGGGTTGGCACGTCGAGGTCTTTGGCCCAGCTGCGGCGTAAAGCGACCGTCATCCGACCGACCCCGTCACACGGTCGCTGGAACGTCCAGTGAGAGTGCCTTGGTGCCCCACGCCCAGACCTCTTGGAACAGGCCCGGTTCGTTGGACAGCTTGGTACCCAGCGAGGGCACCATCTCCTTGAGCTTGGGCACCCAGCTCTGGTAGCGATCGGCGAAGCAGCGCTCCAACACGTCGAGCATGGCCGGCACCGCGGTGGACGCACCGGGCGAGGCGCCCAGCAGTCCGGCGATACTGCCGTCGGCGGCGGTGAGCACCGTGGTGCCGAACTCGAGTACGCCACCGGCGCCCTTGCGCCGGATCACCTGCACCCGCTGCCCGGCGATGTCCAGCTCCCAATCGGAATCGACTGCGCTGGGCGCGAATTCCCGCAAGGTTTCCACCCGGTCGGCCTCGCTGAGCAGCAACTGACCGATCAGGTACTTGAGCAGTCCGACCTCGGTCAGACCGACACCCAGCATCGAGGCCAGGTTGTTGGGCTTGACCGAGAACGGCAGGTCGGTGACCTTGCCCTGCTTGAGGAACTTCGGCGACCAACCGGCGAACGGCCCGAACAGCAGCCACGACTTGCCGTTGATCACCCGGGTGTCGAGGTGCGGCACCGACATCGGCGGGGCGCCCAGCGGCGGCAGCCCGTACACCTTGGCCTGATGCCCGGCGGTCAGCACCTGATTGTCGGTCCGCAGGAAGGCGCCGCCGACCGGGAAGCCGCCGAAGCCCTTGGCCTCGGAAATGCCCGATTTCTGCAGCAACGACAACGCGCCGCCGCCCGCGCCGACGAACACGAACTTGGCGTTGACCTTGCGCTTGAGACCCGTGCGGCGGTTCCTGACCTTGAGCGTCCAGGTTCCGTCGGATTCCTTGCGCAGGTCGCGTACCTCATGGCCGAACAGCGTGTCCATCCCGCGCTGCGCGGTGAAACCGATCAGCTGACGCGACAGCGCGCCGAAGTCGACGTCGGTGCCGTGTTGCGACCAGTTCAGGCCGACCGGGTCGGAGAAGTCACGCTTGGCGGCCATGAACGGCAGCCGGCGGGCGAACTCGTCCTTGTCGTCGATGAACTCCATCGACGAGAACAGCGGATTGGTGACAAGTGCCGCGTGGCGGCGCTTGAGGTAATCGACGTTGGCGGCGCCGTGCACGAAGCTGACGTGCGGGATCGGGTTGAGGAAGCCGCGCACGTCGGGCAGCACGCCGTTCTCGGCCGCGTAGGCCCAGAACTGCCGCGACACCTGGAACTGCTCGTTGACGTTGATCGCCTTGGCGGTGTCGATGGAACCATCGGACAGCTCCGGCGTGTAGTTCAGCTCACACAACGCCGAATGTCCGGTGCCTGCGTTGTTCCACGGGTCACTGCTCTCGGCGGCGGCGCCGTCGAGCCGCTCGATCATGGTGATCGACCAGTCCGGCTCCAACAGGCGGATCAGAGCGCCGAGGGTTGCGCTCATGATGCCGGCCCCAACCAGCACGACGTCGGTCTTCACGGTCGTACCCACGTTTGCCTCAGACACCCTGATCGCTCGTCCTTCGTATTGCGCGGCCCGTCATCATCGACGGCTTTTGTTATGCCCAGGTTATCGCGCGACGAATCCCGGTTGGCCAGGCATGGTAGTGCTATCCGTCACCCGCTACCTGTGGTGCCGTGGTTAGGGTGGAGCCGTGACGTCGCCCGAGCCCCTGTGGGAGCCGGATGTATTGCCGGGGTTCTGGCAGCACACCATCGATGGTGGACCAGATCCGGACGGGGAAGGTGACCTGGTCGCCACACTGGTGCGGCACGGCGCCGGAGGCGCCAAATCCAGCACCGGCGCCGGAGGCGCCAAATCCGGGCACGGCGCCGGAGGTGCGCGGCCCGGCCACGCGGTGCTGGCACTGCACGGCTATACCGACTATTTCTTTCACACCGAGCTGGCCGAGCGGTTCGCCGACCGCGGGTTTGCGTTCTACGCGCTCGATCTGCCCAAGTGCGGGCGGTCCCGCCGGGACGGCCAGACCCCGCACTTCACCACCGACCTGGCGCGCTATGACGCCGATCTGCAGCGGGCCCTGACCGTCATCGCCGCCGACACCGGCAACGCGACGGTGTGCCTGTACGGGCATTCGGCCGGTGGGCTGATCCTCACGCTGTTCGCCGACCGTATGCGCCGCAGCGGCCGGCTGACCGACCACCTCGTGGGTGGCCTGATCCTCAACAGCCCGTTCTTCGATCTGCACGGACCGGCGGTCTTGCGGATGGCACCGACGTCGGCCGCGCTGATCGCCTTGGCCCGGTGGCGGAAGCTCTCGGTGATCCGCAAGCCCACCGAAGGCGGTTACGGCACCACCCTGCATCGGGACTACGACGGCGAGTTCGACTACAACCTGGCCTGGAAACCGTTGGGCGGCTTCCCCATCACCCTCGGCTGGATCAATGCCGTCCGCCGGGCGCAGGCCCGGCTGCACCGCGGCCTGGATGTCGGCGTGCCCAATCTGATCCTTCGGTCGGATCACAGTGTCCGCGAGACCTCCGATCCGGCGGCGATGCAGCGCGGTGATGCGGTGCTCGATGTCCGCCAGATCGCACGTTGGTCGGGTTGTGTGGGAAACCGTTCCACCGTGGTGCCGATCACCGACGCCAAGCACGACGTGTTCCTGTCGGTGCCCGAGGCCCGGGCGACGGCCTATCGGGAGCTCGATCACTGGCTCGACCACTACCTGAACACGCAAACCCGGCCGAGCACAACATCTTCCGGATAGGGGCTTAGATGGAGCACTACGACCTGACGATCATCGGCACCGGCTCGGGCAACAGCATCATCGACGAGCGGTATGCCGGCAAGAAGATCGCGATCTGCGAGCAGGGCACGTTCGGTGGCACCTGCCTCAACGTCGGGTGCATCCCCACCAAGATGTTCGTCTACGCCGCCGAGGTGGCACATACGGTCGCCGACAGCACCCGCTTCGGCGTGGACGCCCACATCGACAAGGTGCGCTGGCCCGACATCGTGTCACGGGTGTTCGGCCGCATCGACCCGATCGCGGCCGGTGGTGAGGATTACCGGCGCAACGACCCCCAGATCACGGTGTACACCAGCCATACCCGGTTCGGGCCCACGACCGCCGATGGCCGGTATACGTTGCGCACCGAGGCCGGTGATCAGTTCAGCAGCGACCAGGTGGTGATCGCTGCCGGGTCCCGCACGTTCATCCCGCCGGCCATTGTGGATTGCGGCGTGACGTACTACACCAGCGACGACATCATGCGGATCCCCGAACTACCCGAGCACCTGGTGATCGTCGGCGGCGGCTTCGTCTCGGCCGAGTTCGCCCATGTCTTCTCCGCCCTGGGGGTGCGGGTCACCATCGTGGTGCGCGGATCGGGGCTACTCACCCACTGTGACGAGACGATCTGCCACCGGTTCAGCGAATTGGCCGCCGAGAAATGGGATTTGCGCACCCACGAGAACGTGATCGGCTCCCACCACGACGGTGAGAAGATCGTGCTGGAACTCGACGACGGAAAAACCCTGACCGCCGACATGCTGTTGGTGGCCACCGGCCGGATACCGAACGGAGATCAGCTCGACGCCGAACTGGCCGGGGTTGAGGTCGACGAAGACGGCCGGGTGATCGTCGACGAATACCAACGCACCACGGCCCCCGGAGTTTTCGCCCTCGGCGACGTGTCGTCGGACTATCAGCTCAAGCACGTGGCCAACCACGAGGCGCGCGTCGTCAGAGAGAACCTGCTGCGCGATTGGGATGACACCGCGGCGCTGGTGGCCAGCGATCACCGGTTCGTGCCGTCGGCGGTGTTCACCGAACCGCAGATCGCCACCGTCGGCCTCACCGAAGCCCAGGCCCGGGCGGAAGGCTACGACATCGTCACCAAAGTCCAGGCTTACGGCGACACGGCCTACGGCTGGGCCATGGAGGACACCACCGGTATTGCCAAGCTGATCGGCGACCGAGCCACCGGCAAGATCCTGGGCGCCCACATCATGGGACATCAGGCGTCCTCGATCATCCAGCCGCTGATTCAGGCGATGAGTTTCGGCCAGACCGCCAAAGAGATTGCCCGTGGCCAGTACTGGATCCACCCGGCGCTGCCCGAGGTGATCGAGAATGCGTTGTTGGGGCTGACGGACTGACCGTCAGGCGCGGGCAGCCCAGCGCTGCTCGATGCGCCCGAACCGCCAGATCCCGAGGGCCACAGCCCAGCTGAGCACGAACAGCCCGACGATCGCGAAGCCGACGAACTCCAGATCGGCCGAGCCGACGAAGGCCAGGGGTCCGGTGGTGATGCCGAGGCGTTCGACGAGCAGCCCGACCAGCACGATGACGCCGACGACCAGGGCCACGATCACCGAGAGCACCGTGACGGTCAGGTTGTAGTAGACCTTGCGCACCGGCTGCAGGAAGGCCCACCCGTAGGCCCGGGCCATGAAAATGCCGTCGAGGCTGTCGAACAGGCTCATTCCCGCCGCGAACAGCACCGGCAGCACCAGCATCGCGTACCAGGGCAAGGTGAAGGCCGCGGTCCCGGCGGCCAGCACCAACAGGGCGACCTGACTGGCGGTGTCGAAGCCCAGCCCCATCAGGAAGCCGACCGGGTACAGGTGCCAGGGCTTGCTCACCCGCCGCATGACCCGGGCCAGCAGGCGGGCCAGGAAACCCCGGCTGTCGAGTTGACGTTCGAGTTCGGCCTCGTCGTAGTCGCCGCTGCGCATGGCGCGGAAGACCTTGGCGATACCGACCGCGGCGGCCAGGTTCGTCAGACCGATCAGGATCAGGAATGTTCCGGCCACCAGCGACCCGATCAGCCCGAGCGTCTGCAGCATCGCGGACTGTTCGTCCTGCACCGGACCGGCGAGCGTGCGCACGCCCAGCGCCAGCAGCAGCGCCAGCCCGAACACCACGCTGGAGTGACCCAGCGAGAACCAGAACCCCGCCGACACCGATCGGGTGCCCTCCCCGACCATCTTCCGGGTGGTGTTGTCGATGACGGCGATGTGGTCGGCATCGAAGGCGTGCCGGACACCGAGCAAGTAGGCGGTGACTCCCAGGCCGACGCCGAACACGCCGGTCGACCCCAGGGTGATGTGCTGCGGCGCCACACCGAAGACCAGCACACCCCACCCCAGCACGTGCAGCAGCAGGACCACCGCACCGACCGCCCCGATCGAGATCCAATCGGCTCGGTCGAAACGGGTTGCCACTCGGGCTGATCGGGCAGCTGCCTGCGAAGCACCGATGGTCATCGACCGAGCGTAAGGCGAGGCCCCGATATCTGTCCAGGTGAACAGATGATGATCGGCTTCAGCCGTGCCGGGCCCCGATCCAGTGCAGCAGGTCGTGCACCGTCTCGTCCTCCAAGCGGTAGTTGACCGTGCGACCGGTTCGCGTCGCGTTGACCCAGCCCTGCTCCCGCAGCACCCGCAATGCCTGGGACACCGCATTCTCCGAGCGTCGGAGTGCGGCAGCCAGATCGCCGACGCAGATGCCGGGTGCACGGTGCAGCCCCAGCAGGATCTCCAGCCGGTGGGGGTCGGACAACAGGTCGAATCGCCGCGCCCACCCGGATGTGTCGACGTCGGCCAGGGCCGACGACGCACGCGCGACCTGTTCGTCGTTACCGGGATGGACCACGGTTCGAATCTAATCCAGGAAGCCGTGGAGCAAGGTCGACGATCCGCCGACATGCGCCAGCATCGCCGCGGCCGCACCCTCGCCGTCGCCGGCCAGAATCGCGATCACGATGGCCTCGTGTTGTTCGTCGGAATGGGCGATGTTGCGGGACAGCAACGGGATTTGATCCAGCAGCGCGTTGACCCGCATCCGGTTCTCGGCCACCAGCGGCACCAACGATGGTGACCCCGCGGCCTCGGCGATGGCCAGGTGCAATCGGGAATCCAGGCGACGGTAGTCATCGGGTGCGGCGGCGCGGACATCGGCCAGTCGTGACCACAACCCGTCGCGCTCGGCGGCACTGAGGGTGCGGCCGGCCGCCATCCTGGCCGCCCCGACCTCCAGGATCTCGCGTAGTCGCAAGGCATCATCGATCTGCTCGCGAGTCGGCCTTGGCGCGTCGGCGGTGTGCCGGGGCAACTCCTCGGCCAGGAAAGTGCCGCCGTACCGCCCGCGCTTGGACACCAGGTACCCGGCGTCGGCCAGCGATTTGATCGCCTCCCGTACGGTGTCGCGGCTGACGCCGAGACGCGCCGCCAACTCGCGCTCGGGCGGCAAGGACTCCCCCGGACCCAAAACGCCGAGCCGGATCGTCTCCAGCAGTCGGCCGACGGTGTCCTCGAAGGCGTTGCCGAGTCGAACGGGCCGCAGCAGCGCGTCGGCTGTTTCCGCGGCGGGCCGCGAATCGACTGCCGCGGCGGGCCGCGAATCAACTGCCGCGGCGGGCTGCGGATCAGGTTCGACAGTCATGGTGCATCACAGCGGGGTGACGTAAGCGGAGCTGATCCCGCCGTCGACCAAAAACGTCGACCCGGTGATGAAAGATGCGTCGTCACTGGCCAGGAACGCGACCGCTGCGGCCAGTTCCTCGGGCTCGGCGAACCGGCCCAGCGGGATGTGCACCAGCCGCCGGGCCGCCCGCTCGGGGTCCTTGGCGAACAACTCCTGCAACAGCGGTGTGTTGACCGGGCCGGGGCACAACGCGTTGACCCGGATGCCCTGGCGGGCGTACTGCACGCCGAGTTCACGCGACATCGCCAGCACCCCGCCTTTGGAGGCGGTGTAGGAGATCTGCGATGTCGCCGAGCCCATCACCGCCACGAAGGAGGCGGTGTTGATGATCGAGCCGCGACCGGCCGGGACCATGTGTCGCAGCGCCGCGCGGCACGACAGGTACACGGATTTGAGGTTGACGTCCTGCACCCGCTGCCAGGCCGGCAGTTCGGTGGTCTCGATCAGATCGTCTTCCGGCGGGGAGATCCCGGCGTTGTTGAACGCGATGTCGACGGAGCCGAACGTGGCGGCCGCGGTGTCGAAGAGCTCGTCGACGGCATCCTGGTCGGACACGTCGACCGGGACGAACAAGCCGTCGAGCTCCTCGGCGGCAGCCTCGCCCGTGGTCGGGTCGATGTCGCCGACCACGATGGTGGCGCCTTCGGCGTGCAGCCGCTTGCCGGCGGCCAGGCCGATGCCGCCGGCGCCGCCGGTGATGACCGCGACCTTCCCGGCCAGGCGTTGGGTCAGATCCATCTACATCTCCTCTACTGCGAAAAAGACGTTCTTGGTCTCGGTGAACGACAACGGCGCATCAGGCCCGAGCTCCCGACCGAGCCCGGACTGCTTGAAGCCGCCGAACGGGGTGTTGTACCGCACCGACGAATGTGAATTGACGCTGAGATTGCCTGCTTCCACCGCCCGCGACACCCGCAGCGCGCGCGACAGGTTGTCGGTCCAGATCGATCCGGACAATCCGTAGGGTGTGTCATTGGCGAGCGCGATCGCGTCGGCCTCGTCCTCGAACGGCAGCACGGTCACGACGGGCCCGAAGATCTCGTCGGTGACGGTGCGATCGGTTCGGCTTGGGGTCAATACCGTTGGCGGGAACCAGAATCCGGGCCCCTCAGGCGCAGAACCCCGAAAGGCCACCGGCGCATCGTCGGGCACATAACCGGCCACCGACTCCCAGTGCGGCCGCGACACCAACGGCCCCATCTCGGTGTCGCGCACGGTGGGATCCCCGACCGCCACCCCCTTGACCGCCGGCTCCAGCAGCTCCATGAACCGGTCGTAGACACTGCGCTGCACCAGGATCCGGCTGCGCGCACAGCAATCCTGCCCGGCGTTGTCGAACACGCCGTACGGTGCGGTGGCCGCGGCCTTCTCCAGATCGCAGTCGTCGAACACGATGTTGGCGCTCTTGCCGCCCAGCTCCAGGGTGACGCGCTTGACCTGGGCGGCCGCTCCGGCCATCACCCGCATGCCCACCTCGGTCGAGCCGGTGAACACCACCTTGCGCACGCCCGGGTGGGTGACGAACCGCTCGCCCACCACCGAGCCCTTGCCGGGCAGCACCTGGAACAGGTCCGCGGGCAGGCCGGCCTCGACGGCCAGTTCCCCGAGTCGGATCGTGGTCAGCGGCGTCCACTCCGCCGGTTTGAGTACGACGGCATTGCCGGCGGCCAGTGCGGGGGCGAATCCCCAGGCGGCAATCGTCATCGGAAAGTTCCACGGGGTGATCACCCCGACCACGCCCAACGGTTCGTTGAAGGTGACGTCCAGACCGCCGGCCACCGGAATCTGTTTGCCGCTCAACCGTTCCGGGGTGGCCGAATAGAACTGCAACACGTCGCGGACGTGCCCGGCCTCCCATTCGGCCTGCCCGATCGGATGACCCGAGTTGGCCACCTCCAGGCCGGCCAGTTCATCGATGTGGGTGTCGACGACGGCGGCGAACGCGCGTAGCGCTGCGGCGCGTTCAGCCGGTGCCAGCCGGGCCCAAGCCCGCTGCGCCACCGCGGCACGGGCCACCGCGTCGTCGACAGCCGTCACATCGAGGTGCTCGACGGTGGTCAACACCTCCTCGGTGGCCGGATTGATCACCTGACCTGATGTCATGAGACCCTTTCTTTTGCATACGTTCTGGCCGCATCGACCACGGCGGCGAACAAGCGCAGATCGTCGAGGGTTTCCTCGGGGTGCCATTGCACCCCGACCACGAAGGCGTCGCCGGGGAACTCGACGGCCTCGATCACCCCGTCGGCGTCGCGGGCGCTGACCACCAGCCCGTCACCCAGCAGGTCGATGGCCTGGTGGTGGTAGCACTGCGCATCGGAGGTGTCGCCGATCAGGGCGGCCAGCGCGGTGTTCGGCACGGTGTGCACCGCAGAGGTGCCGAACACCGCATTGCCCTGCTGATGGTGAGTGTTGCCGATGACGTCGGGCAGGTGTTGGTGCAGTGTGCCGCCCAGAACGACGTTGAGCACCTGGGCCCCGCGGCACACGCCGAGCACCGGAATACCCCGCCGCAGCGCACCTTCCAGCAGCGCGAATTCCCAGGCGTCCCGCCCGGTGTCCGGCTCATTGGTGGCCGGATGCGGCACCTGCCCATACCGTGCCGGATCGACGTCCGGGCCACCGGTGATGACCATACCGTCGATGCGGTCGAGTACGCGGTCGACGATGTCACCCTCGGCCGGCTGCGGGGGCAACAGCAGCGCGATACCCCCGGCTCGAGTGACACCTTCGAAGTAGATCTGCGGCAGGAAACTCGCCCGCACATCCCACACCCCGGTCTGTGCCTGCTGCAAATAGGTCGTCATCCCGATCACCGGCCGCGCCTTCGCCGGCCCGGTTTCAACGGCAGTTTCAGAGGCGTTCAAATCCACGCACCCTTTCCCAATCCGTCACCGCAGAGTTGAACGCCGCCAACTCCACCCGTGCGTTGTTCAGGTAGTGCTCGACGACCTCGTCCCCGAACGCGGCACGCGCCACCTCGGACTTCTCCAACAGTTCGACTGCCTCCCCCAACGTGGTGGGTAGCCGTGGCGCCCCACTGGCGTAGGCATTCCCCGACATCGGGCCCGGCAGCTCGAGTTCGTGGTCGATGCCGTGCAGGCCGCCGGCGATCAGTGCCGAGACCGCCAGGTATTGGTTGACATCGCCTCCGGGCGCCCGACATTCCACCCGCATCCCGTGCCCGTGCCCGACCACCCGCAGGGCGCAGGTGCGGTTGTCCATACCCCAGGCCACGGCCGTGGGCGCAAAACTTCCATCAGCAAACCTCTTGTAGGAGTTGATGTTCGGTGCATAGAACAGCGTCAGCTCTCGCAACGTGGCCAGCTGGCCCGCGACGAAACTGCGGAACATCGGGGACATGCCTTGCGGGTCGGACTCATCGGCGAAGACAGCCGATCCCTGGTCATCGCGCAACGAGATGTGGATGTGGCAGCTGTTGCCCTCGCGCTCGTCGAACTTTGCCATGAAGGTCAGGCTCTTGCCGTGCTGGTCGGCGATCTCCTTGGCGCCGTTGCGGTAGATGGTGTGGTTGTCACACGTGACGCGGGCATGGTCGTAACGAAAGGCGATCTCCTGCTGGCCGAGGTTGCATTCCCCCTTGACGCCCTCGCAGTACAGACCTGCCCCCTCCATCCCGAGGCGGATGTCACGCAGCAGCGGTTCCATTCGGGTCGAGGCGTGCATGGCGTAGTCGACGTTGTAGTCCGACGCCGGGGTGAGGTCCTTGTATCCGGCCGCCCACGCCTCGCGAAACGTGTTGTCGAACACCATGAATTCCAGTTCGGTACCGACGTAGGGCACCAGGTTCCGCTCCGCCAGCCGGTCGATCTGACGGTTGAGGATGCTGCGCGGCGCCTGCTGAACCGGGTTCCCGTCTGTCCACGACAGATCCGCCATCACCAGCGCGGTGCCGGGCAGCCAGGGGATCACGCGCAACGTGCTGAAGTCGGCGGTCATCACCATGTCGCCGTATCCGGTGTCCCAACTCGACATCGCATAGCCCTCAACGGTGTTCATGTCGACATCGACGGCGAGCAGGTAGTTGCAGCACTCCGCCCCGTGGGCGGCGACCTCCTCGACGAACAACCGGCCGGAAACCCGCTTGCCCGTCAAACGGCCCTGCATGTCGCAGAAGGCGACGATCACCGTGTCGATCTCGCCTGCGGCCACCATTTGCTCGAGCTCGGCTCGTGCCAGGATGCCGGGGTGGTGGCTCATTGCACACTCTCCTACCCGTGTCGGATTCACTGGCCAACCCGAACTCCAGCCGACCATTGCCTCGCCGATGACGTCACGATCGTGCCCCGAATCAGCACGATTGTCACGCGCAAAAGGTAGGACAGCCGACCAATAACCCTCTATTGTCCGTGTGCAGTGCGGGTTCGTTCCGCCCGGCCCGCCCATAACCGAGGAGGCGTTTGTGCCCGAAGGCCATGAAGAGCTCACCGACGACGAACGGCATCTGGCCAAACTGGGTTACAGCCAGGAACTCCAGCGCTCATGGTCCGGATTCTCCAACTTCGCCATCTCGTTCTCGATCATCTCGATCCTGGCCGGCTGCTTCACCTCGTTCGGTCTGGGCTGGAACAACGGTGGCCCGGCGGCCACCGCCTGGGGCTGGCCGATCGTCGCAGTGTTCATCCTGATCATCGGGCTGTGTCTGGCCGAACTGGTGTCGGCCTACCCCACATCGGGTGGAATCTATTGGTGGGCTAGCAAACTCGGCGGCCCGAAAGCCGGCTTCTACACCGGCTGGCTCAACCTGATCGGGCTGGTCGCGATCCTGGCCTCGGTGTCCTACGGCTGCGCGACGTTCCTGGATCTCACCCTCGGCACCTTCAGCGAGTCCTGGCTCGCCGGTTACAGCCTGACCCGGGTCTTTGTCATGTTCCTGATCATCCTGGGCGTCTCGGCGGTGATCAACATCTTCTCCAGCCATCTGCTGGCAGTGATCAACAACGTCTCGGTGTGGTGGCACGTGGCCGGTGCCGCCACGGTGATCCTCATCTTGTTCTTCGTCCCGAAACAACACGCCAGCTTCTCTGACGTGTTCGCCCAGACCATCAACAACAGTGGCATCTTCGGCGGCGAGAAAGGTTGGGGCTTCCTGCTGTTCGTGTTGCCTATCTCGGCCATCCTGACGCAGTACACGATCACCGGGTACGACGCCTCGGCGCATCTGTCAGAGGAGACCAAGAGCGCGGCCAACGCAGCCGCCCGCGGTATCTGGCAGTCAATCTTCTATTCGGCGATCGGTGGCTGGATTCTGCTGCTGTCCTTCCTGTTCGCGGTGCAGGACGCCGACGCGGTGTCCAAGGGCGGCGGGGCGGTCGCAGTGATCTTCGCCCAGGCGATGAGTTCGAAATGGGTCGCCATCGTGCTGTTGATCTCGACAGCCGGACAGTTCTTCTGCACCACGGCCTGCCAGACCAGCGCCTCGCGCATGCTGTTCGCGTTCAGCCGTGACCGCGCGGTGCCGGGCCATCAGCTGTGGTCGAAGGTCAACGCCAAGCGGGTGCCGGCCAACGGAGTGATCGTCACCGCCACCGTCGCCGCGCTCATCACGCTGCCCGCGCTGGTGCCCGTCGAGATCAACGGCGCCCCGGTGCCCGTCGCATTCTTCGCGGTGGTGTCCATCGGCGTGGTGGGGCTGTACCTCTGCTTCGCGGTGCCGATCTATTACCGGCTCAAGGCCGGTGACGCGTTCGAGCAGGGCCAGTGGAACCTCGGCAACAAGTACAAGTGGATGGCCCCGGTGGCGATCATCGAGATCATCGTCACCTCGATCATCGCGATGTTCCCGACGTCGCTGGGCGGCATGCCGTGGGATCCGGGCTTCGCCTGGAAGTTCGTCAACTACACGCCGCTTCTGGTGGGTGGCGTCCTGGTGCTGCTGTTCATCTACTGGCACGTGTCGGTGAAGCACTGGTTCACCGGACCGATCAAGCAGGTGAACGACGAACCGGCCGTGCAACTGCCCGGCTGATCACCCCAGCAGTTCGCGGATGTCGGAGGCGGTGATCGTCGAGCCGAACAGGTCCCCGTCATCGACCACCGCGGCGAACAGGGCCCGCTTGCGCTCCTGCAAAGCGACCACCTTCTCCTCGATGGTGTCCTGGGCGACCAGTCGGTAGACGGTGACGGGCCGGGTCTGCCCGATGCGGTGGGCCCGGTCGACGGCTTGGGCCTCGGCGGCCGGACTCCACCACGGGTCGCACAGGAAGCAATAGTCGGCGGTGGTGAGGTTCAGCCCGAAGCCGCCGGCTTTCAGGCTGATCAGGAACACCTGTGTGGTGCCGGTCCCGAATTCCTTGATGGCGGCGGCCCTTCCGTCGGAATCAACCGAGCCGTCGAGGTAGCTGTAGGCGATGCCCGCCGAATCCAGGTGTGCCCGCACGATGCCCAGGAACCCGGTGAACTGGCTGAACACCAAGGCGCTGTGCCCCTCGGCGACCAGCTGGTCGAGCTGTTCGACCAGGAAGTCGATCTTGGCCGATCCCACCGAGCGCGCGGAGTCGTCGATCAGCCCGGGATGCAGGCTCAGTTGTCGCAGCAGGGTCAGTGACCGGAAGATCTGGAACCGGTTCTTCTCCCAATCCCCCAGCAGTCCGAGCACTTTCTGGCGTTCCCGGGCCAACCGGGTGTCATAGATCTTGCGGTGCCTGGCGCTCAGGGCGATGGTGAGCACCTGCTCGCTCTTCGGGGGCAGCTCAGTGACCACTTGGGACTTCGTGCGGCGTAGCAACACCGGCTTGATCCGCCGGCGCAACACCGGCAACCGATCATCGGCGGCGCCTGATTCGATCGGCTTGCGGAAGTACATCTCGAAGATCTTCGGTGACGGGAACAAGCCGGGCACCGTGATCGACAGCAGCGACCACAACTCCATCAGATTGTTCTCCATCGGCGTGCCGGTGATGGCCAACTTGAACGGCACGTCGAGCAGCCGCGCGCTCTGATGGGTCTTGCTGTGGTGGTTCTTGACGAATTGGGCTTCATCCAGAACCATTCCGGCCCATTGGATTTGAGAGTAGGCGGCCACATCCATGCGCAACAGCGTGTAAGAGGTGACGACAATGTCGGCGTCGGCCACCTGCTCGGCCAGTCGTACGGCGCCGCGCGCGTCGGTGGCGGTCACCGCCACCGCGGTCAACCCCGGGGTGAACTTATGGCATTCGGCCACCCAGTTGCGGGCCACGCTGGTCGGTGCCACCACCAGGAACTTGCCCGCCCCGTCGGCCACCGCCCAGGCGATGAGCGCCAGGGTCTGCACAGTCTTTCCCAACCCCATGTCGTCGGCCAGTACGCCGCCGATGCCGTTGTCCCACAGGAACGACAGCCAGTCCAGCCCGTCGCGCTGGTAATCCCGCAGTTCGGCCTCAAGCCCCGCCGGTGGTCCGATCGGCACCGGCGGCCGGGCCAGGGCCAACCGGGCCAGGTTGGCCCGCCACCGGGAGAGCTGCTCGTCGACGACACCGAGCTCAAGCAGTTCGTCCCACAGCGTGATGTTCAGCGTGGCGGCGTTGGCCCGCTCTCCGTCGATCTCGCCGAGTGCCTGCGCCTCGTCGAGCAGCGCCCGCAACCGGAGCAGCTCGGGGGTGTCCAGCCGGAAATATATACCGGATGGCAGAAGCATATGCGTTGCGCCGGCGTTCAATTCGCGGATCACGTCGGCCAATGCCACCGTCTCACCGTCCACCCGCACCGTGACGTTCAGGCTGAACCAGTCCCCGGGAAGCGAGGTGTCACCGGAGAACGACAGCAGCGGGTCGACAGCGGACGCCCGGTACTGCACCTCGGAATCGACGACCAACTCCGTGAAGCACTCGAGCTGGGGCAAGGTCTCGTCACACAGCACCGCGGCCTCGACGGGTGTCAGGTTCACCGCACCCAGCAGCGTCCGCCGCGACGCCAATGCAGCCGCCTCCAGCGCGCCTCTGGCGTTGACGATGGCGCGCAACTCATGGACCGAACCGGCTTCCAAAGTGGCCGAGATGCGCCGGTTGACATGTTGGGTGGCTTGCCGTTTCCAGTCCTGCGCGGCCGCCGCGACCGCCTGCAATGCCGGCGTCATCCGCTCCCAGAGCTCGTCTTCTTCGGTGGCGTCCCGGTACCCGCTCACGCCGGCCGCCGAGGTCGGATCGAAGTCATGATGCTGATCGTTGACGTGGTAGCGCGTGCTCCAGAAGGCGCGGGCCCCACCGTCGAGGATGTGCACCGTGAGTACCGGCACCGGGCCCGTGATGGTGGGCGGCACGAACAGTCCGTCGGCCACCTCCAACTCCACGCTGTGGGCCAGCCGCGGCAGGATGTCGACGGCGAGTTCGCGGGCCATTGCGGCCGGGATCTGGACCTGCTCGCGCCGGCCGAGCAATTCGGCCATGGTGCGCCCGGGCACCGGATCGAATGCGCCCAACCGCAGCACCGAATCGACGACCTGAAACATCCCGTGCGGAGCCGGCATCCCGATCAACCCGACGCCCTCGGAATCGTGTTCCTGTCCGTCGACGATCATCGCCACCGACATCACCGCACCCCCGGTATTTTCGGCGGCGAAGTCCAATCGCAGGTGCACGTTCTTGGTCAGTTCGACGGCCCGGATCCCACTCGTGCTGTCCGCCAGGACCGTCACTCCGGCGTCCAACACCTCGTCCAACCGCGGCCACAGGGTCGCGGACATCCCGTTGAGCATCATGGCCTCGACACCGCGCGGCGAGGTGTACCACTCGATCTCGGAGACCAACGCCCGCACCGCCCGATACTGGTCGCGATCGAACTCGCCGGGATCGGGGTGCTCGATCAGGCGCCGCCACGTCAACGCCCGGGTGATCCAGGTGCCCCGCTTCCCGAGGGACAGCGGCCGCAGCATCAGCAATGTCCCCGGCCGGAACCGGGTGGGAGCACCGATGGAGAACTCCAGGGCGATCGGTTTGCCGCCGCCCTCGGGCACGGCCACCTCGTCGAGCACGCGATCGAGCAGATAGCGCCATCGCTCCACGGGTGGCTGCGAGGCGGCCCCGGGCACCGCCGTCAGCACCAGGGCGACCGCATGTTTGCAGAACGAACCCACGGGGCATGAACACAGCGCCCATTCGACGACCGCCGGATTCCCGTGCGACAAGCCGACCTCAAGGACATACCACTGACCATGCGATCCCACACACCGTCCGCGCAGCAGCCGCCCGCCATCGTCGAACTCGACGTCACGGATCCGGCCTTCGGCCGCGTAGCGCTCACCGCGCATCGTCGACTGCGCGCCGAAGTCGCGAATCAGCTCGTCGCGGGCTATGCCGAAGCCGAATCCAGGCCCCATGGGAGGAGGATAAAGCCACTGTCCGACAGGTTCGGCCGCGGCGCCGGAGAAAACCCGGCCACCCCGGGGATGCGACACAGCGGCCAGATGCTTGTAGGGTCGAACTGATGTGTGGAGCCGCCGGGGAAGTGCGTCTCGATGGCCGGACACCGGATATTTCCGCAGTGTCGGCCATGGCAGACGCGATGACGCCCAGGGGTCCGGATGCGGCCGGTGTGTGGTCGCAAGGCCGGGTCGCGCTGGGTCATCGTCGCCTGAAAATCATTGACCTGACCGAAGCCGGCGCCCAGCCGATGATCGATCCCGAACTGGGATTGACCGTTTGCTGGAACGGCTGCATCTACAACTACCAAGAGCTGCGTCGGGAACTGTCCGGGCATGGCTACCGCTTCTTCTCTCACAGCGACACCGAGGTGTTGATCAAGGCCTATCACCACTGGGGTGACCGGTTCGTCGAGCACCTGATGGGAATGTTTGCGTTCGCGATCGTCGAGCGCGACACCGGCCGGGTGCTGCTGGGTCGCGACCGGCTGGGCATCAAGCCGCTCTACATCACCGAGGATGCGCACCGGATCCGGTTCGCCTCGTCACTGCCGGCGCTGCTGGCCGGTGGCGGCGTCGACACCAGGATCGACCCGATCGCGCTGCACCACTACCTCACGTTCCACTCGGTGGTGCCCCCGCCGTTGACCATCCTGCAGGGCATCAAGAAGGTGCCGCCCGCCTCGGTGGTCGCGATCGAACCCGACGGCAGCCGGCACACCACCGTCTACTGGTCACCGGACTTCACCCGACGTGACGACCGGGCCGACTGGTCGGAAAAGGATTGGGAGGACGCCGTCCTGGAGTCGCTGCGGCGTGCGGTGGAGCGCCGCCTGGTGGCCGACGTGCCGGTCGGATGTCTGTTGTCCGGCGGCGTCGATTCCAGCCTGATCGTCGGTCTGCTCGCCGAGGCCGGACAGCACGGCCTGTCCACGTTCTCGATCGGTTTCGAGTCGGTCGGCGGGGTGGCCGGTGACGAGTTCAAGTACTCCGACATCATCGCCGAGCACTTCGCGACCGACCACCACCAGATCCGGATCGGCACCGAGCGCATGCTGCCCGCCCTCGACGGGGCGATCGGCGCGATGAGCGAGCCGATGGTCAGCCATGATTGCGTGGCGTTCTACCTGCTCAGCCAGGAAGTGGCCAAGCATGTCAAGGTGGTGCAGTCCGGCCAGGGCGCCGATGAGGTGTTCGCCGGGTACCACTGGTATCCACCCATGGCCGAGCCGGCCGCCGCCGACCTCGCCGGCGCGGTGGCCAGCTACCGGGGCGCGTTCTTCGATCGCGACAGCGCCGGGGTGGGCGCGTTGATCAGCGACGCGTACCGCGCCGAGAGTGATCCCAGCGGGGCCTTCGTCACCGACCATTTCGCCGCTGCCGGGGCACAGACCGGTGTGGATCGGGCGTTGCGACTGGACACCACGGTGATGCTGGTCGACGACCCGGTCAAACGAGTCGACAACATGACGATGGCCTGGGGTCTGGAAGGCCGGGTGCCGTTCCTGGACCACGAACTCGTCGAGTTGGCCGCCACCTGTCCGCCGGCGCTCAAGACCGCACACGGAGGCAAGGGCGTGCTCAAACAGGCTGCGCGCCGGGTGATCCCGGCCGCGGTGATCGATCGCCCCAAGGGATACTTCCCGGTCCCGGCACTGACCCACCTCGAAGGTCCGTACCTCGACCTGGTCCGCAATGCGCTGTACGCGCCGGAAGCCAAGGAGCGCGGCTTGTTTCGACCCGAGGCTGTCGACCGGCTGTTGGCAGACCCGAACGGCAGGCTGACTCCCCTCCGGGGCAACGAGTTGTGGCAGATCGCGCTACTTGAGCTGTGGCTGCAACGCCACGGCGTCACGGGGGCCGCGGCGTGACCGCCACCGAGCCCGACGCCTCGGCTTCCCCCCTGGGGGCCGATCACACCGAGGCGATCACGCTCGGCCTGCACGATGCCTCACCGCAGCACCTCGTCGATGCCATGGCCGACGATGTCGTCCTCGAATTAGGTTGGGGCCGCCTGATTTTCGGCCAAACCTTCGCCGACCCCGAACAGCTCGCCGAGGTGCTGCAGCGAGAGGGGCCCGGCCGGCGGGACATCTGCATCTACGCCCGCGAATCGCATGTTCTGGTCGCCCGCTCCCCCGCCGAGTTGTTCATCGATCCCAGCCACACCTACCGGCTGCGGTTCACCGATGAGCTCGCCGGGCCCAAGCCGGTCGGATTCAGCGTGCGCACGCTGCACACCCCGGCCGACGCTGACGACATGAACCGCGTGTACGTCCGCTGCGGGATGGTGCCGGCACCGGTGGACGTCATCTGGCACAACCACACCTTGACTCCCGCGGTGGTCTACCTGGTGGCGGTGCGCGACGACGACGGCTCGGTGGTCGGCACGGTCACCGGTGTCGACCACAAACGGTTGTTCGCCGACCCGGAGGACGGGGCGAGCCTGTGGAGCCTGGCGGTGGACCCGGCCGCCGGGTTGCCCGGTGTCGGCGACGCCCTGACCCGCACACTGGCCGGGATCTTCCGGGAGCGTGGTCGGGCCTATCTGGATCTCTCGGTGGCCCATGACAATTCGGCCGCGATCGCGCTGTACGAGAAGCTGGGTTTCCACCGGGTGCCGGTGCTGGCCGTCAAGCGGAAGAACGCGATCAACGAGCCGCTGTTCACCCACCCGCCGGAAACCGTCGACGATCTGAACCCCTACGCGCGGATCATCGCCGACGAGGCGATGCGTCGCGGTATCCGGGTCGAGGTGCTCGATGCCGGCGCCGGTGAGATGCGGTTGTCACACGGCGGCCGCAGCGTCATCACCCGGGAATCCCTCTCGGAGTTCACCTCCGCGGTGGCCATGGCCCGCTGCGACGACAAACGCCAGACCCGGCGCATCGTGTCCGACGCCGGGATCACCGTGCCCAAAGGCCGCTTGGTCACCTTCGACGGCGAGGACCACGAGTTCCTGTCCGAGGTCGGCGACGTGGTGGTCAAACCGACCCGCGGCGAACAGGGCAAGGGCATCACCGTCGGCGTGGACGGCAGTGAAGAACTGGATGCGGCACTGCACCGGGCCCGCGAGCAGTATCCCGAGGTGCTCATCGAGCAGCGCGCGGCCGGTGACGACCTTCGGCTGGTGGTCATCGACGGCAAGGTGGTGGCCGCCGCGATCCGCAAACCCGCCGAGGTGGTCGGCACCGGGAAGCACACGGTGGGTGAGCTCATCGAGACGCAGTCGCGGCGCCGGTCGGCCGCCACCGGTGGGGAGTCACGCATCCCGATCGACGACGTCACCAAGGGAACCGTTGCCGAGGCCGGCTGGTCGTTCGACGACGTCCTGCCCGAGGGGGTCCGGCTGCGGGTGCGGCGGACGGCAAATCTGCATCAGGGCGGGACGATTCACGACGTCACCGCACAAGTGAATCCCGAGCTGTGCCGGGTCGGGGTCGCTGCTGCCGAGGCGATCGGCATACCGGTGACGGGCATCGACCTGCTGGTGCCCGACGTCACGGGCCGGGAGTACGTCTTCATCGAGGCCAACGAACGCCCCGGCCTGGCCAATCACGAGCCGCAACCGACAGCGGCGGCGTTCGTGGATTTCTTGTTCCCGCAGCAGCCGGGTTTGCCGCAAGCCTGGAAGCCTTCGGAGGCGGCTGACTGAGCGCTTGCGCGAAGGCAGGCCGCCGACCCGACAACACCGAGGCGGCTGACTGAGCGCTTGCGCGAAGGCAGGCCGCCGACCCGACAACACCGAGGCGGCTGACTGAGCGTCCGTCACCAACTACTGGTGCGCAGCACGATCTCGGCCGCAAGTTGGGCCGTCGAGTCGCTGGCGCTGCGTCGGCCCGGCATCTCCACGAGTCGGAAGTCGCCGTAGACGTATCGCTGGCTGGCCTTGGCCACGGCGCGGGCGGCCGGGGTGCTGACCAGCACGGTGGTGTTCATCTCGACAGGCGGACATTCGTCGTCGCGGATCGTCCCGGTGGCATCGGCGACGCGGGGGTGCCCCCGGTCCACCACGACCAGGCCGATGAACTTGTCCAGCCGGGTGGCGGCGAGCTCCCAGGCCAGCTCGCCACCGAGGCGGTCTCCGACCAGCAGAGCCCATTTGATGTCGAGTGAATCGAGAATGCCGACCACGGACTTGGCGGTGAGCCGTGGATCTGGACCGATGATCACCGTGCGCAGTGACGCGGTGTGGAGGCGCTGGCAGATCGGCTCGTATGCGGTCGGGCCGTGGTGGCCGGCGCTCAGCACCACCACGGTGGAACCCTTGTCGGGTCCCGAGACGTCGACGGGCGTGCTGAACCCGTCGATCGTCATGACGGTGGTAAGCATTCGGACAAACTACCGTCCGGATTCGACGTACGGGCCGAAATCCACATTGTCCTGACGTCGACGTCAGCGCTGCGCCAGGCGCTGCGCCTGGTTGTCGAAAATCTCCAGAAACGTTTGTGGCAATTCACCTTTGGTGGCGATCGACGGATCGGGCGTAGGAAACGCGATACCGAAAACCGCCCAGGTGCCCACATTTTCGAAGGCAAAGTAGATGCTCTGTTCGTCGCTGCCCAGCCGCATCGTCTGTTGGTAGACCAAGACCGAGGCCCGCGTCCCGTCCATCCGGGTGGTGGTCATCGGGATGCCCGCGTCGGTGGGGTCGAAGTAGGTGGAGAACCGGGCGCACCGCGCGGCGGTGGCTTCGAGCCGCTCCATCGGCAGCGGCGAGGTCAGCACGGTCAGCACCATGCGCGCCCCGTCATAGGCCGCGATGATCTGCGCGGCGCTGCCCGGCCCCCGCTCGGCGGACTCGGCGATCACCCGGGTCAACCCGTCACTGCACCCTGCCGGTTCGGACAGCATCGCGGGCGGTCCGCTGGGTTCTCCCGGTCCACCGGGCCCGCCGTCGCCGGCCACCCGGTCGAATTGCACGCCGGACGGGAGGTCCGCGGCACTCAGCAGCACCCTTTCCAGGCTGGCGCCGGGCCAGGTGGGGCTGCCGGCGACGACGGACGCGCAGCCGGACACCACCAGCAACGTGGCGATCGGCCCGACCAACGCTGCCACCCCTCGATGGCACCGATTCATCTGCCCAGGCTATCGGGCTGGGCCGGTTAGTGCAGTGTTCATGGTGGGCCGTGGTGGCGGGCCGCTCCGCAACAGGCCCATCACGGCCTCCAGATCCAGGTGGGCAGCCAGCAGATCGGCCATCAGATCCAGTTGTGCGTCGCGGCGGCCGCGCACGTCGGTGTCGTCGGCGACGACGAATCCGCTGCGTCCGGCGGCGGCGGCGATCTCGTCCAGCCAGGTTCGGCGCAGCTCGTCGTTGTCGAGCAGGCCGTGCCAGTGCGTGCCGTAGATCGCGCCGTGACGCAGGCCGACGCCGAGCCAGTCTGCCTCCGCCGCACGGGTCACCTGGCCATGGTGAATCTCATAGCCCCACAAGGGTTTTTCCCAATGCCGCAGGGTTTTCTGTGGGGCGAACTCGATGTCGGCGTCGAGCAGGCCCAACCCCTCGACGGGTTGCGCTCCGCGGCTTTCGACCGTGTCGTCGATTCGCCGGCACAGCATCTGGAATCCACCGCACACACCGAGCACCGGTCGTCCCTGAGCAGCGTGGGCACAGATCGCGTCGGCCAGGCCGCGACGGCGCAGCCAGTCCAGATCGTGCACGGTGGCCTTGCTGCCGGGTATCACCACTGCGTCGAAACCCGTCAGATCGGCGGCATCGGCGACCCAGCGCACGACCACACCGGGCTCGCAGGCCAGCGCCTCGATGTCGGTGGAGTTGGAGATCCGTGGCAGCCGGATGGCGGCGACGGTGAGAGTTTGCGTGCCGCGCGGCGGTTGCGGGACGCCGACGAGTCCACCCGGCCGCACTGACACGGAATCTTCGGTGTCGAGCCAGATTCCGTCGTCGAAGGGGATGACCCCGTAGGTGGGTCGGCCGGTGAGTTCCTGCAGCTGGAGCAGCCCGGGTGCGAGCAGTGCGGGGTCGCCGCGGAACTTGTTGACGATGAATCCGGCGATGAGCGCCTGATCGGCGGGTTCCAACACCGCCACGGTGCCGTGCAGGTGGGCCAGCAGCCCACCCCGGTCGATGTCGCCGACCACGACGACGGGTAGGTGCGCCGCCCGGGCCAACCCCATGTTGGCCAGGTCGGTGGCGCGGAGGTTGATCTCGGCCGGCGAACCGGCCCCCTCGCAGATGACGACGTCGAATTCTGATCTCAGTGAAGCCAATTCGTCGGCCACCACCGCGGCGAGCCGGTCGCGGTGGGTGAAGTAGTCGCCGGCGGCCACCGTCCCGGCCACCTGTCCGCGGATCACCAGCTGAGAGGTGCGGTCCCCGCCCGGCTTGAGCAGGATCGGGTTGAACCTGGTGTGAGGCGCCAGGCCGGCCGCGCGGGCCTGCATGGCCTGAGCCCGGCCGATCTCGCCGCCGTCGACGGTGACCGCCGAGTTGTTCGACATGTTCTGCGCCTTGAAGGGCGCGACGGACAGGCCCTTGCGGGCCAACAACCGGCCCAGCCCGGCGACAACCATCGATTTACCGGCATCGGAGGTGGTGCCGGCGACCAGGAGCGCCCCGCTCATTTTCCTCGCGCGAGCAGACATAAAACTGCCCTTTTCACAGCGAAAATGGGCAGTTTTATGTCTGCTCGCGGGAGAACGGTCACGGCAGGGTGAGGATCTCGGCGCCGTCCTCGGTGACCACCAGGGTGTGCTCGAACTGCGCGGTCCATTTGCGGTCCTTGGTCACCACGGTCCAGTCGTCGTCCCAGATCTCGTAGTCGAGCGTGCCGAGGTTGATCATCGGTTCGATGGTAAAGGTCATGCCCGGCTCCAGAACGGTCTCCACGGCGGGCTGGTCGTAGTGCAGAACCACCAGTCCGTTGTGGAACGTGGTGCCGATGCCGTGCCCGGTGAAATCACGAACCACGTTGTAGCCGAAGCGGTTTGCGTAGGCCTCGATGACCCGGCCGACGATCGACAGCGCGCGGCCGGGTTTGACGGCCTTGATGGCGCGCATCGTCGCCTCGTGCGTGCGTTCGACGAGCAGGCGGTGTTCCTCGGAGACGTCTCCGGCCAGAAACGTGGCGTTGGTGTCGCCGTGGACCCCGTCGATATAGGCGGTGACGTCGATGTTGACGATGTCGCCGTCCTCGATCACCGTCGAATCCGGAATGCCGTGGCAGATCACCTCGTTCAGTGAGGTGCAGCAGGATTTCGGAAAGCTCTTGTAGCCCAGCGTCGACGGATAGGCACCATGGTCGACCATGTAGTCGTGGGCGATGCGGTCGAGTTCGTCGGTGGTGACACCGGGCGCCACCGCCTTGCCGGCCTCGGCCAGCGCAGCGGCGGCGATCTGACCGGCGACACGCATCTTCTCGATCACCTCGGGCGTCTGCACCCAGGGTTCGCTGCCCTCCTGCACGGTGGACTTCCACGCGTATTCCGGCCGGGGAATCGACTTCGGAACCGGCAGGGTCGGCGAGAGCACGCCGGGGCGCAGGGCGGTACGAACAGGCATGACAGCAAGGATAGCCAGGAGAACGGCAATCTCTCACAGCGAGAATGATGCTAACTTTTCAGCCATGCTCAGTGAGTCGACCCCGATGCGGACCACGCCCGGTCATCTACTCGGCCAGATGGGGTTCCGCGATGTCCTGGAGAACGACGAGACGCTCATCGTCGAGATGGACAACCGGCCTGACCTGACCAATATCCGCGGAGCCTTGCAGGGCGGATTGGTGGCGACCCTGATCGACATCGCGGCCGGCCGATTGGCGGGCCGCAACGTCGGGCCCGGACAGGACGTGACCACCGCCGACATGAACATTCATTACCTGGCGCCGATCGTCGAAGGGCCGGCGCGGGCGGTGGCCACCCTGGTGCGCGCGGGACGACGCTTGATCGTCACCTCGGTCGATGTCACCGATGTGGGCCGGGAGCACCGGCTGGCCGCGCGGGCCACGCTGAGCTTCGCCGTGCTCGACCCGCGATAGACCTCAGGCCCGGTCAGACCGTGGAAACCGGCCGAACCAGGCTTTACGCGGTCCACGGATGTCCACCGAACCGCACACCACCCGGCCGGTCAGGATGACGTGCGGGGTGCCCTCGCCGGGGGCGTCACGGCGGTGATCGTCGGCGCTGCCCACGATCACCTCGACGTCGTCGATCGATGCACTGGCCCCCTCGGGCAGTCGCAGCTCCAGCGACCCGAACTTCAGGTCCAGCTCGATGACCACCATCGGCCCGGCGAACCGGGCCCGGGTCAGATCCAGATCGACCGAACCCATCCGGCGCACCAGCGCCAGCCGGGTCGGGACTGTCCATTCCCCCTGGCGTTTCAACGAGCCGAGCACGCCCCGCAACTCGACCCGGTCGGTGGCCGTCGTGACAATCGCTCCGGGCCCGGGCAGGTCCCCCACCAACTCGTCGAGGTCGGAATGCAGGCGAGCCTGCGACACCCTCGCCGAACGCTCTTCGAACTCGGCGATGTCGATCAGCCCCAGCGCCACGGCGCTGTGCAACCGCCGCAACGTGCCGTTGCGGTCGGCGTCGGAGACGCGCAGATCCACCGATCGTTCATTGGTGCCAGTCATGACGTACCCACGGTACCGCCGTTCAGGCGAGGTAATCGTGGGGCAGGCCGTCGAGCATGGTCTTGCACATCCGTACCGCGTACTCGGAACTACCGCCGCCGACGATCAGCGCGGCGAACGCCATGTCCCCGCGGTATCCGGCGAACCAGGAGTGTGAGCCGCCCATGAACTCGGCCTCACCGGTCTTGCCGCGCACGTCGCCGAGTCCGCCGAGATCCTTGGCGGTGCCGTTGGTGACCACCAACCGCATCATCGGCCGCAGTCCGTCGACCATCTTCGGGCTGATCGGGGCCCCTGCCCCGTCGACCATGGTCTGGCGTCCCTCGATGAGCTGGGGCACCGGCGTGTGGCCGGCGGCCACGGTCGCCGAGGCCAGTGCCATGCCGAACGGGCTCACCAACACCTTGCCCTGACCGAACCCGTCCTCGGTGCGCTCGGCCAGGTCCACGGTCGGTGGCACCGAGCCGGTCAGCGTGGTGATGCCTGCGACGTCGTAGTCGGTGCCGATGCCGTACCGCGCGGCGGCCTGGGTCAGTCCGCGCGGCGGCATCCGGCTGGCGAGTTCACCGAAGGTGGTGTTGCACGAGTTGGCGAATGCGCGGGACATCGGGACCGTGCCCAGGTCGAAGGCGTCGTAGTTGGTGACGGTCCGATGGCCGATGTCGAGTGTGCCCGGGCAGCCCAAAAGCGTGTTGGGCGTTGCCATCCCGCGTTCGATGGCGGCGCCGGCAGTGATCATCTTGAACGTGGACCCCGGCGGGAACTGGCCCATGGTGGCCAGCGGTCCGACGGCGTCGGCGGCCGCGTTCTGCGCCACCGCGAGGATCTCACCGGTGGACGGTTTGATCGCCACGATCATCGCCTGTTTGCCGGTGGTGTTGACGGCGTTCTGCGCGGCGTCCTGTACGGCGCGGTCCAGGCTGATGGTGATCGACGGTGCAGGATCGCCCGGCACCTCGTTGAGCACGTCGACGTCGACACCGTTCTGGTTGACGGTGACCACCCGCCAGCCCGGCTGTCCATCGAGTTGATCAGCCACCGATCTCTTGACCTCGTTGACGATGGCCGGCGCGAAATCCGGGTCGGTGGGCAACATTTCGGGTTGCGGGGTGATGACGACACCGTAGAGCTTGCCGATGGCGGCAGCGATCCGGTCGTTGTCCGCCTCTTTCAGCGTGATCAGGCTCATGGGCTGAGCCGACGCGCTGGCTTGTTCAGCGAGTAACTGCGGATTGCCCAGTGCCGGATCGAAGGGCCGTAGCGCGTCGGCCACCGCGCGGGCGGTTGGCATCAGTGCGGCGCCGGCCGCTCTGGCGTCCAGGCCGTAGTGGTACACGTAGCCGGGGACCAGCACGTCGGTGCCGCCACGCTCGTTGACCCGGGCCCGCCGGGGAGCGTCGGCGCGCAGAGCGAACGTCTGGTGCTCCCCCAGCCTCGGGTGCAGCCCGGTGGCACTCCAGCGCACCTCCCACTGCCCCTCGTCACGGACCATGTTGAGCTGGCCGTCGTAGGTCCAGGTGCGGTCCTTGGGCAGGTGCCAGGTGTAGCGGTAGGTGATGCTGCCGGTGTCCCCGGCGTACTTGGAGCCCAGGATCTGTGCGTCGAGCCGGGTGGCCTGCAGGCCGTTCCACGCCTCGTCGAGAGCGGTTTTGGCATCCTCGGGCCGGTCGGACAATGCCGCGGCGGCCTCGGTGTCACCAGTGGCCAGTTCGGCGAAGAACCGTTCGGCAGCGGGTTCGGGCCCGTCGGGTCGGGGGGTGCAGGCGCTGAGCGCCGTCGCACCGATCACCGCGACGACCGTCAGCATCCCTGCGGCTCGTGTGACTGATGATGTTTGAGTTGCCATTGAGGCTGATGTTAGGAACGAGAACGCCGGTTTCGTCGGAGGCGCACCGAGACCGAACCGAGACGGTGTTGCGACCCTCGTTAAATCCTCCAGCCGGCCCCCGGGCCCGGGCGCGGGCGTTGACTTTGAACTGAGGCTGTAAAAGATCGAGTAGGCGTCTGCGTAGATTCAATGTCAACGTGGGGAGTCAGTCCAGCAACACCGTGGCGAAGGTGCCGATCTGTTCGAACCCGATGCGGTCGTAGGTCGCGCGGGCGATCGTGTTGTAGTCGTTGACGTACAGGCTTGCGATCCGGCCCGAGGCCACGACCGCAGCCGACAACGCTGCCGTGCCCGCGGTACCCAGTCCGTGGCCGCGCCACTCGGGGTGCACCCACACCCCCTGGATCTGACCGACCGCCGGCGACTGCGATCCGACCTCGGCCTTGAACACCACCTGGCCGCGCTCGAACCGGGCCCACGCCCGCCCGGCGGCGATCAGGCCGGCGATGCGGCGACGGTAACCACGGCCGCCGTCTCCCAACCTCGGGTCGACGCCGACCTCGCCGATGAACATGTCGACCGCGGCCACCAGGTACGCGTCGAGTTCCTCCATCCGCACCGGCCGGACCGCGGGATCGATCGCGCAGTTCGGAATCGAGTGCAGCGCCATCAGCGGCTGTTGCTCTCGGACGTCGCGCGCAGCGCCCCACACCGATTCCAGCCGACGCCACATGGGCATCACGAGTTCGGCCCGGCCCACCAACGACGAACATCGGCGTGCGGTGCTCATCGCCTTGTCCGCGAAAGCCTTGAGATCCTCGGTGTCACCGCGCAGCGGAATCAGGTTGGGCCCGGCGTAACACAGTGACTCGGTGACCCCGCGTCGCGTCCACAATTCCCCGCCGATCGCGCCGTGCTCGACTCCGAACTCGGCCACCCGCGCGGCGACCATGCACGAGCCCACCGGGTCCTCGTCGAACACCTGCAGACAGGGAGTGGCGTCTCGCACCACGGAAACTCGACGCTCGTCGACGAGGCGGAACAGTGGCGGAGCCGACATGGACAATTCTCTCTGCTCAAGCCGAGGCTGGGTGACCCCGCTCACAGGGTCGCTATCAGCTTACGGTCACCACCGGCGAACCGCTTGCATCATCTGAACCCGACTGTTCGGCCAACCGCATGGCCTCTTCGATCAGGGTTTCGACGATCTGTGCCTCCGGGACGGTCTTGATGACCTCACCCTTGACGAAGATCTGGCCCTTGCCGTTGCCGGAGGCCACCCCGAGGTCGGCCTCACGAGCCTCGCCCGGACCGTTCACCACGCAGCCCATCACCGCCACGCGCAGCGGAACGTCGAGCCCGTCCAGCCCCGCGCTGACGGCATTGGCCAGCGTGTAGACGTCGACCTGAGCCCGCCCACACGACGGACAGGACACGATCTCCAGGCCGCGCGGACGCAGGTTCAGCGATTCCAGGATCTGATTGCCGACCTTGACCTCTTCGGCCGGCGGCGCCGACAGCGACACCCGGATGGTGTCGCCGATGCCCTTGGACAGCAACGCACCGAAGGCCACCGCCGACTTGATGGTGCCCTGGAACGCCGGTCCGGCCTCGGTGACCCCGAGGTGCAGCGGATAGTCGCACTGGGCGGCCAGCTGCGTGTAGGCCTCGACCATGATCACCGGATCGTTGTGCTTGACACTGATCTTGATGTCGCCGAAGCCGTGCTCCTCGAACAAGGAGGCCTCCCACAGCGCCGACTCGACCAGCGCCTCGGGCGTGGCCTTGCCGTACTTCTTCATCAACCGTGGATCCAGCGAGCCGGCGTTGACCCCGATGCGGATCGGGATGCCCGCGTCGCCGGCGGCCTTGGCCACCTCCTTGACCCGGCCGTCGAACTCCTTGATGTTGCCGGGGTTCACGCGCACCGCCGCGCAACCGGCGTCGATCGCGGCGAAGATGTACTTGGGCTGGAAATGGATGTCGGCGATCACCGGGATCTGGCTGTGCCGGGCGATCTCGGCCAGTGCGTCGGCGTCCTCCTGCCGGGGGCAGGCCACCCGCACGATGTCGCAGCCCGACGCGGTCAGCTCGGCGATCTGCTGCAATGTCGCGTTGACGTCATGAGTCTTGGTGGTGCACATGGACTGCACGGCGATCGGATGCTCGCTGCCGATGCCGACATCGCCCACCATGAGTTGACGGGTCTTGCGCCGCGGCGCCAGGGTGGGCGCCGGAGCCGCCGGCATACCCAAACCGATGGAAGTCACGGGTTCTCCTATTGGAAGATGCTGAGTGGGTTGACCAGGTCTGCGGTGACGGTCAGCAGCATGTAGCTGACAACGACCAACAGGACCACGTATGTGGCCGGCATGAGTTTGAGGTAGTTGACCGGTGCGCCGGCCACCTTTCCGCGGGCGGCGCGGAACATGTTGCGGATCTTCTCGTATGTGGCCACCGCGATGTGGCCGCCGTCGAAGGGCAGCAGGGGCACGAGGTTGATCGCACCGAGCACGAAGTTCAGCTGCGCCAGGAAGAACCAGAACGCGACCCACAGTCCGGCCTCGACCGTCTCGCCGCCGATGATGCTGGCGCCGACCACGCTGATCGGGGTCTCCTTGTCACGTTCTCCCCCGCCGATCGCCTCGACCAGCGCACCGATCTTGGTGGGGATCTTGGCCAGGGACTTACCGAGCTCGACAGCCAGGTCGCCGGTGAACGAGACGGTCCCGGGGATCGCGGTGAGCGCGTTGTACTTGGTGGGCGGCTGGGCCGCGACCGCACTGACGCCGATCGCGCCGACGGTGGCCGGCTCCGCGGCGTCGGCACTGGTGAACCGCTGCGTCTGAGTGACGTCGACGACGGTGTTGATGGTCTGGCCGTCGCGCTTGAGTTCGATGTTCGTCGGGCCGTCGAGTTTGCGGATCGCCGCCGCCATCGAGGCGAAGTCGGACACCTCGGTGTCGCCCACCTTGACGATTTCGTCACCGGCCTGGATCCCGGCCTGTGCCGCGGGGCCCGCACCCTGGCACTCACCCATCTTCTCCAGGCTCAATTGCGGCGCCACACAACCTGTTTCGCCGACGATGGCAGTGGTGGGCTGGGTGATGTTGGGCAGGCCCCAGGTGATCGCGATGCCGTAGAGCAGCACCAGGCCGATGACGAAGTTCATCGCGGGTCCGGCGAACAGCACCGCCACGCGCTTCCAGACCTTCTGCTTGTACATGGCGTAGGGCCGGTCCTCGGGCGCGATCTCGTCGACGGAGGTCATACCGGCGATATCGCAGAACCCGCCCAACGGGACGGCCTTGATGCCGTACTCGGTCTCACCCAGCCGGTTGGGGCGCCGGGTCGACCACAACGTCGGACCGAAGCCCACGAAGTAGCGGCGCACCTTCATGCCGGTGGCGCGCGCCACCCACATGTGCCCGCATTCGTGCAACGCCACCGAGATCAGGATGGCGAGCGCGAACAGCGCGATACCGATTGCGAACATCATTTGCTGACGAGCCCTTTTCTGACGGATGTCTTCTCGAACCGCGTAACGATGGCGTGCCGTGCTTTTTCCCTGGCCCAGCGCTGCGCGTCGAGTACGTCTTCCACGGTAGCGGGTTCGGCGGCCCACTGGTCGGCAGCGTGTAACACCTCACCCACGGTGTCGACGATGGCCGGGAACGGGATGCGGCCCGAAAGGAACGCTTCTGCCGATTCCTCATTGGCCGCGTTGTACACCGCGGTCAGACAACCGCCTCGGGTTCCGGCCGCGGCCGCCAGGCGCACCGCGGGGAACACCTCGTTGTCCAGCGGCAGGAACTCCCAGGTGGAGGCGGTGGTGAAGTCGCACGCCAGGGCCGCGCCGGGGACCCGGTCAGGCCACCCCAGCGCCAACGCGATCGGCAGCTTCATATCCGGCGGGCTGGCCTGGGCCAGCGTCGACCCGTCGGTGAAAGTCGCCATCGAGTGCACGATGGACTGCGGGTGCACCACCACCTCGATGCGGTCGTACTCGATGCCGAACAGCAGATGCGTCTCGATCAGCTCCAGGCCCTTGTTGACCAAGGTCGCCGAGTTCAGGGTGTTCATCGGACCCATCGACCAGGTCGGGTGCTTGCCGGCCTGCTCCGGGGTCACCGACTCCAGATCCGTGGCCGACCAGCCCAGGAACGGTCCGCCCGAGGCGGTCAACACGATCTTCGCGACCTCGTCGGGCGCCCCGCCGCGCAGGCACTGGGCCATCGCCGAGTGCTCGGAGTCCACCGGGACGATCTGTCCGGGAGCGGCCGCCTTGAGCACCAGCGGACCGCCGGCCACCAGCGACTCCTTGTTGGCCAGGGCCAGGCGGGCTCCGGTGGCCAGGGCGGCCAGCGTCGGCGTCAGCCCCAATGCCCCAACCAGCGCGTTGAGCACCACATCGGCCTCGGTGTTCTCGACCAGCCGGGTGACTGCCTCGGGGCCGGCATAGGTCACGTCGCCGACCTTGTCGGCGGCGGCCAGGTCGGCCACGGCGACATTGGTGACGCCGGTGGCGGCGCGCTGGGCGGCGAGCAGTTCGGGGTTGCCGCCGCCGGCGGCCAGGCCGACGACCTCGAACCGGTCGGGGTTGGCCGCGATGACCTCGAGCGCCTGGGTGCCGATGGATCCGGTACTGCCGAGTATCAGCACGCGCTTTTTGTCGCTCACCGTTACATTGTGCCGCGCACGCGCGTGGCGTACCCAATGCGCCACGGGGCTGCTTGCAGCGACGGTTGGGTGTGCCGCCCAACCGTATGCTGGGACGACTCCCACAACTCCACACCGAGGGACCAGATTCGCGAATGACTGCTGCCGAAAATGCACAAGTGGTTCCCGTAACTGCTCGGACCGAGTATCTGACCGGCCGGCATCGGATGTCCGCCGTCGCCGCCGGCGCGATGCTGGGGACCGGCTTGATCGCGCTGGTGGGCCTCAACTACACCGGAGTCTCCGGACTCGTCACCGCCGTCGTCGTGGCGGCGCTCGTCACCCTCGGACTGGGCGCAGTGGCCTACCGACGGATGTGTGCGCCTGAAGCGGTACTGGTGACCGTCGACGGCGACACCGTCTATCTCGGCGACGAAAACCACGAGATCGTCAGCTACCCGCTGTCATCGCTGGTGTCGGTAGAACGGGCCGGTCCGGCCGAGCACACGGCAACCGACGGTCGGCGCCTGACGATTCGTGGTCAGCACTACCTGACGCTGACCTTCGCGGGGGGCGACGGCCGTCACGACGAGTGGCGGGTCGCCGTCGTCGGATCAGATCCGGCGGTGAGCGAGATCGTGGACCGGATGGAAGCCGCCCTTCCCGCCACGCAGACGCCCGCACCGCCGCCGGTCTCGGGCGCGCGGATCGCCGACGCCGGCACCGACGAGGCGGCGAAGCGGTTGTGGGACGAAGCTGCCCGGCGACACGACGACATTCTCGGTGCCTACGGCACGTACGAACTCGACCCGGCGATGCTGTTGCGCTACCCCGCCGTCACCGATGTGACCGTCGAGGCCACTCAGAGCTTCCACGTCGCGCTCGATGAGGCGCAGGCTTTGCGCACCGATGCCTATCCGGGAAACCGGGGCCTGGCCGACGCCTACCAGCAAGCGGTGGTGACACTGCGCCGCGCCTGGATCGCGTGCGAATCGCACGGCAAGAAAGTGGGCACGTCCTATCTCGAACCGGCCGACCGGACCGAAATGGACACCGCACTGAAGCTTTACAACCACGCCGCCTCGAGCACCACACCGGCCGAGCAGGCCACCTACTACGGCCGGGTTCGCGAAATCGTCACGAAACTCGTCGATCGTGGCATTCTGCACCCACCGAAAGGCCAACTGGCACAACTGGAAGGCGTCACCCGCCGGGCGATCGAGGCGGCCCGCTCCAGCTGATCGCTCAGGTGGCGCCCGGTGCGAGGAACTCACCGGAGATCGAGTACGTGCCGGTCGCGGCGTCCACGCCCGCGAGTTCGATCCGGATCGCCAACCGGGCCGGATCGATCTCCCGGTCCGTCATCCAGATCTCGACGGCCTCACGTTCATAAGGTTCGAGTGCGCCACGCTGCATCGCCTGTGCGCGAACGGATTCGAAGACATCCCGGGAAATGTCATCGAAAGCGAAGGTCTGCCTGCCCGAGTGATACGACTCGTCGGTGACCTCCGGCAACTCCCCCGGCACGATGATGATCTGCCCGGACCGGTCCCCGGTCTGGAAGTCGAGCAGCACTCCGCCGCGGGTCTGCAGTTCACCGGCATGGGCGATCGGGGTGGCCCGGTGGGTGCCGCGGATCTCGAAGTTCGTCAGCACCCGGTCTGACGGCGCTATCCCGGCCAGCGCCAGCGCATCCCGAGCTTTCTGGAACGACACGGCGAAATCTGCCGGGTCGAAGATCTCACCGACGGTGCCGTCCGGAAGCGCATTGATCGTCTTGCCGCCGAACGTGCCGCTGAGGACCACCGGCGCGCCGGGCGCCGACCGTTTGATCTCCAGGGAATCCAGGTTCCGCCTGGCGGAATCGAGCTGGCGGCCCATCTTCTCGACGATCGCGGTGAGGTCGGTGGCGGTGACGTCCGACGCGGAGAAGGTGCTGTCCTTACGCAGCACCTGCGCCGACGGCGTGGTGAACGCATCCCCGCCGTTGTTGACGTAGACGATCGTGGTGTCGCCGTTGGTCGGGTCGAGCACCGTGCCGTAGTCGGACCCGCTGCCGGTGAACCGGAGGCTGAGCAGGTTGTTGGCCGCCGCAGGCCCGAACTGTTCGGTGATCGCCCGGATCATGCCGTCGCGGCGGGCATTGAGGTTCATGCTCTTCGACGTCGGGGCGGTGTCAGCTCGAGGCGCCTGCGGTGCGGGCCGGTCGAATGAGATATGCCAGGCGTCGCCGACGCCGAAGAGCACCGTGAGCGCCACCACGATGGTGACCGCCGGATAGATGACCACCCATTTGCCAGGTTGATCGTGAAACTCGGGTGGGCGGGCCGGCTCGCGGGGCGGCAGCCACTTGGGTGGCAACGCGGTGTTCGGACTGTCGGTCAGTGACCGGAAGTCACCGCGCGACATCGAGGTGATCCACCGCGCCTGATAGGCGGTGTCGTGCGGTGGGCTGATCGTCGCAGTCACCAACGTCGGCTGCAGATCATCCTCGGCGAGGCTACTGCGGGTCAGTGCGTCGACCCGCACCGGCACCATTTCACCGAGCGTCTGCTCGACGAACGGATCGAGTTCGGAGACGCGTGATGGCCAGGGCATCAGCGCTACTCCCCCGACGATCACTGGAAGCGACAGCAGCAGAGCGACCCACCAGGCGTTATAGGCGCCGAGTCCGATACCGAGGGCGATGAGCAGCCCGGCCGCACCGGACTGGCCGACCCGCACCGTCCGCTTCACCGTCGCTCCCCTGTTCTGTTTGCGTTTTCAAAATCATATTGATCCGGCGCAAGTTGCTCTACCGCATCTTCGCGATGACCGTCTCGGCGAACTGTTCGATGGGACCGCGGAAGCGGTCGGCTCCCGCGGCGCCGCTGGGCATCGCCAGCCACGGCGCGCACATCACCGCGGTGACGCCGAGATCCTCGGCCCGCTTGTACAGATCCGGCGACGGCGGATCCAGCAGGGCCAGGATGATCTCGAACGGCTCGTGCTCACGCCCGAACTCGCGGCGCAGCTCGGCCAGCCGGTCCGTGTAGCGGGTGGCCTGCTCCAAGGTGTAGGCGTAGCCGATCCAACCGTCGCAGGCGCGCGCCGCCCGCCGCAACGCCGCCTCGGATTCGCCGCCGCACAGGATCGGCACCGGTGCCGGCGGATGAGGTTCGATCGTCATCTCGGGAACCTGGTAGTAGCGCCCCTCGAACGACACCCAACCGCCGCGCCACAGCTCACGCAGCGCCGGGATCATCTCGTCGAGCCGCCGCCCGCGGGTGTCGAAGTCCTGGCCCATCAGCTCGAACTCTTCGCGCATCCACCCCACGCCGACTCCGAGGGCCACCCGGCCGTTCGAGATCACCGCCGCCGTGGCGACCAGCTTGGCGACCTCGAGCAGTGGACGTGCCGGCGCCACATACACGGCGTTGGAGAACCGTAGTCGCTGCGTGAGCGCGGCCATCGCGCCGATCAGGACCCAAGAGTCGGGCCAGGCGGTCTCCGGCGCCCACGGCGGCCTGCCGGTCGGCGAGTCCGGGTAGGGCGAAGACAGTTCGCGTGGATAGATCATGTGATCCGAACAGACCATGCCGTGGTAACCGGCCTCGTCGAGCAACGGTGCCACCACCAGCGCGTCGGCGGTGTCCATGAACGCCGTGCCACTCCAGAACTGCATCTACCAGCCCTTCTCTGTATGGGTACCGGGGCACCTGTTCGTACCGGGGCAACATGGACATATGCCCACACTGCTGTGGTTTCGGCGCGACCTGCGTTGCCACGACCATCCCGCTCTGCTGGAGGCGGCGCGCCACGATGGTCAGGTACTGGCGTGCTACGTGCTCGATCCGCGCCTGGAGGCTTCGGCCGGTCCGCGGCGACTGCAGTACCTGTACCGGGCGCTGGGCGCGTTGTCCGGGCATCTCGACGGAAAACTTCTGGTGACCCGTGGCCGGCCCGAGCGACGAATTCCCGATCTCGCCCGGGCGGTCGGGGCGGCTGCGGTGCATGTCACCGAGGACTTCACGCCGTTCGGACGACGCCGCGATGAGGCCGTACGGGCGGCTCTCGGCACCGTCGCGCTGCACGCCACCGGATCGCCGTATCTGGTGTCGCCGGGCCGCATCACCAAATCCGACGGCTCGCCGTATCGGGTCTTCACCCCGTTCTTTCGCGCCTGGCGCGGCCACGGTTGGCGTCGCCCGGCGGATTCCGGTCCCGACTCGGCCCGCTGGATCGATCCGGCCGGGCTGTTCGGTTGCGTTGAAATTCCTTCTGCCGGAGACGATCTGCCGTTCGGTGCGGGTGAGCAGGCGGCCCGGTCGCAGTGGTCGCAGTTCGTGGCGGACGGCCTGGCCGACTACCCCGCCGGCCGTAACCGTCCCGACCTCGACGCCACCAGCGGTATGTCGGCACACCTCAAATTCGGCACCATCCATCCTCGGACGATGGCTGTGCAGCTCGGCTCCGGTGATGACGCCTATCTCCGGGAGCTGGCGTTCCGTGATTTCTATGCCGCGGTGCTCTACCACTGGCCCGAGAGCGCATGGCAGAACTGGAACCGCGACTTCGATGCCATCGAAGTGGATGACGACGTCTCGGCGCGAGAGGTATTCGAGGCCTGGAAAACCGGCCGGACCGGTTTTCCCATCGTCGATGCCGGGATGCGCCAACTCGCCACGACCGGGTTCATGCACAACCGGCTGCGCATGATCGTGGCCTCGTTTCTGGTCAAAGACCTGCACCTGCCGTGGCAGTGGGGGGCGCGCTGGTTCCTCGATCAGCTGGTGGACGGAGATCTGGCCAGCAACCAGCATGGTTGGCAGTGGGCAGCGGGCTGTGGCACGGACGCCGCACCGTACTTCCGGGTGTTCAATCCGACTGTGCAGGGCGAGAAGTTCGATCCCGACGGGGAGTATGTCCGGCGCTGGATACCCGAACTGGCCACGACGGCCAATGTGCACAAGCTCGCTCGTGATCGTCCGGCCGACTATCCGGAGCCGATCGTCGATCACGCCGAGGAGCGCCTGGAGGCGTTGCGGAGGTACCGCAGTCTGAACTGAGCGCCAGGGGTCGGCATACGACACAGCGTCGTATGCCAGAATGGCGGCAAGCCAGCCTGAAGCCAGTTCGATCCTGAGGAGCAACCCGTGGCCAGCACCGAGGTGGAGCGACACAACGGCGTCGACGTCGAGGACGTGCCGTCCGCAGCATGGGGCTGGTCCCACCTGAACATCAGGGTGATCCACATCGGCGGCCTGCTGTCGGCAGCCTTCCTGCTGGTGATGCTGCGTGGAAACCACGTCGGGCATGTCGAGGACTGGTTCCTCATCTCGTTCGCAGTCCTCATCGTCGTGGCCGTCGGCCGCGACTGGTGGCTGCGCCGCCGCGGCTGGATTCGCTAGCCCCATCCCGTCCCTCGGCCCTACAACCGGGCCGAGCCGTCGATGGCCGTATCGGCTGGGCGCATCGGGCGGATCAACCCTTCCTGCGTGAATGAGGCCAACAGGTCACCGTCCTCGGTGTGCACCTGTCCGCGGACATACGACATGCCCTGGCCGGCCGCAGTGCTCTCGTGGCTGTAGAGCAACCAATCGTCCCACGTCACCCTGTCGTGGAAGGTGACCGTTGCAGACATCAGCGCCGTCGACAGCGTCGCATGCGCCTGGGCGGTACCCACCCCGTAATGCGGCCGCATCGTGGTCGAGATGCCGAGTTGCCCGGTGAAATGCGCCAACAGCGCCTTGGCGAGATCGTCGCGCTGCGGGATCGGGTCGTAGCGCAGCCAGGCATGGAGTTCGGGCGGCCCGACTTCGTCGGGGCTGTTGACGTCGACGATGTCGACGAGGCGCAACTCTTGGCCGTCCATGGCCGGAACGCCCGGATAGGCGTCGGCGGGGGTCTCGACATCGGGCCGTATCGCGTGGTGGTTGATCACCTCACCGCCGGGTACATCAGCCAACACCGTCACCGTGGCGCACCGCCGCGAATCCTGGCACACGGCGACCACGGCGGTGGCGGTCGAGCGGCCCTCGTGCACGACGTCGACCGACAGTTCGACGGTGGAGTCGATCACCACCGGCCTGGTGAAGACCGCGTGTGCCGAACGAATCACCTTGTCCGGGAACCGCTTTGCAGTGGCCACGATTGCCTGCCCCAGCGCTTGTGCCCCTTTGGCCACCTGCCTGCCGTCGGCGCCTGCGGGTCCGGTGATGCCGACGAATCGATCGGGCCCGGCCGGGTTCACGTCGAAGACGTCGAGCAGACCGGCGACCGACGCCTGCCCGGTCGTCAACACACCGGGACCAGATCGGAATCCAGTAGGCCCGCGGGGCGTCCGTACCGAAACATGGTCTCGACCGTGCCGATCGGCCGGGGGTATCCGAGCACCGCGGCGGCGTGCGCCTTGAACGCCAACGCGGCAGCGCTCGGCCGATAGTGCACCTGGTGCAGCTGCCCGGTGAGGCCATCAGGGGCCCGGCACCCGAAGATCACCGCGTCGGCGAGGTCGCGCACCAGGTCATCGGATTCGAGGCGGTCGACGCTGATCGCGGTCATCGCGACCGCCTCGTCGTCGCCCGCTGCCGATCGTGAGAGCGACTCGGGATCAATCGCTTTCACACCGAGGATGCCCAGCGCCCGCCGGCCGGCGGCATCTTCGGCATCCGCGCCGTCACCGGGCCCGGTCGCCACGCCGACCCGCCATCCTGCCATGGCCCGGTCGAACAACCATCCACCGATGCCGCTCACCATCGGGGCCAACTCTGCGGCCACCACGGTGAGCTCGTAGCGCACGGCCCGCTCCGGCCATACCCGCCGCCGCGTGATCGGCACGATGAGCGAACCGACGGGGGCTGGCTTGCCGGCCGCGGGCGCCTCGGACAACGGCACGGACATTTCTGGCTGTGGGGACATAAGGCATCCATTCCGGGTCCAGAGGCCTGATCGGCCGTTACGTCTCGAGGGTTGTTGCGGTGTCGTCCGCCTCACCTAACAGCGTGACATTCTCAAGATAATCTGTAAAGCTTCTATCTTGACGCGCCGATTACCGAACCGGAGGTGGTCAGGGCGTCCCCGCCCGCACGCCCGCGTCCAGCGGATCGACCAAAGTGGAGGTGCCGCAATGAGTCTCGTTGCCGGACGCGGGCCCTTGAGTGCCCAACCGGCCGGTTGGTTCACTCCCCCGCTGGCCGAGGCCTCCGTGTACATCGAGCCCCACCCACGCCGTATCCAAGCCTTCCGCGCCGAGACTGTCGAACTCGACACCGAGCACGCCCTGATGGTGCACCGGGCCGGCCATCCGCTCAGCTATGCGTTCCCCGGCGACGAGGTCGGCGATCTCCCGCACGAGCCGGTACCCGAGGCTCCGGGATACGTGTCGGTGCCCTGGAACGCCGTCGACGCCTGGTTCGAAGAAGGCCGGAAGCTCGTGCACTATCCGCCCAACCCGTATCACCGGATCGATTGCCGACCGACGCGGCGCAGCCTGCGGGTGACCGCCAACGACACGATCCTGGTCGACACCGACGACACGGTGATCGTCTTCGAGACCGCGTTGGAGCCCCGTCTCTACGTCGACCCGGCCCGCGTCCGCACCGACCTGCTGCAGCCCAGCCGGACCACGTCGTACTGCAACTACAAGGGCACGGCCAGCTACTGGTCGGCGGTGATCGGCGACTCCGTCATCGCCGACGTGGCATGGAGTTACCCCGACACCCCGCCGGAATCCTTGCCGATCCAGGGATTCTTCAGCTTCGATGCCGCACGGGTGGACGTGCTCGCCGAGCTTCCCGCCCCGGGGAACGCGGCGGCGTGCGGATGCGACCTGTGAACGGCACAATCTGCAATACCCCCACAACCTCCAATACCGAAGAGAGCGAACACCATTGGGAATCGTGACCACCAGCTCCGAGACGGCGTTCACCCAATCCGCCGAGGAGATCTACGATTTCGTCACCAACCCGGCGAACTGGGTCAAGACCTATCCGGGCAGCGCCCACATCGGCGGCCTGCCCGAACGATTGCCGCTGCAGGTCGGTGACACCTGGACCGAGGCCGGTCCCGACGGAGGCCAGATCTACACGTGGCACCTGGCGATGGCGATGCGGCCACGCCTGTGGGTGTTCAACTCGGTGGGCCGGCTGGGGCATGACCGGGATGGCAAGGGCGGCATGGACGGCCGGATCACCGTGCAGTACCAGTTCACCCGGCCGGGCAACGATGTCACGCTCTTCAGCCGCACGATGACCATCGAGGCATACAAGGACAGTCCGCTGCCGGATGCGCTGTTCCGGGTGGTCAACCCGGCGAACATCGACAAGTATCACGCCGCGGTGGCGCGAGAACTCGCGCTCAGATGAGTGGAACGCCGCCCTCGAAATCGTCGGAAAGGGCGGCGGCCAGCTCCAGGATGCGGCGCCGGAAGGCCGGTCGCAGCAGGTCGAACTGGATGTCGGTGCCTGCGGCGATGTGCTTGTCCCACGGCAGCACCACCACCCGGCCCGGGGCCACGTGCTTCTGGAATTGGTGCACCAGGTCACCGGTGTTCACGTTGGGTTTGCGCGGCCCCACGTGATTGATGACGATGCAGGAGCGGTTCAGCAGATTCTGATGGCCGTTCTGCCGCAGCCAGTCCATGGTCACCGCCGCTTGGCGGGCTCCGTCGATGGAGGCGCTGGCCACGATCACCGCACCGGACACCGTCGCCAGCACGCCGCGGGCCGCCGGGGCGAACATGTCGGCGGCGCAGTCGGCGAGAACCAGGTTGTAGTGCTTGGAGACCGCGGCGGTGGCAGAGTTCCAGTCCGCATCGTTGAATGCCCGGCCGGCCCGGCTGTATTCGTCACCGGCCAGCACTTCCAGCTTGGACTCGTTCATGCTGGTGTAGGCGCGGACATCGTTGTAGCGCGACAGGTCCTTGGCCGCCAGCAGGTCGCTCACGGTCGCCGCGGACTGCCGCCCGACCCGATCAGCGAGATTGCCGCTGGCCGGGTCGGCGTCCAACGCCAGGATGCGATCGCCGCGCACCGCGCTGAGCACCGATCCGAGGGCCACGGTGACCGCGGTCTTTCCCACGCCGCCCTTCAACCCGAAGACGCCGATCTGGTAGGACTCTCGCGCCGTGCGACGCACCCGGGCGTACAGATCGAGCTCGTAGAGTTCGTCGCGGGAGAGCCCGAGGTTGAGACGCGTGGTGACGTAGACCGCGCGGCGCCAGCCGCGACGGGGTTGCATCTTGACGGCCGAACGCACGCCGACGCGGGCCAGGTTGTCGATCGCGCGCAGCTCGTCGGCCGCGGCCGCGGGGACCGGCTGCTCCAGAATCCAGTTACCGGCAGTCGGCGAGGCGTTGGCCGGCGGGGCGATGGGACGACGCGGGCTCACCGGCGGCAGCTTGGCGGTGATCTCGGATTCACCGGGGACGGCGAAATTCGAGGTGAGAACGATCGGCGGGGTCGAGACCCGGGCGTCGTCGGGCCGGGACCGGCCGCTGGGCAGTGCCGCCACCGGACCACCCAGGAGCGCGTCGAGACCGCCGTAGTCCAGCGTGCCCCGAGCGTGTTTGGGGTCTCTCGAGTACGTGAGCCGGTCGTCGTCGGCCGACATAGCCACCTCTCAATCGCTCACTTGCCCGCGGTTGCCCTTACCACAGACCTGCATTATTGCCCACAACATTGCCGACAACCACCGGCGCGCACACGGTGAGACGGTCAGCTACCGGCTCAGCCGTGCAGGGCACGGCGCAACGCCGCGCCCTGCAGGGCGAATAGTTGTTGGCTGACCTCCCACTCGGGGAGCAGCGAATCGAAGCCGTGGCAGGTTCCGGCGAACAGATGGAGTTCTGTGGCAACTTGCTGCCTCAGCAGGCTGCGCGCGTAATCCAACGCCTCGTCACGCAGTGGATCGAGCTCCGAGCACGTGATGAGCGCCGGCGCCACACCGGCCAGCCCGTCGGTCCGGGCCGGGACCGCGGCCTCGGGGACGTCGCGACCATCCGAGTAGTGCCGCCACATCGCCGCGGTGGCCGGTCCGTCGAACCCCGGGCTGTCGGCGAATTCCTCCTTCGATCCGGTGCGCCGGTTGTCGAGCACCGGTTGGTGTAAGGCCTGGAACACCACCGGCGGTGCCGAGCCGGCCGCGGAGTGCTGGGCCAGCATCGCGGCCAGTGCGCCACCGGCACTGCTGCCGGCCACGGCGATCCGGTCGGCGTCGATGTCGAGTTCGGCGGCCATCGCGACCGCCCAGTTGAGCACCACCATGGCGTCGTCGAAAGCGGCCGGGTAGGGGGCCTCCGGCGCCAACCGGTAGTCCATCGCGATCACGGTGCAGCGGGCTCGGCGCGCCAACTCCACGCATTGGATCTGATCGGTGTCGAGATTGCCCAGCACGAAGGCGCCGGAATGGCAGTAGACCACGGCCGGGGCGGGCGACGGCCCACCCCGATAGATACGTACCGCGATGGTGCGACGACCGAGCGTGACGCGGCCCCCGATGATCTCCACCCCTGGCGCGTCCAACACCTGAGCGGCCTCGCGGCGACGCTGATCCAGCGACGCGCGTACCGCCCCCAATGTGTCGGCGGACAGGTCGGTGCGTGCCTCGGCGAAGCCGCGTAGCGCGGGGTCCAGGCGCGCCCGCCACGACACCGTCACCTGCCCGTTCGATCGGCGACTGCGCTGACCGCGTCCGGTTCGATGGCCGGCGGGTCGAAGGTGTAGTCGGCGGGGCGGAACCGTCGCGTCATCGCCCAGAACGCACGCGCACTGCGCGGCCACTGCGTGACGACGCGGCCGCTGGGCGCCCGGAAATAGCTGCTGCACCGGGTGAGCCACACCGTGCCCTGCATCCAGCGGTCGATGTCGGCCAGGAACGCCGCCATCGCCTCGGGCCGCACCGACACATACGACTTGCGTTTGCGCCGAAGGTGTTTGAGGGCCCGAACCACGTACCGGGCCTGGGCCTCCAGGATGAAGATGACGCTGTTCGACCCGACATTGGTGTTGGGGCCGTAGAGCATGAAGAAATTCGGGAACCCGGGAACGGTCATCCCCAGGTAGGCGAACGCTCCGTCACTCCAGCTGTCGTGCAGTGACGCCCCGCCCTCCCCCGTCACGTCGATCTGGCCGAGGTAATCGGCTGCGGCGTAACCGGTGGCGCACACCACCACGTCGACGTCGAGTTCCCGGCCGTCCGCGGTGACCAGCGTTCTGGCCCGCAATGCCCGCGCCGGGCTCGACACCACCTCGACGTTGGGCCGGGTCAGGGTCTGGATGAAGTCCGGTGAGAACACCAGGCGCTTGCAACCCAGTGGATGGTCTGGAGTGAGCCGAGCCCGCAATTCCTCGTCGGCGACCGCCGATTCGAGAAGATTCAGCGCGACCGCCTTGAATTCCTGGGTCTTGTCGCTGCCGTTCTCGATCACCGCGATGTTGGATTCGCTGCGCAGCCACAGCCGGGTCCGGTAGATCTTCTTGGCGAACGGGATGTGGGCGAACAGCCAGCGTTCCCGGTCGGTGTAGGGCCGGTCCGGCTTCGGCAGCACCCAGGTCGCCGAACGTTGCACCGAGTACACCTTGTCGGCAACCTTGGCCAGTTCCGGAACCACTTGGGAGGCAGTCGATCCGGTACCGAGCACAGCCACTCGGGCGCCGTCGAGCTCGACGCCGTGATCCCAGTTGGCGGTGTGCATGAGGGTCCCGGTGAAGGGTTCCTCCTGGAGGAGGTCAGGCTCCAGCGGCTGGGTGAACAGGCCGATTGCCGACACCACGATGTCGAAGCGATGCTGTGCGCCGGCGGCGGTGGTCAGCACCCAGTTGCCGGCGTCGGCGTCCCATCGTGCCGCGGTGATCTCGGTGTTCAGCTGCAGATGCGGGCCCAACCCGTACCGCTCGGCGCACCGCTCGAAGTACTCGAGGATCTCCGGTTGGCCCGCCCACATCCGGCTCCACTCGGCGTTCAGGTCGAACGAGTAGGAGTACAGGTGTGATTTCACGTCGCAGGCCAGGCCCGGATACGTGTTGATCCGCCAGGTGCCGCCGACCCCGTCCTCGCGGTCGAAGATGGTGAAATCGCCGAAACCCGCCTTTTTCAGGAAGATTCCGAGCGCCAGCCCGCCGGGCCCGGCGCCGATGATGCCCACTGAGGGTGCGTTGGCCATTCGCCTCATCCGATCTGCAAACATTGGCCGCCGTCGACGAGCAACTCGGAGCCGGTGATGAACGACGCCTGATCGGACAGCAGAAACGCCACCGCGTCGGCGATCTCGGTCGGTTTGCCCAGCCGGCCCAAAGTGGCTCGCTCGGCCAGCCGGGCCTGGGTCCCCTCGTCGAGCATCGGCGTCTCGACGGGCCCCGGGAACACGGCGTTGACCCGGATACCGTCCCGGCTCAGCTCGGCAGCGGACAGCTGTGTGAGCCCTCGCAGAGCCCATTTCGACGAACCGTAGGCGGCATGGTGCGGGAACGGGCGGACGGCACCGGTGCTGCATGTGTTCACCACCGCGGCACCGTCGGCGCGTCGCAACGGCTCAAGGGCAGCCTGCAAGCCGAGGAACGGCCCCAGACAGTTGACCCGCCACGAACCCTCGAATCCTTCCGGAGTCTCCTCGGCGATCGAGGCCCGATGCAACACGCCGGCGTTGTTGACCAGGGCGTTGAGTCCGCCGAAGCATTCCACGGTGGCTCGTACCGCGGTCTGCCACTGCTCTGCCGAGGTGACGTCGAGGGCTGCCGCCAGCACCCGGTCACCGAATTCGGCTGTGCCGTCGGCCAGTTCGTCGAACAGCAGATCGGTCGCGGTCACCCGATAACCGTCGGCCAGTAGGCGTCGCACGATGGCCGCACCTTGGCCACGGGCAGCGCCGGTCACCAGGGCAACCCGATTGGTTGCGCTCACTGATATCCCCTTTGTTCCGGTTCATCGTGGTTCTCTCCGATGGCGTCGTGCAGGTGCTCGGTGGCACCGCGGCGCAGGGCCTGCGACTCCGAGGCCAGAGTGATCATCTGGAACCCCAAGTCGGCCATCGCCTTTCCGATCGTTCCTGCCCCGGCATGGATACCAGTGACCAAGCCGGCCGCCTGGGCGGTCTCCTTGATGGCGACCATCGACGCGCGCACATCAGGATGGGTCCAGGCGTCAGAAAGCTGGTATCCCATCGAGATGGCCAGGTCTGCCGGTCCGACGTAGATACCGGTGAGGCCGGGAACCGCACAAATCTCCTCGGCGGCGGCCAGGCCGGCGGCCGTCTCGATCATCGCAAACACACTCACCCGGGATTCCAGTTCGGCGATGTCGTATCCCAGCCCGGCGCGTAACGGCCCGAAGCTGCGCACCCCGGCCGGAGCGTATCTGGTGGCCGCGACCGCCGCCGCGGCCTGCTCGGCCGATTCCACCATCGCGACGATCACCGCGTCGGCACCCGCGTCGAGCACGCGGCCGATCGGCGCCGGATCGGCCGACGGCAGCCGCACCGCCGTGGCGATCGGCACGTGTTCCAACCGGCGCAGCAGCAGCGCCACATCGGCGTCGTCGAGGTAGCCGTGCTGGACGTCGAATCCGACGTAGTGGTAACCCGCCGCCGCGAACTCCTCGGGCCCGAGGATCGTCGGTCCGACCACCCAGCCGCCCCAGACCTGAGGTTGGGCGGAGAAGGCCAGCTGTAATCTGCTGGGGCTCATCGGGTGATCGCGATCTTGACGCGCTCGGGCATCGGACGGCAGGCGAACTCGAATGCGGCCGGCACCTCGCCGATGCCGAAAGTGTGCGTCACGTAGCTGGGCAGCAGGTCGGGATGTTCGCGGGCGAACGCGTCGGCCCGGCGCAACACGCGCCGGCGGTCCAGGGTGACACCGGATTTCAGAGTCAGGTTGTTACGCAGCATGGTGCGCATGCTGATCGGATAGCTGTCATCGTCGGGCACTCCGAAGTAGAACACCGTGCCGCCGAACGCGGCGGCCTCCAGCGCGTGGTTGAGCGTGGCGACCTGATGTCCGACGGTCTCGATGACGATGTCTGCCTTGTCGTCGGCGCCGAGATGCCTGACCCAGCGGTCGCTGGTGGCACGGACCACGTCGTCGACCCCGAACCGCGGGCCGATCGCGGCGCGGTCCAGCGGGTCCACGCCGGTGACCCGGGCAGCCCCCAAAGCCTTTGCCACATAGGAGAACAACAGGCCGATCGATCCCTGCCCGACGACCGCGACGTGGCGGCCCGTGACATCGGGCAGCTGTTCCATGGCGTAGAGCACGCAGGCCAGCGGCTGCAACCCCACCGCGAGTTCGGGGGTGAGTGCGGACTCGTACGTCACCAGGCCGGCGCCGTCGGCGACCACCCGTCCCATCAGACCGTCGAAGCCCGAGGCCCAGCCGACCACCCGCTCCCCCGTCCGATGATCGGGATGGCGGCTGGCCAAGACCTCACCGACGATCTCGTGGATCGGAAAACCGTTCATCTCCGCCGCGCAGGGGCCGGTGTCGCCCGGAAGCTTGCCCTGGGTGCCTTTGAATCCGGGTAGATCGCTGCCGCAGATCCCGGCAGCCAGGAAGTCGAGCAGCACTTGGCCCTCGGACAGCGATTCGGGTGCGGGCTCGGCGATGTCGGAGCGTTCGAACGTGAACGGTGCCACGAGGCGGTAACACCACATGTCACACCTCCACGGGGATGTTGTTCCAACCCCACTGAAAACTCGACGGCGGCCGGGATGCCGCGGCTTCGTCGATGTGGTACTCCGGCACGCGTTTGAGGAACTCCTGGATCATGATCGTGATCTCCAACCGGGCCACGTGCACACCGAGGCAGAAGTGCTGTCCGTGGCCGAACGACAACAATCGTTCGATCGGCCGGTTCCACACGAAGTCGTCCGGATTGTCGTACTCCCGTTCGTCGCGGGCGGCCGAGGCCAACAGGGTGATGACCCGCTGGCCTGGATTGATGGTGGTGCCGTGCACTGTGTACGGCCGCCGCACGGTGCGGGCGAACCACTGCGCCGGCGCGCTGTGCCGGATGATCTCCTCGCGGGCGATCGGCACGTTACCGTCGAGATCCGAACGCACCGCGGCCAATTGGTCAGGGTGGCGCAGCAACTGCCACAGCCCGGTCGCGGTGATCTTCGGTACTGTCTCGGTACCACCGATGAACACGCCGAGCATCTGCACGGCGGCCTCCATGTCGCCGAACGCCGAACCGTCGGGAAGCCGAAAGTCGATCAGGGCATCGGCGATCGGCACGCTGCCGTCGGGCCCCTCGGCACGACGGCGCTCGATGATCGGGGTGAGATAGGACAGGTAGCCGGGCCGGGCGTTGCCCACCTCGACACCCTCCCCGGGCTGCGCGAGACTGCCCGCATTGACCGTCGCCAGCACATCGGGGGCGAGATCGACCGGCAGCCCGACGAAGTCACACACCATGGCGGCCGCCACGATGCCGCCGTAGTCCTGGGTGAGGTCGAACGTGCCGCGTGGGAGCAACTCGTCGAGCCGTTCGTTGGCCAGCGTCCGGATCCGATCAGCCAGTTTGGGTACGGTCCTGATCCGGAATTGGGCGGACGTACATTTGCGCACATTCTCGTAGAGCGGCGAGTCGAAGTTGGCGTGAAAGGGCATGGGATGCAAAGGCGGATCCGGCACAGGTCCGTCGTTGCGGTGCGCCAACACGTTCGCCGCGGGAAGGGTCCCTTCGGATGCCACGAAGGTTCCGTCGTTGACGCCAAGCATCTCCCAGATGTCCTCGAACCGGGACAACGCGTAGGTGTCCCACTTGTCGATGTAGTACACGGGGTACTCGTCACGCAGGATCCGGTAGTACGGCAGGGGGTTTGCCATCACGTCGGGATCGAACGGATCGTAGGTGAAATGTTGCAGCACAGGTCGATTCATGGCAGACCTACTTCAGCGGCGAGGGCGGCAGGGCCGCGAGGATCGAATCCTCCCAACCGTCGCGCAGCGCGGGAGCCACACTCATCCAGGTGACGATCTCCGCGGGCGGGTTGCCTTTCCACGACGGATAGTGATTCTCGAAGCAGTCCCAGTCGTCGTCGAGTGCCCAGTAGTGGATCACCTCGTTGAACCGGAACGTGGTGATGAACGACCCCAGCCAACGCTTGCCGGTGCTCTCCGACCATGGCACGTACAACCGTTCCAGTTCCCGGATGTAGTCATCCTGGCGGCCGGGTTTGGTCTCCATGATCTCCTGAATCACCAGGCCGGCACCGAACTTCGCCTCCTGCAGCTGGGCGAGCGTGCGGTTGTACTTGCCGGCGTACATGATTCGGCCCTCTCCGCGGGCGCCGATCTCGGACAGGTATGCAGCCCACTGCAAAGCGGGCTTCTCGTGACTGCCGCCGGCGGCTTGTGCCTTGCCCAGGCGTGCATAGTCGGCGAAAGCGTCGATCTCCCAGATGATCGTCACCTGCGGCCAATGCCCGTTGTAAGGAGTGGTTTCCCAGATCGCGAACAGCCGGGCGCCAAGCTCCGCCATCATCGGCTGGTAGACCTCACCGAACATCTGGGTGAACTGATCTGTACGGCCCGAACCGAGATCGATGGTCTCGTGCAGATACAGCAGCGTGTGGCCGTAGAACTTCTTCATCTACCGGACTCCGGTGGTTGACAGTGACACCCTGCGAGCGTGACACTTGTGGCGTGTTTTGTAAAGGCGCGGGAACATGACGGCGGGAACCGAAGAGGCCGGGACAACCGAACTCGCACATGGCTTCTGTTTCGGCGAGGGCCCACGCTGGTTCGAAGGTCTGCTGTGGTTCTCCGACATGCTGGGCGAAGCCGTTCACACGGTCACCCTGTCGGGGGCCATGACGACGCTGAGCGTGCCCGGACATTCCCCGTCCGGTCTGGGTTTTCGGCCGGACGGCACGCTGTTGATCGTGTCCACCCGGGGCCGCCAGGTGCTGCGGTATGACGGCGACACCGTCGAACTGTTGGTTGACCTCGGCGATCTCGTTCCTGCCGACCTCGGTGACATGGTCCTTGACGAGCACGGTCGGGCGTATGTCGGTTCGCAGGCCCGCACCGACGGGGTGATCGTGCGCATCGACCTCGACGGCAGCGCGCACGTGGTCGCCGACAACCTCGACTTCCCCAACGGCATGGTGATCACCCCGGACGGGAAAACCCTGATCGTCGCGGAGTCCACCGCGCGACGGCTCAGCGCCTTCACCATCGGCGCCGACGGCGCCCTGACCGACCGGCGCGTGTTCGTCGACGGCCTCGACGGGCCGCCGGACGGCCTCGCGATCGACGTCGAGGGCGGGGTGTGGGCCGCACTGACCCTGGCACATCAGTTCCAGCGGTTCGCACCCGACGGCTCGGCGGTCACCGACCGCATCGACGCCGACGGCCGCACCGCGATCGCCTGTGCCCTCGGCGGCGTCGAGGGGCGCACCCTGTTTCTGGTCACCACCACCGACGCCTACCCGGAACGGCTGATCGGCACCAAGCTGTCGCGAGTGGACGCCGTGATGGTCGAAACGCCCGCGCCCGGCGATCACGACGCACACCACCATCACCACTGAACGGTAAACATGTCTGACTCTTACTACGAGCTGATCGACGAAGATCAGATCGACGAGAAGTGCTGGGAACGATTCACTGCCACCGCCATGGCCAGAGGCACCTGGTCGGCCTCGATTCAGCACGGCGCACCGGTGTCGGCGCTGCTCGTGCGCGCCCTCGAGCGGTGTGCACACCGCGACGACACCCGGCTGAGCCGGGTGGCCATCGACCTGATGGGCGGGGTGCCGTCCGAAGGTGATCTGTGGGTGCGGGCCCAAGTGGAACGGCCGGGCAAGCAGATCGAGCTCGTCAACGCCGAGATGCTGGCGCCCGGGCCCGACGGCGCGCGCCGGGTCGTGGCGCGGGCCAGTGGTTGGCGGATGCTGCAGATGGACACCTCTGCCGTCGCGCATTCCGGTGTGCAACCACTGCCGCCGCTGGAGCAGGCCGAGAGCCGCGACATGGCCAAGAACTGGGAACCCAACTATGTGCACAGCGTCGATTGGCGTTGGCTCACCGTGCCTCAGGCTCCCGGCCCCGGCGAGTCCTGGCTGAAGCCGACGGTCGATGTGGTCAAGGGTGAGCCGATCACACCGTTGCAGCGGCTGTTCGCGGTCGCCGACGACGCCAACGGCATCGGGTCGAAGATCGACATCCGTGAGTGGACGTTTCTCAACACCGATCTGGTGGTGCACATCCATCGGGTGCCCGACGGGGAGTGGATCGGCATCCGGGCCGACACCAACTACGGGCCCGACGGCATCGGCACCACGGTGGGGACGTTGTTCGACCAGTCCGGCGCGGTGGGCGCGATCCAGCAGGCGGTGCTGGTACGGCCCCGCAAATAGCTCCTCGAACGTGAGGTTGTTGCCGAGGATTCACGAAAAGATCGACAACAAGCTCACGTTCGACGTACAGCTGCCTGGGCGCGTGCCGTCGCCCGACGGCCAGTTACCGAATATGTGCGGGCACGCGCTTGATGCCGTGCACGAAGGAGCTGTAGAGCAGTTCAGGCTCACCGAATTCGACCGTCTTGAGCCGGGTCAACAACTCGCGGAACAGATGTCGCAGTTCGGTCTTGGCCAGTTGGTTGCCCAGACAGAAGTGCGGACCACCGCCGCCGAACCCGATCTGCGGATTGGGTGAGCGGCTGATGTCGAACCGCTGCGGGTCGGTGAACACCGACTCGTCGCGGTTGGCCGAGCAGTAGAACAGGCCCACCTTGTCCCCGGCGCTGATCCGTTGACCCGCCACCTCGACATCCTGGGTGGCGTGCCGGGCGAACTGGATGACCGGTGTCGCCCAGCGTACGAATTCCTCGGTGGCCAAACCGATGCGGTTGTCGAAATCCTCCAGCAGCCAATCTCGTTGGTCGGGATTGGCGGCCAGCGCCATCATCGCGTGGGTCGTAGTCTGCTTGGTGGTGTCGTTTCCGGCCGAGGCCAACAGGATCAGGAACGCGCCGATCTCCTCGTCGCTGAGGCAGTGTCCGTCCACCTCGGCGTTGACGATGCTGGTCATCAGATCGTCGCCGGGATTGCTGCGCCGGAACTTCGCCAGCTCGATGCCGGTGTTCGAGATCAGCATGATCTCGTTGATGGTGGCCATGGCCCGCTCTTCGAGCGACGAGTACTCGTCATCGCTCATGCTGAACAACTTCTCGGCGGCCTTGGCCAGGGCCGGCTGATCGGCGGTGGGCACCCCCAGCATGTCCGAGATCGTCCGCATCGGCAGTTGCGCCGAACAGGCCTCGACGAAGTCGACATCGCCGGCGCCGATCAGGTCGTCGACGACGGACACGGCGTTGGCGTGGATCTGCTCCTCGATGCGGCGCACGTTGCGCGGGGTGAACGCCGAGCTGATCAGGCGCCGATACGTGGTGTGCTCGGGCGGGTCCATCATCAGGAAGAACGTGGCGAACTTCTGGACGTCGGCCGGCATCGGATCGAGCGCGACGCCCTGGGTCGAGGTGAACAGCTCGGGGTGCTGGCTGACGAACTGGATGTCCGCCCGGCGCGTCAGCGCCCAGAAGCCGGGTTCTTCCACATCGAACAGGGTCGGCAGCGGTTGATGCCAACTCAACCCCTCGCCGGCCCGCAGCTGTGCAAACCTCTCGTCACGTTCGGCGAACGTCCGGCTCCAGAAATCATGCGACGTGATGTCGACCGGGCTGTATTCGCGCGCCTGCGGCGAGCTGGCAACTGTCACGGGGATTCCCTCCTGCACCGGCGTCCGACGACCGTGTCGCGCCACGAATTAGCGTGACAGTTCGCCGATAGTTTGTAAAGCTGGGTGCATGGGGGAAACCACATCCGCCGACGACGAGAGCACCACCCGTGGGCGCATCTTGGCCGCCACCGCCGAGGTGCTCGGCGCCAACGGGATGACCAAGCTCAGCCTGTCCGAGGTGGCGCTGCACGCCGGAGTGTCACGGCCCACCCTCTACCGCTGGTTCGCCTCCAAACAAGAACTGCTCGACGCGTTCGTGGTGTGGGAACGCAAGTTCTACGAACGTTCCGTCGCGCAGGCCGCCGCCGACCTACCCGAAGATGAGCACCTGGATGCGGCGTTGCGCACGGTCGTCGAGTATCAGCAGTCCTACCCGGGCCTGCGGATGGTCGACATCGAGCCCGAACACGTCATCAGGCGGCTCGCCCAGGTGATTCCGCTGATGCGGGAACGCCTGCAACGGCTGACAACCGGATCCGATTCCGACATCGCGGCGGCCACCGCGGTGCGGGTGGCGGTCAGCCACTACCTGGTGCGTAGCGACGACGCCGACGATTTCCTGCCGCAACTGCGCCATGCAGCGCGGGTGAAATACCCGCAATGACCAGGGATTCCCTGATCCGGGGCTACCCTGGGCCCGGTGACGGACGCCGCTGATCTCGCCGCTGATCTCGTGGCCGGGCTTGATGTGTCCGAACAGGCCGCACTGGGCAGCGGCGCGAGTTTCTGGACCACCAAGGCCGTCGGCCCGATCCCGTCGATCGTGCTGACCGACGGGCCACACGGCGTGCGCAAACAATCCGGTAGCGCCGCAGACCATCTGGGCATCTCCGGCAGCGAGCCGGCGACCTGCTTTCCCCCCGCGGTCGCCCTCAGTCAGACCTGGGATCCCGATCTCGTCGAACACGTCGGTGCGGCACTCGGTGACGAGTCTCGCGCACTCGGCGTGCACGTACTGCTCGGCCCGGGCGTCAACATCAAACGCGACCCGCGCTGCGGCCGCAATTTCGAGTACTACTCGGAGGATCCGCTGCTGTCGGGACTGCTCGGTGCGGCCTGGATACGCGGGGTGCAGAGTCGCGGCGTCGGTGCGTCGCTCAAGCATTTCGCGGTCAACAACGCACGACCGGATGCGGGCCAGTTCCGACGTCGACATGCGCACGTTACGCGAGATCTATCTGCGGACCTTCGAAATCGCGGTGCGCCAGGGCAGACCCTGGACCGTGATGTGTTCCTACAACCGGATCAACGGGGTGTACGCCGCCGAGAACAGGTGGCTGCTCACCACGCTGCTGCGGGAGGAATGGGGCTTCGACGGCGCGGTCGTCAGCGATTGGGGTGCGGTGGCCGATCGGGTTGCCGCGGTGGCCGCGGGCCTGGATCTGGAGATGCCGTCCACGGGCGAGGTTTCCGACGCCGAGGTGGTGCGTGCGGTACGGGCCGGACGGTTGGGGCCGGACGTCGTGTCCGGCGCGGCCGCACGAGTCGCCCGCCTGACCCAGCGGGTCACCCGAACCAGCGGTGATGCAGAAGGTTTCGATGTCGACGCTCATCACGAGCTGGCACGTGAGGCAGCCCGGCGGGCCATCGTGCTGCTGAAGAATGACGGCGGCCTGTTGCCCCTGGCACCGTCGGCGGTGGCGGTCATCGGCGGTTTCGCCCAAGAGCCGAGGTTTCAGGGCGGAGGCAGCTCGCATGTCACCCCCACCCGGCTCGACGTTCCACTGGACGAGATCCGTCGCCTCGCCGGCGTACATCCGGTCACCTACTGCCCTGGCACGGACATCGGCGCGGCGGTGGCCGATGCGGAATCCGCCGATACCGCAGTACTGTTCCTCGGGCTGACGGCCGAGGAAGAGTCCGAGGGCTATGACCGCGAACACATCGACCTGCCGGCCGACCAGATCGAACTGCTGCGCGCGGTCGTCGCGGCCCAGCCCCGCACCGTGGTGGTGCTGGCTCATGGCGGCGTGGTGCGCCTCGACACCGTCGCAGCCTTGGCGCCGGCCATCGTGGACGGGGCGCTGCTCGGTCAGGCCGGCGGTGGTGCACTGGCGGACGTGCTGTTCGGTGTCGTCAACCCGTCGGGCCGGCTGGCCGAGACGGTGCCACTGCGACTGCAGGATTCCCCGGCCTACCTGAACTTCCCGTCTGAATCCGGCCACACCATCTACGGCGAGCGGATGTTCGTCGGTTACCGCTGGTATGACACGAGGGATATCCCGGTGGCATTCCCGTTCGGTCACGGCCTGTCCTACACCCGCTTCGACTACTCCGGCCTGACTCTCTCTGCTACCGACGACGGCATATCTGTCCGACTCACCGTGACCAACGTCGGTGAGCGGTCCGGCCGTGAGGTGGTACAGGCCTATGTCGGGTTGCCCACCTCCGGTGTCGGCAGACCGGTCCGTTGGCTCGCCGGATTCGCCGGTGTCACCGTCGATGCGGGCGCCGCGGGTGCTGTCGAGATTCCCATCGGCCGAAGCGATCTCGCGTTCTGGCACTCCGATGCCGAAGCATGGGTGGTGGAGCCCGGCGAGTATGTGGTCAGTGTCGGCGCGTCAAGCCGTGATCTTCGACTGAACGCGACGGTGACTCTCGAGGGCGATGAACCGGCGCGTCCGTTCACCCGGGAATCAACCCTGGGTGAACTCCTCGCCGACCCTGTTGCGGCCCAGACCATCCTGACCGCACTGGGTACAGCCTCCCCGGTCGGCGCGGACTCGCCCCTCGGCAGCAACCTGCTGCGGATGCTGGAGTCGGTGCCGATCGGACGGATGATCGCGTTCTCGGCGGGCAAGGTGACCCGAGAGCAACTCGACGAACTGCTCTCGTCCATCAACGCTCAACGTTCCTGACCGCGGTGTAGCTCGGCCATGATCTCCTCGGTGTGGGCACCGAGAGCCGGGGCGACCATACGCGGCTGCCACGGGGTGGCCGAGAAGTCGGCCGGGCTGGCCACCATGGGCACCGACGAGATTCCGTCGGGCACATCGACGATGCCTCCGGCAGCATGGAACTGCTCGTCGGCGAGGACGTCGTCGGGGCTGTTGATCGGTGACCAGAACAGATCGGGCTCATCGTCGAACCGCGCGGCCCAGTGGTCCATCGGCCGGCCGGCGAAGAGGGCGTCGAGATCGGCGATCAGCGCACGGGCGTTGACGTACCGGTCACGCGCGGTGGCGAAGCGCGTATCGGTCAGCCAGTCCTCACGGCCCACCGCCCGGCACAGCGCGGGCCAGTGCCGGTCGGCTTGCAGCCCGACGATCCAGAAGCGTTTCCCGTCACCGGCGGTGTAGTTGTTCATGCACGGGTTGGCCATCGACTCGCGCTGGCCGATCGCGATCTGTTGACCGCTCATCAGCACGGTGTTGAGGTCGAAGCTGACCGTATAGGCGCCCTGCCGGTACAGCGATGTGGTGACGAGTTGACCGGTGCCCGTCCGGTTTCGGGCCAGCAGCGCGGCGCACACCGCGGCCGCCAGCGTCATCCCCGCGGAATGATCCCCCATGCCGCCCCGCTGGAACGGCGGGGTGTCACCGGGTCGGGTCAGCAGGTCGGCCAACCCGGCACGGGCCCAGAACGCGGCGACGTCGTAGGCCGCCCGGTCCGCCTCCGGTCCGGTGAGACCGTATCCGGTGATCAGCCCGTACACCAGGCGCGGATTGCGCGCCGCGACGGTCTCGAAGTCCAGGTGCAGCCGCCGCAACGCCGCCGGGCGCACGTTGGTCAGGAAAACGTCGGCGCCGGAAAGCAATTCGAGGGCGGTGTCACGACCTTCATCGGTGCCGAGGTCGAGCACGATGCTGCGCTTGGACCGGTTGTCCATCTCGAAAGGCGGGTTGGCCGCCACACCCAGCTCGGGATCCAGCCCGAGCATCCGACCGAAGGTTCTCGCCGGATCACCCGAGGGCGGTTCGATTTTGACGACGTCGGCACCCCAGTCGGCCAGCAGCGCCCCGGCGGCCGGTGCCGCCACCCACACCCCGAGTTCGATCACCCGGAATCCCTCCATCGGACCCGCCATCGTCACCCTTTCCGAAACGCTTTACAAACCCACGCAAATTTGTAAACTTGCTCAATGCTCACACCGGCCCGCCGCCTCGTTCCCGCCGTCGGCCTGGCCGCACACCTCGGCCACGGCGTGCAACGTATCGCAACCGACGCGGCGATCGGGCGGATGCGCGCGTTACCCCGGCGCATCGCCGATCTGGACGCCGCCTACCTGTCCGAGCTGACCGGGTGCACGATCACGTCGGTGTCCGTGGCCGCGGGTGACTCCGGCACCTCGTCGCGCGCCCGGCTGACGTTGACCGGCGACGGGCCCGCCTCGGTGTTCGTCAAGATGCCCGCCGAGACCGCCGCCACCCGGATGATGGGCGAACTGGGCCGGCTGGGGCACACCGAGGTGCGCTTCTACCAACAGCTGGCCGAGAGACTCACCGGCGTCCCCCGCGCGTACGGCGCTGCTTTCGATGCCCTGACCGGCCGGTTCGTCCTGGCGCTCGAAGACCTGACGCAGCGGCCTTGCGAGTTCCTCGACACCCTGCATCCCCTCGACCGGGACCACGCGGCGCTGACTGTCGAGCTGCTCGCCCGGCTCCATGCCACGTTCTGGAACCAACTGCCTTCGCACGCCGGCGGCGGGCCGCTGGGCTGGATCTACTCAGCTTCGGGCGATGACACCTCACTGCTGACCGGCGCACTACTCAAGATGTCGACCAAACGGCTGGCCGAGCGCACCGACATCCCCGTGACCGACGGCCGGTTCATCGACGAGAACTACCGGGCGGCCGCACAGCTGCTCGACCGTCCGCCGCACACCGTGATGCACGGGGATGCACATCCGGGCAACCTGTACTTCCGCGACGGCAAGGCCGGGCTGTTGGACTGGCAGGCCGTGCGCCGTGGACATCCGGGCCGCGAACTGGCCTACACGCTGATCACCAGCATGACCACGGCGGACCGGCAGGCATCCGAACGCGAGTTGCTCGACGAGTATCGGGCGGCACTAGTCGCCTCGGGTGGTCCCACGCTGGATCGCGACGAGTTGTGGGAACGTTATCGGCTCGGCGCGATCTACGCCTACGCCGCACCGGTGATCACCGCCGGGCTCGGCGGCATGCAGGATGAGGGCATCGCCATCGAAGGCGCCCGGCGGGGTGTGGCCGCTTTGTCCGACCTGGAGACTGTGGCAATACTCAAGAAGTTGCTGTGATGGTCCTACCATTTGGTGAACCGCGATCAACCAAGGCCTGGACGTGAATGAACCTGTACCCGCGCAGCGGGACGCATCAATCGAGGACACCTCGACCCGCCATCGAATCCTGGTGGCGACCTCCGAGGTACTGGCCCGCAGTGGACAGACCAAGCTGAGCCTGTCCGAGGTGGCACTGCAGGCCGGGGTGTCCCGGCCCACGCTCTACCGGTGGTTCGCCGACAAGCAGGAACTGCTGGCCGCGTTCGGCACCTACGAGCGCGAGATGTTCGACCAGGGCATCAGCCACGCCACCGTCGGCCTGCGGGGCAACGAGAAACTCGACGCCGCACTGCGTTTCATCGTGCAGTATCAACAGTCCTACTCCGGTGTCCGGGTGGTCGACATCGAGCCGGAAGTGGTGATCGCCCAGCTGGCCCACGTCATCCCGCTAATGCGGGAGCGGCTGCTCAAACTCCTGTCGGGTGCCAATGCGCCGGTCAAGGCCGCCACCGCGATCCGGGTCGCGGTCTCGCACTACATCGTGCGCAGCGATGACGGCGATCAGTTTCTGGCCCAACTGCGTCACGCCGTCGGCATCAAACAGCCTGATCCCAGCTGACCGGCCTGCTGCTCCGGCTCAACCCGCGTCACACCTCCGTTCCGTCACGCTGGCGTGACACTCGGCGACCGCTGCCATGAAAACTCTACGATCGCAGAGACTTGGCAATTGGTCAATCCTTTCCTCAAAGGGATGACACCACTCGCAATTTTTGTAAAGCTGTCTCCTATGACTCAGGTGCAGAGCGATACCGGTGTCCTCGCCGGCGACGAGCGGATGCTCATCGACGGAGAACTCCAATACACCGGCAGCGGCGCGAAATTCGACGTGATCCACCCCGCCAGCGAGCAGGTGGCGGGCCAGGCGACCGACGGCACGGTGGCCGACATGGAACGGGCCGTGGGCGCTGCGCGACGCGCGTTCGACGAAACCGACTGGAGCCGCGACGTCGACTTCCGCTACCACTGCCTGATGCAGCTGCACGAGGCGCTCGAGTCCGAGAAGGAACGGCTGCGCCGGGTGCTGGTCACCGAGGTGGGTTGTCCTGTCACGGTCACCGGCAGCCAGATCGAGGACCCGATCGGCGAGGTCAAGCACTGGGCCGAACACGGCAAGAACTTCGAGTACCTCGTTGACAACGGCGTCCACCAGACCCAGCTCGGGCCGGCACACCGCAAGATCGCCTATGAGCCCATCGGCGTGGTCGGTGCCATCACCCCGTGGAATGTGCCGTTCTATCTGAACATCGCCGAGACCATCCCGGCGTTGATGGCAGGCAACACCGTGGTGCTCAAACCTGCTCAGCTCACCCCGTGGTCCGGCACCGAGTTGGGCCGCATCGTCGCCGAACACACCGACATCCCCGCCGGCGTCTTCAACGTCGTCGTCTCGAATGCCAACGAGGTGGGGGCCGCGCTGTCGGCGGATCCGCGGGTCGACATGATCACCTTCACCGGTTCCACCGCCACCGGACGCGCCATCTTGGCTGCCGGTGCCCCCACGGTCAAGAAGACGATGCTGGAGTTGGGCGGCAAGTCCGCGCACATCGTGCTCGACGACGCCGACTTCAGCTCGGCGCTGCCCATCGCGGCGATGATGGCCTGCGTGATGAGCGGGCAGTCCTGCATCCTGCCCAGTCGAATCCTGCTCCCCCGCAGCCGCTACGACGAGGGCATCGCATTGCTCAAAGGCGCGATGGAGAACTTCCCGGTCGGCGACCCATGGACCCCGGGCATCATGCAGGGTCCACAGATCAGTGCCACCCAGCGTGAGAAGGTGCTGGGGCTGATCAAATCCGGCATCGACTCCGGGGCCCGGCTGGTCACCGGCGGCGGCATCCCGGAGAATCTGCCCACGGGCTACTACACCCAGCCCACACTGCTGGCCGATGTCGACCCCGATTCGCAGGTGGCCCAGGAGGAGATCTTCGGGCCGGTGCTGACGGTCACGCCATACGACAGCGACGACGAGGCGGTCTCGATCGCCAACAACTCGATTTACGGTCTGTCCGGTGAGGTTTCGTCCGCGGACGTCGATCGGGCGTTCGCCGTCGCGCGCCGGATGCGCACCGGCAACGTCACCATCAACAGCCGCAGCCACTTCGGCATCAACAGCCCGTTCGGCGGTTCCAAGCAGAGCGGCCTGGGCCGACGCAACGGCGAGGAAGGCTTCAAGGAGTACTTCGAGTCCAAGACCATCGGCATGCCCGAGTAGTGAGCGAAGCTTGCGAGCGAACCATGGACCTGAGCGAGCATTCCGAGATCTCGGCCCTGCTGTACCGGTATGCCCGGGCCGTGGACTCCAAGGACTGGGAGCTGTACCGGTCGGTGTTCACCGAGGATGCCGTCATCGACTATTCGTCGGCCGGTGCCGTCGTGGGGACGCGCGACGAGGTGGTCGACTGGTTCGCGGCCAACTTCGGGGTGATCCCATGGAGCATGCACTATGTCACCAATATCGAGATCCTCGAGAGCAATGGTGACACCGCGACCGTGCGGGCGATGTTCTACAACCCCATGCAGCTACCGGGCCTTGCGGAGATGAGTGCGTGCGGCGGGTATTACCACCATGAGTTGGTGCGCACACCCGACGGCTGGCGCAGTTGCAGCCTGCGCGAGGAGAACCTCTGGTTCACCAATGCGCCGGGCTAGCACTGCCCGTCACGTCGACATTGACCCTGCGCAGACGCCTACTCGATCTTTTGCGACCTCAGTTCGAAGTCAACGCCGCGGCTCAGCCTTCGGCAGCGAGCTGACCACAGGCCGCAGCGATCTCCCGGCCCCGGGTATCGCGCACCGTGCACGACACTCCCTTGGCCTGAACCCGCTTGACGAACTCCCGCTCGACCGGCTTGGGGCTGGCATCCCACTCGCTGCCCGGCGTCGGATTGAGCGGGATGAGGTTGACATGCACCAGCGGGCCCAGCTTGGCGTGCAGCTTCTTGCCCAAAAGGTCTGCGCGCCACGGCTGGTCGTTCACGTCACGAATCAACGCGTACTCCACGGACACCCGCCGGCCGGTGGTGTCGGCATAGTAGCGGGCGGCGTCGAGCACCTCGTCGACCTTCCAGCGGTTGTTCACCGGCACCAAGGTGTCGCGAAGTTCGTCGTCGGGAGTATGTAGCGACAATGCCAACGTCACGCCCAGCCGTTCATCGGCCAGTTTCCGGATAGCCGGGGCCAGGCCCACTGTCGACACCGTCACCGAGCGCGCACTGATGCCGAACCCGTTCGGCGGTGGGGCGATGATGCGCTTCACGGCGGCCACCACCCGGTTGTAGTTGGCCAGCGGCTCGCCCATCCCCATGAAGACGATGTTCGACAGCCGGCCATCATGCTCCAAGCGCATGGCCGACGAGGCCGCCCGGACCTGTTCGAGGATCTCTGCGGTGGACAGGTTGCGCTTGAGACCACCCTGGCCGGTCGCGCAGAACGGGCAGGCCATGCCGCAGCCGGCCTGCGAGGAGATGCACACGGTGTTGCGCTGCGGGTAACGCATCAGCACCGACTCGAACGTCGTGCCGTCGCCCGCGCGCCACAGCGTCTTGCGGGTCTCCCCGGCGTCGCACTGGATCTGCTTCACCGGGTCGAGCAACGTCGGGAACAGTGCTTCTGCCACAGAAGCGCGCACGGCCGCCGGCAGGTCGGTCATCTGCTGCGGATCGGCGATCAGCCGTCCGTAGTACTGATTGGCCAGCTGCTTGGCGCGAAACTTCGGCAACCCGAGCTCGGCGACGGCCTCTGCACGCCCGGCTTCGTCGAGGTCGGCAAGGTGCCGCGGCGGCATGGCGCGTCGCGGGGCGTCGAAAACCAGAGGAAGGGAGGTGGCCATGATCTCGACCAGTATCTCACCGTCGCGGTCGAAGCCACGAATTCACGCCAGCAGCGTCAGCACGATCCAGCCGACGACGGCCGCGGGCAGCATGGCGTCGATGCGGTCCATGATGCCGCCGTGACCGGGTAGCAGCGTGCCCATGTCCTTGATGCCGAGGTCGCGTTTGACCTGGGATTCGATCAGGTCACCGAGCACCCCGGTGATGACGAGCAGCAGGCCCAGCGGGACACCCACCCAGGCCGGCTTGTCCAGTAGGAAGGCCACGGAGAGGACGGCGGCAGTGATGCCGAACACCAGCGAGCCCCCGAGACCCTCCCAGGACTTCTTGGGGCTGATCGCCGGTGCCAGCAGATGCTTGCCGAACAGCACGCCGGCGACATAACCACCGATGTCGGCGAAGACGACCGTCACGATGATGGTGAACACCCGGGCGCCGCCGTGGTCGGCGAAGATCAGGAGCGCGGTGAACGCCGCGAACAACGGCACCCAGGTGCCGAGCAGCACCGTGGCGGCGATGTCGCGCAGGTAATTTTCCGGTTGCCGGTCGAGGCCTTGTCCGACCAGACGCCACACCATGCAGACAACGATCGTCCCGCCGTACGCGCCCAACAGACCGGCCAGTCCGTACGGCCAGGTCAGCCAGATCATTGCCTGGCCGCCAAGCAACAACGGAACCGCGGGCAAGGCGTATCCCTGTTCGCGCAGCCGCCGGATCACCTCGTGGGTGGCGATGGCGATGGCCGCCGCCAGCAGCGGCAGCCACCATATCGGCGCGAACAGCAGGGTGCCGATTGCCATCGCGCCGAGGATGACGCCGACCGCGATGGCCGCCGGAAGGTTACGGCCGGCCCGGGACTGCTTCTGCTGCGGTTCTGGAACCGGTGAATCTGTCACGAAAGGTACTTGCTGGTCGGTCACTAGACCTCCAGCAGCTCGCCTTCCTTGTGCTTGACTAGGTCGTCGATCTGGCTGGTGTAGGTGTGGGTGGACTTGTCGAGGTCCTTCTCGGCGCGCCCCACCTCGTCCTCGCCGGCCTCGCCATCCTTCTTGATGCGGCTGAGCTCTTCCATCGCCTTGCGGCGGATGTTGCGGATCGAGACCTTGGCGTCCTCACCCTTGGACTTGGCCTGCTTGACCAGATCACGACGGCGTTCCTCGGTCAGCTGCGGGATGGAGATGCGGATGATGCTGCCGTCGTTCGTGGGGTTCACGCCGAGATCAGAGTTGCGGATCGCGTCCTCGATCGGCCGCAGCTGCGACGCTTCGTAGGGCTTGATCACCACGAGACGAGCCTCGGGCACGTTGATGCTCGCCATTTGCGTGATCGGTGTCATCGCCCCGTAGTAGTCGATGTTGATACGGGAGAACATGCCCGGGTTGGCCCGGCCGGTCCGAATGGTGGCCAGGTCGTCACGGGCCACACTCACGGCCTTTTCCATCTTCTCTTCGGCGTCGAAGAGAGTTTCGTCGATCACGTCGGCTTCTCCAGTTTCCCGTTCAGGTGGTGACCAGTGTTCCGATCTTCTCACCCGCCACCGCGCGGGCGATATTGCCTTCGGTCAGCAGGTTGAACACCAGCATCGGCATCCGGTTGTCCATGCACAAACTGAAGGCGGTGGCATCGGCGACCCGCAGGCCACGATCGATGACGTCGCGATGGGTGACCTCGGTCAGCAGCTCGGCGTCCGGGTCTTCCCGCGGATCGGCGGTGTAGACACCGTCGACGGCCTTGGCCATCAGAACCACGTCGGCGCCGATCTCCAGGGCACGCTGCGCCGCGGTGGTGTCGGTGGAGAAGTACGGCAGTCCCATGCCCGCACCGAAGATCACGACGCGGCCCTTTTCCAGATGCCGCACGGCGCGCAGCGGAATGTACGGTTCGGCGACCTGCCCCATGGTGATGGCGGTCTGCACGCGGGTGTCGATCCCTTCCTTCTGCAGGAAGTCCTGCAGCGCAAGGCTGTTCATCACGGTGCCGAGCATGCCCATGTAGTCACTTCGGGTGCGCTCCATACCGCGCTGCTGCAACTGTGCGCCGCGGAAGAAGTTGCCACCGCCGATGACGACCGCGACCTGCACGCCGCTGCGCACCACCTCGGCGATCTGGCGGGCCACCTGGTGCACCACATCGGGGTCGAGACCGACCTGGCCGCCGCCGAACATCTCTCCGCCGAGTTTCAGCAGGACCCTCTTGTAGAAGGGACGGATGGGTGCTGCGCCCTCGCCGGCGACATTCGGATCCGCCATCGGTCTCCTCGGCACTCCTCGCATGTAGAGAGCCACCCGGGTTCGCCCTGGACGGCCTCTCTATCCTGCCCTATGCCGGGCACCTTGCGTTGTCGGGGGGAGCTCTCGCGGATCGGAGTGTCGCCGGCCGTCGGGCCGTCAGCCCAGGTGAGCCTGCAACAGCCAGGCCCCCACCGACTTGCGGTCGCCGCCTTCGTCGCGGATGTCCATTCCGGCGAAATCGGCGAAGTTGGCGAACTCCGGCGGCACGTTGGCGTGGATGCGGGCCGGGCGGACGTCGTCGATCACCCAGTACTTGCCGACCACCTCGCGCAGTTCGTCCTCGCTGACCGGGTTGGCCGGTCCGGTGTCGCCCATCGTCGCCTTGTCGAACACCAGCACGTAGTAGGACGCGCCGGGCGCGGCGGCCCGCACGATCGACTGCTGGTAACCCTCCCGCAGCTCCACCGGCATGGAGTGGAACAGCGTGCTGTCGACGATGGTGCCGAAGCGTCCGTCGTAGCCGGTGAATGCGCTGATGTCGGCGACCTCGAAGCTCGCGTTGGTCAGCCCCCGCTTGGCGGCCTCGGCCCGGGCCAGGTCGATGGCCGTGGCGGACTGGTCCAGCCCGACCGTGGTGTATCCACGTTCGGCCAGGTACAGGGCGGTGGCAGCCTCACCGCAGCCGGCGTCGAGCACGTCGCCGTGGAATTTCCCGTCGGCGATCAGTGCGGCGATCTCGGGCTGGGGCTCTCCGATGCTCCACGGCGGGCGCACCCCGGCGAACTCGGCAGCCTCACCCCGGTAGGCGGATTCGAACATCGCGTCTGACATTTCATTCGGCTTGGTCATACGTCCGGTATATCAACCTGGTTGATATGTGTCAATATGCTTGACATGAGTGACCGTCTCGAGGAGCAGCCGCTCGGCTACCTGATGTATCGCGTGGTCGCGGTACTACAGCCCCGGGTCGCCGCACAGCTTCAACCGTTCGGCCTCACCCTCCCCGAGTTCGTCTGCCTGCGAGTGCTGTCGATGGCACCCGGTCAGTCCAATGCCGAACTCGCCCGTCACACCAACGTCTCACCACAGGCGATGAACAACGTCGTACGGGGATTGCAGGATCGCGGCGCGGTGCGCAGGCCGGCCAGCGTCGATTCCGGCCGGGCACTGCCGGCCGAACTGACCGGCGAGGGAGCCGAATTGCTCACGCGCGCCGAGGCCGCGGTACTCCTGGCCGAAGACGAGGTGCTCGATCGCCTCGATCCCGACCAGCGGCGGCAACTCAAGCGTCTGCTGGCCCACGCGGTGGGCTGAGCGTGCCCGGCGCGCTCGTCCGACGCGCCGAGTGGCCGCGCGGTCGGTAGTGTCACGACGGGATGAAGATCGTGCTGGCCCCGGACTCGTTCAAGGAGTCGATGACCGCGTCGCAAGCGGTGGCAGCGATGCGCGAGGGCATATCGGCGGCGTGCCCGGAGGCCGAGTGCGTCGGGGTCCCGATGGCCGACGGCGGCGAAGGCACGGTGGATGCCGTGGTCGATGCGCTCGGCGGCGAGCGGGTGAGCGTCGACGTGGCAGATCCGCTCGGCCGGCCGGTGCGCGCCACCTACGGTTACGTCCCTGGGCGCCGCCTGGCGGTGATCGAGATGGCCGGTGCCGCAGGCCTGGAGCTGGTGGCGCCGGCGGACCGGGACATCCTGCGCGCCACGACTTTTGGAGTCGGACAACTCATCACCTCGGCGCTCGACCGCGGCGCCCGCGAACTGCTTATCGGACTCGGCGGCTCGGCCACGAACGACGGCGGTAGCGGCATGCTGACCGCCCTGGGCGTGGTGTTCACCGATGCCGACGGCCGCCCGCTGTCCCCCGGCGGCGCGGCGCTGGCCCGACTGCATCACATCGACGTCGCCGGCCTGGACCCGCGCCTGTCTGACGTACATGTTCAGATCGCGTCCGACGTCACCGCACCATTGCTGGGATCCGGCGGCGCCAGCGCGGTTTTCGGTCCACAGAAGGGCGCCACCGGCGACGACGTCGTGGTGCTGGAGGCGGCGTTGACCCGCCTGGCCGAGGTCACCGACACCGCCTTGGGACACGCCAGCCCGGACCGTCCGGGAGCCGGCGCCGCCGGCGGCCTCGGCTTCGGCCTGATGGAATTCCTTGCCGCCGAATGCGACCCCGGCGTCGAGGTGATCGCCGAGACGGTGGGGTTGGAGCAGGCACTGACGGGTGCGGACTGGGTGTTCACCGGTGAGGGAAGTGTCGACGCCCAGACCATGCTCGGCAAGACTCCGTTCGGCGTGGCACAGGTGGCCGCGCGGACGGGAACACCGGTGGTGATCTTCGCCGGGCGGGTCTCCCCCGACGCCGACGTGCTGCTGGCCCACGGGGTGAACAGGCTCGTGGCGATCACCGCCGCGGGCACACCGCTGGCGCAGGCACTCCGCGACGGCCCGGCCGCATTGGCCCGGGCCGCCGCCGAAGTGTGCCGGACCCTCTAGGAGCTACAGGATCGCTGCCGCGACGATGAATCCGAAGGCCAGATAGGCCGCGATCACGACCAGAACCTCAGGGGTGAATCGTTCGGCGGCCAGCACCCGGCCCATGTCGATGCCCTTGATGGCACCGATCAGCCGGACCGAGAGGGCCTGGGCCGCAATGCCCAACAACCCGAACACCAGCGTGCTGATCAGTCCCTGGACCAGATCACCCAGCGAGCTGTAGATGGCCAGCACGATGATGACGGCCATCGATACCACCCCGGAGGCGGCCACGGCCGACGCGTTCGGCCGGCCCGCCTGTACCAGGGTCCGCAGCGGTCCCGGTGTGGTCCAGTCGATGACGTAGAAGCCCAGGATCATCAGCGCCACACCGACAATCGTGTACAGCACGATCGCCGATACGCCGTGGCCGAGGACTGACCAGTAGTCGGAGCTGAGCGCAACCAGCGTGGTTGTCATAGGGATGTTCCTTCCAGAGTCACAGCGGGATGCGGTGTGGCACAAAGGCAGCGCCGTTGTCGGTGACGAGACCGGAGGTCTCGCGGATTCCGAGCCCGGCGGATTCGTCGCCGACGATCCAGGCGCCCAGCGCGGGACGCATGTCGTCGAATTGCGGTAGCGGATCGAGTAACTGGTAGACGTAGCCTTCCTCGCCGTACACGCCACCCGTCTCGGTTTCGTAGCCGGCGCCGACGATGGTGATGTTGGCACCTTCCCGGCCGAGCTTCGGTTTGCGCACGTAGTCGGTCAGCTCGTGCGGGTCATCGACATAGGCGGGCAACAGGTTCGGGTGGCCCGGATACATCTCCCACAGCACCGCCAGGATCGCCTTGTTGCTCAACAGCGTCTTCCACAACGGTTCCACCCACAGGGTGGACGGCAATCCCTCGACCGCCCGTCGACCGAAGTCGTCGTCGAGCATCCACTCCCACGGGTACAGCTTGAAGATCGACGACATCGGAGCTTCGGCGAGGTCGACGAACCGGTCGAGGTCCTGGTCGAAACCGATGTCCTCGATGGCCAACCCGACGGTGTGCAGGCCGGCCTCAGCCGCACACTCCTGCAGATAGGCCACGGTGACATGATCCTCGCCGGTGTGCTCGGCACCCGACCAGGTGAAGTAGGTCTCGGCGCCGGGGAGCCGGTCGCGGATCTCAGCCCAGCGGGCAACCAGCTTCTCGTGCAACGAATTCCACTGATCGTCATCCGGATACACGTCGGTTTTCCAGTGCCACTGCAGGATCGCGGCTTCCAGCAAGGTGGTGGGGGTGTCGGCGTTGTACTCCAGCAGCACCGGCGGCCGGCGGCCGTCGTAGCGCAGGTCGAAGCGACCGTACAGGTGTGGATCGCTGCGCCGCCACGACTTCTCGATGTGCTCCCAGCTCCATTCGGGAAGGCCGAAGTCGCGGTAGCGGCCGGTCAGCACGACATGCTCGACGGCCTCCAGGCACATCGAGTGCAACACCTCGACGGAGGCCTCGATCGACAGCACCTCGTCCATGTCGAAGACGTAGTGCACCGATTCGTCCCAGTACGGGCGGTCGGCGCCCATCGCGTCACGCGCCGGGGTGCCGAAACACATCCCCTGCTCGGCGACGATCTGTTCCCAGCCGGTGCGCGGGGAACTGCGTTGGCGGCGCATTCAGCTGCCCGAGCTTCCGCCGTAGCTCGACGACGAGCCGAAACCACCCCGGGAGATCGACGTCCCCGACTTCGTCTTGGCGGTGGTGCCCTTGGGGATCTCCAGCGTGCCGCCGCGTGCGACGGTGCCCACCCCGCCGTTGTTGCCGCCGTAGTAGTACCGGTACGGCGAACCCAGGTAGATGAAGGTGCCGCCCGAGCTGCTGTGTCCGCTGGAGCAGTACGAATCGGGCACCACTTCGTTGGTGCCGTCCTTGACGCAGGTGGCCGCGACTTCCTCTTTGTGCAGCAGGTGATATCCCAGGGCGATCACCCCGACCACACCGACGACCGCGACCGACCCCATCAGAATCTTGCCGTTGCGGGCCGAGCGTTCGCGGGCCTTCTGCTCTTGCAGCCGTGCCCATTCCTCGGCCGCTTCGCGGGCTTTCTGTGCCCTGTCGCGCTGGCGGGCCTCGGCCACCGTCGGCGGCCGTGGTTGGGTGACGCCGGGCTCCTGCCAACGGATCGAGCCAGGCGGCGGACCCGGCGGGGATTCCTCCTCCTGGTGGAATTCCTCGCCTGGTTGGCTCCCCGACCCCATGCGTCCCCCTGTTCGGCGATACTTGCCGGTCATCTTAGGAGGCGACGACACTGACGCGCGCCTCGCCTGTCTACTTCACGGCTTTTCGCGCCCGCTTACGTGGGGCCGACGGCGCCGGGTCCTGAATGCGGGGCCACGGCTTGGCCTCCTCGAGCTCGTAGGCCAGTTCGAGCAGGAGGGCTTCGCGGCCGCGGGTCGCCGACAGCATCATCCCGGCCGGCAGACCGTCGGCCGTCTGCGCCAGGGGCAGGGAGATGGCCGGATCACCGGTGGCGTTCTGCAACGGGGTGAATGCCACCCAGCCCAGCAACCGGTCGACGATCTGCTCGTAGTCCGCGGTCGGGTCGAGCCAGCCGACCTCGACGGTGGGTTCGGCCAGGGTCGGCATCAGCACCACGTCGTAGCTGGCGGACAACCGCTCGGTGATGCGCCGCGACCGGGCCAGCCGCGCGATCGCCGCCGGTACCCGATGCAGGTTGCGAGAGGCCAGCCGGTCCAGGCCGAGGCTGAGGTTGTCGAGTTTGTCGCGATCGAACGTCGGCCCCATAGACCGCTTGCCGCCACGCACCGTCGCATACGCCAGAAACGCCCAGTACAACAGGAAGTCGTCCTTGAATCGCGCCGGTACGGGATTGCCGATCACCGTGATCCGGTGGCCGAGTTCCTCGAGCAGCGTCGCCGTCTTGTGGGTGAGCTCGGTCATCTCCGGACCGGCGTCGTGGACGATGGACTGCGTGCACACCGCGATGCGCAGGCGCTGTTTGCCCGGCCGGCTGACATCACCGATCGGCGGCAGTTTGGGGTTGCGGTAGACCCGCTCCATCTCGCGCAACAGCGCCGCGGTGTCACGCACCGACCGGGTCAGCACCCCGTCGGACACGATCCGCAGCGGCATCACCCGCAGGTGCTGATCTTGCGGCAACCGACCGCGGGTGGGTTTGAGACCGACCAGTCCGTTGCACGCGGCGGGGATCCGGATCGACCCACCACCGTCGTTGGCGTGTGCGATCGGAACCACACCCGAGGCGACGAACGCCGCCGACCCCGAGGAGGACGCGCCTGCGGTGTAGCGCGGATCCCACGGATTGCGCACCGGACCCAGCCGGGGATGCTCACACGCCGCGCTGAACCCGAACTCCGAGAGCCGCGACTTGCCCAGCGGCACCAGGCCGGTGGCCAGGTAGGCACGGGCGAAGTCACCGTTGGCGACCTCGGGGCGCGGTTCCCATGCGTCGGTGCCGCGCATGGTCGGCATGCCCCGCACAGCGACGTTGTCCTTGACGAAAGTCGGGACACCGTCGAAGAATCCGCCGTACGGGCTTGGTGCGGCACCACGGGCATGCGCCCGGTCGAACGCCTCGAATGCCAAGCCGTTGAGCGTGGGATTGACGGCCTCCACACGCGCGATGGCGGCCTCGATCAGGTCGGCGGCCGACACCCGGCCGGCCCGCAGTTCCTCGACCAGGCCGACGGCATCATGCTCGCCGAGCGCATCGTCGCCGAAGGCGCTACAGCGGGTGGAGGCTTTTCGCGCCGGACGCGGACCGCTACTCATGCTCCGACGCTAGCAAGCCACACATCACTGCGTCCGGGCCACACTCTGCAGCGCAGCCAGGTGCTCGTCGACCGTCCGAAGGCCCGCCCCCATGGTGTTCACCGCGACGTGGGTGGCCCCGGCCTCGGCCCACGCGGTGATGCCGGCCGCGGTCTGCTCTGGGTCACCGGACCAGGTCACGCGCCCTTCCATCCCGATGGTGGTCGGGTCGCGGCCGACCGAGACCGCGGCGCGTTCGACCCGGGCGCGCGCGTCGTCGAGTTCGAGCCCCGGGCCGACCATCGGAAACCAGCCGTCGGCGAGACGCCCGGCCCGCTCCAGTGCCCGCGCGGAGGCGGCACCGAACCACACCGGGATCGGTCGCTGCACCGGCAGCGGAGCCAGACCGGTACCGGTCACTGTGTGATGACGGCCCTCGAAGGTGACCGAGGATTCGGTCCAGAGCCGACGCATCAACTCCACCTGCTCTTCGGACCGTTTGCCGCGATTGCCGAAATCTTCGCCCAGCGCTTCGTACTCGACGGCGTTCCAGCCCAGGCCGATGCCCAGCCGAAAACGGCCGCCGGTGAGCAGATCCACCTCGGCGGCCTGCTTGGCCACCAACACCGCTTGCCGTTGCGGCAGGATGATCACCCCGGTCACCAGTTCCAGCGACGTGACCGCCGCCAGGTAGCCGAACATCACCATCGGCTCGTGGAACGTGGTGTACAGGTCGTAGGGCCCCGCCCAGTCCCGGTGGACCGCCGGATCGGCGCCGACGACGTGGTCGTAGGCCAGGATGTGCGTGAAGCCCAGCTCCTCGACACGCTGGCCGTATGCGCGCACGGCTCCAGGATCTCCGCCGAGTTCCGTCTGCGGAAAAACCACGCCTACGCGCATGTCACCTCCAACACCATCCCCAACCCATTCGTACCTGCCACACTCCCACATCGGCAAAGCACCTTGCCCCGGCGTGAGCAACTACCCGGCACCGACCGGGTCACAAATGAACAAAACCCCGCGCTTTCCGGGATCGCCGGAATGAGCGCGGGGTTTTGCGACGGGCGGCGACGGCCGAGCCGTCCATCGGGTGTGGACGGCCGAGCCGTCCATCGGGTGTGGACGGCCGAGCCGTCAATCGGGTGTGATGTGCCGCCCGAGTCTTCTGGGGTTAGGCCTGGCCGACCTCGAACCGCACGAAGCGGGTCACGGTGACGCCGGCCTCGTCGAGCAGCGCCTTGACGGACTTCTTGTTGTCGGACACCGACGGCTGGTCGAGCAGCACGACATCCTTGTAGAAGCCCGTGACGCGACCTTCGATGATCTTGGGCAGCGCCTGCTCGGGCTTGCCCTCTTCCTTCGCGGTCTCCTCGGCGATGCGCCGCTCGTTGGCGACGATGTCGGCGGGGACATCCTCACGGGTGAGGTAGCGAGCCTTGAGCGCGGCGATCTGCAGAGCGACCGCGTGGGCGGCCTCCTTGCCCTTGTCCGCGTCGCCGGCGGTGTACTCGACCAGGACACCGACGGCCGGCGGCAGGTCCGCGGCACGCTTGTGCAGGTAGGTCTCGACGGTGCCGTCGAAGTAGGCGACCCGACGCAGCTCGAGCTTCTCGCCGATCTTGGCGGACAGGTCGGCTACGGCCTGCTCGACCGTGGTATCCCCAACCGTGGCGACCTTGAGAGCATCCACGTCGCCGGCCTTCGCGGCAGCGGCGGCCGCCACGACCTGGTTGGCGAGCTCCTGGAATTCGGCGTTCTTGGCGACGAAGTCGGTCTCGGAGTTCAGCTCGATCAGCGCGCCGTCCTTGGCCGCGACCAGACCCTCGGCGGTGGCGCGCTCAGCGCGCTTGCCGACGTCCTTGGCGCCCTTGATACGGAGCAACTCGACGGCCTTGTCAAAATCGCCGTCCGATTCGGCCAGCGCGTTCTTGCAGTCCATCATGCCGGAGCCGGTCAGCTCCCGAAGGCGCTTGACGTCGGCAGCGGTGTAGTTAGCCATTTAAGACTTCTCCTGATTACGAAGCGTCAGTGGATGTTTCGGGTGCAGCAGCGGCGTCGCCCTCGGCGGCACCCGCAGTCGCACCGGCCAGCAGTTCCTGCTCCCACTCGGCGAGCGGCTCTGCGCCTTCGGCGTCCTGCTTCTGACCGGCGCCGGCGCGAGCCTGCAGGCCTTCGGCCACGGCCGAGGCCACGACCTTGGTCAGCAGGGCAGCCGAACGGATCGCGTCGTCGTTGCCCGGGATCGGGTAATCCACGACGTCGGGATCGCAGTTGGTGTCGAGGATCGCGATGACCGGGATGTTCAGCTTGCGGGCCTCGCCGACGGCGATGTGCTCCTTGTTGGTGTCGACGACCCAGATGGCCGAGGGCACCTTCTGCATGTCGCGGATACCACCGAGGCTGCGCTCAAGCTTGTTCTTCTCACGCGTGAGCATGAGGATTTCCTTCTTGGTGCGACCTTCGAAGCCACCGGTCTGCTCCATGGCCTCGAGCTCCTTGAGGCGCTGCAGACGCTTGTGCACGGTGGAGAAGTTGGTGAGCATGCCGCCCAGCCAGCGCTGGTTCACGTAGGGCATGCCGACGCGGGTGGCCTCTTCGGCGATCGATTCCTGCGCCTGCTTCTTGGTACCGACGAACAGCACGCTGCCACCGTGGGCGACGGTTTCCTTGACGAACTCGTACGCCTTGTCGATGTAGGTCAGCGTCTGCTGCAGGTCGATGATGTAGATGCCATTGCGGTCGGTGAAGATGAACCGCTTCATCTTGGGGTTCCAACGACGGGTCTGATGCCCGAAGTGGGCGCCGCTGTCCAGCAGCTGCTTCATTGTCACAACAGCCATGTCGGCCATGTCCTTTAGTTGTCGGTTGTCGTCCGGTATCGGTGACACCGGACCCTGGTGCCTGCTGGTCGCCGGACCCGCCCTGGAAAACCCAGGTCAGGACCGCCGGCATCCGGGTACGACCCCGATTAGAGGTCGTGGCGCAGACACGCGAAGTCAGCCCGCTCAGCGAGCTGCGGATAGAAGTTTACACGCTGCGCAGAGGTGCTTTTACCACGCGGCAAACGCGGGCGGATTCGTCGATTTCATCCACAGGGCCGGTTTCGGGTCTTTCGGACGGCCCGGGCAAGACGCTGAACTGAGGAGGTGAGATCCGCCGCGGTGGTCCTGATTTTGCTCCTGGCCTGGGCGTGGCCGGGCACTGCCCGCGCCGACGACTCGCGGCTGCACTGGCCGATATCTCCGCGCCCCGCCGTGACCAGGGGTTTCGACGCTCCCTCGCCCAACTGGACCCGTGGCCATCGCGGCGTCGACCTGACCGCCGTGCCCGGCCAGGCGGTCTACGCCGCCGGACCCGGCACCGTCGTGTTCGCCGGGGTGCTGGCCGGACGGCCGGTGATCTCGCTGGCCAATCCGGGCGGGCTGCGCACCAGCTACGAACCGGTGGACGCTGCGGTCCGGCCCGGGCAGACCGTGACCGCCGGGCAGTTGATCGGCACCGTGCTGGCCGGTCACCCGGGCTGCGCCGCAGCGGCCTGCCTGCACTGGGGCGCCATGTGGGGTGCGGCCGCGCGGGCCGACTACGTCGATCCACTCGGCCTGCTGGCCGAGACCCCGATCCGGCTCAAGCCGCTGGCCGGGTGAACCAGGCACAAGCTACTCACACTGCGCCGATGCCTCGTAGGAATCCCCGGATCGCGTCGGAGACCACGTCGGGCTGGTCACGCTGCACCCAATGCCCGGCTCCGGCAACCACTTTGAGCTGGGCGTCGGGAATCAGCGTGGCCGCGGTGCGGGCACGCGCCACCGGGACACCCGGGTCGCGTGCACCGTGAACGATGAGCGCCGGGCAGGGAAAGGACGTCAACTGCGGCGTGTAGTCGGTGCGCAGCCGATTCCAGCCGACCTGGTCCCGTTGCCATTGCTCGAACGCCCGAAAGCCGTCCGGCCGGCTCGCCGCCGCCATGATCTCGTCGATCAGGTCGTCCGTGAGGTGGGCGGGATCGGTGATCAGCGACCCCATGCTGCGCACCATCGCTTTGCGGTTGGTGCCCACCCAACGGGTCATCCACCCCAGTAGGCCGGCCCGCAACGTCGCCCAGGTGACCAATTGCCGTATCCGGACAGCGGCCCGCCCGACAGCCGGGACATGAGGCCGTAACTACTCAACAGCATCGCGCCACTGACGCCGTCCGGCCGGTCCAGCACGTGGCCGATGGTCATGCCGCCACCGAGCGACAAGCCGCCGATCGCGTAGCGCTGCAGGCCGAGTGCGTCGACGAACTCCCCCACGTAGGCCACCAGGCGTTCCTGGGTCACGGGCAGACGTGGCGCCGGGCTGTGGCCGTAGCCGGGATGATCCGGAGCGATGACGCGGTAACCCGCCCGGGCCAGCCGCGGGCCGATACCGCCCCACGACAGCGACGCGCTGTCCACTCCACCGCCGTGCAGCAGCACCACCGCGGGATTTTGGGGGCCGGTGGCCCAGGTGAGGTAGGACACCGGTCCGTTCGGCAATCCGACGGTCGTCCGGATCGGCCCGAGAGCCGGTTCGTGCACAGTCCTCCTTCAGGCCCGTGGGTGCGCTTGGTCGTGGACCGCGCGCAGTCGTTCCACGGTGACATGGGTGTAGAGCTGCGTGGTGGCAAGCGAGGTGTGGCCCAACAACTCCTGCACGACGCGCAGATCCGCACCCCCTTCGAGCAGATGCGTGGCTGCGCTGTGCCGAAGACCGTGCGGCCCGATGTCCGGCGCACCGTCGACGGCCGCGACGGTCTGGTGCACCACGGTGCGGACCTGTCGCGGGTCGAGCCGTTTACCCCGGGCGCCCAACAGGAGCGCGGGTCCGGAAGCCGGGGTGACCAGCGCCGGCCGCCCGTCGGTGAGCCACGCCGTCAACGCCGCCTGGGCCGGTTCACCGAACGGGACCGTGCGCTGTTTGTTGCCCTTGCCCAGTACCTGGAGCACACGACGTGAGGTGTCGATGTCGTCGATGTCCAGCCCGCACAACTCGCTGACCCGGATACCGGTGGCATACAGCATCTCGACGATCAGCCGGTCCCGCACCGCCAACGGATCACCTTCGCATACAGCGGAATTCATGGCCTCCATGGCGTCGAGTGCCTGATCGCGACGCAGCACCGCGGGCAGTGTGCGGTGGGCCTTGGGGACCTGCAGCCGGGCAGCGGGGTCCTCGGCCAGCAGCCCCCGCCGGGCTGCCCAGGTGCAGAAGGTCTTGACCGAGGAGGTGCGACGCGCCAGCGTGGTCCGCGCCGTTCCGGCCGCGCTCTGCGCAGCCAGCCAGGACCGCAACCGCGGCAGGGTCACAGTGTCCAGACCACCGCCGCTGAACTCGAACAACGCGCGCAGGTCTGCCCGGTATGCGCGACGGGTGTGCTCGGAGCGGCCGCATTGCAACGCCAGGTACTCGTCGAACTCGGCAAGAACCTCCTCGACTGCGGCCACCGTGTCACCGTCGCAGAACTTCGCTTGCGACGCATCCGGCGCGCCGAGCGGTCACCGTCACGGTCTCATCTCAACGGGCTCACGGACAGTCCACCCGACGCAGCGCGTCGGGGGTGAGGTCGGCCAGGGTCGGATAGCCGTCCACGCCCATGATCAGATCGGCCTCGGCCAGCAGTGAGCGCAGCACGTGCACGATGCCGTCGGCCCCGCCCAATGCCAACCCGTACGTAAACGGCCGGCCCACCCCGACCGCGGTGGCGCCCAGGGCCAGCGCCTTGACGATGTCTGCGCCGTTGCGGATTCCCGAGTCGAACAACACCGGCAATCCGTCGGCCGCCTCGACCACACCGGGCAGGCAGTCGATGGCGGGCAGTCCACCATTGGCTTGGCGGCCACCATGGTTCGAGCAATAGATGCCGTCGGCGCCGCCGTCTTTGGCGCGCCGGACATCATCGGGGTGGCAGATGCCTTTGAGGATCAGCGGCAGTTTCGTCAACGACCGCAGCCACGGCAGGTCATCCCAGGTCAAGGGATTCCCGAACAGGCTCACCCAGCGCAGCACGGTCGCCTGCGGATTCTCTTCGGGTGGCTGCGGCAGCCCGGCCCGGAACACCGGGTCGCTGGTGTAGTTGGCCAGGCACTTGCCGCGTAGCTGCGGAAAGTTCGAGGTGGACAGGTCCCGCGGGCGCCAGCCCGGAACCCAGGTGTCCAGGGTGACGACGATGCCTTTGAACCCGGCCGCCTCGGCGCGGTGCACCAGACTGGCGGCCAAGTCTTTGTCGGTCGGGGTGTACAGCTGGAAAAAGCCTGGGGTGTCGCCGAATTCGGCGGCAACGTCTTCTAGCGGGTCTTCGGTCAGGGTGGACAGCACCATCGGGACCCCGGTGCGGGCAGCGGCGCGCGCTCCGGCCAGATCACCGTGACCGTCCTGCCCGCAGATGCCCAGTACCCCGATAGGTGCCATGAACAAGGGCGAGGGCAGTGTGAGTCCGAACAGCTCCACGGACAGGTCACGGTCACGATGGGCGTTGAGCATCCGCGGGATCAGGCCCCACCGGTCGAAGGCGGTCCGATTGACCCGCTGAGTGCGCTCGTCGCCGGCGCCGCCGGCAACGTAGGACCACACCGACGCCGGCATGGCAGCCTGGGCCTTGGCCTCCAACGCCGCATAGTCCATCGGCATGGTCGGCAACACGCCGGACAGGCCCTGCAGGTAGATCTCGAATTGAAAATCGCCGTACGCCATGACGGCTACCTTGCCATCCCGGCCGCGCTTCCGGTCTCAGCCGGCGGTGTCGGCCTCGGCTTTTGCCAGCTCGGCCTTCCATTGACGGAAGGTCTCCTCGGTACGCCCACGACGCCAGTACCCGGAGATCGACGCCGCCCATTTCGCCGGGACACCGCGCTCCTTGCGGATGTAGGGACGCAGATTGTGCATGACGGCCTGGGCCTCACCGTGGATGAAGACCTGCACCTGACCGGGCAGCCACGGCGTCTCCTTGACCGCGGCGACCAGTGGCGCGTTGTCCCCGGCACGATCGTCGCCGACCAGGTCGGCCCGACCGCCGCGGTAGATCCAGTTCACCTGGACGCCGTCGGGCGCGGTGAGCTCGAGTTCGTCCTCGGGACCGGCGACCTCGATGAATGCCTGGCCAATCGCATTGGCGGGCAGCGCTTCCAGCGCGGCGCTGATGGCGGGGAGGGCGGCCTCGTCGCCCGCGAACAGATGCCAGTCGGCTGCCGGATCAGGGGCGTAGGCGCCGCTCGGCCCCATCAGGTAGGCGGGCTGACCCGGTTCGGCGGCCGCAGCCCACGGTGCGGCCACCCCTTGCTCGCCGTGGACGACGAAGTCGATGGTGATCTCACCGCGCTCGCTGTCGACGTTGCGCACCGTGTAGGTGCGCACGGTCGGACGTTGCTCGGCGGGCAGATCCTGAAAACTGTCCAGTGTCAAGGGTTGTGGCAAGGCCGCGACGTCGACGCCGTCGGGGACGATGGCGATTTTGACGTAGGAATCGGTGAATTCGCTGGGCGAGAATGTGTCGAAACCTGTGCCGTCACCCGACCCGCCGAGCACCAACCTGACCATGTGATCGGTCAACTGCTCGCGGCGCACCACCGCAAATGTGTGTACCGGTCGTCCTGCCATGCCGCCTCCAAGATCATCTGCCGGCTGTTCATTAGCCGACCTCATCGACTATACGGAGACCGCAGCGCGTCTCGGGGTCTACGGCTGGTCAGATCTCGTCAGGCCTCGAGTCTGCCCCGGACCACTGCCAACCGCTCCCGCAACTCGGATTCGGTGATCAGCCCACGCGCCACCAGCGAGTGCGTCAGCGAGACCAGTTGATTCTCGGGGTACGGCAGATCGGCGTAGAGCGTCGCCGAAAGCAGGTCTTCCTCGTCGCGGCGCTGTGTGAAGTCGGGGACACCCGTGTCGCACGCGGCGTGGTCGAGTGCGTCGCACAGCCCGTCGAGGCTGGTCTTCCACGGCGGAACCAGGTTCTCGACGCCGTATTTGGCAGCCATCAGCGGCCACACCTGGTTGCGTTCCACGATTCTCGCGAGCGTCGGAATCGGGTCGTCTCCAATCGGTATCGGCTCATCCGCTCGGTTCATCACCACGCTCCGATGGTCATTCCGCGGGATGTACAGCGGCGCGGGTTTCGGTGATGACGTTCGTCGTCACACCGGCTTTCGGCAGTGCCACGCCGATCAGGCAGTCGCGGGTGATGATCTCGGTGAGCTGATCTTCGCTCCAGCCCTCGGTGCCTTCGGGACGCATGGGCATCACCATGAAGCGATGTTTCTGATTTGAATCCTGCACGTGCACTTCGACGGTGTCGGGCAGGTAGAGGCCGAACTCGGCCAGGACCTGACGTGGCCAGCGCACCATCCGGCGCCGATAGTTGGGGGTTCGGTACCACTCGGGTGAGTTGCCGAGAATCGGACGCGGGTAACAGGAGCACAACGCGCAGACGATCACATGGTGCACCGTCGGGGTGTCTTCGAGAATCTGGAATGCGGTGAAATCGCTGGGTGTGCCGAACCCGGTGGGCTCCAGCCAGTCGACGCCGACTTCTTTGCTCGCCGTCATCGGCTCATCCGCGGCGAGTTGTTTGAACTGCGGGTCCAGCCAGGCACGGGCCACCAGCCGCGCCGCCGGAGTCGGGCCGATCTGTTCGGCGAACTCGGTGAACAGACGATGCTCTTCGGCGGTGAAAATGCCCTTCTCGATACATAATTCGCGCAGCGCGATCTCAAGGACCTCGAAGTCGGTGATCTCGTCGACCATGGGCTTGACGGTGCGCTCGTGGTCGTGGTCGTGCTCTGCCATGGTGTGTCCTTCGTACGGAGGCTCTATCCCGACGACGTCAACCGGCTGCCTGCAACCAGCGCTCGGGGATCTCGGTTCTCAACGTGTCGGTGGCCGTTCCCGTATAGCCGTCCCAGAGGTCTGCCATCGTGAAGCTAACCACGTAGAACCACTCCGGGCGGGCGTCGGTGCGGTCCCAGGTTTCGTCCTCGGCGGCCGGACTCTCGTAGGCCACCGCGGCGATCTTCCCGCGGGCGCCGCGCACGTATTCAGGTGTGCGCGTGTAGAAAATCACGGGTAGTTCGCGGACCACGACCGGGTCGCCGACCTTGAACTTGGGTTCACCCGCTCGGCCGGCGTAGACCTGCGGGTCACCTTTGCCCTTGGCATGCGTGACGTGGCTGTTGCGCCGGACCGTCGAGCCGTCCCCTTCGCATTTGGGCCGGGCCTCCAAACGCTTGCCGGACAGCCCGCCGGCGTAGCGTTCCTGGACTTCGGCCATGCGTTCGGACAGTTCGGTCAAGCCGATGTGGTGCTTTTCGATCAGGACCCGCGCGACCGACACGAGCCACCGGCCGTAGTACGGGAAACCCTGATAGACGGCGCGTCCGACATCGACGTTGCACATTCGACGCCGTTCCTCGGACAGCCAGATGCCCCGCCAGCCGAGGACTTCACACATGACATAGGTCATGTGCTCCCAGTACTCGTATGCCTTGTTCTCGTACTTCATCGGTGCATCCGGCTCGCCGCCGACATCGTGCACCGGTTTGAGGTAGGCGGTGAGCCTGTCGTGATCGAGGAGGTCCGGCGTCGGCGCGTCGGGCAATTCCGGGTATGCCGATTTCAAGCGTCCGACCAAGTTCAGTTGAGCGGCGCGGTCAGCTGCGGTACTCATCTTCCACCCCCCATCCCCGGTGTTGCCGTGTGCGGTGCGCAGCATGCCGAGGTTGCGAGTTACGTGATCAATCGAAGCTAACACCGGGTGACCACGCCCCACAGCAGATCGGCGTGATTTTCGCCCGGCGGCTCATGCCGACGTGGGTGCGCCGCCTGCCGGTGCACAAGGCCGGCGCCGACGCACGATCCGCCAACATCCGTCGGTGCTTTCGACCAGACCGTTGAGTTCCAACATCGTCAACGGGCCCAGCACTTGATGCGGGGCAAGCGCGGCAAGCACCGCGATCTCGTCCACGGTGTGCGCACCGCGCGCAGGCAAAGCGTCGTACACGCGTTTCTCGTCCGGCGCGAGCCCGTCGAGCGGTCCGGCCGGATGCTCGGGCTCGCAGACCAATTCCCCGATGTGGCCGACGAGTTCGACGACCTCCTCGGCCCGCCCGACGAGGTGCACGTCCTTCCGCTGCAGCAAGACATGGCACCCCGCCGAGGCGGCCGAGGTCACCGGTCCCGGTACCGCACACACCGGCCGGCCCATCGCGGTGGCCCATCCCGCCGTATTGGCCGCACCACTGCGCAGCCCGGCTTCCACCACCACCGTCGCGCCGGAGAGTGCCGCCACCAACCGGTTGCGGGTGAGAAACCGTAGCCGTCCCGGCGGGACACCCGGCGGATATTCGCTGATCAGAAGGCATTCTTGGCGGATTCGGTGAAACAGTGCGTTGTGACCGGACGGGTACGGGTTATCGATACCACCGGCCACGATCGCAACCGTCACGCCCTCACATGCCAGCGCTGAGCGGTGCGCGGCCCCGTCGATGCCGTAAGCGCCGCCGGACACCACCGTCACTTCGCGGTCGGCCAGCCCGGCAGCGAGGTCAGCCGCGACGTGCTCGCCGTAGGCGGTGGCCGCTCGCGTGCCGACGATCGCCGCCGCGCGCTGCGTCACCTCATCGAGCCGCGCAGGTCCGACGGCCCACAGCACCAGCGGTGGATGGCCGTTGGGACGCTTGTTTCCCGTCAACCCCGCGAAGGCGCGAAACTGCAGCAACGGCCATTCATCCTCGTCGGGGGTGATCAACCGACCTCCCATCCGATCGAGGACCTCCAGATCACGTGCGGCGCAGTCCAAGCCGCGTCGCGCCTCGACCACACTCATCAGGTCGGGGTCGAGTTTTCCGGCTTTGATTCGATGTGCCGCGTCGATCGGTCCGACCTGCTTGACCAAGGCCGTCAATTCCGGGCACGGCGGCTCGGCGACCCTGGACAGGTAAGCCCACGCCCGTCGCACCTCATCGGTCATGACACACCCCCGGCCTCACGGAAGCTCAAGGCCGTTGCCACGTCCTCGCGCGCGGGCATGGTCCGCCCGGCCAGGTCCGCAAGTGTCCACGCGACCCGCAAACACCGGTCAGCGCCGCGGATACTGATGACGCCGCGCTCGACTGCAGACCGCAACGGTGCCATCACGGCTTTGGGCAACCGGAACTTTCGTCGCAGCAGCGGACCGCTGACTTCGGCATTCGTTGCGAATCCGTAAGTTCTCCAACGGTCTTGGCCGGCGAGACGGGCCATGGCGACCCGCTCGCGAACGACGGCGCTGGATTCCTCGTCTTGCGGCGCGAATGCCCCGGCACTGACCGGGTTCAACTGCACCCGCAGGTCGACGCGATCCACCAGCGGCCCTGACAGCTTGCCTCGATAACGCAACCGTGCCTGGGCCGAACAGGTGCAGTCGGCCGGTTTGGGCGGGGCACACGGACATGGGTTCGCCGCCAGGATCAACTGGAACCGCGCGGGGTAACACGCCACCCCGTCCCGACGGGCCAATCGGATCTCACCGTCCTCCAACGGGGTTCGCAGCGCCTCCAATGTGCTCGAGCCCATCTCGGCGAATTCGTCGAGAAAGAGGACACCCCGGTGAGCCCGACTGACCGCACCGGGACGGGCAAACCCACTGCCGCCTCCCACCAGTGCCGCCACACTCGAGGTGTGATGCGGGGCCTCGAAGGGCGGTCGGGTGATCAACGGCGTATCGTCGGCCAGCAGTCCGGCCACTGAATGGATCGCCGTCACCTCCAGCGACTCCTGAAACGACAGCGCCGGCAGCAAGCCCGGCAGCCGCTGCGCCAGCATGGTTTTCCCGATACCGGGTGGCCCGGTCAGCATCAGATGATGCGCGCCCGCGGCGGCAACCTCGACGGCGTAGCGCGCCTGGCTCTGGCCGACCACATCGGCCAGATCCGCCACCGGTTCGGACTGGTGCCCCGATACCACGACACGACCGGTGAGAGCACCTTTGCCGGCCAACCAAGCCTGCAACTGGCGTAGCGAACGCACGCCGCCCACTTCGATTCCGTCGACCAGACTGGCCTCGGCCAGGTTGTCGACCGGGACCACCACCATGGGCCAGCCCTCCCGCTTGGCGGCCAGCACCGCGGGCAGCACACCGCGGATCGGGCGGACCCGACCGTCAAGGGCGAGTTCCCCCAGCAGCACCGTCTTCTCCAGACGTGCCCAGACTGTCTTGGTATGGGCCGACAGCACGGCCGCGGCCAAAGCCACGTCGTAGACCGACCCCACCTTGCGCAGCGTCGCCGGTGACAGCGCCAGCGTCAACCGCGACATCGGCCATTCGTTGCCACAGTTGGTGATCGCCGCCCGAACCCGATCCCGTGACTCCTGCAACGCAGCGTCGGGCAACCCCACCAGGTGCACACCGGGCAACCCCGAGGCGATATCGGCCTCGATCTCCACGATCACGCCGTCGACACCGCGCACCGCCACCGAATACGCTCTCCCCAAACCCATTTCAGCCCACTCCCTTGAGGTGGGTGAGTTCGGGTTCTCGGCGGCGTCCGATGCGGATCCCGATGACGTCGATCCGCAAGGCCGCGTACCGAACCGTCTGCTCGGCCAACCACAGCGCCGCCAGCCGCCGGATCCGGCGCACCTTCTGCGCGGTCACCGCTTCGGCGATCCCGCCGAACCCGTCGCCGGTGCGGGTTTTGACCTCCACGAACACCACGGTGTTCGTGGCGACCTCCTCGGCGATCACATCCAGCTCGCCATAACGGCATCGCCAATTGCGCACCAACGGACGCAACCCCTGCGCCGTCAGATGCTCGACGGCCAACTGCTCACCCAGTGCGCCGATCTCGGCTCGTGTCAAGGAATCCATACGCACACCGTGCGGACGAGGACCGACAGAACCGGCTCCGACCGACCGAGTTATCCCCAGCGCAGAGTTCATCCACAGGCGGCGCGTCGCAAATCCACTACTCGAACGACCGCCACTGCATCATCGCGGTGATCAACGCAGGCCCCGTACGCAGCCATCCCTACGGCGCGCCGCGGAATGTGAGCAGGTGACGATCTGCTCGCCTATCAGCGACGGAGTCGCTCACAACCGGGCACTGGACAGATGAGGCGGAAGATACCGGTGCGGCACGAGTGTCAAATACCCTGAGCGACAATGTGATTGGTGGTTCGTGGGTTACTCCAGTGGCGATTGTCGCTGAGAAGTCGCTCATAGTCGGGCACATCGGATCTCCCTCCGAAAGCTGCCACCGATCCGACCGGCGTGCCGGGACCCCTACTCACCGCTCGGCGACCAGGCCCTCCTGCACCAGAGTGGCGGCAACCGCACCGTCGGCGCGCAACAGGCTGGAGGTGATCAGCCCCCGCCCCCGTGCGGCAGCCGGGGACCGTGATTCCAGCAGATTCCACTGATCGGCACGCAGCGGCTGGTGAAACCAGATCGACGAATCCGTGGTGCCACTGCGGTGACTTCGGGACCGCATGCTGTGCCCGTGCACGGCCAGCGCTGGGTCGATCCCGTACAGGTCGGTGATGTACACCGCGATCAGCGTGTGCACCAGCGGATCATCGGGCAGCGCCGTGGTGACCCGCCACCACATCCGCCGCGTGAACTCCTCGCCGGCCCCGGTGTCGGCGACGCGAATGTCGAACTCGTCGAGGGGCAGCGACGGCGCGGGCCCGGGTGGACCGGTCTGCGGCAGCGCCTCGGGATCGTGCGACGACGAAAGGCTGCCGTGCTCGGGACCGGCCAGTGCGGTCGCGAAGGACACCGTGCCCGTCGTCAGCATCCGGCCGTGTTCAAAGGACTCGACCCGCCGCGCCGAGGCGGTACGCCCGTCGTACACCTGCTGCACGCGGTACTCGGCAGCCTCCCCCGCATCCCCGCCGCGCAGGAACTGTAGGTGCATGTTGGTGGGCGCACGGTCATCGCCGACAGTCCGGCAGGCGGCCGCCAGACTTTGCGCGGCCAACAAGCCACCGTAGGCGCGCTTGCCGGCCGGCCCACTGGCCGTGCCGGTGAACGCCTCACCAGCGGCCTGTAGGTCCAGCAGCTCCAGCAGCGCACTCACGAAGCGTCGGAACCTGTTGCCACCGTGCCCGTTTCGGTCAGCGCGGCGATGTCTTCGCGGCTCAGCCCGAGATGTTCGGCCAGCACCGACGTGGTGTCGTCACCGAGTGCGGGGGCAGCGACGGCGGGCGGATATACCCCGCCGATCGACACCGGTAACCCGGGTGCCAGATAGGTGCCGATGCGCGGTTGCTCCAGCGGGGTGAACAGCGGATTGGTGACCACCCGCTCGTCGACCGCAACTTCGGCGAAGCTGCGGTAGCGCTCCCACAGCACCGACGTACCCGAGAGTGCGGCGCTGATCTCCTCGGCGGTGTGCTCGCTGAACCACAACGTGAACAGGCCGGTCAGGGCGTCGCGGTGGGTGTAGCGCTGCCCCTCGTCGGTGAAGTCGGCGCCGAATGCCTCGGCAAGGGCAGCAACGGCTTTGGTTGTCCCGGTGACCTCGGTGAGGTCACGGAAGTGCCGGCCTGTCAGCGCGACGAGCATGAACCCGACCCCGTCACTGCTGGTGAAGTTCTGCCCGTACGTGCCGTACAGCGTGTTGCCGAGCCGTTCGCGACTGGTGCCGTTGATCATCACCTCGGTCAGGAAACCCAGATTGCCCGCGGTGGCGAGCGCGACGTTCTCCAACGGAACGTTGATCCGTGCGCCCTCACCGGTGGAATCGCGGTGGCGCAGCGCGGCGCTCACCGCCAGCGCCACGTACAGCCCACAGCTGACGTCCCACGCCGGCAGCACGTGGTTGACCGGGGCGGCCAGCTGAGCCGGACCAGTGACCAGCGGGAAGCCCAACCCGGCATTGACGGTGTAATCCACTCCGGTGCCGCCATCGGCACGCCCGGACACTTCCACGTGGACCAGGTCGGGACGCAACGCCGACAGTACGTCGTACGAATGCCACTGCCGTCCCGCCACATTGGTGATCAGCACGCCCGCCTCGGCGATCAGCCGCTGCACCAGCTCCTGGCCTTCGGACGAACGCAAGTCGACGGCCACCGAACGCTTGCCCTTGTTGAGCCCGGCCCAGTAGATGCTCTCCCCCTCGTCGGTGAGCGGCCAGCGGCGATAGTCGGCGGCGCCGCCGATGGGATCCACCCGCACCACCTCGGCGCCCAACTGGGCCAGCGTCATGCCGGCCAGCGGCACCGCGACAAAACTGGAGATCTCGATGATCCGGACCCCGGCCAGGGGGCGGGTCAGATCCGGCGTCACAGGTTCCGTCATCCGGTCAAGCTATCAAGCGCCGAGCTCGCCCCCGTGTCAGCCGACCAACTTCACCGCGGCGGCCTCGATGGTGTCCTCGGACAGCAACACCTGCAGCGCAGCATCGCCGAGCGGGATGAAGCTGTCGGCGCTGGCCACCCGATTCACCCGGCCCTGATACCCGCGGTCCAGGAGTTCGGCCAGCACGCCCTCCCCCACACCGCCACTGTGACGGGTCTCGTCCACGATGAGCACCCGTCCGGTTGACTGCGCCTCGCGCAGCATGTCCTCGACCGGCAGCGGTGCCAGCCAACGCAGGTCCACCACCCGCGTCCCGATTCCGGCCTCGGCCAGGCGGCGGGCCACCCGCAGACTCATCCACACCCCGTTGCCGAAGGTCAGGATCGTCAGGTCGGCACCCTCACCGTAGGTGCGGGCCTGCCCGATGCGCACCGGTTGGGCCGGATAAGGCGCGAGCCATTGCTGATCACCGTCCGAATAGAGGTCCTTGGTGTGGTAGAGGGCGATCGGCTCGATGTAGATGCACACGGCGCCGGCGGTTTTCGCGGCGGCAACGCAGGTGTGCAGCATGCCCGCGGCATCGTCGGGTCGAGATGGAGAGGCGATCACCACACCGGGGATGTCGCGGATCGCGGCGATCGAATTGTCATTGTGGAAATGCCCGCCGAAACCCTTCTGGTACCCGTAGCCCGCGATCCGCACCACCATCGGGTTGCGGTACTGGCGGTTGGAGAAGAACTGCAGAGTGGCTGCCTCGCCGCGAATCTGATCGGCGGCATTGTGCAGGTAAGCCAGATATTGGATCTCCGGAATCGGGACCAGACCCGAAATCCCGGCCCCCAGCGCCAAGCCGAGAATGGTCTGTTCGTCGAGGAGTGTGTCGAATACCCGGGCGGGTCCCGCGGTGTTCTGCAGACCGCGCGTGACGCCATAGACGCCACCCTTGTGCGCGACGTCCTCGCCGAACACGATCGCCTCCGGATACTGCGCCAGCACGTCTTTCAGGGTGCGGTTGATGGCCAGCGCCAGGGTCAACGGTGTGCCGCCGGGCTCCGCCGCACTGGCCACCGACACAGCCCGGGCTTCGTCGAGAGTGTCGCGCAGCGGCTTCATCACCGCCGGCGCACTGTCGAGTTGTGCGGACCGGCTGAGCTCCCCGGCCAGGCCGATCACCTCACGGCGTTTGGCCTCATACCGTCCGATCGCCTCGACGGGCGTCAGTATGCCGTGTGCGACAAGGATTCTCGCGGTGTTGAGCACCGGGTCGCGATCGTATTCGGCCAGGATTTCGTCGGGCCTGCGATAGCCCGGTTCATAGTCCGACCCGGCGTGGCCCATCAACCGGACCGTACCCAAGTGCAGGAACGCGGGTTTGCGGTGGCTGCGCACCCACTGCGCGGCGGCCAGTGCGGTATCGAAGGCCGCAATCAGATCGCAGCCGTCGGCGGCGAAATATTGCAGCCCTTCGCGGTGGGCGTAGCTTCGCGCCACCCAGCCGCGTGGTGTCTTGGTGCTGATCCCGATGCCGTTGTCTTCGCAGACGAACAGCAGAGGCATGGGCAAACCCTGGTAGGCGGCGTGCAGCGCGGCGTTGATCGCACCCACGGCGGTGGAATGGTTCGCCGAGGCATCCCCGAAGCTGCACACCGTGATCGCATCGTCGGGCCACGGGCAGGAGACATCGAGCTTGCGGGTCCGGGCGATCGAGAACGCCACCCCCACCGCCCGCGGCAGGTGCGACGCGATCGTCGAGGTCTGTGGGATGACGTTGAGGTCATGACGGCCGAACACCTTGTGCCGCCCGCCGGAGATCGGCTCCTCGGTCGCGGCGACCAGACCGAGCAGCACATCGCGCACCGGATCGGTGCCGGCCACCTGGGCGGCCCGGGCCAGATAGAAGCCGCCGGAGCGGTAGTGCAGTAGCGCCGGGTCAGTGGGACGCAGCGCCGCGGCGACAGCCGCATTGCCCTCGTGCCCAGATGATCCGATCGTGTAGAACCCCTTGCCCTGGCTCCGCAACCACCGCGCAGCCAGGTCGAGATGGCGGCTGGCCAGCTGGACGTCGAAGAGCGCCAATGCATCCCGCTCGGTCAGCGCCGACCCGGCCGGCCACGGCTGATCGGCGGTCTCGGCCAACTCCGAAACGGTGGTGGAGAAGTAGTCGTCGATGGCTTCGTGGTGCGGACTGGCCATCTGGCCTCCTGAGCTTGCGGGGGTGGACGGTACGCGTGGCGCCGAGTGATCAGCCCAACGCGACGATTCCGGTGAGCGCCTACCCGATGATCAGACTAGGCATTCGCCGGCGTCTGCGTGGCCGACTGTCGGTTCAGCAGCAGCCGATCCGACGTGCCGCAGCGTGCATGGCCGGCACGGGTTCGCCGCGCCACCTCACCGCACGGCTGGGCGGCGGGGTTTGTTCACTGCGGGTCTTGACCAGTGCGACGCCGTCGACCAGCACGGCCGCAATACCGGGCAGGTCACCGAGCGCGAAGCACTCCAGCGCGTCGCCGGCGGTCGAACCGGTGATCGGTCCGAGTACCAGCAGGTCGGCCGGTCGTCCTTCGGCAAGCACACCGGTGTCGAGACCGTGTGCCCGGGCGGTCTGACCGGTGGCCGCCGCGACGGCGTCGAGCGGATCGACGCCACAGATCGAGGCGAGAAAGCAGATGTTGCGCAACATGCCCCGGGGAATGACGCCGGTGCCGCCGGGAGTGTCCGTACCGAGGGTGAGCCGGCCGAGTTCGCCGCGCCCGGACAGTTGGTCCACCACCAGCTTGGTCGCCCGGAAATTCATCGAGCTGCACACCTCGACATGAGCCGACGGCAGATCGGCGATGATGGCGATGATGTCCTCGTCCGGGGGTGGGATCGGACCGCCCGAGATGTGGCCGACGATGTCCGGACGTACCGCGACGACGACGTCGCGTCCGGCCACCCGGCTCGACCCGGATCGCGACACCCCACCGGAATGCATCTTGACCGTCATCCCGCGGTCATGGGCCCATTGGACATAGCGCTGAGCTTCGCCGTCGCCCAACCGGTTCCAGTCGTAGAAGATGAACTTGAGGTGCTCGATGCCTTCGCGGTGAGCGCGGTCGAAGTGTTCCTCGGTCATCCCCGGCACCAACAGCACCGTGCCTGCGTTGAGTTTGACCCCCGACGGGCGAGCGCGGCCTGTGGTGTGCTTGGACGTCACCGCGATGCTCAACACCAGCTCGGGCGTCAATGCGCTGAAATTCAGGCCCGGGATGTGCAATTCGCCAGCTGACACCATCGAAGTGGTGCCGCCCTGGAGGTAGTTGCCGATCCAGCCGATCGAGTTCTGCGCCGGGGTCCATTCACCGAACGTCGGATGCACGTGGCCGTCGACGAGACCGGGCATGATCGTCAATCCACCAGCCGACAACACCTGGTCAGGATCGCGATGGTCGACACCGATCCCGGCGATCCGCCCGTCCTCGATCAGCAGCGTGGTGTCCCGCACGGGTGCCACCGCGGCGTCGCCGGACACCAGCAGGCCGATGTCCTCCACGAGCAGTGTCGTCACAAATCCTCCCAACGTTGGATTTTGTATACACTATCCGATATGTTGACGGCGGCATAGCGCAATCCGTCCGCGCTGTCGCGACCGCCGGCCCGCCGCCACGATCATGGGCACTGCAAACATCACCACGACCACGATGAGCGCACCCGCGAGATTCATGGCGAGTCGAACCCCACCCTCGTACCACGGGAACAGGTCGGGGTACTCGCTGATCACCAGCAGCACCGGCGGTCCGGTGATCGCCCACCAGGTGTAGTTGACCGGCCGCAGCGCCATCGCGACAAGGAAGAGCACCACGGTGACTGCGATCATCACCGGCGCCGCCGGGCGTGCACCCAACAGCGCGGCGGCGATCACCGCACCGACCGAGTTGCCCGAAAGCCGTTGAGCCAAGCGCAAACCGGTCTGGGCTTGGCTCGGCTGGATCGTCAACAGCACGCTGGTGATCAACCAATGCGCGCCCACCATCTCCGTAGGCCACAACGCTGCCAACGACACGGCCGACCCGACCGCGACCCCGACCCGAACGGCGTGCGCAACACCGGCCCCGGCCCCGCCCGGGGCCGGCTCGTCGTCGAGGTGGCCTCGCAGGCGGGAAGCCAAGAACCACAGTGCCCAGCCGGCGAACCCGATGGTGATACCGACGACGTACGGCCACAGCGCGGCCATACTCGTGGCGCCGGGACCCAGATCGGTCGATATCAGCACCACCGACAGGCCCGCCGTCGCGCCGACCCCGCGGATCACGGCTCCGGCGATCGCCGCCACAACGGTCAGCGCCGCCACCACCACGGCGTTGTGCGCACCGGCCACGACGAGTGCGCCGCCGAGTAGCACGGTCACGGCGCGCACTCCCAGGGTGTGCAGCGCCGGGCGCCGGCCGGTGGGAATTTCGGGAACGGTGATCAGCACGAAGCCCAGCGCCACCGCCGATCCCCATTCGGCCCGGCCCAATGCCGCGGTGCCGCAAAGGACTGCCCCCAACGCGACGGCCAGCACGGCCGCCAGCCCCCACCGGCTTGCGCCAACCGGGCGCAAGAGTTCGGCGGTGCGGATCCGGCCACCACCCGTGCCGGCACCGGCCGCAGCGTCATCACCGGGATTGATCGGCGGCATCCAGCACCGCTTGCACGATGCCCTGGTATCCGGTGCACCGGCAGATGTTGCCGGACAGAGCCTCTCGCACCGCATCCTCGGTCAACGGCTTGTCGGTGTTCGGGTCGCGCAGCAATTCGACGGCAGTGATCAGGAATCCCGGCGTACAGAATCCGCACTGCAGGCCCCCGTGTTCGGAGAACGCCTGCCGCAGCCGCCCGGTCTCCTCGAACTCCTCGAGGCCTTCGACCGTGGTCACCCGGACACCGTCGATCTGCGCCGCCAGCATGAGGCAGGCACGCACGCTGCGACCGTCGAGGAAGACCGAACATGCCCCGCACACCCCGTGCTCGCAGCCCAGATGAGTACCGGTCAGGCCCAGTTCGTCGCGCAGGAAATCGGCCAGCGTCAGCCTGGGAGTCACCGTGCGCTGGATCAGCCTGCCGTTGACCACTGCTGATATCGGCACGCTCACAGGTTGTTTGGATGTGTCAGTTGCGGGCATGGATGGCCTCCTGTCCCTCTTGGGTGCGCCGTTCGGCTTCGGTCAGCGCCTGTGTCAACGCCTCTGCGCACAACCGCCGGGAGTAGTCCGGATCGTCGGAGGACGGGTCGGTAGCACTGGCCCAGCGCTGTGCCAGTGCGCGCCACAGGCCCGCCGACGGGCGTTCGCCGACGGCCTCGTCGCCGATGAACAACAGCGGGCGATCCGCTGCGCTGAGCGCCCCGGCCCGCAGCGATTCGATGCGACCGTCGCGGCCGACACTCAGCAGGCAACCGGCGCCGGCCAACCCGTAATCGCCGTGCTGCCGGGCGTATTCGACGAACCCCCAGCCCTGACCGGGACGGATGGCGGGGATCGAGACCCAGGTGATCATCTCGTCGGGTTCCAGGGCGTTGGTGTAGAACGATACGAACATGTCCTCGGCCGCCACCTTCCGACGGCCACCGCCCACCGACTCGGTGTGAAAGGTCGCGTCGAGCACCAGTGTGGCCAAGGGCATCTCGGCAGCCGGGTCGGCATGCGCCACCGATCCGCCGAGCGTGCCGCGGTTGCGGATACCGAGGTGTCCGATATGGCCGGCGGCAGCGGCGAGCAGCGGGACGCGTGCCCCGATCAACGGGTCAATCTCCACGGTGCGATGGGTGACCAAGGCACCCACGACCAGATCGTCGGTGTCGTCGAACATCCGGTTGAGCTCGTCCAGACGGCCGATGTCGATGACCACGCCGGGCCGGGCCAGCCGCAGATTCATCAACGCCATCAAGGACTGACCACCCGCCATCAGCTTGGCATCCGGATGGCAGGCCAACTGCTCGAGGGCCTCACCGACCGAATCCGGCCGGAGGTAGTGGAACGGCGCGGGTTTCACGACGCCTGCTCCAATGCGCGACACAGTTGACCCGTCGCGATCGGGGTGCTGTCGACCTGAATCCGGCCGCCGAGCGCGTCGTCGACAGCACTGGCGAGCGCGGCGTACACCGCGATGGTGCCGCTCTCCCCTGCCCCGCGCACACCGATCGGGTTCGCCGGGGTGTCGACATGCCGATGCCGGACTCGCACCATCGGCATATCGGTGCTCAACGGCAGGTGGTAGGCGGCAAACGTGGTCGATTGCGGCTGCCCGGTTTCCGAATACTCCCACCGCTCGAACAGCGCCCCGCCGACCCCCTGGGCCACCCCACCGATGATCTGCCCTTCGACGATTCTCGGGTTGATCTCCCGACCGCCCTCATGAGCCACCGCATAGCGCAGAACCTTGACCATTCCGGTACGCCGATGCACACCGACGATCACGGCATGCACTCCCATCGTCCAGGTCACCGTCGGAACCCGGTGCACGGCAGTGACATCGAGTGCGCCGCCACCTTCCTGCTCGCCACCCAGGGCCACCGCGCGGGCGAGTTCGGCCCAGCCGATCGAGTAGTCCCCGGTGAGGTGGAACCGACCCTCGGCGTACTGGACGTCATCGCGTTCGGCGCCGGTCAGCGCCCTCACCCGCTCGGCGGCCAGCTCGACGAGTTGCCCGGCGGCCTTGTGCACCGCCGAGCCGGCGAGTATCGCCGAGCGGCTGGCGAAGGTTCCCACCCCGTCGGGTAACCGCTCGGTGTCCCCCGGCAGATAGCGAACCTGGTCGAACGGCACCGCCAAGGTCTCGGCGGCAACCTGCGCGAACACGGTTTCGTGCCCCTGACCGGCCGAGGCTGCGCCCGCGGTGATCTCGAAGTGTCCGTCGGGCAGCAGACGTATCCGGGCGGTCTCGTGCGGACCGCGGCCGGTGGCCTCCAGATAGGACGCCAGACCGTAACCGAGGTGGTATTGCGGGTTTTCGGCCGCACAGCGGCTCATTTCTTCGGACGGCAGCGCGTCCAGTACCGATTCCAGGCATGCGCGGTAATCGCGACCGTCGTACCGGATCGGCACACCGTCGCGGTACGGAATCGGCCGCGGGTAGGGCATATCGGCCTCGGTGAGCAGGTTGCGCCGCCGGATCTCGTCGGTGCTCAGGCCGATCTCGCGGGCCGCGGCATCGAGGCTGCGTTCCATCGCGAACGTGGCCTCCGGCCGGCCCGCACCCCGGTACTGGGCGACCAGCGTCTTGTTCGTCAGCGCCGCGCGACCCGAAATCTGTGCCGCAGGTATCCGGTAGGGCCCCAGGAGATGGATCGCGGTGTTGGCGATGATCCCGGCCACCCACAGGCTCCCGGCGCCGATGTCGACGACGAAATCGTCGGCCCAGGCCAGGATGTGGCCGTCGGCGTCGACCGCGAGCCGGGTGCGGTGCACCTGATCGCGGCCCTGAGCGCTGGCCAGCAGATGTTCCTGGCGGTCCTCGATCCAGATCAAGCGGTCCCCGGTGTGCCGCGCCAGCAGGGCGAGCAGGATCTCCTCGGCGTACACGTTGGCCTTGGTGCCAAAGCCGCCGCCGACATCAGGAACCGCGACCTTGACGTCCTGACGGGACCAGCCGGTCACCGCGCAGATCGCGTTGCGCACCATGTGCGGAACCTGGGTGGACGTGGTCACCTCGACCCGTTTGTGCCGGGCGTCGAACTGTGCGAGCACGCCCCGGCACTCCAGCGGTACCGCGCCGTGCCGGTTCATCCGGTAGGTGCCGCTGACCACCGTTGCCGCCGCGGCGAATCCGTGTTCGACGTCGCCGAATGAATAGTGCAGTCGCGCCGCCTCGTTGCTGTCGAGGTGGTCGAACAGCGGTGGGCATGCGGGATCAAGCGCCCGGAACGGATCGGTCACCGCGGCCAGCGGCTCATAGTCGATCTCGATGGCCTCTGCCGCGTCCTCGGCGAGGTAGCGGTCCTCGGCGATCACCACGGCGATCGGCTGGCCGACGTAGTGCACGCGGTCATGGGCCAGCATCGCCAGCCGCTGCTCGGCCAGCACACAGGCCGTGGCTGCGGTGAAGTCCGGATCCGGGGTGGTCAGCGACGGGATGGACACATCGCACAGGCCCAGGTCCTGGGCGGTGTAGATGCCGATCACCCCGGGCATCAGCTCGGCGGCCGAAGTATCCAGCCCGCTGATCCTGGCGTGTGGTTGGGCCGATCGCAGGAACACCACGTGGCGTGCGCCGGCCGCGCCATCGGCCACGAACTGCCCGCGTCCGCCGAGCAGCCGCTCGTCCTCGCGACGCCCGACCGAGCTGCCGATGTGGCCGGGCGCCGATACGTTGGCGGTCAATGGAGTCGTTTCTCCCACTGCCACAGCGCGATCGAGATACCGAACGAGATGGTGATCAGCAGCATGATGGTGGCCACCATGGACGGGTAGTCACCGTGACTGTAGGACTGCAGTACCACCCGACCCAGCCCCCGCCTGGTGGCGAAGAACTCCGAGAGCACCACGCCGACCACCGCGAGGCTGACCGCCAGCCGGATCCCGGTCAGCAGCGGTCGCCGGATCGCGGGAATGATGATGTGCACCAACGTCTGCCAGGGATTGGCACGCACCGAGCGGGCCAGCTTCCAATACACCCCTGGGATCTGCTGCACCCCGGTGGTCACGTTGATCAACACCGGGAACAGGGCAAACAGGACGCCCATGACGATCTTGGAGCCGGACAGGCTGAAGATCGGCAGCAGCACCGGATACAGCACGATCTTGGGGATCCCGTTGAGCACGATCAGTATCGGCTCGAAGATCAGCCGCAACCGCTGCGACAGGCCGAGCAGCAAGCCCAACGCGCCGCCGACCGCGGTGCCGATGACGAATGCCAGGAACACCGACTGCGCGGTGACCTGCAGATCGAACAGATACCCCGGGTCGGTGAGGTTGCCGATCAGCACCCGGAACGTCTGCACCGGCGAGGGCACCACGAACGTCAGGTCGGAGAAGATCTCCCACACGATGCCCACCACCAGCGCAAGCAGGACCGCACCGACGGCCTGGTTACCCAGGATCGAACGGACCCGCTGCGACGTCGATCGCGACGTGGCAACCGGGGCGGCGCCGGACGGCGACTGCAGGGTCGAGGTCATCGGTTCCTCCCGCGCAGCAGAACGCGTTCGACCGCCGCCAGCAGCACGGTGAGAATGCACGACAGCACCAGCACGACCGCGATGTAGGCGAACATCGCGTTGTTGTCGAAGATCTCGTAGAGATATCGGATCCGGTAGCCCAGGCCCGCCTGTGCCGTGGTGAATTCCATGGCGATGGTGCCGATCAGGGCATAGACCACGGCGAGCCGCAGGCCGGCGACGATGAACGGTCCGGCCGCCGGGATCGCGATGGCGAACAAGGTCTGTTGTGGCGAGGCCTTCAAGGATCGGGCCAGCTTCAGGTACACCGGCGGCATGGTGTTGAGCCCGACCGCGGTGTTGAGCGCCATCGGGATCGCCGCCATGATGGTCGCCAGGATGATCACCGACATGGCGTTGATGCCGACCACCACGATCATCACCGGATAGAACAGCACGAGCGGCACCGCATAGAAGGACACCAGGTACGGCTCGAAGATCCGCCCGATTGCCGGCAGCTTCCAGAAGGTCAGGCCGGCAGCGAAACCCAGCAGGCTGCCGAACACGATGGAGAAGGCCACCTCGACACCGGTGCGGGCGGCGTCGTTCCAAAACTGCGCCTCGCCGAGCAGACCGACCAGTTCGGACAGGATCACCGAGGGTGCGGGCAGGATCCGGTCGCTCCACAGCCCGGTCCGGGCACCAAGTTCGGCGACGATCAGGAACCCGATGAGCAGCACGAGCGTCGAGAGCGTGCTGACCGCCGAGTTGCTCAGCCGCCACCTGCGGCGCTCCGGCACCGGCCGGCCGGCATCGGTACCCATCTTCTGCGTGGGGGGATCGTCCTGTGCGACATACGACGTCGTCACGTAGCCACCTTCTTCTGGGCCTCCTGCTGTCTGAATCCGCGCATGGATTCGGCCTGCAGAGATGTCCAGATCCGATTCTGGAGTTCGTTGAACCGCGGGGTGGAGACCATGCTCGCGTCGCGTTCGTCTGGAAGGTCGATGTCGACCACGTCGATGATCGATCCCGGCCGGTAGGACATCACCCAAACCTGTTGGGAGAGCAGGATGGCCTCGGAGATGTCATGCGTGACGAACACGATCGTCTGATTCGTCCTGGCCCAGATCTGGCGCACCTCGGCGCCGAGGAACAAGCGGGTCTGTTGGTCGAGCGCGGCGAACGGCTCGTCCATCAGGACCACCTCCGGCTGAACCGCCAAGGTACGCGCGAGCGCGACTCGTTGCCGCATACCTCCGGAAAGCATGGAGGGGTAGGACATTTCGAAGCCTCCCAGCCCGACGAGTTCGATCGCGTCTTTGGCCCGTTGCCGTCGTTCGGCCTTCGCCGTGCCGATCATCTCCATGGCGAATGCCACGTTTTCTTCGACCGTGCGCCACGGCAGCGTGGAATCTTCTTGGAACACCACGCCGATCGAGGGGTCGGGGCCGGTGACCGGGCGCCCCGCCACGCGCACCAGGCCCGTTGTCGAGTCCTGCAGCCCGGAGATCACCGCCAGCAGTGTCGACTTACCGCATCCGCTGGGTCCGACGATGGACACGAAACTGGAATGCGGAACGTGCTGCTTGATATCGGTCACCGCCGTCACCTTGCCGGCCGGTGTATCGAAGACCACCGAAACGTTGTCGATCCGGATGCCGTCACGATCCATAGGTACGCCTTTCGGAGATTCTGGCCCGGTCAGCTCAGATGTCGGTCTGGGCGTCGTCCGGCAGGTACTGCTGATCCAGCGTTGCGGCCCAGTCGATCTGCTCCGAGATCTGGCCCGCGGCGACCATCAACTCCGAAAGGTTCTTCAGACCGTCGGCGTCGACCTTCAACGAATAGCCTTTGGCCAGGTCGGGATTATTGGCGAAGGCTGCCCGCATCACCTCGGGCGACACCCCGACCAACGGGGCGATCTCGTCGGCCGCCTCGTCGGGGTTGGTCACCAGCCATTCGTTCAGCCGGTCGGCAACAGTGAAGAAGGCCCGCACGTTATCGGGATTTCGCTGGGCATAGTCGGCATTCACCGCCACCAGATCGGCCGGCAGGTCACCCACCACGTCGCGTGAATCGACCAGCACCTCAGCATGGTCCGAGGCCTGCTTGTCGGCGATGAAGGGCTGCATGGCCCACCCCGCGGTGATCTGTCCGGCCTTGGCCGCCGTCCAGTTGTCCCCCATCGGGCCGACCGCTTGCGACTTGACGCCGAGCTTGCGCTCGAGACCCTTGACGATCAGTTCGGTCGACGAGCCCGCCGAACTGAACCCGAGGGTGGCGTCCGCCACTTTGCGGCCCGGTGGCGAGATCCAGGAGAAGTCGTTGATCTGGAACCACGGCGCAACTACCTTGAGATTCGAATTCGGTTGCTGCGCGGCAAGAATCACCGAGCTGTTGCCGGCGATCGCCATATCGGCGTCACCGCTGGTGACCACCCGCAGCGTATTGCCGCCGCCACCGCCGGAGTAGAGATCGACATTGACGCCCTGCTCCTTGAACCATCCCTTGTCGATCCCGACCTGCAGGATGGCCATGAACGGCAGGCTGTCCACCCCGGTGGCCGAAATGCTCAACGTATCCGCGGCAGCGCTGTCCGGACCCGATGATTCGTCGGCACATGCGGTCGCCGACGCGACGAGCGCCACCGCAGTTCCCGCCGCGGCGAACACTTTGCGAAACCAGGCCATGGACGCATACCTCCGGGTCGGTGAATATTGGATACACTATACGAATTGGTGTGATCTAGGTCAATATTTTGGACCAATATGAGCGGCACCGCCACTCGTCCACAGCCGGGCCAGTTCAAGGCCGACGGCCACACCCACCAGTGCGGCTGCCATCGTGAACCTCGCCCTCGACGTGACCGGCGCGACCACCGGCCCCGAACCGGTCGGATTCGGCCCATGGCCGACGACGACGGGCGTCACCGCAACGCCGTCAGCCGCCGCGAGGGTCCGCTTCAGCGGTGGGGGCGCACCCGGCACCGGGCTGCCGGGTGCCGGGAAGCCGTGGCGATCAGCCACGTCCGTCGACGATTTCGGCGAAGGTGCGAATGGTGGCCGCCCGGCTCTCCCCCGGGCGCACGAACGGCACGATCGAAACCTGGTCGACACCAAGGGCTTCGATCTCCTTGAGCCGCTGGGCACATTCATCGGGGGTGCCGGCCAGCGCGAATAGGTCCACCAGCTCGTCGGGCACCAGATCAGCATGTGACGCCTCGGGATTCATGTGCTCGTAGTAGTCATAAGAATCCCGGATCCGGTCGATCGCCTTCTCCAGAGCGGGCTCGACCTGGGCCGGCAACGGTCGGATCGCCACCCGCGACACGTGCGCGCGCACCAGATCCCGCGCCTTGACCCGGTCGTCGTCGATCGCCGTCGGAGTCCACAGCACGATGTGGATGTCGTCGAGGGTGCGGCCGCTTTCCGCCGCGCCGGCTTCGATCGTCCTCAGCGCCGCTTCGATGAAGTGCGGAGCGGTCCCGACCAACACGATGACGCCGTCGGCTATGCGACCCGACATCCGCAGGATCTTCGGGGCGGAGGCCGCGATGTAAATCGGAATGTCCATCGGCTCGGTCACGTAGTTCAGGTGGTATTCGGCGCCGCTGGTCGGCTCCACCACGTTCTCACCTTTGAACAGCGCGCGGAGCTCTCCGATCGACGCTTCGAGCTCGGCCAGCTTGAGCGGCTTGAGACCCATGGTGCGCAAAGACGAGTCGCCGGTGCCGATGCCCAACGCCACCCGGCCGCCGGTGTACTCGGCCAGCGTCGCCCAGGTCGAGGCCAGTATGGATTGATGGCGGGTCACCGCGTTGGTCACCCCGGTGCCGAACACGATGCGTTCGGTGCCCGCCGCTGCGGCACCCATCACCGTCGACGATTCCCGCCAGATGTTCTGTGAATCCCCGAACCACACGTTGTCGTAACCGAGCGATTCGCTCAACCGCACGTACTCGCACATCGTGCCCACCGGTTCGGTCGGAAACAATCCGACTCCCTTACTCAGCACTATCGACCTCCTGGGCGACGTTGGATATCGTATCCAATCGTAGGGCGGCCCCTGGGGACGCACAACCGGAAACGGCAATCGAGGGAGACGGAAACCGGCATGCAGTTAGTCAATGAGTTCTCCGTCGACGCCCCACTCGAAATCGCCTGGGCGGCATTGACCGACGTACCGCGGGTGGTCGAGTGCATACCCGGCGCAGCACTCGAAAGCCACGACGGTGACGACTACCGGGCCAATGTCGCCATCAAAGTGGGACCGGTCGGACTGACCCTCTCGGGTACGGCAACCGTCGTCCGCCGGGATGACAGCACCCACGAGATGGTGGTCCGCGGGCAGGCCCGCGATCGAAAAGGCAACGGCTCGGCGGAAGCCACCGTCACGATGTCGGCCTGCGAGCGGGATACCCGCACGGAGGTCACCGTGCGCACCGACCTCGAACTCGGCGGCCGCATCGCCCAATTCGGTGCCGGAGTCATCTCCCAGGTCAGCAACCGCATCATCGGGCAGTTCGTGCGCAGACTCAATGTGATGATCGTCGGTTCCGACGATGGCGAAACCGGGCCGTGCGCCGAGCAGAGCCCGACACGGCGTTCCGCCGCGGCAGGTGGATTCGACTGGTGTTCAATCGGGTTGACGACGCTGGCCGGAATCGCCTTGGGGCTCGCGATCGGCCGCACCGCGGCCCGGTCGGTCTGATCAGCCGCGCACGGCCGCGACGAGTTCGAGCTCCACACACGCGCCGCCCGGCAACGATGCCACCCCGATCGCGGTGCGGGCATGGACCCCGCACTCCTCGCCGAACACATCCAGCAGCAGTGTCGACGCCCCGTCGATTACTCCAGGGTGCGCATCGAACTCGGAGGTGGCGCGCACAAAACCACGTAGATGCACCAGGGCGGTCACGGCATCCAAGCCGACGGCCGCATCGAGCGCCGCGACAAGATTGAGCGCCGCCAGCCGCGCCTGCACAGTCGCCTGTTCGGCCGTGACATCAGCACCGACCACCCCGACCGCGCCCGGATCCTCGGGCCGCCGCGCGGTCGTCCCCGAGATCCACAGCTGGTCACCACATCGACGGCTCGGAAAGTACGACCCCTTCGGCTGCGCCGGCGCAGGAAGGTCGATTCCCAACTCCGCCAAGCGTTCCCGGGCACTCATTCGCCGGGTTCCGCGTCTCCGAACACCGTGTGCAGATGAGCAATGGCGTGCATGCGGTGCTGATGATTCAGCGCGACCACGCGGTCGATGTCACGGGCGGCCATTGCCTCGACCAGCAGCACATGTTCACTGTTGACCTGCTCGAGGTCCATCAGGTGGGCATACATCGGCCGATAGGCATCGGCGGTGTTCCACAGTTGGGTGACGATGCGCTTGGTGCGGGCCATCCGGCTGGCCTCGAAGGTCAGGAAATGGAACTGCCGGTTGGCCAGCCCCACCGCGATCAGGTCACCGTCGGCGGCCGCTTGGTCCATCACGGCCATCTGCTCGCGCATCGCACCGATCAGCTCATCGGTGACGGCCGGCATGGCATCGCGGATGAGTTCGGCTTCGAGGATGTCGCGGATCCGGAACACCTCGACGAGTTCGTCGAGCCCGAGCTGGGCGACGCGGTACCCACTGTGCGGCACGTAGGTGATGTATTCCTCGGCCTCAAGCGTTTTCAGCGCCTCGCGTACCGGTATCCGGGACATGCCGAATTGTTCGGCGAGGCTCTCCTGCACGATCCAGCTGCCGGGTGCGAGCTTGCCACTGGTGATGTCCCGACGCAGCGCCTCGGCCACAGCCTGCTGGGCGGTCTTGGGTCGGACGAAGTCCGAGCGCGCTCCCGTGGCGGTATCGGATGCTGCGGCTGTGCGCCGGGTGGCTGTTCGCGGTGGCATCGGTTCTCGCTTTCGCTAATATTGGATACTCTATGCGATCAGCGGCCCGCAGTGTTATTTCGTTGCCAATTCGCGGCCGTTGCCGTTTTGTGACCGCGCCACAGCATCCTCCGGCAATGGCCGTCGAGCGTCAGATCAGTTGGATTGCCTCGGCGATCGACGGCAACACGCGGCTGGGCCGGAACGGATAGCGCTCGATGTCGGCAACCGTGGTGGAGCCGGTGAGCACCAGGATGGTGTCCAAGCCTGCCTCGATACCGGCCACCACATCGGTGTCCATCCGGTCGCCCACCATCACGGTGTTCTCCGAGTGCGCCTCGATCCGGTTGAGCGCGCTGCGGAACATCATCGGGTTGGGCTTGCCGACGAAATACGGTTCACGGCCGGTGGCCCTGGTGATCATCGCCGCGACCGAACCGGTGGCGGGCAACGGGCCTTCCGCCGAGGGACCGGTGACGTCGGGATTGGTGGCGATGAACCGGGCGCCGCCGAGGATCAGCCGGATCGCCTTGGTGATCGCTTCGAACGAATACGTGCGGGTCTCCCCCAGCACCACATAATCGGGATCGATATCGGTCAGGGTGTAGCCCGATTCGTGCAGCGCAGTGGTCAAACCGGCCTCACCGATCACATACGCCGAGCCGCCCGGTTGCTGATCGGCCAGGAACGCCGCGGTGGCCAGGGCCGAGGTCCAGATCGCCGTCTCCGGCACAAGCAGTCCCGAGCGGGCCAGCCGAGCGGCCAGATCCCGTGGCGTGAAGATCGAGTTGTTTGTCAGCACCAGGAATGGCCGCTGCTTGTCGGTCAGGGTCTGCAGGAATTCCGCGGCGCCTGGTAGCGCGTGTTCCTCGCGCACCAGGACGCCGTCCATGTCGGTGAGCCAGCACTGGGCAGGTGAACGCACCGGTCCAGTGTCCCAATTCGCGCCGCGGATCACGGGCCAACGGAGTTATCCACCGAGTGTGGCGATGGCATGGCCGGCACCTCCGCCCGCTCTTACGATGGGGCGATGGCCGCGTTGGATGATCTCGAGGCTCGCGTCGCTGCGTTGGAGGCGGATCGCTTCGACTACCGCGCCGTGCTTGCAGCGGTCAATGCGCTCGGCGCCAATCAGCGCGACCACGGGCTGAGCCTGACATCGACGAATGGGCGCCTCACGGCGGTCGAAGGGCGCCTCAGCTCGGTCGAGCGCGAACTCACCGATTTCCGTCAGGAGACCCGCGCCCGCCTGCGTTCGGTCGATGAGCACCTCGCCGAGATCAAGAACCTGATCATCGAGGGCAACCGCGGCCACTGAACGCCGACGGCCCGGCACTGCGAAAACCGCAGGGCCGGGCCATCGTTCGAGCAGTGATCAGTTGGCGTGCTGATCCGCGACGTCGAGCGCTTTGTCCAGGATCGCCAGACCCTCACGGGCCTCCTCCGCCGAGACGTTGCACGGCGGCACCACGTGGATGCGGTTGAAGTTGGCGAACGGCAGCAGACCGTTGGCCTTGCACGCGCCGATCACCGCGTTCATCGCCGGGCTGGAACCACCGTAAGGCGCCAGCGGCTCGCGGGTCTCCTGGTTGGCCACGAGCTCGACGGCCCAGAAGACACCCATGCCGCGCACCTCACCGACGCTGCGGTGCTTGGCCGCCAACTCGGCCAGGCCGGGTCCGAGCACCTCGGCACCGATCTTGGCCGCGTTCTCGACCATGCCCTCGTCGGCCATCGCGTTGATGGTGGCGACGGCGGCCGCGGTGGCCAGCGGGTGCCCGGAGTAGGTCAGCCCACCCGGGTAGGACCGATGCGCGAACGTCTCGTAGATGGCCGGGCTGATCGCCACCCCGCCGAGCGGGACGTAACCGGAGTTCACGCCCTTGGCGAACGTCATCAGGTCCGGAACCACATCGAAATGCTCGATGGAGAACCACTTTCCGCTGCGACCGAAGCCGGCCATCACCTCGTCGGCGATGAACACGATGCCGTAACGGTCGCAGATCTCCCGCACCCCGGCCATGTATCCCGGCGGGGGCACCATGATGCCCGCGGTGCCCGGGATCGACTCCAGGATGATCGCGGCGATGGTGGACGGGCCCTCCATCTGGATCAGCTTGTCGAGGTACTCCAGCGCGCGCTGCGATTCCTGTTCCTCGGTCTCGGCGTAGAACGACGAGCGGTACAGGAACGGCCCGTTGAAGTGCACGATGCCGGCGTTGCCGCGGTCGTTCGGCCAGCGGCGCGGGTCACCGGTCAGGTTGATCGCGGTGTCGGTGCCGCCGTGGTAGGCGCGGTAGCGGGACAGCACCTTGTAGCGACCGGTGTGCAGCCGGGCCATCCGCACCGCATGCTCGACCGCGTCGGCACCGCCGTTGGTGAAGAACACCTTGTTCAGTTCACCGGGGGTGCGCTCGGCGATCAGCCGGGCCGCCTCCGAGCGGGCCAGGTTCGCGTACTGCGGGGCCACCGTGCACAGCTTGGCGGCCTGTTCGGCAACGGCGGCAACCACTTTCGGGTGCTGGTGGCCGATGTTGGTGTTGACCAGCTGGCTGGAGAAGTCCAGCAGCCGGTTACCGTCGCCGTCCCACAGGTAGGACCCCTGGGCGGCGGTGACGGTCATCGGCGAGATCTCCTCCTGCGCCGACCAGGAGTGGAACACGTGCGCGCGGTCGAGTTCGTAGGCGCGCGCGGCCTCGGCCTTGGCCGCCTCGACGGTCAACCCGTTGGGCAGCACGGCAGACTCTTGAGTCACAGTCATGGCTGGAATTCTCTCACTTGTTCTCGGGGAAGCCGAGGTTGATGCCGCCGTGGCTGGGGTCCAGCCAGCGGGTGGTGATGGCCTTGGTGCGGGTGAAGAAGTGCACCCCTTCGGCGCCGTGGGCGTGGCTGTCGCCGAACAGCGAGGCCTTCCATCCGCCAAAGCTGTAGTAGGACATGGGAACCGGGATCGGCACGTTGATGCCGACCATGCCCACCTCGACCTCGTTCTGGAAGCGCCGCGCGGCCCCACCGTCGTTGGTGAAGATCGCGGTGCCGTTGCCGTAGGGGTTGTTGTTGATCAGTTCGAGGGCCTCGTCGTAGGTCTCCACCCGCAGTACCGCGAGCACCGGGCCGAAGATCTCGTCGGTGTAGACGCTCATGTCGGTGGTGACGTTGTCCAGCAGGGTCGGGCCCAGCCAGAAGCCCGCCGGATCTCTCTGGCCGGCCCCGTCGAGCACGGTGCGGCCGTCGACCACAACCTTGGCCCCGTCGGCCTCGCCGGCGTCGATGTAGGCCGCCACCTTGTCCCGGTGGGCCTTGGTGACCAGCGGGCCCATGTCCGAATCCTTGGTTCCGTCACCGGTTTTGATGGTGGTGGCGCGCTCGGCGATCTTGGCCACCAGGTCGTCGGCGATCGGGCCGACGGCCACACAGGCCGACACGGCCATGCAGCGCTCGCCGGCCGAACCGAAACCGGCGTTGATCATCGCATCGGCGGCCAGATCCAGATCGGCATCCGGCAGGATCACCGCGTGGTTCTTGGCCCCGCCCAGCGCCTGCACCCGCTTGCCGGCCGCGGTGGCGGTGGCGTACACGTACTGCGCGATCGGGGTGGAGCCGACGAAGGACACCGCCTTGATCTTGGGGTTGGTCAGCAGCTCGTCGACCGCGGTCTTGTCGCCCTGCAGCACGTTGAACACACCGTCGGGCAGGCCGGCTTCCTTCCAGAGCTCAGCCATCCACAGCGAGGCGCTGGGATCCTTCTCCGACGGCTTGAGCACCACGGTGTTGCCCGCAGCGATGGCGATCGGGAAGAACCACATCGGCACCATGGCCGGGAAGTTGAACGGCGAGATGATGGCGACCGGCCCCAGCGGCTGCAGCACCGAGTGCACGTCGACCTTGGTCGAGGCGTTTTCGGTGAATCCGCCCTTGACCAGATTCGGGATACCGCAAGCGTATTCGACAACCTCCAGGCCCCGGCTCACCTCGCCGAGCGCATCGGAGAGCACCTTGCCGTGCTCGCTGGTGATGATGGCGGCCAGTTCTTCCTTGCGGGCGTTGAGCAGCTCGCGAAAGGCGAACAGTACCGACGTGCGCTTGGTCAGCGAGGCATCACGCCAGGCCGGGAACGCCGCGACCGCGGCGTCGATCACGGCGCGTGCGTCATCGACACTGGCCAACGCGAGCTCGCCGGTGACCGCACCGGTCGCCGGATTGGTCACCGGAGCGGTGGCAGAGGAGCTGCCGGCAAATACCTTGCCGTCGCGCCAGTGCTGAATGACATTGCTCATGGTTGCGAACCTTCCTATGGCGGTGAGTACTGCTATTACTCTGGGCCGGCAACGGCGTCATGCAGCCAAACATCCCGTAAGGCAGAACTCCAGATTTATTACACTTTGTAAAATGATCCCAACCGTCCGCGACATCGTCGGGCTGCCGGTGGTGCAGGCCGGCGAACCCGAGGTGCTCAGCGCCCAGCAACTGGACCGCCCGGTGCGCTGGGTCCACGTCAGCGACATGCCCGACCTCGCCGGTCTGCTGCAGGGCGGTGAGTTGGTGCTCACCACCGGCGCGGCGTTGTCGGCTGCGCCGCGGGACTACCTGCGCCGGATGCAGCGAGCGGGCGTCGTCGGAGTGGTGGTGGAACTCGGCACCCGCATCCAATCGCTTCCGGCCAGCGTCGGCAACATGGCCCAGACGCTCGGTCTGGCGCTGGTGGTGCTGCACCGGGAGACGAAGTTCGTCGAGGTCACCGAGGCGGTGCACCGGCTGATCGTCGCCGACCAGTACGAGGAACTCGAGTTCGCCCACCGCACCCACCAGACCTTCACCGAGCTCAGCATGAAACGCCCGTCGATGGCCGACATCGTGCGCGCAGCCGCCGAGATGACCGACGAGTCGGTGGTACTGGAGGACCTGTCCCGGCAGGTGCTGGCGATCTCTCCGCGCGGCGAGGCGGCCACCACCGTGCTCACCGACTGGCAACGTCGGTCCCGGGCGATGACCGAGCCGTGGGCAACCACCGCCGTCGGGCCGCGCACCGAGGAATGGGGGCGACTCATCGTTCCGCACGCCCCGGCCGCCCCGGCCAAAACCAAGATGGTGCTGGAACGGGCCGCGCAGGCACTGGCCCTGCACCGGATGGCCGAGCGGGGGCGGTCGGGACTCGAACACCAGGCGCAGAGCGGGCTGATCGACGACGTGTTGGGCGGCCGGATCGCCGACGACCGCGAGGCCGATGCCCGGGCGCTGGCGCTGGGCCTGCGTGCCGCCGGGTCCTACCTCCCGGCCACCGTCCGGGTCGGCGCACCACCGGACCGACTCGATCCCGTCAGCACCCAGCGCCGCAACATCCGCATCCTCGACGCGGTCACCCACAGCGTGAAATCCCAAGGGCACAGCGCGATCTGCTCAATTCGCCGGGACGGTGAGATCGGTCTGGTGCTGGCCATGAATCCGCGGCGCGGGGCCGGCGTCGACACCACGTTGAGCCGGCTGGCCGAGGGCTGGCGTGAGGCCATCGCCCGCGGCGGTGACGCCGACAAGGTCGTCATCGCCGTCGGCAGCACCGCCGGCGCGTTCGCCGACGCGGTCCACGGCCTACGCGAAGCGGCCCACGTCGCCGAGGTGGCGGCGTCCATGTCGGATCTGCCGCGCCCATTCGTGCGTGCCTCCGACGTCCGGCTGCGCGGACTGATCACGTTGTTGCTCGACGATCCGCGGGTTCAGACGTTCGCCGAAACCGAACTCAAGGACCTGCTGATCCACGATGCCGAGCACGGCAGTGACGACGTGGCCGTGTTGCGCGGCTACCTGGAGCTCGCCGGCAACAAGTCGGCGCTGGCCAAACGGCTCCACATGAGCCGCCCGGCGCTCTACAGCCGGCTGTCCTCGATCGAACGTCGCCTCGGGGTCAACCTCGATGACGGAGAATCGATGACGTCGCTGCACGTGGCACTGCTGATCCTCGACGCACAGCGCAGTGCGACCCCGGCGCCGCCACGCTGACCTCATACTTGGGCGATGGCAGATCGCAATGTCCTCGGCGGACCGCTCGAAGAGTGCAGCACCGACCCGCTCACCGGCTTCTACCGCGACGGGTGCTGCTCGACCGGCGACGCCGATGCCGGCCGGCACACCATCTGCGCCGTGGTGACCGCCGAATTCCTGGCCCATCAGCAGTCCATCGGCAATGACCTGTCGACCCCGGCACCACACTTCCGCTTCCCCGGCCTGGCGCCCGGAGACCGCTGGTGCGTCACGGCGGCCAACTGGCTGCGGGCCCATCAAGACGGCCAGGCCGCCCCGGTCGTGTTGGCCGCCACCCACGAACGCACCTTGGAGCTGATTCCCCTCGAGGTCCTTCAGCAGTACGCCGTCGATGTGCCCGACGACCTGGGCAGCCTCTGACGCTCCGTAGGCTCGAAGAGTGAGCGTCGCCCCCGACTCGACCGTCGCCCTGGACAACCGCTTCGCCCAGGCTCTGCCCGAGATGGCTGTCGCGTGGCAAGCCGAGACTGCCCCGGTGCCACGATTGTTGGTACTCAACGAGCCGCTGGCCGATGAGCTCGGACTCGACGCCGCCTGGTTGGGCAGCCCTGAGGGCCTCGGCCTGCTGGTGGGCACCATCGTCCCTGCCGGGGCCACCCCGGTGGCGCAGGCGTATGCCGGCCATCAGTTCGGCGGATACGTGCCTCGCCTCGGCGACGGCCGCGCACTGCTGCTGGGAGAATTCGTCGGCCCCGAGGGTCAGCTCCGCGACCTTCACCTCAAGGGCTCGGGGCGCACTCCGTTCGCTCGCGGCGGCGACGGCCTGGCCGCCGTCGGACCCATGCTGCGCGAGTACATCGTCAGCGAGGCGATGCACGCCATGGGCATCCCCACCACCCGTTCGCTGGCCGTGGTGGCCACCGGGCGGGAAGTCCGGCGCGAGACGTTGCTGCCCGGCGCGGTACTGGCCCGGATCGCCGCCAGCCACCTGCGCGTCGGCAGCTTCCAGTACGCCTTCGCCCATACCCAGGCCACCGGAGACCTCGGGCTGCTGCGCCGGCTGGCCGACCACGCCATCGCGCGGCACCACCCCCAAGCGGCCGAGGCCGAGAATCCGTACCTGGCGTTGTACGAAGCGGTCGTCTCGGCACAGGCCGACCTGCTCGCGCAGTGGATGCTGGTCGGATTCGTGCACGGTGTGATGAACACCGACAACATGACGATCTCCGGGGAGACCATCGACTACGGGCCCTGCGCCTTCATGGAAACCTTCGATCCGGCAACGGTATTCAGCTCGATCGACCACGGCGGCCGCTACGCCTACGGCAACCAGCCCACGGTGGCGGCCTGGAACCTGGCCCGCTTCGCCGAGGCCTTGTTACCCCTGTTTACCGACGACTCCGAGCGCGCGGTCGAACTGGCCACCGAGGCATTGCACGGCTTCGGCCCACAATTCGACAGCAAGTGGATGGCCGGCATGCGAGCCAAGCTCGGACTGCCTGCCGACACCGACGACACCATTGCGAAACCCCTCGTCGAGGAATTCCTGACGCTGCTTCAACAGCACCGAATCGACTACACCTCATCGTGGCGTGCGCTGGCCGGCATCGCCCGCGGTGCGGCCGAGCCGCTGTTCGACCAGCCGGAGTTCGACGACCCGGGGTTCGACGGCTGGCGCCGGCGCTGGCTGGCACTGCATCCCGACGCCGAGGCGATGGACCGGGTCAACCCGCTCTACATTCCCCGCAACCACCTCGTCGAGGAAGCGCTCGACGCAGCCACCGCCGACGGCGATCTCCACCCCCTGCACGACCTGCTCGGAGCCGTCGCGTCCCCGTACCGGCAGCGCCCCGGTCTCGAACGCCATGCCGCACCCGCACCCCCCGACTTCGGGACCTACCGCACGTTCTGCGGAACCTGACTGCCCAGGAGCGGTTACCCTCGGTCGGTGACGACGATCACCCTGGACACCCCGGCCGGCCCGATCGACGCCCTGCTCGGCATCCCCGCCGGCGCGGGGCCCTGGCCAGGTGTGGTGATCATCCACGATGCGATCGGCTACGGCCCCGACAACGAGGCGATCTCCGAACGCGTGGCGGCCGCCGGCTATCTCGCGCTCACCCCGAACCTCTACTCCCGCGGCGGCCGGGCCAGATGTATCACGCGGGTGTTCCGCGATCTGCTGACCCAGCGTGGCCGGGCGCTCGACGACATCCTGGCCGCCCGAGACCACCTGCGCGCGCACCCCCAGTGCACCGGCACCATCGGCATCGCCGGGTTCTGCATGGGCGGACAGTTCGCACTCCTCATGGGCCCCAAAGGGTTTGCCGCGTCAGCACCGTTCTACGGCACACCGCTGCCGCGACGGCTCGACCAGACCTTGGACGCTTCATGCCCGATCGTGGCCAGCTTCGGGCGTCGCGACCCGATGGGCATCGGTGCCCCGGACCGATTGCAGCGCGTCGTCGACGACAAGAACATCGCCGCCGACATCAAGGTCTATCCCGACGCTGGACACAGCTTCGCCAATCAACTACCGGGGCAACCATTTCTACGGATCACCGGTTTCGGCTACAACGAGGCCGCCACCGCCGATGCGTGGTCCCGGGTGTTCGCCTTCTTCGGTGAACATCTCACGGCACAAGCGGGCTGAGCCGGCCGCTACTCCGGCAACCGCAGTTCCGGCTTCTCCACCTCTTCGATGTTCACGTCCTTGAAGGTGATGACCCGCACCTGCTTGACGAACCGGGCCGGTCGGTACATGTCCCACACCCAGGCATCGGCGAGCCGCAACTCGAAATACACCTCGCCCTCGGAGTTCCGCGGGATCAGCTCCACGCTGTTGGCCAGGTAGAACCGACGCTCGGTCTCCACGACGTAGCTGAACTGCCCGACGATGTCCTTGTATTCGCGGTACAGCGAGAGCTCCATCTCGGTTTCGTACTTCTCGAGATCCTCGGCGCTCATCTGGTGTGCAGTCCTTCTGGTTGTACTGATGCCTTGTCGCCCATCTTTGCGTACGCCACTTCAGCATGCCGCATTGGTGCCATATCGCGCCGCAACCCAGCCGTCTCTGCGGCCCGCCGCACGTTGACATACGAGTAGCGGTGCTCCACACACGGCCCCAACTCCGTCAACGCCGCGGAGTGCGCCGGTGTGCTGTAGCCCTTGTGCTCGGCGAACCCGTAACCAGGGTGGTGTTGCTCCATGTCGACCATCAGCCGATCGCGGCTGACCTTGGCCAGCACGCTGGCAGCCGCGATGCAGGCCGCGGCGGCGTCGCCCCCGATCACGGGCAGGGACGGCGCCGCCAACCCCGGCACCCGGAACCCATCACACAGCACATATCCCGGCCGCAGGGACAAACCCGCCACCGCGCGGCGCATGCCCTCGATATTGGCCACGTGGACACCGAGGCGATCCACCTCGGCCGAGGGGATGAACACCACGTGATAGGCGAGGGCGTAGCGGCGGATCAGGGGAAACAGCCGCTCCCGCTCTGCGGGCCCCAGCTTCTTGGAATCGTCGAGGGAGGCCAGGCTGTCCATCCGATTCGGCCCCAGCACGCAGGCCGCCACCACCAACGGGCCGGCGCAGGCGCCGCGTCCCACCTCGTCCACCCCGGCGACCGGGCCGAGACCGTTGCGGTACAGCGCGGATTCCAGGGTGCGCAGGCCTGATGACCTGCGGATCACCGTTCGAGGCGGCCATGACGTCTTCACCACTGGCGGCACAGGGCAGCTCCCTAGGAGTCGGTCTGCGGGTTCGCGCCGTTGATGCCGCCCCATCGGGACGGCGGCCAGGCGATGAACCGTGCCTTTCCGATTACATTCTCCACCGGAACCGTGCCGGCCATCGGATCACCGGTACACAACAGTCCCTCGCGCGCATCGGCGGGCAGGTTGCTGCAGTGCACCCGCGAATCGGCCGAGTGGGTCCGGTTGTCACCCATCACCCACAGCCGGTCCGACGGCACGGTGACCGGGCCGAATTCATTGCCCAGGCACGGATAGACGTTCGGGTCGGCCATCATGGTGGCCGGATCGAGATAGGGCTCGTTCAGCCGCTTACCGTTGACTGTCAGACCGGTGTCGGCCCGGCACTCCACGGTCTGCCCGCCCACCGCGATCACCCTTTTGACCAGATCATTCTCGTCAGGCGGCACGAAACCGACGAACGAGAGGGCATTCTGCGCCCAGCGGATGGCGGTGTTGTCCGAGCGGATCGACTTGTAACCGATGTTCCACGACGGCGGACCCTTGAACACGACGACGTCACCGGGCTCCGGCTCGGAGAACCGGTAGGTGAGCTTGTCGACCATGATCCGGTCACCGACACAGCCAGGACAGCCGTGCAGCGTCGGCTCCATGGACTCCGACGGAATCAGGTACGGACGCGCAATGAACGTCAGCGTCACGTAATAGAGCACCAGGGCGATGCCGGCCAGGATGGCGATCTCGCGCGCGGTGGAGTGCTTGTTCTTGGGAGACTCTTCTTCCGGCGATTCGTCGGCGGCAGGCGCCGCCGCGATCGAATCGGAGTCGAGGCCGCCCTCCGAGGACGCGTCGGCGGAGTCGGTGGGTCCGGTCACAGGCACCACAGTAGCGAGCGTCGTGACCGGTCCCGCGACGAGAGCTTCGTCAGGCGGAGCAGCGCGCTCAGCGCTTTTCCTTGATCTTCGCCTTCTTACCGCGCAGTTCACGCAGGTAGTAGAGCTTGGCGCGACGCACGTCACCGCGGGTCACGACATCGATGTGATCGATGTTGGGCGAATGCACCGGGAAGGTCCGCTCGACGCCGACGCCGTAGCTTTCCTTGCGCACGGTGAAGGTCTCGCGGATGCCGCCACCCTGGCGACGGATCACGACGCCCTTGAAAACCTGGATGCGCTCCTTGGAGCCCTCGATCACCTTCACGTGCACGTTGACGGTGTCGCCGGGGCTGAAGGTCGGGATGTCGTCGCGCAGCGACGCCTGATCGACGAAGTCCAGCGTGTTCATCGGTGACACTTCCTTGTTGTTCGCGGCTCCGGCCGTGCGCGCACAAACCGCGCAGCCGAAGCTATTTTCGGGTGTATCGGGGTGTATCTCGCAGCGGAACGCGGGCAAGCCGGCCCAGTCCTACGCAGACAACTGCTCAATTGTGCCAGACAGGTCCCCATACCGTGAAATCCGGCGAGTCTGCGTGAGCCTCCCCAGCACTGGGCAAGCATACTGCGAGGCGGACTGACCACGCGCCCAGCGCTGCGAACAGTTAGGCTGCAGCCACTGATCTGCCGGTGCGACAAGCCCATCAGTTGGTATCGACGGTTCAAGGAGGACCATGCGACGGCGGCCGTCGAGACTCACGGTGGCGGGCGCAACCGGCGTGAGCGCAATCGTGGCGATCGCCGGCGTGGCAGTCACCGGCTGCGAAGCCCGGGTGTACGGCACTCCCCCGTACGATTCCGCCGCGCCACAGCTGACCGTCGTCGCACCCCAGGGCAACATGGCACCCCTGCCCGAGGCGTCCCCCGGCGAACCCGCGCCCTCGTTCCAAGGCCTTGCGGACCGCGCCCAGCAGGCCACCGAAAATGCCGCCGACGCCGGTGCCGACATCACCGTGCTGGTCCTCGACCGCAACACCGGTCAGCTGGTCTCCAACGGAAACGAGACGACGATCGCGATCGCCTCGGTGGTCAAACTCTTCATCGCCGACGATCTGCTGTTACAGGAGGCCAAAGGTCAGACCGTCCTGAGTCCAGAGGACCGCGACAACCTCGACGTGATGCTGCGGTCATCGGACGACAGTGCCGCCGAGGTGTTCTGGTACCGCAGCGGCGGCCACGCGATCGTCGAGCGGGTCGCCGCCCGGTACGGCTTGGGTTCGACCCAGCCACCGAACGACGGACATTGGTGGAACACCATCAGCACCGCCGCCGATCTGGTCCGCTACTACGACATGCTGATGAACGGCAGCGGCGGCCTACCCGCGGAACAGGCCAATGTCATCCTGTCCAACCTGGCCCAATCGACTCCCGAGGCGATCGACGGCACGCAGCCGGACGGCACCTACCCCCAACGGTTCGGCATCCCCGACGGGCTTTTCGCCGAGCCCGTCGCGGTCAAGCAGGGTTGGATGTGCTGTATCGGCTCGGACTGGATGCACCTGTCGACCGGTGTGGTCGGTCCGGACCGGCGCTTCATCATGGTGATCGGTTCACTACAGCCCACCAACGCCACGACCGCACGCGACACCATCACCGATGCCGTCAAGACGATGTTCCCCGGCGGCCGGATCTAGGCTCGTCAGGAGATCAGTCGAGCAGGTCCGGCCTGCGCTCGCGCGTGCGTTGCAACGATTGCTCACGGCGCCAGGCCGCCACCTTGGCGTGGTCCCCGGACAGCAGCACATCGGGCACCTCGAGCCCGCGCCAACTCTGCGGACGGGTATAGCTGGGCCCTTCGAGCAGGCCGTCGGAATGGGAATCCTGTTGGTGCGACGCAGGATTGCCCAAGACCTCCGGCATCAGCCGGACCACTGCCTCGATCATGACCAGCGCGGCCGACTCGCCGCCGTTGAGCACGTAGTCACCGATGGAGACCTCTTCGACCCGCATCCGGGCAGCGGCGTCATCGGCCACCCGCTGGTCGATCCCCTCGTACCGCCCACAGGCGAACACCAGGTGCGATTCAGCGCTCCACCGCTCGGCAGTCGCCTGGGTGAACAGCCGGCCCGCCGGCGTCGGCACGACCAGAAGTGTGTCCTCAGAACAGATTTCGTCGAGCGCATCGCCCCACACCGGAGCCTTCATGACCATGCCGGGACCCCCGCCGTACGGCGAATCGTCCACCGAACGGTGCACGTCATGCGTCCAGTTCCGCAGGTCATGCACGGCCAGGGAAAGGATGCCGGCCTCAATCGCCTTGCCCGGCAACGACTGCCGGATGGGATCGAGGTAGGCCGGGAAGATCGTGATGACGTCAATGTGCACAGTTGCGCACCCTCGTCAGACCTGGTCCAGGTTCAGCAGACCGTCGGGGGGATCGATGACGACGGTGCCGGTTTCGCGGGACACCGAGGTGACGATGGCGCTGACGAACGGAACCAGCACTTCGCGGCCATCGGCATCGGCCTTGACCGACAACAGTTCTCCGGCCGCGGTGTGCAGCACCTCGCGAACCACTCCTACCGCGGTGCCGTCGACCGTGACGACCCGCAGACCTTCGAGTTCATGGTCATAGAACTCGTCGGGATCATCGATCGCGGGCAGGTCTGCGGTATCGACGACGAACACCGTGCCACGCAACGCGTCGGCCGCATTGCGGTCGGCGACGCCTGCCAGCCGAATCAGCAGGCGGCCGGCATGGTCGCGCACCGACTCGACGGAGAAAGTACGCTCGGCACCCCCCTTGGTGCGGCCGCGAAGTGCCACACCGGGGGTGAACCGGGCATCGGGATCGTCGGTACGAACCTCGACAACGACCTCACCGGTTATGCCGTGAGCTTTGACAACCCGCCCGACAACCAGGTCCATGGATCCGACGCTACTGGTCGGTGTCCACCACGTCGACGCGGATACCGCGCCCACCGATGCCCGCGACCAGGGTGCGCAGTGCGGTGGCGGTGCGGCCGCCGCGGCCGATGACCTTGCCCAGGTCATCGGGGTGCACGTGCACCTCGACGGTCCGCCCACGGCGGCTGGTGACCATGTCGACGCGTACGTCGTCGGGATTGTCCACGATGCCGCGGACCAGGTGCTCGACGGCGTCGACCACGACAGAACTCACCGCGATGCTCAGCTCTCGCTTGCGGCTTCGTCGGCAGCGGCCTCGGCAGCCGGGGCCTCGGCAGCGGCGCCCTCGGCGGCTTCGTCCTTCTTGGGAGCCTTCTTCTTCTTGGGCGTGACAGCCGCAGCGCCGGTGCCGCTCTCGGCCTCGGCCAGCGCCGCGTTGAACAGGTCCAGCTTGGACGGCTTGGGCTCCTTGACCTTCAGCGTGCCCTCGGCGCCCGGCAGGCCCTTGAACTTCTGCCAGTCACCGGTGATCTTCAGCAGAGCCAGCACCGGCTCGGTGGGCTGCGCGCCGACACCCAGCCAGTACTGCGCGCGCTCCGAATCGATCTCGATCAGGCTCGGCTCTTCCTTGGGGTGGTAGCGGCCGATGACCTCGATGGAGCGGCCTTCGCGGCGGGTGCGCGCGTCGGCGACGGCGATGCGGTACTGGGGGTTGCGGATCTTGCCAAGCCGGGTGAGCTTGATCTTGACAGCCATGGTTAAGCACTTCTCCTTGAGTGTCACGCTGCAATTCGGCGATGCGGGCGGAATTGCCCGATCCGGTTTTGCCTTACGTGTGTGACCGCCGCGCAGCGCATCGAACGAGTCGCACGGCAGACAGCCGCCAATTGTGCCAGAACGATGCCGACCAGCCCAAATCCAGCTCGAATGGCCAGTTATCGCACAACGTCCCGCCGGTTGCGTGTCACAACTGGCCACTGGGCGCGTCAGGCGCGCGGAGTGCGACGGTCAGACCACCTTGTCGAAACACTTGGTCTCGACGCGGCGACTCATCCGCCATCCGTCGTCGGTCCGCACGAACTCGTCCTCGTACCACAGCCCGCAGAACAACACCTGTTGCTCCAGCCCCGGCAGCACCATCGGGTTGAAGCAGATCGTGCGAGACGACGCGGTGTCGCCCGCCGGGTCGTATTTGATCCGGACATCGAAGTTGCCGAGCATGTGGGCATACGCCGGAAAGTTCGGCAGCACCTCGGCCAGCCAGGCCTTCACCTCGGGGTAGTGGCCGTCGATGCCGCCCATGGCCCGGTAGTCGATGTAGGCGTCGGGCGTGAACACCGCATCGAGGTCATCGAACAGTCGACGGTCGATCGCCGTGGAGTAGTCGATCAGCAATTGCTGAATCTCCAGGCGGTCCGAAATTTCGGCCAGGCTCAACATGTCTCGATTCAACACGATTAGTCTCACCTGCCATGGGGAGGTTCGTCAGGTTCTCTGTCGGAGCATCGGCCGCAATTGCCGTCGCACTGGTCCCGCTTTCGTCGGTGATCGGCACAGCGCCCGCTGCCAGGGCCGATGCCGAGGTGCAGCAGGTCGGGGTGTCCCCCATCCCGAACGGGCCGGCGCAAGGCTGGGTGGTCGCCGATCTGGATTCCGGTCAGGTGCTGGCCGCGCGCAACGAGAACACCCGTTACGCCCCGGCCAGCACGATCAAGACCCTGCTGGCCCAGGTGATCCTCGACGAAGTGCCGCTGGACGCGACGATCGTGGCCGATGAAGCCGACACCAAGGTCGAGTGCAACTGTGCCGGCGTCGTCCCCGGACAGACCTACACCGCACGTCAGCTGCTGGAGGCGGCGCTGCTGGCGTCCGGCAACGACGCCGCCAACACCCTGGCCCGCATGGTCGGCGGACCGGATGCGGCCGTCGCGAAGATGAACGCCAAAGCCGTGGCGCTCGGCGCGCACAACACCCACGTCGCGACCCCGTCCGGGCTGGACGGGCCCGGGATGCCGTTCTGGTCGACCCCGCACGACATGGCGCTGATCTTCCGCGGGGCGATGGCCAACCCGATTTTCGCCGAGATCACCGCGCTGCCGTCGACCACGTTCCCCACCAAGAGCGGACAGCGCGTGCTGGTCAACCAGGACGAGCTGTTGCACCGCTATCCAGGTGCCCTCGGCGGCAAGACGGGTTTCACCGACATCGCCCGCAAGACCTTCGTGGGCGCCGCAGCCCGCGACGGCCGCCGCCTCGAGGTCGTGATGATGTACGGGCTGGTCAAGGAGGGCGGTCCGACCTACTGGGATCAGGCTGCCGCGCTGCTGGATTGGGGTTTCTCCCAGGACCGCTCGGCCAGCATCGGGTCGTTGTAGCGCCCAGCCCGGTCCGATACCTGAAGGAAACCTGACCGCGCGCTGGCCGAGTCCTTGGCTCCGTAAGGTCGGCGCTCGTGCGAAGACTGCTCGTGACGCTCGCGCTCGGCCTCGGCACGGCGCTGACCGCCGCCACGATCGCGGTCCCAGCCGCCGCAGCGCCGGAGGTTCAACCCGCCGGCGCCCAGATTCCCGACGGACCGGCCAAGGCCTGGCTGGTGGCCGACCTGGACACCGGCCAGGTTCTGGCCGCCAAAGATCCCTACGGCACCTACGCCCCGGCCAGCACGATCAAACCGCTGCTGGCGATGGTGGTGCTCGATCACCTGCGACCGGACAATTTCGCCCGGGCCAACCAGTCACACACGAAGGTCGAATGCTCGTGCGTCGGCCTCACCCCGGGGCAGCCCTACACGACCCGCCAACTCCTGGAAGCCCTGCTCATGGTGTCGGGCAACGACGCGGCGAACATGCTCGCCGACATGCTCGGCGGTCAACGCGCCGCAGTGGCGGCGATGAACCGCAAAGCGGCCAGTGTCGGGGCCCGCAACACCCGAGCGTCCTCGCCGTCCGGGCTCGACGGGCCCGGCTGGGAAACCGTCACCACCCCGCACGATCTCGCGGTGATCCTGCGCGCCGCGCTGACCTATCCGCTGATCGCACAGATCATGCGCCAGCCGTCGGCCGAGTTCCCGGGCCGGACCCTGACCAACCAGAACCAATTGCTGGCCCGCTATCCCGGTGACATCGCCGGCAAGACCGGCTACACAGACCTGGCCCGGAAGACGTATGTGGGTGCGGCGCAACGAGGTAACCGCCGACTGGTGGTGGTGCAGATGTACGGCACCGGCGATCTCTATCCCCAGGCAATCGACTTGTTCGATTACGGCTTCTCCCACTGAATCCAGAAAAGGTGGGGCCCCACCGGGACTCGTGACGAACTAAGGTCACCCTAAATTCGCGTATGAGTCCGCGCGTGACCGAGGGGAGCCGTTGTGTCCGACCTTGAGTTCTCATTGGTGGTCGCCTACGGCACCGACATGGGCAACGCCGAAGATGCCGCAATGACGTTCGCCGAGGCGACGACCGCGGCCGGAATTCCCGCCGAGGCCGTCGAACTCAACCAGGTCGAACTCGACCAACTGAACACCGCAACGCATTTCATCGTCGTCACCTCCACCTTCGGCGACGGCGAGTTTCCCGACACCGCCACGTTGTTCTGGGAGGCGATCAGCGCCTCGACCGCGCGCCTGGAGCACCTGAGTTTCGCGGTACTGGCGCTCGGGGACACGTCCTATGAATTGTTCTGCCAGGCAGGCAAACTGCTCGATGCGCGGCTCGAAGAGCTCGGCGCCATCCGGCTGGCCGACCGCGTCGACGTCGACGGGTACTACGAAGAGCCGGCCGCGGCCTGGACCACCGATCTGGTCAAACAACTGACCGCCGCCCAGTCCGGTCCCACCACCGCACCGGTCACTGCCGTCGAAACCGCCGCGGCCGATCCCGCTCACCGCAGCCAGGAGCGCAACCGGCTGGTCACCGCTCCCCTGGTCGTCAATCGCCTGCTCACCGCACCGGAATCCGACAAGGAAGTACGACACTACGAGCTCGACCTGACCGGTTCCGGCATCACCTATCAGGCCGGCGATTCGCTGGCCGTCCATCCCACCAACGATCCGGATCTGGTTTCAGCGATCCTCGATGCACTCCAGGTGGGACCGGGGCACCGAGTCGCCGACGCCGACGAAACCCTGGGCGTGCTGCTGTCCGAACGGCTGGAGATCCGCACGCCGTCGCGGGCACTGCAGGACCTGGCGGGCGCCGCCGCCTACGGCGAGGACGTCCTCGATCTGATCAGACGCGCTGGCCTGACCGTCGACGAGGTGGTCGATACGTTGCGCCCCTTGCAGTTCCGCGACTATTCGATCGCCTCCAGCCCACTGCTGCATCCCGAAAACATCCACCTGACCGTGGCCACCGTGCGGTACGCCGGCGCCGCCCGCCGACACGGTGGCGTGGCCTCGACGTATCTGGCCGAGCGCACGCAGACGGTTCGAGTGCACCTACGCCCCAACCATCATTTCCGGCTGCCGTCCGGCGACGTGCCGATCATCATGATCGGTCCGGGTACCGGCATCGCGCCCTTCCGGGCGTTCCTGCAGGAGCGGCAGGCCGCCGCCGCACGGGGACGGTCCTGGCTGTTCTTCGGGGATCGTCGCCGCGCCACCGACTTTCTGTACGGGCCGGAACTGGAAGCTTTCCGGGACGCGGGCACACTGACCCGGCTCGACGTGGCGTTCTCCCGCGATCAGGAGGCGAAAATTTATGTGCAGCAGCGGATGCGGGAGAACGCGGCAGAGTTGTTCGCCTGGCTGCAGGACGGCGCGTACCTGTATGTCTGCGGTGACGCCGACCACATGGCCAAGGACGTGGACGCCGCGCTGCACGAGATCGTCGGCGAGAGTGGCCGAATGGATGCCGAGGCCGCGCACGCTTACGTCAACGACCTCATCAAGAACCACCGCTATCTGCGCGACGTGTACTGAGTTACGGCCGCTGACGCTGCGGTGACGGCGCCCCCTACTCGCACTTCTGCGCCGTCAGCGCACGCTCAACGCCAGACCCGGCCGCGCAGGATCACCAGAGCCGGATGGCTGACGCCGCCGTGCCGCGGATCCTCGGTGTAGCAGACGAGATCCGCCGACGCGCCATGTTCGAGGGCGGGCCGGCCCAACCACGCCCGGGCGTCCCAACTGGCCGCCCCCAGGGCCGCCGTCGGGCTCATACCGATGCCCTTGAGCGCCTCGATCTCGTCGGCGATACGACCATGGGCGACCATGCCGCCGGCGTCGGTGCCCGCGAACACCGGTACCCCGGCGGCGTAGGCGGCGCCGACGCGGTCGCGGCAGGACGCGTAGAGGTCGCGCATGTGTTTGGCATACGTCGGGTACTTGCCGGCCGCATCGGCGATACCCGGGAAGTTGTCGATGTTGATCAGGGTGGGCACCAGAGCCGTGCCGTGCTCGAGCATCAATTCGATGGTGTCGTCGGTGATCCCGGTGCCGTGCTCGATGCAGTCGATTCCGGCATTGATGAGGCCCGGCAGGGCGTCCTCGCCGAACACGTGCGCGGTGACGCGCGCACCCTCGGCATGGGCCGCATCGATCGCGGACTTGAGGATCTCGTCGGACCACAGCGGGGCGAGGTCGCCGACGCTGCGGTCGATCCAGTCGCCGACCAGTTTCACCCAGCCGTCGCCCCACCGGGCCTGCTCGGCCACCGCGGCGGGCAGTTGCGACTCGTCCTCGATGTCGATCGGCAAGCCGGGCGAATATCGTTTGGGGCGGGCCAGATGCCGCCCGGCCCGGATGATGCGCGGCAGGTCCTCGCGGTCGTCGAAGCTGCGGGTGTCCACCGGTGAACCGGCATCGCGCAGCAACAGCGCGCCCGCGTCGCGCTCGGTCTGCGCCTGCTCCACCGACTCGTCCAGCGACACTGCACCACCGGGTCCGAGACCGACATGGCAGTGCGCGTCGACCAGGCCGGGGATGATCCAGCCGCCGTCAAAGACGGTGTCGGCGTTGGCAATCGGTTCGGCCGACAGCACACCCTGATGAATCCACCATTGCACCTCGTCGCCGTCCGGGAGGCCCCGGCCACGAATGTGCAGCGCGCTCATCAGACTAGTTCTGGCCGGGGAACTTCAGCTTCGACAGGTCGAAATCGGCCAGCCCGGGCGGCAACTCGTCCAGCCCCTTGGGCATGTTGGACAAATCGGGGAATCCGGCGGGCAGCCCGGCACCCAACGGGTTTCTCGGCGGGGTCGGACCTTTCCCTGGCTGACGGCCCTTCTTCTTGCCGGCCTGCTTGTTCTTGCCCTTCGCCGCCTTGCGGGTCGAACCCTTGCGGCCGAACGGCATCCCCATCTGGCCGGCCATCTGCGACATCATCTTGCGGGCGTCGAAGAACCGGTCGACGAGCTGGTTCACCTCGGAGACGCTGACGCCCGAGCCGTTGGCGATGCGCAGCCGGCGCGAGGCATTGATGATCTTCGGATCGGCCCGCTCGGCAGGGGTCATCCCGCGGATGATCGCCTGCACCCGGTCGAGCTGGCTGTCGTCGACCGCGGCCAACGCGTCCTTCATCTGGCCGGCGCCGGGGAGCATGCCCAGCAGGTTGCCGATCGGACCCATCTTGCGGATCGCCAGCATCTGCTCGAGGAAGTCCTCCAGGGTCAGCTCTCCCGAACCGATCTTGGCTGCGGCCTCCTCGGCCTTCTGCTGATCGAAGACCTGTTCGGCCTGTTCGATGAGGGTGAGCACGTCGCCCATGCCCAGGATCCGGCTGGCCATCCGGTCGGGGTGGAAGACATCGAAGTCTTCGAGCTTCTCCCCTGCCGAGGCGAACAGGATCGGTACGCCGGTGATCTCGCGGACCGACAGCGCCGCACCACCGCGCGCATCGCCGTCGAGCTTGGTCAGTACGACGCCGGTGAAGCCGACGCCCTCGCGGAACGCCTCGGCGGTGGCGACGGCGTCCTGGCCGATCATCGCGTCGAGCACGAACAGGGTCTCGTCGGGTTTCACGGCGTCGCGGATGGCCGCGGCCTGTCCCATCAGTTCCTCGTCGATGCCCAGCCGGCCGGCGGTGTCGACGAGGACCACGTCGAAGTGTTTGGCCTTCGCCTCGGCCAGGCCGGCCGACGCGACCGCCACCGGGTCCCCTTGACCGGCCTGCTCAAGACCCTCGACGGAGGTGCCCGGATGCGGCGCGAACACCGACACCCCGGCGCGCTCACCGACGATCTGCAGCTGGTGGACCGCACCGGGCCGCTGCAGGTCACACGCCACCAGCAGCGGGCTGTGCCCCAGACCCTTGAGCCACTTCGCCAGCTTGCCCGCCAGCGTCGTCTTACCGGCACCTTGCAGGCCGGCCAGCATGATGACCGTCGGCGGGTTCTTGGCGAAGGCCAGTTGACGAGTCTGACCGCCGAGGATGCCGATCAGCTCCTCGTTGACGATCTTGACCACCTGTTGCGCGGGGTTCAGCGCAGCGGAGACCTCGGCGCCTTTGGCGCGGTCCTTGATCCGCGCGACGAACGCGCGCACCACCGGCAGCGAGACGTCGGCCTCCAGCAGGGCCAACCGGATCTCGCGCGCCGTGGCGTCGATATCGGCGTCGGTCAACCGCCCCTTGCCGCGTAGGCCCTGCAGGGCTCCGGTCAACCGGTCAGACAGGCTTTCAAACACGTGGTAAGCCTAACGGTCGGCGGGTTGGGCGGACGTCGGCCCGCCCTCAACCGGCCTGTTCGGCGGGCGTGGCCGGTTTGGGCGGCGGCGCGGGCAGGATCGCGAGCATGTCGCGTTCCAATTCCTCGCGCAGGGCGCCGAGACCGGTGTCACCCGCCGCGAGCGTGGGTGCGGTGATGCAGAACACATCGATCACCGAGGACCCCAGCGTCGTCACCTTCGCCCAGGCCACGTCCACGCCGTCGGTTTCGAACACCGCGGTCAGCCGGGCCAGCAGACCCGAGCGGTCGATGGTGCGGATCTGCACGATCAGCTCCTCCGGCTCGCCGCCGGGCGACCACAGAATGCGCGGCTGCGCCGGCACGTGGTTGGCCGGCACGGCGGCGAGAATCTCCCCGGCGCGGGTGGTCGGATATCGGGCTGCCTCGCGATCGCGCCGGTCGAGTGCGTCCATCACGTCCAGGTCGCCGTTGAGCGCGAGAATGAACTGCTGGCGCAGCAGTTCCGCCGCCGGCGGTGCACCGAAGTGCGGGGACACCACGAAGGTGTTGATCGCCGAGCCCTCGTGACTGTTGACCGACGCCGAGTGGACCCGCAGCGAGTGCAACGCCAACACACCGGCCGCTTTCGACAGCAGACCCCGCCGGTCGGGGGCGATCATCGTCACGCTGTAGATGTGTGGGGAGTCGGCCGGGGTGAGCTCCACGTGGACACCGACATCAGCCGCCAGCGCCAGGAACCGCGGTTCGATGGGGTCAGGCTGCGGCAGGGGCTCGCCGGCCATCACCAACCGGCACCGGCGCACCAGGTCGCCGATCAGCGAGGCTTTCCAGTCGCCCCACACGCCGGGGCCGGTGGCCAGTGAATCGGCTTCGGCCAGGACGTTCAGCAGCTCCAACAGCACCATGTCGCCGCCGAGCGCATCAGCGACCGCGTCAATCGTCTTGGGGTCCTGCAGGTCTCGTCGGGTCGCGGTATCGGGCAGCAGCAGATGGTATCGAACCATCTTGGACAGGACCTCGATATCCGACGGCCACAATCCCAGCCGGGTGCCGATCTGGGTGGCCAGCTCGGCACCGATGACACTGTGGTCGCCACCGCGACCCTTGCCGATGTCATGGCACAGCGCACCCAGCAGCAAGAGATCCGGACGCGACACCCGGGTGGTGAATGCGCTTGCCCGCGAGACTGTTTCGACCAGATGACGGTCAACCGTCCAGATGTGCACCACATCGCGGGGCGGCAGGTCGCGCACCGCACCCCATTCCGGGAACAGCCGTCCCCACAGGCCGGTGCGGTCCAGGGCCTCGATCGTGGCGACCGCGGCCGGCCCCGAAGCCAGCAACACCAGAAGGTCCTTGAGCGCCTGACGCGGCCAGGGGGTGCGCAGTTCCGGGGCGGTTTCGGCCAGCCGACTCAACGTGGAGACGGCCATCGGCAGGCCGGTACCGGCCGACGCCGCGGCGACGCGCAGGATCAGTCCCGGGTCGCGTTCCGGGCGGGCGTCGCGGGCCAGGATCACCTCACCGGCGTATTCGATCACCCCTTCGTCGAGGGGGCGCCGCACCGGCCGTCGCAGCGCCGCAAAGCCCCGGCGCGGTAAGGCATTGGCGGCCGTGCGGATACCGGCGTCGACGTAATAGCTCACGGTGCGCGCGGCGTCCGAGAGCATGCGGGCCAGGTCGAAGCGATCCCCGATCCGCAGGGCTGCCCCGATCTCGTCGGCGTGCTGGGCCAACAGGGTTTCTCGACCGCGTCCGGAGGCGCGGTGCAGTTCGGTCCGAACATTCAGCAGTGCCAGGTGCGCACCGCCCAGCGTGCCGGTCGGTGAGGCCAGGGCGCGGCTCGGATACACATCGGCCAGTTGGGCTATCGCGAGCGCGTTGAGCAGTTGGACGTCACGCAGACCACCCCGGCCGGACTTGAGATCGGGTTCGGCCCGGTGGGCGATCTGGCCGCTGCGCTGCCACCGCCCCTGCGCATGGTCGATGAGTTCGTCGAACCGCGAAGCGATCCCGATCCGCCACTGTCGACGCGCACCGCCCACCAGCAGCGCCGACAGGTCGGCATCACCGGCGATGTGCCGCGCGTCGAGCATGGCCAGGCCCACCGCGATGTCCTCACCGGCGACTTTGAGCGCCTCGGGCACGGTACGGACACTGTGGTCGATTCGAATATTGGCGTCCCACAACGGATACCAGAGCTGCTCGGCCACTTCGGAAACCACGGCCAGTGGCATGTTGTCGTGCAACAGCATCAGATCCAGATCGGAGTACGGCAACATCTCGCCGCGCCCCAGGCCTCCGGTCGCCACGATGGCAAACCCGCTGGAGGCCGTGATACCGATCTCGGCGGCCTTTGTGGTGAGCCAGAACTCGTGGAGATCGAGCAACGCGTCGCGCAGTTCCGCCGCGTCCAGGTGACGCGATCCCCCGTTGAGCAACTGTTGGGTGGCTGCCGCCAGGTCGTTGGCGGGGCGTGGCGAGCCGGCCGGCGCCTCCCCGAGGGGGGCTCCGGTACCGACCGGCTCCTCACGCAGCCAATCGCGGGTGGATTCTGGTTTCTGCTCTGTCATTTGGACTCCTCCCCCGGCCGACTACCCACCAACGCCCACTCGGTTCGGCCGGGAGACTCGGTCGATCAGCTGTTCGACCGACCGCCGCTACAGTGCGTCGGCGCCGCGTTCCCCGGTGCGGACCCGGACCACGGTGTCAACTGGACTGACCCAGACCTTCCCGTCGCCGATCTTGCCGGTACGGGCGGCCTGCACGATGACATCGACCACCTTGTCGACCGCGGAATCGTCGACGACGACCTCCACCCGGACCTTCGGCACGAAATCGACCGAGTATTCGGCGCCCCGGTAGACCTCGGTGTGCCCCTTCTGCCGCCCGTAACCCTGTACCTCGCTGACGGTCATTCCGAGAATGCCCGTCTGCTCCAGACCGGTCTTGACATCTTCCAGCGTGAACGGCTTGACGATCGCAGTAATCAGCTTCATAAATTCCATCCCTTCGGTGGCCAATTGTTCCCGATCAGGCGAGCTCGTAAGCCGTTTCCGCGTGCTCGGTCTCATCGATACCGGTGGCCTCATCTTCTTCCGTGACACGCCAGCCCAGCGGTTTGAGGGCCAACGCAATGATGGCAGTCATGACCGCGGTGAATACGGTTGCCACGACGGCAATCACGATCTGGACCACCAATTGCCTGACACCGCCGCCGTAGAACAGGCCCGTTTCGGTGGCGAAGAAGCCGATGGCGATGGTGCCCCACAGACCGGCGACGAGGTGAACGCCGACGACGTCGAGTGAATCATCGTAACCGAGCTTGTATTTCAGGCCGATGGCCAGAGCGGACAGCGCACCGGCGACGGCGCCGAGGACCAGCGACCCGATCGGGCTGAGCGCTCCACAGGCCGGCGTGATGGCAACCAGACCGGCGACGATGCCCGAGGCGGCACCGACACTGGTCGGATGTCCGTCACGGATGCGCTCGACCACCAACCAGCCCAACATCGCGGCGGCGGTCGCCGACGTGGTGTTGATCCACACCAGGCCGGCGGTGGCATCGGCGGCCCCCTCGGAACCGACGTTGAACCCGAACCAGCCGAACCACAGCAGCGCCGCGCCGAGCATCACCCACGGAATGTTGTGCGGACGGAAGGCCATCTTGCCGAAGCCGCGGCGCTTGCCCACCAGGATCGCCAGCACCAAGGCGGCCATACCTGCGTTGATGTGCACCACGGTGCCACCGGCGAAATCGATGGGCGCCACCGTTGCGGTGGCCGTGCCGTCCTCCCCCACGGTCGTCCCGAACAGCCAGGAGGCGAAGCCCCGTTCGTTGTTCGACAGCAGACCGCCACCCCAAACCATGTGGGCCAGAGGGAAGTACACCAGGGTGACCCAGATTCCCGCGAATGCCAGCCAGGTGCCGAACTTGACGCGCTCGGCCAGCGCACCACTGATCAGCGCGACCGTGATCACCGCGAAGGTGAGTTGGAAGGCCACCCACACGATCGCCGGGACCGAGCCGAACCCTCCGATGACGTGCAGTTCCTGACCGCCGATCTCGCGCGTCTCGAGCAGCTGCGTCAGGCCGAACAGTGAGAAGGGATTGTCGAAGACTCCGCCGACGTCCGATCCGCCGGTGTGGGCCGACGCGAACGACATCGAGTAGCCCCACAGGACGTAGATGACGCTGACGACACCCAAGGCTCCGAAGGACATCATCATCATGTTGAGCACAGACTTCTGCCGGGAGAGGCCGCCGTAGAAGAACGCCAGGGCCGGCGTCATCAGCAACACCAGGGCGGCGCTTGCGAGCACCCAGGCCGTATCGCCGCTGTCGAATGCGGCGAACGATTCGTCAGGTAGGGCTAAGACCACTTTGTGTGAACCTCCTTGGGAAGTGCGCCGAAAGATCGGCTCCCGATGAGATTCGTTGTGTGCCGTTTCATCAGTGATGCGGATGCGTTTCGTCGAAGTGAACGCAATCCGGATCCCCGTTACCTTCATGTTTCCCGAAACTCACGCCCGGTATGGACGCGTCGGGAACTCAGGAGTCTCCTCAGCCCAACAAGGCGTCGACGAAGGCCGCCGGCTCGAAGGGAGCGAGATCGTCCGGGCCTTCTCCGAGCCCGACGAGCTTGACCGGCACACCGAGTTCCTGCTGAACCCGGAACACGATGCCGCCCTTGGCGGTGCCGTCGAGCTTGGTCAACACCACCCCGGTGATGTCGACGACTTCGGCGAACACCTTGGCCTGGGGCAAGCTGTTCTGGCCGATCGTGGCATCCAGCACCAGCAGGACCTCGTCGACGGCGGCACGCTTCTCCACGACCCGCTTGACCTTGCCCAGCTCATCCATCAGACCGGTTTTCGTGTGAAGGCGGCCCGCGGTGTCGACGACGACGACGTCGGCGCCGGCCTTGATGCCCTCGTCGACGGCGTCGAACGCCACCGAGGCCGGGTCGGCACCTTCGGCACCGCGCACCACCTCGGCGCCGACGCGGGCAGCCCACGTCTGCAACTGGTCGGCGGCAGCAGCGCGGAAGGTGTCGGCGGCACCCAACACGACGCGTCGGCCGTCGGCGACCAGCACCCGGGCCAGCTTGCCGACCGTGGTGGTCTTGCCGGTGCCGTTGACCCCCACGACCAACAACACCGAGGGCTTGTCGGCGTGCGGAAGCGCCTTGATCGAGCGGTCGAACTCCGGCCGCAACTCGGACATCAGCACTTCGCGCAACACCGCACGCGCTTCGGCCTCACTGCGGACACCCTTGCTGGCCATCCGCTCCCGCAACGCCTCCACCACAGATTCGGTGACCACGGGTCCCAGATCGGCGATCAACAGGGTGTCCTCGACCGCCTCCCATGAATCCTCATCGAGATCACCGCCGCCGAGGAGCCCGAGCATGCTGCGGCCCAACGCATTCTGGGACTTGGCGAGCCGGCCGCGCAGCCGGTCCATCCGGCCTTCGGCCGGGGCGATGGCCTCGACCTCGGCGGCAACGGCATCCGTCGCCTCGGCCGACGAGGCGGCGGGCGTTTCCGGGACCTCCGGCGCCTCGGGGGCTTCGGGGACTTCCGGTGCTTCGGGGGCTTCCGGTGCAATCGGCTCCTCAGCCGCAGCGGGCGCCTCGGGTGGGGCGGTCGCGGCCGGCGGCTCGGGCAGCTGTACGTCGGAGATCGTGCGCCGGGGGGCGTCCCGCGGAATGGTGGCGTCGTCACCGACTGCGGGCAGCCCGCTGGTGTCGATCCGCTCAGCGGTCGGCGTGGCCGATTGGCTGAATGTGATCCCCGAGGAGGCGGTATACCCCCCGGAGCGGTCGATCTGTTTCGCCGCACTGTCTTCCGACAGGCTGATCCGTCGCCGTCGGTACCGCACCAATCCGACGGTCAGCGCAATGACGACGAGAACAGCGACGACCGCAATGGCGATCCAGACACCCAACAACGCACCATCTGACACGTCGACATTGTCTCAGGGCATCCGCCCGGCAACGACCGGCCCCATTCGGCGGCGGCGGACGAACAGAATCTCGGTGCCTTCCGTCCACGTCCAGGACACCGCCGCAGCAGATTGCCAGAACCGATGGTACGTGTACGTACCGCGGAGTACATTTCGACCAACAGCCCCATTGCGCCAATAGGTTCACGCCAGCCGTAGGTCCGCCCCACGGCTTAGCTGTCATTCAACGACCTGGCACCAGAAACCGCATTTCACACTTGTTTCAAGATCGGCAGCGATTCTTTTTCGAATTTGCTGACAACCACACCGCGTGTGGTTCACGATCCACCTGGGTCGGGAAAGACTTCAGCCATGGCCGGCGAGCGGTCGTTCCCTCGGAATGTTCGCGGAACGGGAGGGCCAAAATGCACGTGCGTCTGCTTCGGGGGTTGGCGCTGGCGGTCGTCGCGCTGATCGGCACCATCGGGCTTGCGGTGACCGCGAGCATGACCACACTGGTCCAGCTGACCGCCACCGCACTCATCATGGGTGGGACCGGGATGAAGGCGTTGGGTGATCCTCATCAATGGGGCGACGGGACCTATGTGGATGAGGTGAACACCACCTATCTGTCGGACCGCCATCTGGACGAGGACGATTTGCAGTGGGTGTCCACACCCGAGGAGTTCTGGCCGGCCACCGATCTGGGTGATGCCACCTTCGACACCTCGGTGGCCCGAGGCGTGCTCAGCCTCAACAACGCCGTGCTGGCGACACCAGGCGAGAAGATCGTCGTCGGCTACTCGCAGAGCGCCAACATCGCCACCCGGGAGAAGCGGAACCTGGCCGACCTGCGGGCGCAAGGCGCGACCGTACCGTCGGCCGACGAACTGTCGTTCGTGTTGGTCGCCAATCCCAACCGGCCCAACGGCGGAATCCTGGCCCGGTTCGACGGGCTGTACATTCCGATTCTGGGCGTCAGCTTCGATGGGGCCACTCCCGATGACGACTACTCGACGATCGACGTGGCCCGCGAATACGACCTGATCGCCGATTTCCCGAAGTACCCGCTCAATCTCCTGGCCGATCTCAACGCGATGATGGGGTACGTCTACCTGCACCCGAATTACGGCTCATCAGTGGTGAACCTGGACGATCCGAGCACATACCAGTCCTATACCTCCGGCCACACCACCTATTACCTGGTGCATACCGAACATCTGCCGCTGCTGCAGCCGTTGCGTGACATCGGGATTCTCGACCCGGCACTGGACCTCGTCGAGCCGACGCTGCGCGTTTTGATCGACCTCGCCTATGACCGCACGCCCGAGCACATGGGCGTGCCGACCCGGGCCGGGCTGATCGCCGACATCGATTGGGACAAACTCAAGTCCGATCTGACCGCGGCGGCCGACGACGGGGTACACGACGCGCTCGCCGGTCTGGGTATCGACGTCGACCGCGACAGCGTGCACCACCCGGAAAGCCCCGCGCCGCCGGCCAACTCGACATCCGCCAAGACCGCAACCGATACCGCGACGCCGCCCGACGCGCTGCCGCGCCAGGTTCGACCGCACCTGCGCGGGCTACGTCTGGCCACCGACGACCACGCCCTCACGCAGCCCAGCCGGGACGACACGGTCGCCGCGCCGGGAACCCCACCGGTAGCGGAACAGACGCCTGAGCCGAGTGGCACGGATGCGAAGGCGACATCCGAACGAAGCCCAAAGCCCTTGCGCCACTCCCTCACCCACGAGAAGACAGCCGATGTCGCCGACGACGCGGCGCCCTCGGATGACGCGCGCCGACCCCGCCGGGCCCACCGCACCGACGAGGGCGATGCGAACGCAGCCCGGGCGAGCGCCACCAAAGGCTCAGCACCGCAAAGCAAACCACGCCATGCGCATCGCACCGGGAAGTCCGACGTATCGCGTGGCCGGGCATCGACCGGCGTCAGCTCGAGTTGACCGCCAATTCCTGCCCGCGCATCCGCTGGGAGATCACCGTGGTGATGCCGTCACCGCGCATCGTCACGCCGTAGAGCGCGTCGGCGACCTCCATGGTCGGCTTCTGATGGGTGATCACGATCAGCTGCGACTTCTCCCGCAGCTGCTCGAACAGGCTGATCAGCCGCCGCAGGTTGACGTCGTCGAGTGCGGCCTCCACCTCGTCCATCACATAGAACGGGGACGGCCGGGCCCGGAAGATCGCCACCAACATCGCCACCGCGGTCAACGACTTCTCGCCGCCGGACAGCAAGGAGAGCCGCTTGATCTTCTTGCCGGGCGGTCGAGCCTCGACCTCGATGCCGGTGGTCAGCATGTCCGCCGGGTTCGTGAGCAGCAACCTGCCCTCTCCGCCGGGGAACAGCGTGGAGAACACCTGCTCGAACTCGCGCTCGACATCGACATAAGCCTCGGTGAACACCTGCAGGATGCGGGTGTCCACGTCGGCGATGACATCGAGCAGATCGCTGCGGGCCGCCTTCACGTCCTCCAGTTGCGTCGACAGGAAGTTGTAGCGCTCCTCCAGCGCCGCGAACTCCTCCAGCGCAAGCGGATTGACCCGGCCCAACTCCGAGAGTTCCCGTTCGGCCTTCTTGGCCCGACGTTCCTGGGTCGGGCGGTCGAACGGCATCGGCGCCGGCGCGGTGACCTGCTCACCCCGCTCACGAGCCTGCTCGTACTCGGCCATCTCCAGCTCGCTGGGCGGCAGCGGAACCTGCGGTCCGTATTCGGCGACCAGATCCGCAGCGGGCATCCCGAACTGCTCCAGCACCTGTGCCTCAAGCTGCTCGATACGAAGTGCCGCTTGCGCTTTGGCCATCTCGTCGCGGTGCAGGGAATCGGTGAGCGCGGTGATCCTCGCATTGAGTTCGTTGACCGTCTCACGCACCTGGGACAGCGCCGTGGCGCGCATTTGACGCTCGGTCGCCAGCTCGTCGCGCATCTGTGAGGCCACCGCCACCACGCCGCTGAGCCGTTGGGCCACAATGCGTCCCGACTCCGACACCGCGGCGGCCACCCGCGCCGCATGCTCACGGGCTTCGCGGGCCCGTTGGGCGCGAACCCGGGCCTCACGCTCGGCCGCGGCAGCCCGGCGCAGCGAATCCGCGCGTCCGCGAACCGCATTGGCCCGCTCCTCAGCGGTGCGTACCGCCAGGCGGGCCTCCACCTCGACCGAACGGGCCGCCTCCGCGGCGGCCATCGACGCCTGCCGGTCCACCGGCTCGGCCTCGAACGTCGGGAGCTGCTCGGCATTGTGCAGCCGCGACTCGAGTTCGGTGAGTTCCTCGACCGTCTTGGTGCGTCCGGCCTCGAGCTCATCGCGCTGGCGGATCAACCGTTGCCACTCGTCGCCGGCGACCCGGGATTCCTGCCCCAACCGTCCCAGTTGCTCATAGATCGCCGAGATCGCCGCGTCGGACTCGTTCAGCGCGGCCATCGCCTCTTCGGCGGACTCCTGACGGGCGGCCTGCTCGGCCAACGCACCCGACAGCGCGGCCGCCAGTTCGCCGGTCTGCCGCTCGGCGCCATCCAATTCGCGTCGGGCCTTGTCGATCTCCGAGCTGATCTCCAGCGTCGACGGCTTACGGTCGGATCCGCCGCTGATCCAACCCGCGCCGACAAGGTCGCCCTCGGCGGTCACGGCCCGCAGATCGGGCCGCTCCGACACCAGGTGCACACCGGCGCGCAGGTCGGACACCACGGCCACGCCGGCCAGCATCGCGGTGATCGCGCCGCGGAGCCGTTCGGGAACGGTGACCACGTCGTTGGCCCACATCGCCCCGTCGGGAAGCGCACCTGATGGTGCGGTCCCGTTGATCTTCCAGTCCCCCAACAGCAGGGCCGCCCGACCACCATCGGATTCCTTCAGCGCGGCGACCGCGGCCGCGGCCACCCCGAAATCCTCGGCGGCCAATGCGTCTGCGGCCGCCCCGAGCACCGTCGCCACCGCCACCTCGTGACCCGGTTGTACCTTCAGGTACTCGCCGATGGTGCCGAAAAGTCCTGCGCCACTGTGATTTTTCTGCAACCAGGCAGCACCGTCACGCCGATCCAGGCTGACCGACAACGCCTCGATACGAGCGTGCAGCGAGGCCACCTGTCGTTCTGCCGCGCGCTCGGCAGCCTGCAGTTCCGCCACCCGTTCATCGGCGAGCTTCAACGCGGCCACCGAGCGGTCGTGCTGCTCGTCGAGACCGACCTCTCCGGCGTCGAGTTCGCCGACCCGGCTCTGCACGGTCTCGAATTCCGCTTGCGCCTGTTGGGCTTTGGCGGCAGCCTCCTCGATGTTGACCGACAACCGCATGACACCCTCGTCGATCGACTCGACCCGGGTGCGCATCGTGTCGACCTGGCCGGCCAACCGGGCCAATCCCTCCCGGCGGTCAGCCTCGGCGCGGGCCGCGGCCAGATGCGCACGCTCGGCCTCGGCCGCCAGCTGCTCGCGTTCGGACAGCTCCGCGCGCGCGCTCTCCAAGACGATGCGCGACTCTTCCAACTCGCCGAGCAACTCCATCTCAAGCTCGGCGACCTCGTCGGCCTCGGCTTCCAGCGCTTCGGGGTCCTGCCCGGTGGACACCTCGGCCTCGGCCTCGAACAGCTGCGCCCGGTCGGTCGCGATGCGCACGGTGGCGCTCACCCGCTCGGCCAGCGCCGACGCTCGAAACCAGGTCTGTTGGGCGGCCTCGGCACGACGGGTCAGTTCTGCCACCGCAGCCTCGTGCGCCTGCAGTTCGACAGTCGCGGTCTCCAGCCTGGTCGTCGCCTCGTCATGCTCGCGGCGCAGCGTCGTCTCGGCCTGGTTCGTGTTGTGGAACTCGACCTGCCGTCTCACCAGGTCATCGGCAGCCAGCCGGAGCCGGGCGTCCCGCAGATCGGCCTGGATGGTGGCGGCGCGACGCGCCATCTCGGCCTGGCGGCCCAGCGGCTTGAGCTGTCTCCGAAGCTCAGTAGTGAGGTCCGTCAACCGGGCCAGGTTCGCCGCCATCGAGTCGAGCTTGCGGACCGCTTTTTCCTTGCGCTTGCGGTGCTTGAGGACACCCGCGGCCTCTTCGATGAAGGCGCGCCGATCCTCGGGGCGCGACTCCAGGATCTCCGAGAGCTTGCCCTGGCCGACGATGACGTGCATCTCCCGGCCGATGCCGGAGTCGCTCAACAGCTCCTGGACGTCCATCAATCGGCAACTGCTGCCGTTGATCTCGTATTCACCCGCGCCGTCGCGGAACACCCGGCGGGTGATCGACACCTCGGAGTACTCGATCGGCAGCGCGTTGTCGGAGTTGTCGATGGTCAACGTCACCTCGGCGCGCCCCAGCGGCGCCCGCGAGGACGTGCCGGCGAAGATGACGTCCTCCATCTTGCCGCCGCGCAGGGTCTTGGCGCCCTGCTCGCCCATCACCCAGGTCAAGGCGTCGACCACATTCGACTTGCCCGAGCCGTTCGGGCCGACGACGCAGGTGATCCCGGGCTCGAAGCGCAGAGTCGTCGGTGAGGCGAAGGACTTGAAGCCCTTCAACGTCAGACTCTTGAGGTGCACGGCGATTTACCCTACCGCCGAGTCGGCTACCGTTCGTGAAACCCCGCCATCGGGGCGTCGGCTTCAGCCCAATCTGCGACGACGTTGTCGACCGAGCCCGGGGTCTGACCGCTTCCCAGCAGGTCGAGCAATCGCTGACACTTGTCACGGGGCCCCTGAGCCACCACATGGACCCGGCCGTCGGGCCGATTCGAGGCAAACCCGGTCAAGCCGAGCTCCAGTGCCCGCGACCGCGTCCACCACCGGAACCCCACGCCCTGCACGCGACCGTGTACCCAGGCGCTCAACCGCACCTCGGCGTCGGCCCCGCCGGCCGGGAGTTCCGGCCCGGTCATCGCGTTTCGACCTCGAATTTGACCTCGGTGCCCGACTTGAGGGTGCGGCCCACGGTGCAGACCTGATCGATGGCCCGCTCCACCACGGTCAGCAGCCGGGCCACCTCGGCCTCCGAAAGGCTCGACACATCGATCTCGAGCTTCTCGTCCAGCAGCGGATAGCGCTCCTGCTCCCGGTCGGCCGGCCCGGACACCCGGATCGTCGCCGGATAGTCATCACCGAGGCGACGGCGTAGCGGTTGATCACTGGCCATTCCGCTGCACGCGGCGAGAGCGATCTTCAGCAACTCGCCCGGGGTGAACACGCCCTCGACGTCCTCACTGCCGACGAGCACCTCCGCGCCGCGGGAGCTGCGCCCGACGTAGCGGCGCACCCCGGTGCGGTCAACCCAGAGTTCGGTCATGGGAGCATTTCTACACGTCCCGATACCCGGTCCGTCCAGCGGTGATGGCCTATACCACGGGTTCGCCGCCCCGCGCAGCCGGGCCGCGACGATAGACTCGACACACCGACTTCGCTGAGGAGCACCGTGACCTACCCACCGAGCAATCAGCCCACCCCGCCGTCGGGTCCTCCAGGCCCGTGGCAGCAGCCGTATCCGCCGCAAGGCGGACCCCAGGGCTATCCGAACCCGGCCGGGGGTCCCGAACAACCCTATGGAGCCCCCTACGGAGGGCCTCAGCAGCCTCAGCAGCCCTACGGCTCCCCGTACGGCGCTCCGCAACAGCCTCAGCAGCCCTACGGCTCCCCGTACGGCGCACCCCAGCAGCCTTACGGCTCGCCCTACGGGGCACCTCAGCAGCCGTACGGTGCGCCGCAACAGCCATACGGCTATCCGTCCCCCAATCCGCCGAGCGGCGGCAACAACAAATGGTTGCTCATCGGCGGCGTCGTACTGGTCGTGTTGATCCTCGTCGGCGGTATCACCATCTTCGCGTTGAGCGGTGATTCGGATTCGGGCGGAAGCCGGACCACGGCCGGCGGTTCGTCACAGTCCCGCGGCTCGTCGGGCTCGGGTGAGAGCGACGCCGAGAAAGAGGTGCGGGAATTCCTCGACGAGGTGATGACGAGCACCAGTGACCTCAAGGACGCGCTGCCCTACTTCTGCCAGGCCGATCAGGACCTGTTCGAGAAGCTCGGTGGGCTGGACGCGATCGACATTCCGCACAGCACCGATCCCAGCGGATCGGCGGAGATCACCAAGATCACGGTCAACGGCAACAAGGCTGTCGTCGACATCTCGAGCAGCGCCGGCCCGGGCAAGTTGTACCTGCGTAAGGAAGGCGGCTCCTGGACGCTGTGCATGTCCGACATGCCAGGCATGCCCAGCATGCCGTGACGAACCGCGCGACGGTGTCAGCCCCGGGGGCGGGGCTGACACTTCGGGCAGTAGAACGATGACCGGTTCATGAATTTGTCGCGGCGCATCACCGCACCGCACCGCCGGCACGGTTCACCTTCGCGGCCGTAGGCGTCCAGGGATCGCTCGAAGTAACCCGATTCGCCGTTGACGTTGACATACAGCGAATCGAATGACGTGCCGCCAGCGCTGAGCGCGTCGGTCATCACCGCCGCGGCAGAGTCGAGTATCTCGCCCAGCTTTCGGCGCGTCAGCAGGGCTGCGGTTCTGGCGCCGTTGACCTTGGTGCGCCACAGCGCCTCGTCGGCGTAGATGTTGCCGATGCCCGAGACCACCGTCTGATCGAGCAGCTGCCGCTTGATCTCGGAATGCTTGCGACGCAGCACGTCCACCACTTTGTCGCGGTCGAACAGCGGGTCCAGCGGATCACGTGCCACATGCGCGACCGGCTGCGGCACGGTGGTGCCGTCCACCGTCACCAGATCGGCCAGCTGCCAGCCACCGAACGTGCGTTGGTCGACGAAGCTCAGCGCGGTGCCGTCGTCGAGCAGCGCGGCGATGCGCAGGTGCCGGTCGTCGCGGATCGGGCCCAGCAGCATCTGCCCGCTCATCCCCAGGTGCACCACCAACGCCTCGGTGGCGTCCTCGCTGTCCTCGTCGGCCAGGTCCAACCAGAGGTACTTACCGCGGCGCCCGGTCCCGGTGATCCTGGAGCCCAACAGCCGGGCGGTCAGGTCGGCGGGGCCGGCCTCGTGACGGCGCACGGCGCGCGGGTGATGCACGCGTACCGCCGAAATCGATTTGCCCGCAACGTATTCGGCCAAGCCGCGGCGGACGACCTCTACCTCGGGGAGTTCTGGCATCGGTTGTCACGCATTGTCGAGGGCATTGCCGATGGCTTTGTCGATGGGATTGTCGATGGCTTTGTCCAACGCGTTCCAGGCCGCGGCGGCGGCTTTGAGTTCGGCCTCTTTCTTGTTCCGCCCCATGCCCCTGCCGTATTCGACGTCGGCCACCACCACGACCGCCGAGAATTCTTTGTCGTGGTCAGGTCCGGTGGAGGTCACCACATAGCTGGGTGCACCGAGGCCTCGTGAGGCGGTCAGCTCCTGCAGGCTGCTCTTCCAGTCCAGGCCGGCTCCCAGCGTGGGGGCGGTGTCGAGCAACTGGCCGAACAGCCGCAGGATCACCGCCCGGGCGGTTGTCAGGCCGTGCTCCAAATAGATTGCCCCGAGAAGGGATTCGACCCCGTCGGCGAGAATGCTGGACTTGTCGGCCCCACCGGAGTTTTCCTCACCCTTGCCCAGCAACAGGTGGCTGCCCAATCCGCTGTCGGTCAGACCGCGGCCGACGTCGGCCAGTGCCTGGGTGTTGACGATGCTGGCCCGCAGTTTGGCCAGATCGCCTTCTGAACGTTCGGGGTGGCGGTGGTAGAGCTCCTCGGTGATCGTCAATCCCAGCACCGCGTCGCCGAGAAATTCCAGCCGCTCATTGGTCGGCAGGCCGCCGTTCTCGTAGGAAAAGCTGCGGTGGGTCAACGCGATGGTGAGAAGTTCGGTGGGAAGGTCGACGCCAAGAGACTCCAGAAGTGCCGCGTGCGAATCGCTCACTTCTGGTCCCCAGGATGCTCGTCGTCGGGCATCATCGCGGCCAGCTTCGCCCAACGCGGGTCGATCTTGTCGTGATGGTGGTCGGGCTCTGCGGTGGCCAACGCGACTCCGCAGTCCGGGCACAGGCCAGGGCAGTCGGCACGGCACAGCGGCGAAAAGGGCAACGCCAGCCCGACCGCGTCGATGATGGGTTGCTCCAGGTCGACCGTGTCGGCCTGACCGGCCGATCCCACCCGGCTCACCTCGTCGGACTCGGTCGTCTCGTCGGTGGCGCTGTCCGGGTAGGCGTACAACTCGGTGAGGTCGATTTCGACGTCACCGGTGAGTTCGGTCAGGCACCGCGCGCACTCTCCGACCGTGGGCGCCGACACCGTGCCGGTGACCAGGACACCTTCGGACACCGACTGCAACTGCAGGTCCAGTTCCAGAGGAGCGCCCTGCGCGATGGCCACCAGCTCCGCCCCGATCCGTACGGGACTGGGCACCGTGTCGCGATGAGTCAGAAACGAACCGGGTCGCCGGCCCAGCCGCGCGACATCGATCACCAGAGGCGACCGAGGGTCACCGTGCCGTCCAGCTGCCCCCCGTCCACCCGATTTCGCACCCGTCGCCATGACTCAATCCTACGGCGGCGTCAGTACGCGCCATGACGCAGTGCGCACCGACAATCCGGGAAGGTGGTCAGCGAGTGGCGTAGTCGTGTGTACCGGCGGTGGTGCGTAGCTGGTGACGACCGCGACCGACGGAGCGCAGCGTGCCGTTGAGGAAGTCCTCGAACTCGGCGAGTTTGCTGTCGACGTAGATGTCGCACTCACCACGCAACCGGTCGGCCTCGGCGTGCGCGGAGTCGATGAGGCGGGTGGCCTCGGCCGTCGCGGTGGCCACGATCTCGGTCTGCGACACCAGGCGCTGCTGCTCCTTGATGCCCTCCTGGACCGCCTTCTCGTACGACAGGTTGCCGTTCTCGATCAGCCGGTCGGCTTCGGCCTTGGCGCGTCCCGTGCTGGCCTCGTACTCGCGCTTCGCCACGGCGGCAAGTCGCGCGGCCTCCTCACGCGCCTCGCCGACCATGCGCTCGCTGTGCGCACGGGCTTCGGCAACCATCCGGTCGGCCTGCGCCTTGGCGTCGGCGAGCAGTCGGTCGGCCTCGCTGCGGGCGTGGTTGAGCATGCCGTCAGCGTCGGCGTTGACCTTGGACATCACCGATTCGGAATGTTCCTTGGCTTCCCGCAACAGCGAATCGCGGGCATCGAGCACGTCCTGGGCATCGTCGAGCTCGCCGGGGATCGCGTCCTTGATGTCGTCGATCAACTCGAGCACATCGCCGCGCGGCACCACACAACCGGCGGTCATCGGCACACCACGCGCTTCTTCGACAATCGCGCCGAGCTCGTCGAGCGCTTCAAAAACTCGGTACACGGCAAAACCCTCCAGGCCTCGTTGTTAGTGACCAGTGTGCCTGGTGTTACGCCTGTGACTGGGGAGCACAATCGGTGTGTCGCCCTGGCTGTTGGCCTGCGTGAGCGTCATCACGTCGAACGCGCGACTCGCGACGCCGCTCACCTCAAGGCTGCACCGATCAGATCGCGTGCCCGGTCGAGCATCGACGCGAACGGCCCGACAGCGAAGTTCAGCCCCGCCGATTCGACACCCGGATGTGGCCGCGTGGGTGCGATCGACTCGGCGGCCTTGACGGCCTTGACCATCCGCTCGAGCTCGTCGGCGTCGAGCTTGCGATGCAACTTGTCGAACTCGTCGTTTTCCTCGTGCTCGGCATGATCGATCACGGCATCCCGGAACTTCGCGAGCTCGGTGAGGAAACCATCGGAATCCATGTCCATGCTTTCCAGCTTGGCGAGTTGCTCCTTGGCGGCGTGCTCCTCGCGCAACCGGGCATCGACGATCTCGTCCCCGGCGGCCAGTTCCCGACGCACCCGCGGATGCACGACCATCTCCTCGGCCGTCTCGTGGACCGCCAGCAACTGGCGTAGTTCGACGAAGGCCTTCTCCCGAGCCTCGACGGTGGAGGCGGAGAAGACTTCCTCGAACAGATCCTTGATCAGGTTGTGCTGGTCTTTGAGAAACTTCACGACGTCGTCGGTGGATTGAACGAATGTGTTCGGCACGGCGGACCTCCCGCGGATCGGGGTTTCGATGTCACGGCGCATGGGCTGAGCGCCTCGGACATCAAGTACCCGCCGTCGCGGGGAGGCTAACCGCCCAGCTTTTCCCGGAGCCGGCGATTGACGGGCTCGGGCAACAGCTCCGACACGTCACCGCCGAGAGAGGCGACCTCTTTGGCCAACGACGACGACACGAACGAATACCGCGGCGTGGTGGCCACGAAGAAGGTGTCGACGCCGGCGACGTGCTTGTTCATCTGGGCCATCTGCAGCTCGTACTCGAAGTCGGTGCCGGTGCGCAGGCCCTTGACGATCGCGGTCAGACCATGTGCCTTGACGAAGTCGACCACCAGACCCTGACCGGACTCGACCCGGAGGTTCGGCAGGTGCGCGGTCGATTCGGCGATCATCGCCATCCGCTCGTCGACGTCGAACATGCCCTTTTTGTTGGGGTTCACCAGAACCGCCACCACGACCTCGTCGAACTGCGCCGCCGCACGCTCGAAGACGTCGACATGACCAAGGGTGACCGGGTCGAAGGAGCCGGGGCATACCGCGCCACTCATGAGTCACGACGGTACAGGCAGCCGCATCCGCGGGGTCTAGCCCACCTCGGCGAGTTCGACACGGGTGTCCCCGTAGCGCCGGGCACTCAGTACGTCCCAGCCCGCCGGCCAGGTCACCGGCCGGCTCGACGAGCGTCGCTCCACCAGCACGAAACTTCCGGCAGCCACCCAGCCGCCGTCGACCAAGACGGTGAGCATCGCGTCGACCGCAGCGTCGTCGAGGTCATAGGGCGGGTCGGCGAACACCAGATCCATCGGCCGCGCATTGCCCGCGGCGAGCACCGTCTCGACGCTGCCCCGGCGCACCGTGGCCGCACGCAAGCCCAGTGCCGCAATGTTTTCGGCGATGACGGCGGCAGCGCGTTGATCGGCCTCGACGAAGATCGCCGAAGCCGCACCACGCGAAAGTGCTTCCAGTCCGAGCGCACCCGACCCGGCGTACAGATCGAGCACCGACAGTCCGGCGAAGTCCAACCGCGTGGTGAGCGAATTGAACACGGCTTCGCGAACACGGTCGGATGTCGGACGGGTTCCCTTCCGAGGCACCGCAATACGGCGCCCACCGTGTGCCCCCGCGATGATGCGGGTCAGTTCGATCCCCCGGCCGCTTCGCTGCGGCCCGCCGAACCCACCACCACGAGGAGGTCTCCGCCTTCGACCTGTGCGGTGGCGGCCACCGCGACGCGTTGCACGGTTCCGGCTTTGGGTGCGGTGATGGCGGCTTCCATCTTCATCGCCTCGATGGTGGCGATGGTGTCGCCGGCCTCCACGGTGTCCCCGGCCGCAACTCCGACGGTGACCACCCCGGCGAACGGGGCGGCCACATGGTCGGGATTGGTGCGGTCGGCCTTCTCGGCGGCCGGGACCTCGCTGGCGATGCTGCGGTCACGCACGGTGATCGGACGCAACTGTCCGTTGAGGATGCACATCACGGTGCGCATACCGCGCTCGTCGGCATCGGAGATGGCCTCCAAGCCGATCAGCAACTGCACCCCACGCTCCAATTCGACACGATGCTCCTCGCCGTAGCGCAGACCGTAGAAGAACTGGTTGGCACTCAGACCGGAGGTGTCGCCGTACTCCTCACGGTGGGCCTCGAATTCCTTGGTCGGGGCCGGGAACAGCAACCGGTTCAACGCTGCTTGGCGCTTGGGGCCCGGCGCAGCCAACAATGCCTCATCCTCAGCCGAAAGCTCCTGGACCGGCCTGGCCGGCCCCCGACCTTCAAGAGCCTTGGTGCGGAACGGTTCTGGCCAACCACCGGCCGGCTCCCCCAACTCCCCACGCAAAAACCCGATCACACTGTCAGGAATGTCATAGCGGGCAGGATCCTCGGCGAACTCCTGGGCGCTCACCCCCGCACCCACCAACGCCAACGCCAGATCGCCGACCACCTTGCTCGAGGGAGTCACCTTGATCAATCGACCCAGCAACGCATCAGCCCCGGCGTAGGCGTTCTCGACGTCTTCGAACCGGTCCCCCAACCCCAACGCGATCGCCTGCTGTCGCAGATTCGACAACTGCCCACCCGGGATCTCGTGGGTGTACACCCGCCCCGTCGGCGCCGGCAAACCAGACTCGAAGGGCGCATAGACCTTTCGCAGCGCCTCCCAGTACGGCTCCAACTCACACACCGCGCCCAAATCCAGCCCGCTGTCGTATTCGGTGTGCGCCGCGGCGGCCACGATCGAGGACAGCGCGGGCTGACTGGTCGTGCCTGCCAACGGTGCCGCGGCCCCATCGACCGCCGACGCTCCGGCCTGCCAGGCCGCCAGATACGTCGCCAACTGCCCACCGGGGGTGTCGTGGGTGTGCACATGCACCGGGAGATCGAACCGGCTCCGCAACGCCGAAACCAGGGTGTGCGCCGAATGCGGACGCAACAACCCGGCCATGTCCTTGATCGCCAACACATGCGCCCCCGCATCGACGATCTGCTCAGCCAGGCGCAGGTAATAATCCAGCGTGTAGAGCGTCTCGCCCGGGTCCGACAGATCCCCGGTGTAGGACATCGCCACCTCGGCGATCGCCGTGCCGGTTTCACGCACCGCATCGATCGCCGGGCGCATCGACTCGATGTTGTTCAGGGCATCGAAGATCCGGAAAATATCGATCCCGGTCCGGGTGGCCTCATCCACGAACGCGCTCGTGACCAGTTCCGGATACGGGGTGTAGCCCACGGTGTTGCGCCCCCGCAGCAGCATCTGCAGACAGATGTTGGGCACCGCCTCACGCAGCGCGGCCAGCCGCTCCCATGGGTCTTCCTTCAAAAACCGCAGCGCCACATCGTAAGTAGCCCCACCCCAGCACTCGATGGAGAGCAACTGCGGCATCATCCGCGCCACATACGGCGCCACTTTCAACAGCCCGGTGGAGCGCAAGCGGGTGGCCAACAACGACTGATGGGCATCACGGAACGTGGTGTCGGTGACCCCGACCGCCTTGGAATCGCGCATCCAGGCCGCGAACCCCTCGGGGCCCAGCTGCAGCAGCCGCTGCTTGGAACCGGGCGCCGGCACCGACGACAAGTCCAAATCCGGCAGCTTGTCCTGCGGATACACCGCCGAGGGGCGTTCACCGTTGGGTTTGTTCACCGTCACATCGGCCAGATAATTCAAGATCTTGGTGCCGCGGTCGGCCGGGGTGTGCGCGGTCAACAACTGTGGACGGTCGTCGATGAACGAGGTGTTGACCCGTCCAGCCCGGAAATCCGGATCCTCGATCACCGCCTGCAAGAACGGGATGTTCGTCGACACACCACGAATCCGGAACTCCGCCAACGCCCGCCGCGCCCGCGACACCGCGGTGGAGAAATCCCTACCCCGACACGTCAGCTTCACCAACATCGAATCGAAATGCGCCAACACCTCGGCCCCGACAACGGTGCCACCATCCAGCCGCACCCCGGCACCACCGGGTGACCGGTAGGCAGTGATGCGGCCGGTGTCCGGCCGGAACCCGTTGGCCGGATCCTCGGTGGTGATCCGGCACTGCATCGCAGCGCCCCGGATCACCAGCGTGTCCTGACTCAGCCCAAGATCGGCCAGGGTCTCCCCCGCCGCGATCCGCAACTGCGAACCCACCAGATCCACATCGGTGATCTCCTCGGTCACCGTGTGCTCCACCTGAATCCGCGGATTGCACTCGATGAACACATGATGCCCACGCTCGTCGAGCAGGAACTCGATCGTGCCGGCACAGCTGTACCCGATCTGACGGGCGAACGCCACCGCATCAGCGCAAATCCGTTCCCGCAACTGCGGATCCAGATTCGGCGCCGGCGCCAGCTCGATCACCTTCTGATGCCGCCGCTGGACACTGCAATCCCGCTCGAACAGGTGCATCACGTTGCCGGCAGTGTCGGCCAGGATCTGCACCTCGATATGGCGCGGATTGATCACCGCCTGCTCCAGGTACACCTGCGGATCACCGAACGCCGACTCCGCCTCGCGCGAAGCCGCCTCCACCGCCTCGGCCAGCGCATCGGGGTCGGTGACCCGGCGCATCCCGCGCCCGCCACCACCCGAGACCGCCTTGACGAACAGCGGAAACTCCATATCCCTTGCCGCAGCGACCAATTCATCCACCGACGACGACGGCGCCGAGGACGCCAACACCGGCAGGCCCGCAGCCCGCGCCGCCTCGATCGCCCGCGACTTGTTACCCGTCAGCTCCAACACCCGTGCCGCTGGACCCACAAACGTGATCCCGGCTTCGGCACACGCCGATGCCAACTCCGGGTTCTCCGACAAAAACCCATACCCCGGATAAATCGCATCGGCCCCCGAATGCCGAGCCACCCGGATGATCTCGTCCACCGACAGATATGCCCGAACCGGATGACCGACCTCACCGATCTGATACGACTCATCAGCCTTCAACCGGTGCAACGAATTGCGATCCTCATACGGATACACCGCCACCGTCGCAATGCCCAACTCATATGCAGCACGAAACGCACGAATAGCGATCTCGCCACGATTGGCGACCAACAGCTTGGAAATCACGGATAGACCTAACCGCCGAGTTATTTCTGGAGTGTTACAGCAGCGTTGACCAATATTCCCAGAATCGCACCAGGATCAACAGGACAAGTGAGGTGAACCAGAGCGTCACGATCGACCAGCGCCACTGGTAGATCGTCCGGGCGACCGCGCTCGTATGCAGTGGTCGCAGGGCGATGGAAGTCGTCACCACGAACAGCGGGATGGTCACCGACCACACCACCATGCAGTACGGGCACAGCGCACCGATGCGGTACAGGCTCTGGAAGATCAGCCAGTGCACCATGACGGCACCGAGCAGGCTGCCGAAGGCCAATCCCCCCCAGTACCACCGGGGCAGCCGAACTCCCGCGACGGCCAGTACGCCGGTGACCAGGGCGACGCTGAAGGCCACGACACCGATCAGCGAGTTGGGGAAACCGAACACCGACGCCTGCGGCGTGGTCATCACCGAGCCGCACGAGATGACGGGATTGATGCTGCAGGACGGGACGTACGACGGATCGATCAGCAGCTCGATCTTCTCGATCGTCAGCGCCAGCGCCGCGGCCAGGCCCAGCACACCGGCAATCAGGATCCAGACCGCGCCGGCGCGGCCGACTGCCGGTCCCGCCGCGTTCTCGGTTACCGGTTCGTCGAGCTCCGACGCGGTGTCGCTCATGGGTGGGCCGGCGCCGGTGAAGCAGGTGCGGGCGCTGCGGGTGCCGGAGCCGCGGGCGCGGCCGGTGCGGGTGCAGCCGGGGCAGCCGGGGCGGGTGCGGGACCCTTCAATTCGGGCAGGTCGCCCACGATCTCCCGAACCTTCGCGATCAGCGCGTCGGGAGTGCTGGGCTGGTATTCCTCACCGTTGATCTGAACGGTCGGGGTCGAGTTGATACCGGTGGCCGCGGCCATGCCCTGCACCATCTCGACGTAGCGGCCCTTGTTGATGCAGTCGGGCACGTCACCGCCGGCACCGGCCTGGCGGGCGAGCTCGATGATCCGGGCGTTGTCCGGGTAGACGCCGCTGCCTTCCTCCGGCTGGATTCCAGGGGTGTAGAGCGCGGAGTGGAAGCGGCGGAACGCGTCGACGGACTCGTCGGCGATGCAGTACGCGGCACCACCGGCGCGCGAGGAGTAGCCGTTGCCGGCCTTGTCGAGGATCGCCACCATGTGGTAGTCGACGGCGACGGCCCCGGCGTCGATCAGCTTGTTGATGGTCGGGCCGAAGAGCTGCTCCAGATGGCCGCAGGCCGGGCACAGGAAGTCCTCGTAGAGACTGATCGTCACCTTGGGATCAGACGTTCCTTCCTGGGTGATCACGTTCGGTGCGGCCACGTGGACCGCGCGGGCTTCACCCGACGCCGGCCGCTTGTGTCCGGTCATCACGATGTAGAGCACGAGACCGACCGCGAACAGCACCACCACGGCTGTCAGTCCGATCTGAACCCACAGGTTGCGCTTGCGGTCAGCCGCCTTGAGGTCGTACTTCGCGGTCTTCTTCGGTTTGGCCACGCCGACCAGCGTACCGGCGAGGCCAGGTCACCTTTCGGCGTGGCTGAGATGTGCGCGCAGCGCTGAGATCATCGCGCTCGTGGCAGTGACGCTGCCGCCGCCGAGGGGGAAGAAATTGGCGAACGCATGGATCATCGACCGTTCTTCGCGGAGATCCACCACCACACCGGCATCCTGCAGCGCCTTGGCGTACCTGATGCCCTCGTCGCGTAGTGGATCGAAGCCGGCGGTGATGACCAGAGCGGGCGGCAAGTCGGACAGATCCTCGCTGAGCAGGGGTGACACCAGAGGATCCGAGGCCGCCACCTCGGCGCCGTCGAGGTAGTGCTCGGCGAACCAGTGCATATCGCGTTCGGTCAGGAAGTACCCGTCACCGAACAGCGTCTTGGACCGGGTATCGCTGGACCAGTCGGTGACCGGGTAGAGCAGCAGTTGCAGTGCGGGCAGCGGCAGTTCGGAATCGCGGGCCTGCTGGGCCACCGAGGCAGCCAGATTGCCTCCCGCGCTGTCGCCGCCGACGACGATCTGCGTGGCCCCCAGGCCCGGGGCGTGGTCCAGCGCCCAGCGGTAGGCGGCGTAGGCGTCGTCCACGGCGGCCGGTGCCTTGTGTTCGGGGGCGAGCCGGTAATCGACCGAGACCACCTGGATGCCGCCGTCGCGGCAGATCAACCGGCACAGGCTGTCGTGGGTGTCGAGGTCACCGAGGACAAATCCGCCGCCGTGGAAGTAGAGGAGCATCGCCGACGTCGTCGAGGCGCCGGTGCCGTCCGGGACGTACCGCCGGGCCTTCATGGGCCCGGCCGGCCCAGGTATCGAAATGTCGGTCACATCGGCATCGATGCGGGGGTTCATCATGGCCGCGGTGGCGCGTAACGCCGCCCGCGAGTACGCAACGCCGGTCTCGGGGCTGTGATCGGCGACCAGGCTGCCGGTCCCGGAGGCATGTTGCAGGGCCAGGGTGAACTGCAGCGTGGTGTCCAGCGTGTTGCCGTCGACCGTCACCGTTCTCCCGCCGAGCAGCAGACGCTTGTGTCGATCGGGCATCCGTGGGATCGCGGCCAGGGACACCTTGGTGGCCCGCTCGAGCCACACCTGAGTGGCTCGAGGCTGGTGGCCGTCCTGCCTCTCCAGCGCCGCCTCGCCTGGCAGACTTTCAGTCATGGCTGCTCCCTCTGTGAATCCTCGTGTCACGCTCAACGACGGTAATTCGATACCGCAAGTCGGTTTGGGGGTATGGCAGACCCCTGCCGAAGACACTGAACGCGCAGTGACCGCGGCACTGCAGGCCGGTTATCGGCATATCGACACTGCCGCCGCCTACCGCAATGAAACCGAGGTCGGTGCCGGCCTGCGCAACTCTGGTGTTGCCCGTGAGGACGTGTTCCTGGTGACCAAGCTGTGGAACAGCGACCAGGGATATGACGCCGCGCTGGCTGCCTTCGACGCGAGCCTCGACCGGCTCGGTGTGGATTATCTGGACCTCTATCTCATCCACTGGCCGGTACCCGCGAACAGCGCCTACGTCGACACTTTCAAAGCCTTCGCCCACCTGCACGACCAGGGCCGGGTCAGGTCCATCGGGGTGAGCAACTTCGAACCCGAGCATCTCGACGTGCTGATCGACGCGACAGGCATCGTGCCGGCGGTCAATCAGATCGAGCTGCATCCGCTGCTGCCCCAACACGACCTCCGCGAAGTCCACGCCAAGCTGGGCATCGCCACCGAGGCCTGGAGCCCGCTGGGGCAGGGATCGTTGCTTGCCGATCCGGTGGTCACCGGCGTTGCCGAGCAGCACGGTAAAACCCCGGCCCAGGTACTGATTAGGTGGCATATACAACTGGGTAATATCGTCATCCCCAAGTCGGTGAACCCAGATCGGATAGTGAGCAATTTCGACGTGTTCGATTTCGATCTGACCGAAGCGAACATGTCGTCCATCGCCTCGTTGGACACAGGCACACGACTGGGACCCGATCCACGAACCTTCAACTTCACAGGATAGGTGACATGACACCCTCGGACGGGGCTGCGCTCCCCACGGTCACGCTCAACGACGACCGCACGATCCCTGTCGTGGGCCTGGGCGTCGGCGGACTCTCGGATTCCGAGGCAGAAGCGGCGGTGTCTGCCGCACTTGAGGCCGGCCACCGGTTGATCGACACCGCGGCCGCCTACGGCAACGAGGCCGGTGTCGGCCGAGCCATCGCGGCGTCGGGTATTCCGCGCGAGGACATCTACGTCACCACCAAACTGGCCATCCCCGATTACGGATTCCAGTCCTCCCAGAACGCCGGCAAGGCCAGCCTGGAGCGACTCGGGCTGGATTACGTGGATCTGTACCTGATCCATTGGCCGGGCACCGACACCGGCAAGTACGTCGACAGCTGGGGCGGGCTGATGGCCCTCAAGCAGGAGGGCCTGGCCCGCTCCACCGGCGTGGCCAACTTCAGCCCCGAAAACCTGTCCACGATCGTGGAACTCACGTTCGTGACGCCCGCGGTCAACCAGATCGAATTGCATCCGCTGCTCAACCAGAGTGCGTGGCGGGCGGGCAACGCCCAGTACAACATCACCACGCAGGCCTACAGCCCGCTCGGGGTCGGCGCCCTGCTGGACAATCCCGCCGTCACCGCGATCGCCGACGCCCACGGCACGACGCCGGCCCAGGTGCTGATCCGGTGGAGCATCCAACTGGGCAACTCGGTGATCTTCCGGTCGACGAAGCCGGAGCGGATCTCCTCCAATTTCGACGTGTTCGGCTTCGAGCTGACCGACGAGCAGATGGACAGCCTCGACGGTCTCGATAATGGCACCCGGTTCCGTCCCGACCCGGCGACCTTCACCGGCTAGCTCCGACGTCGCTCACCCCGTCGGGCAGGTGCCCGCCGCCTCGCGCAGCACCGGCACCGACGGCTCGTCCAGCGCAAGTCCGTACCCCCGCAGGACCGCGATGAACTGCATCGCGTACTGGCAGTGGAAGGCACCGTTGGGCGGCATCCAGTGGGCCGGTTCCTGATCACCCTTGTCCTGGTTGGGTTTACCGGCGACCGCGAGCAGATTGGCCGGGTCGTTGGCGAACCGCAGCCGCAGATCATCGGGCCAGTTCCGCGCGCCGAGGTCCCACGCCAACGCCAACGGCACGATGTGGTCGATCTGCACCGCGGCACCGGTCTGGTTGCCGCGCACGAACGACACCACCGCATTGGTATACGGGTCGTGCAGAGTTCCGGTTGCCACCGCCGTCGGGCACCGCTTGATCGCCACGAATGTCTTGTCGACGAGGTCACGGTCGAGGATGTCGTTCTGAGGTTCCTCGGGATGTCAGCGTGTTGCAGCTGCGTTCTGCGGCCGACGGGCTAAGTTCAATGTCCGTGACACAGCCGACCAGCTCGTCCCCCGAGTGGTTGCTGAGCTGGGCTCGCTCACGCAGTGGACCGCCCGCAATGTTTCATCCGTTGGTAGACGAGTTTGCGCACATTGATCAGCTCGAGATTGCTCACGGTGTTCCTACCGGAACCCCAATACTGATCGGCCCCGATGGAAGTTGCGATATCCGGTTGTGCCAATTCTCCTTGTCTCCGCATTTCTCCCGGCTGCGGCTATCGACTAAGCAATCGTACGCCCAGGATCTTCGGCTCTGGATCGAATACCTTGCTTCCCGAAGCAAGGACTGGTCGCAAGCCACCGCCGATGATGTCAGCGCCTTTTGGCTGTGGCGCTCACGTAGCGACTTGAACGAACAGGCTGTTAGCGGCTCGAAGGCTAATCGCGAATTGGCTGCCATATCCCTGCTCTACCGTTGGGGTTCGCATAACAGCCGCGGTCACGTTGCGTACAACCCGGTCGAGCGCGAATCGATTCATATCGATGCTCGTGGCCGATCAGTGCAAGCGAGATCTGTGCGCTCGAAAAACGTTGTCCGCGGGCGAACGAAGTGGTTGACTCCCCGCTCTTTCCGGTTGTGGCGCGATGTCGGCATCGACGGCTACTCCATCGACGGAATTCGGCAAGATTCGTTTCGGGGGCGAACTTCACTGCGGAACAGGGCTTTGGTCGAGTTGCTGTACGGCTCGGGACTGCGCATCACCGAGGCAAGTTCTCTTCTACTTCCCGAGCTGCCAACGAGAGGCATATCCGGAGGATTCAATGAGGCTCCGTTGGCCGCGGCGATCGCCAAAGGTGGTCGAGCTCGACGGTGGTACTTGCTAGACGATGCATCATCACTCGTCGACAGCTACATCGCGACGGCTCGTCGAGCTGGCGTCGAGCGCGCGCGCCGGCGAGGCATTTACGACAGCCTGCTCACCATCGAGGTATCGGACATAAAAATCACCACCCATCAAGTGCGGTACAAGTACGGCGGCAGTTGGCATGACCACGACAACGTCAACATTCACCAACGGCAGAGCATGTACGTCGATACTGGGCAGGGCCGTGAGCCATTGTGGTTGTGGCTCAACGAAGCCGGAACGCCTATGGTCAAAGACTCGTGGACTGATGTGCTGAAGACGGCAAACAACCGAGTCGAGGAACAGTTCAAGCAGGCACGGGTCACCGGCAGAGTGGACCGGAATGCCCAGTCGCCACGGCTGAGTCCACACAGCCTTCGACATTCGTTCGCACTATTCATGCTGATAGCGCTGCACAAATCAATCGATGACCGCAATGGGACCGACAACGTCACCGATTACGACGCGGAGCGTTACCGGGAGGCTTGGGAAATGGTGCGTGACTTGCTGGGACACGCAAGCATTACCACCACGCAAGAATTCTATCTCGCTCCTCTCAACGGAGTTCGTCTGCGATCCCTAATCGACGGCCCTGACCTGGAACGGGCGTTGAGTGGGCTGTCACGAATCGACTCACGGGTCCTCGATGTGCAGGTCGCGCCGTGACGCGCCGCACGCGACGAGCGGATCTGCTCCCACCGCCAGACTTCACCTCCCGCAACTCGCACCTACGAAGCGGCCTGACGTTCACCGCCGTCAATGAGGACGGCACTGAACGGCTCGTGGTCACTCTTGAGAAGCTGCCCGGGGCAGAACGATTGAGGTCTGACTTGCTCGCTGGGATGGTTGAGCTCAACGGCCCACGAGGCCGCTGGCGGTCAATCTATACCGTTCAGACTGGGTACCAGTTGATCAGCTCATTTCTGAGATGGCTCGATACCAACGGGTATGAACCGAAGTCGGTTGCCGACGTCGATGTGGCGATATGGAATTCGTGGGTGCTGCACCACGGTGGCAGCATGACCCCCGGGGGGTCTATCGCCGTCCGCGTCGTCCGCGCAGTGCTTACCCATGCGCCCGGTAGATCTCAGGCCCTTGTCGAGGCGATGGCGCGCCGAGTGTGGTCGCCCTCCACACCTCTCCGAGAGTCGTACGACAAAGCGACCTATCGGCGGATCCGCCGACTGGCCCGAAAAACAGTACATACTGCTGCACAACGGATTTCGGCGAACTACGAACTGCTTCTCGATCACCGGAAGGGGCTGGGACTGCGCCCAGACGCACAGGCTCGAGCTGATGCGCTGATCGAAGTCTTCGAAACTGGCGACGTGAGCACGACGAAGTCGTATCAGGCGTTGGGCGCGTATGTCGGAAAGCGGCGGCAACTTCGCCTGCTGCAGCGCTCCCTTTTCCTCACGCCACAGGAGGCGTGGGCAGCGGCCGTGCTGTTGGCAACCGACGCCGGGTGGAACAGCTCGGTCATCCACCGATTAGTGTTGCCAGACAACAGTGTCGGCGCAGGCGAGGACGCCCGCGTATACACAGTGACGCTGTACAAACCGCGCCGCGGCGTCCAGAAATATTCAACCACAACCGTGCTTTCCACCAGCGACGTGGGCCGAGCACTGACCTGGATCATCAGCGCTACTGAACCAGCTCGTGCGGTGTTGCAGCACCAAGGCAATCCGACGGATCGGTTGATTGTCTACGGCAATCGGACGAACTATTCGCCTCAAGCACGATTCCGGTTCGGTGTGCCCAAGCAGCTCCGGGAAAGCCAGAAGGAGGCGTTGCCGCCGGAGTTATACGAGGTTTCCCTACAAAAGCTGCGGCGCACCCGGCAGGTCTTGTTCGACCGGACACCTACGCAGAACTCACGAAAGACGCACCTGGACACCTACGTCCGCAATGACCGGGCAACCCATGAGCGGGCGCGGGACGTCATCGAGACGGGCCTGAACGACGCGCTATCTCACGCCGAGACGGTCGTAAAGCTGCGCATCTTGGCCGAAGATCAAGTCGATGACGATATTCGTTCAGGCAACTCCGATACCGTCGTCGCAGCATGCACCGATTACGAGCATCACCCGGCGACCGGTGATCGATGCACCGAATCGTTTCTGGCATGCCTGGGTTGTTCCAACGCCATCGCCACGCCACGCCACCTCACCCGGCTCACGCTTCTCCATGAAGCGCTATTAGAACTCAGCAGCGCACTCGACCCCACCGAATGGCGCGAACGCTGGGAGACACATTTTCTTCGCCTGAACAGGCTCTTTGAGAGCCATACCTCCGAGGCCGAACGCAATACTGCCCGCGCCTCAGCAACGGGCGCCGACCGCGAAATCATCACCCGACTGCTGGCAGGAGGATTCACCGCAGAATGACGGCAGCAATTCAACTACGGCGACAAGACGACGCCTGGGCGGTGGGCCCCACAGATCCGTCGATCGCACCAGAACGCGTGCAGGACAACAGCTTCGAGGTCTCGCGGTTCGGCGATGATCGGTGGGATCTGGCCCCGCTCGGGGGCATCCCGTCAGTGCGTAAGGGCGTGATCATTTGGGCTCCCTTCCCTGCTCGAACCCGAGAGACATTCCGAAGGGCCGCGTGGCTGGCGATCAACACGCCTACACCCTCAATCCTGCTGGAGAAACAGGGAGCGAGCGCAGTCGAATGGTCTAGCAGCGGCAGCATCCTCAAACTCGTTACCTACCGCTGGCTACGATTCGCGAAATGGCTGGATGAGAAAGGCATTGACCGCCTATGTGACCTGACTCGAAGCGATCTCGAATCGTACGCGCTCTACAATCAAGCCGGCGAGCACAACGCACAGACAAAAAGCACCTTCCTGAGGTCGATTACTCAACTCTGGGCTTACGCAACAGAACTGCCGGCAAGCGATGCGCTACAAATTCCCCCGTGGGAAGACGAACCGCTCGGCGACTTTGTTCCCACGCGGCAGCGAACCAGCGAAAACAAGACACCCATCATTCACCCGTCGACCATGGCGCCACTGCTGCTTTGGGCGCAGCACATGATGGATTTCGCAGTCGATATCCACACCGCGACCCGACATTGGCAATCGCTGCTCGACCAGATGCCGCGAACAAAGTCACGGCAGGGCAGGGCTGCTGCGGCGACCCTCGTTCAGAGCTGGGCAGACAACGGCATCACCACTCTGCCAGGAACGCCGAGGCAGCCGGGCAATCTCAACTACCAGTATCTTGCAGCTACGCACGGCGGCATGAGTCCGCTCGACCTGAGCCGGATGGTTCAGGAAAGCGGGATCGCGTTCGTTGGCGATCCCGACGCACCGACCCCCATCGACACACCCATCACTGCCACAGTTGACGGAAAACCGTGGTGCGATGCCATCAACCAGGCCGACTTGCTGGCACTACGGCAGTCTGTCTTGGGGGCAGCCCTCGTCATTGTTGCCTATCTCACCGGCATGCGCCCTCACGAGGTTCTTGCATTACAACCCAACTGCTGTGTGAGGCAGCGCATTAGCCCCACGATCGTCCGATACACGATCAATGGACGCGCCTACAAGCGCGTTCGCAAAGACGGGCGCGCCGATCCGGACGGAACCCAACGGTCATGGACAACGATCGCACCAGTGGCACGCGCCATCGCGACCGCCGAGCAGTTCTTTCCCGACAACACAGTCCTGTTCGCCGCCGCCAAGGACGCCACCACACCGGTCTCAACGAGTCGAGCACCACTGCGCATCTCTCGGTTCATCCAGACCGCGAACTCCATCTGCGAACACCTCGACCTGCCGAAGGCATACCAGATACCCGATGATCCAGCCGGTCCGGTGTCGTTGGGGCGCTTCCGCCGCACACTGGCATGGCACATACGACGGCTGCCGCACGGCACGGTCGCTCTGGCTATCCAATACGGCCATCTCAGTGTGCTTCAAGGCGAAGGCTATTCAGGCCTCGCGACTGCCGGATTTGCCGCCTTAATGGACCAAGAAGAAGTCAGCGCATTAATCGACAACATCGAACAAACCCGGCGCGAACTGACCAATGGTGCACGAGTGTCAGGGCCTGCAGCCGGCCGACTCATCGAACTGGTCAGCCGCGACGTCAGGTTTGAAGGCACATATCTCACCGACAAAGACGTCCGCAGGATCAAGGCCGACACCACGTTGACGCTCTACGACAACCCACAGAGCTATCTGACGTGCATGTTTGATCCCAGCCGAGCGCTCTGCCACTCCGATAAGGCCTCAGCACACACATTTGAGCCCAGGCTCGATAAATGCCAGCGGAATTGCCCGAACATCGCCCGCACGGACCGCCAGATCGCCGGACTACAAACCGAAGTCAGTCGCCTGCGCGGCGAGGCCACAAGTCCACTGACCCCGAAGCCACTATCACTTCGCCTGCACGATCGCGCCGACGCTCTCGCGACGATCATCGATAAACACCACGACACCGCCATCAAACCTTCGCCCAGCGCCTACCCCGACCACGAAACGACAGGACAATGACTCCGACTGCGCCAACCGCCGCCGACAATGACAGCGTCGCCAAGTTGTTGGCCGCCATGGTCAGAGTGCTCGCTGGCCGGCCATCAATCGCGGAACCCGGAGACCTCACGATCACTGCTGTCGCCATCGAGGCTCAGCTCAAGCGACATCAACTGACGCACAAGCACACTGCTCTCAAGGATCTCTTCTACCAATTGCGTGACAACCAAGCCAACCCCGTGGTCGGCGATATCGCAGCGGCGAAAGAGGAAGTAAAGGAGCTCAAGCAGAAGCTTCTCGACGCACGTGAAGACACCCGGAACTGGAAAGCAACCGCTCACACTTTCGCGAGAGCTATTCACGTCTTAACGCTTGAAAACCAGCAGCTGAAGGAACGCTCCAATGTCCGGTCAATAATTCATTGACCGGACTAAGCGATGACACGCCGCAGGTAAGCCCGCGCTGTGGATGCCGCGCCAGATAGGAACGTGAGCACCGCGGAACGAAGTAGGAGTGCGTGCTTGTGTTCGATGACGTTGAGCGTGGTATCGGGTCGATCCGGCTTATGTCGGCGATACCAGGCTCGATAGGCCAAAAAATCGTCGTCGACAAACCCCGACCGAAAACTTGGGGTGGCCCGGACGCGCCGCGACGGCATTCTGTCGGACTGCGGCGCTACCGTCAGCAATTCAAGGGAAATTCCCACGTCGGAAAGGGTCACCGCACATGAAACCTCAACTCCAGCTCGGCCACTGGTACCTCGTCCACGACGGCGACGGCCACGCATCCATCCGCGCCTACATGGACGGCGGGTGGTACCCGCGCGATCCGTGGCCACAGCACGTGGTCTGCGAAATGGGCCGAACCCAGCACCCCGACAACATCCACATACCTGATGACGTGCAAGCATCCGAGTTAGACCGCGCCCTCATCGAGCATCACTACCCCGCAGCCAGCACCCACCCCTCGATCGCCCACGGCATCTACTGCATGGCCATGAGACTGTGCCTGGCCAACGACAAGGAATGGGACTGGGAGAAACCCGACGCAAACCCGCAGGACCACATCAACTACCTAGTCATCGCGTGCAGCGTGCTCAAAAGCACAGTGGGCGAGAACGGCGTTGTGCGTGACTGGTCTGACGTACTGGCCACCAGCGGCCCGCCACTAGCCATCTTCCAGCCCAGGAAATGGCCCACCGAAGTCATCCTCGGAGCCCTCCAACTCGGCGACGCCGCCTAACCATCGTCACCGCCGGCCCTCCGTATCGGCAGGTGCGGGAATAGCGGGTTCATCGAATCCGTGGAAATCACTAACCCGCACTCCCGACACCAACGAACGGATCACCGACTGGGAGCACAAACTGTGCTGATCCCCTGAGTTGTGTGTACACGGCGTGACACAACTCTCAGGGCGCGGTGTCGGTGATGACTTCGACCTCGTAGCGGCGCTCGGCGTCGCCGGGCCACTCGGTCTGCGCGGTGATCGTCGGCCCCAGCGATTCAGCGACCGATTCGAGATCATAGGGCGTGGGCAGCGCGAATCTCGTCAGAGTTGCCGGTTTCGTCGGTCGCGGACGGCGTTTGAGGAGCCAGCTCCCGGGAGGAGTCGCGGCGAGATCGCCGTAATCCGACACACCACGACGATACCCATCGCGCTGCCAAGCGATCCATTGTCCGTAGCCATGTTTTCCGCGGGAAACTGGCCCTATCGATGTCCACATCAACGGTATTAGCATTGGTAACCAGTAGATACGCTCAATGGAGTGCGTTTATGACACTCCCAGCCACAGACACGGCGCAAATGGATGAGGTGTTCTACAACAGCTTCGGAACTCGGCCCGACGCAGCGATCGAGTCGTGGGTCATGCAGAGCCATGGGGAGTAGAAATGACCGAGAAGTTCATCCGCGGAAATGATCGCCTGAACAAGATGCTGGCGGATCCGGAGACTCGGGCAGCAGTCGACGCGATCGTTGACGAGATGGACCGTGCCGATCGAGTTCACGCCCTGGCCGAGGAAATTGCCGAGACGTCGACCGGGTTGATCCGGCGATTGGCGTGACGGACGTACCGAATAGTGGGGAGATCCTGATAGCCGCGGGCCGCCACACCGCTACCGCCACCGCCAACCTCACTCGGCCCGAACGCCGCTCGTGGGCGGTGCACCGCCAGTTAGCTACTCACATCACGGCTTCGTCGCTAACTAACTGGGCACCAACGATTCTCGCCAACATCCAAACGCGTCCGCGCCGGAGTGCATGGACAACCGCATCTGGCCCACCTGGACTGCCGGTAGCGCATCGTCGAAACCCACGACCTGCCAGCGCTGCGGCACGCACTGACCGGACTTGAACGCCACGACATCGAAATGCGCGAGGTCACCCCAATGGGCGGACTAATTCCCGACAAGGAACGCCGCGAAGTCCTCAGGACCGCAGTCTGATACGCCGCGACCCAGCTGGAGCACGCGACCCGCACCGCCTGCCAAGTCACCCACCCAAACGAAGTCATCGTGGTCGGATCCCATCAATCCTGGGCACCTAAGAACCGAGCCCGCGACAGCAGCGTCCTGCTCGACACCCCCCACAATGCCCTCGTCAAACCGCCGCCCAATTTGATCAATCCCGTCACAATCGCGCCTTTCCGCAAGGCAGACGGGGCACAATGCCGTCATCCGGAGCCATGCGCCTTGGTGAGGGGCCCGGTTCCATCGAATGCAGACACGGGGAGGAAGGCGCGATGGCCAAGCGTGGAAACAACAAGGCCGCAAAACTGCGAAGGCAAGAGCGAGAGAAACAGCGTCGTCAAGCGAACGCCGACCGAGAACCGGGTCCGGAGGAGTTTGGCATCAAGATGCCGCCGCCGGCCGCACCGGGCGGCCGCCCTCCCCGGCCTGATTTCTCGGAAACAGATTGGGAGAAGCTGAAATCCGCCTACCCCGAGGACGCGCGCAGGCTCATGCGGGCGATGTTCCTCGGACTCATTGGTGAGCGCGCCAAGCAAGCCAAAGACTTCCTGGCGTGGGGTTTGCGGCCGAACCCGATTCATCCCGAGAGCCGACTCGCACTCGACAACGCTTCGATCACGCTTGACGATGAGCCAAATCTGGTTAGTTCAACAGCCCTCTACCCCGTGATGAACGCAAGCGAGCATCTCGTGGCGGCAGCAGAAGTCATCGCGCTCGCCGTGACGCAGGGACAAATCCGAACTTCAGCGACGGCGGCACTATGCCGAATTGCCATGGAATCGTCGGCCAAGACGATCTGGCTAATCAACGAGAAGGACACCGAGGAGCGGATTCGTCGCTGCTACGGGTTCCTGAAAGCAGAGCGTGGCTGGCAGAAGGAGTTCGAAAAACTCGAAGACGAGGCTCTAAAAGCTCGTACGGATCCGCTGGCCGAAGCCGATCGGGCCAACTTCGATACGCGCCACGCGCGGGTGACCGCTCGGCAGACAAGAATAGCGGCGCTACCCGCGGAGGCTATCACCGGCCCGACCGGGGGACCTCTGAAATTTGTTGAAGATGCCGAAGTTTGGATGGACGAGTATCTCCCGCGAAAGCCCGACCCCGAGTTGGACACCGTGATGCACCCCCGCAGCGCGAAGAGTTTCTACTCGCTCGGCTCAGGGTTTGTGCATGGCTTCAAGTGGCTGATGGGTTGGGGTTCCCCAGAAGTAGTGGACATCTGAGATAGCGGGACGTGGTCCCCTGGAAGGATGTTCGTATGTCTGCTCGT
>NZ_MBEQ01000055.1 GCF_001954135.1 Mycobacterium sp. GA-1841 | reverse complement strand
GCAGGCGGACCGTAACGCCGCCACCGCCTCAACCGCACCTGCCTGCATGATTCGAACATACATTCGACCACCGACAAAGTGGGCGGGCAAGCCGCCGCCCGAGCGGCGTTTACCCGGGCTCTGCAGTCGGCGCGGGCTCGGCCTTGACCGGTGGCGTGGCTGCGGGGGTATCAGGTTGGGACGGCGGTGCGGACTGTGTCACGGTCTGGCCGAACTGCATGGTCGCTTGGGCTTCGGGCACGGTCATTCGGGACGAGTCATCGGGTGCGGTCGACTGAAGGCCGAAGACGGTAAAAGCTGTCGCAGCCGCCAGTCCGGCGATTCCGAACAGTAGTTTCGCTCTCGTCGTCTGTGCTTCCGTGTGCATTGAGCAATACCTCTCACCATCACATCGATTACCTATGTGATTTGAAATGTCGATCTGCGGCGAGACATTCCCTCCGGCGGATGTGATCCACGTTTCGGCCGGTGGCGGGGGAGACTGCACCCATGTCAACAGAGTTCGCTCGCGGAGTGACCGTGCTGGGCAACCTCGCGATCGATGTCATCGACGGAGCGGCACCGAGTCCGGGCGGTTGCGCTTCGTTCGCCGGGTTGGCCCTGCGGGCAGCGGGAGTGCGGGGACAGATTGTCGCCATGGGCGGTGACCACGACCTGTTCGATCCGCTGCTGACAACGCTCGGGTCGACGATGCGCATCTTGAGGTCGGAGGCCACGAGTGCATTTCGGCTCGACTATGACGACACCGACCACCGAAGGTTGTCGGTCGAGGCGATCGGGCCGGTGTGGAGCACCGAGGACATCGCCGCGGCCGATCCGCAGACCACTTGGGTCCACCTGGCACCGCTGCTGCGAACCGATTTCCCCGGTGCCGCGCTGGCCGCCCTCAAGGCCCGCGGTCACCGCATCTCCTACGACGGCCAAGGGCTCGTGCGCGCCGACCGGTTGGGTCCACTGGTCGAAGACCGCCGGTTTCCAAGCGATCTGCTGAATAACATCGACATCCTCAAACTGGCAGAGGAAGAGGCAGTCACGATCGCCGGCGGAACATTCGATGCGGCGGTGGCCGAGCGGCTCGGGGTGCCCGAGATCCTGGTGACGTACGGCTCCGAAGGTTGCGACATCTACTTGGAAGACCGCGTGTGTCGAGTCCCGGCGGCGTGGCCCGTGCTCGGGGTCCAGACCACCGGCGCCGGCGACATGTTCACCACCTGTTACGTGGCACGTCGGGCCATCGGCGCGATGCCGCTGGACGCCGCCGAGTTCGCCAGCCGCGTCGTCGCCGGCGAACTGGACATGCGGGTGCGCGCCGACGGGGCACCGGACCAGCGGGAGACGCACGACCCGGGCTATGCTTGACGCGTGTCAAGTTTGTGCTTGCCGGTGCTAGCGGTCAGCTACCGGCCGGTAGCGTTTTCCTTAGAGAATGACATTCTCCTAAACGTGACGAAAACCACAGTTTTGTCTCAAACTGGGCTTGTTCACGCCCGCGAGCAGCAACTTCAACCCAGCTCCACCCGCGTGTCGGGGGTCGTCACGGTGAAGTGCAGCCTAAGAGGAGTGCAATAATCGGTACTGGTAGTGACATCAAAATTCGGTGGACGTTGGATCCGGCGGCGCGTCACGCGACAGCGGCCCGGAAAGACGTGGTCAAAGAACGCGTGAAAGGCGGTAGCCGTGGTTGAGAACGGCAACGGCAATGGCGCCGCGCCGCGGCAGAAGCTCGAGAAGGTCGTCATCCGCTTCGCCGGGGACTCCGGCGATGGTATGCAGCTGACCGGTGATCGCTTCACTTCCGAAGCTGCACTGTTCGGCAACGACCTGGCGACCCAGCCCAATTACCCGGCTGAGATCCGTGCGCCACAGGGCACGCTTCCCGGTGTGTCGTCGTTCCAGATTCAGATCGCCGACTACGACATCCTCACTGCCGGCGACCGCCCCGACGTGCTGGTTGCCATGAACCCGGCCGCGCTGAAGGCCAATTTCTCGGACTTGCCGCGCGGCGGCCTGATCATCGCCAACTCCGATGAGTTCACCAAACGCAACCTCGCAAAGGTCGGATACGACACCAATCCGTTAGAGGATGACACGTTGTCGGACTACGTGGTGCAGTCCGTTGCGATGACGACGCTGACGCTCGGTGCCGTCGAGTCGATCGGTGCCACCAAGAAGGACGGCCAGCGCGCCAAGAACATGTTCGCCCTCGGCCTGCTGTCGTGGATGTACGGCCGCGAGCTCGAGGCCAGCGAGGCCTTCATCCGGGAGAAGTTCGCCCGCAAGCCCGAGATCGCCGAGGCCAACGTGCTGGCGCTCAAGGCCGGTTGGAATTACGGCGAGACCACCGAGGCGTTCGCCACCACCTATGAGGTGGCCCCGGCCAAGCTCAAGTCTGGTGAGTACCGGCAGATCTCCGGAAACACCGCGCTGGCCTACGGCATCGTGGCCGCCGGGCACCTGGCCCAGATCCAGGTGGTGCTCGGCACCTATCCGATCACCCCGGCCTCGGACATCCTCCACGAGCTGTCCAAACACAAGAACTTCAACGTCCTGACCTTCCAGGCCGAGGACGAGATCGCCGGCATCGGCGCGGCGATCGGTGCCTCCTACGGTGGTGCGCTCGGTGTCACCAGCACCTCGGGCCCCGGCGTCTCGCTCAAGTCCGAGGCAATCGGTCTGGCCGTGATGACCGAGCTGCCGCTGGTCATCATCGACGTCCAGCGCGGCGGCCCGTCGACGGGTCTGCCGACCAAGACCGAACAGGCCGACCTGCTGCAGGCGCTGTTCGGCCGCAACGGCGAGTCCCCGGTGGCGGTGCTCGCCCCGCGGTCCCCGTCGGACTGCTTCGACATCGGTGTGGAGGCGGCGCGCATCGCGGTGGACTACCACACTCCGGTCATCATCCTGTCCGACGGAGCGATCGCCAACGGCTCGGAGCCCTGGCAGATTCCGGACATCAGCACCTATCCGCCGATCGAGCACACGTTCGCAAAGTCTGGCGAGCCGTTCGCGCCCTACGCGCGCGATCCCGAGACCTTGTCCCGCCAGTTCGCTGTGCCGGGTACCGCGGGTCTGGAACACCGGATCGGCGGCCTCGAATCGGCCAACGGCTCCGGCAACATCTCGTACGAGCCCAAGAACCACGACCTCATGGTGCGGCTGCGCCAGGAGAAGGTCGCCGGCATCACGGTGCCGGATCTGGAGGTCGATGATCTGACCGGCGATGCCGAACTGCTCCTGCTGGGGTGGGGCAGCAGCTACGGGCCAATCGGTGAGGCCTGCCGCCGGGCCCGGCGCAAGGGCATCAAGGTGGCCCAGGCTCATCTGCGCCACCTCAATCCCTTCCCGGCCAATCTCGGCGAGGTGCTGCGCCGCTACCCGAAGGTCGTCGTACCGGAGATGAACCTCGGCCAGCTGGCGCTGCTGCTGCGCGGCAAGTACCTGGTCGACGTGCAGTCGGTGACCAAGGTGGAGGGCATGGCCTTCCTCGCCGACGAGGTGGAGGGCATCATCGATGCGGCCCTTGATGGCACGCTGGGTGAGAAGGAAGCGGACAAGGCCAAGTTCGCCCGGTTGGCGGCCGCCACCATCGAGGAACCTACTGAGTCGAATGCTGTGGGAGCGAACGCATGACAACAGTGAGAAGCGAAGCGGATCACGCATCAGCACAGTTGATTGGCACGGATCTGGGGCTGAGCGAAGGGCCGTTGACCAAGACCGCTCTGGTGCCCACCACCGACCAGCCGCAGAAGGGCAAGGACTTCACCAGTGACCAGGAGGTCCGCTGGTGCCCGGGGTGCGGTGACTACGTCATCCTCAACACCATCCGTAACTTCCTGCCGGAACTGGGCCTGCGTCGGGAGAACATCGCCTTCATCAGCGGTATCGGCTGCTCCAGCCGCTTCCCGTACTACCTGGAGACCTACGGCTTCCACTCCATCCACGGGCGTGCCCCGACCATCGCCACGGGCCTGGCGCTGGCCCGCCCGGACCTTTCGGTGTGGGTCGTCACCGGTGACGGTGACTCGTTGTCGATCGGTGGCAACCACCTGATCCACGCCCTGCGCCGCAACGTCAACCTGACCATCCTGCTGTTCAACAACCGGATCTACGGGCTGACCAAGGGGCAGTACTCGCCGACCTCGGAGACCGGAAAGGTCACCAAGTCCACCCCGATGGGCTCGCTGGACTATCCGTTCAACCCGGTGTCGTTGGCGCTCGGCGCCGAGGCCACATTCGTCGGCCGTGCGCTGGACTCGGACCGCAAGGGACTCACCGAGGTGCTGCGCGGGGCGGCCGAGCACCGCGGTGCCGCGCTGGTCGAGATCATGCAGGACTGCCCGATCTTCAACGACGGCTCATTCGACGCCCTGCGCAAGGAAGGCGCCGAGGAGCGGCTGATCAACGTCACCCACGGCCAGCCCATCACGTTTGGTGCCGACGGCGAATACTGCGTCGTCAAGTCCGGTTTCGGTCTTGAGGTCGCGAAGACCGCCGACGTCGCGGCCTCCGACATCGTGGTGCACGATGCCCAACTCGACGATCCGGCCTACGCGTTCGCGTTGTCGCGGCTCAGCGAGCAGAACCTCGACCACATGGTTATGGGTATCTTCCGCAAGGTGAACAAGCCGACCTACGACGACGCCGCGCGTCAGCAGGTCAACACGGCCATCGAATCCAAGCCCCATGACACGGCGGCTCTGCAATCCTTGCTGCGTGGCAAAGACACCTGGACCGTCGAATAGTTGCACTGAGAAGATCGAACAACAGAATCTGAGCACAGCCCCGCTCGCCGCGGTAGTTCTGGCGGGCGGGGCTTCGCGTCGGATGGGGCGGGACAAGGCGACGCTGCCTGTTGACGGCGCGACGATGGTCGAGCGGGTGGTGGCGGCGGTCAGTGCCTGCTGTGCCCCGGTCTTCGTCATCGCGGCTCCCGGCCAGCCGTTACCCGCGTTGACCGCCGAAGTCCTGCGCGACGAGGTGCGTGGGGTGGGTCCGTTGGTGGCGACGGGCCGTGGGTTGCGTGCCGCGGCGGAGGCCGGCGTGCACCGGGCCTTCGTCTGTGCGGTGGACATGCCGTATCTGGATTCCGACCTGATCGACCGCCTCGCCGCGTCGGCCGAGCGGATTCCGGCCGACATCGTGCTGCCGTGGGACGGTCGGGATCATTATCTGGCCGGGATTTACCGCAGTGCACTCGCCGAGCAGATCGCCGCACTGGTCCGCGATGGCCACCGCAGCATGCGGTCGCTGAGCGCGATTGTCGACACGCAACGCATCGTCATGGAACCGCAGCGCGCGTTGACCAACGTCAACACCGCGGCCGATCTTCGATGAGCGCGGGCTGATCGGTGAACTGCTGCAGCAAATTGCGAATTACGTCGGAAACTCAGCCGAATTTATCGTTCACACGATAAGAGTCGATAATTCATCCCTATTTGGGGTCGACAAACCGGGGCCAATTCGGACGAGACCGGCCACCGGTGTGGTCCGCTCACTGTCGAAATCTGCTGGCATCCATGGGCTTTCGGTTTCTCATACTGGCCGCTAATTCGGGACGCGATTGGCGTGGGCAAGGTGCTGAGAGTGTCTAATTTTATGCCAAAACGTCTCTGACCGCTGCATTTGCCGTAGGTCGGGAATCCCGGGTCTGCGGTCTGGGTCGTGCAGGGGCGGTGGACGCTTCTCGATGAAGTACGAAATGTCATGGCGGGCAATCGAATCCGCTGTATTGACGGGGTGGTGCAGGGTCGACGAGGCGCGTAGGTCGGGCCGTCGAGTGATCATCGGGTCGGGCCGAATATGTTGTGCGCCAACGTATCGCGGGCGCGTGCCGGCGGCCCGGCGGCGGCGCGACCATAGCGAACACGATTCGTGCCCCGTGGAGCCCATCTGACATTGCTCGATGGCATCTACCAGCGCTTTCGCATGGTTGATGGCGCGTGCGCTCCTCTGCGGCAACGAAATCAAGTGGGCCACCTCACAAAATGCTGGTGATCTGCCTCACCTTTTGTTTGCGCCGATCACGAAACGGTAACGGCGCAATATTCGTCGTTGACCTGCGCAAATGGAGTATCCGTCGCCGCGTTATCTGTCCGTGATCTTTCCGCTATCGCTTCTAGATCGGGATGACTTCGGTCCGAGACCTTTGTACGGTCCAAAGCGACTCCGTTACGGAGCAAATAATTTCAACACCAAGAACCTGCGTGTGAGTGGGGCCGCGGTGGCGAAGACGCCCGACGCGGGGGCCCGGATGACGTTCCGGGCCGGGCACTGTGGCCCTCCCTTTCGCGCCTGACCGAGACGGCGCGAACCAACCCCTCCGGCCTGGTTTCAGGCTGTCGCACCCGCGTGAGCGGGTGTCTTTGGCGCGCGCTTGGCGAAAGGAAAGACGTGAAGAACATCCGCAAGACGTTTGGGCTGGGCATCATCGCTGGAGCGCTGGCTGTGGCTCCGGTGGCGCTGGGTGCCGGCACCGCCAATGCGGACAGCGTGAACTGGGATGCCGTCGCGGCGTGCGAGTCGGGCGGCAACTGGGCGATCAACACCGGCAATGGCTACTACGGCGGCCTGCAGTTCACCATGGGCACCTGGCGGGCCAATGGTGGAGCGGGCTCCCCGCACAACGCCTCGCGCGCGGAGCAGATCCGGGTTGCTGAGAACGTGCTGCGCTCGCAGGGCATCGGCGCCTGGCCGGTGTGCGGCAAGCGCGGATAGCGGCGCAGCGATACGCCGACCCCTACCTATGGGGAAGCGGGGGGGGGGGGGGGCTAGAGGAATCGCTGGGGTAGGGAAACACAGAGGGGGTGGGGTAATGGAACACGAACACCGGAGAGGATGTA
>NZ_MBEQ01000054.1 GCF_001954135.1 Mycobacterium sp. GA-1841 | reverse complement strand
GGGGTGCGCCCGGCTTGCGAACGCTCAGACGAGGACGCGACTGTACTTTCCGACACGGCGCAAGGGTACTTCAACGCTAGATCAATCTATCAACTGGGCCGCTACTTGTGATCGCGGTCTGCGGTCGGCCCGGACAGACCGCGCAGCGACCAAAGGTGTTGAGAGGCTTGAGAAAACTGGCGATCAGCTTCTCCAAATGCATACTTCCGATCGTGAATAGATCGTACTATTTAGAAACTGATTCAAGGATTGTCACATTGGAGAGCCGAAAGGTTTAAAGGATGACGACGAGCGCCCAAAGTGTGGTTTCGGTACCTCGCGGCACGCCGCCTGCTGAGATCGTGGAAATTCTGGATCGAGACGGTTGCGTGGTGGTTCAGGGTCTTCTCAGCGCTGATCAGGTTGAGCGCTTCAACGCCGAGGTTGAGCCGGCCATGCAGGCTCTGCGCCCGGGGTCCAAGCACGACAACGAGTTGATGCAGGAATTTCATGGCAAGAACACCAAGCGCCTCACCAACCTGGTGATGCACAGCTCGACCTTTCGCAACGAGATTCTCGATGATCCGGTAGTGCGGGAAGTCGCCGACAAGATCTTCTTGGAGAAGACCGGTACCTACTGGGTGAACGCGGCCCGGCTGATCGAAATCGGCCCTGGTAACGCTGCGCAGCCGATGCATCGCGATCTGGAGAACTACTGGCCGCTGTTTCGGCTTGGCCCCGATGCCCCGGAGGGCATGGTGAATTTTCTCATCGCGTTCACCGACTTCACCGAGGAGAACGGTGCAACCCGCGTAATCCCGGGCAGCAACCGTTGGCCTGACTTCGAAAATCGCGGTAGGCACGAGGATTCCATCCCGGCCATCATGAACGCTGGTGACGCGCTACTGCTGAGCGGCAAGACTGCCCACAGCGGGGGCGCCAACCGCACCGCTGACTTCTATCGGCGTGCCGTCGGCTTCGCCTTCAACTCCAGCTGCTTCGTCGGCGAGGAAGCGTATCCCTTTCTGATCGACATGGACATGGTCAAGACCATGTCTCCACATGTGCAGCGCCTGCTGGGCTTCCGCTCGCAGTATCCGATTCTGTCGGGCGGTCTGTGGCAGTGCGACTACAGCGAGTTGGCTGATCACTTGGGTCTGGCGGACGACGACGGCCCACCCTCGTTTTCGGAAGCGCGCTGATCCCAGCGGCGTCGTCACGGCGCACAAACAAGGACTGGCTCGACGCTGAGCGTCGAGCCAGTCTTGGGTGAATTACTCAGTGGTGCCGTAGCGCGGCGTATCAGGCCTCGGGGGCTGCTGCCGCCGCGGCCATGGCCTGCTGCGCCTCGATGATCGAATCCATCAGCGACGGCTGGTCCTGGGCAAACTCGAGCTTCTCCATGCCGCCGTAAGGGTTTTCGAAAGTCGCGACCTCCTCCGGCGAATTGTCGGAGTACACCTCGAGCTGATTGCCGTCGGGGTCGTAGAAGTACACGCTCTTCGTCACGCCATGATTGACGGTGTAGGCAATCTTGACGTTCTCGCGCAGCAGAGTGTCGTAGGCCTCACGCAGGTCATCATCGTTGGCCAGCCGGAACGAGAAATGTTCCATCCCGAGCTGGTGGAACGGCCCGACGGGAACCGCGTCGGCCCCGACTTCGGCAATGCCCAGCTCATGGTGGTCGCGTCCCGTGGACAAAAACTTGACCACCGGGGGGATTTCGCCCATCACCTTGAGTCCGAGTACGCGCGTGTAGAAGTCCAGCGACTTCTCCATGTCGCGGACTTTGATGACGACGTGCGCGATCCTGTCGATCTTGATCATTTGACAAACCTCTCGATAATCCGATGCCGCTTGATGCGGCGACGATCGAAGCTCTCATCAGGCAGCCGGCGGCCGAGTAGCATGACCTACGCTACTAGATCAATCTATCAAGCTCAAGAGTGGACAATGCCGGATTGGCCGACTGCTCGGCCCGGACGAGCGGCCTTTGGCGTTAAACGGCAGCAGAATTCGTCGATCCGGCACAAATTCGAAGGAGAAGTCGTGATGAACACAGCGCCTGTGGCTCGCATCGAGACGGATGGTGGTACCGGCGAGCACCCGACGATCCGCGACAGGATCGAGGGGGCCTGGGAACTTGTCGAATACTTCATGACCTCGGCCGAGGGGGACATTCACCATCCACTCGGCCCCGACGCCAGGGGGCTGATCCTCTATACAGCCGACGGATTCATGTCGGCGCAACTCATGGATCCAGACCGTCCGCGATTCCAGTCACGCAGTGTTCACGCCGGCGAACCACACGAACTGAGCGCTGCGGCTGCCGGATATCTCGCCTACTCGGGTCCGTACCGCGTCGATGAAACAGAGGGGATTGTGTACCACGGGATGTCGGTGGCACTGTTCCCGAACTGGGTCGGCGAGCAGGGGACCCGGTGGGTCCGGTTCGAAGACGATCGGATGATTCTGACGGCGCGACAGCAGGTCTTTGACAACCGCACGTGGAAGCCGGTTGTGGTCTGGCGTCGGGCCGATGTTCCGGTCACGCCCGAAACGTAACAGTCTTGTCGGTGGGCGAAGGACTGGTCAGAAAACCATGTACCCGCCGTCGACGACGATTTCGTCACCGGTCTGGAATCCGCCGATACCGCTGGCCAGATAGACGGCGGTGCGGGCGAAGTCGCTGGGCTCACCCCACCGTCGTTGTGGCATCCGCTTCATCACGTTCTCTTCGAACGTAGGATTGCTGAGTTCCCGTGAAATAAGCGGTGTTTCGGTCCAACCGACAACCATCGAGTGCGCGTTGATCTGGTGCCGCGCCAGCTCTATGGCGCAGCTGCGCATCATCGCCGCCAAGCCCGCCTTGCTCGCCGCGTAGGCCTGGCCGCGTGGTGTTCCGTGGTGTGCGGAGACGCTCGACGTGCCCACCAGCACGCCGCCCCCGCCGCGCTCGACCATATGCTGCGCCGCGGCGCGCAGTGTCAGGAATGCGCCGTCCAGGTTTACCCGCCTGACACCTTGAAAATCGGCGAGAGTCGTTTTCAGGAATGGGATTTCGGGTGCCCGGACTCCGGCGTTGGCAAAACAGGAGTCGACCCGGCCGAAGTGTTCGAGCGTCTCGCCGAAGGCCGCTGCCACGGCGTCCTCGTCTCCCACGTCGCAGCGGACGGCATGCACCCGGGTGCCGTGTTTGGCCAGTTCTTCGGCGGCAGATTTGTTGCGCTCGACATTGGTGCCCCAGATGCAGACGTCGGCACCGCTTTGGGCCAGGCCGTGTGCCATGCCCAAGCCGATGCCGGAATTGGCTCCGGTGATCAGTGCGACGTGTCCGGTGAGGTCGAAGAGGGAAGGCATGCACATTCCTCGGAGTCGTCCGGGCAGGCCGGAGGGTTGTCAGATTTACGCGTCGCCGGCGGCGACGGGCGCGAACACGATGAAGTCCCCACTGCTGACAGTGGGGACTTCACATGGGGGTCAACGGATTTTCGAGTACGCAGTGGGTTCGATGAACACCGACGTGGCGCCCGCGGTGACCTGCTCGCCGTTGGCCCTCGCCGCTTGCCATTCGGGGTCAGCCCAGAAGCCCTCCCAAGACTTGGCTGCAGCTTCACGGCTCTCGTGGGCCACGATGTAGGTGAGGGTGTCGGTGGCCTTGCCGTCTTCATCTGTCTGTACCCAGAAACCGACATTGGTCATGCCGTGCTTCTCGAACAGCGCCGCAGCGTGATCACCGATGCGGGCCACGAGCGCGTCGATCTTGCCCGGCACCGCTTCATACGTACGAAGTTCAAAAACACGTGTGTCAGCCATTAGATCAATCTATCGTGACGCTCCGGGGAGGTCAACGTTCCAGCCCGCCTCGACGTCTCGCGACGGGAGGGCGGCGGGGCTGTCGAATCGAAAGGTCCTTGTGGTGAGCGATATTGCGGATTCCCACTGGTTGAACGCCAGGGCTCAGCGTTGGTTCGTGTTCGGCGGAGTAGCCGCTGTGCCGGTGATGTTCCTGGGTCTGGTTCTGGCGCGGGTGTTCCCGGCGCACAACGCAACCTGGACCGCGGATCGGATCGTGGAGATATATACCGGGCATTCCGATGTGATTCAGCTCGGCTGCCTGTTGATGATGATCGCGTTCGCGTTCTGGGGTTGGTGGCAGGCGATCATTTCGGTGTGGGTCTGGCGGATGGAATCGCCCCGGTACCCGGTGCTCACATTCGCGACGTTGATCCTCGCGGCGATCAACACCATGGTCGTCGAGATCATGTCGATCATGTACGCGGTCGCCGCGTTTCGAGCCGGTCGGATCGACCCCGAGATCACCTTGACTCTCAACGACCTCGCCTGGTTCTTCTACTACTACACCTGGCCGCCATACGTTCTGTGGCTCATCGCCATAGCGGTCGCCATTCTCCGTGACCGTCGCGGCGCGCCATACTTTCCCCGCTGGCTGGCATGGTTCACCCTGGCGCAGGTCGTCACCATCCTTCCCAACAGCCTCCAGACCTTCTCGTTCGGACTGGTCGGGCCGTTTGCCTGGGACGGGTTTGTCACCTGCGTCGTGGTGGCCGGCTTCCACGGTGTCTGGACGATCTTGCTGGCCATCTACATCCTGAAAGCGATCTCGCGAGAGCAGAATGGCCGCGAGTCGGTAGAGCGGCTGCGGGGGTTTCCGACGGTAGTTTGACCGCCAGGCGGCGTCGTCCCGGTCATACGTGCGGCACCGTGAGGACGAACATCACAACAAAAGGCCGGGGGATAAGGCGTAACAGATTGATCTAACGGAGTAATCTGACCCTGTGTCTCCCACTTCGTCAACCGCCGGTAAGCCGGTTGAAACGCGAGTTCGCCTCTTGGAGTCCGCGACAGATCTGTTCAGTCGCCAAGGCTTCGGGGCGACTGGTATCAAGGCTGTCCTCGCGGCGGCCGAGGCGCCCTACGGTTCGCTGTACCACTTCTTCCCCGGGGGTAAGCAGGAGCTGGGTGCCGCCGCGCTCACCTATGGCGGTGAGCGCTATCGCGAACTGCTCGAGTCGGTGTATCCGCAGGAAGCCGACGTCGTCGAGGCGACGGCGGCTTCGTTCCGGCAAGCGGCCGACCTTCTCGAAGAGACCGACTATGGCTACGCCTGCCCGATCGCCACGATCGCGTTGGAAGTGGCCAACAATGACGAGTTGATGCGGACCGCCGCTGCTGAGGCATTCGAATCGTGGCTGACCGTGCTCCAGGAGCGTTTCACCGCGGCCGGAATGACCGACGAGCGGGCTCGTGATGTCGCGGTGGAGATTTTCTGCCTGATCGAGGGTGCGGTTCTGCTGTCGCGCACCACGCGGTCCTCCGTGCCGATGCACACGGCCGGAAAGTCGGCGGCCAACGCCGTTGCCGCCGGGCTCGCTGCCGCGCCCAAGAGCCGCACCGGTCGGAGCAAGGGCGCGCGCACCGCTCGCTGACGCCGGCTGGATTTGCGCCGCGACATTTCGGCGTCCGCTGTGTGTGGCGGTGGGTCGTGACGGCGTCGCCGCTTGCCTTTTCGCCGCGGTCAGCCCTGCGCCACCACGCGGGTGGGAACCAAGGTCACCGCGACACGGCCTTCCCGGGCTGCGCCGGCCGTCGCCGGGTCCGCGCCGTAGTGCCGGAAAACCCGGTCGAACAGTTCGAGGCCGGAGTCCTCGTCAACCTTCACGGTTCCGCGGATCTCCAGTGTCCGAAATGGGTTCTGCGGATCGATGACGAACAACGTCGCCTGTGGATGGGCGACGAGGTTCTTGTATTTCTGCCGTGTGCGCACCAGTGAGATGCGCACAGCATCTCCCTCGAGCACGTACCAGATCGCCGTCACTTGAGGAGTGCTGTCCGCGCCGACGGTGGACAGTGACGCGACCAGCGGTGTCTCGGCGAGGTCGCGGTGGGATTCGGGGATGATCTGCATATTTTGCTCCGATTCGACCAAAGCGGAGACGGCTGGAGGCCTGTTCTCCTAGGGTTGACGCAGTCGGACAATTGTGATTGTCTGATTCCGCTAGAGCAATCTATCTAGTCCACTGGATCGGGCGTCGAGCGGGTACCGCAAAGCCCGACACGTCGAGTCTGAAACCAGTGGATCAGCGGTCAAAAAAGCACATGCATTCCACCACCATCCCGGTCTGGAACCGGGAGATCAGCCCTCGGAGGTAGCGATGAAGCTCCTTGCACACGACGTTGACGCCCACGAGATGATCCCGGGCCACCTGCTCGGAGAGGTGTTCGGCCAGCCCGGTCGGATCATGGGAAATCTCTTCGCGATCGCGGACGAGCTGCGTCCTGATCCGTCGGCGACCAACATGCACCAGACAGACGCGGCCGACGTCATGGAGATCGACTCCGAGACGGTCTGGAAGGTCAAGGGGCCGAAGGCTCCGAGCGCAATCGATCTCGGCCGGCGCGTCGAGGTGCTCGACACCATGGGCATCGACAAGCAGCTGGTCTTTCCGACCACCGCGATCGCCGCGATGATGGTTGGTGGGATGACCGACCTCGGTTTCGAACAGCGGTGGGGCGGTGACCAATCCGTATTCGAAGGTATCTCGCGCCCCGATTTCTCGAAGCAGTTCATTCGCGCCTACAACGACTGGGTCATCGAGAACGCGAATTTGGCCGATGGCCGGATCCGGCTGGTCGGCATCATCACCACCAGCGACGACGTGAATGAGATGATCGCCGAGACCAAGCGGCTGATCGACGGCGGTGTCCGCGCGGTGTACCTGCAGGCCGACGTTCCTCCTGGCGGCGTTTCGCCCGCGCATTCGACGCTCGATCCGCTGTGGAGCCTGCTCGAATCGAATGATGTTGCAGCCACGCTGCATATCGGCACCGAGTTCTTCTTCCTGGATCCGCGGTGGACTTTGGCCGAGACCTTCATGGATCTGTTCCAGTCCCCGGAGATCCCGAACACCAACATCGGCATGTTCGCGACTGTCCACATGGCCATCGACAACTATGTGTCGGCGATGGTCCTCGGGGGAGTGTTCGAGCGGTTCCCGCGGCTGCGTGTTGGGCTCTTCGAAGTCGGAGCGCACTGGGTCGGTCCGGCTGCTCGGCGCATGGACATGTACTGCAAGGTTTTCCCGGGCGCGTCCGCGGCCAAGATGCCGATGAAGCCGTCGGAGTACGTCGCCCGAAACATCCGGGTGTCCCCGTTCAACTTCGAACCCGTCGACCGTTACATCCAGGACGATCCGGAATTGGTTGACGTGTTCTGTTATTCGACCGACTACCCGCACGTCGAGGGCACCAAGGACTCGATGAACAACATGCTGGCGAAGGTTGAGCCGCTCGGCGAGGAGATCACCACCAAGTTCTTCCGCACGAATGCAGAGTGGCTCTTGCCATGACCGCAGCCGACCAGGCACCCGCACCAAGCCTCGGTCTGCTCGGAATCTGGTCGTACCACCTCGATGTCCAGCCGATGGCCCGTGCACAGCACGCCGTTGCCGAGCTCGATGACCTCGGCTTCGGTGCGCTGTGGATACCAGAGGCGGTCACTCGAGAACCATTCGCCAATGCTGCGCTGTTGCTGGGGGCCACCGCCCGTTTGACGGTGGCCACCGGCGTGGCCAGCCTGCACGCGCGTACCGCGATGACCATGAACGCAGGATGGCAAACCGTCAGCGAGGCGTTCCCCGGACGGTTTCTGCTGGGCCTGGGGGTGAGCCATCAGGCGACGGTCGACGTGGCGCACCAAGGTCGGTACGGAACCAAGCCCTACAGCACGATGGTCGACTACCTCGACACGATGGACACCAGCGAATTCTGGGGCGCCCCAACTCCTGTCGCGCCTCAGCGGGTGCTGGCAGCGCTGGGGCCCCGGATGCTGCGACTGGCCGCCGAACGTGGCGCCGGCGCGCATACCTATTTCGTGCCCGTCGAGCACACTGCGGTGGCTCGCGAGGCGCTGGGCGATGCGCTGCTGGCACCTGAGCTGACCGTCGTGTTCGAAAAGGACCCCACCGTGGCGCGTCAGGTCGCCCGTCAGTTCATGAGTCGTTTTCTCACCTTGCCCAATTACGCCAACAATCTTCGGCGTCTGGGCTGGGACGACCACGATCTGAGCGGGGGCGGAAGCGACCGGCTCGTCGACGCCATCGTCGCCTGGGGTTCCCTCGATCAGATCGCGGCGCGGGTGCAGGAACACCTCGATGCCGGTGCCGACCACGTGTGCGTGCAGGTGCAGACCGGCGATCGGCGTCAACTGCCGGTGGCCGAGTGGCGCGAACTCGCATCGATCATCCCGACGCTTCGCGCCAGACCCACTGTCGCCTAACACCTTTCTTCCCGCACGAAACAGAGAGAACACCATGTCGCAGACCGCTGCTACTCGCTACCTGAACGCGCTCGTCGAGCACGGCATCGAATACTTCTTCGTCAATGCGGGGACCGACTTCGCGCCGATCGTCGAAGCCTATGCGCTCAACAAGGACAACAATCCGGCGCTGCCGACACCGGTGCTGTGTGCGCATGAGAACCTGGCCGGCGGCATGGCCCACGGTGCCGCTCTTGTGACCGGACGGCCCCAGGCCCTGATGCTGCACGTCAACGTCGGTACGGCGAATGCCGCGTGCTCGGTCGCCAACGCCTCCCGGGACCGGATTCCCCTGCTGGTCACTGCCGGTCGGTCACCGATCCTCGAAGGTGGTGCTGTCGGCGCGCGCGACCTGCCCATCCACTGGTCGCAGGAGATGTTCGACCAGGCGAGCCTGGTCCGTGAATTCGTCAAGTGGGACTACGAACTGCGCGATCCTCGCCAGGTCGAATCCGTGGTCGACCGCGCCGTGAGTGTGGCCAGCGCCCACCCGCGCGGGCCGGTGTACCTCGCTCTGCCTCGCGAGGTTCTGGCCGAGCCGGCGCAGGACCCAGCGGTGCCGATCGCGCGCACGCCCGTTCCGGCCACCGTGCACCCCGATCCCGAGGCCATCGAGGCACTCGCCGACCGGATCGCCGCCGCCGAGTTCCCGGTCATCGTGGCCACGGCCAACGGCGTCGAGCCCGAATCCGTTGTGTTGCTGGGCGATGTCGCCACCCGCTTCGGGATCGGTGTGGCCGATCCGTGGGCCCGTTACCTGAACATCCCGTACAACCATCCGCACCGAATCGCCAACATGGACGTGGCGGCCACCGTCTTCGCCCGGGCCGATGTCATCGTCTTCCTGGAGAGCGACGTGCCGTGGATGGAGACCCACACGCCGCCGCGAGCCGACACCTACATCGCCCAGGTCGGGGTCGATCCGCTCTACTCCACCTACCCGATCCGGTCTCATCGCTCCGATCTCAACATCAGCGCCACTCCGGCCGCGTTCCTCACCCAGTTGTCTGCCGCTCTCGAGGCCCGCGCCGACCGGATCGACCAGAGCCGCGCCGAGGAGATCCGCGCCATGGCCGCGGCACGTCAGGGTCGTATCGACGATCAGCGTCGCGACGAGAACGGCCGCGACGCCGATGAGCCGATCACCTCGGCGGCGATCTCGGCGGTCCTCGGTGAGCTCCTCGACGAGGACGACATCGTGTTCAACGAGTATGTGTCGACTGCCTGCCTGCTCAATCGGACCAAGCCCGGCACCTACTACTTCCTGCCCGCCTCGGGTGGACTGGGTTGGGGACTGCCTGCGGCTCTCGGCGCCCAGTACGCCGCGCCGGACCGTACCGTGGTCGCCACGCTCGGCGACGGTGCCTACATGTTCGCCAACCCGGCGGCGTGCCACCATGCGGCGGCCAAGCACAACTTGCCGGTGCTGACCATCATCGCCAACAACAGCAACTGGTGGGCCGTCGACATGGCGACGCAGCTCGTCTATCCGGAAGGCGAAGCGGTCGCCACCGCCGAGGGACGCTTCTCGGATCTCTCGCCGTCGCCGGAGCTGGCGTCCTACTGCACCGCCTCGGGCGGATACGGCGTGACGGTTCGCCACCGCAGCGAGCTGGCCGGCGCGCTGAAGGAGGCGCTGCGCGTGGTGCGTGACGAGCGGCGACAGGCCCTCGTCGACGTCCGCACCGTGTAACCGGCGCCATGAATGCCACGTCGCAGGTCCGGGCAGCGTCGCCTGGACCTGCGACCGTCGAACTGGAGATCTGATGCGTTACAACCACGCTGAGCTGTTCGCCGGGATCGCGGACGCGCTCCCCGAACGCGACTGCATCGTGTTCCGGGAACGTCGCTTCACCTACCGCGATGTGGCGGCGCGAGTCAATCGGCTGGCGAATATCCTGTTGTTCCACGGGGTTACGGTTCACCGCGAGCGTGCCGACCTGCAGCCGTGGGAGTCGGGACAGGACCACGTTGCGCTGTACCTGCACAACGGCAACGAGTACCTGGAGGGCATGCTCGGCGCGGCAGCTGCCCGCGCGACCTCGCTGAATGTCAACTACCGGTACGTCGAAGCCGAGCTGACCTATCTCCTCAACGACTCCGAGCCGCGGGCGATCATCTATCACGCACGGTTCGCCCCCACCCTCGCCGCCGTCCTCGGCGCGCTGCGGCAGCCGCCGACGCTGCTGCTTCAGGTTGCCGACGAGTCCGGCAACGCGCTGCTTCCCGGAGCCCTCGACTACGAGGACGCCTTGGCTGCCGCCAGCGCCGACGCACCCCGGACCAAGCCGGACGCCGACGACCTCTACGTGGTGTACACCGGCGGCACTACCGGGATGCCGAAGGGAGTGCTGTGGACCCAGGCCGACATCCTCGAAAGCGGCCTCGGCGCATTCCTTCCGGAAGGCATGTTCGAGGCGGCCTCGCTCGATGAGGGGGTCGCGCTGGTGGCCGCGGTCGACCGCCGGGTGGTGCTCCCGCTTCCGCCGCTGATGCATGCCGCGGCGCAATGGCTCGCGCTGGCCGGTCTGCTCGGTGGAGGCACCGTCGTTTTCCCCGACGTCGTGGACCGACTCGATCCCAACTCCGTCTGGGAGCTGATCGATCGCGAAGGCGTGCAGATGACGAACCTGGTCGGCAACGCCTTCGCGACCCCGCTGTGCGACGAGTTCGAGCGGGGCGGACATAGCGGCGCTTCGCTGCAGATGGTCGGGCTCGGCGGTGCGGTCACCAGTGCGGCGGTCAAGGACCGCCTCCTTCGGCTGCTGCCACACGTGGTCATCGCCGACGTCGCCGGGTCTTCCGAGACCGGTTCGCAGCTCACCAATGTGAGCACCAGCCAGGCGCCGGCGACCTCCGGGGTGTTCGAACCGGCGGCCGGCACCTGCGTGGTGGCCGAGGACCACGGGCGGGTCCTTCAGCCCGGAGACCCCGAGACAGGTTGGCTGGCCCGCGCGGGTGCCATCCCGCTGGGCTATCTCAACGATCGTGAGAAGACCGGGCGCACGTTCCCCACGATCGAAGGTCGGCGCGTGTCGTTACCGGGCGACCGGGCCCGCCACCGCGCCGACGGCAGCATCGAGCTGCTCGGCCGGGACTCGGTGACGATCAACTCCGGTGGCGAGAAGATCTTCGCCGAAGAGGTCGAGGACGCACTGATCGCGCATCCGTCCGTCCGCGACGTCGTCGTGGTCGGACGGCCCAGCGAGCGGTGGGGCAGCGAGATCGTCGCCGTCGTCGAGCTTGTCGCCGGCCTCAACCCGACAGATGAAGACCTGCTGGCCCACGCCGGGGAGCGGCTGGCCCGGTACAAACTGCCGAAAGCCATTGTCCGCGTGGACGCGGTGGTCCGGAGCCCAGCCGGCAAGGCCGACTACCGATGGGCCAGAGACCTTGCCGCCGCAGCTGAAACGCCCGCACAGAAGGAGCTGATCAAATGACCCTCGCTACTGACTCGATCGTGGACGTCACCCCCGCGGAGCTGCAGCGGCTCCTCGATGCGCAGCGCGCCGCTCAGTCCCTCGACCCGATCCCCGACGCCGCGACCCGGCGCGATCGGATCGACCGCTTCGTCGCGGCGGTCCTGGAACACAGCGCCGAACTCGCCGAAGCGCTCGACGCCGACTTCGGCGGACGGCCCCCGACCACGTCGATCGAACTCGACATGCTCGGCGGAATGGGATCCATCGCCTATGCCCGCGAGAACCTCGAGACGTGGATGGCCCCGACCGAGGTTCCCGGCGGGATGGGCGGTGCCTTCCCGACCTTCGTCCAGAATCGCCCCAAAGGCGTTGTGGGCGTGATCAGCCCGTGGAACTTCCCGGTCGTGCTCGCATTCGTGCCGACCGTCGAAGCGCTGGCCGCGGGCAACCGGGTGATGATCAAGTTCTCTGACATGACGCCGCGCGCTGGGGCAGTGTTCGCCCGCGCGGTGGCCTCGCGAATGAGCCCGGACGAGGTTGTCGTCGTCAACGGCGGATTGCAGACCGCCACCGCGTTCACCGATCTGCGTTTCGACCACATCTTCTTCACCGGCTCCCCGAAGGTCGGCCGCCTCGTCGCCACGGCCGCCGGGAAGAATCTGGTGCCGGTGACGCTCGAGTTGGGCGGCAAGAATCCGGCCATCGTCGCACCCGACGCCGACATCGCCGACGCGGCAACGCGGCTCGCGGCCGCCCGCCACGTCAACAGCGGCCAGGTGTGTCTGTGCCCGGATTATGCCTTCGTCCCCGAATCGGGCAAGGACGCCTTTGTCGAGGCCTACCGGGACGCGGTGCTGATGCACTTCCCGACCTTCGTCGACAACCCCGATGTCGTGTCGATCGTCAACGATGCCAACTTCGCCAGGGTGTCCGGATTGGTCGAAGATGCCAAGTCGAAGGGTGCGGTCGAGATCGTGATCGTGCCGGAGGGGGAGAAGGACCGGTTGTCGGACGCCGCATCGCGCCGCTACCCGCCGACCCTGCTGCTCGACGTCCCGGACAACGCCGAGATCCACACCGAGGAGATCTTCGGCCCGGTGCTCGTGGTGCACACCTACTCCGACGTCGACGAGGCCATCACCTACGCCGCGACCGGTGAACACCCGCTGTCGTCCTACTGGTACGGCGCCGATACTCAGGAATTCCAGCGCTTCCTGGTGAAGACCACCTCGGGTGCAGTCTCGCGCAACGACTTCGGGCTGGCGTATGTGAACGACGCCGTTCCGTTCGGCGGCGTCGGCATGAGCGGTTCGGGCGCGTACCACGGCAAGGCCGGATTCGATACGTTCTCCCACCAGCGCCCGGTTGCGCAGAGCGACCTGCCGACACCCTTTGCCGCAGCCTTCACGCCGCCGCTGACACCCGAGCGGGTGCAGACGGCGACCGGCACGGTCGCCGCGATCCTGGCTGACACCGCATCGCGGCTTCCACAGGCCGGCGGGTAGGTCTGATCGTGAGTGAGTTCGAAACTGTCCGCTATGAACGGCCGGCAGACAAGGTCGCCCGGATCGTGCTGGACCGCCCCGAGGCCAGGAATGCGCAGAGCATGCGCATGCTGTATGAGTTGAACGACGCGTTCGACCTTGCTGCACAGGATGATTCGGTGAGCGTGATCATCCTGGCAGCCAACGGGCCACACTTTTCCGCCGGCCATGACCTGCGAGAGCAGGACGCGCTGCAGGTGGTGACCGACCACCAGCGGGTCGGCACCTGGTGTGGCTTCGGGTGTGCCGGTGCCGAGTCGCAGATGGCGGTCGAGAAGGAGATGTACCTCGGCCTGTCCGAGCGGTGGCGCAATCTGCCCAAGCCGACCATCGCGGCCGTGCAGGGCAAGGTGATTGCCGGAGGACTCATGCTGGTGTGGCCCTGCGACCTGATCGTCGCGGCCGAGGATGCCCTGTTCCAGGACAACACCGTATCGATGGGTGTCAGTGGTGCCGAGTTTTTCAATCATCCGTTCGAGGTCGGCGTCCGTAAAGCCAAGGAGATGTTGTTCACCTCCGACTTCCTGACAGCATCCGAGGTGCACCGGCTCGGGATGGTCAATCATGTCGTTCCCCTCGAGGAGCTGGAATCCTTCACTCTGCAGCTGGCGTCGCGGATCGCCGAGAAGCCGCTGTTCGCGCTCAAATTGGCGAAGGAGGCCGTCAACGTCGCCCAGGACAACCAGGGCCGCGTCAGTGCCATGCAGACGTCGTTCGCATATCACCAGCTGTGCCACAGCCACAATCAGCAGATCCACGGCATGCTGATCGATCCGGGCTTCATGGAGAAGACCTTCAAAACCAAGGTCGAGGCGTCGTCGTGAGGAATAGCCGCCGAAAGCGTTAGCTGCCCATGGAAGTTCGTGATGCAGTGACGCCCGGGTTTCGGCACCGCGTGATTCGCGAGTTCGACCAGCCGCCCGAACTGCTACCCGGTTGGTTGGTTCTGGGTGTCGAACTCGTCATTCCCGGTACGCCGATCGAGCGTGACCCATCGGCGGGCCCGTCAAAGGGCTGATGGCCACGTGGCGGTCAGCGCTGTTGGCTGAAGCCGCCCGCGAACTCGCCTGAGTGGGCCTGGGCGCCGCCAGAGCGCTGTGACGCTCCTGCCCACCACCGCTGAAAGTGAGGCAAGTCACCGAAAATGCTTGACGGGAGCGGGCTGGTGAAGAAAACTGACATTCATACATGTCAGATAGATCGATCGGTAAGTCAGTGCCAAGGCATTTGCGCCCGCCCCCGGCCCGACCACTGAAATCAATTCGCAGCCCTGAAAGGAAAGCTCGAATGCGAGTCAGTTTTGATGTCCGGAACGCGGACGCGTCCACCTTGTCGAGCCCCCAACTGAAGCCGATGACGATGGTGTCGGCGGATTCCCATGTCTCCCTGCCGCCGAAGATGTACAAGGACTATGTCGACTCGAAGTACCACGCGGACTTCGACGGTTACCTCGACGATGTGGCAGTCATCAACCAGGTCGTCGGCCTGACGGGGTACCCGGCGCCGGAGGAATCGCTGGAGGTCTACGACAAGAGGCGCGTGGTGGAGCACGCCGGTGAGGTCGGCTATTTCGATCCGGTCTGGCGGCTCCGTCATGTGGAGGCCGAGGGCATCGCGGCTGAATTCCTGCACCCGTTCGGGCCCATCGGGTTCGTGCCCTTTCTCGACCCCCAGAACTCGCGTCGATCGCACGAGCTGCGCAGGGCGGGCGCGCAGGCGCACAACCGGTTCTTGGAGGATTTCTGCTCCGAGGCTCCCGGTCGCTTGCTGGGTGTGCCGCTGATCTATCCGTGGCCGGACTGGAAGGCGACGGTGGCCGAGATCGTGCGGGCGCGGGAGTCGGGTTTCCATGCGATCTTCCCGCCCATGATGCCGGGCTCGGCGCCCGACGATCTACCGCCGTTGTATGACAGCTGGTGGGATCCGATGTGGGCGGCCTGTCAGGACCTCGGCGTGGTCGTGCACATCCATGCCGGGTTCGGCAATGCGCAGGGATTCGTGGTCGGGTGGATCCGCAGTATGTTCAGCCAGACGAGCGGCGAGGACGTGGGCGGGGAAGGTTTGGCGGCGCTCGACGAGAGCATGCTTCCCAAGTTCGATCCGGACGCCGGTGCAGAAGCTGCCGGCACGAACTCGTTCTTGAGTGAGTTGTTCGAGACGTTCGGTGAGCGTCGGCCGTTGTGGCAGCTCATGTGGGGCGGGGTGTTCGATCGGTTTCCCAAGTTGAAGGTTGCCTTCAGTGAGATCCATGCCGATTGGGTTCCGGTGACATTGGCTTATCTGGACCGTGCGCACGCGGCCAACCCAGGGCTGATGAAACTCACCCCCAGTGAGTATTGGGCTCGCCACTGCGCCTGCGGGACCTCCCTGATGCGCTACGGCGACGTAGCCGTACGTCATGAAGTAGGGATCGACAAACTGATGTTCGGTAGCGATTTTCCGCATTTCGAGGGGACGTGGCCGAACACCCACGACTGGATCCGGACGACGTTGGGATCGGTACCCGAGTCCGAGGCGCGGGCGATATTGGGGGAGAACGCGATTGAGTTCTACGGATTGGACCGGGCGTTGTTGGAGAAGACGGCGAAACGGGTCGGACCGCTCTACAGTGAACTCTTCGACGATCAACCGGTGGACCCGAAGCTGATCCGGCACTTCGAGTTCCGTGCCGGGATCAACAAGCCGGTCAACTTCGACGTCGATCAGATGGGTCAGGCGTTCGAGGAGGATCGAACGAGAGCAACCGAGGCCCTGGCCGCAACCGGGAAAGGTGTGTAGACCGTGACAATCCACGGTTTTTCCGCGACGACTGCCGATGGTTCGACGCATTCACTCGACGCCTACGCCGGCCGCGTGGCACTCATCGTCAATGTCGCCAGCAAGTGTGGGTTCACGCCGCAGTACGAAGGTTTGGAGGCGCTGTACCGAGAAACCCGGGATCGCGGCCTGGAAATCCTCGGCTTCCCGTGCAATCAGTTCGGTGATCAAGAACCCGGTACCGATGCCGAGATTCAGGATTTCTGCTCCGTGAACTACGGCGTCACCTTCCCGGTCTTCGGCAAGGTCGAGGTCAACGGTCCCGACGCGGATCCACTCTTCGTCTACCTGCGCGCCGAGGCCCCCGGTGATTTCGGTCCCGAGAATGGGCCGCTGTACGAGCACATCAAGGCCACGCGTCCGGAAGCGCTCGACACCGACGAGGTGAAATGGAACTTCACCAAGTTCCTCGTCGGTCGAGACGGCAAGGTGATCCGGCGTTTCGAGCCGACCGTCACACCCGAGCAGATCAAGTCCGAGATCGCCGGGCTGCTGGGCTGATATCGCGTATGCCCTCCGCCTGTGTGCCCCACATGTCCGGGTAACTGCCACCACTATGCTGGGGCGACGCAGGCCAACAGGCGGGAGTACAAGGTGTCGGCTTCGTCCTCAAGCCGGGTATACGGCGGAGTCACCGGTGAAGAGCGAATTGCAGAGCGGCGTCGGAAACTGATCGAGGCCGGCATGAACGTGTTCGGTTCTGGGGACGTCGGGGTTGTGCGGATCAAGGACGTGATCGCCGACGCCGGATTGACCGAGCGATATTTCTACGAAAGCTTCGGTGATCTCGACGCATTGTTCGACGCCATGCTCGAAATCACCATGGATACGGTTGAGCGCGCGGTGGATGCCGCTGTCGCCGATGCCCCCGATGACGCCTTTTCCCGGATTTCACTCGCACTTCGAACAGCAGTCGACACGCTCGCTGACGACCCGCGCATGATTCGGATCATCTTCATCGAGGCACTCGGCAAAGGTGGCCGTGCCGGCACCCACCGGAACGAGATTCTCTCGCGCGCTGCCGCGAACTTCTTCCGGTGGTCAGGCGCCGACCCGGACGACTTCGAAAGCAGCCCTGTGGACGCGCGGATGAAGGCTTTCGCCATTTCGGGAGCCGCTTCGGAACTGTTGATCGCGTGGGCCGAAGGCCTACTCGACATCTCCCCGGGGGAGCTCGCCGATTTCCTCATCGGACTGTACTGGCGAATCAATCTGCCATGAGCGAGCCGGGGACCATCCAGCCAGCTTGCGGCACGTCAGACACGCTCTCACCTGCCCACTAGACTGTGGCGGTGACGTCTCCATCTCTCCGTCCCGTCCTCGTCGTCGACTTCGGCGCTCAGTACGCTCAGCTGATCGCTCGCCGGGTCCGTGAGGCACGGGTGTTTTCCGAGGTCGTCCCGCACACCGCCTCAGTCGAGGAGATCAAGGCCAAGGACCCGCAGGCCATCGTGCTCTCGGGCGGGCCGGCCAGCGTCTATGCCGAGGGCGCGCCGCGGCTCGACCCTGCGCTGTTCGATCTCGACGTCCCCGTGTTCGGCATCTGCTACGGCTTTCAGGCCATGGCCCAGGCCCTCGGCGGCACCGTCGAACACACCGGGACCAGCGAATACGGTCGTACGGAGTTGTCCGTCGCCGGCGGCGATCTGCATGCCGAGCTGCCGGCCACTCAGCCGGTGTGGATGAGCCACGGCGATGCCGTCACCGCCGCGCCGGACGGATTCGACGTGGTCGCCTCCAGCGCGGGCGCTCCCGTTGCCGGCTTCGAGAACCGGGCCCGGCGGCTGGCCGGTGTCCAGTACCACCCGGAGGTGCTGCACTCGCCGCACGGACAGCAGGTGTTGAGCCGATTCCTGCACGAGTTCGCCGGCATCGGCGCGAGCTGGACCCCGGCCAACATCGCCGAGCAGTTGATCGAGGCGGTACGGGCCCAGATCGGCGATGGCCAGGCCATCTGCGCATTGTCCGGCGGCGTCGACTCGGCGGTGGCGGCCGCGCTGGTGCAGCGCGCCATCGGGGACCGGCTCACGTGCGTGTTCGTCGACCACGGCCTGTTGCGGGCGGGCGAGCGAGCACAGGTGGAGCGTGACTTCGTCGCGGCGACCGGCGCCAAACTGGTCACCCTCGACGTCGCCGATCGTTTCCTGGAGGCGCTGTCCGGGGTGACCAACCCCGAGGGTAAGCGCAAGATCATCGGCCGCGAGTTCATCCGGGCATTCGAGCGGGTGGTTCGCGACACCCTGGGCGCCAGCGAGGGCGAGATCGAGTACCTGGTGCAGGGCACCCTGTACCCCGACGTCGTGGAATCCGGCGGCGGCACCGGCACGGCCAACATCAAGAGCCACCACAATGTCGGCGGTCTGCCCGACGACCTGAAGTTCAAGCTCGTCGAGCCGCTGCGGCTGCTGTTCAAGGACGAGGTCCGTGCGGTCGGTCGGGAACTCGGCCTGCCGGAGGAAATCGTTGGGCGCCAACCGTTCCCGGGCCCGGGTCTGGGCATCCGCATCGTGGGTGAGGTGACCGCCGACCGCCTCGATACCCTGCGCCGTGCCGACGCCATCGCCCGCGAGGAGCTCACCACGGCGGGACTGGATCAGCAGATCTGGCAGTGCCCGGTGGTGCTGCTGGCCGATGTGCGGTCGGTGGGGGTGCAGGGCGACGGACGGACCTATGGTCATCCGATCGTGCTGCGGCCGGTCTCCAGCGAAGATGCCATGACCGCGGACTGGACCAGGGTGCCTTACGAAGTGCTGGAACGGATTTCGACCCGGATCACCAACGAGGTGCCCGAGGTCAACCGGGTGGTGCTGGACGTGACCAGCAAGCCGCCGGGCACCATCGAATGGGAGTGATCAGCGCAGCGGATCCCCACGCCAACGAAAACTGTTGACGTACTTGCCCATATCCTGCGCGAGGTCGAGATTGGCGCCGGAGGGCATTCCCGGGCCGAAGTCGGGCCCGTATTCGTGGTAGGGGCCGACGGCGACGGCGATCAGCGCCAGGTTGTTCTTGACCGCGGCCAGGATGACCACCCGCAGCCGCATGTAGTCGCCGGTGGAGTTCTGCGGCCAGCTGTCGACGACCATGCCGTAACCGGGTTGATATCCGACCATCGCATTCGGAATCTCGTAGTCCACCTCAGCATCGGGATAGGCGTCCTCGACCAGCGCTTTTGCGATCTGTTTCGGCGTCCGCCCGCCGGCGGGCCGCCCGATGAGTTGCATCGTGCCGCCGTCGTCGATCAGATAGTCCACGGTGACCCCGTCGTCGGCGGTGCTCGGCCGATACACCGAGCTCGACGCGGGATAGGACACCGAGAACGCACCGTCGGGCGCGGTAAATCGGGGAGTGGACACCACCGGCTCGCTGGTCGGCGGGCTGCCGCAGTCCGGTGGGCAGATGTAACGCACGGGTGGATCACTGATCACCACCGACACGGCGACCAGAGCGACCGTCAGTAGTGTGACCGCGACACCCCAGGCGACGACCGGCCGGCCGACGCCGGACTGGGGCACCCGGCCGAGGACCCCGCGCGACACCATCCGCAGGCCGGCCCGTGATGCCAGGACGGCCACCGCCATCACGATCAGATGCCCGGCCAGCACAATCGATTGCGGCACCGGCGCGACGTCGATCAGACCGAGGGCGGCGTACAGGCCGACCACCGTCGCCGCCGTCAGGCCGACGGCACGCGCACGGTGATGCTCCGGGGCGGACGGCGGGGAGAACCCCAGCATCACACCGACAAGGCCGCCGGCGGCCGCGGCGGTCACCGGCGCGGCCACCGCCTGGATACCGGCCTGGATCAACAACCCGCTCAACGGCCGGTCGTGGTCGACGACTCCGTCATCGAACTGCGTGGCCAGGCGGCAGAGCGTGGCGGCCGCGGTGAAGGCAAGTGCACCCAGCGCGCCGAATGCGAAGCCGTCCCATGGCTTTCGCTGTCGCCCTGCGAGCACACGGATCACCAGCACCGGGACCAGCATCACGACCATGGCGCCGACGGGGATGGCCAGCCCATCGCGCACGACCCGGAACGGCTCCATGTCTAAGCCTTCCGAGCCCACCGGCACGTCGTACTCTCGAGCCACGACTGAACCGGTCATCACGGCCCACCCGGCGCCCAACGCCACCCCGAGCGTGACGGTGAGCAGCACCGCTCGGCTCGGAAGAGATTGCGGCCCAGCAGTTTCCCGTAGATACGTGATGAACAGCAGCGGCAGCCCGAAGGCGGCGAGCCCGGCCACGGCCGTCGGCAGGCGCAGCAGCGCGGACGCCGCGACCGCGGCCAGAAACAATCCCAAGGCCAGCCGGAACCCAGGCGCCCGGCGGGAATCGGTCCCGCTACTCATGGCGTACCGGCGGGTCAAGAGATGGCGATATCGGGCAGCCTACTGCCGGTGCGGGCTGCCGGCCCCATGGCGCCCGGTGGGCGGCGCCGGCGGTCCGGCATGGGTCGGGGTGAACTTGTTGGCGCCGCTGGGGGAGACGTTCTTCTCGGTCGGCGCCGCCGGCGCTGGAGACGTCGAAGTGGTCGTGGTCGTGGTCGGCGCAGTAGTCTCGGGTGCCTTTTCGCCGGTGCCGCAAGCGCTGAGCACGGTCATTCCGACGACGGCGGCGGCAGCCGCGCTGACTACGAGGCGACGAGTAAATCGACGTGACCTCATGCTTTGTCCTAACTTTCCCCCGGCGGGCGATTCAGTCGCAGTGGCCGAAATTGACCAGCTGGCAAACTCTAACCCAGCGGGTTGCGCCGCGGACGTCAATTGGGAGTATCCGACGGCCCGCGGGGTGCGCGAGCCTCCGGAGGTCAGCGGCGAGGATCTCCCCGCCAACGGAAGCTGTTGACGTACTTACCCATGTCGAGTGCGAGCTGCAGGTTGGCCCCGGACGGCTTGCCGGAGCCCGATTGCGGCCCGAATTCGTGGTAGGGGCCAATGGCTGAGGCGATGAGCGCGAGATCGTCCTTCACCGCGACCATCACGATGACGCGCATGCGGGCGTAGCTGCTGGTTGCGCCCTGTGGCCAACAGTCCGCGACGACGCCGTAACCAGGCCGGTAGCCCACCATCGCATTAGGGATCTCGTACGCGGTTTTGGTGTCCGGGAACGTCTTGTCGATAAGGGAATTGGCGATGTCCTTCGGTGTCCGCCCATCGGCGGGCCGGCTCATCAACTGCATCATGCCGCCGTCGCCGGCGGTGAACTCGGCGGTGACGCCGGTACGCGCGGTGGTGATCTTGTAGGCCGTCCCCGCCGCAGGGTAAGAGACCGAGAAGCTCCCGTCGGGTGCGGTGAACACCGGGTTGATCGCGACGGCTTGTCCCATCGGCGGATGTCCGCACTCGGGTGGGCACATATACCGGGCAGGCGGCGCACTGGTGGTTTTCGAGATCCAGGCCAGCACACCGGCCACTAGGGCGATGGCGGTGCCGAGGATGGCCAACAGTTTCAGGATCGAGGTGCCGCGGATCGCCCGGGTTCTGCCGGTCGAGACGGGTACCGCATAGCCGGGAAAGAACGTGCTCATCCGTCGTTGGACCCCGGATCACGTACCGGACGGTGTCGGCGACGTTCGGCGCGCGACGTGCGTGACGACGCATGCGTGGCAGCACCGCAGTGCGGGCAGAACGCCATGTCGGGCACGATGTGGCCGCAGTGTGGACAGAAAATCGGTCGGTCCGAGGCGATCTCGTCGTGTGCTTCGTGCAGGAGGGCCAGATGCAGACCGACGCGCAGCGCCAGAATCGCCGTCAGCGCGACCGCGATGTGCACGGTCAACTGAATCCACTGGGGAATGCGTGCCACGTCGACGAGGCCCAGTGCGGCGTAGATGACGAGCACCGCGAGCGCGCAGGAGAACATCACCAGGCGTACGTATCCGACGTGTTTGTCGGCCTTGGTGACCGGCCGGGTGAACCACAGCGCCGCTCCGATCAGCCCGCCGATGGCGGCCGCGGTCAAAGGCACCGCGATACCACGAATTCCGGCCTCGACGAGCAGACCGGACATGGGCCGGTTGTGCGCCACCATGCCGGTGCTGAGCTGGGGGGCCAGCCGGGTCAGGGTGGCTGCCGCGGTGAAGACCGTCGCGCCGAGAGCGCCGAACATGAACCCGTCCAATGATTCCCGGCTCGCCGGACGCAACAGGCGGACCACCACCGCCGGCACCAGCATCAGAATTGCGCCGCCCAGGGGAATCCCCAAGCCGTTGCGCACGATCCGGAAGCCGCTCACGCCGGCGCCGAGTGGGACACCGTAAGACTTGGCCATGATCTGGCCGGTGAGAAACACCCATCCGACGCCCAGCGCGATGCCCAGGACGATGGTGAGCACCAGGTTGGCGCGGTGCAGGTCGCGGAAGGCGTCGGACTCGTAGAGGTAGATCAAGAACAGCAGCGGGACCCCGAGCGCGGCGACCGCGATCAGGGCCGCGGGCAGCTTCAGCAGCGCACAACCGATCAGGGCGGCCACCAGAACCAGCATCGCGACCCGGAACGGGGTGCGGGACCGCTGCGGTAAGTGAGGGAACAGTGAGCTGGTGATCGACGGCTGCAGCAGGTGCTCCTCGGGAGCGACGCAAGATGCGTTGAGCCGCAACCATTCCGGACCGTCCGACTCCTCCTGGTCAAGCGGCACACCGCACAATCCGCAGTACTTGCCGTCGGGGACGTCGACCTTGCACACGCGGCACTCGGTGGTGGGCACGTCGGTGTCGTTGCCGGGCGTTTCGGTCATCGGTCCGCCTTCTGCAGGATGAGCAGGTTCTTGGCGAGATTCTCGACGTCGGGTGTGCCCAAGCCGGTCACGAGGTCGTATCCAGGTGCGGCGGTCGCCACGGCGTTGCCGCCGAGGGTGACGTCACGGAACGCCGGCAGAGGCGCTCCGCGGGCGATCCGGTACAACAGCGGATTGAGGTCACCGACGGCGCGACCGCCGTTGGCGGTCAGGTATTGGTTCATCACCGCGGCGATGCCCGCCCACAGCGGCGCGGCTTGTGATGTGCCACCACCGACCAGGACTTGGCCGTTGAGAACGATTTTCACGCCGGTGAACGGATCGGCGACGGCGGCGATGTCGGGGGTGAGTCGTCTCTGGCTGCCGGCCTCAGGGCTTCCCGGTGCGGACACGCCGCGTTGCCATTCTGGACGGTCGAAGATCGCCGAAACTCCGCCGCCGGTGCCCTGCGACAGTGGAACGTCGAACCAGGCCTGCTCGGCAAGCCAGCGACCCTCGGCATCGGTGGACAGGGTGGTTCCGCCGACATCGGTGATCTCGGGCAGAGAGGCGACCGAGTCCAGGCCGACGTCGTCGTCGCTGGGAGCAGATGACCAGTCCTGTCCACCTTTGCATTCCAGACCGGCCAGATCTCCGCTGGCGTTGAAGGCGGTGGTGCCGTGGGTGTGCGCGGTG
>NZ_MBEQ01000053.1 GCF_001954135.1 Mycobacterium sp. GA-1841 | reverse complement strand
TGTTGCCTACCAGCGCAGTGTTGCCGGCCGACCCCGCGGCGCAGCCCACCCAGCGCATCAAGCCGCAAGCCCTACCGATGGTTCAAGGCGACGTCCCCGACGTTTTTCATGGCCAGTTCACCCCCGACAGCGTCGGCCTGTGGACCTACCGGGTCGACGGCTGGGGAGATCCGCTGGCCACCTGGCGACACGCGGTCGAGGCCAAACTCGGCGCCGGCCAGAGTGAAGCCGAGTTGTCCAACGATCTGCTGATCGGGGCACGTCTGCTCGAACGTGCCGCGGCCGGGGTTCCCCGCAAACTCCGTGACCCGCTGATCGAGGCGGCCGCAGCCCTGCGAACCCCCGGCGACCCGTTCCTGCGCGCGGGAACAGCCCTGTCGGAGGAGGTCACCGACCTGCTCGAGCAGTATCCGCTGCGCGAGTTGGTCACCCGCGGTGAGCAATACGGCGTCTGGGTGGACCGCCCGCTGGCCCGGTTCTCCTCCTGGTACGAGATGTTTCCGCGGTCCACCGGCGGCTGGGACAAGGCCGGGCATCCGGTACACGGAACCTTCGCCACCGCCGCCGAGCAACTGCCCCGCATCGCCCGTATGGGTTTCAACATCGTCTATCTGCCGCCCATCCACCCGATCGGCAAGGTGCACCGTAAAGGCCGCAACAACGCCGTCACCGCCGGGCCCGGCGACGTCGGATCGCCGTGGGCCATCGGCAGCGACGAGGGCGGCCATGATGCCGTGCACCCGGCGCTGGGCACGATCGAGGACTTCGACGCGTTCGTCGCCGCCGCCCGCGACCAGGGCGTCGAGGTGGCGCTGGACCTGGCGTTGCAATGCGCGCCGGATCATCCATGGGCTGCGGCGCGGGGTGGGCCGGCAACACTGGGCTGGTCGGCAACACTGGGCTGGTCGACAAGACGGCGTCAATGGGGACCGGAAGCGGTGCGGTGCCCGCCCCGGTGGCCAGCCGCGGGTAATCGGTGCCGAGGTACCGCACCACCAGGGTGGCCGACACGGCGTCATGGCCTTCCCGCCACACCGTGGCCCGCACCGGCACCACCTCACCCACGACGGCTTTCGCCGGGAATTGCCCGCCGAAGACCACAGGCGCGACATCGTCGATTCCGATACGACCGGCCACCCATCCACTCCTCACGTCGTCACGGTCAAGCGGCAGTCACTCGTTCACTTGCCTTGTCGCGTCTGATACCCACCGTAGTGGGCCGCCCAACCTCGCGGTGGTCAAGAGCACGGTCTATCGCGCAGGACTGCGCGAACCCGATTTGTCAGTAAGGTTGGGTCGCGTGAAAGCCCTGAGACGGTTCACTGTCCGCGCGCACCTCCCCGAACGTCTGGTTGCGTTGGAACGGCTGTCGATCAACCTGCGTTGGTCCTGGCACAAACCGACTCAGGATCTGTTTGCCGTGCTCGATCCGGACCTGTGGCAGCAGAGCAACGGTGACCCGGTGGCATTGCTCGGCGCGGTCAGCCCGCAACGGCTCGACGAATTGGCCGGCGACGAGGCATTCCTTGCCTCCCTCGACGAGTTGGCCGCCGATCTGGACAACTACCTGAGCCGGCCGCTGTGGTATCAGCAACAACAGGCCGAGGGGCAGCAGATGCCGAAAGGTATCGCCTACTTCTCGATGGAGTTCGGGGTGGCCGGCGTGCTGCCCAACTACTCCGGTGGGCTCGGGATCCTGGCCGGCGATCACCTGAAATCCGCCTCGGATCTGGGTCTGCCGTTGATCGCAGTCGGCCTGTACTACCGCTCGGGTTACTTTCGACAGTCCCTGACCGCCGACGGCTGGCAGCACGAGAACTATCCCGCCCTGGATCCGCAGGGTCTGCCGCTGCGCCTGCTCAGCGACGCCGCGGGCGATCCGGTGCTGGTGGAGCTGGCGTTGCCGGATTCACGCGACTTGCGGGCACGGGTGTGGATCGCCCAGGTGGGCCGGGTTCCGCTGCTGCTGCTCGATTCCGACATCCCCGAGAACGAGCACGAACTGCGTGGCGTGACCGACCGGCTCTACGGCGGTGACCAGGAACACCGGATCCGCCAGGAGATATTGGCCGGGATCGGTGGTATCCGGGCCATCCGGGCATTCATCGACCTGGAGAACCTGCCGTCTCCTGAGGTGTTCCACATGAACGAGGGGCATGCCGGCTTCCTGGGTTTGGAACGGATACGCGAACTGGTCTCGGCCGGTTTGGATTTCGACACCGCACTGACCGTGGTGCGGTCCTCGACGGTGTTCACCACACACACCCCGGTGCCCGCGGGCATCGACCGGTTCCCGGTGGAGATGGTCAAGCGCTACTTCGGTGGTCCGGCCGACGAGCGCTCGCGCGAAGAGTATGAGTCGCGCGGCCCGGCCGATTCCCGGCTGCTGCCCGGTGTGCCGCTGGACCGGGTGGTGGCGTTCGGCGCCGAGGACGATCCGTCGAAGTTCAACATGGCGCACATGGGCTTACGGCTTGCCCAGCGCGCCAACGGCGTATCGCTGCTGCACGGCCGGGTCAGCCGGCACATGTTCAACGATCTGTGGCCCGGGTTCGATCCGGCCGAGGTGCCGATCGGGTCGATCACCAACGGCGTGCATGCGCCCACCTGGGCTGCCCCGCAATGGCTTGAGCTGGGCCGTGAGTTGATCGGTTCGGAAGCTGCCGAGCCCGCGGTCTGGGAGCGGTTGCAGCAGGTCGACCCGGGCCACCTGTGGTGGATCCGGTCGCAGCTGCGCGAGACGCTGATCGCCGACGTACGTGAGCGCCTGCGCCGTTCCTGGTTGGAGCGTGGCGCGTCCGAGGCTGAACTGGGATGGATCGCAACGGCTTTCGACCCGTCGGTGTTGACCGTCGGATTCGCGCGACGGGTGCCCACATACAAGCGGTTGACGCTGATGCTGCGCGACCCGGAGCGGCTGGAGAAGCTGCTGCTGAACGAGGATCGGCCGGTGCAGCTGATCGTGGCGGGCAAGTCGCACCCCGCAGACGACGGTGGCAAGGCGCTGATCCAGCAGATCGTGCGGTTCGCCGATCGGCCGGAGGTACGGCACCGGATCGCATTCCTGCCGGACTACGACATGTCGATGGCCCGGTTGCTGTACTGGGGCTGTGACGTCTGGCTGAACAATCCGTTGCGGCCGCTGGAGGCGTGCGGCACCTCGGGGATGAAGAGCGCGCTCAACGGCGGACTGAACCTCTCGATCCGGGACGGCTGGTGGGACGAGTGGTACGACGGCGAGAACGGGTGGGAGATCCCGACGGCGGACGGGGTGGAGGATGAGTCCCGTCGCGACGACCTGGAGGCCGCCGCGCTCTACGACCTGCTCGAGCATGCGGTCACGCCGAAGTTCTACGAGCGCGACCAACACGGCGTACCGACGCGTTGGGTGGAGATGGTGCGCCACACGTTGCAGGTGCTGGGGCCGAAGGTGCTGGCCTCCCGCATGGTGCGCGACTACACCGAGAAGTACTACCTTCCTGCGGCGTTGTCGCTGCGCCAGACCGTCGAGGCCGCGTCGGGGGAGCCGTTCGGGGCGGCCCGGGAACTGGCCGATTACCGGCGGCGGGCGCAGGAGGCCTGGCCGAAGGTCCAGATCACCGACGTGGACAGTTACGGTCTGCCCGACACCCCGCTGCTGGGCTCGGAGTTGACGCTGACCGCCACCGTGCAGCTCGGCGGACTGCGGTCCGAGGAGGTCACGGTGCAGGCCGTGCTCGGCCGGGTGGACGCCGGTGATGTGATCGTCAATCCGGTGACCGTACCGATGACGCACATCGACTCGGCCGAGGGCGGTGCGGAGGTGTTCTCGACCACTACTCCGCTGCCGGTGGCCGGGCCGGTGGGCTACACCGTGCGGGTCCTGCCACACCACCGGTTGTTGACCGCCGACAACGAGCTCGGCCTGGTGGCACTGGCTTGAGTAAGGCGCTCAAAGTTGGGCTCGACGGCGGCCCGTATGCCTTGGCTGCCGGAAGCGACGGTGCCATGTGGGTGACCCTGGTGCACAGCGGCGCGGTGGCCAGGGTGTCGGCCACCGGTGAGGTTTCCACGTATCCGGTCGGGCAGGACTCGCGGCCGACGATCATCGCGGCCGGACCGGATGGGGCCCTGTGGTTCACCCGGTACGGCGACGACCGGATCGGCCGCGTCACCACCGCCGGAGAGCTGAGTTCTTTCGAACTGCCCTCGGGCAGTGGGCCATACGGCATCACCACCGGACCCGATGACGCGTTGTGGTTCACCACGACGTCGTCGGGTGAGATCGGCAGGATCGGCACGGACGGCGAGATCACCACCCAGGCCGTGGTCGGCGGGATGCCGTCGATGATCACCAAAGGGCCTGACGACGCGTTGTGGTTCACCCTCAACGAGTCCGGTTCGGTGGGCCGATTGACGGTCGAGGGGAAGCTCACCGTGCGCGAATTGCCCACTGCCGCAGCCGGTCCGGTGGGTATCGCGGCCACTCACGACGACGCGGTGTGGTTCACCGAGATACGGGCCGACAAAGTGGGCCGGATCCCGGTGCACGACGCCATCCAGGAGCTCGACCTGCCGGGCAAGCCGCATGCCGTGGTCGCCGATCCGACCGACGGCGTGTGGGTCAGCTTGTGGGGCGCCGACCAGATCGCCCGTATCAGCGGTGACGGCGAGGTGGTGACCATCGACCTACCGGCCGGCAGTGAGCCGCACGGACTGGCGATCGGCCCCGACGGTGCCTGCTGGGTGGCGCTGGAATGTGGGTTCGTTTTGAAAATGCCGACCTGAGTGATCGGGCGTGACGAGGTTCGGGTAAGTAGTTAGGCATTCTTGTTCCCGACGGAACGTGGCGATACGTTTCCGTCCGGAACTGTAACGAGAGGCCGCCCGTGTTGATTCGCTCGTTCGGACTGCTCGCCGCGGTGTCGTTGGCCTGTTTGATGTCGGAGGCCGCGGCGAAGGCCGAGCCCGTCATCGCCCCGGACAGCGAGGTGGCCGCCGGCATCGTGCCCACGCCAGGTGAACCCGGCCCTGCCGACCTTGTCGAGTCGACCCCACCGGCTGTCCTCACGACGCCCGACGGTTGGGAGCTGACCGTGTCGGCCGGCGACGAGACGCAGGCCGCGGTGCCGCCACTGACCACCGCGGTGTCGTCCCGGGAATACGTCGTCGGCGGAACCTATCGCGGTGCGATGACCGGGCCCGATACCGGTGAGGAACCGCGCGGCACGTTGAAGGCCGGCTACCAGATCGGTTGCGGCATCGACATGAGTACGTCCAACGGTGTTGCGTTGACCGGCACCGCCGGGCTCAACAGTTCGATCGGAGTGCTCGGCACCGACGTGATCTCACCCTGGCCCGAGGGCATCCTGCCGGGGGTCGGCGCGAACATCGGCGGCGGCATCACGATCGGGCTCAAACCGGGTCTGATCAACCTCGTCCCGGTGGTGGAAAAGGAGTTCAAGGGCACCGAGCCGTGGGTGATGATCAGTAACTTCCGGGTGAAGATCGACGGTTGTGTCGGGCAGTCGTTCATCCGGTCCTACGCCGTGCTGACCCGTTCGACCGATGAATCCGAGGCGGTGCTGGCCTGGTACGGAACGACGAAGGTGGTGTGAGCCGCACGCGGCGAGCGGGAGACGGCCGCGCAGGCAGCGTCAGGCGAACCGCTTGAGGCAGCGCTCCTCGTCGCCGAGTATGCCGACCCGGAAGGCGTCGATACGGGCGAAGCCCGAGGGCACCGATTCGCCGTTGACGTCACTGGCCGCCAGCCCGTTGGTGAGAATGCCCGACACCGCCTCGTCGACGTCGCCGGCGGTCAACAGAATCGTGTCGCCGTTGGGCAGTCGCACCGGCTTGATCATCTTGGCCGTGGCCACCCCGGTCAGGCAGGCGGTGCGCAGGGCGGCCTCCGCGTTGTCGAGCACGAGCCCGCGGGCGTGTTGCAGGGCCACCATGTAGCGCGAGATCAGCACCGAGTAGGCGTTGTTGTCACCGCCGGCCAGCCCGCCGGAACCGAAGTCGTCCGGTGGCGCGGCCAACACCTGCAGTTCGGCCAGGTCGATCACGAGGGCGTTGGTGTCCGGACAGTAGGAGACCGGGGGGCTGGGCCGCGCGCTCGGGCAGTCGACGGCGGCATCGGCCTGGAAATCGAGCGTCGGCGGCACGGCCGGTTCGAAGACGATGTTGAGGGCGTCGACCATCGAGCGGACCCACCGTTCGGTGATGTCCAAATCGCCACTCTGATTCTCGGGCAACAGGACCGGGAGATCGCCGCGCCGCTGGTCGATCTCCTTGACGTCGATCGCCGCACAGGCCGCGGGCCCGTCGGTGAAGCCGAACTGGAACGCCGAGACCCGTTCGAACGCCGACCCGTGCTCGTCGATGCCGTATCGGGCCTCCGCCTCGGTGAGCAACGGATCGCGGAACGCGATCACGGCGGCCAGCAGGTTGTTGAGCCCGTCGCCGGTGTTGAGTGTGAACCGGGGGGAATCGCCCTGGGCCACCCACCGCATGTAGGCGCCGGCCAGGCAGTCGGCCTGCTGTTCGGCGACCAGGGTGGGGGTGGTGCGGTTGGTCAGGCCGGCCTGTTGCCCGATCGCGTGCCCGTATTCGTGCGCCAGCACCATGACGGCGCCCATATCGCCGTTCTGCCGGCGCAGGCCCGGGATCAGCACGCCGCGATCCCAGCCGATGGTGCGGTCCGGCTTGCAGAACGCGGCGTTGACCAGCCCGTAGGTCTCCATGCCGCAGAAGTCGCCGTCGAAACTCTCGGCGTCCCAGGAGATCAGGGCACGCGCCGGTTGGAACTCGCCATCGAATGCCTCCGAGTAGGAGGCGGACCAGAACTCTTCGAGATCGCTGACGGCGCTGGCGGCCAGCTCGTCCATCGGGCCGCCGTCGGTGTTCTTCACCGTCCGGGTGGGCTCCGCGGCATCGGGACGCAGCCCACTGGCGCCGTCGGTGGCAGGCATGCCGGCCACCGAGAACGGATCGCTGAACACCGATACCGGCGCGCCGGCCACCAGCGCGGAACAACCGGCCAGCGTCAGCACCATGCCCCCCGCGAGAGCGATGGCGGCCAGTGCGCGTCTGCTCATCTCGCTGCCTTCCGGTGCACTCGGGCGGCCGCAACCGTCCGCGCGGGTCATTGCCGCACAGACTAGTTAACCGAGCGTGGAGAAGTTGGGTTATCCGGCCGCGCCGCGCAGCCGCCGCAGTGACTGACGGACCCGGTCGGAGTCGGTGGTGGACCAGAACGGGGGCAGCGACGATCGCAGATAGCCGCCGTAACGTGCGGTCGCCAACCGGGAGTCCAACACGGCGATCACGCCGCGATCATCGGTGTGGCGCAACAGCCGCCCGGTGCCCTGGGCGAGCAGCAGCGCGGCATGGTTGGCGGCGACCGACATGAAGCCGTTGCCGCCGTGTGCACTGATCGCCCGTTGCCGGGCGGTCAGCAATGGGTCGTCGGGGCGGGGGAACGGAATCCGGTCGATCAGTACCAGCGACAACGACGGGCCCGGCACATCCACCCCCTGCCACAGCGACAGGGTGCCGAACAGTGACGTCTCGGGATCATCGGAAAACTGTTGCACCAGAGCCGATGTGGTGTCCTCACCCTGGCAGAGCACCGGGGTGGACAGTCGGGTGCGCATCACCTCGGCGGCCGCTCTGGCCGCGCGCATCGAGGAGAACAGGCCCAGGGTGCGGCCGCCGGCCGCGGTGATCAGTCCCTCGATCTCGTCCAAGGTGCGGGTGTCGGTACCGTCCCGTCCCGGCGGCGGTAAATGCTTGGCCACGTACAGGATTGCCGATTTGGCGTGGTCGAACGGTGAGCCGACATCCAGGCCGCGCCAGCCCGGTTTTGCGGATTCGTCATCGTCGTAACCGCCCAAACCCCAGTTGCGGGCCATGGCGTCGAAGTTGCCGCCCAGGGTCAGGGTGGCGGAGGTCAACACCGCGGTGGTGTTGGCGAACAGCCGGGTGCGCAATAGCCCCGAGACCGACATCGGGGCCACCCGCATCACGGTGCGCGCCCCGGCGCGCGGGGTGTTCCCGGCGGCCGGGGGATCGGGCTGTTCCACCCAGACCACGTCGAGGCGGTCGGGGATCGGTGGGACGAACGACGTGAGGATGCGGGTGGCGGTGTCGCTGACGTCGCTGAGCGCGGTGACCGCTTCGGTGCGTGCCGAGGCCGCCTGAGGATCACTGGGTGTGGTGTCGATGGCGGTGCGCGCCGCGTTGGCCGCATCGCGTAGTGCGGTCAGGTAAGTGCCCAACTCGTCGTCGAGCACGTCGATGCGGCCGGCGTCGACCTCGTGCAGCAGTGAGGAAAGCGTGGCGACGGTGGCCTCGAAGCGTTGGGCCAGTTCGTCATCCACCAACCGGGCCATCCGTCGGTGGGCCACCGCCATGGACGTCGGCGACAACTCGCCGGTGGCCACTCCGGTGACCCGGTCGGCCAGTTCGTGCGCCTCGTCGACCACCAGCAGCTCGTACTCGGGCAGCACCGAGAAGTCCGACAGCGCATCGATCGCCAGCAAGGCGTGATTGGTGACGACGACATCGGCGGCCCCGGCCTTTTCCCGCGCCCGCTCGGCGAAGCAGTCGGTGCCGAACGGACACCGCGACACCCCGATGCATTCCCGGGCCGAGACGCTGACCTGAGACCAGGACCGGTCCGGTACCCCGGGGACGAGTTCGTCGCGGTCACCGGTCTCGGTGTCCGAGGACCACTCGGTCAGCCGCTGGACGTCGCGGCCCATGGCACTGACCGCCATGGGGGAGAACAGCTCGTCCTGGGGAAGGGTGTCGGACGGCTCCGCGGCCGCGCCGCTGTGGATCTTGTTCAGGCACAGGTAATTTCCACGACCCTTGAGCAGGGCGAAGGTGGGTTTGCGGGGCAGCGCGTCGGCCAGCGAGTTCACCAGCCGCGGCAGATCACGATCGACGAGCTGACGCTGCAGCGCGATGGTGGCCGTCGACACCACCACGGGCTGCTCGGTCTGCAATGCCCGCGCGATCGAGGGCACCAGGTAGGCCAGTGACTTGCCGGTCCCGGTACCGGCCTGCACGGCCAGGTGTTGGCCGGTCTCGAAGGCGTTGGCGACGGCCTCGGCCATCTGGACCTGCCCTGGGCGGCTGGCTCCGCCGAGACCCTTGACAGCGATCTTGAGCAGGTTGGTCACCACGTTGGCCACCTGAGGCGATGGCTTCGATTTGGTCGTCATGGTTTGGGGGGCACGACCCGCGTGGGGATGGCGGGTTCTCCGCGGGAGAGTTTGAGTCCATCCCACGGCAGGCTGTGCAATCCGGTGGCAACGCGCTCGCGCGCGGCGGCCAGGGCTGTGGCGGGATCGTGTCCGTCGACGGGCACGCCGCCGGTCACCAGCGGCACGGTGAGCGGACGTACGGTGAGATCAGTGGGTTCAGCCGGCACCTGCCCGTAGGGGTAGACCACTTCTTCGACGATCGTGCCCGAGGCCTTGGCCAGTCGCAGCGCCTGTTTGCGACCACCATGGGATTCCTTGCGGCTGCTGCGTTTGGCCACCGGAATCCCGTCGACCTCGACCAGTTTGTAGACCATGCCTGCCGTCGGAGCGCCCGATCCGGTGACCACCGAGGTGCCGACACCGTAACTGTCGACGGGCTCGGCGCGCAGCGCCGCGATGGCGAACTCGTCCAGATCTCCCGACACCACGATCTGGGTGCCGGTGGCGCCCAGTTCGTCGAGTTGCCGGCGGACCTGGCGGGCCAGCACGCCCAGATCTCCCGAGTCGATGCGCACCGCGCCCAGCTGTGGGCCGGCCGCGGCGATCGCGTTGGCCACTCCCGCGGTGATGTCGTAGGTGTCCACCAACAAGGTGGTGTCGATGCCGAGGGCTTCCACCTGGCCGCGGAACGCCGCCTGCTCGTCGGGTCCGGACAGGGTCGTGTGCAGCAGGGTGTAGGCGTGCGCGGCGGTCCCCAGTGCGGGCACGCCGTAACGCTGCTGGGCCGCCAGGTTGGACGATCCGCTGAAGCCGGCGAGATAGGCCGCCCGCGCTGCGGCGACCGCCGCCGCCTCGTGTGTGCGGCGCGAACCCATCTCGATCATCGGCCGACCCTGCGCCGCGCCGGCCATGCGGGCCGCGGCCGAGGCGATCGCGGTGTCGTGGTTGAGGATTGACAGCACGAGGGTCTCGAGCACCACACACTCGGCGAAGGTGCCGTGCACCGAGAGAACCGGCGAGCCCGGAAAGTACAGCTCGCCCTCGGCGTAGCCGTCGACGTCGCCGCTGAACCGGTAACCGGCCAAGAAATCCAGTGTCGTCGGATCCAAGAAGTCCGACAGGGTATCGAGCTCACGGGACGTGAACGTGAACTCTGCCAACGCTTCCACAAACCGGCCCGTGCCCGCGACCACGCCGTAGCGACGCCCTTCGGGCAGCCGCCGGGCGAACACCTCGAACGTCGTGCGGCGGTGTGCCGTGCCATCGCGCAACGCGGCGGCGAGCATCGTCAGCTCGTACTTGTCGGTGAGCAACGCGACGGTCACACCAGCAACCGTAGCTGTTCACGGCTGTGTGAAGATCGCGCACCCCAGCCGGTATTGTGGGCCCATGGTTACACCGGCGAAGGCCCGACCGGGGACCCGCGAGGAACGCAGCGTCGGGACGGCGTCACGGGAAGATTCGGCCGGCGAAACTCCGTGGGTCACCATCGTCTGGGACGATCCGGTCAACCTGATGACCTACGTCACCTACGTGCTCCAGAAATTGTTCGGATACAGCGAACCGCACGCCACCAAGCTCATGCTGCAGGTGCACAACGAGGGCAAGGCCGTGGTGTCCGCCGGCAGCCGCGAGTCGATGGAAACCGATGTGTCCAAACTGCACGCCGCCGGCCTGTGGGCCACGATGCAACAGGACCGCTGATCGACTGTGCGCAAATGGAAAAGGATCGAGACCTCCGACGGTCTGCGGTTCCGCTCGGCCTTGGAAGCCCATGAGGCGGCCCTGCTCTCCAGCTTGAGCCTCTCGATGCTCGGGATGCTCGACGAGCGCGGATCATCTGGGCCCACAGATGAACTCGAGATGATCACCGGTATGAAGACCGGCAATCCAGAGCCACCCGAGGACGCCACGATGAGGCGTCTGCTTCCCGACTTCTACCGGCCGCAGACCGAGCATCCGGCCGGTTCGGGAACCGCCGAGAGCCTCAACAGCGCGCTGCGCGGACTGCATGAGCCGGCCATCATCGAAGCCAAACGTCAAGCCGCCCAACGTTTGTCGAACACAATTCCCGACGGCGGGGGCAAGTTCGAGCTCACCGAGGACGATGCAGAGGCCTGGGCGGCTGCGGTCAACGACATCCGGCTGGCCCTGGGGACGATGCTCGACATCGGCCCGCAGGGGGCGGATCAGCTGCCCGCCGAGCACCCCATGGCCGGGCATCTCGACGTCTACCAGTGGCTGACGGTGCTGCAGGAGTACCTCGTACTGGGCCTGATGGGGAAGTGAGTGCAATGGGTTCGATCACCGACGTCGGCGGCATCCTGGTCGGCCATCATCACCGCATCGACCCGGACGTGTCGTTGGGATCGGGGTGGGCGTCGGGGTCGACCGTCGTACTGGCCCCACCCGGAACCGTCGGGGCCGTGGACGGGCGTGGCGGCGCGCCGGGCACCCGCGAGACCGACCTGCTCGATCCGATCAACACCGTGCGTCACGTGGATGCGGTGGTGCTCACCGGCGGCAGTGCCTACGGTCTGGCGGCCGCCGACGGCGTCATGACCTGGCTGGAGGAACAGGGTCGCGGGGTGGCGATGGACGGCGGTGTGGTGCCGATCGTGCCCGCCGCGGTGATCTTCGACCTGCCGGTGGGCGGCTGGGCCAACCGGCCGACCGCCGAATTCGGCTACGCGGCGGCGCAGGCAGCCGGCCGGGACTTCGCGCTGGGCACCGTCGGCGGCGGGGTCGGGGCGCGTGCCGGGGTGTTCAAGGGTGGCGTGGGCACCGCGTCTGTGACGCTCGACTGCGGTGTCACCGTGGGAGCGTTGGTGGTGCTCAACGCCGCCGGCGATGTGGTGGACCCGGCCACCGGTCTGCCGTGGATGGCCGCGCTGATAGAGGAGTTCGGTCTCGTCGCGCCCCCGGGAGATCAACTCGCCGGCTATGCCGCCCGGCATCGCGAACTCGGTCCGTTGAACACCACGATCGCCGTGGTCGCCACCGATGCCGCGCTGAGCCCGGCGGGGTGCCGTCGCGTGGCGGTCGCCGCGCACGACGGGCTGGCCAGGACCATCTCGCCGTGTCACACCCCGCTGGATGGCGATACGGTGTTTGCGCTGGCGACCGGCGCTGTCACCGTCGAGCCGGACGAGAAGACGCCGGTGGCGATGTCACCGGAGACGGCGTTGGTCACCCGGGTCGGGGCGGCCGCGGCGGACTGTTTGGCCCGCGCTGTGCTGGTCGGGCTGATGGCCGCCGAGTCGGTGGCCGGAATACCGACCTACCGTGACATGTTGCCCGGAGCGTTCGAGTGAGAGGTGTGAGCAGTGCTGGTGATCCGGCGGGATCTGGTCGAGGCCATGGTGGCGCACGCCCGCGCCGACCATCCTGACGAGGCATGCGGCGTGATCGCCGGCCCGGACGGGTCCGATCGCCCCGAGCGGTTCATCGCGATGGTCAACGCCGAACGGTCGCCGACCTTCTACCGGTTCGATTCGATGGAGCAGTTGCGGGTGTGGCGGGCGATGGACGAGGCCGACGAGGTGCCCGTCGTCATCTACCACTCGCATACCGGCACCGAGGCCTACCCGAGCCGCACCGACGTCGCGATCGCCGCAGAACCCGATGCGCACTACGTGCTGATCTCCACGCGCGACCCGCAAGAGCACGAGCTGCGCAGTTACCGCATCATCGACGGGGTCGTCACGGAGGAACCCGTCACTATCGTTGAGCAGTACAGCTAAGGAGCTTTGACATGGCAGTCACCGTTTCGATTCCGACCATCCTGCGTCCGCACACCGGCGGGCAGAAGCGGGTCACCGCGTCCGGCGACACACTGGCCGCGGTGATCGGCGACCTGGAGGCCAACTACTCCGGCATCTCCGACCGGCTGGTGGATAACGGCAAGCTGCACCGCTTCGTCAACATCTACGTCAACGACGAGGATGTGCGGTTCTCCGGCGGCCTGGACACCACGCTGTCCGACGGTGATTCGGTCACCATCCTGCCCGCGGTTGCCGGCGGATAAGAATGACCCGGCACGACTCACTGCTGCAGGCCCTGGGCAACACCCCGCTGGTCGGGCTGCAGAACCTCTCGCCGCGTTGGGACGATGGTGAGGACGGGCCGCACGTGCGGTTGTGGGCCAAGCTCGAAGATCGCAACCCCACCGGCTCGATCAAGGACCGGCCGGCGCTGCGCATGATCGAGCAGGCCGAGCGTGACGGACTGCTCAGTCCGGGCGCCACCATCCTGGAGCCCACCAGCGGCAACACCGGCATCTCGCTGGCGATGGCGGCAATGCTCAAGGGCTACAACATGATCTGCGTGATGCCCGAGAACACCTCCATCGAGCGTCGGCAGATCCTGGAACTCTACGGCGCGAGGATCATCTTCAGCGCCGCCGAAGGCGGATCAAACACCGCCGTGGCGACCGCGAAAGAGCTTGCCGCGGAAAACCCTTCGTGGGTGATGCTGTATCAGTACGGCAACCCGGCCAATACCGACGCGCACTACTACGGCACCGGCCCCGAGTTGCTGGCAGACCTGCCCGAGATCACCCACTTCGTCGCCGGTCTGGGTACCACCGGCACCCTGATGGGCACCGGGCGGTTCCTCCGCGAGAACGTGCCGGGGGTGCAGATCGTGGCCGCCGAGCCGCGTTACGGCGAGGGCGTGTACGCACTGCGCAACATCGACGAGGGGTTCATCCCCGAGCTGTATGACCCCGACGTGTTGACCACCCGGTTCTCGGTGGGCTCCTACGACGCGGTCAAACGCACCCGTGATCTGGTGACCCGCGAAGGCATCTTCGCCGGCATCTCCACCGGCGCGGTGCTGCACGCGGCGCTGGGCATGGCGGCCAAGGCCGTCAAGGCCGGAGAGCGCGCCGACATCGCGTTCGTCGTGGCCGACGCCGGTTGGAAGTATCTGTCGACCGGTGCCTACGCCGGTAGCCTGGATGACGCCGAAGACGCGTTGGAAGGGCAGCTATGGGCGTGAGCGGTCGGATATGACGAATCCTGGTCAGCTTCCGGGGGCCGGCCCGAAAAAGCGGCCGGCCTGGATCGTCGGCGGTCTGACGATCATCAGCTTCATCGTGTTGTTGTATGCGATCGAGATCGTCGACACCGCGATGGGGCACCGGCTCGACCAGGACGGCATCCGTCCGCTGCAGACCGATGGGCTGTGGGGCATCTTGTGGGCGCCGCTGCTGCACGGCGGCTGGCCACACCTGATCGCCAACACCGTGCCCGCGTTGGTGCTCGGCTTCTTGATGACGTTGGCGGGGATGGGGCGGTTCATCGCCGCGACGGCCATCATCTGGTTTCTCGGCGGCTTCGGCACCTGGCTGATCGGCAACATCGGCCTGCACTGTCCCTATGTGAACGTGCAGTGCACGAGCACGCACATCGGCGCCTCGGGCCTGATCTTCGGCTGGCTGGCCTTCCTCATCGTGTTCGGCTTCTTCACCCGCAAGGCGTGGGAGATCGTCGTCGGCGTGGTCGTGTTGTTCGTCTACGGCGGTGTCCTGCTCGGCGTGCTGCCGGGCAATCCAGGGGTGTCCTGGCAGGGTCATCTCAGTGGGGCCGTAGCCGGTGTGGTGGCGGCATACCTTTTGTCCGGGCCGGAACGCAAGGCGCGGGAAGTCAAGAACCGGCCCGCTGCGCCGCGTCTGACGGCGTGAACGACCAACTCGCGCCGGTCGGCGTCTTCGACTCCGGCGTCGGCGGGCTCACCGTGGCCCGGGCGATCATCGATCAGCTGCCCGACGAGGACATCATCTATGTCGGAGACACCGGCAACGGCCCGTACGGGCCGTTGAGCATCCCCGAGATCCGGGCCCACTCCCTGGCCATCGGTGACGACCTGGTGGCCCGCGGGGTCAAGGCCCTCGTGATCGCCTGCAACACCGCGTCGTCGGCCTGCCTGCGTGACGCCCGCGAACGCTACTCTCCAGTGCCGGTGGTCGAGGTGATCCTGCCCGCGGTGCGGCGTGCGGTGGCCGCCACCCGCAACGGCCGCATCGGGGTGATCGGCACCGCCGCCACCATCGCCTCGGGCGCCTATCAGGACGCGTTCGCCGCCGCGCGTGACACCGAGGTGTTCGGGGTGGCCTGCCCCCGGTTCGTCGACTTCGTGGAACGCGGGGTGACCAGTGGACGTCAGGTCCTCGGACTGGCCGAGGGATATCTGGAACCGTTGCAGCGCGCTGAAGTGGACACGCTGGTGCTGGGCTGCACCCACTACCCGATGCTGTCGGGGCTCATCCAGTTGGCCATGGGGGACAACGTCACGCTGGTGTCCTCGGCCGAGGAGACCGCCAAGGACCTTCTGCGGGTGCTCACCGAACTCGATTTGCTGAAACCCCACGAATCCGGCCCGGCCCGACGGGTGTTCGAGGCCACCGGAGATCCGGAGGCGTTCACCACCTTGGCCGCGCGATTCCTGGGTCCGGGGCTGGACGGGGCGCGTCAGGTTCGGCGTCACGCGGCGGCGGGAAAATGATCTGCGTCGCCCAAAGCGGCGATGTCTTGGCAACGCGCACATCGGGCATGGCAAGCTAGACACTGTGCGATTGACGATCCTGGGATGCTCCGGCAGCGTTGTCGGCCCGGACTCGGCAGCCTCTGGCTATCTCGTCACCGCACCTGACACGGTCCCGATGGTGGTCGACTTCGGTGGCGGCGTCCTGGGTGCACTGCAGCGCTACGCCGATCCGAACTCCGTCAACGTGTTGCTGTCCCATCTCCATGCCGACCATTGCCTGGATCTGCCCGGCCTGTTCGTCTGGCGCCGCTACCACCCCAGCCCGGCCACCGAACGTGGCCTGATGTACGGCCCCGCCAACACCTGGTCGCGCCTGGGTGCGGCATCCTCGCCCGAGGGCGGGGAGATCGACGACTTCACCGACATCTTCGAGGTGCGGCACTGGGAGGATCGCGCCCCGGTGCAGCTGGGTGCGCTCACGATCACGCCGCGCCTGGTGTGTCACCCGACCGAGTCCTACGGCATGCGGTTCACCGATCCGTCCGGAGCCGTCCTCGTCTACAGCGGTGACACCGGATACTGCGATGCGCTGGTGGAGTTGGCCCGCGGGGCGGACCTGTTCCTGTGCGAGGCGTCGTGGACCGACGATCCGTCACGACCGCCGAAGCTGCACCTGTCCGGCACCGAGGCCGGCCGCGCGGCACGCGAGGCGGGGGTGCGTGAGCTGTTGCTCACCCACATTCCACCGTGGACCTCGCGCGAGGATGTGATCAGCGAAGCCAAGGCCGAGTTCGACGGCCCCGTCCACGCCGTGGTGTGCGGCGAGACCTTCGACGTCACGCGCGACTGACCCGCTAGGGTTGGCGGGTGTCCAAGCGAGAAGACGGCCGTCTCGACGACGAGCTGCGTCCGGTAACCATCACCCGCGGTTTCACCTCACATCCCGCCGGCTCGGTACTGGTGGAGTTCGGCCAGACCCGCGTCATGTGCACCGCCTCGGTCACCGAAGGTGTGCCGCGCTGGCGGAAGGGATCCGGCCAGGGCTGGCTGACCGCTGAATACGCCATGCTGCCGGCCGCCACCCATGACCGCTCGGACCGTGAATCGGTCAAGGGGCGCGTGGGTGGACGGACTCAGGAGATCAGCCGGCTGGTCGGGCGCTCGCTGCGGGCGTGCATCGATCTGGGTGCGCTGGGGGAGAACACCATCGCGATCGACTGCGACGTGCTGCAGGCCGACGGCGGCACCCGCACCGCGGCCATCACCGGTGCGTACGTGGCGCTGTCCGATGCGGTCACGTATCTCGCTGCGGCCGGGCGGCTCTCCGATCCGCGCCCGCTGTCATGCGCCATCGCGGCGGTGTCGGTGGGCGTGGTCGACGGGCGCGTCCGCGTCGACCTGCCTTATGTCGAGGACTCCCGCGCCGAGGTGGACATGAACGTCGTCGCCACCGACACCGGCACCCTGGTGGAGATCCAGGGCACCGGCGAGGGCGCGACGTTCCCCCGCTCCACGCTGGACAAGATGCTCGACGCCGCGCTCGGCGCCTGTGAGCAACTGTTCGTGATCCAACGCGAGGCGCTGGAGCTGCCGTATCCCGGCGTGCTGCCCGAGGGGCCGGCACCCAAGAAAGCGTTTGGAAGCTGAGTGCCCTCCCTTCTGGTTGCCAGCCGTAACGCCAAGAAGCTGGCCGAGCTGCGGCGGGTGCTCGACGCTGCCGGCATCGTCGGTTTGGAGTTGTTGTCGCTGGCCGACGTGGCTCCCTACGACGAGGCACCCGAGACCGGGGCGACCTTCGAGGAGAACGCGCTGGCCAAGGCTCAGGACGGGTTCAGGGCCACCGGAATCGCTTGTGTGGCAGACGATTCCGGGATATCGGTGGATGCGCTGAACGGGATGCCCGGGGTGCTGTCGGCCCGCTGGTCCGGTGTGCACGGCGACGACGCGGCCAACACCGCGTTGCTGCTGGCCCAACTGGGCGATGTGCCCGACGAGCGGCGCGGCGCGGCCTTCGTCTCGGCGTGTGCGTTGGTCTACGGTGCCGGCGCCGAAAAAAGTGTTGTGGTGCGCGGCGAGTGGCCCGGCACGGTTGTCCGGGAGCCCCGCGGTGAGGGTGGATTCGGGTATGACCCGGTGTTCCTGCCTTCCGGGTCTTCGTCGACCGCGGCCGAGCTGACACCGGAACAGAAAGACGCGGCGTCACACCGTGGCCGGGCGCTGGCGTTGCTGGTGCCTGCGTTGCGGGAATTGGCCGAGTCTTAGTCGTTCAGCGTCTTAGCCCGCGGTTGTCAGGGCCCCGCCATTGTCACGCTGGAGTGGCGATCGAGCCCGAGCGTCACGCTAGCGTGCGTGAAATCCTTTGCCGCCTCGCCATTGTCATGCTGGAGTGGCAGTCAAGCTCGCGCGTCACTCCAGCGTGACAATCGCGGTCGGTCAAGTGACGACGGCGGGCGCAGGCAGTGTCAAGCGGTGGCGTAGGCCGCACTCCGACGGGTCAGCAGCAGCGCCGCCGCGGCGACGACGGCACTGACCACCATGGCCACCGCCATGGGCAGTGCGGTGTGATCACCGCCGAGCCCTACGATCGGCGACACCACTGCGGCCAGGCCGAACTGCAGGGCGCCCAGCACCGCGGAACCGGTGCCGGCGGCGTGGCGAACTTCGTCGAGCGCCAATGACGTCGCATTGGCAGCGACCAGGCCGAGGCTGGCGACGGCGCCCCACAGCAGCACCAGAGATGCCCACAACACCGGGCCGAGCAGTGCGTCGATCACCAACAGTGCCGAGAGCAGCACGAGCAGACCGATGCCCAGGTGCATCAGGCGACGCTGACCGAACCGGCCCACGATCCTGGCGTTCACGGCATTCACGATCACGATGCCCGCCGCGTTGGCGGCGAACGCGAAGGAGTAGTGCAGCGGCGAGAGCCCGAGCACATTCTGGAGCACGAACGGCGACGCCGAGATGTAGGCGAACATCACGGTGAACCCGAATGCGAAGGCCAGCGTGTAGCCGATGTACCCGCGATTGGTCAGCACGGATCGGGCGTCACGCAACATCGCGGCGACGCCGCCGGTGTTGCGGTTGTCTTTTGGGTGGGTTTCGGGCAGCACGAGGGCGACCCCGATGAACATCGCCGCGGCGAGCCCGGTGAGAATCCAGAAGACGCCACGCCAACCGATCACACCCATCAGTGATCCGCCGATCAGGGGTGCGAGCACCGGGGCGGCGCCGTTGATGATCATCATCAAACTGAAGGCCCGCGCGGCTACCGCGCCGTGTGCGCGATCGGCGACCACGGCTCGGCTCAGCACCACACCGGCCGCTCCGCTGAAACCCTGCACGAAGCGAAAAGCCGTCAGCAGGGCGATATTTGGTGCCAGGGCACACGCGATTCCGGCCAGTACGCACACCAACGTGCCGGCGAGCATCAACGGCCGTCGGCCGAACCGGTCGGAGAGCGGACCGATGATCAACTGCCCGCTGGCCAGCCCGATCATGAACGACGTCAGCGTGAACTGGATGGCCGACGCGGAGGTCCCGAACTCATCGGCCATCGCCGGGAAGGCCGGCAGGTACATGTCGATCGACAGCGGTGCGACGGCGGTAAGCAGGGCAAGGACACCGAGCCAACTCATGGGCAGGGCCGGCGCCTGGGTCGGGTTATTGATCGTTCGAGTGCTCATTCACGCCTTAACGGTTTAGGTATAAATTTATAGGTAATATAGCCGATGTGACGCCGCCTCGAGTACCCAAAGCGACGCGTGATGTGCATGACATCGCCACCGCGGTGCGCACACTTGCCTGGTCGTTGCGGCGCTTCGGTGAAAAACAGGTGGGGCTGGAACCGTTGCCGCACTCAGAGTTCGAAGTGATCCGCACGGTCGGCGATCATCCCGGTATCAGTGTGTCCGAGGTGGCTCACGCCCTGGGTCTGCAGCCCAGCAACGTCAGTACGACGGTGCGAAAACTGGTGGAGCGTGGCTTGGTTGACCGCGTGCCCGACGCACGCGACCGGCGCTGCATTCGGTTGCACCTGACCGCCAGGGCTGCCGAGCACAAGAAGATGATCGACGCGGCGTGGACCGCCGGGGTTCGCGATCAGCTGGCGGCGATGACCGAGGACGAGGTCGCGACGTTGGTCAAAGCCGGGCCGCTGCTTCTGCGGCTCGCGTCGATGGGGCAGCCGGCTGAGCCTTAAATGCCGAAGCGTTCCTTGATGTCGCGCGTGTTGAAGTGCTCGGCGATGATGCCGACCAGCGGGATCGTGCCGGCCAGCAGGACGCCGATGGTCTTGCCGATGGGCCAGCGGATCTTGACGGCGAGGTTGGCCGTGAACAGCAGGTAGATGAAGTACACCCAGCCGTGCACGACGCCGATCCAGCCCGGCGGGTTGTCCACCTGCACGATGTACTTGAGCACCATCTCGTAGCACAGCGCGATGAGCCAGAGACCGGTCGTCCACGCCAGCACGCGGTAGCCCAACAACGCCTTGCGGATGGTCTCCTTGGGCGTGGTGACGGCCTGCGGTTCGGTCATCTGTCGGTCCTGTCTTTCTTCTCGGGCTGGGCATCGGACTTGGCCAGCTCGGCAAGGTAGGCGTTGTACTCGGCGAGCGTCTGGTCACCGTCATCGTGGGCTGCCGCTCTGGGCCGTTCCGGGAGCAAGCCCGCGGGGATCTCGGTGACCTCATCCTTCGGCGACTCCGGCGGCGCTTCTTCGAAGCGGACGAACTTGTAGTACGCGTAGAAGCAGAAGCCGGCGAACATCGGCCACTGCAGCGCATAGCCCAGGTTCTGGAAGGTGCCCGAGGCCGATTCATAACGCGTCCACTGCCACCAGGCCAGTGCCAGGCAGCCGGCGGCGCCGAGAATCACCAGCAGGATGAGCGCTGGTCTCCTACGCCGTGTAGTGGACATTCGTCCATGGTACGGCGAGGTGCTTCCGGCCAGCTCACGGCACTAGATCTTGGGGCCGATGAACTCATCGAGGCGAGCAGTGGCGGCCTTGCGGTAGATCGAGACCACGTACTTGGTGGAACGTGTCCACGGGATGGCCAGATGGTCCAGCGCGCCGGTGAACAGGTTGAGGATGTCCTCTGAGTGATTCGTGAAGTGGTAACGGACGCTCTTGACGCCGCGGTCGTTTGCGACCACTCGGCAGCCGTCGCTGTGGATAAGGCCGCGCACGAAGTCCTCGGTGGCTTGGCCACGAGACCTGCGTGTTGACCAGGCATAACCGACTCGATTGCCCGGCGACATTGGTCGATTATTTCTGGATACTTTTTGTCGAGCGTGATTCGCAAGCGCCAGACCCGTTTGTTACGCGATATGTCGCCGTCTCCCAGATAGAGGCCAAGGACATACGAATATGCGGAGATGGGTAGCGCACCGAAGTCATGGTCTACGCCGCATGGTGACGACGCCGATGTCTGCAATCGCTTTGGTGGTTGGCTGCGCCAGTCTCGCACGGTTGAACGAGGTATGCCCGTTTGCCGAGCGATCTCGCAGTCGTTGATGCCAGCGGTGATGAGCTCCTGAGCCTTGTTGAACTCGTCTGCCGACCGCATGACGCACCCCTCTCGACGGGCGATGCCTCGACGATATTGATGGCCACCGACAGACTCGGCCACTTGCAGACCGGTAGGATCAGGACCCTTGCGGGCGTGATGGAACGGCAGACATGCCGGCTTTAGGTGCCGGTGCTCGAGAGAGCGTGTGGGTTCGAATCCCACCGCCCGCACTCTTTAAGGTCAGCGATCGGCTCCCGAGTCTTCGGCTGTCGGCACCCGCCGCAATTCCTCGCGGAGCGACGCGATCTCGGCACGCAGCTCGTTGATGTGCGCGGCGGTCACGGCCGCGGACGCAGCGTCGTCCACGGCCACGCTCTGCACGATCCACGACGCGATCGTCGCGGTGATCGAACCGACCAGGCTGATCCCGCCGATCATCAACAGCGCCGCGATGACTCGTCCGGTCGTGGTAACCGGGTACATGTCGCCGTAGCCGACCGTGGTGATGGTGGTGATCGCCCACCAGACCGCGTCGCCGAAGTCGGTGATGTGTGCGTCGGGCTGACCACGCTCGGCCTGCAGCACGGCCAGCGACGCGACGTACACCAGCAGGACCGCGCCCGAGATCGTGTACAGCACGACTTTGCCGCGGATCGCATGTCCGACGGCTTTCTGGATGACGCCGATCAGCACGATGAGACGCAGCAGACGCAAGGGTCGCAGCAGCGGCAAGACCACGATCGCCAGGTCCACGAGGTGGGTGCGGAACCAGTGCATGCGGTTGTCGGCCAGATACAGCCTGGCCACATAGTCCGCGGTGAACACGGCCCAGGTGAGCAGGGTCGCGAGCTCGACGATTCGGGCCGCCAACCCGTGGGGCTGGATCAGCACCTCCACCGAGTAAGCGGCCAGGAACACCGCTGCCACCGAGGCCAGCGGCCACTCGGCGCGGGCCTCCCATCTGTCGAGGCGCTGCTGCATGGTCACCGCAAAAGTGTGCGGCACCACTGCGCGAAGCGTCAGGCCACCCCGTCAATCCGTTTGGATGACGCCGGTCTCCGGGCACACATCATGCCGCAGTCGCGTCGGTAACGCTGTGGCGTGGGTTGGCGCTCAAAACCGCCACAGCGTTACTTACGCGAGTGCGCCTGGCTCGGCGCACACTGGGTGTGAAGTGATCACTCACGTCGGAAGGAGAACCGATGATCGATGTCCTTCCTGATATGCCCAACGGCGTGTTCGGGATTCGGGTGGCCGGGCGCATTCGTGGGGACGATCTCAAAGAGTTCCGACCGACGATGGATGAGTTGCTGAACAGCGGTGAGATCCGGATTGTCGAGGTCATCGCGCCGGATTACGAGGGTTTTGGACCGGGTGGGCTTGTCGAGGATTTGAAGCTCGGCCTCGGCTCATTGCTGCGTCATCACTCGGCGTTCAAGCGAATCGCGGTCGTATCCGACATGGAGTGGGTTGCCGACGCCATACATGCTTTTGCGTGGATGGTTCCCGGTGAGCTCAAGGTGTTCGGGCTTGGTGAACTCGAGGCCGCGAAGGAGTGGGCCGCGGGTTGATCTCGGCGCACAATCGCGCCATGCCGGCGAGAACCAAACCGCCCCGACACCAACCCCTACTTGTCGAACTTCCCACTCAAATACTCAGCACGGCAGGCATTCCGGGCCAGTTTGCCGCTCGTCGTGCGGGGGATGACGCCGGCGGCGACCATGCGCACATCGGAGACCCGTACCTGATGGTGACGCGACACCGCTGATCGGATGGCCTCGACGATCGGCCCGGGTTCGGCGCGGCCGGCACCCGCAGCCCGTTCGGCCACGACCACCAGCTCCTCACCGCGTTCACCGGGCACCGAGAAGGCGGCGACGTAGCCGGAGCGCACCGCGCGCGAGGCCAGGCTGACCGTGGTCTCGATGTCGGTGGGGTAGTGGTTGCGGCCGTCGATGATGATCATGTCTTTGATCCGGCCGGTCACGTACAGATGGCCGTCGAGGTAGACCCCGAGATCGCCGGTGGCCAACCACAATCCATCGTCTCCCACCCCCTCGGCGTGGCTGCCTGATTCGAGGCGGGTCTGCAGCTTGTTGCCGAAGACTCGTTGGGATTCGTCGGGACGGCCGAAGTAGCCGCGGCCGACGTTGTTGCCGTGCAGCCAGATTTCTCCGACCTCGCCGTCGGCCCGCTCGCCGCCATCGGAGCCCGCGATCACGACCCATTGGTTGGGGATCGCGCGGCCGCATGACACGTGTGCCACGGCGCCCTCGGCGTTCGCGTCGACGATGACGGCGTGCCCGGCATTGAGCTGTTCGCGGTCCAGATGGATGACGCTGGCGGTCTCGTTCGGGGCGATGCTGGCCACCGACAGTGTTGCCTCGGCCATGCCATAGGACGGTTTGACGGTGGTGGCAGGCAGTCCGTACGGGGCGAACGCCGTCGTGAATTCCTCGATCGAGGACATGGTCACCGGTTCGGATCCGTTGAGCAGCGTGACGACGTTGCTCAGGTCGATCGATTCGCCTTTTGGCGGCAGGCCGCGTTGCGCGCACAGCTCGAAGGCAAAGTTCGGCGCGGCCGCCAGCGTCGGCCCGGTCGCGGACTCCTCGGCGAGGCGCTTGATCCAGCGGTAGGGCCGGCGCACGAACGCCATCGGGTCCATGAGGGTGATGTGGTTGCCGCACAGGGCCGGGAACATGATCATGATCAGACCCATGTCGTGGTACAGCGGCAGCCAGCTCACGCCGCGGATACCCAGCTCGAGATCGCCGGCCAAAATCATCTGCAGCACGTTGGTGCACACGTTGCGATGGGTGATCTCCACCCCGGCCGGGATACGCGTCGATCCGGACGTGTACTGCAGGTAGGCGATGTCGTCGGTGGCGCGTGCCACGTCGGTGAACATCGGCGCGAGCGAATCCGGGACCGCGTCGACGGCGATCATGCGTGGCCGCTCGGTGGCCGGCAGCGTGCGCAGGAAACTGCGTACCGATTCGGATGCTGCGGTCGTCGTCAACACCACCGTCGGTTTGGCGTCGTTCAGCACCGCGGCCAGCCGTTCGGCATGGCCGGCCAGGCTCGGCGCGAACAGCGGCACCGCGATGTTGCCGGCGTGGACGGCGGCGAAGAACGCCGAGACGTACTCGACACCTTGGGGCGCGAGGATCGCCACGCGGTCGCCGGGAGCGGTCACCTGCTGCAGCCGGGCACCCACCGAGCGCACCTGCGTCCACAGCGCGTTCCAGCTGAGTTCGACCACGCGGCCGTCGGAATCCGACGAGTAGTCCACGAAGCGGTAGGACGGTGCCTCGCCGAACCTCGCCCGGTTCTGATCGAGGAACGACGTCAGTGTGATGCCGTCAGGCACGACGATGGTGCCGTCGGAGTTGACATAGTCCCCAATGTTGGACTCAACGGCAGTGTTACCCAAGGCATCCCGACCCATAGCACAGACTCTAATAGCGGTGCTAAGTAACCAGGGAACCGGAGTGGGATGACAGTTCTCACTGCCGTGGGTCAATGTGATCTTGATCGCATTTGGCGAAGGTTATCGCGGGCCGTCCACGGCGTATGTGCCGTCGTCGTCGGTGAACTCGACGATCACCCTTCGCAGCGTGTAGTTGATCTCCACCGCACATTCGAACGTCGCGCCTGTGCGTACGACCGGATTGTCGCCGTTGTTGCAGGCCACCGCCGCGATGCGGTTGGCCCCGTACCCGTTGATCGGATCCGACAGGATCTGGGCGACGCCGGCCTCGGCCTGACGGACATCAAGGTGGGTGCCGTTGCGGTCGGCGCTGCTCCAGGCCCACAGCGCCGCGCCGATCACCGCGACGACCACCACGGCGACGGCGCCGAGGAGAAGTCGCCGGTCGATCGAGCGCGGTTGCGGCGGCACCGGCGGGCGCGGAGGCGGCTGAGGCGGGCGTGGGGGCCGCGGTGCCGGTGCGCGTCGGGCCTGATGCGGCGGCGGAGGCCCCGGCGGCGGCGTCCATGCCCGCCGCGCTCGGCTCGCGCCTGGTGGCGGCGCGCCCCCCGGGCGCACCCACCACGGCTGCTCGGGCCCGCTCATCGGCTCTCCTTCACCGGGCTCATGGCTCACGGAACCGTTGGTAGCACTGCGTGTCATCGCCTTGAAGGCCGGAGCGGTAGGCCAGGATCCGGGTGAATCCGGCCGGCAACACCCTGCCGTTGACGTCGCTGGCCGCCAGCCCGTTGGTCAGCAGGCCGCTGATCGCCTCGTCGGTGTCCCCGGCCGACAGCGTGATCGGCTGATTGGGTTCGGCCATTCTCGCCTGGCCGACGCCGGTCAGGCAGCCGGTGCGCATGGCGGCCACCGGCGTATCGAGGGGCAGGCCTTTCTCGTGTTGTACCGCCAGTGCGTATCGAGAAGTCAGCACCGAGATCGCGGAGTTGTCGCCTTGGAGGAGCTCGCGCTCGTCGTTCTCATTCCTGCTCTCGCCCAGGGCTTTCATTCCGTCCAGATCGACCACGATCGTGTTGGTCGCCGGACAGTAGGAGGCCGGAGGGGACGGGCCGGCATCGGGGCACGGGGCAGGCTCGGTGCTCAGGCTCGGGGGATCGGTGGGTGCGTAGATACGCCGTAGGGACTGCATCGTCGTGTCCAGCAGATCGGCGGTGACGGTGCTGTCGCCACGCTGCGTGCCGCTGAAGAGGTCGAGGAATTTGGGGAGGTCGCCGCGGCGCTTCGTGATCTCCTCGGAGTCCATGGCCGCGCACTGGTCGACATTGCCGCTGAAGCCGATCTGAAACGCGCTGACCCGGTCGAGTGCCGAGCCGTGTTCATTCCCGGTCAGGGTCGCGTCCAGCCGCGTCATCAGGGGATCGCGGATGTAGATGAGCCCGGCCAGAACGTGGTTGAGCCCATCTGACGTGCTCAATTCGAACCGTGGGGAGTTACCCGCGGCCACCCACCGCAGGTACACCCCGGCCAGGCAATCGGCCTGTTGTTCGGCAACCAGTACCGGCGTGCTTTCGTTGACCAGGCGGGCCTGTTGCTGGACGGCGTGGCCGTACTCATGGGCCATCACCCCGACCACGCCCATCTGGCCGAAGTATTGGGCGGCAACAGGAATCGCCACACCGCGATCCCAGGCCAACACGTCGCTCTTGAAGCAGTAGAAGGCGTTGGTCAATCCGACCGTGCTTTCGCCGCAGAGCTCAAGGCCGGGGGATACGTCGGAGTTGAACGACACCACTCGCGACACGGGAGTGAAGGTCCCTGGCAATGAGCCGCCGCTGTAGTTCTGCGACCAGAAGTCTTCGATGTCGTCGATCGCAAGCAGCGCCAGATCGTCGAGTTGGCCGCCGTCGGTGTTCTCGGCATGACGCTTCGGTGCGGGAGCGTCAGGACGGGTACCGCTGTGGCCGTCGGTCACCGGCAGGCCGCCGACCCGGTCGGGCAGGAACAACATCGAGGTGGCCCGACCGCCGATCACCGTGGCATCCCCGCACCCCGCCAGCAGCACCGCACAGCAGGCCAGGCCGATCCACCAGCGAATTCTCGCCAATTGCGCCGCCTTCCGTGCGATACACCTGGTGAAAGTTCTACCCCGTCGGGCCGACGTTGGGCACCTGCCGCCGTAGAACCCGGAGACGGTTCGCGCGACAATGGCACCGCTATGCCCACGTTCGACGAACTCCTGGCCCGGGTGTCGGCCCGCGCGGCTGCGCCGGGGACTTCCATCGTGGGGATCGCCGGGGCGCCCGGCGCCGGCAAGTCCACTCTGGCTGCAGCGCTCACTGTCGCCGCCCGGACCCGGTTGGGTGAGGCCGCGGTGGCACACGTCCCGATGGACGGCTTCCACCTGGCCGATGTTGAACTGCGCCGGTTGGGACGGCTGGAGCGCAAGGGCGCACCCGACACGTTCGACGTTGCCGGCTACGCGGCGCTGCTGCGCCGGATCCGGACCACGACGGAGGTCGTCTACGCGCCGGGCTTCGAGCGCGAGATCGAGCAACCGATCGCCGGCGCGATCCCGGTGTTCCCGCACACGGCGGTGGTGCTCACCGAGGGCAATTACCTCCTGCTCGACGATCCGGCGTGGTCGACGGTTGCCGCAGAGATCGACGAAATTTGGTACTGCGCAATCGAAGACGACGAGCGGATCGCGCGCCTGATCGCCCGCCACGTCGCCTTCGGCAAGTCGGAGGAGGCGGCCCGACGTTGGGTCGACGAGGTCGACGAAGCCAACGCACGGTTGGTGGCGGCGACGGCGGTTCGGGCTGATCTGGTGGTCACTTCGGCGACCGCGGCGACCGAGCCTCGAGAAAGAGACTTACGCGCATAACCGAACAGATAAACTCGCCTCTCGCGATCCGAGAGGCGAGTTTTCTGTTGATGTCACCGAACAGCGGCACCACCGGCTCCCATTTCAGCCCGGCCGTGCGCAAGGCGATCACCGGCGCGTCCATAGGCAACGCGGTGGAGTGGTTCGACTTCGCGATCTACGGCTTCCTGGCGACCTACATCGCCACGAACTTCTTCCCGGCCGGCAACGAAACGGCTGCGCTGCTCAACACTTTCGCCATCTTCGCGGCCGCGTTCTTCATGCGTCCGCTCGGCGGATTCGTGTTCGGCCCGCTGGGGGACCGGCTCGGGCGCCAGCGCGTCCTCGCCGTGGTGATCCTGTTGATGTCGGCCGCCACGCTCGGCATCGGGGTACTGCCCACCTACGCCACCATCGGGGTGGCCGCGCCGTTGCTGCTGCTCTTGCTGCGCTGCCTGCAGGGGTTCTCCGCCGGTGGCGAATACGGCGGCGGCGCAGTCTATCTCGCCGAATATGCGACGGATCGGCGGCGCGGTCTGACCGTCACCTTCATCGCATGGTCAGGGGTGCTGGGCTTCTTGCTCGGCTCGGTCACCGTCACGCTGCTGCAGGCACTCCTGCCGTCCGACGCGATGGAGAGCTACGGCTGGCGCATCCCATTCCTGGTGGCCGCGCCGCTGGGCCTGGTCGGGCTCTACATCCGGCTGCGGCTCGACGACACTCCCGAGTTCGCCAAACTCGATGACGCCGATCGGGTGGCCGCCTCACCGCTGCGTGAAGCGATGGGGACCGCGCGTCGCGCGATCCTGCAGGTGATCGGCCTGTTCATCGTCTTCAACGTCGGCTACTACGTCGTCTTCACCTTCCTGCCGACGTACTTCATCAAGACGTTGCACTTCAGTAAGACCCAAGCATTCGTCTCGATCACCTTGGCCAGCCTGGTGGCGTTGATCCTGATCCTGCCGCTGGCCGCGCTTTCCGATCGGGTCGGACGTAAGCCGCTGCTGATCGCCGGATCGTCAGGGTTCGCCGTGATGGCGTATCCCCTGTTCCTGCTGATGAATTCGGGTTCGGTGGCGGCGGCCATCGCCGGACATTGCCTGCTGGCTGCGATCGAGTCGGTGTATGTCGCCACGGCGGTCACCGCCGGCGTCGAGCTGTTCGCCACCCGCGTGCGCTACAGCGGGTTCTCGGTCGGCTACAACATCGCGGTGGCCGTGTTCGGCGGGACCACGCCCTATGTCGTCACCTGGCTCACCGCGGCGACCGGCAACGCCCTGGCCCCGGCGTTGTATCTGGTCGCCGCCGGCGTCGTCTCGGTGCTCACCGTCCTGACCTTGCCGGAGAACGCCGGACGGTCCCTGTCCGGTGTGGATGAGCCCGACGGCCGGCAACGTGCCACGATGGGATCGTGAGCACCACACGAGGCCGTCCGGCGGGATCGAAAGTCGGGCGCCCGACACGATCGAAGGTCGGGCTCCGGCCAACGAAAGCCGACGTGGCCAGACTGGCCAACGTCTCCACGGCGACCGTCAGTTATGTGCTCAACAATGTGGAAGGGCAACGGATCTCGGAGCAGACCCAGGCGGCGGTGCGCAAGGCTGCGGCCGATCTCGGTTACCGGCCCAACCTGGCGGCACGCAACCTCGCGGTCGGCGGCAGCGGTGTGGTGCTCTACATCGTGCCGCGCACCGACCTCGGCGAGTTGCCTCTCGAGGTCGGCAGTCGGCTGACCACGGCGCTCGGCCGGCACGGCATCGTGCTGTCGATGCAGCTCGAAACGGACGACGGTCAGAACATCGTCGACGCGGTGGCCAACCTCAACCCCGTCGCGGTGGCCGGCGTGTTTCCGTTGACCGGCGCTGCCGCCGCGGCGGTCGAGTCCGCGAAGATCCCGCAGATCTACCTCGGCAGCGAGAAGCTGCGTGCGCTCGGGTCACTGCATCTGACCGTCGGAGCGATGCGGGTGGAGCACCTCATGTCGCGCGGGCACACCCGCCTGGCCTTCGCCTATTCCGGCGCCGAGGTCCTGCGGCCGCTCGGCGATTACTGGTTGTCCGGTCTGCGGGTGGCCGCAGCCGAGCACGGTCTGCCCGAGATCGAGGTGGGCAGCGTGGCCACCGATGGATCCGATGCGGCCGGCGTCGTGGCGACATGGGTGTCGGCCGGCGTGACGGCCGTGTGCGCGCAGAGTGACGAGACCGCGTTCGTGGTGCTGCACGGGCTGCGCGAGGCCGGCCTGAGGTGCCCGGATGATCTCGCGGTCATGGGGGTGGACGCGATACCGCTGGGTGCGGTGAGCTCTCCGCCGCTGACGTCCGTCGTGTTCGACGCCAAGACGATTGTCGACGCCGCAGTGCCGGCAATGATGGCCGAGCTCGGATATCCCACCGTGGGTGACGCCGACGGCAGCGACCCTGCCGCACTCATCGTGCGCGACAGCACCTGAGCATTACAGGCGAACGGTAAACCGTAAGCGCATGGGGCCTTGGCAGGCGCTTGTCCCGGCGTGTAACTTACGCGGGTAAGTAACTCTCCGCAGCCCTCAGAGAGGTGGACCGCCGTGAGCGTGAGCACCACCAGTGACGTGTACTTCGACCCGTACGACGTCGAGATCAACGCCAACCCGTATCCGACGTTCGCCCGGCTCCGCGAGGAGTCGCCGCTGTATTACAACGAGCAACACGACTTCTACGCCTTGAGCCGGTTCGCCGACGTCAACAAGGGCCTGGTCGACCATGAGACCTTCAGCTCGGCTCGCGGCGCGATCATCGAACTGATCAAGGCCAACATCGACATCCCATCGGGCGCTTTGATTTTCGAGGATCCGCCGATCCACACCGTGCACCGCAAGCTGCTGTCCCGGATGTTCACCCCGCGCAAGATCAATGCGCTGGAACCCAAGATCCGGGAGTTCTGCGCGCAGTCGCTGGACCCACTGGTCGGTACCGGCAAGATCGACTTCATCAAGGATTTCGGCGCGATCATGCCGATGCGGGTGATCAGCGCGCTCCTGGGCATTCCCGAAGAGGATCAGGAGAAGATCCGCGACCACGGCAATGCGCAGATGCGTACCGAGGCCGGAAAGCCGATGGCGGCGGCGCAGGACGGTCTGGTCGACGGCTCGATCTTCGAGGCCTACATCGACTGGCGCAAGGACAATCCGTCCGACGACATCATGACGGATCTGCTCAACGTCGAGTTCACCGACGAGCACGGTGTCACCCGCAAGCTCACCCGCGAAGAACTGCTGATCTACATCAACGTGGTGGCCGGAGCGGGTAACGAGACCACCACACGGCTGATCGGGTGGGCGGCAAAGGTTCTCGCCGAGCACCCCGACCAGCGTCGACAACTGGTGGAGAACCCCGCGCTGATCCCGCAGGCGATCGAGGAACTCCTGCGGTTCGAGCCGCCGGCGCCGCATGTCGCCCGCTACGTGACCCGCGATGTCGAGCTCCACGGCCAGACGGTTCCCGAGGGCAGTGTGATGATGATGCTGATCGGTGCGGCCGTGCGGGACAGCCGCCAGTTCCCGCCTGACGGTGAAATTTTCGACATCCACCGCGAACAACGTCAGCACCTGGCGTTCAGTGTGGGCACCCACTACTGCCTGGGCTCGGCCTTGGCGCGGCTGGAGGGGCGGATCGCCCTGGAAGAGATGCTCAAGCGCTTTCCCGAGTGGGACGTCGATCTCGAAAATGCGGTGTTGTCGCCGACTTCGACTGTCCGCGGCTGGGATTCGATGCCGGCGTTCGTCCGGTGACCACCGCGCTGACGGTCCCCAAGGACTGGGCCGAGGTCACGCCGGACTGGTTGACGGCAGCGCTGGCCGACCACCATCCCGATGCGGTGGTGGAACGCGTGTCCGTGGACATGCGCGACGACGGGACCAACCGTCGTGCGCGCCTGTCGGTCACGTACAAGCCAGGCCCGGCTGGTCCGTCGACGGTGTTCGCCAAGGCCGTCGATCCCGGCCACAAGGAGATGATCAAGTACACCAGCGGGCTGCTGCACGAGCCCAGGCTGTTCAACTCCAAAGTCGAGCTGCCGCTTGAACATCCGACGGTGTACGCCGCCCCGATCGACGAGGGGGACGACGACTTCGTGCTGGTCATGGAGGACCTCACCGCTCGTGCCGCCGACCCGCGGGATGCCACCAGGCCGTTGACTGTGGAGCAGGCCGCGCATGGGGTGCGCGGGCTGGCCCGGTTGCACGGGGCGTTCTGGGGCGAGCGGGTACGCCGGCCGGGTTTGGAGTGGCTGGAGCCGTTCGAGCCGTGGGACGGCATGCAGTGGGCTCCGCTGCCTGCGGCGCTGGAGCGTCTCGGTGACGATGCTCCCGCCTCGGTGCATGCGCTGAGCATCGATCAGCTGGTGGAGGGCACCTGGAAGCCTTTCATCCGGACGCTCACCACACCCGGCACCTCGCAGACCCTGTTGCACGGCGACCCGCACATCGGCAACACCTATGTGGTGCCCGACGGCGATGTCGGCTTCCTGGATTGGCAGGTGGCCCGTCGCGGCAATTTCTCGTTGGATCTCGGCTATTTCCTGCAGGGCGCGCTGACCACCGAGGACCGCCGGGTCGCCGAGCGTCAGCTCCTCGAGGAGTACCGCGACGCGCTCGGGCTGCCGGCCGACGAGCTCCCGTCGCCCGACGAGATCTGGTTGCGGTACCGCGCCTCGGTCGCCCACGGGTTGATGACCTGGCTGGCCACCGCGAGCGCGGGGGAGTTGTGGCAACGCCCGGACATCGCGCTGGCGCTGGCACAGCGGTACTCGGCGGCCTATGAGGATCTGCAGACCGCGCAGGCGCTGGCCGATCTCGTCGATTAGCCCGTATAAGCAAAATCGCCCGCGACGGGCTGCGGTGCCCCTAACCTGTCCGCCATGACAGGTGTGGTGGTGACGGGTGCGGCGTCAGGGATCGGGCGGGCCAGTGCGGAGGCGCTGATCGCGGACGGCCGACGGGTTGCGTTGTGGGACATAGCTTCCGAGGTTCGTGATGTGGCCGAAGGCCTGGGTATGCCCGCGACGGTGATCGACGTGTGCGACACGAGCGCGCTGTCGGTCGCCGTCGAGGAGGCGGCCCAGGTGCTCGACGGGATCGACGGACTGGTGCACGCAGCGGGCAGGGTGCTTCCCGAACCGGTGGGCGCCTATACCGAGGAATCCTGGGACGCCGTGCTCGATGTGAACCTGCGGGCGCAGGCGCTGCTGATGCAGTTGCTGTTGCCTCATCTGGAGAAGGCGGCGGCCGACGGCGGATCACCCGCGGTGGTCGGCATCTCGAGCATCGAAGGTCTGGCCGCCAACCCGTTCATCCCGGCCTACTGCGCGTCCAAGGCGGGGCTGCTCGGCATGACCCGGTCGATGGCTGCTCAGTTGGGCCCATTGGGTATTCGCGTCAACGCGGTGTGCCCCGGTTTCATCCACACCCCGATGCTCCAGATCGCGCTTGATGTGGAGGAGATTCGGGCGGGCTTCGAGCAGGCCGCGCCGCTGGGCCGGCTCGGCCGGCCTGAGGAGGTGGCGGCCGCGGTGGCCTTCCTGATGTCGCCGAAGGCGTCGTTCGTCACCGGCACGCAATTGGTGGTCGACGGCGGAGTGACCAGCCGTCACCCCTGACCGCGAGCAGACGCGGAGGTACCCAAAACCACGTGAAATGGCGTACTTCCGCGTCTGTTCGCGGAGGAAAAGTCAGTCGCTGGCGGGCAGCGGCTTGGCTTCTTTGAGGCTGAGCGCGGTGTCCCCGACCGACAGGGTGCCGGCCCCGGCCTTGGTGACCAGGACCTCGGCGCCACCGTCGTCGACGTAGCGCTTGCCCATCAGATTGCCGTCGGAGAACGCCGCATCAATCGTTGCGCTCGAATCCTTCTCGGCGTCCAGGGCGATCATCGCCACGCCGCCCGCGCGCAGGTCGTCGAGGCTGTCGGCGCTGCGCACGACGATCACCTGGGTGTCGCACACCTGGCTCTGCAGGCGGGTGCCGTTCTTGATCACGATGCTGACTCCTTACGGGGTGGGGCTATGAGATGGGGGCGAGTTCGTCGACGAGTTGCCGGCGCAGCACCTTACCGGTCGGGTTGGTGGGCAGCTCGTCGCGGAACACCACCCGGTCCGGGGTGCGGGAACCGCGCAGCTGCTTGCGCACATGTTCCCGCAACGCGTCGGGATCGGGGGAGGTGCCTTCGACGGGTACCACGACCGCCACGATGATCTGTCCCCACTGGGGATCTTCGGGGCCGACGACCGCGACGTCGCGCACCTCGGGATGTTCGACGAGCACGTCCTCGATCTCGGCGGGGGCGATGTTCTCCCCGCCGCGGATGATGGTGTCGTCGGAACGACCACCGATGAACAGATAGCCGGCCTCGTCGAGCATGGCGACGTCCTTGGTGGGGAACCAGCCTTCGGCGTCGAGCACCGATCCGATGTCGGTGTAGCGACCCGACACCTGCTCGCCGCGCACGAACAGTTCACCGGTCTCGCCGGCGCCCAGCACGGTGCCGTCCTCGGCCCGGATCTGCACCTCGATACCCGGCACCACCTGGCCGACCGAGCCGAGCCGTCGGGCGGCGGCTGCGTCTTCGGCGGCCAGCGCCTCACGATGATCGTCGGGGCCGAGAACTGCGATGGTGGAGCTGGTTTCGGTCAAACCATAGGCGTTGACGAAGCCGACGTTCGGCAGCAGCTGCAGCGCCTTGCGGACCAGGGGCAACGCCACCTTCGAGCCGCCGTAGGCGAGATTGCGCAGGGAGGGCAGTTGGGCGCCGGCAGCCTCGAGGGCGGTGACGATGCGGTCGAGCATCGTCGGCACGACGGTGGCTGAGGTGACGCCTTCGGTGCGGACCAGTTCCACCCACCGGTCGGCGTCGAAGTGCCGCAGATACACCATCTTTCGCCCGGCGTACAGGTTCGACATCGCTGCGCTGACACCGGCGATGTGATAGGGCGGCACGCAGATCAGCGCTGCGTCTTCCTCTGCTGCCGAGGCGAATTCGACGGTGCCGGTGATGTAGCTGGTCAGGTTGTTGTGGGTGAGCTCGACGGCCTTGGGGCGTGAGGTGGTCCCCGAGGTGAACAGCACTACCGCGACGGCGTCGGGATCGGCGAACTCGGCTGCAGGTTCAGCAGTTCGGGCGGAAGCCAGGAACTCTTCGGACGTGACGACCTGCTTGCCCACTCCGGCGACGACGTCGGCGTACTCGGCATCGGCGACCACCAGGGGCTCGGGCAGGCGCTCGATCAGCTCGTGCAGGCCGTCCTTGCTGAGCCGGTAGTTCAGCGGCGTGAACGGCACAGCAGCACGCGCCGAGGCGAACAGCAGCAGTGGCAGGAGCGCGCCGCCGGTGCCCACGTAGGCCACATGCGCGGCCCCGGAGGCGGCGATGACGCCGGCGCCGCCGTCGGCCAGGGTGCTGAGTTCCTCGGTGGTCAGCCGCAAATCGTCGGACACCACGGCGGTGCGGTCGGCCCCGCCCGAGACCGCCATTTCCAGCAGCAGCGAGATACTCACAGGCCCTGTCCCGGCGCGTCGATGAAGATGTCGATGATCGGATCGTCCCCGCCGCCGTAGCGCGACAGGTCGGTGACGCCGGAGCCGGTGAGCACCTCGGAGTCGATGAAGGTCTTGCCGTTCACCTCGGCGGCCGGGCGGGACAGGATCTCCACCGCCGCGTCGGCCATGATCTCGGGCTTGCGGGACGACTGCGCCAGGTTCTGCCCGTCGGCCAGGTTCGTGACCGCGGAGGTGACGATGTAGGTCTCGGGCCACAGACAGCTGAATCCGATCCCCGCATCGGCATATTCGGACGCCCAGCCCAGCGACAGCAGCGTCATGCCGTACTTGGACAAGGTGTAGGACGGATGGGCGCCCAGCCAGTACGGGTTCATGTTCATCGGCGGGGCCAGCGTCAGGACCTGCCCGTTGGTGGACTTGCGCAGGTACGGCAGCGCGGCCTTGGTGAGCAGGAACGTGCCGCGGACGTTGATGTCCATCATCAGGTCGAACTTCTTGGCCGACAGGGCCTCGGTGGGTTCGGTCGAGATGGCGCTGGCGTTGTTGATCACGATGTCGACGCCGCCGAAGTGCTCGACGGCAGTTTCGACGGCGCGGACCACGTCCTCTTCTTTGCGTACGTCGCCCACCACCGCGACGCCCTTACCGCCGGCGGCCTCGACCTCGGCGACGGCGGTGTGCACGGTGCCGGGAAGCTTCGGATGGGGCTCGGCGGTCTTGGCCAGCAGCACCACGTTCGCCCCGCGGCGGGCCGCGCCGAGCGCGATGGCCAGGCCGATTCCGCGGCTCCCACCGGACACGACCAGCGTGCGGTCGGTGAATGACTCTTGCTGGCTGGACATGGTCCTCCTCGTCGAGCGCAGCAATCCGCTGTTGCGCCGTCGTCAACGGTACTGTCAACCGTACCCAAATGGTATTGGCATTCTCATTTTTAGCAAGTCTCGTAATCGGATGACGCAGTGCCCGCGGAACCGTCGCTCACCACATCGGTTCGGAGGCGACGCCATGGGTCCTCGGTGCGCAGGTCGCAACGCTCCCGGCCAGTACACGGCCCACATTTCCACCCGGCGGTATTGGCATTCTCATTTTTAGCAAGTACGTTATCCACTGATGAGCGAGCAACCTGTCCCTCCGGTAGAGACTCCGTCCGGCATCCCGCTGGAACCGGTCTACGGCCCGAGTGACCGTGCGGTCGAGCCGCCGGCGCCCGGGACGTATCCCTTCACCCGCGGCAATTTCGCCTCCGGCTACCGCGGGAAGACCTGGACGTTCCGGCAGTACTCGGGTTTCGGTACCGCTGAGGAATCCAACCGCCGGTACCGCTATCTGCTCGATCAGGGCGGCACGGGCCTGTCGGTGGCGCTGGACCTGCCCACCCAGTGCGGCTACGACTCCGATGACGAGGAGTACGGCGAAGAGGTCGGTCGCGTCGGCGTCGCCGTCGACACCCTGGCCGACGCCGAGATCCTGTTCGACGGCATCCCGCTGGACAAGATCAGCACCAGCTTCACCATCAACGGCACCGCGGCCATCCTGCTGGCGTTCTATGTCGCGGCCGCGGAGAAGAAGGGCGTGCCGCGCGAGAAGCTCACCGGCACGATCCAGAACGACATCCTCAAGGAGTACGCGTCCCGCGGCACGTGGATCTGGCCGCCCGAGCCGTCGCTGCGCCTGATCGCCGACACCATCGAGTTCTGCGCCGCCGAGGTGCCGCGGTTCAACGCGATCTCGGTGGCCGGCGCGCACTTCCGCGACGCCGGCGCCAACGCCATCCAGGAGATGTCGTTCACGCTCGCTGACGGCGTCACCTACTGCGACACCGTTGTCGAGCGTGGGCGAATGACGATCGACAAGTTCGCCCCGCAGATCTCGTTCTTCTTCTACACCCACGGCGACTTCTTCGAGGAGATCGCCAAGTATCGGGCCGGCCGTCGTCGCTGGGCCACGATCGTGCGGGAGCGCTACGGCGCCACCACCGACAAGGCCTCGATGTTCCGGTTCGGCTGTGTGGCCGGCGGCGCGTCGCTGTACGCGCCCCAGGCGCAGAACAATCTGGTGCGCGTCGCGTACGAGGCCATGGCTGCCGTCCTCGGCGGGGTGCAGTCGATGTTCACCGCAGCCTGGGACGAGCCGTTCGCACTGCCGTCCGAGGAGTCGGCCACGCTGGCCCTGCGTACCCAGCAGATCCTGGCCTACGAGACCGGCGTGACGAAGGTGGCCGATCCGCTCGGCGGGTCGTACTTCGTCGAGGCGCTCACCGATGCCACCGAGGCCAAGATCATCGAGATCATGGACGACCTGGAGAAACACGGCGGCATGGTCCGGTGCATCGAGGACGGCTACCTGCAGGGCCTGATCGCCGACGAGGCGTTCAAGATCCATCGGGAGACCGAGTCCGGGGTCCGGCCCGTGGTCGGGGTGAACAAGTTCGTCGTCGACGAGCCCGCACCGGACATCGCGACGTACGAACTCGACGCCGAGGGGCGCGATCTGCAGCTCAAGCGACTGTCGAAGGTCAAGGCCGAGCGTGACGACGTGGCGGTCAAAGAGACATTGGCTGCATTGGCCAGAGGAGCCGAAGGCAGTGGACCGGGGGCAGACAACCTCATGCACCGGTTGATCGACTGCGCCAATGCGTATTGCACAGTGGGAGAAATGGTGTCGACGTTGAAGTCGGTGTGGGGCGAGTTCCAGCAGCCGGTGGTGTTCTGATGAGCGCTTGCGCGAAGAAGCGAGGGCTTTGAGATGGCCACCCGCGTACTTGTCGCAAAGCCGGGCCTGGACGGTCATGACCGCGGCGCCAAGATCGTCGCGCGCACCCTGCGTGACGCCGGATTCGAGGTCATCTACACCGGCATCCGCCAGCGTATCGAGGACATCGTGTCGATCGCATTGCAGGAAGACGTGGCCCTGGTCGGACTGTCGATCCTCTCGGGTGCGCACGTCGCGCTGACGGCGCGCACCGTCGAGGCGTTGCGGGCCGCCGATGCCGGTGACATCGCCGTCGTCGTCGGCGGCACCATTCCACAGTCCGACGTGCAGAAGCTGCTGGATGCCGGTGCGGCAGCGGTGTTCCCGACGGGTACGTCGCTCGACACCTTGGTGACCGACGTTCGCGCACTGACGGAAAAGGCGGCCAACGCATGAGACTGGGCGTGATGATCGGGGCCGAGCGGGGCGACATGGCCCGTAAGGTCTCCAAGCTGGTCTCCGACATCCAGTGGGCCGAGTCGGCCGGACTGGACAGTGCGTGGATGCCGCAGGTGCCCAACGACTTCGACTTGCTCACCATGGTGGCGTTGATGGCGTCGAACACGTCGCGGATCGAACTCGGCACCGCGGTGGTGCCGTTGCAGGCACAACACCCGATCGCGCTGGCACGCCAAGCGCTGTCGGTGCACGCCATCTCGGGCGGGCGGCTGGTCCTGGGTGTCGGGCCGAGCCATCACTGGATCGTGCAGGACATGCTGGGCCTGCCCTATGACAAGCCGGCTGCCTACACCCGGGACTACCTCGAGGTGCTGAACGCGGCCATCTCCGGGCCCGGAGATGTTGACGTGGAGAACGATTCGTTCACCGTGCACAACCCGACGGTGTTGGGCGCCGACACTCCGATGCCGGTGCTGGTGTCGGCGCTCGGCCCGGTGATGTTGCAGATCGCCGGCGAGCACGCCGACGGCACCTCGCTGTGGATGGCTGATGAGAAGGCGATCGGCGAGCACATCGCCCCGAAGATCAACAAGGCCGCCGCCGACGCGGGTAAGCCCGCTCCGCGGATCGTTGCCGGCATCCCGGTCACGCTGTGCGCCAACTCCGAGATCGACGAAGCCAAGGACCGGGCCAACCGTGTGCTCGCCGAGGCCGAGACCTCGCCCAACTACCAGCGATTGCTGGACCGGGGCGAGGCCCGCAACGTCGGCGATCTGCTCGCCGCGGGCGACGAGGAATCAATCCTCAAGCGGTTCAAGCAGTTCGCCGACGCCGGGGTGACCGATCTGTCGGTGCGGTTGCTGCCGATCGGGGACACCCGCGACGAGCTGATTGCGTCGAAGTACCGGACCCGTGAGGTGATCGCCGAGCTCGCCAAGGCAGTCAGGTGACTTCGAACGGCCCTTTGGCGGGAATCCGCATCGTCGAGGTCGGCGTCATGCTGGCCGGGCCCTATGCCACCATGATGCTGGCCGATCTCGGCGCTGAGGTGATCAAGGTCGAGCCGCCCGGCGGGGAGATCTCCCGTCAGGTCAGTGACAGCTACTTCGCCAGCCTCAACCGGGGCAAGCGCAGCATCTGCCTGGACCTGGCCTCGGAGGCCGGGCAGGCGAGACTGCATGAGTTGGTGGCGGATTCGCATGCGTTGCTGGTGAACATGAAGCCATCGGTGATCCGCCGCCTCGGCCTCACCTACGAGCATCTGAGTCGTTTCAACCCCAAGCTGGTCTGTGTCGCGATGACCGGTTTCGGCCTGGACGGGGGAGATGACCCGGCCTTCGACTACGTCATCCAGGCGGCCACGGGAGTGGCGGCGATGACCGGAGATCCGGACGGTCCGCCCACGCTGCCGGGCTACTCGTCGGCGGACAACTCGACCGGATTGACCGCCGCGCTGGGCTTGTTGGCGATGATCGTCTCGGGCGAGGGTGGCCAGGTGGATGTCTCGTTGCGCGATGTCATGCTCTCGCAGCTGAACTACCGGGCGTCGGCTTACCTCAATGACGGTGCCGAGCCACGTCGTCACCCGTTCGGTGCGCACTCGTATTACGTTCCCGCTCAATTGTTCCCGACTGCCGACGGTTACCTTGCGCTGTTCATCACCCACGACGGGTTCTGGAAGTCGTTCGCCGGAGAAGCCGGGATCGAGGGTTTCAAGACCATGGCCGAACGGGCCGCGCGTCGCGACGAGGTCCTCGACGTGGTGACGGCGGCGTTGGCCACCGATACCGCCGCCGGCTGGGAGTCGCGGCTCAAGCCACTGGGTATCCCGACGGCTGCGGTGCGGACGCTGCCGCAGGCCCTGGAGGCAACACCGGAAATGCTGGCGATTGCGGGAGATTTCCGCCTGGTGGGGTCGCCGGTACACGTCGCCGGATACACGCCCGACTACCGGCCCGCGCCGGAGTTCGACGAATACGGGCCGACGGTTCAGTCCCCGGCTCAATCCTCGTCGTAGGAAACCGTCACCGCGTCGCAGTCCGGGACGGCCTGGCAGGTCAGGACATAGCCGTCGGCCACCTCGTCGTCATCGAGAGCGTCGTTGACCCGCATGGTGGCGGTGCCCTCCAGGAGCTTGGCCATGCAGGTGCCGCAGTTGCCGGCCTCGCACGAGAACGGTGGTGTCATACCGGCTCGGCGCGCGCTCTCCAGCAGGGTTTCGCCCGGCCTCCGTGGCACGGACAACTGCTCGCGGTCGAACACGATGGTGACCTTGCCGTCCGCGTTGCTGCCGGCCATCGGTTCTGCGGTCATGTGACTCCCCTGTGCACTATCATTCTGACTTAGCGAGAATACCATTCTCCATAAATGATAGTATCCTCTCAACCCGGCCGAGGCGCTCGCCGGGACTCACTTGGCAGTCTTCACGGAAAGGTCGGTGCGATGTGCCAGCGGGGTCGAATTCGGTGACTGTCACCGATACCGGCGCCGTGCTCGCGTTCGACGACCGCGAGTACACATTGGCCGATCTCGACGCGCTGACCAGCGGGATGGCGACCGCGCTGGAAGAACGAGGGGTGCGCGCCGGCGATCGGGTCGCGATCATGTCGTCCAACCGTCCGGAGTTCGTCGTGGCGTTGCGGGCGATCTGGGGCCTGGGGGCGACGGCCGTGCTGATCAGCCCGGCTTGGAAGGGCGCCGAGGTGGGCCATGTCCTGGCCCTCACGCAACCCGCTCACGCGGTGGGCGACCACGAGGTGCTGGCGTCGCACATGCCGATGCTGCACCTGGACGAGCCGATCACCCCGGGTCTCCGGCAGTTCGACGCACCTGATCCGGACTCCGACGCGTTGTTCGTCTTCAGCTCGGGTACCACCGGCCTGCCGAAGGCGGTCCGGCATACCCATCGTGGCTTCGCCGCGGCCATCGACCATTGGCGCGACGCCCTGGGCTTCACCCGCGACGACCGGATGCAGATCATGACGCCGCCGTCGCACATTCTCGGATTGCTCAACATCGCCATGGTGCTCGACACCGGCGCGTGGATGCGGCTACACCGCCGCTTCGACGTCGAGACCATGCTGCGGCACATCGAATCCGACCGGATCACGATCGAAATGGCCGTGGCGCCAATCGCTTTGGCGCTGGCTGGACACCCCCAGCTGGAGAACCACGACCTGTCCTCGCTGCGTTACGTGATGTGGTGTGCCACGCCGGTGACCCGCAGTGTCGCCGAGACCGTCACCGCGCGGGCCGGGGTGCGCTGGCTGACCGCATACGGCACCACCGAGCTTCCGGTGATCGCCTGTAATCCGCTGGATGACACGCGGATCGACACCGTCGGCACCCCCGTGCGGGGCGTGTGCGTCCGTATCGGCGAGAACGGTGAGATTCAGGTGCGGTCGGATTCGGTGATGGCCGGGTATCTACCGAAGGACGCGACCGCGGGGGCCGTCTGCGACGGCTGGTACCGCACCGGCGACATCGGCTACCTCGATGGCGACGGCTATCTGCACATCACCGACCGCTCCAAGGAGATGGTCAAGGTGCGCGGTTTCCAGGTCGCGCCCGCCGAAGTCGAAGCCGTGCTGCACGGGCATCCTTCGGTCGACGACTGCGCCGTGTTCGGCGTTCCCGATGCGGCTGACGGCGAGGCCGTGGTGGCCGCCGTGTCGACCAGTTCTGCCGTGTCGGCCGAAGAACTCATCGATCTGGTCGGTGAGCGGCTGGCCTCGTACAAGCGGCCCAGCCGCGTGGAGTTCGTAACCGAGATACCGCGGTTACCTTCCGGAAAGGTATTGCGACGAGTGCTGAAGGAGCGGCATGGACGTTCGTCTGACGTCTGAACAGCAGCAGCTGCGAGAGGCCGCAGCGAAACTGGCCGACGACCTCGGACCGGATGCGGTCGGGGAATTGTCGGATGAGGGCCGGATCTCCCGGCTGGAAAGCACGGTCGCCGCAACAGAATGGCGCACCTTGCGGTCCGACGGGGCCTCTGGCGTGGAAGTGGCGATCATCGCCGAGGAGTTCGCCCGCGGGTTGGTTGACGTGCCGTTCCTCGGGCCGGTGCTCGCCGACGATCTGGCCCAGCGGCTCGGTCGTGAGGTGACGGTTGGCTCGGGGCAGTCCGGCGCGGTCGAAGCCGCCACTGCCGGCGTCGATCTGACCCGTAGCACGGTGGGCGTGGTCGAGTCGCCGGCCGGACTCGCCGAACTGTCGGCCGACGATGCTTTGCGCTGGCAGGCTTTGGCGTTGGCCGCCACCAGCGCCGATCTGGTCGGGGCCGCCCGCGGCGCCCATGCGCTGGCTGTCGACTACGCGAAAGTCCGTGAGCAGTACGGCTCGACGATCGGCTCGTATCAGGCCATCGCGCACCTGCTGGCCGAGGGGCTCGCGTTGATAGAGGGGTCGATCAGCGTGCTGCGCCACGCGGCGTGGGCCGTTGACGAGCTGCCGGCCGAGGAAGCCGTGCGGGCCGGCAAGATCGCGAAGGTCTACTGCGCTCGAGCCGCGCGCACGGTGTGCGAGACCGCGATCCAGGTACACGGCGGTATCGGCAACACCTGGGAATGCCTGGCGCACGTATACCTGCGCCGGGTGCTGACCGCTACTGAACTGTGGTCCGTGAAGCTGGAGGACTTGGAGGTTACCGATCTTGGACTTTCGTGACTCAACCGAGGAAGCTGCCTTCCGGGACCGGCTGCGGTCCTGGCTGACCGACAACGTCGCGTCCTTCAAGGCCTCCGGCGACGATTACTGGACCCGGATGGGGGAGTGGCATCAAGCCCTCTATGCCGCAGGGTTTTTCGGTACCTCGTGGCCCAAGGAGTTCGGCGGCCAGGACCTGCCACCGGTCTATGACGTCATCGTCGACGAGGAGTTGGCCCGGGCCGGCGCCCCACCGCGTCCGAGCCTCGGCTACCTGGTCGTCGGCCTGGGTCACCACGGCAGCAAGGAACTGCAGCAGCGGTTCCTGCCGGGGATGATCAACGGCACCGAGCGCTGGTGCCAGGGCTTTTCGGAGCCGGGCGCGGGCTCGGATCTGGCGTCGTTGACCACAACCGCTGTCCGCGACGGCGACAACTACATCATCACCGGGCACAAGATCTGGACCAGCTACTCCGATGTGGCGGACTGGTGTCTGGTGCTGGCTCGCACCGACAAGGATGTGGCCAAGCACAAAGGCATTTCGGCGTTCATCGTGTCGATGCACCAGGACACCATCGAACAGCGGCCGCTGCAGATGATCAACGGTGTGACGACCGAGTTCGGTCAGGTGGCCTTCGACGGCGCCGTCGTGCCGGCCTCGAACATGGTCGGTGAGCCGGGCGACGGGTGGCGACTCGCCATGACCGTGGTCAGCCATGAGCGGGAACCGTCGACGCTGGGGTACTCGGCCCGTTACGGAAAGCTGGTGCGCGAGATGGCGTCCCGCGTCGGTGATGCCAAGGCGCCGGAGGACCTGGCGTGGGCCGGGGTACAAGCCGAGATGTTGCGGCTACACGTGCGCCGACGGTTGTCCGAACAGCTCGACGGCATCACCCACGGCCCGAATGGTTCGCTGGACAAGCTGCTGATGACCTGGGTCGAGCAGTCCGTCGGGCACGCTGCGCTTTCGGTGACGGGGACGACGGACCCCGAGCTGCTGGAGGCCTATCTGTACAGCCGGGCGCAGAGCGTCATGGGCGGCACGTCGCAGATCCAGAAAAACATCATCGCTTCTCGAATCCTCGGACTGGGGGTCTGACCACATGTACGGAATGCCAGACGAAATCGACGTGCAGGCCGACGGTGCCCTGCGCATCATCACGCTGAACCGCCCGGACGCGCTCAACGCGGTCAACGACAACCTGCATGTCGGGCTCGCGAAGATCTGGGAGGAGCTCAACGAGGACGCTGACGCGCGGGCCGCGGTGATCACCGGTGCCGGGCGGGCGTTCTCGGCCGGTGGCGACTTCAACTACCTCGACGAGCTGCGGCGCGACGAAGCGTTGCGGCAGAAGACGATCAAGCACGGTCGGGACCTCGTCATCGGCATGGTGCGCTGCCGCATCCCGGTGATCGCGGCGGTCAACGGTCCGGCGGTCGGGCTGGGCTGCAGCCTGGCCGCGCTGTCCGACGTCGTCTACATGGCCGAGACTGCGCACTTCGCCGATCCGCACGTGCAGATCGGCCTGGTGGCCGCCGACGGCGGTCCGCTGGTGTGGGGTTCGCAGATCAGTTTGTTGCAGGCCAAGGAATTCGCGCTGACCGGCGTGCGGATCAAAGCGCAACGGGCGCTGGAGCTCGGTCTGGCCAACCACGTCGTCGAAGACCCGCTCTCCGAGGCGATCGCCTGCGCCAAGAAACTGATCGACCTGCCCAAGCAGGCGGTCGAGGCCACCAAGCGGTTGATGAACATCCAGCTCGAGCAGCAGGTGATGGCGTCACTGGATTACGCCAACCTCGCCGAGTACGTGTCGTTCGGCACGGCTGACTTCAACCGGATCGTCGATGGCCTGATCGCCAAGAACTGATCCCCTTTCCACCGCGAGCAGACACAAAACTGCCCATTTCCGCTGGGAAATGGGCAGTTTTGCGTCTGCTCGGCGTCAGAAGGTGAGGGCCTCGGAGCGCTGGACGGTACCCGTGACGCCGCCGGCATCTTGACCGGCCAGGCGTACTGCGGCCAGCCCCATCGCTTCGGGCGGCTCGACCATCTCCGACGGGATCTGCAAACCGTTGCCGCCGGCCTGCCAGCCTTCGGTCAGCACGACGCGTGACGGGCTCAGGCAGTTGACCGCGATGTTGTCACCGCGCAGATCCGCGGCCAGGCCCAGGTAGAGACGTTCGGCGGCGGACTTGGACACCCAGTAGGCGTTCGCGCCGTGTTCGATCATGTCGACGCCGGTGGTGGTGATCGCGATGAGCGAGCCGCCGCCGCGTTTGCGTACCTCGGGGATGACGGCCTTGGTCACCAGGAACACCCCGGTCAGGTTGACGTCGAGGCACAATTGCCAGCGCTTGAGTGGTGTGTTCTCGATCGGTCCCAGCCACAGCACGCCGGCATTGGCCACCAGGATGTCGATGCCGCCGAACTCCGAAACCGCCGTGGCAACAGCCTTGTTCACCGATTGTTCGTCGGTGACGTCGCAGCTGACCGGCAGCGCGCGACCGCCCGAATCATTGATCGCCGCGGCCACCGATCCGATGGTGCCGGGCAACTTTCCGGGTTGTTCGGAACGGGCGGCCACGGCCACGGCAGCACCTTCGGCGGCCAGCGCCGCGGCGATGGTGGCGCCGATGCCGCGGCTGGCGCCCGCCACGAAGGCAACCTTTCCGGCCAGGTTCATCGCGACAGACTATTACTTCGGCGGGAAGCGCAACGCCCCGTCGAGGCGGATGATCTCACCGTTGAGGTAGTCGTTCTCGATGATGCTCTGTGCCAGCTGCGCGTACTCGGTCGAGCGGCCCATGCGCTTGGGGAACGGCACCTGCGGACCCCAGTACTGCTCCAGTTGATCGGCGGCCTTGCCGTAGGCGGGGGTGTTGATCGTGCCGGGGGCGATGGTGCACACCCGGATACCCAGCGGCGACAGATCGCGTGCGGCCACCAGCGTCATGCCGAGTACGCCACCTTTGGCGGCGGAGTAGGGCAGCTGGCCGATCTGGCCCTCGTAACCGGCGATCGAGGCCGTGTTCACGATGACGCCACGACCGCCTTCCTCCAGCGGCTCGGATTTGGCGATCGCCGCGGCCGACAACCGCATGACGTTGAACACGGCGGTCAAGTAGAACTCGATCGTCTTCTTGAAACCGTCGAGTTCCAGCGGGGATCCGTCCTTGCCGACCAACCGGCCACCGCTGGCGGGCCCACCGTGGGTGTCCACCGAGATCCTCAGGGGGCCAAGGGCTTCAGCCTCGGCGATGGCGGCGAGCACGGATTCCTCGGAGGTGGCGTCGGTGCTCACGTACCGCACGCCGAGCTCCTTCTCCAGGGCCGCGCCCTTCTCGTCGGCGAGATCCGCGACGACGACCTTCGCGCCTGCGGCCTGGAGGCGACGGACGGTTGCTTCACCCAGGCCACCCGCTCCGCCGACGACGAGCGCGGAACTACCGGCGATCTGCATATTGCTCCCCTTCTTGCAACACGGACTCTCTGGCTGAGAGAATAACATTCTCATATCGTGCAAACCAGGGAGCCAGATCAATGCCCGAAGCCGTCATCGTGTCCGCATTACGTACTCCCATCGGCACCGCCAAGAAGGGCACGCTGCGCGATACGGACGCCTACGCGCTGGCCGATCACGTGGTGCGGGCGGCGCTGGACACCATCCCCGCCGAGTTCACCGACACGATCGACGACCTCATCCTGGGTGAGGGGCTTTATGGCGGTGGCGTCATCGCCCGCCATGCGGCCATCACCGCGGGGTTGACCACGGTGCCGGGCCTGGCCAACAACCGGCACTGCGCTGCGGGGCAGGCTTCCGTGCAGAGTGCGGCCGCCGGTATCCGGGCCGGAATGGACCAGTTGGTCCTGGCCGGTGGGGTGAACTCAGCGTCTACCTCACCGCGCTTTGTCCGTGCCGCGAGCAGCGCCAAGGATGCCGAGTGGGTGAACTGGTTCCCGCCCACGCACCCGGACCGGCCGGATGCACCGAACATGGACATGTCGATCACGGTCGGCTGGAACGCGGCGGTCAAGGCCGGGGTGAGCCGTGCAGAGATGGACGAGTGGGCGTTGGGTTCACACCGGAAGGCCCTCGCGGCGATCGACGAAGGCCGGTTCAAAGAGGAGATCGTCGCGATCGAGACTCCCCATGGCCTGTTCGACACCGATGAGCACCCCCGCCGTGACACCACCTTGGAGAAACTGGCCGCGCTCAAGCCGCTGCACCCCGAGATCGAGGGATTCTCGATCACCGCGGGCAATGCATGTGGCGCGAACGACGCCGCCGCACTGCTGACCATCGCCAGCGACGAGCTGGGCCTGCCGGCCCTGGCCACCATCAGATCCTGGGCCTCGGTCGGTGTCGACCCCGCCTCCACCGGTCTGGCGCCCGTCGAAGCGATCACGAAAGCGCTTGGCCGGGCCGGGCTTTCGCTGTCGGATGTCGATCTCTTCGAGATCAACGAGGCGTTCGCCTCGATGTGCGTGGCCACCGTCAAACTGCTCGACATCGACCCCGAGATCGTCAACGTCAGCGGTAGCGGGTGTTCCCTCGGCCATCCGGTGGCGGCCACCGGTGCGCGGATGCTGGCCACCATGGTCCACGAACTGCGCCGGCGCGGTGGCGGTATCGGCGTGGCCGCTATGTGCGCCGGGGGCGGCATGGGCTCGGCGACGGTCATCGAGGTGCCTTCGTCGTAGTGTCGACCGTGATGCCGAAACACAACATCGAAGAGCTCATCACCGCCGCGCGCGGCGGGTCCCAACGCGCCGTCGGGAGATTGCTGAGCCTGGTCGAAAGCGACCGTCGCGACGAGGTTCTCGCGGTGCTGGGCTCGGCTGCTCCGCGTGTCATCGGCGTCACCGGACCGCCAGGGGCCGGCAAGTCGACGACGGTCGGGGCGCTCGTCGGGGCCTATCGCGAGCGCGGTCTGCGGGTCGCGGTGCTCGCCGTGGATCCGTCCTCGCCGTACAGCGGCGGCGCCCTGCTGGGCGATCGGATCCGGATGGCCGCCCACATCAACGACCCTGACGTGCTGATCCGGTCGGTGGCCACCCGCGGACATCTCGGTGGTCTGGCCGCGGCCGTGCCCGCGGCGATCCGCCTGCTGGCTGCGCTGTCCTATGACCTGATCGTACTGGAGACGGTGGGTGTGGGGCAGTCGGAGATCGAGATCGCCGCGATCGCCGACCCGACGGTGGTGATCCTCAACCCCGGTGCCGGTGACGCGGTGCAGGCCGCCAAGGCAGGGTTGCTGGAGGTCGCCGATCTGGTGGTGGTCAACAAGGCCGACCGAGACGGCGCCGATCAGACCGTCCGCGACTTGCGGGCCGAGGCTACGGTACCGGTGCTCAAACTCGTTGCGGCACAAGGTGAGGGCTTGACCGAGCTGGTCGAGGCCATCGACGCGCATCACCGCGCGGACACCGGGCAGCGACGCACCGCGAGGGCCCGCACCCAGATCTTGTCGCTGGCACAGACCTTGTTGCGCAACCACTCTGAGTTGGATCGGTTGGCCGCGGCCGTGGCGGACGGCAGCACCGACCCCTACACCGCTGCCGAGCAGTTGTTCGCCGACTGACCGGCGGCTCAGCCGACCGACTTGCCGGTCGCCGCGGTGTATCCGCTGCGGTAGCCGAAGACCATCGCCGGCCCCAGGGTGCCGCCGGCGCCGCCGTAGGCCTTGCCGGTCACCCCGCCCATGGCGTTGCCCGCGGCGAACAGGCCCGGTATCGGCTCGCCGTTGACGTGCAGCACGCGGCCATCCCGGTCGGTGCGCGGTCCGCCCTTGGTACCCATGGCGCCGACCTTGACCGGCACCGCGTAGTACGGTGCGGTGTCGAGCGGGCCGAGCGTCTGGCCGGCCGGTGTGGTAGCCGAATTGTCGCCCCAGTAGCCGTCATAGGCGCTGGATCCGCGCCCGAAGTCGGGGTCCACCTCGCGTGAGACATTGTCGTTCCAGCGCTGCAGCGTGGCGGCCAGGCCATCGGGGTCGATACCGGTTTTCGCGCCGAGCTCGGCGAGTGAGGCCGATTCGCAGAACCAGTCCGGTACCGCGCCACCGGGTTCCACACCGAGGAAGCCGTAGCGCTGCAGGTGCACGGAGTCGAACACGATCCAGGCCGGGTCGTTGGCATAGCCGAGTTTGGGGTCGAGGTACTGGAAGGCGCCGGCCATGGAGTTGTATTCGCCTGCCTCGTTGAGGAACCGCTTGCCGGCCCGGTTGACGATGACGCTGCGCGGCCGGGTTCGTTCCAGCCGCACGCTGCGGCTGCGGGGGTGCCCGTCGATGGTGTCGCCGGGGATCTGCACGATCGGCACCCACCACGCTTCACCCATGTTCGCCAGGTCGGCGCCGTGTGCCATGGCCATCCGCAACCCGTCACCGGTGTTGTTCGGCGGAGACACCGCGCCGCGCATGGGACCGCGCAGATAGGCCTCCACCAGGGTGGCGTCCCATTCGAAGCCGCCGGTGGCCAGTACGACGCCGCTGCGGGCGCGAACCCGGACGTCGGCACCGTCGACCGACAGGCGTACCCCGGTGATACCGGTGGCGTCACCGATCAGCTCGACCGCCCGAGACTCGGTGACCGGTTGTACGCCTCGGTCGAGCAGGCCGCGCAGCAGACCGGCGATCAGTGCGGTACCGGCCACGCAGAGGTCGGCATCGGGGTCGTCGTAGACGGCGTGGATGCGGGCGCGGGTCTCCGCGTCGATCCCGACGTTGCTGAAATCCGCTGGGAACGAGGTGATCCGGTCTTTCCAGACCCCCAGCTTGGCCTGGTCCACCGGCCCGGCGCTCAGTGAGCGACCACCACCGGGCCGCCCCCCGGGCAGTTCGGGTTTGTAGTCGGGAAAGCCCTCGGCGACGGCAAAGCGCAGTTCACTGTGTTCCTCGACGAAGTCGAGCATCACCGGACCGCTGCGCACGAAGGTGTCCACCAGGTCGGCATCCATGTAGCCCAGCGATTGGGCTTGCAGATACTCCACGGCGTCCGATACGGGCAGCGGCCCGTCGGCACTGCGGTCGTGGGCCGGGATCCACACGATGCCGCCGGACACTGCGGTGGTGCCGCCGACGGTGGGCGCCTTCTCGTAGATCGCGACGGATGCGCCGTTGACCGAAGCGGTCAACGCGGCGGTGAGGCCGGCGCCACCGCTGCCCAGTACCGCCACGTCGACCTGGTCGTCCCAATCAATCATTGGTTCAAGCCCTTTCAGTACAGGATCGCCGATAGTTCTTTTGCGGCGCGGACCACTGCGTCCTTGCCGCTGCGCACGACGTCTTCACGGTGGGAGATGAGGTTGATGCAGGTGGGCGGCGACGGCGGACGCCGCCGCACCGGTACCGCCAAGCCGTAGGTGTTCGGTTCGATCTCGCCGTGGGTGATCACCCAGCCCTGTTCACGGGTCTGGTGGACCAGTTCCCGTTCGCCGGGCCGCGGCGGCATGCTCGCCAGCAACGCCACGCCGGCCGCGCCGCGGTCGAGGGGGTGGCGGCTGCCCTCGTGGAAGGACAGTTGGTAGAACACCTGGGTCGGGACGATGACCGCGACGGCGACCTGCTGGTCACCCTCGGCCACCAGCAGCGACACCGTGCTGCCGAGCTCGTCGGCGAGCGCGCGCAGGGTCGGGACGCTGAGTTGGCGCATGTTGTTGTCGAAAGACGAGCCGAGCGCGGCCAACCCGGCGCCCGGCCGGTAGCGGCCATCCTCGCCCTTTGTCACGTAACGAAATTGGCTCAGCGTGGCGAGCAACCGGTAGGCGATCGTTCGGTGGGCCCCGACGTGGTCGGCGACCTGCTGCACGGTGAGCCCGGTCGGCGCCGCGGCGATGGCCGCCAGCGCGCTCAGGCCGCGCGCCAACGTCTGCGAACCCGGCGCCCCGGTGGGGGTGCCGTCGGTCTTCGATGGGTCCTGCGGCTGGCTTGCCTTGGCCGGCATCGCGCCCCTCCTTGACAGATAGAACCGCGAGAGTGATGCTCTGATAATAATGCACGTCGATGTGCGCTATATGAGCAAAGTGCTTACAAATTCGGAGAACATCATTCTCGCAACCTCCGGAGAGGGGATCATGACCAGCACTGCCGCCGGGCCGGCATCCGGTTCCGTTTCGGCCACCGAGCACGAGAGCGTCTGGAGCGATCTGCAGGGCGTGGCGTTCTCGCAGGGCTACCTCGATGTGGGTGGCGTTCGGACCCGTTATCTGCATGCCGGCGACTCGAAACTGCCTGTGCTGGTTCTACTGCACGGGTCGGGCGGTCATGCCGAGGCGTATGTGCGCAACCTGGAATCGCATGCCGAGCACTTCTCGACGTGGTCGATCGACATGCTCGGACACGGTTACACCGACAAGCCCGGACACCCGTTGGAGGTGGCGCACTACGTCGATCACCTGATCGGTTTTCTCGACACGATCGGTGCGCAGAGCGCCCACATCTCGGGCGAGTCGTTGGGAGGGTGGGTGGCCGCGCGGGCCGCCGCCGATCATCCCGACCGTGTCGAAAAGTTGGTGCTCAACACCGCCGGTGGTTCACAGGCCGACCCCGAGGTGATGAAACGGATCATCACGCTGTCGATGGCGGCTGCGGAGAACCCGACGTGGGACACCGTGCAGGCCCGCATCAAATGGTTGATGGCCGACAAGACAAAGGATTACGACGACATCGTGGCCAGTCGGCAGGCTGTGTACCGCCAGCCCGGCTTCGTCGCCGCGATGAGCGACATCATGGCGCTGCAGGACCCGGAGATCCGGGCCCGGAACCTGCTGGGGGAGAAGGAATACGGCTCGATCACTGCGCCCACCCTGGTGTTGTGGACCAGTGACGATCCGACCGCCGACGTCAGTGAGGGCCGCCGCATCGCTTCGATGATCCCGGGTGCCCGGTTCGAGGTGATGCCCGATTGCGGGCACTGGCCGCAGTACGAGGATCCCGAGACGTTCAACCGGTTGCATCTGGACTTCCTGCTGGGGCGCGTCTCGTGACCGACCAACAGGTCGACGTCCTCATCGTCGGGGCCGGTCCGGTCGGGCTGACCCTGGCCAACATCCTTGGCATTCAAGGTGTTCGGACTCTGGTGGTGGAGGAGCGTGACTCCCTGATCGACTACCCGCGCGGGGTCGGTCTCGACGACGAGTCGCTGCGTACCTTCCAGTCCATCGGATTGGTGGAGGCCATCCTGCCGCACACCGTGCCCAACCAGATCCTGCGGTTCTACGACGGCAATCGCCGGCTGCTGGCGGAGATGGCGCCTCCGGACGCGCGATTCGGCTGGCCCAAGCGCAACGGGTTCGTCCAACCGCTGGTCGACGCGCAACTGCTGGTCGGCCTGGACCGGTTCGAGCATGTGCAGGTGGCGTGGGGACGGCGGATGGAGTCGGCCGCCGAGACCGTCGACGGCGTGAGGGTCGAGTTCGGTCCGGACGTGCCTGCGGTGCAGGCCCGGTACGTCGTCGGGTGCGACGGCGGCCGCAGTGCCACCCGCCGCATCATGGGGGTGTCGTTCGACGGCACCACCTCGGCCACCCGCTGGGTGGTCGTCGATCTGGCCAACGACCCGCTCGGTCATCCCAACAGCGAGGTCGGTGCCGATCCCGACCGGCCGTACGCCTCCATCTCGATCGCGCACGGAATACGGCGGTTCGAGTTCATGATCCATGCTGACGAAACCGACGAGCAGGCCGAAGATCCCGCATTCGTCGCTCGTCTGTTGGCTCCGTTCGTGCCCTATCCGGACAAGGTGGACGTCATCCGCCGCCGGGTCTATACCCACCATTCCCGCATCGCCGGCAACTTCCGCAGGGGCCGGTTCCTCCTGGCCGGTGACGCGGCGCACCTGATGCCGGTGTGGCAGGGCCAGGGTTACAACAGCGGAATCCGGGATGCGGCCAATCTCGGCTGGAAGCTGGCTGCCGTGATCAACGGCCAGGCCGGTGACGCCCTGCTCGACAGCTACGACACCGAGCGGCGCAAGCACGCCCGGGCGATGATCGATCTGTCCACTTTGGTGGGTCGGGTCATCTCGCCGACCAACCGCAGAATCGCGGTATTGCGCGACAAGCTCATTCGCGGTGCCTCGGTGGTGCCGGCGCTCAAGCGATATGTGCTGGAGATGCGGTTCAAGCCCATGCCGCGGTACGACCAGGGTGCGGTCTACCACCCGACACCGCCGACGGCGGCCTCGCCCGCGGGTACGTTGTTCATCCAGCCGCGGGTGGATACCCGTGAGCAGTCCGATGTGTTGCTCGACGACGTGATCGGGCTGAACTTCGCGGTGCTGTGCTGGAACAACAATCCCCGCGCGCTACTGGGTGAGGAGACGTTCCAGCGGTGGAAAGCGTTGGGCGCGAGGTTCATCGCCGCCCGCCCGCAGACCCAGTTGTTCTGGACCGGACACGACCCCGACAGCGAGGACGTGGTCATCGTCGGCGACCGCACGGGCGCGCTCAAATCCTGGTTCGACGTGCACACCGAATCGGTACTGGTGCTGCGGCCGGACCGGTGCATCGCCGGGGCCGACATCGCCCAGCGCGCCCCTGAACTCAGTGCCGCGCTGTTCGACGTTCTGCACGTGGAGGGAGGAGTGAACGGTGCCAGTAGCCCTGTGCTGTATGTCCCACAGCCCACTGCTGAATCTTCCGGGACCGTCGGCTGACCTCCTCGATGAGATCGCAGCAGCGGTCGCCAGTGCTCGCAAGTTTGTTGCCGACTATGACCCCGAGCTGGTGGTCACCTTCTCGCCCGATCACTACAACGGGTTCTTCTACCGGCTGATGCCGCCGTTCTGCATCGGCACCGCCGCGACCGGGGTCGGCGATTACGGGACATATGAAGGCGCGCTCGACGTCGCCGGTGACATCGCCCAGCAATGCGCTGAGGCGGTGTGGGAGAGCGGGGTCGACATCGCGATCTCGACGAGCATGGATGTCGACCACGGCACCGTGCAGCCGTTGCAGGAACTGTTCGGCGCGGCGACCGCGCGCCCGATCGTGCCGATCTTCATCAACTCGGTGGCCACCCCACTCGGTCCGCTGTCGCGATCCCGCGCGCTCGGCGCAGCCGTCGGCGCCTATCTGGCCACGCTCGACAAACGGGTATTGGTACTGGGTTCCGGTGGCCTGTCGCACGATCCACCGGTGCCGACGTTAGCCACGGCGCCGCCGGCCGCGCTGGACCGCATCGTGCACGGCGTCCCGATGACCAGCGAGCAACGGATGGCCCGCCAGACCGCGGTGAGCCAGGCTGCACGCGACTTCGCCCACGGCGAGAGTTCGTTGCGGCCGCTGAACCCCGAGTGGGACCAGGGGCTGCTGGAGATCTTCGACGAAGGCCGGTTGACCGACCTGGATGGCTGGTCCAACAGCTTCATCGCCGGCGAAGGGGGCAATTCGGCCCACGAAATCCGGACCTGGGTGGCCGCCTTCGCGGCACTCGCAGCCAACGGGCCGTACCGGACCGGAAACCACTTCTACCGGGCGGCACCGGAATTGATCGCAGGATTCGCAATCAGGACGGCGGTAGGAAACGCAGGATGACCTCAGACACCAAGACGTTTGACGTAACGGTCGACGTGCTCGTCGTCGGTTCCGGAGGCGGCGGGATGACCGCCGCGCTGACCGCCGACGCGGCGGGGCTCGATACGCTCGTGGTCGAAAAGTCCTCTCACTTCGGGGGTTCCACCGCCCTGTCGGGCGGTGGGATCTGGGTGCCCGGGGCACCGTCGCAGCGTCGGGCCGGTTATGTGCCGTCCCCGGACGGGGTGTTCGACTACCTCAAGCAGATCACCGAGGGCACCGTCAGCGACGCTCGGTTACGCAAGTACGTCGAGGCCGCTCCGGAGATGATGGACTTTCTCGAGCGCAACAGCGATTGGTTCGAGTTCGTCTGGAAGCCCGGCTATGCCGACTACTATCCCGAACTGCCCGGTGGTTCCCCGCAAGGCAGCACGATCAATGTCCCGGCCATCGACCTGCGCAAGCTCGGCGAGCACGAACAGGAACTGCTCGCCCCGCTGGCCTTGGCGCCCAAGGGCATCTGGTTCGCGCCCAAGGACCTTCGGCTCTTTTACCAGGTCAGGCAGAACTGGCGCGGCAAGGCAGTGCTGCTGAAACTGATCTGGCGGATGGTGCGGGCCCGGGTGTTCGGTGACCGGATGGCGGCCATCGGCCAGTCCCTGGCGGCCCGGATGCGGCTGGCGCTCAAGCAACATGACATCCCGCTGTGGCTGGATGCCCCGATGACCTCTCTGATCACCGATCCCGACGGGGCAGTGATCGGCGCGGTCGTCGAAAAGGGCGGGCGTCCGGTCAGAGTCCGGGCCACCGGCGGTGTGATCCTGGCCTCCGGCGGCTTCGACCATGACATGGCATGGCGCAAGGAGCACCTGCCGGTGCTGGAGAAGGACTGGAGTTTCGGCAACCCGGCGGCCACCGGTGACGGTATCCGAGCCGGCGAAAAGGCCGGCGGTGCCACCGAATTGCTCGACGAGGCGTGGTGGTTCCCGGCGATCTGCTGGCCCGACGGCCGGCTGCAGTTCATGCTCAACGAGCGCATGATGCCCTCACAGTTCGTGGTCAACGGGGACGGTAAGCGGTTCATCAACGAGGCCGCCCCGTACATGGATTTTGCGCACGCCATGATCGAAGGTCAGCAATCGGGCACCACTCACATCCCGTGCTGGCTGATCACCGACATCGACTCGTTCCACCGCTACGTGGTGGCCGGGCACCTGCCCATCCCGAAGATTCCGTTCGCGCCGGTCCCCACCGGCCGCAAAGTGCCTGCGGCCTGGCTGGATTCCGGTGTCGTGGTCGAGGCGCACAGCTGGGAGGAGCTGGCCGGAAAGATCGGCGTACCGGCGCAGAATCTGCAGTCCACGGCCGAACGGTTCAACCAGTTGGCGCACGCCGGCCACGATGACGACTTCAACCGCGGCGACAGTGCGTACGACAACTATTACGGCGACCCGACTTTGCCGAATCCCAACCTGCGTCCGCTCGGCAAGCCGCCGTACTACGCGTTCCAGATCATTCTCGGCGATCTCGGTACGTCAGGCGGCCTGCGCACCGATGAGCAGGCCCGGGTACTGCGCGCCGACGAAACCGTGATCAGTGGGCTCTATGCGGTGGGCAACGTCTCGGCAGCGGTGCTGGGCCGCAGCTATGCCGGTGCCGGGGCCACGATCGGCCCGGCCATGACATTCGGGTACGTGGCAGCCCGCCACATCGCCGGTCAGACCGCCGACACCCAACACGTCCAGGACACCGTCAGCAACCCCTCAGGAGGAAACCGATGAAGATTTCGCTGTTCTACGAGTTCCCGCTGCCCCGGCCGTGGTCGGAGGACGACGAACATCAGCTGTTCCAGCACGGCCTGACCGAGGTGGAGGCTGCCGACAAGGCCGGATTCTCCACCGTCTGGCTCACCGAGCATCACTTCCTCGAGGAGTACTGCCACTCGACTGCGCCGGAGATGTTCCTGGCCGCGGCCAGCCAGCGCACCAAGGACATTCGCCTCGGTTTCGGTGTCATGCACCTGCCGCCGCCGATCAACCACCCCGCCCGCATCGCCGAGCGGGTCGCCACCCTGGACCATCTGTCCAACGGGCGCGTCGAATTCGGCACGGGGGAGGGCTCCTCGGTGGCCGAGCTGGGGGGCTTCGACATCGACCCGGCCGACAAGCGCACGATGTGGGAAGAAGCCCTTGAGGTTTCGATCCGCTGTATGACCGAGGCGCCGTTCACGGGTTTCAAGGGTGAGCATGTCGAGATGCCGGCCCGCAATGTGATCCCCAAGCCGCTGCAGAAGCCGCACCCGCCGGTCTGGGTGGCCTGCACCCGTCCGTCGTCGGTGCAGATGGCTGCGCAGAAGGCGATCGGTGCCTTGAGCTTCGCCTACACCGGGCCCGAAGCGCTCAAGGAGCGGGTCGAGGGCTACTACAAGGAATTCGAAGAGCAGGGCGCCCCCGTCACCCCGGCGATCAATCCCAACATCCTGGCCATCGGTGGTGACCTGTCGATGATGGTGGCCAAGTCCGACGACGAGGCGCTGAAGCGCCTGGGCAAGGGCGGCGGCTTCTTCTCGTTCGGGATCATGCACTACTACCTGACCGGGATGCACACCCCCGGCCGCACCAAGGTGTGGGAGCGGTACCTGGAGGCCGTCAAGGAGGATCCGACACTGGCCTACGGTCCCGGCCGCGGCGCCATCGGCTCGCCCGACACCGTGCGCGAGTTCCTGCGCGCCTATGAGGCCAGTGGGGTCGACGAGATCATCTTGCTGCTCAACCCGCGCAGCCACGAGGGCACGATGGAGTCCATCGAGATCATGGGCAAAGAGGTCCTGCCCGAGTTCATCGAGCGGGATGCAAAAGCGGTGGCGGACAAGGCCAAGCGGTTGGAGCCGGTGATCGAGAAGGTCGAATCCCGGCGCCGTCCGTCCGATGCTCCGCTGTTCGACGAGACCTACGCCTTCGGTGGCCTGCCCACCGGCCGCGACAAGTTCACCGCCGGTGAGATCCCCGAGGCGATGGCCGAGATCAACGAAGGCCGGGTCAAAGCGGCACAGGCGGAGAAGGCGTCCCGAGAATCTGCCGGCTGACGTGGCCCTGCTGAGCGAGCTGGTGCGCTACGACGGTAAACACGTTGTGGTCACCGGCTGCGGGTCGGGCATCGGCGCCGAGGTCACCCGTGCCCTGGGTCAGCTCGGCGCCCGGGTGACCGGTCTGGACCTCCGGGCTCCCGATCGCCTGCCCGATACGTTCATCGAATTGGACCTGGCCGATCCGGATTCCGTCGACCGCGCCGCCGGTGCCGTCGACGGACCGGTGGACGCACTGTTCAACGTGGCCGGGGTGTCCTCGGGTATCGGCGATCCGCTGCTGGTCGTGCGGATCAACTTCCTGGGCACCCGGCAATTCACCGTGGCCGTCGAAGACCGCATCGTCTCCGGCGGATCGATCACCTCGGTCTCCTCGCTGGCGGCCTCGGGCTACCGCGACAACCTCGCCGTCACAGCGGGCCTGGTGAAGACGGCGTCGGTCGAGGAGGGGTTGCAGTGGTGTGCCGAGCATCCCGAGGCGCTCGCCGACGGTGGCTACCGGTTGTCCAAGGAGGCGATGATCCTCTACGGGATGAGCCGCGTCAGCGCACTCGGTGCGCGGGGAATCCGGATCAACTGCACCGCGCCCGGAGTGACCGATACGCCGATTCTCGACCAGTTGCGTTCGGCCTATGGACAGCAGTACCTCGATTCCTTCACCACCCCGCTCGGCCGTAATTCCGAAGCGGCCGAGCAGGCGTCGCTGCTGGTCTTTTTGGGCAGCGCGGCAGCCAGTTACGTGACCGGGCAGGTGATCTGGGCCGATGGCGGCATTCTGGCCCAACGGCAGGCCGATCTGTTCAATGCTGTAGTCGACACCGAGCAGAGGAGCTGAACGTGGCCGGGACCATGAGCGACTTCCGCAAGATCGCCGATGATGTGCGCAACTGGGGCCGCTGGGGTTCCGACGACGAACTCGGGACGCTGAACCTGATCACCGCGGACAAGGTCGCCGAGGGGGCGTCACTGGTCAAGCAGGGAAAGGTCTTCGCGCTCGGCGGTGACTTCAGCTCGGCCGGGCCGCAGGGGGCGTTCCAGTTCCGGCAGAACCCGACGCATGTGATGACGGTCGACGGCGGGGACGCCAACACGTTGGCGCAGTACGGCCCGCAGTGGCTGCGCAATTCGGTGGCCCATCAGGTCAGCGAGTTCTTCGTGGACAACCCGTTTCGGTTCAACGACGACATGATCGTGATGCCGCTGCAGGCCGCCACGCAGTGGGATGCGCTGTCGCACGTCTATTACGAGGACAAGCTCTACAACGGTTTCCCGGCCGATTCGGTGACCAGCTTCGGGGCCTTCCACTGCGGCATCGACAAGGTGGACGGCAAGGGCATCACCTCCCGCGGCGTGCTGCTGGATGTGGTCCGTCACCGCGGCGCCGAACAGTTCCTGGAACCGGGCAACCCGATCACCCCGGGCGAGCTCGACGACGTGGCGAAGGCGCAGGGGGTGAACATCACCGCGGGTGACATCGTGGTGGTGCATACCGGTTGGTGGACAAGGTTTCTGACGAGCGGGGACGGCACCGAGCCGGGGTCCGGGCTGGACTGGCACTGTGCGTCGTGGCTGCACGACCATCAGGTGGCCGCCGTGGCCGCCGACAATCTGATGGTCGAGGATCCCGACCCGGGCAACGGGGTCGAGGGCACATTCCTGCCGATGCACATGCTCTGCCTGCGGGACATGGGCCTGATGCTCGGCGAATACTGGGATCTCGGTGCCCTGGCGGCTGACTGTGCGGCCGACGGGGTGTATGAGTTCCAGCTCGTCGCCCCGCCGCTGCGGGTCACCGGAGCAGTGGGCTCGCCGGTGAATCCCATTGCGATCAAATGAGGAAGTATGACGTCAACTGACAAAGTGCCCTTCGTCGTCGGGCTCGGCGGCACCCTGCGTGCGAATTCGTCGACCGAGCGGGCCGTGCGGTACTGCCTGGAATCAGTGCAGCGGCAAGGTGGTCGGACCCGGATGTTCGCCGGGCCCGACCTCGACCTGCCGATGTATGCACCGCATTCGTTGGAGCGCACGCCGGCCGCACTCGAATTCGTCTCCGCGCTGCGCGACGCCGACGCGGTGGTGGTCGGCTCGCCCGGCTATCACGGCGCCATCTCCGGTCTGGTGAAAAACGCGCTGGACTACATCGAGGACCTGCGGGAGGATCCGCGGGTCTATCTGGACAACACGCCCTGGGGGTGTATCAGTTGCGCGTATGGCTGGCAGGCGGCGGTGGGCACGCTGGGACAGTTGCGCTCCATCGGCCATGCGCTTCGGGCCTGGCCCACCCCGCTGGGCGTGGCGATCAACTCCGCCGACCAGATCTGGGACGAGTCGGGCGCATTGGCCGACGGGCCGGTGCGCAGCCAACTCGACATGTTGGCCACACAGTTGCTGACGTTCGGGCGGTCGGGAGCGGCGCAGTGACGGCTGCCCGTGCGTTCACCCGCAAGACCATTGACGTCGACGGTCTCACCACCAGCTACCTCGAAGCCGGGCACGGTGACCCTGTCGTCCTCCTACATGGTGGCGAGTTCGGCGCCGGCGCCCCCACCGGGGGGGGGGGGGGGGGGGCGCCCCAAAACCGGGGGGGGGCCCGGGGAATTTTTGGGTGGGGGTGTGTGGCAACGTGGTGGCATTTAAACAACGGC
>NZ_MBEQ01000052.1 GCF_001954135.1 Mycobacterium sp. GA-1841 | reverse complement strand
CGAGCAGACATACGAACATCCTTCCAGGGGACCACGTCCCGCTATCTCAGATGTCCACTACTTCTGGGGAACCCCACACATCAAGCCGACGTTCGGCAATCGTCCGGTGTGTTCGATCCTGCCCAGTGACGTGGACACCTGGACTAGCGGATTGATGGCGGGCCGTTCTGATTCGACCGTCAAGCAAGCTCTAGGTGTGTTGCGCCGAATCATGCGTAAAGCTGTGTTGGATAAGGCGATTGACGCCAACCCGACTGCAGAGGTCAAAATCAGCACGTCCTCCAAGCAACGCGCTGATCGGCAACCCTTCAAACATTGCCCCCTGAATGCCGGTCAGATCGCCGCTGTTGCCGACTACATCAGCACCGAGCAACGCAACCCGGTTTTCGGGCTGGCCGTGACGTTCGCAGGTTTTACCGGCCTACGTGCTGCCGAGCTGCAGGGGCTCACGGTGGGCGATTTAGACCTGAACCCGCTCAATCCGTCTGTATCGGTCACGCGCACCAAAACACGGCGCAAAACCAAGGATTGCGAGTGGATCACGTCAACGCCAAAGTCTGCCAAAGGAATACGAAGTGTTCCGCTTGATCAATGGCTGGCCGCTGATCTGAAGACGTACCTAACCAACACGCACCCGAAAGCCGGCGATCCAACAGCGGTGCTGTTTCCGGGCCGTCTGAACCGTCACCGGGCTAGCCAGCTCAAGCGCAAGTTCTCTGACCCGTTGGACATGCTGGATTGGGATAACCCGATTGTCTGCGATTTCGCCTATGAAACGAACTTCAAGCGCGCTTTGCAAAAGTTGGCTGAATCCCACACCATCCCAGCCGATTTAACCCGCGCGGGTTGGCACGATCTGCGGCATTCATTCGCTGTCATGTCTTTGTCCGGTGGTGAGCACTACATGCAGGTGTCCAAATGGTTGGGTCACGCAACGTTCACGCTGACTTTGGACACGTACGGCGATTACATCAGCTCGGTTGAAGGTGGCAAGGCTGCACCGTTGGCGCGTCCGGTGGCTGTTACGGCACAAACGAACAACGTTGTGCCATTGCAGCGCAAGGCCGAATGATCACTCAGGCGGGCAGGCTGCATTTGGCATCTTTGTTGAGAATGCTTCAATAGTGGGTCTGACGGCCCAGCTCGCAGACGCGCAAGCTGACCGCGATTCGACTGTAGAACTTTTCACAATGTGGATTTTCTTGTCGCGATCCAGAATTGTTGTCCATTGGTCTTGCATTGATAGCACGTAGCCGACTTTCGGTTCTGAACCGCGTACGTTTATTATCTCCGTTGGCAGCCAAATGGCTGGCACCGTAACGATTGCAGCGACAATCCCCATCATGAACGTTTGTAGGAAATCGTTTCGTATTGGATCAGGATTGTCGGGGTTGACGTCATGTCCTCGCTTGATTAGCCAACGCGCAAACATCCGGAATCCGCCACGTAGAACCAGCATAAGCGCCACGAGACCGACGTTCGCGACAAATTGCGCTGCGGGCATTAGAAGCGGTATCCACAGTGGAAAACCGATGAGCGGAATAGCGATCCAATCCGCCACTCCAAATGTTCGTTGATCACGTGGGACGGAAAAGAACCACTCAGCGCCAATGACATAGAACCAAAACACGGCTGTTGGAATTAACGGAACGATTGTTGACATGAGTAGAACTGTCAGATTGAGGTTCTGGACTAGATACCGAAAGACTTCGGTGTTTCCGCCAGAGATTATTACGAACTTGATTCCGATGATTGCAAACGGAAGCAGAGACAGTAACCACAAGTAATGTTGACGGATAAAGTCCGTTGGGCCGGGTAGAACGGCACGATCAGACGTCATGAGCGTCAAGGTAGCGGGCGATCAATCGTGGTAGTTGATGGCGCGCCGATTCAATCTGTGCGCGTGCCCAGCAAACCGGCCCCAACAGCGGGCCAACAGCACCGAGCAGCACGGCCAGTGCGTTTGCCGAGGTCACACGCTGACCTGCGGATTTGCCGTCTGCGTAGGTGATTGCGCTTTGCTGAGTCAATGAAACCTGTTGAAACGCAGGCTATCTAGAGGGTCATTTGAATGCCTGCACTGATTCAATTTTGGCCAACGGATAGGTTGCTGAGGGTCAAGACGGACAGACTTAAAATCCGCCAAGTGTCGGTTCGAGTCCGACTGGGGGCACCGATGTTCTTGCAGTTAGACGACGTATTCACACCGAACACGCGATCGGTTGTTGGGCCTTGAAAGGTCTCGACCAATACCTAGACTCCCAGAATGCGCGTGCCTCGCCGAATCGCAGAGTTCAACAAGCGAGTCACCAATCCGGCGGCTCGTGCGCTCACGCCGTGGCTTCCGAACCTCGGGACGCTCGAGCACGTCGGGCGGAAGTCGGGTAAGCGATATCGAACGCCCCTCCTGGTATTCAAGACCCATGATGGTTACGCCGTCCTTATCGGCTACGGCCTACAGACCGACTGGTTGAAGAACGTGCTGGCCGGCGGACCGACGGTGCTACGCAAGCGTGGACGGACTGTCGCGCTCGGCAACCCACGGGTGGTGAGCAAGGCCGAGGCCGCGACCCTCGTCATACCGCGTTCTCGCCTGCTCTACCGGGCGTTTCCTTACAACGAGGCAGCCGTGTTGCTGACGAATGTGGGCTCGACGGTGCGGTAAGCGGTGACGAAGGAGTCGCACCTATCGGGGGAAGGACCCGCGCGGTCCTACGATCGATCGGTATGACGAGCAAGCTTGCTTTGATCTTGACGTTCGCGGCATTGGCCGTTGCCGCTCCGATGGTCACCTCCGCTCCCGCCACCGCCGCACCCTGTCCTGATATCGAGGTGGTGTTCGCCCGCGGTACCAATGAGCCGCCCGGTTTGGGCAGCGTCGGCGGTCCGTTCGTCGACGATCTGCGGGCCCGGGTGGCGCCGCGCACGGTCGACGCCGCGGCGGTCGATTACCCGGCCACCAATGACTTCAACGTCAGCACTCCGGCCGGCACTGACGCCGCACGGTCCCTCATCGAGTCCGTCGCGGCCAGCTGTCCGAACACGAAGATGGTGCTCGGCGGCTACTCACAGGGCGCGGCGGTCATCGAAAAGGCCACCAACGAGGCGTCTCCTCAGGTCGCTGACCATGTGGCGGCCACCGCACTGTTCGGTACACCGCTCACCAGCTTCTCGGGTCTTCTGGCCGCCGGGCAGACGCTGCCTGTGCTGGCACCGCAGTACACGGCCAACTCCATCGCCCAGTGCAACGAGGGCGACCCGATCTGCTGGGAAGGCGGCTGGGACATGGGTGCCCACGTGTCCTACGTGCAGTCCGGAAAGGTCGCGCAGGCAGCCGATTTCGTGGCCGGCAAGGTTTAGTCTATTCACGCTGCACAAAAGCTCGGTGTAGCGACGTAATGTTCAGACATGACTGAGGCACTGCCCAAGACGGCTCTGGAACTGCGGTCGTTGGTGACCGAGGACGGCACGCTGGAGCTGTCACTGCACGAGGTGGCGGTGCCCAATCCGGCGCACGATGAAGTCGTGGTTCGGGTCGAAGCCGCACCGATCAACCCGTCGGATCTCGGTCTGCTGATTCCCAGCTCCGCCGACATGTCGGCGGCCACGGTGACGGGCACACCGGATCGGCCCGTCGTCACCGCACCGCTGCGCGACGGGGCGTTGGCCGGGCTGGCGGCCCGCGTCGGCATCTCACTTCCGGTGGGCAACGAGGGCGCGGGCACGGTGGTGGCGGCGGGGGAGTCGGCGCAGGCGCAGGCGCTCGTCGGCAACACAGTGGGAATCGCCGGCGGCGCGATGTACGCGCAATACCGGGTGGTCAAGGCCGAGGCGTGTTTGGTGCTGCCCGAGGGCGCTACGGCCAAAGACGGCGCGTCCTCTTTCGTCAACCCGCTCACCGCGCTCGGCATGCTGGAAACGATGCGCCGCGAAGGACATTCAGCTCTGGTGCACACCGCCGCGGCGTCGAACCTCGGTCAGATGCTCGTCAAAGCCTGCCTGGCCGACGGCGTGCCGTTGGTCAACATCGTTCGCAAGCCGGAGCAGGAGGAGATCCTGCGGGGCCTCGGCGCCACACATGTCTGCAACTCGTCGTCACCGTCGTTCGAGAAGGATCTCGTCGAGGCCCTGAAGACGACGTCGGCGACGCTGGCGTTCGACGCCACCGGCGGCGGCACGTTGGCCGGCCAGATCCTCAACGGCATGGAGCGGGCCGCCAACGCCACTGCCGCGCAATACTCCCGCTACGGGTCGAGCGTCCACAAACAGGTGTACATCTACGGCAGCCTCGACACGGGCCCCACTGTCCTGACCAGAAACTTCGGGATGGCCTGGGGCGTGGGCGGTTGGCTGCTGACACCGTTTCTGGCCAGTGCCGGCCCGGAGACCATCGCCCGGCTGCGGGCCCGCGTCGCCGCGGAACTCACCACGACGTTCGCGAGCACCTACACCCAAGAGGTCTCCCTGGCCGGCATGCTCCAGCCGGAGGCCTTCCACAGCTACCTGCAGAAGGCGACGGGGGAGAAGTATCTCGTCACACCAC
>NZ_MBEQ01000051.1 GCF_001954135.1 Mycobacterium sp. GA-1841 | reverse complement strand
ACCCATCAACTACGAGCGCGCCCTGACTGTCACCCTGGAAGCAAGCTAACCGCGTCCACTTTTTCTGGGGAACCTCAGTGGACGCGGTAAATCTCGCGGTATCCCTCAAGCGTGGATTGATCGATCTTTGAGTTAAGGGCATCGAAATACATGCGTGCGTAGTGCGCCACCGGCTGGCTGGCACGGTCTGCCGATGCAGACGGTTGACCGCCTGATTCAATCTCAAGCTCTATGGCTACCTTGCGGCGTTCGGCCTGCTTGGCTGTGTCTACCGTCTCGGTGCGCTGAACGAACTTGCCCCTAATCGGTGCGCCGTAGTCATCACGCGCGTTCTCACGCCAGCACACCTGATGCTTGCCGTTGGTCAGCTCACGTATGTACGCCACTAGGAGCCTCCTTCAACCTTCTCCGCACCCCCACCGCGAAGTCGCGCTATCTCGGGGCGCGGTGGATATCTTTCTGGCGTTAGTTTCCTACGGTCAAGTTTGCCATTTATACCCAATGGCAAGGTCTCCAGCACCGCTAAGCATATCCGCTCATCCGGCATAAGTTTGCGCAGTGACGCTTCAGCTTCAGTTGCATCGGCGTTCGAGGAAAGCTGACAATAGCCGATATAAAGGCCATCTTCATTGCGCGATGGCACAATCGCAATTCGATTTACAACACCGCCGCGATTAAGTTCAGATTCAATCGCACTCAATCGTTCATATTCGAGCGACCTTTTTGCAAGGGCTTTCATTTCGGGATTTTGCAACGCCACCGGGTCAACGGTCAATAACCATCTAGCCGTTTCCGACTGCAAATCCCAAGGTACACGCGCCCAATCAGCGCCATCAACCGACCTCGATCCGACTGTAGCCAGCCACATCGCGTTCACGAGAATGCTTTTTTCTTCGTCTCCCGCGAAACGGCTCTGGTAGAGATTGTGGAGCACTTCATTTCCGGCCATCTGCAACAGTGGGTCCTTTCTATCTTCCCTGCACGAGATAGCCCAGATGAAGCGGCGCCACCACTCATCCTTGCCGCTACGTCGGTTCGCATCGCGAGAGGCTAGACGAACAGCCGAAAAGCTCACAACGGCAGTGAAAATTCCAATAGCAACCTGTGCGACAATTTGCCAGCCAGTCATAAGACCCCCTTTTGAGCAGTTCTTACATCCGGGTGTACTGCAACCAAGGTAAGGGGAGCTGTGCTCATGAGGTGGCCTTTCGCGCCTGCTTACCCTTCAAAATTTTCTGAATCGTGCTCACTTGCCAGACCGCTCCCCCGCGTGCTGTGAGTACGCCATCGGCCGTTAGTTCGGCTGCAATCGCCCGTAGCGACTTACCGGCCTTGCGTTCTTTCCGTATCCGTTTGACCACCTGGGCCGATAGCACCGCAGGACGGCCCAGCTTCACACCCTGGGCACGCTTGACGGCTAGAGGTTCCTTAGTGCGCTCGCTGATTCGGTCACGTTCAAACTGAGCGAACGAAGCGAACATAGACAGTTGCAGCTTTCCCGCTGCGGTACCTGTGTCAATGTCCAAGTCTCCGAACACGATTGCCCAACCGGATTTAGTTGCGCTGCGGTCGATTTGGTTGGCAACCACAACGTCACGCGCCAACCGGTCAAGCTTGCCGACAATCAGAAGCGGTGCGGATGGTGGGACTCGAACCCACAACACAGAGATTTTAAGTCTCCTGCCTCTGCCAATTGGGCTACACCCGCGCGCCGGTCACTCTATCTAGCTGGGCGATTTGATTGCGCGCTGGGTTCAAATCGGGCCTGCGGTTCACCGGTCCGAGCGGGTTTGCTGGATTTTGTACCTAGCTTTGTTGCGCTGTTGGTCTGCTGTTGGCTTGACCGATCGGGCGGCTTGAATGCCGTTGGCAGCTATGCCGTATTAGCCGCTTGAACTGCAATGTAGCGATTGACAGCAACACTCATTCAGCGTGAGACCAGCCGGATTTTAAGTCCGCTTCCTCTGCCAATTGGGCTATGGGGGCTTTCGCAGATCAGACCCTACTTCAGGCAGAGTTCGGGCGGTCCGTGGGTTGCTCGGCGGAATACGGGATGCGGATCCAAACGGAGACCAACTGACCGGTCAGGAGTTGAAGGAACACACAGACGTCCTCAGTGCTCGGTGGAGATCTTGATGGCACTGGCCGCCGCTCGTGACCTCGACTTAGCCCCGACCCATGGATTGTCACCCCGTAATCGCTACTGGTGCCGCCATCACCTCACGGCCGTGACAAGCCATAATCTTAGAGCCCGAGCAACTTTCGCTTGGCTGCTGCGAACTCCTCGTCATCGAGCAAGCCGCGTTCTTTCAAGCTCGCGAGTTTTTCAAGTTCGGCGTTGAGGTCCATCTGGGTCGGCCCCGCGTGTGCCGCTTGTGATGTTGGCGCACCTGCGAGTCCGGTGTAGTTGACGGTTTGGGTCTGCTGCTTGGTGCGGAGGCTTTCCCGGGCGGCGTGCGAAACCCGGTTCAACTCGGCGACTCCTTCGCGGAATCGCTCAACGTCAACCAGTTCAACCCGCTCGCGCGTTCCGCTGCCGCTGCGGATGGCATACAGAACTATCGTGCCGACCCCACGAGCCTTTTGGGTCATCGTCTGCATGGCGTCGACATCGTATATCTCGTGAGTGCTGATCTGCTGAGCTCTCGTCGAGAGAGTTCCGCGCTCGAAATAGAGATATTGCGCGGTCAACCGGTACCGACCGCCTCCAATGCCGGTTATAGGCTTGCCGACGGCAGTCCAGATGGCGTCCGGATCCGCAGCAGGATCCGGCTGTGCAGTCAGGTTCGAAACATAACCCCGCGACCCTAAGTCCGCCGCCGCGTGAGTGTGAGTTGGCTGCGTGTGGTCTGTCCACGAGTTGCCGTCCCACCACCGCAGCGCACCCCTGCCGTCGTCGTACCATCCTGCAGGGGTGTTCGTACCGGTCATGACGCCTAGTTTAGAAGTAGTGCGTTGACTCACGCGCCGGTCATGGCAACCTAGGGCGGCTTGGTCGCCGACGATTGCGAGCCCAGCCCACGAGTGCACAGCGGTGCATCAAAGAGGTGCAAAGAGGGGGTCCGCTGCGGTGGTTGGATATGACCAAGGGGTGGACAGCGTCGGGGGTCGGATATGCCAAGCAGTATCGCCAATTCGATTTCCGTAGTGGCTGAACGGATCGCGGCCACACTTGGACCGCGGAACATGCGGAGACTCGCACGCTTCAACAAATACGTGACCAACCCTCTGCAGCGGCTCTGGGCATCACGGCTGCCGTACATGGCCGTCATCGAGCACACCGGCCGTAAATCGGGCAAGGCCTATCGAACCCCGGTCATGGCATTCGTCGACGCCAAGGCCATCTCGGTAGTGCTGAACTATGGCGAGAAATCGGATTGGGTGCGCAATGTCCAGGCCGCCGGCAACGCCGGCGTCGTGCACCGCGGCAAGCGCTACCACCTGACCAAGCCGCGGATCATCCCGGCCACCGACCAGAAGGCACGGCTCGTCGCGTCCTTGGCGCCGCGAGTCTGAGCCCTACCCAGCCGTCACCAGGACCACGGGCCGCGGGAAGCCCAGCGTCGCGCACGCGTCGTCCAGCGTCATCTCCACCGCCCGGGCGAACTCGGACAGGTCGTCGGGTCGTGCCCCCAGATCCAGCCCGCCGCCGATCAGGATCCGGGTCAGCACCACGTCATGCCTGCGACGGATCTCGGACATCGCGGCCACCAGGTCACCGACTATCGTCGGACATTCGCCGACAAAGTCGCCACCAGAAGCGATTTCGCGGTAGAGGCCCACCAGATCGAGCCGCGGCCCGGTGATCGCCGCGGCCACCGTGTCGGCGTCGGTAGTCCCCAGGATCACCCGTTGCCGGCGGTGCCGCACCGCGCACGACGCCAGCAGTCGTATCTGCTCGACGCTGTCGGCCACCACCCGGCCCACCCCCAGGTTGGCGCTGCAGAACACCAGCTCGTCACCACGGAACCCGTCGGCATGCACCACGAGCCGCATCGGATGGATGCCGACCCCGATCGCCGTCGCCAGATCATCGCTGCTGCGCACCGCCACGGTGGACCCGTGTTCGCGCGCCCACTTGGCCACGTTGACGTCTCGCAACGCCTGGGCCGGCAGCACCAATTCGAGGGGATCCAGCTGGCGGCAACAGGCAGCGCAGCGGTGCATGGCCTGCCGCTCTGCCGAATCCGGCCAGGAGGGTGCGAACGTGGACTCGGTACTGATCGACACTGTCAGCGGACCTTTCTGAGTGCGCCGCGGCGGGTTGCCGAACGGCTCTGTCGAGGATCAGCTGCGTGAGCACCGAACGGCCAGCGTCCTTGCGTTCTCTTGACGGCCGGCTACCGAACATTGGCGCGGTCTTGATACCACGATCGCGTGAGTAACGCTGTGGCGGTCCCGGAGCGGATTTTCCGCCCTGGCGTTACCCACGTGAAGGCAGCGGCACGTAAATGACCCCCATCACAGCGAAAACATCAGTCGCCCCGAAGAACACGAAAGATTTCGTAAAGGACACACGGCCGGGCGTAAAGAAGGCATAAAGATCGCGGTCGGCCACCACAAGCGGGCGGATTCTCGAGCAGTCGCCGAGAGTCGGCGGCGGTAAACGTGTGGGAGAACCCATGTCCGTTGTGGTGTTCATCGTGCTGACAGTGGCGATCTTCGCGCTGCTGGGGCTGGTGCAGAAGTTGGTCGAGGGACTGTGAGCTACGAAAACGTCGTCGGCCTGGGCCTGGCGGTCCTCATCGCGCTGTTTCTCTTTGCGGCGCTGCTGTTTCCGGAAAGGTTCTAGTGACTACTACCACTGCGGGAATCGTCTTCCTCGTCGTACTCATCGTGGCGGTGGCGGCTGTCCACGCACCACTCGGCGATTACATGTACCACGTCTACACGACCGAAAAACATTCGCGGGTAGAGCGATTCATCTACCGCCTGATCGGTGCCGATCCCAAAGCCGAACAGACCTGGGGCGCCTATGCCCGCAGCGTGCTGGCGTTCTCCGCGGTCAGCGTCGTGTTCCTGTTTGCCTTGCAGCTGGTACAGGGCAAGTTGCCGTTGCACCTCAATGATCCGGCCACCCCGATGACACCGGCCCTCGCGTGGAACACCGCCATCAGCTTCGTGACCAACACGAACTGGCAGGCCTACTCGGGTGAATCCACCCAGGGCCACCTGGTGCAGATGGCCGGGCTGGCTGTGCAGAACTTCGTATCGGCCGCTGTCGGCATGGCTGTGGCGATGGCCTTCGTTCGTGGCCTGGTCCGACGGAACACCGGCGACCTCGGCAACTTCTGGGTAGACCTGGTGCGCGGCAATCTCCGTATCCTGCTGCCTATTTCGATCGTCGGCGCGCTGATCCTGGTCGGCGGTGGAGCCATCCAGAACTTCGCGCTGCACAGCGAAGTCGTCAACACGCTCGTCGGCGGCACCCAGACGATCCCGGGCGGCCCCGTCGCCAGCCAGGAAGTCATCAAGCTGCTCGGCACCAACGGCGGCGGCTTCTACAACGCCAACTCCTCGCACCCGTTCGAGAACCCCACCACCTGGACCAACTGGGTGGAGATCTTCCTGATCCTGATGATCCCGTTCTCGCTGCCGCGGACGTTCGGCCGTATGGCCGGCAACCGGAAGCAGGGCTACGCCATCGTGGCGGTGATGTCGGTGATCGCGACGGTCAGCGTCAGCCTGATGATGCTTTTCCAGCTCCAGGCCCACGGCACCGTCCCGACTGCGGCCGGCTCCGCGATGGAAGGCGTCGAGCAGCGGTTCGGCATCGCCAACTCCGCGGTGTTCGCCGATGCGACGACACTGACCTCGACCGGTGCGGTGGACTCGTTCCACGACTCCTACACCAGCCTCGGCGGCCTGATCACGATGTTCAACATGCAGCTCGGTGAGGTGGCGCCCGGCGGTGTCGGCTCCGGGCTGTACGGCATGCTGGTGTTGGCGATCATCACAGTGTTCGTGGCCGGTCTGATGGTGGGCCGCACCCCGGAGTACCTGGGCAAGAAGATCACGCCCCGCGAGATCAAGCTCGCGGCAACGTATTTCCTGGTTACTCCGCTGATCGTGCTGACCGGCACCGCGGTGGCCATGGCGATGCCGGGGCAACGTGCGGGCATGCTAAACACCGGACCACACGGCCTTTCCGAGGTGCTGTACGCGTTCACGTCGGCGGCCAACAACAACGGCTCCGCGTTCGCCGGGCTCAGCGTCAACACCGAGTGGTACAACACGGCTCTGGGTCTGGCCATGGTGTTCGGCCGCTTCCTGCCGATCATCCTGGTGTTGGCCCTGGCCGGATCACTGGCCCGGCAAGGCAAGACACCCGAATCCGTCGGGACGCTGCCCACCCATCGGCCCCAGTTCGTCGGCATGGTCGCCGGCGTCACGCTGATCCTGGTCGCTCTCACCTTCCTGCCGATGCTCGCGCTCGGCCCCCTGGCTGAAGGAATCCACTGAAATGCCAAGCATTGACACCATCCCCGCGCCCGAGCGTCACGCCAGAGTGACACCCGAGGCCGGGAGCCACTCCAGCGTGACAAAGCAGGCGCGCGTGCACGGCGGACTGCTCGACCCGACGATGCTCCTGCGCTCGATGCCCGACGCGCTGCGCAAGCTCGACCCGCGCACGCTCTGGCGTAACCCGGTGATGTTCATCGTCGAGATCGGCGCCCTCTGGAGCACAATCCTGGCCGTCGTCGACCCGTCCTGGTTCTCCGCGCTGATCGTGATCTGGTTGTGGCTGACGGTCATCTTCGCCAACCTCGCCGAGGCCGTCGCCGAAGGTCGTGGCAAGGCCCAGGCCGAGAGCCTGCGCAAAACCAAGACCTCGACCATGGCGCGTCGTCTGACCGACTCCGGCATCGAGGAAGAGATCGCCGCACCGCTGCTGCAGCAGGGCGACGTTGTCGTGGTCGAGGCCGGCCAGGTCATCCCCGGTGACGGCGACGTCGTGGAAGGCATTGCCTCGGTAGATGAATCGGCGATCACCGGCGAATCGGCCCCCGTCATCCGGGAATCCGGTGGCGACCGAAGCGCCGTCACCGGCGGCACCACCGTGCTGTCCGACCGGATCGTCGTCAAGATTACTCAGAAGCCGGGTGAGAGCTTCATCGACCGGATGATCAACCTCGTCGAGGGCGCCAACCGGCAGAAGACCCCCAACGAGATCGCGCTGAACATCCTGCTTTCCTCGTTGACGATCATCTTCGTCTTCGCCGTCGCGACCCTGCAGCCGCTGGCCATCTTCTCCAAGGCCAACAACCCCGGCGTCGCAGACACCCTGGCGCTCAACGGGAACGGCATCTCAGGCATCGTCATGGTGTCCCTGCTGGTGTGCTTGATCCCGACGACGATCGGGGCGCTGTTGAGCGCGATCGGCATCGCCGGCATGGACCGGCTGGTGCAGCGCAACGTGCTGGCGATGTCGGGCCGTGCGGTGGAAGCTGCCGGCGACGTCAACACGCTGCTGCTCGACAAGACCGGCACCATCACCCTCGGTAACCGTCAGGCCGCCGCCTTCGTGCCGCTGTCCGGGACCACCGAAGCCCAACTCGCCGATGCGGCACAGCTGTCCAGCCTGGCCGACGAGACCCCGGAGGGGCGCTCGATCGTGGTGTTCGCGAAGCAGGAGTATGGCCTTCGCGGCCGCACGCCCGGCGAACTCGACCAGGCGCACTGGGTCGAGTTCAGCGCCAACACCCGCATGTCCGGCGTGGATCTCTCCGACCAGGACCGGCTGCGCAAGGGCGCGGCAGGTGCAGTCGCCGAATGGGTCCGATCCGAAGGCGGCCACGTGCCTACCGAACTCGGCGACATCGTCGACGGGATCTCCGCCGCCGGTGGCACACCGCTCGCGGTGGGCCAGGTCGTCAATGAGAACGGCGTCGGCAAGGCATCCGTCTTGGGCGTCATCCACCTCAAGGACGTCGTCAAGCAGGGCATGCGGGAACGCTTCGACGAGATGCGCCGCATGGGCATCCGCACCGTGATGATCACCGGTGACAACCCGTTGACCGCCAAGGTCATTGCCGACGAGGCCGGGGTCGACGACTTCCTCGCCGAGGCCACGCCCGAGGACAAGATGGCGCTGATCCGCAAGGAGCAGGCCGGCGGCAAGCTCGTCGCGATGACCGGTGACGGCACCAACGACGCGCCCGCCCTGGCCCAGGCCGACGTCGGCGTCGCGATGAACAGCGGCACCTCGGCGGCCAAAGAGGCCGGGAACATGGTCGATCTCGACTCCGACCCGACCAAGCTGATCGAGATCGTCGAGATCGGCAAGCAGCTGCTGATCACCCGCGGGGCGCTGACCACGTTCTCCATCGCCAACGACATCGCGAAGTACTTCGCGATCATCCCGGCGTTGTTCGTGGCATTGTTCCCCGGCCTGGATCTGCTCAACATCATGCGGCTGCACAGCCCGCAATCGGCGATCCTGTCCGCGGTGATCTTCAACGCGATCATCATCGTGGCGCTGATCCCCCTGGCGCTCAAGGGCGTCCGCTACACACCCAGCAGTGCGTCAAAACTGTTGAGCCGCAACCTGTACGTCTACGGCCTGGGCGGCATCATCGCACCGTTCATCGGCATCAAGCTGATCGATCTCTTCGTCCAACTCTTCCCGGGAATGTGACCCATGTACAACATAATTCGCCAACACGCCGCCGCGCTGCGGGCCCTGCTGGTGCTCACCGTGATCCTCGGCATCGGCTATCCCGTCTTCATCTGGCTCGTCGCACAGCTACCCGGCCTACAGGACAAGGCCGACGGCTCGCTGATCGAGGCGAACGGAAAGCCGGTCGGCAGCAGCCTGATCGGACAGTCGTTCACCGATGCCGACGGCAACCCGCTGCCCCGCTACTTCCAGAGCCGGCCGTCGATGGCCGGTGACGGATACGACCCGATGGCCACCAGTGCGAGCAATCTGGGTCCGGAAAACATTGTCGACCAACCGGGCAAGCCGAGCCTACTGACTCAGGTCTGTCAGCGCAGCCTCGCCGTCGGCGAGCTCGATGGTGTCAGCGGCGCCCGCCCGTTCTGCACCGGAGGCGGTGTCGGAGCGGTGCTGTCGGTGATCGGACCACGGGATGCCCACGGAAACGTCGTGCAGCCGACGAAGGTGGTCAGCGTCAACGAGCCGTGTGACACCACGAAGACGCCGCCGTTCCTCGGTACCTATGAGGGGGTGGGGGTCCAATGCGCAAAGACCGACGAGGACTACAGCGCCGGCCTGATCGTGCCGGTGCGCGGCAGCGCCCCCGCCGACCCGCAGGTGCCCGCCGATGCGGTCACTGCCAGCGGTAGCGGGCTCGACCCGCACATCTCAGAGGCCTACGCGAATCTGCAGGTCGATCGGGTCGCCCAGGCGCGCGGCATCAACCCCGACCTGGTACACGCCCTGGTGGCCGAGCACACCGAGGGCCGCACGCTGGGCTTCATCGGCGAGCCCCGGGTCAATGTGCTCGAACTCAACATCGCCCTCGACGCGTGGTAGTTCGAGGATGATGGTCCTGTGAGTACGCCGGCGTCGCACGCCACCAAACGCGGTGAGCTGCGTATCTACCTGGGCGCCGCCCCCGGCGTCGGCAAGACGTTCGCGATGCTCGGTGAAGCGCACCGCCGGCTCGAACGCGGCACCGACGTGGTGGCCGCAGTGGTCGAGACGCACGGGCGCAAGAAAACCGCCGAGCTTCTCGACGGCATCGAGACGATTCCGCCGCGCTACGTCGAGTACCGGGGCGGCCGCTTCCCCGAACTCGACGTGGCCGCGGTGCTGGCCCGGGCACCGCAGGTGGTGCTGGTCGACGAGCTCGCCCACACCAACACCCCGGGCAGCAAGAACCCGAAACGCTGGCAGGACGTCGAGGAGCTGCTCGCGGCCGGCATCACCGTGGTCTCCACCGTCAACGTCCAGCATCTGGAAAGCCTCAACGACGTGGTCACCCAGATCACCGGGATCGAGCAACAGGAGAAGGTTCCCGACGAGGTGGTGCGGGCCGCCGACCAGATCGAGTTGGTCGACATCACGCCGGAGGCGCTGCGCCGCAGGCTGTCTCACGGCAATGTGTACGCACCCGAACGTATCGACGCTGCCCTGTCGAATTACTTCCGCCGCGGAAATCTCACCGCCCTGCGAGAACTGGCCCTGCTGTGGCTGGCAGATCAGGTCGACGCCGCGCTGGCCAAATACCGCGCCGACAACAAGATCACCGACACGTGGGAGGCCCGCGAACGCGTGGTGGTCGCCGTCACCGGCGGTGCCGAGTCGGAAACCCTGGTGCGCAGGGCCTCTCGGATCGCATCGAAATCCAGTGCCGAGCTGATGGTGGTACACGTCGTCCGCGGCGACGGCCTCTCCGGTGTCTCCGCGCCGCAGATGGGCAAGGTGCGCGATCTGGCCGGCAGCCTCGGCGCCACCGTCCACACCGTCGTCGGCGATGACGTGCCCACGGCGCTGATGGATTTCGCCCGGGACCGCAATGCCACCCAGCTGGTGCTCGGCACCTCGAGGCGGTCGCGGTGGGCCCGGATGTTCGACGAGGGCATCGGCGCCGCGGTGGTACAGCGTTCCGGCAAGATCGACGTGCACATGGTGACCCACGATCAGGCTCGTCGGGGGTTCGACTGGTCGTCGACCAGCGCGCGCCGCCGTCACCTCGTGTCATGGCTTGCGGCGCTGGTGGTTCCGTCGGCGATCAGCCTGATGATCGTCGGGCTGCTGGATCCCTATCTGGGGGTCAGCGGCGAAAGCGCCTTGTTCTTCATCGGTGTGCTCATCGTGGCGCTGCTCGGCGGGGTGGCCCCGGCGGCGTTGTCCGCGTTGCTGTCCGGGCTGCTGTTGAACTACTTCCTGGTCGACCCACGCCACACGTTCACCATCTCCGAACCGGACAGCGCGGTCACCGTGGTGGTGCTGCTGATGATCGCGGTGGCCGTCGCCGCGCTGGTCGACGGGGCGGCCAGCCGAGCCCGCGAAGCCCGCCGCGCCGCCCAGGAAGCCGAGCTGTTGACCTTGTTCTCCGGGTCGGTGCTGCGCGGGGCGGATCTGGACACGCTGCTGGAGCGGGTACGGGAAACCTACTCCCAACGCGCGGTCAGCCTGCTTCGTGAACGTGGTGGCACCACGAGCATCGTGGCGTGTGTCGGCAAGGCACCGTGCGCCGAGATCGGTTCCGCCGACACCGCAATCGAAGTCGGCGACGACGAGTTCTGGCTGCTGCTGGCCGGACGCAAACTGGCCGCTCGTGACCGGCGGGTGCTCAGCGCCGTCGCCAAACAGGCTGCCGGACTGGTCAAACAGCGCGAGCTCACGGAGGAGGCCGGCAAGGCCGCCGCGATCGCCCAGGCCGACGAGCTGCGTCGCTCGCTGCTCTCGGCGGTGAGCCACGACCTGCGCACCCCGCTGGCCGCAGCCAAGGCGGCCGCCTCCAGTTTGCGCAGCGACGACATCGATTTCTCGGCCGAGGACACCGCTGAACTTCTGGCCACCATCGAGGAATCCGTCGACGCGCTCACCGCCCTCGTCGGTAACCTGCTCGACTCCTCCCGGCTGGCTGCCGGCGTGGTGCGGCCCGAACTGCGTCGCGTCTACCTGGAGGAGACCGTGCAACGCGCACTACTGGGAATCAGCAAGGGCACCACCGGTTTCAGCCGGGAAGGTTTGGACCGGGTGAAGGTCGACGTCGGCGACGCGGTCGCCATGGCCGACGCGGGACTGCTCGAGCGGGTACTGGCCAACCTGATCGACAACGCCCTGCGCTATGCGCCCGACGGCCCCATCCGGGTCAGCGCCGGGCAGGTGGCCGACCGCATACTGGTCGCCGTGATCGACGAAGGGCCCGGGATGCCGCGCGGCGCCGAGGAACAACTGTTCGCGCCGTTCCAGCGGCTCGGCGATCACAACACCACCATCGGCGTCGGCCTGGGCCTCTCGGTGGCCCGCGGGTTCGTCGAAGCCATGGGCGGCACCATCTCGGCGAGCGGCACCCCCGGCGGCGGTTTGACCGTCGAGATCGACCTGGCGGCACCGGCATGACCGTCAAGACCCGCGTTCTGGTGATCGACGACGAGCCACAGATCCTGCGTGCGCTGCGGATCAACCTGTCGGTCCGCGGCTACGAGGTGGACACCGCCACCACCGGCGCGCAGGGGCTACGCGCGGCCGCCGACCATCGTCCCGACGTCATCGTGCTCGACCTCGGTCTGCCCGACATCTCCGGCATCGAGGTGCTCGCCGGGCTTCGCGGCTGGCTGTCGGCACCGGTGATCGTGTTGTCAGCCCGCACCGATTCTTCGGACAAAGTCGAGGCGCTCGACGCCGGGGCCGACGACTACGTCACGAAACCTTTTGGGATGGACGAGTTTCTGGCCCGGTTGCGGGCTGCGGTGCGCCGCGGGACGGCGGTCGAGACCGATCAGCCGGTGGTCGAGACCGCGTCGTTCACCGTCGATCTGGCCGCCAAGAAGGTGACCAAGAACGACACCGAGGTGCACCTGACCCCCACCGAGTGGGGCATGTTGGAGATGCTGGTGCGCAATCGGGGCAAGTTGGTCGGCCGCGAAGAGTTGCTGCGCGAGGTGTGGGGCCCGGCGTATGCCAAGGAAACCCACTATCTGCGGGTGTATCTCGCGCAACTGCGCCGCAAGCTCGAAGACGACCCGTCACATCCGGTGCACCTGCTCACCGAAGCCGGCATGGGATACCGCTTCCAGGAGTGAGGGTTCTTCCCGCGAGGAAAATCAGCGCCGGCCCACGGTGAGCGCCAAGGCCGCCCGCGACAGCCGGCGCCGCGGCCAGCCGAGCACACCGTCATCGGCCAGGGCGGCACGGGCCGCATTCCGGCCGCAGATGCCGTGCACCCCGCCGCCCGGCGTGGCCCCGGCACTGCCCAGGTAGACGTTGGACACCGGGGTCTCGGCGCGGCCGAATCCGGGTGCGGGCCGAAAGATCAACTGCTGATGTAATTGGGAGGTTCCACCGTTGACCGCGCCGGCGTGCAAATTCGCATCGGCGGCCTCCAGGTCGGACGGACGCTGCACCATCGTCCCGACGACGCGGTCGTTGAATCCGGGAGCATGTTCCTCCAGCAATTGGCCCACCCGGTCGGCCAATTGTTCCGACGAGGCGTCATCTGTCATCCCGCGCGGCAGATGCGTGTAGGCCCACGCGCTTTCGGTGCCGACCGGGGAGCGGCTCGGATCGGCGGTGGTCATCTGCCCGAAGAGCATGAACGGTCGCTCGGGAAGCGTCGCGGTGTTCAGGTCGGCCATCCAGCGGATCAGGCCGTCACGATCGGCGCCGAGATGCACGGTGCCCGCCTCGTTCAGACTCTTCGACCGCCACGGCACCGGCCCGTCGAGGGCATAGTTGACCTTCAACACCGGTGTGTCCCAGACGAACCGCCGCATCCCCTCGATCACCGATGCGGGGACGGCATGCTCGGGGAGCAGATCGCGATACAGCCGGGGCGCGGAGGTGTCGGCGATCACGGCGCGACGCACCCGCACGACGCCCCCGTCGGTGGTCCGCACCGCGACTGCCCGGCCGCCGCGCACCTCGATACCGGAAACCTCACGGCCACATTCGATGCGGGCGCCGGCCGAGCGGGCCCGGGCCACCAGCGCAGCTGCCAACTGCCCGGCACCACCGACCGGAACCGGCCAGCCGCCGTCCTGGGCCATCATCAGCAGCAGGTAACCCATCACCCCGCTGCCCGGAGCGTCGATCGGCACATCGGCGTGCATGGCGTTGCCCAGCAACAACAGTCGCGCCTGCTCGCCCTCGAACAGCTGCTCGGCCAGCACGTCGGCCGGCAGCAGCAGGGAATGGACCAGTCGCAGCGCTTCGGCGGTACCGAGCTTGCGCAACAGCTCCACCGCGCCGCGCACCGGCGGAAACGGCGCGAACAACGCCGCGGTGAGGCCCGTGCGCACCTGCTCCCATTGCTCGAAGAGCGCATACCAGCGCTGCCCGTCACCAGGTTGACGGCGCTCCAGTTCGGCAGCGGTACGGTCGATGTCGCGATAGATCACCGCGACGTCGTCGTCCTCGGCCGAACCCGGATGCCCCACCGCGGCCGGAGCGTGCGCCCAGCGCAGCCCATGGTCTTCCAGGTGCAGGGCCTGCAGGGCCGGCGACACCACCGACAACGGGTAGAAGGCACTGTAGAGATCGCTGATGTAGCCGGGGAACAGTTCGGCGCTCTTCACCGCACCGCCTGGCACCGACTGGGCTTCCAGCACCACCACATCCCAACCGGCGTCGGCCAACATGGCCGCGGCCACCAGCCCATTGTGGCCGGCGCCGATCACCACCGCATCGGCGTGGCCGCCGCTCACTGCGGCTCGGTCCGGCGTTCAGCCAGGGCCGCCAGCCGTTCGGTGCATTCGCGGTTGCGGGGGTAGACGGCCAACAGCGCCAGCTTCCGCGGGATCCAGTTCAACGGCCCACCCACCGGCACCTCGGCCATCTCGATACGGGAGCCCGTGGCAGTATCGCTGAGCCGCAAGGCGATTCGGGCCATACCGAACGGCCGGGTTTTGGCGAGCAGTACCAGTTCATGAGCCGGGGTGCAGGATTCGACCTCGGTCTCGTCATCGAGCACCACGGGCCAGATGCCGATGGTGTGGTGGATGCGGCTGCCCGGAGCCGGCCAGTGTGGGTCGACCGCACGCATCCGGGTGTTGCCCACCACCCACTGGGAATATGTCCACCCGTCGGCCACGACGTCCCAGACCTGCTGTCGGCTCGCCGTGGTGTCGCGTTTGACAGTCAGTGAACTGTCCGGTGCTGCCGGTGATGACTCCATCGAACAATCCTTTGCTTCAGCGGCTCATGATCGCGTGATCGCGCGGTGGTCGGACCCGCTCGCTGGGCTACCCGTCCTCAGCCAGGTCAAACCTGGCCCTCACGACGAACAAAGGTCTCGTTTGTAGGTGTTTTTGCAGGGTTGCACAGACGTTGCAAGTGACGCAGATTACGGTTTGCGGTATGTCCGGCTATCGCGCCCTTTTTGACACCAGCATCACCGACCCGGTCACGTTCTGGGCCGACGCCGCCAAGGCGGTGACCTGGACCAGCGAGCCGCAGCACATACTCGACGACAGCAACCCGCCGTTCTACCGCTGGTTCCCCGACGGCGAGCTCAACACCTGCGCCAATGCCCTGGACCGGCACGTCGCCGAGCGCGGCGATCAGGCCGCGCTCATCTACGACTCCCCCGTCACCGGCACCAAGGCCACCTACACCTACCGTGAATTGCGCGATGCCACCGCCACGTTCGCCGGAGCCCTGCGCGGACTCGGGGTGGGCAAGGGCGACCTTGTGGTGATCTACATGCCGATGGTGCCCGAGGCCGTCATCGCGATGCTGGCCTGCGCCCGCCTGGGCGCGGTGCACTCGGTGGTCTTCGGCGGGTTCGCCGCGCACGAGCTGGCCACCCGCATCGACGACGCCCGTCCAACGGTCGTGGTGAGCGCCTCCTGCGGCATCGAACCGACGCGCCTGATCGAGTACAAGCCCATGCTGGATGCAGCACTCGAACTCGCCGAGCACAAGCCGCGAGCCTGTGTCATCCTGCAACGTCAACAATGTCCGGGCGAGCTGGTCGACGGTCGTGATCATGACTGGCAGCAGCTGGTGGCCACCGCCGCACCGGCCGACCCGGTGCCGGTGGCCGCCACCGACCCGCTGTACGTGCTCTACACCTCGGGCACCACGGGCAAACCCAAGGGCATCGTCCGTGACAACGGCGGCCACGCGGTGGCGTTGCTGTGGAGCATGCGCAACATCTACGACATCGCCCCCGGCGACGTGTTCTGGGCGGCCTCCGACGTCGGCTGGGTCGTCGGGCACTCCTACATCGTGTACGCGCCGCTGCTTTTGGGCGCGACAACCGTTCTCTACGAAGGCAAACCAATTGGCACGCCCGACGCCGGGGCGTTCTGGCGGGTGTCCGCCGAGTACGGCGTCAAGGCGCTGTTCACCGCCCCCACGGCGATCCGGGCGATCAAGAAGGAAGATCCCGACGCCACCCGGCTGGCCGACTACGACCTGTCCGGTCTCAAGTACCTGTTCCAGGCCGGCGAGCGCCTCGACCCCGACACCTATCACTGGGCCGCCGACAAACTCGGCATTCCGGTGGTGGACCACTGGTGGCAGACCGAGACCGGCTGGGCCATCGCCGCGGACCCCATGGGTGTCGAACCGCTGCCGATCAAGGCCGGTTCGGCCACGGTGCCGATGCCCGGTTACGACGTGCAGATCCTGCGGTCGGACGGCACCCGGTGTGAGGCCGGCGAGGAAGGCGCCATCTGCATCAAACTGCCGCTGCCCCCAGGCACGTTGCCGACGTTGTGGGGCGATGACCACCGCTACGTCGCGTCGTACCTGTCCGCGTTCACCGGTTACTACCTCACCGGCGACGGCGGCTACCTGGACTCCGACGGCTACCTGTTCGTCATGGGCCGCACCGATGACGTCATCAACGTTGCCGGACACCGGCTTTCGACCGGCTCGATCGAAGCGGTGCTGGCCGACCATCCCTCGGTGGCCGAATGCGCGGTGATCGGGGTGGCCGACGAACTCAAAGGCCAGGTACCCCGCGGGTTCGTGGTGCTCAAGACCGGCGCCTCGGCCGAGGGGATCACCCAGCAGCTCGTCGACCGGGTACGGGACAGCATCGGCGCGGTGGCGGTGTTCAAGAAGGTCGATGTGGTGGCGGCGTTGCCGAAGACCCGCTCGGGCAAGATCCTGCGCAAGACCATGCGCGGCATCGCTGACGGGCTCGACGAACCGGTACCCTCCACCATCGAGGACCCCACCGTACTCGACGCGCTCAAGGACGTGCTGCGCCCCTGAGCAGCCGCAGCCCGTTGAGGGCGACGAGGATGGTCGACCCCTCATGCCCGGCGACACCCAGCGGTAACGGCAAGTGCCCGAACAGGTCCCAGGCCACCAGAACGGTGATGGCGGTGACCGCGATCGCCAGGTTCGCGATCACCAGGCGCCGGGCCCGCCGGGCCAACGCGACCACCGCGGCGATCGCCGAGAGGTCATCGCCGACAGTGACGACGTCGGCGGTGTCCACCGTGAGATCGGCACCGGTGCGTCCCATCGCCATCGAGGAATGCGCCGAGGCCATGGCCGGTGCATCGTTGATCCCGTCGCCCACCATCAGCACCCGCCGCCCACCGGCTTCGATCTCCCGGACCGCGGCGGCCTTGTCTTCCGGCAGCAGCCCGGCCCGCACGTTCTCGATGCCCAACTGCCGGGCCAACGTCGCCGCCGCCACGTGATTGTCGCCGGTGAGCAGTACCGGAGAGCATCCGGTCAGGGCATGCAGCGCCTGCACGGCAGCAGCGGCGCCCGGCCGGGCCTGGTCGTGCAGCGCCAGCACCCCGATGGCGTGGCCGTCGACGGTGACGACGACCACCGTCGCCTCGGTGTCCGCGATCTCGGCGGCAGCCGGGAGCGGCGGACCCGAATACGCCGCAAGGCTCAGTACCTCGACCTCGCACCCGTCGACCATCGCCCGGACCCCACGGCCGGCACTCGCGGTGAAACCGGTGGCCTCGGGCACGGCGGTGGTGCGGGATGCCGCCTCGGCCATGATCGCGCGCCCGATCGGGTGCTCGCTGAATTGTTCTGCGGCAGCGGCCGTTGCGAGGATCCGTTCGGTGCTCGATCCCCCGACGGGCAGCACGTGGGTCACCCGGGGCGTCCCGGTGGTCAGTGTTCCGGTCTTGTCGAGGACGACGACGTCCGTGTCGGCCAGCCGTTCCATGGCGACCGCGGACTTCACCAGCACTCCGTGTCGGCTGGCGTTGGCGATCGCGCACAGCAGTGGCGGCATCGTGGCGAGCACGACTGCGCACGGTGACGCGACGATCATGAAAGTCATCGCGCGCAACAGGGTCGCGCGCAAGTCGGCGCCCAACGCCAGCGGTACCGCGAACAGCGCAAGGGTCGCGACCACCACCACGGCCGAATAGCGTTGCTCGACCTTCTCGATGAACAACTGCGTGGTGGCCTTCGTCGCCGAGGCTGCGGCCACCGCCGCGACGATGCGGGCCAGCACCGTGCTCGAGGCGTCCCGCGTGACCGTGACCCGCAGCGCCCCAGAGGTATTGAGCGTCCCGGCGAAGACGTCGTCGCCCACGCGTTTGGTGACCGGCAGCGGCTCACCGGTGATCGACGACTGGTCGACGTCCGAGGACCCACCGGTCACGGTGCCGTCAGCCGAGATCCGTTCTCCGGGACGGATGAGGATCTGGTCGCCCGGACGTACCGTCTCTGCTGCCACGACCCGCTGGGCGCCGTCGTCGTCGAGCAGTGTCGCGTCGGGCGAGGCCAGGTCGAGCAAGCCGCGTACCGAACGTTCGGTGCGTGCGGTGGCCACATCCTCCAAGGCGCCTGACGTCGCGAAGATCACGATCAACAGTGCGCCGTCGAACACCTGCCCGATGCCTGCGGCACCGATCGCCGCCAGAATCATCAGCAGGTCGACATCGAGTGTGCGGTCCCGCAGCGCCTGCACCCCGGAGACCGCCGATTGCCAACCGCCGGCGAGGTAGCACGCGAGGTACAACGTCCACCACAACGGTGGTGGTGTCTGCGCCAATTGCGCAATCGCGCCGCAGAGCATCAACGCAAGTGCCGCGACAGCCCAGCGGACCGAGCTCACAGACCAGATCCAGGTGCCGATTCGGCGCACACCGACGGTCTCGGCGCCACCGCCCGACGCTGACAGCCGGTCGGTCGACGGAGCGGTCATGGACGGCACCTCCGGTTCAGTCGCGCCCTACACTTCGCATACATTTATACATATAGAGATTGAAATGTATCACCGGTGTTTTGGTCCGCATGCTTGAATGAATGTCATGGGCCATGGAGTTGACGGACGCGCGACGCCGGCCGCGTCCCTCGACGCCGCCTCGGCAGCCAAAGTCGCCGAGACCCTGCAGGCGCTGGCCTCTCCCAACCGATTGCTGATCCTGACCCGGCTGCGGGATTCACCGTGCTCGGTCACCGAACTGTCCGCGGCGGTCGGCATGGAACAACCCGCGGTCTCCAACCAGCTGCGGCTATTGCGGGCGCTGGGGCTGGTGGCCGGTGACCGGTCCGGCCGCAACATCGTGTACCGGCTGTACGACAGCCATGTGGCCCAACTGCTCGACGAAGCCATCTACCACATCGAGCATCTCCGACTCGGCGCCCGCGACACCACCGCGTGAGCTCCTAAAGCCGCGTCGGGCAAAGAGTTTCACACATTGTTCACCTCCGGTGCGCCGACCCCGAACCGGCCGCGCGGCCAAACTCGCACGATCACCGGAATCCTTTATTTTCGCGGTGGCCCGAACTATTGTGAAATCGTTATATGTTGATGTCCGCCCAACTTCGGGAGTTTGCTGTCGGCCACACCGACGGCACCCGAGCAGTGAGGAGTTGAACAACGATGCGCATCGCAACCAAGGGATCGTGCACCTGTCGCTGCAATGCCTGCGACGGTGGCCACCACTGCGGAAACCCGCCGAACTGCAACGCACGGCGCTGACGCCGTCGGTGGCCTGTCGCCGGCGATGACCGACGACAGGCCACCACCCATATCCGCCACCCCGACGGCGCGGGCTTATGCTGCGCCATGTGCTCTCTGCGCTGACCTGGGGTCTGGTCGCTGCATCCTCACTGCTCATCGGCGCCGTCGCCGGTGTCATCCGCGATTGGAATCAACGCCTTGTCGGCCTCGTGCTCGGCTTCGGCGCCGGCGCACTCATCTCCAGCATCTCGTTCGAACTCGCCGAAGAAGGCTTCCGCGCCAGCGGCGCCTGGGCGGTGGCCCTCGGCCTGGCCGTGGGAGCCGTGGTGTTCTACGCCGCCGACCACGCCGTGGATCGATTGGGCCGCAACGGAACCCAAACCGCCGGCCTGCCGCTCCTTCTCGGCGCACTGCTGGACGGCATTCCTGAACAGGCCGCGCTCGGCATCGGTATCGCCGGCGGGGCCGGTGTCAGCCTGGCCCTTGTGGTGTCCATTTTCGTGTCGAACCTGCCCGAGGCCATCGGGTCGGCCAGCGACATGCGATCCGCTGGGCAGTCGGCACGCCGGATCGTCGGCGGCTGGACCGCGATCGCCGCGCTGTGCGCGTTGTCGACTGTCGGCGGCTATCAGCTCCAGCACGTGGCGGGCGACCAGTTCCAGGGTGCGATCAACGGCTTCGCCGCCGGGGCCCTGCTGGTCATGCTGGTCGGTTCGATGATCCCGGAGGCCACCGAGAAGGCGAAAGAGAACGCCGGCCTGGCCGCGGTGTTGGGCTTCGCGGTCGCCGCGGGCCTGTCCATGGCCGGTTGACGACCGGATGAAGGTTGGTTGAACCGTCGACGAGGCCCGAAATCAGCGGTTACTGCTCAGCGAGATTCGAGGCGCGGGCAAACCGGCTGCTCGTGCGCGCGCACAGCCTGAACATACTGGTCACACAGGCCATACCCAGGCTGGGGCACCCGCCTCTCGGCCCCCATATCTGCCAGGCGCCGGTGGCACAAAGTGCGAACTGGTGTTCCTAACCGTCCTCTTAAGCTGCTAACTTCGCATGAAGTGGGTGTCCCACTGCCGGGGGCCTGCCACGTGTTTTGGACCAGTCAGGAGTGAATGCCTTGAAGATGACGAACATCAGTACGGCTTTTGCCGGTGCGGCCATCGCCGCCGCGGCGATCGTCGGTGCGGCCCCGATGGCGCTCGCCGAAGACGGCGGCGTCACCACCGCCTCGCTCGGCAGCCAGGCCAAGCTGGACAACGGTACGCAGGGCTGGACGGTCACCGACCTCAAGCCGAGCACCGACACGATCAACTACCCGGTTCGCGGCACCCTGTGGGAGGTCACCGCCACCAACGAAGCCCTCGAGGGCTCGGTGACGCCGATCGTCTCCAACTTCAACATCCGGGCCGCCGACGGGCAGAACTACCGCGCCCTGTTCCAGGTTCCCAGCCCCCAGGGCGTCAACCCGGCCACTCTCGCGCAGGGGCAGAAGACCAGCGGCAAGATCTACTTCGACGTGACCGGTGAGCAGCCGTCCGAGGTCGTCTACAACGCCGGTGGCCGCGACCTGCTCGTGTGGGACAAGCCCGCCGCCGCACCGGCCGCTGCCCCGGCCGCCGGCGCCCCCAAGCGCCAGGCCCCCGCCGCCGCTCCGGCTGCCGCTCCGGCCGAGGCCCCGGCTGCCACCGCACCTGGCGCTGCCGCTCCGGCCGCCGTCACCCCCGGAGCGCCGGCACCCGCCGCTGCTCCGGCCGGCACCGAGACCACCCCCGCCGGTACCGGTGCAGGCAGCCGTGCCGCTGATCTGCCTGCCGCGACCCCGGCCGGCACCGAGGCCGCTCCGTCCGCGACTCCTCCGGGTACCGAAGCTGTTCCGGCAGCTCCGGCCCCCGGTGCTCCGGTTCCGGCTGCAGGTGCTCCGGTTCCGGGCGCTCCGGCTCCCGCTGCCGCTCCGGGTGCTCCGGCCCCCGAGTCGACCCCGGTCGCACACGGCACTCCGGTCGCTGAGGGTGCCCCCGCAGCAGGTGCAGGCAGCGCCGCCACCGCGGTTCCGCCGGCCGAGGGTGTTCCGGGTGCTCCGGCTCCGGCCGCTCCCGCCCCGGCCTCTGAGCCGGCGCTGGTTCCCGCAGGCACGCAGCCTGTCATCACGCCGGCCCCGGCCCCCGTGGTCGCCCCGGCGAGCAACCACGGCCCGCAGGCCTGATCTAAGTAGTCAAGGCAACGGCCGGACGCGGGTAACCGCGTTCGGCCGTTGTTTTGTGTGTGGGATTGGCGGGTGAGCCGCCGTTTCCCACACCCCACCACCGTTTTCCACCGCAGGGTCGCTGAACCACGCAATCAACAGCCCCCAGGTAGAAACGGGCGCACCAGAAATTGACGGGTCAGGCGATCGACAGCGCGATGCCGTCGAGAATGTCGTGTTCGCTCACGATGAGTTCTTCGATGCCGGCCCGTCGGCTGAGCACGGCCGCCAACTCCTCGACGATGATCGCCCCACCGCCGATCACATCGGCACGGCCGGCATGCATCGGCCCGAGCGCCAGGCGCTGCGCCTTGGTCATGCCGAGCAGCTGCTCACACACCTTGAGCAGATCGGCAAACCCGATGCGGGACAGATGAATTGCGTCAGGGTCGTATTCGGTCATGCCCTGTGCCAGCGCCGAGAGCGTCGTCATCGTCCCGGCCACCCCGACCCACGTGCATGCGTTTTCCACCGGCACCACCGCCAGCGCCTCGGCCAACCCGTCACGAGCCACCGCCCGGGCCTGCGCCACCTCGGCAGCTGTCGGCGGATCGGAGTGCAGGCACCGCTCGGTCAGCCGCACACATCCGATGTCGGCCGAGAAGCTGGCCTGCACCGCATCGGCACCCAGGACCAATTCGGTTGAGCCGCCGCCCAGATCGACCACGACGAACGGGCCTGCGGCGGGATCGAGTTCACCGACCGCGCCGCGGAACGACAGTTCGGCCTCCTCCGTGCCGGTGATCACCTCAGCCACCGAACCAGGCACCACCCCGCCCAGCAACCGCGCGGTCACCGAGAAGAACTCGTCGCGATTGCCGGCGTCGCGGGCTGCCGAGGTGGCCACCATCCGCACCGCACCCACCGAGTGCTCCGCCATCAAGGCGGCATAGTCGGCCAACGCAGATTCCGTGCGGGCCAACGCTTCCGGGGCGAATTGCCCCGTGGCGTCGACACCTTGACCCAACCGCACGACCCGCATCTCGCGGTGCACATCCCGCAGCTTGCCATCCACCACGTCAGCGATCAGCAGACGAATCGAGTTGGTGCCACAATCAATTGCACCGACCCGGCGCGAGCCGTCAATTGCACCGACCCGGCTCAAACCCACACCTCACGATCCAGAATTCCGGCCATCCCCGGCTCGACAGCCAACAGCGCCAGCGCCTCGTCACCAAAAGGATTGACGCCGGGACCTTTCGCCAACGAGTGGGCCATCACCACATGCAGACACTTGACCCGGTCGGGCATGCCACCGCCGGTGAAAGTGGTACCCAGCGACTCGATCGCATCCCGCTCGGCCAGATAAGACTCATGCGCCCGCCGATAAGCCGCGGCCAGTTCCTCATCGTCGTGCAGGCGTTCACTCATCTCGCGCATCAGCCCGGACGATTCCAGTCGGCTGGCCGCCGCGGTCAGCGCGGGATGCGTCAGGTAGTACAGCGTCGGGAACGGCGTGCCGTCGGGCAACTTCGGCGCCGTCTTCACCACTCCGGGCTCGCCGTTGGGGCAGCGGTAGGCGACCTCCAGCACGCCGCGCGGCTCGCGGCCCAATTGCCGTGCCACCGCCTCGATGTCGGCGGGATCAACCATGGGGACCTCCGGGCGGGGCCGGTGCCGGCGGGGCCGGGAGCGGCGGCGGACCGCCGATTGTCGGTGAAACACCATGCGGCTCATCGGCGATCGTGTGCCACAGCGAGGTGTACCAGGGCTGGCCGGCCGGCACGTCCGACCCGGGCAGGGCCGGTGCCACCGACTCCTCCGGCTCGGTCGCCCCCGGCGGAAGTTGCACCTGGTACGGAGTGTCGCCGGGCATGACGAAGCCGAGCCGTTCGCGGGCCTGGGCCGCGATGTACGCCGGGTCGGCCAGCTTGACCTTCTGCTGTTCGAGATCGGCGATCTGGGCGCGCAATTGCTGCTCGCTGGCTTTGAGTTGTTTCATCTCGGTGCGCTGGGCGAAGTAGGTGCGGACCGGCCCGGCGATGGTCAACGTCAGCACGCACACCACCGCGGCCAGGATTGCCGCGCGGCGCGCCGTCGACCCGAACCGCAGTTCCGACTGCAACTCGGCCTGCTGCTGAGCTTGTACCGCAACAGCTTTGGTGACGGTCTCATCTGGAGTGGGCTCAGCCTGCGCCGAGCGGCTGTCGCCGACACGGCGCCGCACCTGTGACGCGCGCGGCCGATTCGACTCCCCGGCCTTGCCCGGCTTGCCGGGTCGTGAGGCCGGGGACCGTCGCTTCGGATCGGGCCGCTTCGCTTCGGGCATGGCTTGAGGCAGGCGCCTGGCTACTTGGCCTCGAACCGGGGGAAGGCCAGATCGCCGGCGTAGCGCGCAGCGTCACCGAGGGCCTCCTCGATGCGCAGCAGCTGGTTGTACTTGGCCACACGCTCGCTGCGGGCCGGGGCCCCGGTCTTGATCTGCCCGCTGCCCACCGCGACCGCCAGATCGGCGATCGTGGTGTCCTCGGTCTCGCCGCTGCGGTGGCTCATCATGGTGCGGTAACCGCTGTTGTGTGCCAGCGCAACGGCATCCAGGGTTTCGGTGAGCGTGCCGATCTGGTTGACCTTGACCAGCAGCGCGTTGGCGGCGCCGCGCTCGATGCCGTCTTCGAGTCGCTCCGGGTTGGTGACGAACAGGTCGTCGCCGACGAGCTGGACCCGGTCACCGATGGCCGTGGTCAGCGACACCCAGCCGTCCCAGTCGTCCTCGGACAGCGGGTCCTCGATCGACACCAGCGGATAGGCGTCGAGCAGGCCGGCGTAGAACTCGGCCATCTGCTCGGCGGTGCGGGTCTCCTTCTCGAACGCGTAACCCGTGCCGTCGGTGTAGAACTCGGTGGCGGCCACGTCGAGCGCCAGCGCCACATCGCTACCCAGCTTGAAGCCGGTGGCCTCGATGGCCGTCGCGATCAGGTCCAGGGCAGCCTTGGTGCCCGCGACATCGGGGGCGAACCCACCCTCGTCGCCGAGACCGGTGGACAGCCCCTGCTTCTTGAGCACGGACTTCAGCGAGTGGTAGACCTCCGCGCCCCAGCGCAGCGACTCCTTGAACGACGGAGCGCCGATCGGGGCGACCATGAACTCCTGCACATCCACCCCGGTGTCGGCGTGGGCACCGCCGTTGAGGATGTTCATCATCGGCACCGGCAGGATGTGCGCGTTGGGGCCGCCCAGGTAGCGGAACAGCGGCAGCGCGGCGCTGTCGGCGGCGGCCTTGGCCACCGCGAGCGAGACGCCGAGGATCGCGTTGGCGCCCAGCCGGGACTTGTCGGGCGTGCCGTCGAGATCGAGCAGGGCCTGGTCCACGAGCCGCTGATCATCGGCAGCCAGTCCGATGATCGCCGGGGCGATCTCGTCGAGCACGGCCTCCACTGCCTTCTCGACGCCCTTGCCGCCGTAGCGGGAACCGCCGTCGCGCAGCTCCACCGCCTCGTGCTCGCCGGTCGACGCACCCGACGGCACCGCTGCCCGGGCGAACGTGGCGTCGGTCAGGGCCACCTCGACCTCGACCGTCGGGTTGCCACGAGAATCGAGGATCTCGCGGGCTCCAACCTGCTCGATGATGGGCACTGGCTTCTCCTTATTGAGTCCTGCGTGTAGGGATGAGACTAGATCGTGGGATGTCACAAGGCATGGCCGGCCGCGTATGCCGTCGCCCAGTCTCGCACCATGCGGGCGTACTGCTCAGAGTTGTTGTACGCCGTCAGCGCCTTCATCCAGCCCCGCGGAGTGGACAGGTGCTTGCCGTACCAGCACAGCAGACCGGCTGCCGAAAGCGCGGCGTCGTCGAAGTTGTCGGGGCTGACGACGCCGTCGTTGTTGGCGTCGACCCCGAAATGGCCCCAGGTCTCGGGGATGAACTGCATGGGGCCCATGGCCCGGTCCATCAGCGGATCGCCGTCCAGCTTGCCGTGATCGGTGTCGGGGATGCGCAGGTTGCCGCCGGTCCCGTCCAGCTGGACGCCACGGATGGGTGGGGTGACGTCACCGTTTCGCGCGATCATCGCGCCCCGGTAGGTGCCGTGATGGCTCTCGATCTGCCCGATACCGGCCAGGGTGGTCCAGGCCAGCTGGCAGTTGGGGTTTTCCACCTCGGCGACGCGGGCGGCGTAGGCGTAGGCCTCCAGGGCATTGACGGGCATGCCCATCGTCGGAGCCCGTTGCGCGGCCCAGTCATGCAGCTGATCGGCCGGCCGGCCCTTGGCGTAGGTGTCCACCGCGGGCACCGGGTCGCCGGGTGGCGGCGGCACGCCCTCGGGGATCGGGGTGCCGAGGTGCCACGAACAGCTGGATGCCAACAGCAGCGCTGTCGCAGCCACCACGGCGACAGCCCGCAGCCAACGCACTGGCGACACCGGACTCCCTCAAAACCCGCTCTATCTCATTGGCCATCGTCGCATGCGCGGGCCGTGACGTGTCGGCCGACGGGCCGGTGCCAGAGGTCGGAACGTCAGCACGGTCGAACCCACAGGCCCCCCTGCTAAGGTGAGCCACGCCTTGCTATGGCGAGGCAGGCCTATGTTTTTTAAGGTGGTTTCACCCCGGTCGAACGAGGACATTTTGATGGCTGTCATCTCGGACGTTCCGACCAGCACGCTGGCCGCATCCAACGTCACATCCCAGGTCTTCGGCAGTGGGCTGATCGGTTTGCGGGAAGGTCTCGAAGCCGCCATCGTGGTGTCGATCCTCGTCGCGTTCCTGGTCAAATCCGAACGTCGCGACGCACTGAAATGGGTGTGGTTGGGCGTCGGCGCAGCAATCACCATGACCGTCGCCGTCTTCCTGGTCATCCAGTTCGGCGAGAACACCATCAGCGGTCTCGGCGCGGAGGCCATCGCCGGGATCGCCTCGCTGATCGCCGTCGTCATCGTCACCACGATGGTGCTGTGGATGAAAAAGGCGTCCGCGTCGATGTCGGGCCAACTGCGCGGCGAGATGTCGCAGGCGCTGCAGACCGGCGGCCTGGCCGTGGCCCTGCTGGCCTTCCTGGCGGTGGGCCGCGAAGGGGTGGAGACCGCGTTGTTCATGGTCGGCTACGCCGAAGCCGAGACGCTCTGGCCGCTGACCGGTCTGATCATCGGGGTGCTGATCGCCGCGGCGATCGCCTACGGCATGTACGCCGGCGCGGTCCGCATCAACCTCGCCAAGTTCTTCAAATACACCGGCATCTTCCTGGTCGTGGTGGCGGCCGGCATCCTGGCCTACGGCATCAAGGCGCTGCAGACGGTGGGCTGGATTCCCGGACTGGGCGCCAAAGCGTTCGACATGAGCGGAGCGTTCGACTGGTCGGCCTGGTACGGCGAGATCATCCAGGGCGTCTTCAATATCGACCCGACGCCGACCGTGCTGCAGTTCGCCGCCTGGCTGGCCTACATCGTCGTGGTGCTGGCCCTGTTCCTGAAGCCGACGCGCGCCTCCGGCAGCGCGTCGCCGAGTGCACCGGCGTCGCCCGAAACCTCCTCCGAGCCGACCTCCGAGCCGGAGACCTCCACCTCATCCGAAAGGTCCACCAAGTGAAGATGACCCCCGCCGCCAAGACCGGATTCGCGGCTGCGGCCGCGGTACTGGCCGGGATCTCGATGAGTGCCTGCCAGGCCAAGGAGGCCGACAGTGGCAGTGCCGGAGCCAAGGGCACGCCGATCACCGTCGACGCCACCGACACCGAATGCACCCTGTCGGGGACGACGGCGACCACGGGGCCGGCCACCTTCGAGGTCACCAACAACGGCAACAAGGTCACCGAGTTCTACGTCTACGGCAAGGGCGAGCGGGTGATGGGCGAGGTCGAGAACATCTCCCCCGGGCTCAAGCGCCAGCTGATCGTCCAGCTCACCCAGCCGGGCACCTACCAGACCTCGTGCCGTCCCGGCATGGTCGGCGAAGGTATCCGCGGCAACTTCGAGGTCACCGGTGAAGCCGTCCAGATCGACACCGAGGGCAAGTTCAAGGAAGCCGCCGACAGCTACAAGCGCTACGTGCTCAGCCAGACCGATGCCCTGATCCCGTCGACCGAGGCGTTCGTCGCCGCGATCAAGGCCAAGGACGTCGCCAAGGCCAAGTCGCTGTACCCCACCACGCGCACCTACTACGAGCGCATCGAGCCGGTCGCCGAATCCTTCCCCAACGATCTGGACCCGCGGATCGACCTGCGCGAGGCCGACCTGGAGGAAGGCCAGAAGTGGACCGGGTTCCACGCCCTGGAGAAGCAACTGTGGGTCACCGGGCTTCAGCCCGACGCCAACGCCCTGGCCGACCAGCTGCTGGCCGACGTCAGGGAGCTCGAGGCCGGGGTCAAGGCCCCCGATTGGACGATCGACTCCACCCAGATCGCCGGTGGCGCCCAGGGTCTGCTCGACGAGGTGGCCCTGAGCAAGATCAGCGGTGAAGAGGACATCTTCAGCCACACCGACCTGTGGGACTTCAAGGCCAACGTCGAGGGTTCGCAGACTGCGGTGGCCTCGGTGCGTCCGATCCTCGACGAGCGTGACGCCGAGTTGGGCAAGCGCGTCGACGAACAGTTCGCCAACGTGGAGAAACTGCTGGAGAAGTATCGTCAGGGCGACGGCTTCGTCTCCTACGACAAGGTGACCGAGCCGCAACGTCAGGAACTCTCACGCGCCATCGACGCGCTGAGCAAAGAGGTAAGCCAGGTGCAAGGTGTCATCGCCCACCAGTGATTCACCGGGTTCTTCGGATCCCACCCCGGGCGCCGAGCAGCCCGCCGGATTCTCCCGGCGCAAGCTGTTCGGCGCGGCCGGGGTGACGGCTGCGGTCGTCGGCGCGGCCAGCGCGGGTGCGCTGGCCGGGCGGGCATCCGCGGCCAGCACCCCACAGGGTGCGCTGCAGGGTCCCGTCGAATTCCGCGGGGAGCGGCAGGCCGGCATCATCACCGAGGCGCAGGACCGGATGCATTTCTGCTCCTTCGACGTCACCACCGACAAGCGTGAGGACGTCGTCGCCCTGCTCAAGCAGTGGACCGAGATGGCCGAGCGCATGACCCGCGGCGAGGAGACCGAAGCGGGCGGTGCCGTGGACGGCAATCCGTATGCGCCACCGTCGGATACCGGTGAGGCCCTCGGTTTGCCGGCCTCACAACTCACCCTGACCATCGGGTTCGGGCCGTCGTTCTTCGTCAAAGACGGCAAGGACCGCTTCGGCATCGCCGACAAACAGCCGGCCGAGTTGCGGGATCTACCGAAGTTTCCCAACGAGACCATGGACCCGGCCCGTTGTGGCGGCGATATCTGCGTGCAGGCCTGCGCCAATGATCCGCAGGTCGCCGTGCACGCCATTCGTAATCTGGCCCGCGTCGGATTCGGCACCGTGGCGGTGCGCTATTCACAACTCGGGTTCGGCCGCACCTCCTCGACCACCCGGGACCAGGCCACCCCGCGGAACCTGTTCGGGTTCAAGGACGGAACCGCCAACCTCAAGTCCGATGAGACCGATCTGCTCGACAAGAACGTCTGGGTCGCCGACGGCGACGGACCTGCCTGGCTCACCGGCGGCAGCTATCTGATCACCCGCCGGATCCGGATGCGCATCGAAAACTGGGACCGCACCACGCTTTTGGAGCAGGAGCGGGTCATCGGTCGACAGAAGGGCAGCGGCGCACCGATCGGGCTGCAGGACGAGTTCGACGAGCTGAATTTCGAGATCACCGACGGCAGGGGCAATCCGAAGATCGACAAGGACGCCCATGTCCGGTTGGCCTCCGCCGAGCATCTGGGCGGTATCGAGATCCTGCGTCGTGGCTACAACTTCACCGACGGTTCGGACGGATTCGGCCATCTGGACGCGGGATTGTTCTTCATCGCGTTCGTGCGTAGCCCGGAGAGGCAGTTCATCCCGATGCAACGGGAATTGAGCCGCAAAGACCTGCTCAACGAGTACATCACCCACACCGGCACCGCGATTTTCGCCTGCCCACCCGGACTGCGTGAGGGTGACACGTCGGCGTACTGGGGTTCGACGCTGTTCGAGTGAGTTCGGTCAGGGTCCCAACAGGATCTGGCTGAGCCGCGTCGTGGTCGCGACGCCGTTGTCGTATCCACCCTGACCATCGAGCCCGTTCATGATCGCCAACGTGTAACGCTGATTCGGACCGGCGAAGCCCACCGAGTTGATCACCCAGCCGCCCTGTTCCTGCGACCAGCCGTTCTTGTTGCCGGGGCTCATCGACGGTCCGGCGCCCCATACACCCCATTGCTGATCCGCGCTCACCTGCCGCATCTCCGCGACGACAGCAGAAGCATCGGCCGAATTCAGTTGGGTCAGTGTGTAATTCATCAGCCGGTCGAGATCGTTGGTCGTGGACTTCTGGAATCCCCAATACGGGAACATCGCACCGAATCCCGGCTGCGGCCGCAGGTCGGTCAGGCCGTAGCGCGGGAAGTTGGCATTGAACGCCGTGTGATCAGGTCCGCCATAACGGCTCCAGAGGGTGTCGGCGGCGTCATTGTCGGAGTCGCGCAGCATGTTCACCATGAGCTGGCGGTCATTGCCCGACAGGCGCAATGCGCCGGCCCGCTCCCGGGTCAGCAGATCCACGACCATTGCCAGCTTGATGGTGGAGGCGGTCCAGATCATCGTGTTCGCGTTCGCGTTGGCGTAGCGCGTGCCCGCGGCACGGTCACGCAACACATAGCCGACGGTGCCTGGCCGCGACGCCAGGTAGGCGTCTGCCGCTGCGATGCGTGAGCGCAAGTCGCAGCCGGTGGCCGCGCAGTCTGCTGTGGACTGCGGTGCGACGGTTGCCAGACTCAACGCCAGAACGACGACAGCGATCCGCAGTACCTGCATCGGGCCCACCCTATGCGGCTGCGCCGGCCTCACCGGTTACCCCACCCGGCGGGCGCCGAGCCGAAACCCCGGCCGTTTCCCGCCCGTGATTCATCAGCCGGATTGCCCGCTAACAGTGACAATGCTCACACCCATCCGGCGCAAAATCTTCGATGGGCTAAGCGTTTGCCAGAATCGGCAAACCCGGAGTTTCTACCAGGTTGCTCCCAAGCCCTGCACCACCCAAAATTGGGACAGGTGCCCCAGAATTGACCAGCTAACAATCTGACCCTCTACCCGGTTGCCAATAAGGGCCGCTAATCTGGACTCAATCAAAGTTACCGCGTAGTACATCACAGTTTCAGCGCATGCGTCGCCGCCGGACGATGGGCGGCGGAGTCCGGCTTTCGCGCCGCCGATCCACCGTTTCCAGCTAACTGCGCACCCCACAATGCAACTCCGGTTCGCTGAAAATGTCGCCCCTTCGTCGGATGGCGCCAGGCGCCGATGGCACCTTAATGTTCCCTTCGACAAAACTGAGTTTTTCCTTAGAGGGGCAGGTCAACATGGCCAGGCATCGTCGTAAGAAAGTCACCAAGGCCGCAGTGATCGGCACGGCGATGGCTGCGGCCGTCGGGGTGGGGCTGACCCCGACGGCCGCAAACGCGGTTTCTAGCAACACCTATTTCATCGGCGTTCCGGAGTGGCTGCCGATCGGTGACGGGAACAGGCTGGAGGCCAACCCGAACACCATCTACCAAGCGATTCTCGATGCGAAGGACACCGACCCGCTGATTGGCTGGGGCACCGGCGGGGTGAAGCTCGAGCCCACGTGGGTGCAGTGGTACAACCCGAATCTCGGCGGGCTGAGCCTGGGGGATGTCAATCTGGGCAACCTGTCTCCGGCCGAACTCGAGAAGCTGCTGAAGAGCGTGGATCTCGGAGAACTGACGGATCCGGACAACGACCAGTACTACACGCCCCGGCAATATGGACAGACCGGCACCAAAGAGGTGTTGGTCGACAATCCGGCGTATCAGGATGCCTTCGACGCAGCACTCGCCGAGGTCATGCAGCAGGACCGGGACACGATCCTGGCGGCTGACAAGATCAACCTCACGATCTCCTACACAGTGCCCGAACCAGATTGGTGGACCAAGAAGACGAAGGTTCTCTTTTGGGAATATAGCCTCGAAAGCGCATTAGGGCCCTGGGTTAATCAAAAGATCGGCGGTCAATCGCTTGGCCAACCGATCACGACGACGGTCACCATCGACAACCCTTTCAAGGGCAATCCGGACGCGCTCGATGACTTCCTTGAAACTGGCGTGTACGAAGGCACATATCCGGTGACCGTCGACCCCGTTCAATCTCTTGGACTGGCGAAGCCGAGTTGGTTTCCCAGCGATAGCCTTTGGAAGTCGCTTACAGGCTTTGTCAAGCCGATCAATGTCGGCGACATCGACTACAACTTCGATCGCACGAAGTTCGGATTGCCCGGTGCCAGTTGGGAAGAGCGGGCGGAAGACCTCGTCGATCCGAGCATTCCCACACAGATTCCCGAAACGCAGCCGGTGTATGGCTGGATACCTGGCGGCTGGACCACCAACACGTTCGGGCAATGGGTCTCACCGACCAACGACATCACCGGATTGCAGGATCTCAATCTTTCCGGCTTGCTCAACGGCGACTTTGATCTGAGCGCACTGGCCGGCCTCTCGACGCGCGATCTGGCCTACTACATGTCCGGCGATCTGGGATTCCTTGCGCCGCTGTTGAATTGGACCGCGTACATCAAGAACGTCAACTTGATCGCCTACGGTGACGGCGCCATTGCCACCGGCGAGGCGTACCGGAATTTCATCGAGGCAGTCCAGAGCGGTGAGATCAAGGCCGGGGAACCGCTGACCGATGGCCGCTATCTCGTCATCGACACAGACGAGAACGGCAACCCGGTGCTGAATGTAGTGAACCACAGCGTGGGCGACGGCGGTCTTGACGAAATCATCACCTCGTATCCCCTGCCCGACGATCTGGTCTTCCCGAACATGCCGGTCGACGCCAACGGGAATCCGATTTATCCGTCGTACAGCGAAACGCCGGGCGGCGTCATCGACATCACGTTCCTCACGATGGCGTTGCTGCGTAACCCGGGCCGTGCCAACGGCGGCCTCTATGCGCGGTTCGCGCCGATCTACCAAGAGCTCACCGGCGTGAATCCGGTATCGCCCGATCGTGAAGATGTCCTGCCGGCAGGGATCGATCCGAACCTCATCAGCAACCTGTTGACCGGTAACAGCACGAATTTCAACGTCAACGACCTCGGCCAACTGCAGACGATTATGGAAGGTGCGGACGGCAAGCCGATCGTCATCACCTTGAAGGCGGATCTCACCTGGGAGTACGACCTGCTGTCCGACGCCCCCGTCACGGCCAACCCGATCGCGTGGGCCAACTCCGTAGCGTCATCCCTGCTGCTGGTGAATTTGGCCGGAAGCCTGCTGAGCATCGACACGACGAAGCCAGGCAGCCTGCCCGTCGGATTGGCGCACTACATCGCTCCTGACGGCACGTTCTACGGGACCCTGACCACCGACCAACTGCCACTGCTCGCCCCCGCCCGCCTGGTCGCCGGTCTGCTCGGCATCGCGACCGGTCAGGACGTCAACACCCCGGTGGCCGACGCACTGGAGCCGGTGCTCAAGCTGCTGGTCGACACCGGCTACAGCGATGTGGTGCGCAATGAGGACGGCACCTGGGAGCGCACGCTCGATCAGATGCACATCCCGACGCTGTTCGGCACCCAGACGCTCACCCGTGAGCAGGCTGCACTGTTGGCCGGCGACATCGTTGCCGAATTGGGCAGGGGGGTGGGTTCCGAGTACACCGACGTCGTCACGCGGGTCACCAACCGGGTGGTGAACTTCCTGGAGGACAACAGCATCGAGGTTCCGGCCGAGATCAAGTCGGCCGCGGCCAAGCTCGCCGAGGATACGGGTGAGGCGATCCAGACGGTGAGCCGCAAGGTCGGCAACGACCTCAGCAAGACCCTCGGCGCCATCAACGCCAAGCTGCCCGAAGCCCCGAAAGCTCCGACCCAGGAGCAGCTGGCCGACCTCCAGCGTCCGGCCGGTAAGGTCCTGGCCGCGGCCAACGAGGCCACCGGCGGAGAGGCGCTCAAGCAGACCACGGCCCTTCTCAACGACCCGATCGGCGCAGTGGCCAAGGCCGGCAAGGATGTCGAGGCCAAGACGACCAAGCAGCTCAGCAAGACCCAGAAAAGCCTCACCCGCGCCCAGGAACGCGCCGACAAGGTCAATGCCAAGCTCAAACAAGGTGACCTCAAAGGCGCGGCCAAGCAGGTGGGTGAAAACGTCAAGAATCGCGTCGACCGACTGAAGAAGGACATCAACAACGGTGTCGACAAGGTGACGGGCAAAGACAAGAAGAAGGACGCCGGCAAGGACGACTGAACACTCGTCGGACCGCGAAACGCTTTGGCACTCAAGCTGGTACGCCCCTCCTCCGGGAGGGGCGTATCTGTTCTCCCACCGGGAGCGAGCAGGATCTGGCTGAGCCCGTAGCGCGAGAAGTAGGCATTCGGTTCACGACCCCGATCCCCATACCGTGTCGGTGACGTCAATAAAAATATGATTGCTAGCAAATTTTCCACGCCGTCTCATCCGCGGGTTCACACGGCGGGCACAGAGGTCAGCAGTATCACTTCGCGGCAAATCTCGCAAACCACTCCAACGTCCTTTGGCAAATTTCTTCAGGCGGGATACCAGCGGAAAATTGCCGACTTGCCATAGCCTTACCCGCAATCAATGCATCTCTGAACCCCACCGTACAGATTCAGTTAACCAACGACGTCGGCACTGCAACTTCATGGCGAGCTAACGAACTTCGTTGACCACGCAATAACCAGGCGCTGTCACCCGCACGATGGACAGCGAAAGGCGGTTTGCCACCTTAAAGTCCGTACGGTTCGGTGAAAATTTCCTGAGAGGGGCAGGTGCGTGGCAAATCATCGTCGCAAGAAGGCAACCAAGGCCGCCGTCATCGGTACGGCGATCGCGGCAACCGTCGGGGTGGGGCTGACTCCGGTCGTCGCGGATGCGGCCACGTATGTCGTCGGGCTGCCGGACTGGATACCGTCCGACACCTTCGGCAACGTGATCAAGACATTGCCTTCGAACCCGGGGGCGGTGACGGGTGCCATCCTCGACGATCGCGAAAACACCGCCGGAATCAAGGGGTGGGGGCTGGGCACTACCTTCACCGAGGAGCAGCTCGCTCCGGTGTGGGTGACGTGGTACAACCCGACGGGATCAGCGACCAATGTCAAAACAGCTGAAGGCGGAGGGTTTTTCGATCACTGGTACACCGGAACCGTCACCGGCAAAGATTGGACTCAGGGCCAGTGGGTCTCGCCCAGCGATCTCACTGGCATCGACCCGGCAGCGTTGCTCAAGTACGGGCTGGACGGTGGAGATCTCACCGCAGCGTTGGCACCGCTGGTGAACTGGACGGCGTACCTGTCGAACACCAACTTCGTCGGCTACGGCGACGGCGCGATTGCCGTTGGTGCGGGTTACCAAGACTTCATCGACCTGGCACGGAGTCCCAGTGGACTGGAGGCAGGCCCCGCCCTCACCGGGCCACGCAAGATCGCCATCACGGACCCGAACGATCCTCTCACCAAGGACGTCACCAGGGCGTACACGAAAGTCAATGGTTTGGAGTACCTGGCGATCAAGAACGCACCCGGAGTCTGGCTCTTGACGAAGGTGGGCACCTCCGGCCCCGGCTCCTCCGAGTTCCCCGATGCCCCCGAGGATCTGCCGACAGTCGAAATCACTCCCGGCGGAGTCATCGACGTCACTCTCCTGACTGTGAACCTTTTGCGTAATCCCGGCCGCCCCAATGGTGGTCTGTATTCACGCTTCGCGCCGATCTACCAGGCCCTCACCGACGTCAATCCAGTGACGCCGGAGCGCCAGGACGTCCTGCCAGAAGGGCTGGAAGGACTGAGTCTTTCGGACCTCAGCTTCGATGACCTCGGCAATCTCGTGGCAGTCGCGGAATCCCTCGATGGGAAACCGATCGTCCTGACCGTCCTCAAGACCGACACCACGTGGGAGTACGACATTCTCTCGGATGCCCCGGTCACCGGCAGCCCAGTCGCTTGGGCGAATTCGGCTGCCGCTGCGTTGTTGCCGCTGACGCTGGGCGCGTCGCTGTTGGATGGGTCAGGTGTGGGAGCCAAGCTCTACGTCGCTCCCGATGGCACCATTTACACCACCATCACCCAGGATCAGTTGCCGCTCTTGGCCCCTGCTCGTCTAGCCGCCGGATTGCTCTCCGTCGCAACGGGTGAGGACGTCAACACCCCCGTGGCCGACGCCCTCGAACCACTGCTCAAGCTGCTGGTCGACACCAGCTACACCGATGTGGAACGCAACGCCGACGGCACCTGGACCCGCACCCTCGACGAGATGCACGTTCCCACACTGTTCGGCACTCAGACGTTGACCCGCGAGCAGTCCGCGCTGCTGGCCGGCGACATCATCGCCGAGCTGGGCAAGGGCGTGGGTTCGGAGTACACCGACATCGTCCAGCGAGTCACCACTCGAGTGGTGAACTTCCTGGAAGACAATGACATTCAGGTTTCCGATGCGGTGAAGGTGGCCGCGGCCAAACTGGCCACAGAGCCGGGTGCGGCCATCCGGACGGTCAGCCGGCGGATCGGGGACGATGTCAGCAAGGTGCTCACCGGCATCGAAGCCAAACTGCCCGAAGGTCCGGCCACCCCCACGCAGGAGCAACTGGCCACCGGTCAACGGCAGGTCGGGAAAGTTCTTCGTGTCGTGAAGGACGATGTGGACGAAACCACCGCCCAGATCAACGAAGCCGCCGACGAGTTCGCTTCCAGCAAGGTCGGTGTCGCGCTGAAGTCCACCGGGGACAAGGTCGAGGCCGATGTCACCAAGCGGGTCACCAAGACCCAGACGAGCATCGCCCATGCCCAGGAGCGCGCCGACAAGGTCAACGCGAAGCTCAAACAAGGCGACCTCAAAGGTGCGGCCAAGCAGATCGGTGAGAACGTCAAGAATCGCGTCGACCGCCTGAAGAAAGACGTCAACAACGGTCTCAAGAAGTTGAACGCCAAGGATACCGACACAGACAAGGGCACGGCCGACAACGACAAATAGTCAGCTGCTCGTCGTCGGACTGCCCGCCTTGCGATATCGCAAGGCGGGCAGTCCCGGTCTTACTTCCGGCCGAGGTCGAGATCGCCGGTTTCAGCCAGGTATCCGACGTGTCCGACTACGCGCGACTTTTCAGCGACAATCGCCACAGAGGTAACCTGGACCTCAGCAAAACCTTTGTCGCTCTGAGTTTTTGTCGCTCGCGCATCATTGGCCACATGAGCATCATCCGTCCAGCGCCTGATTACGAGCGACTCTGTCGCTGATAGCTGGACAACCCAAAACCCGTGGCACATGAGGTAGTTGGGGCTTGAGCGACGTGAGTACTCATTGACTGCGTGACAAACGGTACCCGTGGTGCTCGTCTGGCGATTGTCGCTGAAAAGTCGCGCATAGTCGGGCACATCGGCACTTGCTCCCGTTCCCGCGACACGCCGAAACGCCGGCGTGGATTCCGAAGCCCAACACAGTGACGGCGTCCCGCAAGTCCGGAGCGACGCGGCAATGTGTGATGCAACAAAGTGCGATGAAACAAAGTGTCACTCACTCACGTGAGTAACGTGGCGGCGAAAAAATTCGCCGAAAATCGCCTTGGTGTTACTGACGTGAAACGGACCAAGGGGCAGCCCGTCGTCAATCGCCGAGACGATCACCTTCGTCGTGCTCAGTCTCCGGTTCATCCTGTGATGAAGGTTCGTCCTCAGGTGCGTCGGCCTCGCCATCCCCGTCAGCCGGCGAGTCTTCCCCGTCCGCGGCAACCGCTTCCGTACCCGGCCAGTAAGTCCGCCACTCGTCCTCTGAGATCGACCCCAACGGGGTTGCGTCGAGCTCCTCGGGCACGTCCTCGCCGCGGCGGCCGGCCGCCACATCGGACTCCACCACCCGCACGGTGTCCATGAATTCCAAAACGGCGCTACGCAAATCATTCTCGGCGTCGGCGTCGGCAGACACCGCCACCGAGGTCAGCGCTACCGGCACCAGGTCGAGGGGTAGGCCCGCCTGGGCCACCCGGGCCAACACCTTCTGCGCCAACGCCAACGCCGGCTGGCCGGTGGGCACGTCGTCCATCGACGACACCCTCGCCTTGACCTTCTGCTCTTGAGCCTTGCGCTCCTCCCACTGAGCGAGCTGCTCATCCAGTGAAATCGTTTCTCCGGCAAGCACTGCGGGCACGCGGTTGCCGAGCTTGCGCACCAACGCATCGGCGACGTCGTCGATGCTGAACGGATGAACGGGTGCATCTTCGGCGATGCGGGCATGGAACAACACCTGCAGCAGCACATCGCCGAGCTCTTCACGAAGCTCGTCGGCGTTGCCGCCGCGCACCGCATCGAACAGTTCGTAGGTCTCTTCCAGCAGATACCGACGCAACGAGTCGTGGGTCTGCTCGCTCTCCCATGGTCCGGCGGTGCGCAGGCGGTCCATCATCGCGACGGCATCCAGGAGCCGCTCCCCCGCCTGAGCCTGGGGAGCCGCGATCAACCGGGCCCCGGCCGCCAAACGCGCTTTGACCGCAGGATGCTCCGGGTCCGAGGACAACAGAACAGGGGCGGCTTCGTCTTCCGATTCGTCCGAGAGCCACGGCCGCGCCGCGGGCAGCGACCACGGCACCTTGACCGGCATCTCCTCGGTGTACTGCACATCACCGGTAAGCAGATCGATCGCGTCGACGGGGATCAGGGATGGGCGGCGGGGGTCGACCAATACGACGGTCATCGGGCTACACCCCCTTACACATTTCGACGAGACCGTTGATCTCGGTTATACCAACAGGTTGCTGTTCCTCGACGCGTGCAGAGACGGGATGGCCGCCCTGCCCGAAGGCAAGGCGGCCATCATGTCACATCCGCCGGACTCAGGACTCCGGCTGGAGCGGGGCATCCGGGATCACCCAGTGCCCCGGCGTCTCATCGAAGAACGGGTTGACGACCCCGTTGACCGTGGGCAGCTTCTTCAGCTGACCAGGCGGGATTCCGAAGAAGGGATTCGCCACGCCGTTGATCGTCGGCGAGTTCATCAACTGCCCGGGTGCGATGTTCCCGTTCGGCTGCCGGAAGAAATTGTCCACCTCGGGGAACCGCACAGTGGGCACGTTCACATCGGGAACATTCACGCTGGGAACATTCACGTCGGGAACGTTCACGCTGGGCACGTTCACATCCGGAACATTCACGCTCGGCACGTTCACATCAGGAACGTTCACGCTGGGAACATTCACATCAGGAACATTCACGCTCGGCACGTTCACACCCGGCGCAGCCGGCGCCGGAATCGGGGGCGGTTGTGGCACATCGGGAACCGCGTGCGCCATGCCCGTACCCAGGCCGAACGCACCAAGTCCCAGTGCACCGGCCATTGTCGTGGTTACTGCAAACTTCTTGAAGTTCATGGTCACTCCTTCGCCTTGCCTCACCGCGACCGCACCAATCGGTGGCAGTCGCGTGATGTTCGGTTTGGGAAATTGCATGACCGCCTTATGGCCGACGATCTCGCCGCCACTCTCCTGGACGACTACGCAATACCTTGACCCCCGTGATGTTTGTCGGATCGGCAGCCCGACGCGTTATCAACGCTTCGGCGATTCGGCGTCGTGGCCACGCAAAAAGGTGGCCCTACCAGGCGCTCAGGCCGGAGAATTAAATCCGGCAGTGACGTCGAACGTGCCGTCCGTTTGTCCGTTGAGCACGAGCACCAGGCCGGCAACCCATTGCACAAGGTCAAGATCACGGATGCGCGGTGACCCGATGCCGTCACTCTCCCGCGGAATCGGCACCTGAACCGTCGAGGTGGTGGCCCGGTAGTGCCCACCCGGATACATGCGCTTGAGCCGCAGCTGCGCGGAATCAGGCAACACCAGCGGCGACACCCGGATCGTCGACGCCGACACCGCGCCGATCTCGGTGATGCCGTAGTCACGGCACAGTAACCGCAGCCTCGCCACTGCGACCAGGCGCTGCGCCTCGACCGGCAGCGGACCGTACCGGTCGACGAGTTCGTCCACCACGGCCCGAATCGAGCCCTCGTCCGTCGCGGCGGCCAGCCGTCGATAGCCTTCCAACCGCAACCGGTCACTGTCGATGTACTCCGGTGGCAGGTGCGCGTCGACCGGCAGATCGACACGGACCTCTTTCGGCTCCTGCGGTGTGGCAACGGTTTTCCCGTCAGCCGCCGCGCGATACGCCTCGACGGCCTCACCGACCAGCCGCACATACAGATCGAAACCGACACCGGCCACGTGGCCCGACTGCTCCACGCCCAGCACGTTGCCGGCGCCTCGAATCTCCAAGTCCTTCATGGCCACTGCCATGCCCGCACCCAACTCGTTGTTCTGCGCGATCGTGGCCAGCCGGTCATAGGCGGTCTCGGTCAGCGGAGAATTCGGCGGATACAGGAAGTAGGCGTAGCCGCGCTCACGACTGCGCCCAACCCGGCCGCGCAACTGGTGCAACTGCGACAGGCCGAAGGTGTCGGCCCGCTCGACGATCAGCGTGTTGGCATTGGAGATGTCCAGGCCCGTCTCGACGATCGTGGTGCAGACGAGGATGTCGTACTCCCGGTTCCAGAAGCCCTCGACGGTCTTTTCGAGCGTCTCCTCGTTCATCTGTCCGTGTGCGACAACGACGCGCGCTTCGGGCACGAGTTGGCGGATCCGCGCGGCGGCCTGATCGATGGTGCGCACCCGGTTGTGGATGTAGAACGCCTGCCCGTCACGCAGCAGCTCACGACGCAGTGCCGCCGCCACCTGCTTGTCGTCATGCGGACCGACGTAGGTCAGCACCGGGTAGCGCTCCTCCGGCGGGGTGAGGATCGTCGACATCTCGCGAATGCCGGCCAAGCTCATCTCCAGGGTGCGCGGGATCGGCGTGGCGCTCATGGTGAGAACGTCGACGTGGGTGCGCATCGACTTGATGTGCTCTTTGTGCTCGACGCCGAAGCGCTGTTCCTCGTCAACGATGATCAGCCCCAGGTCTTTCCACGTCACCCCGGTCTGCAATAGCCGGTGCGTGCCGATCACCACGTCGACCGATCCGTCGGTCATCCCCTCCATGGTGGCCCGCGACTCGGCCGGATCGGTGAACCGCGACAACCCCTTCACCGTCACCGGGAAACCCGCCATGCGATTGGTGAAGGTCTGCAGATGCTGATCGGCCAGCAGCGTCGTCGGCACCAGCACCGCGACCTGCTTACCGTCCTGCACCGCCTTGAACGCCGCCCGCACCGCGATCTCGGTCTTGCCGTAGCCCACGTCGCCGCAGATCACCCGGTCCATCGGAACCGGCTTCTCCATATCGGATTTGACCTCGGTGATCGCGGTCAGCTGGTCCATGGTCTCGGTGAAGCCGAAGGCATCCTCCATCTCGTTCTGCCACGGGGTGTCCGGGCCGAACGCGTGGCCCGGGGCGGACTGCCGCTTGGCGTACAACGCCACCAGTTCACTGGCGATCTCACGAACCGCCTTGCGCGCCTTGGTTTTCGTATTCGCCCAGTCACTGCCGCCCAGCTTCGACAGCGACGGCGCCTCACCGCCGACGTACCGCGACAGCTGATCCAGCGAATCCATCGGCACGTACAGCCGGTCGGATCCCCCGCCGCGCTTGGACGACGCGTACTCCAGCACCAGGTACTCGCGGCGCGCGCCGCCGACCACCCGCTCGGTCATCTCGACGAACTTCCCGATGCCGTGTTGATCGTGCACCACGAGATCACCGGCGGTCAGCGCCAGTGGATCGACGACGTTACGTCGTTTGGCGGCAAGCTTTTTGCCCTCCGAGGCGGTGACCCGGTTGCCGGTCAGATCGGTCTCGGTGATGATCACGAGGTTGGCTCCGGCCAGCACCACACCGTCGTGCAGCGGCCCCTTCAGCACGCCGACGACACCCGCTTTGGGTGCCGCACCGGGCTCCAACATGGCTGCGGGCGTATCGGATTCACCGAGCTGCTCGACGACGCGGTGCGCAGTACCGGTGCCCGGCGTGACCACCGCGGCGTATCCGCCGGTGGCCACGTGGGCGCGCAGCATCGCAAAGATCTCGTCGAGACTCTGCTGACTGCGCGCCGACGGGGACGGCCGTAGATCGAGTTCGGTGGCGCGCTCGTCGGGCAGCTGGCTCAACGTCCACCAGGGATGCCCGTCGGCCACGGCGTCTTCGCGCGCCTGGGTGAACGGGACGAAACCGGAGGCACCCATCGCCTCGATGTCGATCGGGGCGTCGCCGCCGACCGCGGCCGTCGACCAGGATGCCTCCAGGAATTCCTGGCCGGTCTTGATCAGGTCGGCCGCGCGGGTCCGCACCTTCTCCGGATCACACAAGAGCACCGGAGCACCCTCGGGCAAATGGTGCGTCAGCGTCGTCGGCTGCACCGGGTGCAGCAACGGCAGCAGCGCCTCCATCCCGTCGACCGGGATGCCCTCGGCGAGTTTGGCCAGCATGTCGGGCACGCTGCCGGGCACGCTGTTCTCATGGGTGGGGTGCTCGGCGGCCAGGACCGCCGCACGCTCGCGGACTTCGGCGGTCATCAGCAGCTCGCGACACGGCACCGCGACCACGTTCTGCACCGGCACCTCGGGGATCGACCGTTGGTCGGCGATCGAGAAGCACCGCATCTCGGAGATCTCGTCGCCCCAGAACTCGACGCGCACCGGATACTCGGCGGTCGGGGGAAAGAGGTCGAGGATGCCGCCGCGGACGGCGAACTCGCCACGTTTGCCGACCATGTCGACCCGGGTGTAGGCCAGGTCGACCAGCCGGGTGATGACGGCTTCGAACTCGGCTTCCGCCCCAACAGTGAATGTCACCGGCTCGACCCCCACCACGTCGGGGGCCATCGGCTGCAACAGCGAACGGGTGGTGGTCACGACCACCCGCAACGGCGGCCCCAGGGTCTCGTCGTCGGGGTGGGCCAACCGGCGCAGCAGCAGCAACCGGGCACCAACGGTCTCCACGCCCGGCGACAGTCGCTCGTGCGGCAGGGTCTCCCAGGACGGGAACAGGGCGACGGCGTCGCCGAACACGCCGCGCAGCTCGGCGGTCAGATCGTCGGCTTCCCGGCCGGTGGCGGCGACCACCAGCAACGGGCCCTGCTGGGCCAGCGCAGCGGCCACCAACACTCGGGCGCTCGACGGACCCACGAGTGCGAGATCGGCGGGCCGGTCGGCGGCGCGGTGAATGACGTCCTGCAGGGACGGATCGGTCAAAGCCAGCTCGATGAGACCCGCGATCGGGGTCTGAACATGGTTGTGCCCCGGTGCGGTCATGATGCCCCCATTCTACGGGGCTGCGATTTCGGGTCCGCCCCGCACACGCGGGCACGATTTTGGTGCACCGAACCCCGGCCGCACCCTGCTAGCTTTTTGACAGCGAGCGTTCAGACAGGAGCAGTGATGGGCGGGAGCGGCCGATGACCGTCACGATCTCCACCGTCACCGCCAGCAATCCGTCCGCCTTGTCCGACTCCGCAGCCCAACTGCAGGGAAAGATCGATCGGCTCGATGAACTGATCGGTAATCAGAGGCAGCTTCTGGCGAGTCTGGCCGCGGACTGGAAAGGCACTGCAGCTGACGCAGCGTTGGCCGCCGGTAACAAGAATCTCCGACAGCTGGTGGACCTGCAGTCGCGCTTGGCGAACATCCAGACCGCTCTGAAGTCCGGAGAGTCCAATCTCACGCCGCTGCGGTCCGAGATCCTCAACGTGTCCAAACAGGCGATGAGCCTCGGCGCCAACGTCAGCGACGATGGCACCGTCACCGCTGCGGGCTCAAGCAAGCTCATGACACCTAAACTGGCCGCCGCCTACACGTCCACCCTGAAAAGCCTTCTCCAGCAGTTTGACTCGGTCGACGAAGCACTTGCCAACGCTGTCAGACAGAGCGCATCTGGAACCGGAGATCCGAAGGCAAGCAATACCGGCGATCCGCCGGAGTCACCGTTCAAGCGCGATCTCGAATCCCTCAAGCCGCCTGGCGGCGCCACCGATACCGAGGTCAACCAGTGGTGGGACTCGTTGAGTGAGGAGGAGCGCAACCGAATCATCGTCGAGCGGCCAGAATGGGTCGGAAACCTAGACGGAGTGCCCGGAACCGCGCGTGACCTGGCCAATCGCAACCGGCTGGGCACCCTGCGCAACGATCCGAATCTGACTGCAGAAGAACGGGCCACGCTGGTCGAGATCGACAAGGCGCTGTCCGAGCCGGATCGTCAGCTTCTTGTTGTCGATTTCGACGGCGAGCATCCGAAAGTGGCGCTGGCGATCGGCAACGTCGATACCGCCGACCACGTCAGCGTGTATGTACCGGGCACGGGTTCGATAACGTACGACAACCCGACAGACGGCAACGATCTGCCCGCGTACGTCGAGCAGGCGACGTGGCTCAAGACGGAAACTGAGCGAGTGTTGAGAGATGCCAAGAAGGCAGACGAAACCGTCGCCACCGTCGCCACCGTCGCCTGGCTCGGTTACGAGCCGCCATCCAACGTCTTGCAAGCCACCCGACCGCACTACGCCGACGACAACGCACCTGCATTGGCCTCATTCATCAACGGCCTCGACAGCTCCCGCGACACCGATCCACATCTCACCGTTCTCGGCCACTCCTACGGGTCGACCCTCGCCAGCGAGGCACTGCAGCGAGGCACCGCTGCCGACGACGTCGTGTTTATGGGTTCGCCAGGCCTGGAAACCAGTCCACAGCAGTACCGCATCGATACCTCACCATCGAATCTCCACTTGCCCGAAGGGCATGTCTATGTCGAGCACTCGAAAGGCGACTGGGTGGCCAACGCGAGGATCTTCGGTCAGACGATTCCTTCAGATCTGCCTGGGTTCACCGACTTGTCCACCAATGCCGAAACCACACCGCTAGGTCCGCGAGACGAATCGACAGGGCATAGCAAATACTCGTTCTCCAACACGACTGCGCTCTACAACCAGGCGGTCGTGGTGGCTAATTTGGGTCAAGATGAGCATTATTTACGAGCGGAGGGCTGAATGGGAAGAATCATCATTGCTGTCACTCTGGCAATAGTGCTCGCAGGGTGCGGCCATATATTCGACACCATGCCCCCGGTAAAAGGTGAAGGCGACTACGGCTACGGCACACCGAAAGAACTCGGCGCCCTGCTGGAACGCCGCGACGCCGAAGAAGTCGTCGCCGAACGCGACCGGATGATTGCAGAGATCACCACCGAACTATCTCGAATCGTGCCTGGCGGAAATTGGCTACGTGACAGCGAGGGCACCCGCACGCCCTGCGGTGAGTTCGGCTCTACCGACGGCAGAATCGACTTCGGTCCGCACTACACGTCGGATGTTCCCGTGCCCGCAGCCCTGTGGCACCAGGCATCTCAAGCCGTCATCGACATCGCCGCCAAGTATGGATACACAGACGTGACGAGCCGGACCGAGAACGCCACCGACGACAACCCCAAAGACCTCACCATCCGCGACCCAGACAGCGGCCGACTGGCATTCGGTTCCATGAAGGCCTCAACCCTCCAAGTCACCACCGGCTGCTACCTGACCGCCGAAGCGAAGCGGCAAGCCCGCGATGCCGCGCCGAAGTAACTGGACCCCGTCAGGATCGGCCCCATCGGCGTCAAGGAACCGTCAAACCCGATGACGTAGGCGGCCGCGCGGCACACGGTGAAGTCATGACATTGCTGGACATCCTGCCCTCACTGCGAGCGACCACCCGGCCACGGCTCGACCCGAACATCTGGCCACTGACCACCGGCGTCGACGAACTCGGCCGGATCACTGTCGGCCGGGTGGCCCTGACCGACATCGCCGATCAGTACCGCACGCCGGCGTATGTGCTGGACGAGACCGATTTCCGCACCCGCGCGCGTCGCTACCGGGCCGCGCTGGGCCAGACGCAGGTGGTGTACGCCGGCAAGTCACTGTTGACGACCGCGGTCGCCCGGTGGGCTGCCGAAGAAGGCTTGGGCATCGACGTGTGCTCGGCCGGTGAGTTGGCGACGGCCCTGGCCGGCGGTGTCGACCCGGCGCGGATCGTGCTGCAGGGCAACGCCAAATCGTGTGACGAACTGCGCGACGCCATCGACGTCGGGGCGGGCCGGATCGTGATCGATTCGCCGATGGAGATCACCTACCTGGCCGGGCTGGTGCGTCGCCCGCAGCAGGTGCTGATCCGGGTCACGCCGGACATCGACATCTGTGGGCACCGAGCGGTGACGACCGGTGTGACCGACCAGAAGTTCGGTTTCGCGCTGGCCGATCGGCGGGCGTCGCGCGCGGCCGCCCGCATCCTGGCCACACCCAACCTCGACCTCGTCGGCCTGCACTGCCACATCGGTTCGCAGATCACCGATCCGGCGCCCTATGGTGAGGCGGTGCGCCGCCTGATCGGTGCGATGGCCGATATCCGTGCCGAACACGGTGTGGTGTTGACCGAACTGAACATCGGTGGCGGGCATGGGGTTCCGTATGTGCGCGGGGATGCGGCGCTGGACATCACAGCGTTCGCGGCCGTCGTGGACGACGCATTGACCACGGCGTGTTCCGGCGAACGCTTCCCCCGGCCGCGCCTGGTCGTGGAACCCGGCCGGGCCATCAGCGCCCGCGCCGGGGTGACGCTGTACCGGGTGTGCGGGGTGAAGTCCCAGCCCGGCGGGCGCACCTTCGTGGCAGTCGACGGCGGCATGAGCGACAACCCCCGGGTGGCCCTCTACGACGCGAAATACACTGTGGCCCTGGCAAACCGGCACCCGCTTGGCCCGACCATGGTGGCCACCGTGGTGGGCCGGCACTGCGAGGCCGGGGACGAGATCGTTCGCGACGTCGAGTTACCCACCGGTATCCACGCCGGCGACCTGTTGGCCGTCGCCTGCACCGGCGCTTATCAACACAGCATGGCGTCGACCTACAACATGGTGGGCCGGCCCCCACTGGTCGCGGTGCGTGACGGGGCGTCGCGAATGTTGGTGCGCCGGGAGACGACGGCCGATCTGTTGTCGCGGGATCTGGGCTGAGCGCCGTCAGCCGTCCCGCTCGGCGGCGTTCTTGATCCTGGCCAGGCGGCGTTCCCAGCCGGCCGCGATACCGTCGAGCCGTCGCGCCACCTCGCTGAGCCGAGCTCCCACCGCCTCGTACTTGATCTCACGGCCCGCCCGGGTGGCCACCACCAAGCCCACATCGGTGAGCACTTTCAGATGTTTGGCGATGGCCTGGCGGCTGATCGGGAGTTCGTCGGCCAACGCCGATGCCGACGCGGGCCGACGCCCGAGCGCGACCAGGACCTGCCAGCGGCTGTCGTCGGCGAGCGCAGCGAAAACCTGTACCGGCGAGGCGTTCTCAGGCATCGGCAGCGGCTCCTGTGAGATGTTTCTGGGCGAGGCCGAGTTCGAGCACCCAACCGCCACTGTGGTCATCGAACCGGGAGCGGCGGTCGGCCTCGGGCTCGTCGAGCGAGGCGAATCCACTTTCGACCACGCGCAGGACCACGCCGGACGGAGCTGGGGTGATCCAGAACTCAACGAGGGTGGATGCGCTTTCGAGATCGTCGGGGTCGATGTGCCAGCGAAAGGCCGCATAGCGCGGCTCATCGAGCGTGACGATGCGCAACGCGAACTTCCCGTGGGTGGGGTCGGTGACGATGGCGATGTCGCCGTCACGCTCGATGTCGTGTTCGGTGATCTGCTCGTCGTTGATGTACCAACCGGGTTGACTCACGAGATCCCAGACGCGTTGCGCCGGTGCGTCGATGGTGATCTCGCGCTCGATGCGGTCGTAGTCGGTGGTCATGTCAGGGCTTCCTCTCTGGCGGTCTTGTTGCAACCCAAGGGTTGCACATCAAGCCCTGCATCTGCAACCGTTGAGTTGCAGCTTCGACTTACTCCTCGTGCAGCACGGGGTCCGGCTCCAGGTGCGTCAGCCCGTTCCAGGCCAGGTTGACGACGTGCGCGGCCACCACTTCCTTCTTGGGCTCGCGCACGTCGAGCCACCACTGCGCCGTCATCGACACCGACCCGACCAGCGCCTGGGCGTACAGCGGCGCCAGGTCGGGATCGAGCCCGCGACGGGAGAAGTCCCCGGCCAGGATCGAGGACACCTGGTTGACCGCGTCGTTGAGCAGCGTGGCGTACGTGCCCGAGGTGATGGCGGCCGGCGAATCGCGGATCAGGATGCGGAAGCCGTCGGTGTGTTCCTCGACGTAGGTCAGCAGCGCCAGCGCCACCCGTTCGACGCGCACCCGCGACCGGTTATTGGTCAGCGACGAGGTGATCCCGTCCAGCAGTGCCGACATCTCCCGGTCGACGACGACGGCGTACAGGCCTTCCTTGCCGCCGAAGTGCTCGTAGACCACGGGTTTGGAGACACTGGCGCGCTGGGCGATCTCCTCGATCGAGGTGCCCTCATAGCCCCGTTCGGCGAACAACGACTTGGCGATCTCGATCAGCTGCTGGCGTCGTTCGCTGCCGGTCATCCGGGCTCGAGGGGCCCGCACTTCCTTCTCGGGTGCTGCCACGCATATCAGGCTAGACCGTTCGACTAGAGTCTCTCCCGAACATTCCGTCGTGGTGTAATCGGCAGCACCTCTGATTTTGGTTCAGATAGTTCAGGTTCGAGTCCTGGCGACGGAGCTCAGGCGTGCCAATCGGCCAGCAGCACGCAGCGGAGAGGGGAACTGTGTCGACCACCGAGGCCGCAGTCGTCGTACTGGCAGCAGGTGCCGGAACCCGAATGCGCTCGGACACCCCCAAGGTGCTGCACACATTGGGCGGTCGCAGCATGCTCAGCCACGCCGTCCACACCGTGGCCAATGCCACCGCCCGCCACCTGGTGGTCGTCCTCGGCCATGACCGGGAACGCATCGCCCCCGCGGTCGACGAGCTCGCCGGCAAGTTGGGCCGCACCATCGACGTCGCGATCCAGGACCAGCAGCTGGGCACCGGCCACGCCGTGGCCTGCGGGTTGAGCGCGCTGCCCGACGAGTTCACCGGCACGGTCGTGGTGACCTCGGGCGATGTCCCATTGCTCGATGCCGCCACCCTGGCCGGACTGATCGACACCCACAGCGCAGCGACGGCCGCGGCCACCGTGCTGACCACCACGGTGCCCGACCCGACCGGCTACGGCCGCATCCTGCGCACGCAGGACAACGAGGTGATCGGCATCGTCGAGCAGGCCGACGCCACCGAGTCGCAGCGGGCCATCCGCGAGGTCAACGCCGGGGTGTACGCCTTCGACATCGCCGACCTGCGCTCGGCGCTGAGCCGGTTGAGCTCGAACAACGCCCAGCAGGAGCTGTATCTCACCGACGTCATCGCGATCGTGCGCCAGGACGGCCGCACCGTACGGGCCATGCACGTCGACGACAGTGCGCTGGTGGCCGGCGTCAACGACCGGGTGCAGCTCGCCGACCTTGGCGCCGAACTCAACCGCCGCATCGTCGCCCGCCATCAACGTGCCGGGGTGACGATCATCGACCCGGCCACCACCTGGATCGACGTCGACGTGGCCATCGGCCGCGACACCGTCGTCCGTCCCGGCACGCAACTGCTCGGCGCCTGCGAGATCGGTGCCGGTTGCGAGATCGGCCCGGACTCCACCCTGACCGACGTCGAGGTGGGTGACGGCGCGTCGGTGGTGCGCACCCACGCTCAGCTCGCGGTGATCGGCGCAGGCGCGACCGTCGGGCCGTTCAGCTATCTACGGCCCGGCACGATCCTGGGTGCCGAGGCCAAGCTCGGCGCCTTCGTCGAAACCAAGAACTCCACGATCGGCACGGGCACCAAGGTGCCGCACCTGACCTACGTCGGCGACGCCGATATCGGCGACCACAGCAACATCGGGGCGTCGAGCGTGTTCGTCAACTACGACGGCGAGAACAAGCACCGCACCACGATCGGGTCCCATGTGCGGACCGGCTCCGACACCATGTTCATCGCCCCGGTCTCCGTGGGCGACGGTGCCTATACCGGTGCCGGCACCGTGCTGCGTGACGACGTGCCACCCGGAGCATTGGCGGTCTCGGACAATGCCCAGCGCACGATCGAGGGCTGGGTCGAGCGGAAGCGTCCGGGGTCGGCCGCGGCCCAAGCTGCCGCGGAAGCGGCCCGAGAAGCGCGCGGCGAGACCGACTGACCTGTTGTGCTGAAGATTGTGGCCACCACGTGGCCTCGATCTTCAGCGTTGACGATCTCAACCTGAGACGTTTGGTGTTGGCAATCTGGTAACCCGGCTACGAACAAGCAGAAACGCTACGTACGATTGCTCCGTATCGATCCCCAACCGCGAAGGCAGCCAAGTGGCCACGGACTGGACCGACAATCGAAAAAACTTGATGCTGTTCTCGGGGCGTGCGCACCCTGAGTTGGCGGAGCAGGTGGCCAAAGAACTCGGAATCGAGGTCACGGCGCAGACCGCCCGGGACTTTGCCAACGGCGAGATCTTCGTCCGGTTCGACGAGTCGGTGCGCGGCTGCGACGCCTTCGTCCTGCAGAGCCACCCGGCCCCGCTGAACCAGTGGTTGATGGAACAGCTCATCATGATCGACGCGCTCAAGCGCGGTAGCGCCAAGCGGATCACCGCGATCCTGCCGTTCTACCCCTACGCGCGGCAGGACAAGAAGCACCGCGGCCGCGAGCCGATCTCGGCGCGCCTGGTCGCGGACCTGCTCAAGACTGCCGGCGCCGATCGCATCGTCTCGGTGGACCTGCACACCGACCAGATCCAGGGCTTCTTCGACGGCCCCGTCGATCACATGCGCGGGCAGTCGCTGCTGTGCGGCTACATCGGCGAGAACTATGCCGGCGCGGACATGGTCGTGGTCTCCCCCGACTCCGGCCGCGTGCGCGTCGCCGAGAAGTGGGCCGACTCCCTGGGCGGTGTCCCGCTGGCCTTCATCCACAAGACCCGCGACCCGCTGGTACCCAACCAGGTCGTGTCCAACCGGGTGGTCGGTGACGTCAAGGGCAAGACCTGCATCCTGACCGACGACATGATCGACACCGGCGGTACCATCGCCGGCGCGGTCAAACTGCTCAAGCAGGACGGCGCCAAGGACGTGGTGATCGCCGCCACCCACGGCGTGCTGTCCGATCCGGCCGCGCAGCGTCTGGCCGAGTGCGGTGCCCGCGAGGTGATCGTCACCAACACGCTGCCGATCACCGAGGACAAGCAGTTCCCACAGTTGACCGTGCTGTCCATCGCGCCGCTGCTGGCATCGACGATCCGGGCGGTGTTCGAAAACGGTTCGGTCACCGGACTGTTCGACGGGTCGGCTTAATGGCCGAGTCTGATGGGCGGCCCGCCGCCGTGATTTTTCACAACCCCAAATGCTCGACCTCCCGTAAGACGCTGGACCTGCTGCGCGAGAACGGGATCGAACCCGAGGTCGTGCAGTACCTCAAGACGCCGCCGACCCGTGACGAGATCAAGAAGCTGATCGCCGACGCGGGTATCGACGTGCGGACCGCGGTGCGCAAGCGCGAATCGCTCTACACCGAACTGGGTTTGGCCGACGCCTCCGACGAACAACTGCTCGATGCGATGGCCGAACATCCCATCCTGATCGAGCGGCCTTTCGTCGTCACCGACAACGGCACCCGGTTGGCCCGGCCGATCGATTCGGTGCGCGAGATTCTGTGAAACGGCTGTTTGCCACGGCCGGCGCCCTGGCGGTCCTGGTCACCGGCTGCGGCGCGGAAACCCCGGACTACCAGTCGATCTGGACGACGAGTTCGACAACTCCGGCCCCCGATGCGGAAACTCAACCGGTGCCGCTGTGGCAGTACCTCGAGGACTCCGGCGTGGTCGGCGAACCGATTGCGCCCGAGAAGATCCCGCACCTGAGCGTCACCATGCCCAGCCCACCGGGCTGGCAGCCGTACAACAACCCGAACCTGGCCCCGGGCACCCGGATGATCGCCAAGGGCAACACATACCCGACCTCGATGCTGCTGGCCTTCGCATTGCACGGCGACTTCGACGTGCCCAAGGCGCTGCAAGAACACGGCTACGCCGACGCGCAGCTGTCGGAAAACTTCAAGCAGCTCAACGCCTCCCACGCGGATTGGAAGGGCTTCCCCTCGGCGATGATCGAGGGCAGCTACGACCTCAACGGCCGACGCATGCAGACCTACAACCGCATCGTCATCCCCGACGACGGGTTGCAGCCTCCGCAGCGCTATCTCATTCAGCTGACCATCACGACATACGCGGACGAGGCTGCGGCGCAAGGACCCGACATCGAATCGATCATCACGGGCTTCAACGTCGCGAAGAAATGACCGTAAGGTAGCGGCATGAGTGGATGGACCAGTGCCGACCTGCCCTCCTTTCGCGGCCGCCGGGTGATCGTCACCGGCGCCAACAGCGGGCTGGGCCTCATCACCGCCCGTGAGCTTGCCCGCGTCGGCGCCAAGGTCACCGTCGCGGTGCGCAATCTGGAGAAGGGCACTGCGGCCGCCGAGACGATGGCGGGCGGGCAGGTCGAGGTCCGCAAACTCGATCTGCAGGATCTGGCCTCGGTGCACGAGTTCGCCGACACCGTCGAGAGCGTCGACGTCCTGGTCAACAACGCCGGCATCATGGCCGTCCCGCTGAGTCGCACCGTCGACGGCTTCGAGAGCCAGATCGGCACCAATCACCTGGGCCACTTCGCCCTGACCAATCTGCTGCTGCCCAAGGTCACCGACCGGGTGGTGACGGTGTCGTCGTTGATGCACTGGATCGGCAAGATCAGCCTGCGCGATCTGAACTGGAAGTCACGGCCGTACTCGGCCTGGCTGGCCTACGGGCAGTCCAAGCTGGCCAACCTCGTGTTCACCTCGGAGTTGCAGCGACGGTTGACGGCGTCGGGCTCACAGGTCCGTGCGGTGGCCGCGCACCCCGGCTACTCGGCCACCAATCTGCAGGGCCAGACCGGCAACAAGCTCGGCGCCCGGATGATGGCGACGGCCAACCGCGTGTTCGCCACCGACGCGACGTTCGGCGCCCGCCAGTCGCTGTACGCGATCTCGCAGGACATACCCGGCGACAGCTTCATCGGCCCGCGGTTCGGCCAGTTCGGCCCCAGCCAACCCGGCGGTCGCAGCCCGTTGGCCCGCAACGTGGCCACCCAGAAAGCGTTGTGGGAGCTGTCCGAGCAGCTCACCAAGACCACATACCCGCTGTAGGTCGGACGGCGCGATTTTTGCCCGACGCGTCGCATTTGCTACCCTGACCTGGCGTCACGGCGAGGGTGGACCTTTTGGCCACCGTTATCGGCGGGAACTTCTGTAAGTGTTGTGACCCTTGCCGTGCTGACGATCTGACCGCAGTACCGCAACCAGAGGAGCAACACCATGGCGAAGAATGCCGCCGCCCCCAACAAGCTGACCGCCACCGTGCGCACCCGTACCGGCAAGGGCGCCTCGCGCCAGGCCCGCCGCGACGGCAACGTGCCCACCGTGCTGTACGGCCACGGCACCGAGCCCCAGCACCTGGAGATCAACGCCCGCGAGTTCGCCGCCGTGCTGCGCCACTCGGGCACCAACGCCGTGCTGACCCTCGACATCGCGGGTACCGAGCAGCTGGCCCTGACCAAGGCGCTGGACATCCACCCGATCCGCCGCACCATCCAGCACGCCGACCTGCTGGTCGTGCGCCGTGGCGAGAAGGTCACCGTCGAGGTCACCGTCACCGTCGAGGGCGACGCCGCCCCGGGCACCCTGGTCACCCAGGACGCCAACACCATCGAGATCGAGGCCGAGGCCCTGTCGATCCCCGAGCACCTGACCGTGTCGGTCGAGGGCGTCGAGGCCGGCACCCAGTTCCTGGCCAGCCAGATCGAGCTGCCGGCCGGCGTTTCGCTGGTGTCGGATCCCGAGCTGCTCGTGGTCAACGTCGTCGAGGCCCCGAGCGCCGAGGCGCTGGAGTCCGAAGGCGCCGGCGAGACCGCCGAGGCCCCGGCCGAGGAGCCGGCTGCCGAGGCTGCCGAAGAGTCGGCCGAATAACGCCGTAGGACATCTGCATCGATGGCCGAGCCGCTGCTGGTGGTGGGCCTGGGAAACCCCGGGCCCGCCTACGCCAAGACCCGGCACAACGTCGGGTTCATGGTGGCCGATGTGCTGGCCGCCCGCATCGGCTCGGCCTTCAAGGTGCACAAGAAATCCGGAGCCGAGGTGATCACCGGGCGGCTCGCCGGAGCTCCCGTGGTACTGGCCAAACCACGGTGCTACATGAACGAGTCCGGCCGTCAGGTCGGACCGTTGGCCAAGTTCTATTCCGTGCCGCCCGACCGGATCGTGGTCATCCACGACGAGCTCGACATCGACTTCGGCCGCATCCGGCTCAAGGTCGGTGGCGGCGAAGGCGGCCACAACGGGCTGCGGTCGGTGGCATCAGCCCTGGGCAGCAAGGACTTTCAGCGAGTCCGCATCGGGGTGGGCCGTCCCCCGGGCCGCAAGGATCCGGCAGCCTTCGTGTTGGAGGCGTTCACCGCCGCCGAACGGGCCGAGGTGCCGACGATCTGCGAGCAGGCCGCCGACGCCACCGAGCTGCTGATCGCCCAGGGCCTGGAGCCGGCCCAGAACACCGTGCACGCCTGGTGACGTTCACCAGCTGAAGGGCCGGTCGAGGGCGAGCGTGCGTTCGGCCTTGGTGTACCACCCCTGCGCCGCGTACTGATCGGTGTGCAGATAACACTGCACCCGCACCTCGCGACTGCCGGGGCGGAAGGTGAGCAGCCGGCTGATCGGCAGGGTCGTGATCGGCATGTGGTGGCGACTGAGCGACGCGACATTCAGGAAAAAGGTTCCGCCCCAAGACTGTTCGATATGCGTCTTGCCTCCGTGGTTGTCGTCGGGGTGGGTGTGCGTGTGGCCGGCCAACCACAGCGCGACCGCGCGCGGATGTGCGGTGAGGTACCGCTCGAACGCTCCGGAATCCGGCTTACCGCCAACCCAGTACAGATAGGACGCACCCTGTGGCGTGCCCTCCAGAAACGGGCGGTGGTAATGCTCGTGGAGTTCTCCGTCCGGGCCACGACGCACTCCCTCCCACTCCCCTGACGCCACCGTGGTGTCCTTGAGGACGTAATGGTGCACCGTGACGATGATCGAATCACGGTTCTGCTCAACCATGTTCGCCCACCATTGGAATGTCTCCTCGGAGACCACCCCGCCCGGGTTGCCGCCGAGCGCGCCCCGGCCCACGGTCTGCGACGGTTCGTTGCGGTCGCTGAGCATCAGGAACAGCAGATTGCCGACTCGGAACGAATACCGTTCCCACGTCCCGGTTATCGGATACCGCCGGGCGCCGGCGTCGACGCCGGAATGTACCGTGTGCTCGCCCAGCGGGTCGATCCACTTCTGCCACCACCAGGCGTCGGGTTCGGAAAGCCCACTGCGATCATGGTTTCCGCACACCGAGTACACATCTTCACGCCGGTGTTTGCGCATCACCGACAGTTGCCGTCGGACCTCGCGCCCCTCGGCATCGTCGGGCAGGCTGTGGTGCGCCCCCGACATGTCGCCGACATCGACAGCGATGTCCCAGTCGAACGGCGGCCCGCCTTGCGCGCCACCGAACTCCGACTGACGGATCGCCTCGGCCAGACTCTGCCTGCCGAACTGATTGTCCGTACCGACGTGGGCATCACCGAACGCCCACAACCGAAACTCACCGCCATGTGTCGTCATCGCCGCTGAACCCTAGTGCCGCAGGCGCACCCGGGTCGGGCATTGCACTCAGGCTGATTTCAACCGGCTGCTGACGCTGCCCAGGCCCAAAACACTTCCGCGAGCGCGCATGTCAGGCAAACCGACACGCACGCTCGCGGCGCGGTGGATGAAACTCGTATTGTCAGCGGCGGGCGCCGGGCATTCCCAGCCACGGGAACACCGGGATATTGGCCGGCGGCGCCGTCGTACCGGGGCGCGCCTTGATCGACGTGCTGCCGTTGGTCGTGCAGATGGTCTTGGTGGCCGTGTCCTGGCAGGTCGGTCGCGCGGACGCCATCGGCGCCGAGATCACCGATACTGCCGCCAGACCTGCCATCACGAAGGCAAACTTCCCGCGACCTGTCATCATGTCCTTCCCTTTCCGGGCTACGACCGCGATACCAGAGTGGTCATGCGCGAAACGCGCCGGCATCCGCTCGCTCATCAGGGGCAGGCCGATACGACAACGGGAGAATCCGCATCGAGCGGGGTGTTGTTTGCCGCTGCCCGGTTGAAGGCGTCCTGGCGGGCGGCTTCCACCGTCGGCCCGGCGCCGCCGGCCACGGCCCAGTTGCTGTCGCTGGCGACAGACACGATGCAGAGATTGTCGTTCGTCACCTGGTCTGCGGTGCAGTCCACACCACCTGCGGCCTGGCAAGCCGCGATCACCGCAGCCGAAGCCTCTTCACTGGTGTCACCGGTTGCGGTGAAACCCCCTATGGTGCCGACGAAATCGCCGGTACCGACCGCCGCAAACGTGTCTTCGGGGTCGCCTTCCACATATCCACCCGGGCCACCCGCCCATGCGGTGCCCGCAGAGATCCCCGCGGCGATAACGCCCGCTCCGAGGATCGCCGAAAGCCATCGGGTATTGACCATTCCGGTCCTCTCCTAGAAGTAGTTCGGCGTCAGAATACACAGGAGATGCCCAGTTCGCTTGCGGTCCAAACGGAGACCGCGTGTCATTTTCCGAAGAAATGGCGCCGGCCGCGCGTCAGCGCGATCGTGCGCAAAGTGCCGATCAAGTGCGGTGTGTCGCGCGGCAGACCCGCACGCTCGCGCAGCTGCGGCTCGGGTCAGCCGGTGACGAGCGAGACCGAATTGGCGCGACGCAGCTTGCCCGACGGCGTCTTCGGGATGCTGCCCGGGCCCAGCACGACGACGTTGCGCGGCCGCATGTCGACCTCGGAGACCACCTCGTGTGCCACCTGATGTTCGATGCGACGCACCTCGGCCGGGTCCTGCCAGGCGTTGGATTCGACTGCGACAGCGAAGGTTTCGCGTGAGTGCCCGGCATCCAGGCGCACCGCGACCGCGCAGCCGGGGCGCACGCCCTCGACACGGCCGGCCGCACGTTCGATGTCGGTCGGGTAGATGTTGCGTCCCGCCATGATGATCACGTCCTTGACGCGACCGCACACCACGACGTTGCCCTCCTCGGTGATGTACCCGAGGTCGCCGGTGTCGTACCAGCCGTGCTCGTCCTGGGCCGGCAGGAAACCGCCCATGGTGATGTAGCCGGGCGTCAGCGACTCCCCGCGCAGTTCGATGACCCCGACGCCGCGAGGCTGCATGACCTCACCGTTCTCGTCGACGACGCGAGCCTCCAGGTCCCGCAGCAGCGGACCCAGCGACGCCAGCCGCTTGGTGTTGCCCTTGGTGGCGGGCACCGCGCGGCGCAACGCGGCCAGCAGGTCCGCGTCGACCTCGTCGACCACCAGGCCGGCGTTGCACGGAGAGAACGACACCGCCAGGCAGGTCTCGGCCATGCCGTAGGCCGGCAGGATCGCCGAGGGCTTGAGCCCGAACGGTTTACCGGCGTCGATGAGATCCTCGACGTCGGCCGGCTCGACGGGTTCGGCACCCGACAGGGCGAACCGCAGCGTGGACAGGTCGTATTCGCCCGGCTTGGCCTGACGGCGCAGCCGCTTGGCGAACAATGCGTAGGCGAAGTTGGGCGCCGCGGTCATGGTGCCCTTGTACTTGTCGATGAGCTTGGCCCACAGCAGCGTGTCACGCAGGAAGTCCATCGGCGTGACCTTGACGAGCTCGGCGCCGAAGTACATCGGGATGGTCAGGAAGCCGACCATGCCCATGTCGTGGAAGCAGGGCAGCCAGCTGACCATGACGTCCTTGTCGACGTCGTACTCCGCGCCGACGAACATGGCCTCGGCATTGGAGTGGATGTTGCGGTGGGTGATCTGCACGGCCTTGGGCGATCCGGTCGAGCCGGAGGTCAGCTGCATCAGCGCCAGATCGTCCTCGCCGGTCTCCACCGGGTCGATCGGGTCGGCGGCCAGCAGATCGGCCACCTTGAGCACCTTGATGCCCTTTTCTTCAAGCACCGGGATGGCGACCAGGAACGGCTCGGAGACGATGACGGCGTCGGCCTCGATCATGCCGATCACGTTCATGGTGTCCTCGGCCCACACCGCCAGGTCGGTACGTGGGGTCGGCTGGTGCAGCATGGTCAGGCTCGCGCCGCGCATCCAGACGCCCTGCGCGGTCGGGGCGATCTCCACCGGGAAGCCGGCCAGCACGCCCACGGCGTCACCGTGTTCGATACCCGCGGCGGCCAGGCCGCCTGCGATGCGCCGAGCCCGCTCGTGAACCTCGCCCCAGGTCTGACGAACCGGCTCGTGTGGTTCGCCGGTCACCATGCCGCGTGTGCTCTCCTGAGCATTGCGGAACATCTTCTCGGTGAATCTGCTCACGACGACCTCCTTGGCTTCCGCGACCCTGGCACCGGCGGCAAAACGCCGGCTGCCGATACACGGTTCTCCATGCTCCGCCCGCTGCGCAACGCTTTTGGGTAGGCGCGCGTGCACGATTGGGCAGCAGTTATGTCTCGATCCGGTGATGCCGCAGGTCCGGGTACACAGATGTGCGACCGCCCGCGATCAGGGGTGGCGGGCGCACAAGTCGCATCCGAGAGGAAACCGCTAGCATTCACCGTCGCCCATCTTAAGAGACCCTTAAGTAACTGGCCAAACCCTCGCGGTAATTGAGGTCTGCGTCACATCTGTTCCCCGCCGCTGCGGGCTGCGCAGCTCAGACGGACGTCGTCGGCGTCGGCACCACCCGGGCCCCGCTGACGGGCCCGCTGGCCACCCGCACCGTCCGGCACACCCCGGCCCCCGCCAATTCGGCGCCGACATCCACCGCCGCGGTCGACGACGGGCACAGGAACGCACACGTCGGCCCCGATCCGGACACGATGCCCGCCAGCGCGCCGGCCTCCACCCCGGCCCGCAGGGTCCGGCGCAGATCCGGATACAGGCTCAACGCGGCCGGTTGCAGGTCATTGCCGAGCAGGGCGGCAAGTTCGGCCGGGTCGCCGGAGGCCAGCGCCGCCAGCACCGGCTCAGGCTCCTCGGCCCGCGGTGGCCCTCCGGTCGAGGTGTCCGCCCGCAGCCGGTCCAGCTCGCCGAACACCTTCGGCGTGGACAACCCCCGGTGCGCGAATGCCAACACCCAGTGGAAGGTGTTGCGGGCCAGCACGGTGGCCAACTCTTCGCCGCGCCCGGTGCCCAGCGCTGTGCCGCCGTGCAGCGCGAACGGCACGTCGCTGCCCAGCTGGGCGGCCAGGGCATGCAGGTCGCGGCGCGGCACCCCGAGCTCCCACAGGGTGTTCATCGCCACCAGCACCGCCGCCGCGTCGGCACTGCCGCCGGCCATGCCACCGGCCACCGGGATCGACTTCTCGATGCTGATCGCCACATCCGGTGCGCGGCCCACGTGCTCGGCCATCAGTTCAGCGGCCCGCCACGCCAGGTTGCGCTCGTCGGTCGGCACCGACTCCACGCCCTCTCCCGACACGGTCAACGACAACACGTCGGCGTTGCGCACGGTCACCTCGTCCAGCAGTGACACGGCGTGGAACACCGTGGTGAGGTCGTGGTAGCCGTCGTCGCGCACATCGCCGACGGCCAGGTGCAGGTTCACCTTGCCGGGGACACGCACGCTGACCGAACCGGTGGGGACCCACTCGGAGGCGGTACTGCCGTCGGATGCTGACACGGCCACGACACTATCGCCGCCCACCCGTCGTTGTCGGTGAACTTAAGCTGAGACGATGCCCTCACCCGAGGTGATCGTCGCGGGATACACGGCGGCGGACGTCATCGGCCGCGGCGGGTCGGCCGTGGTCTACCGGGCGAGAAACTTCGAGGGACACACCGTCGCGCTGAAGGTCCTCGACGATCAGCACCGCAGCCCCGAACACCTGGCCCGGCTGCAGCGGGTCTTCGACCTCGCGCGCCGCCTCGACCATCCCAACATCGTCACGGTGTACGCGGCGGGCCCGGGTTGGTTGGCTGCCGAGTTGCTCGAAGGCGGCACGGTCAGCGGCCTGACCGACCTCGCCGAGCGCCTCACCGCGCTGACCCAGATCGCCGGCGCGCTCGACCACGCGCACCGGCGCGGAATCGTGCACTGCGACGTCAAACCCGCGAACATCATTGTCGATCAACCGTTTTCGCGGGCTGTGCTGATCGACTTCGGAGTGGCGCACTCGATGGCCGAGGATGTGGCGGCCCGGCTGGCACACAACAGTTCACGGCTGAGCCTCGACCCAGCGCGCCGGATCACCCGTCAGGCGGCCGCGCCGCACCCGAATGTGGTGGCGTCCCTGCCCTATTCGGCACCCGAGCTACTGGCCGGCCGGGCGCCGACGGGAGCCACCGACCAGTACGCCCTGGCCTGCACCGCCGTCGAGTTGCTGACCGGATCGCCACCATTTGCCGCCGACGACGCGATGGGCCTGATCGAGCACCAGATGAACAGCCGGCCACCGCGAATATCGCAGCGGTGCACGTGGATTCCGCCCGCGCTCGATCGCGTGGTGGCAACCGCACTGGCCAAGGACGCCGACCGGCGCCACGGCTCCTGCTCGGAGTTCATCGGCCAGGTTTGCGAGGCGTTGGACGGCCCAGTGTGAAGAAGATCGCGAGATTGTCGAAAAATCTCGCGATCTTCTTCACATTGGACGCCGAGAGACGTAGAGGCTAGGCCTTCTGCGTCGCCTCGAGTCGGGCTGCCGCCTCGACCTGAGCCGCCGCCTCGCCCGCGGCCTCCTTGGCCCGCTGCAGTAGCCGGACGAAGTCGGCGATCCCGAGGGTCTCACCGCGACGGGACGGGTCGATGCTGGCGGCCAGCAGCCGCTCCGCCGACTCGTTGCCCGACCCCGCCCAGTCGGCGAACGCATTGCGAGAGGTCTTCCGGCGCTGCGCGAAACCGATGTCGATGAGGCTGAACACCTCGTCGCGGAACGCGGTGTCCGTTGGCCATGGCGACGTCTCGTACCGGTCGATGCGCACCAACCCGGAGTACACCCGCGGAATCGGCCAGAACACCGTCGGCGAGACCATCCCATGCCGGCGCACGTTGCCGTAGAACCGCACCTTGGCGCTGGGCACGCCGTAGTCCTTGCCACCGGGCTCGGCGGCCAGCCGTTCGGCAACCTCGGCCTGCACCATGACCATCACCGTGCGAATCGACGGGAATTCGGCCAACAGGTGCAGGATCGCCGGCACCGCCACGTTGTACGGCAGGTTCGCCACGAGCGCGGTCGGCTGTTCGGCCAGATCGGACGGCATCAACGTCAGGATGTCCTGGTTGATGACGGTGAGCCGGTTGATCTCGCTGTGAGAGTGATCGGCGATGGTGGCCGGCAACTGCTTGGCCAGGATCGGGTCGATCTCCACCGCGGTCACCTTCGCGCCGCGATCGAGCAGGGGCAGGGTCAGCGACCCGAGGCCCGGCCCGACCTCCAGCACATGGTCGTTCCGGTTGATCCCGGAAGCCGACACGATGCGCCGAACGGTGTTGGCATCATGAACAAAATTCTGGCCAAAGGCCTTGCGTGGTCGAAAGTCGATCTCTTTCGCCAAGCGTCGTATCTCGGTCCGCCCGAGCAGTCGAATAGTCAGCGCGCCCCAATCCTCCCACTACACACCGGCCAAGCTCCCCAGCCTTGCCGGGCTTGCGTCACCGTAGCAATCGCAATCTGCTCTTCTCTTGTCGCCAAATCGGCTCTCGGAGCATACCGCAGACCACCCTGTCGCTCCCAGGTGTTCTGGTCGAATTGGACGCCACCGAAAAAACCGTTACCAGTGTTAATGGCCCAATTACCTCCCGCTTCGCACTGCGCGAGAGAGTCCCACTGGGCCCCGTTGGCGACCGGCGGAACTTCGGTGCCGGGCTTTGCTCCGACCCTCAGCACACCATCACGAGCCGGCGTGATAACGACATTGGCTACTGGCAGCCTGCCCGTCTCCACGCCGTTCACCTTGGCCACGGCGTAGGTGACGTCCTGGGTGCCGGGAGCGCCCGGGTCCTCGACGATCTGCCGGCTCATGTTGAGCTCGACATCTTCGATGCGCTTGTTGTCCGGCGCCAGCGGGATCCGCTCGGTCACCGAGGGTATGCAGATCCAGGTGACCCGCACCCGCATCGAGAAGGT
>NZ_MBEQ01000050.1 GCF_001954135.1 Mycobacterium sp. GA-1841 | reverse complement strand
TTCCAGGGCTCGCCGTAGGTGGTGACACTGTCACCGGTCGAGGCGATCAACCGGGCGAACGGGCGCAGCAGCACACCACCGGCCGCACCGGTCACCGTGCCGTGGGCGTTGGACACTGCCACCCCACCGGCCGGACCCTTGACGTCGACCGAGAAGGTCGCCACTTCCTGGATACCGGGGCCATTGCCCAGGTCCGCGCTGATCGACACACCGGGGAACAGGTTCGGGGTGATCACCGACTCCAGGCCGAACGGCGGGCCGGTGATGTCACCATCGTCGATCAGGATGTTGGGGGTCGTGTAGGAGAAGTTGATGCCCACACCCAGCGACCAGGGGAAGCCGATCTGATAACCCAGCTCCAAGGTGCCCTCGAACTCCTCGGCACCCGGGCCCTCGACGTGGTACTTGGCCCGACCGGAATGGAACCACTCACGGGTCAGCCGGTTGCGGTCCAGCGGGAACACCCCGTTGAGGAAGGTGTCCCACTGCTGCACGGTCAGGGTCCGATCCTGACCGTCGACCAGACTCAGCTCATTGTCCAAGCCCGCATGAGACGTGCCGGCACCTATGAAGAGGCCCGCAAAGACCCCCGCAATGGCGGTCACCATCGCGACCAGCACCCGACTGAATGCC
>NZ_MBEQ01000049.1 GCF_001954135.1 Mycobacterium sp. GA-1841 | reverse complement strand
GGGCCAAAGGTGACGTCGCGGCACTGCCTGCCGCGGTGCGCCCCTATCGCGATCACCCGGCGGGGTGGCCGGCCGGTACAGCCTCGATCACCTGCTGTTCTCCGACGCCGGCTTCTACCACCTGTTGCACGGCTGGGGCGGCATGGCGATCGCCGTGGTGCTGGGCCTGCTCGGTGGCATCGGACAGTTGGCGATCTTCTACCGCCCGCCGGTGAAGTCCTAGTTTCTTGGCCGAACAGACGCAAACCCGCCCAGTTTCACGCTGAAAAGGGCGGGTTTGTGTCTGTTCGCGTGAGGGCGGACTAGAACACGTTCTAATCTGACTGGCATGGGTTTTCTCAAACAGGTCGCTCCGCAGGTCGACTTCGAGGAATGGAGTAAAGGCACCCGGGCCGAGAAGATCCGGCCGATGGCGCGGCACTGGGCCGAGGTCGGATTCGGGACACCGGTCGTGCTGCACCTGTTCTACGTCGTCAAGATCCTGCTCTACATCCTCGGGGCGTGGCTGATCGCGCTCACCACCACCGGGATCGACGGATTCACCAACGTCGCCTCCTGGTACGCCGAGCCGATCGTCTACCAGAAGGTCATCTTCTACACGATGCTGTTCGAGGTCGTCGGCCTCGGCTGCGGTTTCGGCCCGCTCAACAACCGGTTCTTCCCGCCCATGGGCTCGATCCTGTACTGGTTGCGGCCCAAGACCATCCGGCTGCCACCGTGGCCCGGCCGGGTGCCGCTGACCAAGGGGGACGACCGTACCCTGCTCGACGTCGCGTTGTACGGGGCGTTGATGGTGATGCTGGTGGTGGCGCTGTGCTCGCAAGGCTCGGGGCCGATCCCCGAACTCGGCACCCAGATCGGCGTGCTGCCGGTGTGGCAGACGGCCGCGATCATCGGCCTGCTGGCCGTGGCCGGCCTGCGGGACAAGGTGATCTTCCTGGCCGCCCGCGGCGAGGTCTACGGCGCGCTCGCGGTCTGCTTCCTGTTCAGCGGCGCCGACATCGTCATCGCCGCCAAGTTGATCTGCCTGACCATCTGGATCGGTGCGGCGTCGTCAAAGCTGACCAAGCACTTCCCGTTCGTCATCTCGACGATGATGAGCAACAACCCGATTTTCCGACCCCGCTGGATCAAACGGAAGTTCTTCGAACACTTCCCGGATGACCTGCGGCCCGGGCGACCGTCACGCTTCGTGGCGCACTTCTCCACCGTCATCGAGGGTTTGGTGCCGTTGGTGTTGTTCTTCTCGCATGGTGGCTGGGCGACCGCGATCGCGGCATTCGTCATGCTCGTCTTCCACTTCGGCATCCTGAGCGCCATTCCGATGGGGGTGCCGCTGGAGTGGAACGTCTTCATGATGTTCAGCGTGCTGGCGCTGTTCGTCGGGCATCCCGGTATCGGGCTCGGTGACCTGAACAGCCCGTGGCCGATCGTGTTGTTCGCGGTGTCGGCTACCACCGTCGTGCTGGGAAACCTGTTCCCGCGCAAGATCTCCTTTCTGCCCGGCATGCGGTACTACGCGGGCAACTGGGACACCTCACTGTGGTGCGTCAAGCCCTCGGCCGCGGAGAAGATCGAGAAGGGCATCGTCGCGATCGCCAGCATGCCCGCCGCCCAGATGGAGCGGTACTACGGCAGCCCGGAGACCGCCCAGATGTATCTGTACATGGGATATGCCTTCCGTGGCTTCAACTCTCACGGGCGTGCGCTGTTCACCCTGGCCCACCGCGCCATGGCCGGGCAGAACGAGGACGACTACGTGTTGACCGACGGGGAGCGGATCGTCTCCACGGCCATCGGCTGGAATTTCGGCGACGGGCACATGAGCAACGAGCAACTCGTCGCGGCCCTGCAGTCCCGCTGCCACTTCGAACCGGGAGAGGTGCGGATCGTCATGCTCGACGCGCAGCCGATCCAGCACCAAACCCAGCAGTACCGGCTCGTCGACGCCGCCACCGGAGAATTCGAGCGGGGTTACGTCAAGGTCGCCGACATGGTGACCCGCCAGCCCTGGGACGACGAAATACCGGTTTACTCGGAATCGACATCGACCGTGCGTTCAGATCGCGATTCGGGCCTTGGATTCAGGCGGTCGCTGCGGTGAATGTGGACGGGTCTGACAGTAGTCGGTCGAGTTCTTCGGCGGGGGTGCG
>NZ_MBEQ01000048.1 GCF_001954135.1 Mycobacterium sp. GA-1841 | reverse complement strand
CGCCCACCCCGATCATGCACTGGCTCAACACACTGGACACCGGCAACGGCGCCACCGACCAGTTCAACCAAACCGTGGTCCTGCAAGCCCCCACCACCACCACCGAAACCGACATCATCGAGCTACTGCAAGCCCTACTCGACCACCACGGCATGCTGCGCGCCCACACCAACCCCAACACCTGGACACTGACCGTGCCCCAACCCGGCACCATCGCCGCCGCCGACTGCCTCCACACCGCCACCACCCTCGACAACCACACCCTCACCACCGCACGCGCACAACTCAACCCCGCCACCGGCCACATGCTGCGCGCCCTCTGGATCCCGACCACCAAACAACTCGCCCTGATCATCCACCACCTCGCCATCGACGGCGTCTCCTGGCGCATCATCGCCGAAGACCTCAACATCGCCTGGACCCAACACCACGCCGACCAACCCATCCAACTCCCACCCACCACCACCTCCTTCCCCCGCTGGGCCGAACTCCTCCACCAGAGCGC
>NZ_MBEQ01000047.1 GCF_001954135.1 Mycobacterium sp. GA-1841 | reverse complement strand
ACGCCCGGCCGGCCACCCCTACTAAATACCCCCCCTTCGCGGGGGGGGGGGGCCCCGGGGGTGCGGCCGCCGCGGGGGGGGGGGGGGGGCGGCCCCCCCCCCCCGCGGCCCCCCACACCACAGCCTTCGAACGTTCCGGAGCGCGTCGTGTCGAACGGTCAGGTAGGCGTTCCCGCGTCGATCGCACGTTGCGACGCATAGAACTCACTCAGCAGGGAATTGACTTCCTCGGCCGCATCGCGTGGAAGCCAATGCCCTACCCCGGTGATGCGACGGTATTCCCATCGGCCGTCGGCGAAGTCCTGCGAACCGGTCATCTGCGCTTCGGTGAGCGTCATGTCGGCGTCGGACCACATGGCCAGCACCGGACATGTGACGCTCCCCAAATGTGGATAGGGATCGAGATCGAGAAACGTCTCTGCCCGGAAATTCGCGCGGTACCAGTTCAATGCCGCGACCAACGCACCCGGCCGCTCGAGATCCGCCAGCTGCTGGTCGAGTTGATCGTTTGACTCCCGGGCGGCTCCATCGAACGCCCAAGATCGATACCACTCCCAATCGCGTTGCGGCAGCATCTTCTCTGCGACACCGACGTGCAGGACCAACAGGATGTACCACGCCAGTGCGCGTTGCCTGTCGCCGGCGAGAAAAAACGCTCGCGGGTGGCCTACCGACAAGACGGTCAATGTGTCGACCCACTGCGGAAACTTGGCGGCAATGGCCCAGGCGATCGACGCTCCCCAATCGTGTCCGACCAGGTGAACACTCCCCGTGTCCAGCGCGGACAGCAGTTCGAGAATGTCAGCGATGATCGCAGCGCTACCGTAGTTTTCGACCCCCTCGGGACGGTCGCTGTCACCAAAGCCCCGCAAGTCGGGGGCGATGACCCGATAGCCGTCCCTGACCAGATGTTCGATCTGGTATGACCACATCGCGGCGCGGTCTGGAAAGCCGTGTAGCAGGAGCACCGCTGGACCCACACCCTCGTCGATCACGCTGAGCGTCACATTGTTCAGAGGCATTTTCTTGGGAACGAACCTGCTTCGGTACGGCACTGATGCGCCCTTTCATGGTCTTCTCGGCCAGCCTTACCGCGATGCACGAACGGCACCGTCAGGCGTCGATGCCTCGGGTGAGGATCGAGGCAAGTTCGCGGTACGCCGCCGCATCATCCAGCCCCGTGCTGTCACGCACGCTGCCCCGCTGTATGCGCACCATCATCGCGGCGGCCAGCTCGCCGGCGAACGCCGCGTGCACGTCCCGGAATTCGCCGTTGGCCACACCTTCGGCGATCAGATCCTGCACCCGCTTGGCCGCAATTTGGGTGTTGCGTTCGTATACCGCCCGCGCAGGTGCGAACGCATCGAGGTCAGCCATGAAGCGATCAGACGCGGCTTCCAGTCCGTCTCCGACGGCCAGTAGATATGTGGTAATGCGCTGCCGCGCACCGCTGACCGGTTCGACGCGTTCCTCGATCGCATCGGTCGCCCGCTTGAAGAAGTGCACCACAGCGGAGTGCACCAGTTGTTCCTTGCTGGCCGCCAGCGCATACAGCGTCGACTTCGAACACCGCAGTCGCGACGCGATCTCATCCAAGGTGAGGTCGGCAAAGCCCTCGCGAAGAAAGAGGGCGACCAGCTCGTCGAACAAACCGACGCGACGCTTGGTGGCGAACTGAGGCTGACGTTGGCTCGGCACCCCTTGGATAGTACTGCCGACCGGTGTTAGCGTACTCACGAACAGTACTGTAAACGATCCTTCAGTACTCCTAGCAGTTCGAAGACGGAGAATCATGCCCGTTGATCGCATGTTGCCGAGCGACGATGCTCGCGACCTCATTGACCTGACCCGCACGATTGCCGACAAGATCTTGGATCCCGTCGTCGATCAGGCCGAGAAGGACCGCGCCTATCCCGAAGGTGTGTTCGGCACGCTGGGCGAGGCGGGCCTGCTGACTCTGCCCCAACCCACCCAGTGGGGCGGCGGAGGCCAGCCCTACGAGGTGTACCTGCAGGTCGTCGAAGAGATTGCGGCGCGCTGGGCCGCGGTCGCTTGCGCCTTGAGCGTGCACAATCTGTCGTGTCACGCACTCGTCGAGTTCGGTACCGATCAACAACGGGACACCTGGCTTCCACACATGCTGGACGGCAGCACGATCGGCGCCTACAGCCTGTCGGAGCCGCAAGCCGGTTCGGACGCCGCCGCCCTGGCCTGTAAGGCCACCGCAGTCGACGGTGGATACCGGATCGACGGGACGAAAGCCTGGATCACCCACGGCGGGGTCGCCGATTTCTACACGCTGTTCGCCCGCACCGGAACAGGGTCGAAAGGCATCAGCTGTTTCCTGGTGCCGAAAGACACGGAGGGTCTGTCGTTCGGCAGCCCCGAGGACAAGATGGGTCTACACGCGGTGCCCACCGCATCGGCGTTCTACGACAATGCGTTCATCCCCGCCGAACGACGCATCGGCGTCGAAGGGACCGGCCTGCACATCGCCTTCAGCGCACTCGACAGCGGCAGGCTCGGAATCGCCGCCGTTGCGGTCGGTATCGCACAAGCCGCACTCGACGAGGCAGTGCGCTACGCGAACGAGCGAACTGCCTTCGGCCGTCGGATCATCGACCATCAGGGCCTGGGCTTCCTGCTGGCCGATATGGCAGCCGCCGTCGACTCCGCGCGCGCCACATACCTGGACGCGGCGCGTCGACGCGATGCCGGCCTGCCCTACTCCCGACTCGCCTCCGTCGCCAAACTCGTCTGCACCGACGCCGCGATGAAGGTCACCACGGACGCCGTCCAGGTGCTCGGCGGTGCCGGCTACACCCGCGACTACCGCGTCGAACGGTATATGCGCGAGGCGAAGATCACCCAGATCTTCGAGGGCACCAACCAGATTCAGCGACTGGTGATCAGCCGCGCCCTCACCGAAAAGTTCCGCTGACAACCGCGTCGAGAGGGATGGAGCATGGACTTCGAGCCAAGCGCACGCGCACAGGAGTACCTCGAACGCGTCGACGCCTTCATCGACGGCTGCGTGGCTCCCGCAGAGTCGCGCTATGAGCAGCAACGACGCGACCTTGTCGCAGCGGGTACGCCGCACGAGGTACCCGGGGTCATCGAGGAGCTCAAGGCGCAGGCACAGGCTCGCGGACTCTGGAATCTGTTCCTGCCACAGTCAACCGAGCCGGCTCACGGCTTGAGCGTCCTCGACTATGCGCCGTTGGCCGAGCGCACCGGTTGGTACCCACAGCTCGCTCCGGAGGCGATGAACTGCTCGGCACCCGACACCGGCAACATGGAACTACTCGACCTCTTCGCCACCGACGACCAACGCGAGCGGTGGCTGAAACCCTTGCTGAGAGGTGAGATTCGCAGCGCCTTCGCGATGACCGAGCCCGACGTGGCGAGTAGCGATGCGGGAAACATCGGCACCACGTTGCGGATCGAAGACGACGAGATCGTGGTCAACGGACGCAAGTGGTGGACCACCGGTGCGCTCGACCCGCGCACGGCGTTCTACATCGTGATGGGCATCAGCGATGCCCAAGCCGACCGGGCCGGCCGGCATTCCTTCGTAATCGTGCCCGCCGACGCCCCTGGGGTTTCGGTGGTGCGCGACCTTAGCTATTTCGGCTACACCGACCAGAACGGCCACGGCGAGGTCACCTTCGTCGACGTGCGGGTCCCGCGCGCAAATCTGATCGGCGCCGCCGGGGCGGGGTTCGCCATGGCCCAAGCGCGGCTCGGTCCCGGACGCGTTCACCATTGCATGCGGGCCATCGGGATGGCCGAACGCGGCATCGCGCTGATGAAGGAAAGAGCCGCGGAGCGCGTCACGTTCGGCCGGCCACTGGCCAAGCAAGGGGTGATCGGCGAATGGATTGCCGACGCGCGTATCACCGTCGAACAGCTGCGGCTGCTGGTGCTGAAAACCGCGTGGCTCATCGACCGGCACGGCGCCCGCGAAGCGCGCACCGAAATCGCTGCGATCAAGGTGGCCGTCCCTCGAGGGGTATGCCGGATTCTCGACGACGCCATACAGATATTCGGTGGGGCCGGTGTCAGCTCAGACACGCCACTGGCATCCCTGTGGGCCGCGGCGCGCACCATGCGCATCGCCGACGGTCCCGACGAGGTGCACCTTCGGTCCATCGCCCGAGTCGAATTGGAGAGGACGTGACCCGTTTGCGCGCCAGTTCTGACGAGGTCATCGGAATCGATCACGAGGCAGTCGAGCGATGGTTCGCAACTGCCGTACCGGACGTGTCGCTCCCCTTGTCTTTCTCTCTGCTCGCCGGCGGACGCTCGAATCTGACCTACCGGGTCGTCGACGCATAAGGCCGATCCTGGGTTCTGCGCCGCCCTCCAGCCGGGCCACTGGCTCCCGGCGCCCACAGCATGGAACGCGAATGGCGCATCCTCACCGCCCTACAAGCCAGCGCCGTCCCGGTTCCGCCGACGACTGCGTTCTGTGCCGACCCACAGGTGACCGGCGCCGCGTTCTATGTCATGGACCACGTCGACGGCACGGTGATCGACAGTGCGAAAAGCGCTTCACAGCTTTCACATTCGGCGCGGCACCGACTCGGAAGCGACATCGTCGCCACCCTGGCGGATCTGCACCGCGTCGATCCCGGGGTGGTCGAACAGCCACCGGTGGCACGCACCCGCTCATACGTCAGTAGGCAATTGGACTTCTGGATGCGCCGCATCACCGGTGGCGGCTCCCCGCGCACACCAGAAATTCTCGACGTTCACGGATTGCTTTGTCGGGCCGAACCACCACAGCGGTGGATCACACTGACCCACGGCGACTTTCGTCTCGGAAACATCCTGGTCGCCCCGTCAGGCACCATCGAAGCCGTCCTCGACTGGGAACTGTGGACCGTCGGTGACCCGTTGGCCGACCTGGGCTGGTTAACCGCCTGGTGGAGCCTCGCCGAGGACGACGGTTGGGTTCCCCGGCGCGCCGCGAGTTTCCCGTCGGTGTCCGAGCTGGCATCTCGGTATCAGCAGTTGACCGGTCGTGACAGCTCCGATCTGCCGTACTACACGAGCTTCGCGCTATGGCGGCTTGCCTGTATCGCCGAGGGGGTCTACGAGCGCTACGTGTCTGGAGTGATGGGCAGGCCCTCGGTATCGCTTGACGTGCTGGCCACCAGACCGCGCGAGCTGGCCGCAGCCGCACGGACCGAGCTTGCCGAAGGCGGTCGGGCTCCAGCCCACCACTAGTTGTTGACACGTCCTCGCGACCATGGCTAGCTTGATAGAGCAATCTATTTAGTATTCGGGATCACATTCCGAACCCGAAAGCTGTTCCACGCAAGCAGTCCGTCAACGCGAGGAGAAGAGGTCCGATGGGAAATCTAGAAGGCAAGGTCGCGATCGTTACGGGATCGTCGCGCGGTATCGGCGCGGCAATCGCAGCACGCTTGGCGGCCGACGGCGCGTCGGTCGTCGTGAATTACGTTGCGTCGAAGGACAAAGCCGACCACGTCGTCAAGCGGATCGAGCAGGCGGGCGGCAAGGCGATCGCGATCCAGGCCGACATGGGCGACTGGTCGCAGGCGCAGATGCTCGTTCAGAAAGCGGCAGCGGAGTTCGGCCGTCTCGACATCCTGGTCAACAACGCGGTACAGGAGGTGGGCCGAGAGCCCATCGAGGACCTGACCGAGGAGTTCACCTACAAGCAGTTCGCGGTCAACATCATCGGACCGATTGCAGCCATGCAGGCCGCTGCGCCGCTGCTGCCCGAAGGCGGTCGCATCATCAACATCAGCTCGTGCGTCACAGTTCATCCGGTCCCCTGGAGCACCGTCTACTCCGGAACCAAGGCCGGGCTGGAAGGGGCAACCAGGTCGCTCGCCGCCGAACTCGGGCCGCGGAACATCACCGTCAACTTGATCGGGGTGGGATTCACCAAGACGGATCTGATCGGGACGAACTCCAAAGAGCAGGACGATGCCTTGATCGCCCGCACGCCGCTGGGCCGCATCGGAGAGCCGGAGGACATCGCCGACGCGGTTTCTCTGTTGGCATCACCGGACTCACGTTGGATCACCGGACAACTCGTCGTGGCCAGTGGAGGCATCGTTCCCTGATGCAGAGTCTCCACACGGCGTGACATCGCACCACGTTGGTGAACCTGTTCTTCCTGCGGGCCTTTCGACGTCAACGACTGAAGTCGACAACCGCATCTCGCTCGGCGGGCCGCCGGCCCGCCGAGCAGGCAGGGGTTGCGCTGCTGACCGCCCACACGAATCGAAGGAGTATGGATGAAGGCCGTTGGAGTTGTGGAATTCGGAGGGCCCGAGGCACTCGACGTCGTGGAGCTCCCAGAACCCCCCGACGCCGAGGAAGGCTGGATCCGCATCCAGGTCCGTTCCGCAGCAGTCAATCCCGCGGATATCGCGATGCGCAGTACGCGAGGACCAGCGCAACCACCCTTACCGCCGTACGTGTTCGGCATGGATGCCGCAGGAGTGATCGAGCAGATCGGAGCGGGCACCGACACCGACCTGAAAGTCGGTGACGAAGTGATGGCGATCGTGATCCCCCAGGGCTCGTTCGGCGCCTACTCCGAACAGATCATCGTCCCCGTGCAGTCGGTTGCGCCGATCCCCGCCGGCACGACGTTGTCGGAGGCTGCGACACTGCCGATGAACGGTCTCACCGCGCGCTTGGCGCTCGACGAACTACGGCTGAAGCCAGGAGACACCCTCGCGGTGACCGGAGCTGCCGGAACGCTCGGCGGCTACACCATCCAGCTGGCCAAAGCCGACAGCCTCACCGTCATCGCTGATGCTTCCGAAGCCGACAAGAGACTTGTGCGCGACCTGGGCGCCGACCATGTCGTTCGACGCGGACAGGATTTCGGCCGCCAGGTGCGAGAAATCGTGCCCGGTGGAGCCGACGGGGTTGTCGACTGCGCGTTGCTGGATGAAGCAGTCGTGCCGGCGGTTCGTGACGGCGGCGGCGTCGCCACCGTTCGCGGCTACCAAGGCGAAGATCAGCGGGGAATCACGTTTTACCCCGTGTATGTCCCCAAATACGCCCGCGAATCCGAAAAGCTCGACCAGCTTCGCCGACAGGTTGAGAAGGGCCAGTTGACCCTCCGCGTCGCGAAGACCTTCCCCGCCGCACAGGCGGCAGAGGCCCACAAGTTGCTCGAAGCCGGCGGTGTTCGCGGCCGGCTGGTTCTTGAATTCTGATATCCACGGATCCGAAAGGGGACCGCGCAATGACGAAAGCGATGACGGTGAATGAATCCACAGAGTCGGTGGTGCGCAGATTCATGATCGCATGGGAGCGTTGGCACGCAGACGAACTCGCGACTTTCCTCGCCGACGATGCAGTCTGGGTGGATGGCCACAACGAGCCGTGCATCGGCGCCGATGCCATCAAGGCCCGACTGGAAACCATAGGACGGCTGATTCCCGGCCCTACGGTCGAAGTCAGGCATCTAGTCGTGCATGAGGACACTGTGATGGTTGAACGCGTCGACGTCATTCGACTCCGGGACAAGACGTTCAACGCCGAGGTCACCGGGGTGTTCGATCTAGACCGAGACGGGCGCATCGTACGGTGGCGCGACTACTACGACTCCCGAACGCTGCATGAGAACGTCGTGGCGGTTCTCCGCACACCGTAGCCGGGTAGGACAAGCTGCCGACCGGATGCACTGCTTGTCTCAATACCCTCTTCAAAACCAATGTGCCCGATTGCTCGACAAGCAATCGGGCACATTGGATTTCTCGACTACAAACCGATGAAACTGGCAAAGACTGCCGGCTTCGCGGCGGCCAGTGCCTGTTGCAGCTCCGGCGAGACGTCGCCGAAGACCTCGATATCGAGTCCGCCACCGAGCGCTGCCAGTTGACCGATCACGGCGCCGGCATTCGCCAGATGGGCAAGTACGGCCGCGGAATCCTGGTATTTCTCCAGGACCACACACGTCGTCTGGCTCTCGTTGAGAAACCAGTCGTACTGCAGGGCTCCGGATTCACCACGCACCGCGACAACTGCCTGCTGCGCAAGCGCTTTGAACGCCTCCAGCTGCTCGCTCGCAATACTCGGAAACGTAGCCCGAAGTTGAATACTGCCCACGGATTCTCCCAATCCTTCGACCTCCGATACATCTGATGTGCCCGTCGGGCGGTCACCCTTATCGGATCGTGAGTCCTCGACGCTCGGCGACCGCGTACGCATCATGCTTGTCGATCATCGGGGCATGGTCGCTCAACTTCGAGACGCCGGGCAGACTCTCGAAGTCGGCACCGAGGTTTTCGGTCATCATCGCCGCGAAGTTGGGATCCATGTACATCCGCTCACCGGAAATCAGCTTGGCCACCGGATCGAACGACATCACCACCAGATACTGACCAGTGACCCGCTCGCCACCAGACGTCGTGAACGACACATGCGCTTCCCGGATCAGCGTGTTCGCGGCCGTGGCGTGCACACGCATCTCGGCAGCGACATTTCGGCTCCGGTTCCCGGGCAGGATGCGGGAGTACGCCTCGCGCACCGCGGCCTCCCCCTCGAAGGCCAGCCCCAGAGTGGCAAGCTCGTAATGCGGGTTGGGCGCCAGGGTGGCCATCGTCGCATCGATATCCTCTTCCAGCTCGGCGATTTCGTGCGCGAGCAGGATCGCTTCCATTTCCTTCTTGGTCAGTTCTTCCATGGCGGGCCAACTCTCCTTTGATCGGTCTGGGCTGCGATCAGATCTATCGCCGGTGTGTCGCCCGCCTGACGACGGAACGACTTCTCGGACGCCGCATGGAGTAGATAGATTGATCTAGCCCGAGACCCTAGTCACACTTTCGCATCCCCGTCAATGGGCCCGCACCGATCGTCCCGCACCCTCGCACCTCCCTCGGATCCACCGATCGGGATGCGCTCAGAGTTGTTGACGACTCCAGAGACTTGCGGCTAATGTCTCGACTAGATCAATCTATACAGCGGTGCTCCCATGACAGCAATAGCGATGTGCAGTGCTGCCAGATCGATCGCCTCAGGTCGGTGACCGATCTGGTTCAACCGCATGAATGAAACAACAACATCCCCCAGACCGGTTGCGCCGCAGGCACGATGCCCGCGGTCTCGTCACCGGACGTCCGATCAAGGAAGGTGTCATGTCCGATTCTTTCAACGCTTTCGTCCTGAACAAGGGAGACGACGGCTTCAGCGCCGGCGTACAGCAGCTGACGCTCGATGACCTGCCCGCCGGCGATGTCACCGTGCGCGTGCAGTACTCGAGCGTCAACTACAAGGACGGCCTGGCCTGCCTGCCCGAGAGCCCCGTGGTGGGCACCTACCCGATGGTGCCGGGCATCGATCTGGCCGGCACGGTCGTCGAGTCGAGTGACCCCCGCTTCACCGCCGGCCAGGAAGTCCTCGCCATCGGCCGCGCACTGGGAATTTCACAATTCGGCGGCTATGCCGAATACGCCCGCCTGTCGGGCGACTGGGTCGAGCCCTTGCCGGCCGGCCTCACACTCAAGGAGGCCATGGCGCTCGGCACCGCGGGCTTCACCGCGGGCCTGTCGATCCAGCGCCTGGAGGACAACGGCCTGAAGCCGGGCGATGGTCCAGTCCTCGTCACCGGCGCCACCGGCGGCGTCGGCAGCGTTGCCGTGAACATGCTTGCCGGCCTCGGCTATGAGGTCGCCGCCAGCACGGGCAAGGCAAGCGAGCACGACTACCTCCAGGATCTGGGCGCCACCAAGATTCTCAGCCGCGAAGATGTCTCCGGCCAGAGCGACAACCCCCTGGAGGCCGAGCTGTGGGCCGGCGCCGTCGACCCAGTGGGTGCGGACACCACCGCCTATCTGCTGCGCACCACCCGGTACGGCGGCTCCGTCGCGACCTGCGGGCTCACCGGCGGCTTCGCAATCGGCACCACAGTGTTGCCGTTCATCTTGCGTGGCGTGAACCTGCTGGGGATCGATTCGGTGCAGTGCCCAGCCGATGTCCGAGGCGCGGTGTGGAAGCGTTTGGGAGCGGACCTCAAGCCGAAAAACTTGGCCGAGAGCATCTCTCACGAGATCGGCCTCGACGAAATCCCCGCGGTGACCGCGAGCATCCTCGGCGGCGGCGTCAAGGGCCGCACGATCGTGCAGCTGTAGGCCACCGGCATGCACCGCGCAGCGTGCCCAAAAAGCTCGGCGCCACAAATTTCAACATTTCGGCCACATCTGACATACAGACATGTCAGACTGGATGCTCAGCAGAGAGGAACAATGTAGATGGCCACAACACTCACCCTGGAGCAGATGGAAGAGCTGCTCAGGCTCCATGAGGAGGCCGAGTTCAATCTCGACCTCGACGCGACCATGGATACGCTCGTCGAGAACCCCGTCTACGAGTTACCGTCGCTCAACTGGTACATCGAGGGCCGAGATGCCGTCAGAGAGCTATATGACCGGATGCTTCGCGGCGGAGAAGTGCGGAACTTCTGGGCAGACAAACGCACCCACGCAGTTTCGGACAGCAGCCTCATTCGCGAGGCCTGGGTGTACTTCGACACCGATGAAGGGGTCCGGACCACCGGCTGCTACAACGTCGTGATGGATTTCGAAGGCGACAAGATTCTCGGCGAGCGGATGTTCATGGACGCCGTGTACAGCGAGACCCTCGCCAAGGTGCTCGGCCCGGATTTCGGCGACATCCCAGGCGTTTATCGACTGAGTGAGAAACAGCCGCCACCCGTGGCCCGAATCGACGACCGGGCCGCCGCACACGCCGCCAACTCGAATCACTGATCCAACAACGTCTTCAGGGTTTGCACTACGGGCCTGCCGCGAGTACGCGGCGGGCCCGTAGCTTTGCGGGCGCATGCAACTGGGCAGGGTGAGACAAATTGACAATCCCCCATGTCGAACCAAACAGTTCGGTTTGGTACAGTTCATGAGGTGACGTCCTCGCCCGAGACAGACACCACCCGCGACCGGATCCTGGCCGCCGCGGCAGACGAGTTTGCCCAGTACGGGGTGGCGGGAGCCCGCATCGACCGAATCGCCCGCAGGGCCAAGTCGAGCAAGGAACGGTTGTACGCCTACTTCCGGAGCAAACAAGAGCTGTACCGGTGCGTCGCGGAGCATGAACTGGCCGCGATGACCGACGCGACCCGCCTGGATGCGACCGACCTACCTGGTTATGCGGGGCGGGTGCACGACTACTTCACTGCCCGCCCCGACCACCTGCGGCTGATGCAGTGGGGCCGGTTGGACGTCGCCGGCGCCGAAGTGCCCGAGGACCCGTTTCAGGAAGCCGTTCGGCAGACCGTGTACCGCGGTGTTGGGCAGGTGCGGCAGGCACAGGCAGCCGGGCATCTGGATCCGGCCTGGGATCCGATCGATGTCATGGTCATCGTCACCCAGATCGCCTTGGCCTGGGCCTGGCAACTTGACCTCGTCCAGCTCGCCGGGAAACAGGTCCGTAACCCGGACCCATCGGCACGCCGAGCGGCAATCGTCGCTGCCGTGGCTGGGTTGTTCCCCGCAGCCGACGGCACGAGTTCGACCACTGCGCGCGAAGATCGAGGAGCCCAGTCGTGAGGGAGTGGATCGTCAAGCTGAACACGATCGACGGTGGAGCGGCGGAGGCGCTCCGGGTGATCGAGCATTTCGACACCCTGGTGGACCAGCGGTGTTCGGCGCTGGCGATGCTCCGCGCAACCGCTTTGCTGGCCGATTGTCCGGTGGGACTGGATGATCCGGAACGCGGTCTGCGCGCAGCTGTCGATGCAGCCGGGCGGACCATGACCGAGTTCGGCGCCGTAACGGCCTCACGTCAGATCGAGCGGTTCGAGGAGATCACGGTCTGGATGGATCGAGAGGATCCGGCATGTCCGTTGGACCACCTGGTGCTGGAACGGTTCGCCCGCAGCTTGCACGCGGTCAAGAAAACCCGCGACACAAACCCCGTCGTGGCCGCAACGCGTATCGCCTGTGATCCCGACGCCTCCTCCACCGACCGCGACAACGCACTACGCCAACTTGGCCTGGGCCCGACCATCACGGTGGTGGCCAGCCACCTGGCCGATGCGCAGCGCATGCCCCGAGGGCTGGTTGTCGACGAGCATCAGATCCACCTCCTCCCGGCATCATTGGCAGACAAGACGATCCCTCTCGATCTCGCGGCCGGAATACATACCTGCGCGGGCATCGAGGTCCACCGGGAATGGCAGTACGCCGTCACCGCCCTGCGCGTCGCCGTCGATGTGACGACTGGCAGGCCCACTCATGTGCGCTACGACGAACTCGGCAGCACCGCCACCATCGTGGAGAACATCGATGCGGAGACCGCAGCGCGGTCGCCCGACGTCCGCCACGTACGCGAGCTCCAAACCGAAAGGCCTTGGGTCATACCGACTCTTGAGGCTTTGCTCAATCACAGCAGTATCCGCGAGACGGCCCGCTCGCAGAATCTGCACCACTCCACCATGCGCCAGCGCATCTCTTGGTTGGAACGCCAGCTTGGCTATCCTCTGCTCAGCAGCGGCGGATACGCCCGTATCAGCAGCACCCTGACACTTTGGCGGATCACGATGGCGGCCGAACGGCCAGACTCAAAGGTTCCGGCCGCGGCGGCCATTTGTCGGTGAGCGAGGAGTTGGTCGCCTCGCATCGGTTGACGGTTGGACGTGGGTTGAAGAAAAAATGTCTCGCAGGATAGGCAAGGCCCGTCTCAGTGCTTCGCAATCCTGCATGCTCAACTGACTGAGTGCGACGCGGGTTGTGTTCTCGCGCTTGGATATCGACAGCTCATATTCTTCACGTCCGTGTTGTGTGATCGCAATATGGACTTCCCTTTGATCGGAAGCACGCGATGAGCGGACGACCAGGCCTGCTCGAGTAAGGCGTTGTACCGCCACGCTGGTCGCTGCGGGAGTGACTCCGAGTGCTTCTGCGAGATGCGAGGCTCGCGTCGGACCCAGTGCGCTGAGGGCCGACAGGTAGCCCAACTGCAGCGCGGTCACTGCGCCGCTCCCCTCGTTCGCCTCACATTGTCGTTGGCCGGCCCAGAGTCGAAGTAGTACTCGCTGCAAGCGCTCGGCCACCTCGTCCGGTTGAGCCCTCGAGGCGCCTATGGCCGTGGTCGTGGCATCAGACATCCGTGGGGCACAGGGCCGGCAGTATGAGAGTTTCGATGACCTCCCTGACGTACTCCGCGTCCACGCTCTGACCAGTGATGGCACGCATCAGTCCCATTCCGGTGAGCACGTCTGCGACGAGCGACCAGTCACGGTCACCGGCAATTTCGCCACGAGCAGCCGCCTGGCTCAAGATGGCCGATACCACGCGACGGCCACGGAACAGGATCAATTCGTCCAACGCCGAGGCCAGTGCCGGGTCGTGCACCGCTTCTAATGCGACGCGCAGAATCAAGTCGTTGGAGATCATGTCCGTGTCGTTGTGTGCCGCACGATCGATGATGACTTCGAGGTCGCCGGAAAGGCTGCCTGTGTGCGGCGCTTCCTCGTTGAGCAGATCAGGCCGCCAATACACGAGTGCATCGGCGATCAGAGCCGTCTTGGACGACCACCGTCGATAGATCGCGGCTTTTCCCACCCCCGCGCGTGCACAGATGTCGTTCATGTTGGTGGCGTCGTACCCACGTTCGGCAAGAATGGCCAATGTTGCGTCGAGAATCGCTGGATCGCGTGAACGGTCCAGGCGCCCGTCCGTACGTTGGCGCAGTTTCGACTCAGATTCGGCCATGATCTCCGGCCTCCGGTGAACCGTCCGGCCGCGGCGACGCCGGTGTTGTCGCGACTTGAGCGAGGGGGGCCGTGTCGTCGTCGATCTGCTTTCGCTCCCGCTGTAAGCGGCCACGCCGGGTGATCTCAATGGTGTTGAGCGGCCACCAGAACCAGCGCCCCAGCGCCGCGGCGATCGACGGAGTCATGAACGCCCGCACGATCAACGTGTCGACGATCAAACCGATACCGATCGTGGTGCCCAGCTGGCCGACCACCCGCAGGTCACTCACGACCATGGTCAACATGGTGAACGCGAACACCAGACCTGCTGCGGTGACGACCCGTCCGGTCGCTCCCATGCCGCGGATCATGCCGGTGTTGAGCCCGGCGTGGATCTCCTCGCGCAGCCGCGAGACCACCAGCAGGTTGTAGTCCGACCCGACTGCCAGCAGGATCACCATGGACAGCGGGATCACGATCCACTGCACGCCCAGCCCGAGCACGTCCTGCCACAGCAGCACCGACAAACCACACGCGATGCCCAGCGACGCGGCCACCGTCCCGACGATCACCAACGCTGCCACCACACTTCGGGTGATGATCAACATGATCGCGAAGATCAGGATCATCGACGCGATGATCGCGATCATCAGATCCGTCTTGACGCCATCCTGCATGTCGGCGTACATCGAGGCGGTACCGGCCAGCGACACCTTGGCGTTGGACAGCGGGGTGCCCTTGACCGCATCGGCTACAACGTCTTTCATGTCGCGGACGTGCTCGATGCCCTCGACCGAGGCCGGATCGCCCTGGTGCGTGATGATGAAACGGACCGCATGGCCGTCCGGTGAGACGAACATCTTCAGGCCCCGCTTGAAGTCGGGGTTCTCGAACACATCCGGCGGCAGATAGAAGAAGTCGTCGTTCTTGGCCTGATCGAAGTACAGACCGATCTCGGTGGCGCCCTTGGCTTGTTCCTGTTGTTGCGCCTGGATTCCGGCCATGGTGCTGTGCGTGGCGATCATGAAATCGCGCATCCGCGACATCGAGTCGATGGTGGTCCGCAGCACCGGCAGCATCTGCGGCATCAACTGGTCCATCCGGTCCATGTCGACGACGAGTTTCTGCGTCTGGTCGGTGAGTGTGTCGATACCGTCCAGGGTGTCGAAGATCGACCGCAGCGACTGACACACCGGAATGTCGTAGCAGTGCGGCTCCCAATAGAGGTAGTTGCGCAGCGGCCGGAAGAAATCGTCGAAGTCGGCGAGGTTGTCGCGCATCTCCTTGATCGCATCGAGCATGTCGTGGGTATTGCCGACCATGCTGTGGGTCGTCGCCGTCAGCTCGGACATGATGCTGTACATCCGTTCCATGCTGGCCACGGTGCGGCCCATCTCATCGGCCTGCTCGAGCATCTGCGCCGAGTTGTCGTTGTTGAACTTCGCGCTCTGCAGCGTGCCGGCGTTCTGTGCGCCGAGCATGTACGGGATCGAGCTGTGCTCGATCGGTGAGCCCAACGGACGCGTGATGGTCTGCACCCGTTCGATACCGCGCATGTGGACCACCCCTTTGGCGACCCGATCGATCACCAGCATGTCCGCCGGGTTGCGTAGGTCATGGTCGGCCTCGAGCATCAACAGTTCCGGGTTCATCCGGGCCTGGGAGAAGTGCCGGTCGGCCACACCCATGGCGAGGTTGGCCGGCATGTCCGCCGGCGTGAACTTCTGGTCGTTGTACTGCGGCACATACGTCGTCAGGCTGATAAAACCGATGACGGCGACCAGGCTGGTGACGAAGATGATCGGGATCGGCCAGCGCACCACCGCAGTGCCGACCTTGCGCCACCCTCTGGCCGACAGCTCCCGCTTCGGGTCGAGCAGACCGAACTTGGACGCGACCGTGAGCACGGCGGGCGCCAGCGTCAGGGCTGCGGCGATGATCACCAAGATCGCGATCGCACAGGGCAGACCCATGGTCTGGAAATACGGCAGCGTGGTCATGGTCAAACACATGCAGGCGCCGGCGATGGTCAGTCCGGATCCCAGGATCACATGGGAAACACCGTGATAGGCAACGTAGAACGCGTCTTCTCTGTCCAGGCCCCTCGATCTCTCCTCGTGATAGCGCCCGAGCAGGAAGATCACGTAGTCCGTCCCCGCGGCCAACGACAGCATGGTCACCATGCTCACCGCATACGGGGTCAGGCCGATGATGTTCACATACCCGGCCGCCGCCGTGACGAATTGTGCGGCAAACAATTCCAGGCCGATGATGACCATCGACACCAGCATCGTCACCACGGAGCGGTAGATGCCGAGCAGCATCACGATGATGACGCCGACCGACACCAGCTCCATGACCCTCATGCTCTGATGACCGGCGATGCTGGAATCCGCGTTGAGCACGGTGTTGCCGGCCACGTGGGCCTTGATGCCCGGCGGTGCGGGCACCGAGTCGACGATGTCGCGTACCGCGGCCACCGACTCGTGGCTGGCGCTGGTGCCCTGCGACCCATTGAGGAAGATCTGCACGTAGGCGGACTTGCCGTCCACGCTCTGTGAGCCCGCCGCGGTCAGCGGATCGCTCCAGAAGTCCTGGACGTTCTGGACATGCTCGTGATCGGCTTCGAGCTTGTCGATGATCTCGTCGTAGAACTTGTGGGCCTCGTCGCCGAGCTTCTCGTCGCCCTCCAGCACCACCATCGCCGAGGAGTCGGAGTCGTACTGCTGAAACACCTTGCCGATGTTCAGCATCGACTGGTACGACGGTGCATTCGTGGGACTCAGCGGCACGGAGCGGGTTGCTGCGACTTCGCCGAGCGAGGGAACGAGTGCGCCCAGCGCGACCACCACGAGCACCCAGAAGATGATGATCGGCAGCGAGAGGATCCGGACCATGTGGCCGATGAACGGCCGGTGGGGTTTCGCGTGTGCGTTGCCCATTCGCTCGCTTCTCTTCACAGTGCTCATACGGATTTCACCAAGCAGTAGATGAACGGTTTGACAGTGTCGGTGCTCGTCCGCTCGTCACGGACCTCGCCGTCGACGGTCACCCGGCAGCGCAGATCACTCACGTCGCGTTCCCCTTGGGCCATGATGTTGGCCGACATCGAGGGCAGGGTGGTGATGATCGTGAACGACCAAGGCAGTGGCGTGTTTTCGATGAGGTGAGGTTGACCGTTCTCATCGAGGTAGTTGAGATTCGCGGTCCCACCGGAACCGGTGACCTCATACGTGATGTGCTTCGGGTTGAAATTCGCGGTGATACCGGAGCCTTCCGCGACTCGCGGTTCGTGATGGCCGGACTCCCGGATCCGAACGATCGCGTACGCGCCCAGAGCGACGACCACCACCAAAGTCAGCGGTATCCACGCTTTCTTGAGCAACCCGAACACAGTTGCGCCTCCTCGGTTCCTAATCCGCGTCGCCCGATAGGCCGACCGAAATCGGCTGTCCGACAAAGCTTCGCCATTGAACGGCACGTAAGCCCAACCGTATGAGGAACCAGAGTTCCGCATACCGGCGAAACGGTACCCGAGGTTGCTTAGCGAATCTATCGATGAAGGCCTTATCTGACAGTGAGAGTTGTCACATGCCGCCCATTTGGGGCGTTCAGCGCGGCGTCGAGCAACGCCACGGACACGAATACCCGCCAAACGGAGGGTCTTTCAGCCTTCAGAGCCGCCAATTGGCCACATCGTCGCTGCCTGCGGCAGCGTAGTTTCGGCCTATGGCTCAACAGCGGGAATTCGACATCGTCGTGTACGGCGCCACCGGCTTCGTCGGCAAGCTCACTGCCGGCTACCTGGCCAAGGCGGCCGGGTCGGCCAGGATCGCCCTCGCCGGCCGGACCGTCGAGAAGGTGCGCGAGGTGCGCGGCGGGCTCGGTGGATCGGCTCAAGAATGGCCGATAATCGAGGCCGACGCCGGGTCGCCGACCTCGCTGGCGGCGATGGCCGCGCGGACCCAGGTCGTCATCACCACCGTTGGGCCATACACGAAATACGGCCTGCCGTTGGTAGCGTCATGTGTGGAGGCCGGTACCGACTACGCCGATCTCACCGGTGAGACTCCCTTCATCCTGGCCAGCACCGAACAGTTCCACGAGCAGGCCGCTGACGCCGGTGCGCGGATCGTGCATTCGTGTGGATTCGACTCGGTGCCTTCTGATCTCACCGTCTACGCCCTGTATGACCGTGCGCATGCCGACGGCCAGGGTGCGCTCACCGAAACCAACATGGTGGTGCGAGAGTTCGTCGGTGGCGCATCCGGAGGCACCCTCGCCTCGATCCTCGAAGCCCGCCGCACCATGTCGGGTAACCCCGACATCCGGCGGGCAATGCTCGACCCCTACACACTGAGCACCGATCGCGACGCCGAGCCCGACCTCGGGCACCAATCTGATACCCCGTTACGGCGCGGAAGGCAGATCGCGCCCGAGTTGGACGGTAGCTGGACCGGCGCGTTCATCATGGCGGCGGAGAACTCACGCATCGTACGGCGGAGCAACTCACTTCTGGACTGGGCATATGGCCGCACGTTCCGCTACGCCGAGCAGGTCAGCAGCGGACCTTCGATGCTCGCCCCGGTCGCAGCGGGAGCCTCCACAGCCGCTCTCGCCGGTCTATCGCGGCTCGGCATGCGTCACGCCGACAAGTTGCCCTCGAGATTGTTGGAACGTGTCATGCCCAAACCGGGCACCGGCCCCAGCGAACACGCCCTGGGCAAAGGCCGCTACCGCATCGAGACATACACGACCACCACAACCGGCGCCCGGTACCGAGCCGTCATGGCCCAGAAGGGCGATCCGAGTTACCTCGCGACCGCGGTGTTGCTCGGCGAGAGCGGACTGGCCCTCGCGCTGGACCGCGACAAGCTCTCGGATCTACGCGGGGTGCTCACTCCGGCCGCTGCGATGGGCGACGCGTTGCTCACCCGACTGCCGGCCGCCGGGGTCGTCTTCGAGACCACTCGGCTGAATTGACCCACGGCCGGCCGATCGTGCGTGTCAGTCCGTCTTGATGAGAATCTTTGCGCCGGCGCCGCTGCGTAGGGTGTGGAGCGCGTCGACGATGCCTGCCAGAGGCCGCTCCTCGACCCAGCCCGTGGTGTCATACACACCGTTGGCCATGGCAGCGATGACGGCGTCGAATTCCTCGGGTTGGTAGCCGACCGCGCCCACGATCTCGGTCTCCCCCATCATGAGCATCGTGGGCTGGAAGTCCATCGGATGCTCGTGGAGCGCGGCGACCACGATGCGTCCACCGGCTACCAAACCGGCCAATGCCGACGTGATCGCGGCGCCCGCACCCGCGGCATCCACCGCGGCATCCACACCGGCCCCGCCGGTGAACTCGGCGATCACTGCGGCGAGGTCCTCGTTCACCGGGTCGACGACCGTCGCACCCAACCCGGCGATGATCGCTCGGCGGTCCGCACTCGGCTCGGAGACAAGAACTTTCTCCACACCGCGCGCCTTGAACGCGAACCAGGCACCGATCCCGATCGGACCCGCTCCCGCGATGAGAGCCGACCCGCCGGGCTCTACGCCGCTGCGGGCGACGGCATGCCAACCGACCGCCATCGGCTCGACGAGCGCACCCAGGCGCAGGTCGACGTTGTCGGGCAACAGGTGCAGCGCCGACGCGGCGACCGTGGTGTATTCGGACAGACCACCGCCGGGTGCGTTCGCGCCGACCGAGCCCATCAGCCGACACGAGAAGTGCAGTCCCCGGCGGCATGCGGCACACTCACCGCAGTAGGCGGCCAGCGGATATACCGCGGCACGATCACCGACCTTCACGCCTGTGACGCCCTCACCCACCTCGACAACGGTGCCGGCGAACTCGTGACCCAGAATCTGCGGCAACGCAGCACCGGTAAGGGGATGCGGCTGGTTGGGATCGAACGGCAGGGATTCAGGGAAGAAGTAGTAGTGCAGGTCCGAGCCACAGATACCCGAATATGCATTACGCAGCTTCACCTGTCCCGGCCCGGGGGTGGGCTCTGCAACATCCTCGACACGCAGATCTTCCTTGCCATACCACTGCGCAGCTTTCATTGTTGGCCGTCCTTTCTATGACGTTGTGTTGGTTCCACGCCGGCGGTATGCGCAGCGGACATGCCCCGCTCTCTCCACCAGCTCGGTAGTTAAGTCCCGAAAACCTTTGCCACCCAGGCATTCCTGGTTGCGATCGCCGACTGCGCCAGCGCGGTGTGCGGGGCGATGAGGTCGAATCCGTGAAATCCTCCTGGCCACACATGCAATTCGGTCTGGACACCGCATGACCACAGGCTCGTCGCGTAGGCAACGTCCTCGTCGCGGAACACCTCCGCCGAGCCACAGTCGATGTACGCCGGCGGCAGGCCTGTCAGATCGGTGGCGCGGGCGGGCGCGGCATAGATCGAAACATCGTCGGTGCCACGGCGATCGCCCAACAGCGCGGTCCAACCGGTCACGTTGCTGGACCTGATCCAGATGCCTTCGGCGTCCCACTGTGCGCTCGAAGCGGTCTGGTCACGATCATCGAGCATCGGACATATCAGCACCTGTCCGGCCAGCGGCGGCCCGCTGCGATCGCGTGCCATCAGTGCATTTCCGGCTGCGAGACCACCGCCCGCACTCGTCCCGGCGATGATCAGCCGGTCGAGATCGATCCCTAGCTCAACGGCATGCTCGGCGGTCCACAGGAGCCCGGCGTAGCAGTCTTCGACCGGGTAGGGATCGGGAAACTCCGGCGCGATCCGATATTCCACGGTGACTGCCACGGCATCGTGCGCGACGATCCACGGCATGATCTGACTGATGCCGGCCATCCGGTTTCCGACGATCATGCCGCCGCCATGCGTGTGGTAGATACCTGGCCCCATGCCGGACTTGTCGTTCCGGGAGATGACCGAGGTGAGGAGTTCGACGCCTTCGAATCCCTGGATCGTGACATCGCGCCGCACCAGGCCGGCTGCTGCCAACTCGTCGTCCGTGACGACGCCGGGTGCCGGCGCTCTACGTAACTCCTCGATCGTCTCCAATGTGACGTTCGGGATCTGGTCCCCGACGGCGGCAAGAATTGCCTCCAGCTCCGGATCGAACGGCAGTCGGGCGACATGGCTGTGCATGGATGCTCCTACGAACTTCGCTGCGGCGCGTCATCGCGCCCACTTCCCATGCTCAGTTCTCCGACGCAGTACGAGTAGCCGCCAAACGCAGCGGATTCTGACTGATCTGCCCGCCATTTGGTCACTTCACCGGCGGATCAGCTTCTCGGCTACGGAAGCGGCTCCCATGGCGGCGGCCCGTCGCGGTCGTCGCACAGCTCACTGACGGCGGTGTCCACGATGAAGTTGGCCTGATCTATCGACAGCCCGTAGGGCGGGTGTAGGGCATCTTGGAATACGGCTTGCTCGACCCACTGCCGTGGTGGCTTGCCCCGCTTCCGCAGTTCGCAGACCTCGAAGCCCCATTCCTTGAGCTCGTACTCACCACGCGGAGTACTGACACCGGCATCGGTGAGCTTCTTCATATAGGAGTCGACGCCGGCATGGGCTTGGCCGATTCCGGCAATACCGGAAGCCAGGCTCAGGCCGACCGCGACGCCCACTCCGAGAACAGCCGACCGCCGACGAGAAGTCACTTGTCGCCCACGACCTGACCGATGCCGCCCACGTCGCTGATCTTCCAGCCGTCGCCCGGATTGATCGTCACCGAGTAGGTGGCGGTCGATTGCAGATCCTGGGGCGCCTGGACAGTCTTGGTCATGACGCTGACGAACGAATCGACCACGTAGATACCGTTGTCGTGTGAGCGCACCTTGGCGGCAATGGGTTTCGCGGTGGAGGACCACTGCAACGGAAGCAGGATCTGCTCCATCGCGTTGGCCGCGTCGGTGAGTTTCTTACCCAGCTCGGGCGTTGTCCCGTCGACCAATGCGCGCTTCCACGGCGCGAGATCTTTGTAGTCCATGACCGCGGCTCTCACCGCATAGTCGAGCGCAATCTGCTCGGCACGTGCGTTGTCGTTCGCCTGCTGAATCTGCGCGTCGACCTTGCCGTTGGCGCCGATGTACAGCCAGGACATCACGCCCAACGCCGCGACCAGTGCGGTGATGAACAGACCGAGGGACAGGCTGCGGACCGACAGGGAGATCCTGCGCTCACTGCGCAGGCCCGTGTCCTTGCTCGCAACGTCGGCATCCCGAACCTCCGCGTCGTTCTCCTCCCCAACCGGAACGTCCTTCTCAACCTCGGTCTCGTCGGTATCCGGAGTCTTGTCCTTTACTGCGGTGATGTTCACAGCCTCACCATCTTCCGTGTTGTAGTTTCACTGTCTTCGGCCCCGCAACGCTCACCCGCCGGCCGGCAGAGCTGGCGGTTCGACCGGTGCCACGGGTTGATCGACTGACTGCGCGTCAGCCGGTGGCGGCGCGGGTTGAGCGTTCGGCGGGAGCGTGACGTGCAGTTCGATCGCACCGTCCGGGGGCGTCGCCGCCAAGAGATTGGTCAGAATCTGGCTGCTGTCCACATTGCTGAGCGCACTGGCAATCGCCTGGACATTGGGCGTGAGGGGCTCCGTCAGCACCCGCAGGTCCGAACCCCTGTCATCCAGGAACTGCTGAAGACGCTGCATGAACTTTCCGAAAACGTAAACATCCCCCGGCATGTCGTTGCGCAGGGCGAAGCCGACGCCCGCATCCCACATCTTGGAGATCTGTGGCCCCAGGGCCTTGAGAGCCGGAGCAGGTTGCGCGAGCATGGAGCCGACGAACCCCGCGTTCTCCAGCAGGCTTTGGAGGTTTTCCAACGCCTTCTTGCCCTGACCGTTGAGTCCGACGGTGGTGTTGTGCAGCACTTTTCCGGCACGCTCCAGGTTGGGCAGCACTATGTACGGATCGGGCAACGCGGCGTCGGCCTGGTTGACGACGTTCTGCAGTTGGCCGGGATCGAGTTGCTCGAGGGTCCGGGCTAGCGTCGCGCCCAGCTCGGTGATCGACTTGGGCGCCACGATCGATTCCGGTGCGATGTGTTGTCCATCGACAAACGCCGGTCCTCCGCTCTTGAGAGGCTCAAGCTCCAGATAGGACTCACCGAGCGCCGAGAGGTTCTCCAGTCGGACCAAACTGTCACTGGGAACGGTGAACTTGTTGTCGATGTAGAAGTGCACGGTGGCATTCGAAATCGAGGTGTCGACCCGGTCGACCTTGCCGACCGGGACGCCACGCCACAGCACATTGGACCCGGCCACGAGGTTGTTCACATCGGTGACATCCATGGCGAGGTTCGTCCGGTTGTCTGGTGGTCCCACCCGGATGCCCAAATCAGCAACGTAGGCAAGGAAGGCGGCGATCATCACCACAAAAGAGGCGACTACCGCTGTGGCTCTGATGATCACGGGACAGCTCCTAGCATTCGCAGCACCTGCTCGACATTGCCGGACAGCTCCCGTCCGTCGGGCCCGACGATCGAGGTGATGTTGATCGCGGGGTGTTTCTCCTGGGAAAGGTAGGACTCGTTGATGAACTTCCGCCACAACGGATATTCGTGCTCCACCACCTGCTTGGCGCCCCGGATCGCTCCCAGCGCGTTCGCGCCAGAAGAAAAGGTCGGGACCAGCCAGAAGCCTTTGCTGTAGATGCTGCCGACCGAGGGCAGTAGGTTGCCGACCTCACGGGCGACAACTGTCGATCGCTCGAAACCACTTACCCCCTCCGGGGTGAACCAGAAGCTCATCTGGGGTGCCCACGTCGAGACCACGGTCGAGGTCTGCTGCAGGCTGTCGATGAGGATGTCGACCGTGTCCAGATTGTCCGACAGCTCGTTGAGGTCGGTGGTCACCTGTGAGACCACCCGGCGCACCTCCTCTTTCGGCGGCGTGATCCGGTTCAACTTGACGAGGGTGTTCTGCGCCCGCTGGATCGACCCGCTACCGATGAAGTTCGCCAAATTGGCGATGGTGTCCTCAAGTTGCGGTGGAGAAATCGTCTGTGCCAGTGGGATTCGCGCATCAGCGGGCAACGGTGGGGCCGGCGGGCTGCCGTCGGTCGGGCGTTCCAGTGCCAGATAGATGTCGCCGAGCACGGTGGCCTGTTGCAGGACCGCGGTCACGTTGGCCGGCACGGCGACCCCTCGGTCGATCCGGGCCGTCACGTCGACATGGGTGCCGACCTCGGCAACCTTGCTGACCTCACCCACCGTCGTACCGTCCATGACGACTTTGGCCCGATCCGGCAGGTTGAGGACGTTGGCGAACTCGGCGACGATGTCGTAGCCGTCCGACCGGCTGTGGCCCGGCAACGGGATCGAATCGACCGACAACGTCGACAATGTCGAGCAACCAGTCAGGCACAGGACGCAGGACACAGCCCCGACCAATGCAGTCATTCGAATCTTCATCGACGCTGGGCCTCCGTGAGGACGTACTGCAACAACGCGACATCGACCGCGTACGGACGGCCGGCGATGTCGGCGCAGCTACCCGGCGCGGACGCGTTCATCGCTCCGCAGGCCAACAGACCGTTGGCGGTGGGAATCCGGAACAGCGGCGGTCGGTAGGGCAGCACGATGAACGGGTGATTGTTGGCCCGCTTGGTGAACCCTCCTTCCGTGGCACCGGGTGGTTCGCCATTGACGCCACTGATCCACCGCGGCAACGGATTCAGCATGTTGGCAATGCCCTTGTAGTGGGGGCTGGCAATCCGCATCAGCTCACCTGTGACGTCCAGCGCAGTCTGGAACTCCGGGCCCAATTCGATCTCGATGTCGTTGACGATGGTCATGAGGTCTGCCACCGGTGCATCGAATTCGTACGCGCCCACCAAGGAATTCAACGCGTTCGGTACCGCCGAGGGCAGGTCCGTGACGATCGTCTTGATGTCAGCTCGGTTGTCTCGCACCATCGTGGTGAGTTCGGCGACGTTGCGGGTGATCTCGCCCAGCTGCGCGATCGCCTGATCGGGACTGTCCAGCAGCTGCGAGGACCGGCTCATCAACTGGTTGAGCCGGTCGCCCTGGCCGGACATCGCCTGGTCGACGCCCCTCAGCGAATCGGCGATGTTCGTCGACCCCTCAGGATTGACCGCGTTGATGAAGTCGTTGGCCGAGCCGATGATCTGTGCGATGCTCAGCGGGGTGGACGTTTGCTTGAGCGGAATGCACTCGCCCGGACGTAGTTTCGGTCCGTCGGTGTAGTTCCCGACCAGTTCGAGTGACCGGTCGGCGAGGACGGAAGGCGACCGGGTGACCGCTCGCACCTCCTCCGGGATCGGCCTGTCCATGTTCAGCGAGAACACGACCTTGACATCGGAAGGTCGCGGTTCGATGCTGCTCACCTCGCCGATCGGGTATCCCATCTGAGTGACATGGTTGCCCACGTACAGGCCGACGCTGTCGGACATGATGGCGCAGTACTCGTTTGCCGATTCCGTCGACATCGCCGATGAAATCCCACATGACGTGGCGCCCCAGATGGCCGAGACTGCCACGCCGGCCGTAATGACGACACGGCTTGCCGGAATGATCCAACGCATCAGCAGATCTTTCCCTCGATCGGGAAGCACAGGTCGGTGGCCAGCAGTTGTGGTGGTGTGCCCCGGTTCTGGGCATCAAGGGTGTTCTGCATGCTGCCCCGGATATTTCGTAGCCACCGCACCAACACACCGTTGCGGTCTGCGACCGTCTGGAACTCCGAGAGCACCCCGCGCACCCGATTGAGGAAATCTTCGCGATGCTCGAAGTAGAACGGGATGAGCGGGAAGATCTTGTCGACAACCTTGCCCAGGCCCACGAGCCCGCCCGCGAATCCGTCGCCGTACAAAATCATCGTCTCCTCGAGAATGGCGATACGCGAGATCAGGTACTCCAACAGCTCCCGGTTGTTGTTCATCGTCTGCAGATACTCATTGGACATCTCCAGGATGCTGGTCAGCTGGCCGCGCTGACGTTCCAGCACCTGGCTGACAGCGTCGCCGGCGTCGATGATCTTGGCCAGGATCTCGGTGTTGGACCCGGTCAGGCCCTGCTGAATCTGGCTCAGCGATTCGTTGATCGGCCGCGGCGCAACCTGATCGGTGAGCTTCGTGGCATCCGACAGCGTGCGAATCAGGCTGTAGGGCATGGTGACCCGCTCGTTCGGAATGGGTTTGCGGCCCAACGGCCGGTCCCCCATCGGCAGCAAGGTGACGAAATAGCCACCGACGACGGTGAGCATCCGGACCTCGACCTGGGTCTGATCGCCGATGAATACGTCGTCTTTCAACGACAACTGCACGCGAACCTGATGTGGTTCCAGCGAAACACTTTTGACGGTGCCGACGTCCAGGCCGGCGACCCGCACCGCGTCCCCGGAACGCACCGACGCGGCGTCATCGGTATAGAACGCAACCAGCTGACGGTTGGGCGGTGCGATATACACCCAGGCGACCACCAAGGCGACGACTGTTGTCAACGCAACCGTGATCACCCCCCACCACAGTGGGTTACGCACAGCCTTCCTCACTGATTGCATATGACCACCTTGCGTCCGTTGAGAAGCACATCCATCGGCAGCGGCAACTCGGCCGGCCCCTTCGAGCACGGGGCAGGATTGCCGTCCACCGGCGGCGGCGGGATGTTCTCCCACACCACCGGAATCCGCTTGACTCCGTCCATCTCGTTGTAGAGATTCGTGATGGCCTTGTCGAAGGCCTTTTCCGGATCCCATCCCGGCTTGTAGCCCGGGGCCGTCCATGGCCCGCTGTCCAGTCCCATGGCAACCAACAGTCGATCCACCTCAGCGGTGAAGGCAGGACCATATACCTGTGATTTACGGAATTCGTCCAGAACGGTCAGCGTCGAATCGGTGACGATCTTGATCTGGTCGAGAATTTTGGGCAACTCCGCTGACTTCCCGCGCACACCCTCGGCAACCGTCTTCAAATTGTTCAGGATCGTCGAGACCACCGCTTCCCGGTCCGAGACCAGCCCGGTCAAGCGTTTGATGCTGTCCAGCATCGGCCCCAGGCCATCTCCGTCACCGGCCAGGAAGGTGGCCACGTTGTCGGTGAAAGTGTTGATCTCGTTGGGGTCCAACTTCGCCAGCACCGGCTGTAAACCGTTGAACAGCACCGTGACATCGAAAGACGGAATCGTCATCGACGTCGGGATATCAGTCAGCTGATCGGGCGCATCACCTGCGGCCGCGTCGGCGACGTCGATATAGCGCAGTCCGGTGAGCGCCTGGAACTTCACCGCCAAGCGGCTCATGGGCACGATGCTGTAGCGCCGTTCCAAGGTGAACTGGACTGTGGCGACCGTGCGCCCCCCGGTGCGGTTGAGGGCCATCGATTGCACCTTGCCGACCCGCACGCCGCGGACCCGCACATCCGCTCCTTCGTGCAGCCCAGAAATGTCGGTGAATTGCGCGCTGAGGCTGCGCGTTTCATTCGCGACAGGTTGCCTGATCACATTGACGATGGCAACGAGCAAAAGCCCGCTGACCACGAGTGCGATGGCGAACTTAAACAGTGCGCCAAGATGTTTCCTCATTGAATGTCTCCGAGCATGACGTTCAGCGGCGCAGCCACTCCTGGCAGCTGATCCAATACGACGCGCACCTGCAGGGCATGCTGGTCCCCCGAGCCCGCATACATGCGTTCCAGACGCGAGCGCAGCTCACCCAACTTGTCCCCGAGATCAGCCGGATCGACCAGACGCGGCACTACATCGGCCATCATCCGAACCTGATCCACCACGGGGAACAGGTCGAAGGTGTGCGAGCCTTCCAGGTCTCCCACCTTGGAAAAGAGGTCGTACTTCGCGCCCTTGAAGTACTCGCGGAGTCGTCCGTAGATGAACTTGTCCGGATTGGCGACCAAATCGTCGACTGCCGAGTTGAAGTAGTCCACCTTCTCTTGGCTGTAGTACTTCAGATATGGGTTCGATGCGCGCGCCTCTTCCGGATCGAAATGCACACCGGCGGCATTCCAGATGTAACCCTGGCCGGCGCTGATCGCCCCGTCGAGAAATGAGGGCAAACCGACGCTGATTGCCGTGGTATTTCGCAGCAACTGCTCGGTGCTGACGGTCTGGACATCCGTCACTGCCGTCGAGACCAGGACCATCGTTTCGAACAGTGGATTCAATGCATCGGTGTAACGGGTGGCTCGATCCACGACGCTGATCAACTGAGGTGTGATCACGTCGTGCGTGATCTCACCCAGCCGGTACAGCAGGGTCTGCAGGGTGAAGTTACCCCTCGGCTCAACGCTGATCGAGGCACCGTTGCGCAGAACCTCGCCATGGTCCGCGGGAACCAGATTGATACCCGTGATACCAAAGTAGTTGGCGGGCCGGAAATCGATGGCGACCGCGTCGGTCAGGCCCTTGGTAGGACCGGCTTCGAGGTCGACATTTACGCGCACACGGCTATCGGCGAGCTTCGAAATGTTGGTGACCTCACCGACTTTGTGGCCATAGAGGATGACGGAAGTGCCGTCGTCGACACCCTGCCCCACATACGGCGTGTCGATGGCGACCGAAATGGTGTCCTCGGCCGGCCGCCCGGACGGATTGATCACCGTGGAATACAGCAGGAATGCGAGCACACAGAACAGCACGAATCCGGCACCGATCCAGGTCAGAATGCGCTCGTGCTTGCGTTCGTCCACGCGAAGTAGCGTCGTCATCGTCCCAATCCCCTACCCGGTGAACACGAATGTTGGTTGCAGGCCCCAAAAAGCCACCGTGAGGCTGAAGTCCAGGACCACAATGGCCACCAAGCTCGCCCGCACCGCACGCCCGGACGCCACTCCTACACCCACAGGCCCACCCGACGCGAAATAGCCGTAGTAGCAGTGGATTATCGTCACGGCAGCGCAGAAGACCGTGGCCTTGATCGTGGAGTACATGAGATCGGTCGGCGACAGGAACTGGACGAAATAGTGTTGATAGGTGCCTTCTGGCGCGGCGTAGAACACGGTGATCATCGCATTGGAGATGGCGAAACTTCCCAGCAACGCAAGCGCAAAACCGGGAATCACGATCATCAGCGAACCGAGAACTCTCGTCCCCGCCACATACGGCAACGCCCGCAAGCCCATTGCTTCGGTGGCATCGATCTCCTCGGCGATGCGCATCGAGCCGATCTCCGCGGTCATTCGCGCACCGGCCTGGGCAGCGAAAGCGATGCCCGTGATCACCGGGGCCATCTCCCGGACGTTGGCCAAACCGCCTACCACTCCCGACAGCGCACCAAAACCCAGAAGGTTCAATGTCGCCCAGGCCTCGATCGCGACCGAAGCGCCCATCGCGATACCGAGAATCAGCAGGACACTGATCACCCCGCCGTCGACCACCAAAGAGCCGCGGCCAAACGACAGACTGATCATCCGGGCCAACGTCTCTTTGCGGTAATGCTTGATGGTGACGGGCAGGTAGTAGAGGATCTGGCCGGCGAAGAGCAGGGCACCGCCTATCCGATGTAGCGGGGCCTGAACGGTCTTGAGCAACCTCCCGAGGAACCGAAATTGGTTGAAGTATCGGGACGGTGCTGCTGATCCCACCTGATCGTCGAGCACTATGCCACCGCCATCGGGAAGAACATCGCCTGAATCTGTGTGATCACCAGGTTCGCGATCACGATGCCGACGACGTTGACAACAACCGACGCGTTCACCGCGTCGGCCACACCACGCGGACCACCTTTGGCCTCAATACCTTTCAGCGACGACACGATAGCCACGATCGCCGCGAACACCACCGCTTTCCCGATCGCAAACCACACATCGACAATCTTGGCGAACGCACCGAACGACGCCCAGAAACTCCCGCTGGTCACACCACTGACCGTGACCGCCAACAAAAACGACGCCGCCACCGCCGAAGCAAGGATCACCGCCGTCAACACCGGAGCCAGGATGATCAGGGCCAAAAATCGCGGCACCACCAGAGTCCGGACCGGGTCGACACCCATCACCCGAAACGCGTCGAGTTCTTCGCGAATCGCCCGGGCCCCAAGGTCGGACGCGATCGCCGAAGCCGCCGCACCACCCATCAACAAACCCGCAGTCATCGGAGCGCCCTGGCGGACGATACCGACGCCGCTCGCCGCGCCGACGATCGATGCCGCGCCCACTTGGTTGATCAGACCGGCCGTCTGGACCGCCACAATTCCGCCGATCGGGACGGCCATCAACAGAGCCGGCAAAGCGGTGACCTTGTACAGCGACCAACACTGATGGGTGATCTCCCCACCCGGCAAACGCAGCGACACCGCGTCTTGGACCATGTACCTGATCACCGACGCCGACAGCAGTACCGCGCGACCTACCGTGTGGACGCTTTCGATCGGGCGCTTCGCCAAACGCCGAAGCAGCTTGTGTAGACGGTCGAGACTCGGCCTGGCCACCGACGCACCTCGATGCAGTCCGGAACGGACTGGGCCCGATGGCACTGCCCGGCCGGCGTCGGCCTCAGCGCGAAGTTCGCTTACGTTGGTGACTGCCATCTGTTTGCTGACTCGTTCCTTTGAGATGCTTGCCGGGGCCGGTCCGCCGATGTGATGTAGGCGGTCGTCGAGTTTGACTGTGATAGCCCTCTCAATCGCTGCGAGGATCTTACATCACGAGATTGTCAGATTGCCAGTGGCGAGTCAGATCCGCACCGAGCCGGTTCGGCGTCGTCGGATCGCCCCGTAGGCGGCTTTGACCTGCAGCTATGGTCGGATCGGCGAAAGACGCCTGGCCAGCTGCCGTTTACTCCACTGGCTCACACTTCGGGGCAATGTCAGATAAGTGACACTAACTATTGGCAGATTAGACGGATAGGCGTCCGGATGGACGCAGTACGGCCGTCGCCGCCAACCAGCGCCCCACCAGCGGATAAGATTTGCCAACAACTGCACCTAGCCGCCTCGGCCGACGCCGTCGGACGATTCAGTCGCCGGCCAACACGATGGCAGCCGTGGTATTGCCCGTGTTGGCATCGGTGAGCACGTCGGCCCCGTAACGGGTGTAGGTGCAATCTGGGATGGTGTCCCAACCGAAGAGCGTCGCGCCGTAGATCGCCTTCTGCTCGGCGTCGGCGAACTTCTGGGTACTGGCAAAGCCGGCCAACAGTTTCGCCTTGCCTGCAGGATAAGACAATTGACGCAACATCGGCATCGGATCCTCCATCGGCTGGAACCGGGCCGTGCGATTGGCGTAGTTCTGCGTCTCAAGGTTTGCGCGCTGGGCAACGCCCTCAAGCACCGGGTCGGATTGCAACGCCGGACAGCCGCCGCGCTTCGCCGCGACGGCCGACCTCAGATCTGCGGTCGGATCTGCAGCTGCCGCAGGAGCGAAGGTCATCGCCACGGCCAGGGTCATGGCCGCCGCCAAACTGACACGCCCAGACGCCATCTCAGTCCGCCTCTCACAGAATCGACACGAAGCACCGCGAACATAGAACACTCCCGACCTATCTGACAAGATCCCTAGCCAGATCACCCTGGCGCTTAGTAAGGTCTGGAAAAACCTTGACCTCTAGGAGTAGTCGTGCCGCTCGCGCATCAACGGTCCAGTTGCGGATTCCCGCAGCGGGTGACTCGTTTCTCCACCCGGCTCGCGTTTGTGGCACTCCTCGTCTCCGCATGCTCTGCCGTCACGTCCATCAATGGTGCCGAATCTCGCGCGGACGTAGGTGATTTGGGATCTCCACCGGCCGACTGGGAGGTCAAGCAAACTCTCACCGATCTCTACAATGCCGGCCATCCACCGGATTGGGCGATCGACGTTCAGATCGTCGGCCCGATCATGGTGGGGCAGCCGACCATTCATCCGAATCCTCCTCCGGACCCATGGTGCGTTCGCTGTGGCTACCCGGACCAGGGCGCAAGCCTGATGTACCCGGTAATGGCGGTGGCATCTGTGACATCCACGCAGGGTCTCGTATCCAGCGCGTTGCCGGCCAGCAGCTTCGTCCACACCACCACGACGACCTACAACGGCACACCATGCCCAGGGGAGACAGTCGCGCAGTACTGCCCGGCGTACTTCTTCTACCGCGACGGCGGAGGCCGGTGGCAGATCGCCTGATCGGGCGCAGAACGTGCGATTCCGGTCGCGTTCACGGTCCTGCTGCGAGCAGGAAACCGAGCAGGAGACGTTCCCATCGCAGCCGCGATGACGAACTCAGGCCTTACTGCTCGCACACACGCGATCGTTTGATCTGGCTGGCCCAGCGTTTGACTCGCTGTTGCGACGGGCCGTAGACCCAAGCGGTGTTACGTGCCCGGATACCAATACCGACGTTGGACAGTTCCTGCCAGAGCCGATAGAAGGGCTCGCCCTGGTAGATCGGGAAGTACATGTCTCCGGCGAAGTCCTGACTGATCGTCAGCGCGGTCGTCCGCGGGGTGAGGAACCGGACTGCCTGTTCGACGTTCGTGGCGACATTGTCAGCCTGGGCCTGGATCGTGCCGACGGTCCAATCATTGTTTGCCTGCAACAGATTGAATCCGAACTTGTCCATCTGATCCCGTAGATCCCGAAACTGCGCTCCGAACCACTGGCACATTTCCCGCTCGGCGTTGATATCGGCCTCAGTGACGTTCTTGCGGGTCTGGTCGTAGGGATAGGGGAACTGCGGAGTCCAGTTGCTCGCACTCGGGATGAACTCGGGCATCAGCGGAGGGGGTGGGTCCGATGGATCCGCGCTCGCCGGGCCTCCCACTGCCACACAGACGGCCGCCACGATCGTCAGGCAGGAGAGCACTCCGGATGCCCGGCGCTTCGCGTCGAACCGCTGTCTGCGTTCAGGCATTCCGGCCTCCGAAGTGGTCCGTTTCCAATGATTTCGGGGTGCGTACTTCAGGCGTGCAGAGACGACATCGCCTGCCTTCCGGCGACGGGTAATCACCATCCCCGTTCGATCAGCTTTCGCGCCAAGAATGTCTGCGATCCGCCGAGAATCATCGGCAGGGCTTCTGCAATCGGCAGCGCAAATCCCAGTTCACCGTCGTTGACGCACCGAGCGCGTGTGCCATACGGCCCGGGCGTCACCGCGAGGGTGCCGCCGCTCGACTCGGGCTCCCCCGACACGCACGGATCCCGAAAGCACCACGTCCACGAGCCTTCGGGGGTGTCGAAGCAGAGCTCGATGTAGTCAGAGCGCGCCGGACAACGCCGAACACACTGGAGTGCCGCCGGTACCCACGTCGCGTCCATCAAGCAGGAATCACTACAGCACGTTGACTTCGTCATGCTCACCCATTTCTTCCAGCACATGCCGACCGACAAAGCTGGAGTGCCCGCGACGCCTCGACGAGCGTCACTTCTCGGTGCGTTTGTGATCGATCTGACATGTATAGATGTCAGTTTGCCTCTGGGGCACGCACCTCGTCAAGTGCCCGGCGAGATTCGAAAACACGCACAGCCAATGGCGTTTCCGGCGACTACGAACCAGTTGGCGCGCCGATCGAGGCGGCGTCACGTTCGCGTTGTCGCCGGCGGATCCGCGTCGATGGCCGCTGCCGACTGGGGACGAGTGGCTAGCGGACGTTGGTTCGCCAGTACAGCCCGACGAGGAACTCCGCGAGTTCGTCCGGAGCGATGTCGAGAAGTCCTTCGGCCCACGAGATCAACAGCTCCGCGGTAGCTCCCGACATCGCAAACGCCTTCATCCGGGATTCCGCAGAGCTACCACCGAAATCACCGATGTCGTCGCCTGACCACCTGATGAAGTTCTCCGCCGCGTGGGTGAGGATGTCATTGCGATTGGCTCCGACGCGTCCACCCTTGCCGAGCGCCTCGACAAAGATGATCCGGATCTTCCGGGGGTCGGCGGCGAGCGTCTCGACCGAGGTCCGCAGTCCGGCCGACACCCTGGAAAAGCCGCCCGAAGGCGCATTGGCGACTGCGGCTTCGACGTCCTGCTCGATCCCGCCCAGAGCGGCCTCGAGTACCGCGTCGAACAGCACGTCGAGTCCGCTGAAACTCTCGTAGAAGTAACGCTCGGTCAAGCCGGCTTCGACGACGACATCCTTGACCCGAACAGTCGACGGATCGCCAGATCCGAACAGGTTCATGCCCGCTTCTATCAGCTTCCGGCGCCGCTCCGCGATTCGCTCTTCACCTGTCACCCCGCCGTACACGCGACCGGCCCCCGAAGCCGACACCTTCACTCTCCTGCCCAGTCACCAAGCCACAGCCCACTATTGACAATTGATCTTGCCAGACCGACCACGGCCCATGCAGTGCACAAGCAGACCATTGTCGAGTCAAGTGGAATGATATATTGTCAGATTCTCCCGGCGGGCGCGTTTCGTCAGCTGTCCTGCATGAAGGACATCGAAACGAACAAATCTCCTCGGGTCGTCTCCAAACCGGCTCACGGACAACGAGTTCACGAACAACCTGTGGCGGCAACCCGTCGCCGTGGTGGTTCGGAGTGTCCGGATCAACGCGAAACCCTGGCGGCACGTCGCGGAACCCACCGCACGAAGGATGTCCAGGCACGCAACGTCAGAAGAAGGGTGAAGAAGTGTTGGTAGCCAAGCAGTACAACCAGATCGCCTGGGTCGTCGATGACCTCGACAAGGCCGTCGAGCAATGGCAGCAGACGGCGCGGATCGGACCGTTTTTCGTGGGTTCGCATGTCGGTGCGATTTTCACCGAAGCGACCCACCGGGGAGCCGCGGTCGACATCGACATCAGCTGCGCCATCGCCCAAGCCGGCGGAGTTCAGATCGAGCTCATCAAACAACACGATAACGCCCCGTCGCCCTACCGGGATGTGTACGCAGACGGCGAAAGCGGCCTGCACCATATTTGCAGCTTGGTGGATGACGTTGAGGCCGAATGCCGCAACTACCAGGAGCATGGTTTCGAGGTGGTGATGAACGCTGTTGTCGCGGGCGAGACGCGCGTGGCCTACGTCGATACCCGTCCGATGATCGGATGCATGACGGAGCTGATGGGTCGACAAGGCCTCGCGGTCAAGATGTTCGCGGCCGCAGCGGCAGCCGCAGACGACTGGGACGGCAGCGATCCAGTGCGCGACCTCGTGACGTTGATGGCCTGAAGCAACGGCGCACGCACCGGCCAGCCGGTGCGTGCGCCGTGACAGGACTGCTATGTCGTGACCGGACTGGCTCCCTGCGCCAAAAGACGCGCGGTGTTGTCCGGGCCGTGACGGTTGTCGAATTCGTCGAACGCTCTTTTGATTTCGGTATGGACCGCATCGACGAGCGGTTCCCAGTCACGGTGAGTGATGATCAGGAACTGACCATCCTGCATGGCTTCGACGACCTGCTCGCCGACCCGGTTGGGGTCCGCCCCCTGGGCCAGCAGCGCATTGTTGCCTTCGACGGCGGCGGTATTCACCTCTTGTCCGAGCACTTTGGCTTCGGCTTCTCCAGAGCTCTCGCTGATCCGGGTGTTCACCGTGCCCGGGCACAGTACGGAGACGCCGATGTCGGTGCCTACCACTTCGTCGCGAAGCACCCACGAAAGTCCGAGACTCGCGAATTTCGAGGAGGAGTAGGCCCCGACACGGACCATCGGCACGATCCCGGCCATCGACGCCGTGTTGACGATGTGGGCTCGACCCCCGCGAGCCTTGAAGCGGGGAAGGAAGGTCGAAATGCCGATGAACTGTCCTTCGACATTGATCTTGTAGACCCACTGCCAGACTTCCAGGGACGTCTTGTCGAGCTCCCCGCCCCCGTTGGCGCCGGCGTTGTTGAGCAAGATCGAGATCGGGCCAAGAGCTTCCTCGGCGCGGTCGGCCGCAGCGGTCCATTGATCGGCATCAGTGACGTCGAGGGGCACAGCCACCACGGTGCCACCCGCATCGGCCAACTCCTTCTCGACCTTGGCCAACCGCGTTTCATCGATGTCGGCGAGTGCCACCTTCGCCCCGGCGGCCACGAGTGCCCGCGCCATCCCGAGTCCGATTCCTGACGCCGCTCCCGTAACAAATGCTGCCTGCCCTGCCGGCCATTTTGAAGTCATGTCTCCACGGTACCCCTATCTGACATGTAGGGGTGTCAGATATAGCGGACTCGCTGCGAGCGATTTCCGGTCACGCGAATCCAGTCGCAGAATGCGTCGCGTCCATCCAGCTCAGCGGGTCCTTATGCCTTCACAGCACGTCCCGGCACACCGCCGGTGCGGTGAACCCCACGTTTAACCACCCCATCCTCGTGGTGATTACCGCATGATGGAGAAGACGTCGGCGAAAGCGAGGACGCTGTGCTGGGCCTGCCCGAGCAGATCACCGCGTGCCTGTTCGATCTCGATGGTGTCCTCACCGACACCGCAAGCGTGCACAAGAAGGCCTGGAAGGCCATGTTCGACGAGTTCCTGCGGACCAGGTCCGAACAGTCCGGTGAGCCGTTCGTCGCGTTCGACATCGACGACGACTACCTGCGCTACGTCGACGGCAAGCGTCGCGAAGACGGTGTCCGGTCGTTTTTGGCCAGCCGCGGAATCGTGTTGCCCGAAGGCACGCCGAAGGACCCCACCACGGTCGACACGATCGAAGGGCTGGGCAATCGCAAGAACGCGATGTTCCACCAGACCCTGAAACGCGACGGCGTCGAGGTGTTCGAGGGCTCTCGCCGTTATCTGGAGGCGGCGGTAAAGGCCGGGCTGCGGCGGGCGGTGGTGTCCTCCAGTGCCAACACCGAGGAGGTGCTGAAGATCACCGGATTGGACACATTCATCGAACAGCGGGTGGACGGGGTGACGATGCGCGACGAGAACCTGCCGGGCAAGCCGGCTCCGGACAGCTTCCTGCGGGCCGCCGAACTTCTCGGCGTCGCCCCCGCCCAGGCTGCGGTGTTCGAAGACGCGTTGGCCGGCGTCGCGGCCGGGCGGGCCGGGAAGTTCGGTTCCGTCATCGGTGTGGATCGGGTAGGGCAGGCCGCCGAACTCCGGCGTGACGGCGCCGACGTCGTGGTGACGGACCTGGGCGAACTGCTGGTGGCGCGATGATGATCACCCACGAGGCCTACCCGGTGGAACCGTGGCAGGTCCGCGAAACGCAGCTGGACCTCAACCTGATCGCACAATCCGAATCACTGTTCTCGTTGTCCAACGGCCACATCGGCCTTCGGGGCAACCTCGATGAGGGTGAGCCCTACGGCCTGCCCGGTACATATCTGGCCGGATACTTCGAGATTCGCCCACTTCCCTACGCAGAAGCGGGTTTCGGTTACCCCGAAGCCGGCCAGACCGTCGTCAATGTCACCAACGGCAAGCTGCTGCGCCTGCTGGTCGATGACGAACCGTTCGACGTCCGCTACGGCGAGCTGATCGACCATGAGCGCACGCTCGACCTGCGCGCCGGAACGCTGACCCGCCAGGCCCACTGGCGCTCACCGGCGGGTAAGCAGGTCAGGGTGGTCTCCACCAGGCTGGTGTCGTTCGCCCAGCGTGGCGTGGCCGCGATCGAGTACATCGTCGAGGCAGTCGACGAATTCGTCCGGGTCACCGTGCAATCCGAGCTCGTCACCAACGAGGACCAGCCCGAGACGTCCGACGACCCACGGGTGTCAGCGGTGCTCAAGAAACCGCTGCAGGCCGTCCATCACGAAAATACCGACCACAGCGCGCTTCTCGTGCATCGCACCACCGGCAGCGCATTGATGATGGCGGCCGGGATGGACCACGACGTCGAGGTACCGGGGCGAGTCGAGGTCAGCACCGACTCCCACAAGGATCTGGCCCGGACAACCGTCATCTGTGGCCTGCGCCCGGGCCAGAAGCTGCGCATCGTCAAGTATCTGGCCTACGGATGGTCGAGCCTGCGCTCGCGTCCGGCGCTGCAGGATCAGGTTGCGGGTGCCATCACGGGCGCGCGTTACAGCGGTTGGCAGGGCCTGCTCGACTCCCAACGCGCCTACCTCGACGAGTTCTGGGACTGCGCCGATGTCGAAGTCGAAGGCGACCCGGATTGCCAGCAGGCAGTGCGATTCGGGCTCTTCCATGTGCTGCAGGCCAGCGCTCGGGCCGAGCGTCGCGCCATCGCCGGCAAGGGTTTGACCGGCACCGGCTATGACGGCCATGCCTTCTGGGACACCGAGGGTTTCGTGCTTCCGGTGCTGACGTACACGAAACCCCAGGCCGCTGCCGATGCATTGCGATGGCGCGCGTCCACCTTGGATTTGGCGCGTGAACGCGCCGCCCTTCTCGATCTGAAGGGGGCCAGTTTCCCGTGGCGCACCATCCGGGGCGAGGAATGCTCGGCCTACTGGCCGGCGGGCACCGCCGCCTGGCACATCAACGCCGACATCGCCGCGGCGTTCGAGCGCTATCGCATTGTCACTGGCGATGATTCGCTAGAGAAGGAATGCGGGCTGGCGGTCCTGGTGGACACCGCCCGGCTGTGGACGTCACTGGGTCACCATGACCGGTACGGGATCTGGCATCTGGACGGGGTGACCGGGCCCGACGAGTACACCGCGATGGTGCGCGACAACGTCTTCACCAACCTGATGGCCGCACACAATCTTCGGGTGGCCGCCGATGCCTGTACCCGTCATCCGGAAGCTTCGTATGCGATGGGGGTGACCACCGAGGAGACTGCGGCCTGGCGCGACGCCGCCGATGCGGCACACATTCCCTACGACGAGGAACTGGGGGTGCACCCGCAGTGCCAGGGGTTCACCACGCTGGCCGAGTGGGATTTCTCGGCCAACACGACCTACCCGCTTCTACTCAACGAACCCTATGTGCGGCTCTATCCGACCCAGGTGCTCAAGCAGGCCGATCTGGTGCTGGCCATGCAGTGGCAGAGCCACGCCTTCACCCCCGAACAGAAGGCCCGCAACGTCGACTACTACGAGCGACGGACCACGAGGGACTCGTCACTGTCAGCCTGCACGCAGGCGGTGATGTGCGCCGAGGTGGGCCATCTGGAGTTGGCCCACGACTACGCCTACGAGGCCGCGCTGATCGACCTGCGGGACCTGCACCGCAATACCCGCGACGGATTGCACATGGCCTCGCTGGCCGGGTCGTGGACCGCGTTGGTGGCCGGTTTCGGTGGGGTGCGTGACGACGAGGGCATCCTCTCGGTGGATCCGCACCTGCCCGACGGCATCTCGTGCCTGCGTTTCCGCTTGCGGTGGAGGGATTTCCGGGTGACGGTCGAGGCGAACCATCACCACGTCACCTACACCTTGCGCGACGGCCCCGACGGTTCACTGACCATTCGTCACGCCGGAAAAGACGTGGTGCTCAACACGCAGAAGCCGAGCACGGTCAAGGTGGTGCCGCGTCATGCCCTGTTGCCGCCGCCGCCTCAACCGCGCGGGCGGGAGCCGCTGCGTCGTCGCGCCGGCCGCTGACTCTTCCGCTACGTCGCTGACTATTCCGCCCGGCGATCGGTCGGCCGGAGCATCCGCGCGATCTCGGACCCGACGGCGTCGCGGACCTCGACGTCGGCGTCCAGACCGGTCGCCGACCGCAGGAACGGTTCGAAAAGACGCCACCCCAGTTGCAGGGCAACCGCACTGGCCACGGCCAACCGCCCGCTGCGCTCGTCGTCGAAACGCGGCAGAACCTGGCCGAGTAACCGGGTGACGCCCGGGAACCGGGTCTGCAGCTGGCCGACCGGGTATCCGTCGAGCAGCGCCCTGGCCATCACCCGCATGTGCTGATCCATGTTCCGGTCGATCTCCGCGCCGGGCCCGTCACCGTCGAGCAATTCGGTGAGTTGCCCCCCGAGATGCTCGAGCACCGCGCCGACCAATTGGTCCTTGGTGCCGAAATGCCGGTAGATCAACCCGTGGTTGACGTTGGACCTGGCGGCGATGTCGCGGATCGATGTGGCCGACGGGCCGCGCTCGGCGAACAGTTCCGCCGCAGCGGTCAGCGCCGCGGCCACCACCTCGTCACGACCGATCGGGGCCTTCGCCGGTGGCGGTGATGTAGTCACACGACTACACTAACCCACAACTACATGTAGTCACCTGACTACACGCCCATCCATCAGTGTAAAGGACCTCCGATGACTGCTCCTGCCGCCACTCCCCTCACCATCACGAAGCTGGGCAGTCGTATCGGTGCCCGCATCGACGGCGTGCAACTGAGTGGTGACCTCGACGCCGACCCGATCGCGGCCATTCGGCAGGCCCTGCTGCATCACAAGGTGGTGTTCTTCAGCGGTCAGCACCAGCTCACCGACGAAGACCAGCACGCGTTCGCCCGCCTACTGGGACAACCCATCGGCCACCACGCACTCAAGTCCGCCGACGCCCCGCTCATCACACCGCTGGACTCCGAATACGCCAAGGCCACCCGTTGGCACACCGACGTCACATTCGTCGCGGATTACCCGGCCATCTCGATCCTGCGCGCAGTGACCCTGCCCGCCTACGGCGGATCCACCCTGTGGGCGTCCACCGCAGCGGCCTACGACCAACTGCCCGCACCGCTCAAACACCTCACCGAGAACCTGCGGGCCGTACACAGCAACCGGTTCGACTACGCCGCCGCGCCGACGCTTTCGGATGAGCAGCAGCAGATGCGGGCCGTATTCGAGAAGCCCGATTTCCGCACCGAGCATCCGGTGGTGCGAGTGCATCCCGAGACCGGTGAACGCACGCTGGTGGCCGGTGACTTCGCCCGGGGCTTCGTCGGATTGGACAGCCATGAATCGGCGACCCTGCTGGAGTTGTTGCAGCGCCGAATCACGATGCCGGAGAACACGGTCCGCTGGACCTGGGCCCCCGGCGATGTCGCGATGTGGGACAACCGGGCCACTCAGCACCGCGCGGTCGACGACTACGACGACCAGCGCCGGGTGATGCACCGGGTGACCCTGGCCGGCGACGTGCCGGTCGACATCCATGGCCGGCCGAGCCGGGTGATCAGCGCAGGGTGACCCCCGCCTCTCACATCTTGATGGCCGGGATCAGCCGGGTCATGTTCCACAGTCGGTTGCGTCTGGCCGAGAGTGCCGAGACGGTCAACGCACCCGCCCAGATGACCAACAGCGTGAGGATCGCCTGCCAGAGCCGATGGTCGATACCGCCCAGGATGAGTTGGCGCAAACCGTTGACACCGAACGTCATCGGGTCGTAATTGTGGAACACCTGGAACGGTCGTGAGGTAGTCTCCACCGGGTACATGCCGCCGGCGCTCACCAACTGCAACATGAGCAGCGCCATCACCAGCACCCGGCCCACCGCGGGGCCGACGAACGCGTTGATCGCCTGCGTCGCAGCGACGAACGCGCACGACACCAACATCATGAAACCGAGCATGGCCACCGGATGAACCACCTGCATGCCGAGCGCGAACCGCACCACGCAGTACAGGATGATCGCCTGGAAGATCCCGATCACCGCGGCGGGCAGGTAGCTGGCCAGCACCACCCGGATCGCCAGGACCTCCGCGGCGATCGGCCGGGTCTGCAAAGGTCGCAACACCATCCACAGCACCAGGGCGCCGAAGAACAGCGCGAGCGTGATGAAGAACGGCGCCATCCCGGTGCCGAAGTTGGGCGCGGCGTTCTCGTCGGAGTTCTGCAGATGCACCGGGCCGCCGATCGTATCGGCGATCGCTGCCTTCTGCTCGGGGGTCCAGTCCGGTACCTGACCGGCACCGTCGGCGAGCTTTTTGGCCAACTCCGCCGAACCGGTACGCAGTTGCCCGGTACCGTTTTTCAGATCTCCGGCGCCGGTGTCGAGCTTGGCGATGCCCGCGGCCAATTCGGCGTTGCCGGTGGCCAGTTGCCGCGCTCCGCTGCGCAGTTGGTTCAGCTTCGCACTGAGATCGGCGTTCTTGCTGCCCACCTGATCGAGTGCGGAGTTCAACGGACTGCCCGGGCTGCGTAGCGACGACGTCATCGAGATCGCCGCGTTCTCGGCGTCGGTCAACTGCTGACGGATCTGCGGCGTGAACTGATGGGCCCGAAGGTCGTCGGCGACGCCGCGCAGTGTCCCGGCGGCGTTGTTGGCGATCGGATCGGGGCTGGCCGACAGCTGGTCGATCACCGAGGACAGTGCTGACGCGGCACCGTCCTGCGCCGCGGCGATAGCCCCGATCTGGTCATTGGCCTGCCGTAACGCCGCGGTGCCGTCTTGCAGCTGTTGGGTGTCGCCGCCGATCTTCGACAGCGCGGAGGTCACCGCCACCAATGGATCGGTGGCCTTGTCGATCCCGTCGGAGAGCTGCTTGGCACCGGTGGCCAGCTGCGCCGAGCCGGACCGCGCATCGTGCAGGCCGGCCGCCAACCGGCCGGCGCCGTCGTCGACTTTCACTGCACCGTCGGCCAATTGGGCCGCACCGTCGGCAGCCTGCTTGATCCCGGCTCCGGAGCTGACCACCACGGAGAGCACCTGGTTGACCGCCTGCCCGGAGATCCGAGTCGAGACTGCGTTGAGCACCTGGTCGACCGCAGTGCGACCGATGTTCGAGGAGATGTAGTTGTTGGCGTCGTTGTAGACCGCGATCAGATTGGCTTGCTTGGGTTTCCCGGTCAGCGGTGAGGCGATCGCCTCGCTGAAGTCCGGCGGCAGTTCGAGCATGAAGTAGTACTTGCCGTGCTCGACCCCGGTGCGTGCCTCATCGGCATCCACGACGTGCCAGTCCAAGCTCGCATCGTCGGTCAGGCTCTTGGCGATCTCGGCGCCGGCGTTGAGGTGTTGGCCCGAAACCTCCGCTCCCCGATCGGAATTGACCAGAGCCACGGGCATCTTGTCGACCTGGCCGAAGGGATCCCAGTACGCCCACAGGTACAGCGCCCCGTACACCAGTGGCAGCAGCATCAGCACCACGATGGCGGCGCGGGTCATGCGGCTGCGTTTGAACCGCTTGATCTCCGAGCCCCACGAAAGGCCGGCGAGTCCTCCCGACATCATGATTCCTTCCCGGTCAGGATGCGGTGATCGTGCAGATCATGGTCAGGCGCGTCGTTGCCGAGCGGATTGGTCACGCCCACAACGACACTGCGTTGGGTGGCGATGGCGCCGAGGCGCTCGACCGCAGTGGCCCGACGGGCGTCGTCCCGGACCTGTTCGAGATCACCGACCACCAGGATCGGGCGGTTCGAGAACAGGGCCAGGGTGACCTTCAACAGAAACAGGTCGAGGTCGGACAGTTCACTGATGTAGGTGTCGGCCGCCGGCGTCGGCAGTTCTCCGAACACCTCGCGCAGCTCGGATTCGCCGGCATCGCGCGGCACGCGCCGATACCACGGAGAGAGCCAGCGGCGCTGCTCGGCGAGCACCGTCTGCACGGTGACCGAGTCTTCGAGGTCGTCGATGTCGGCGAAGGCGGCGATCGCGCAGTGTCGCCGGATCGCACCAGGTTGCGTCTCCCCGCAGACGGTCACGGTGCCGCGGGTGGGTTTGAGCCGGCCGGAGAGCGTGAGCAACAGGGCAGTCTGGCCCCACCCGCCGGGCATCTGGATGGCGTGGAACCCCGGCGTCAGCTCGAGGTCGACGTCGGAGAACAACGGTCCGTGCTCACCGTCGACACCCAGCCCGGCCGCAATGATCTGCGGCGCAGCCTGCTCGTTGTCCTTGTCGTCCATCGGAAACCTTTCGATACTCACTGGTATCCATACGATACTAGCGAGTATTGTGTTGGTCATGCCGGCTGTCAAACCCGCACGCACCCGCCCCACCCGCGATGAGGTCCGCGACCGGATCCTGGATGCCGCACTGAAGGTGTTCGCGGCCGAGGGATTCGCCGGCGCCACGATCGACGCGATCGGTCACGCCGCAGGTTTCACCAAGGGCGCGGTCTACTCGAACTTCGAGTCCAAGGATGAGTTGTTCCTGGCCCTGCTGGACCGGCAGTTCGAGAGCCGCGGCGCGCTCATCGCGACCGCGCTCGACAGCGGGCACGGCGATACCGCCGCCATCGCCGCCGCTCTCAGCCGCTCCACACTGGATTCGGTGCACGATCAGACCGAGTACCAGATCGTGCTCATGGAGTACTGGCTACGCGCCATTCGTGATCCCCAGCTGCGCGAACGCCTCGTGGCCCGCCGTCGAGCGGCCGCCGATCAGGCGCTGGGCATCGTCGAGCAGGCCGGCACCGCATTGCCCGGCACGCAGCTGTCGGCGCTGGCGCAGTTGGTGGTGACCATCATCGCCGGCATCGCCACAGAGGAAGTACTGCAACCAGGCACGATCGACGTCGACACCCTCACCCGGCTGTTCAGCGCGCTCCTGGACTCCAGCCCGGCCAGCGACAGATAACGCAATCAGGCCAGCTTCTTGTGCAGCGGGCGCCCGCCCGTCGCCTCGAAGATGACGCGCTTGCCGATCTCGACGGCGTGATCGGCGAATCGTTCGTAGTAACGACCCAGCAGTGCCACGTCGACCGCCGAGCACACCCCGTCGTCCCAATGCCGGTCGAGCAGCAGGGTGAACAGATGCCGATGCTCGGCGTCCACGGCGTCGTCCTCATCGCGCAAGCGTGCGGCGGCGTCGGTATCGCGGGAGATCAGCACCTCTTGGGCAGTGCGCGCCAACCGCACAGCCTGTGCCCCCATGTCGGCGAAGCTGGAACGCACCTCGTTCGGTAGCGCGCAGCCGGGATGACGCAACCGGGAGATGTCGGCGACATGCACCGCGAGTGCGCCCATCCGATCGAGATCGGCGGCGATGTGCATCGAGCCGACGACGGTACGCAACTCGCTGGCCACCGGCTGCTGCAGCACCAGCAGCCGAAACGCCGATTCTTCGATGCGGCGGTTGTAGTCGGCGATGTGTTCGTGGTCGGCGATCACCTGTTCGGCCAGCGTGAGATCGGCCTCGAGCAGCGCCTGATTCGCACGTTGCATCGCATCGACGGCAAGTCCGCACATCTCGGCCAGTTGATTGCACAGTGTCGCCAGCTCGTCACGGAACGCCTCGCGCATCGCCCACTCCTTCGATCCCGGGCCGCCCTGGGACGCGGGTTAGATACCCGGAATCGGCCGAGCGCTAACCGCCGGAGTTGACCGGCTCGATGGGCAGCCGCCGCAACCCGGCGGGCGCTTCGGCCGGCACCACGGGATGCTCGGGCGCGATCGGCGCCAGTTTGCGGTATGGCTCATTCTGCCCCGGTCGCTGGTCATTTTGACCCTTGTTCGGCCACAGCGAGGCCGCCCGTTCGGCTTGAGCGGTGATCGACAGCGACGGGTTCACCCCGAGGTTCGCCGAGATCGCGGCACCGTCCATCACGTACAGCGTCGGGTAGTTGTACACGCGCTGATAGGGATCGATGACGCCGTGTTCGGCATCCTCGCCGATCGCCGCCCCGCCGAGGAAGTGCGCGGTCAGCGGAATGTTGAACAGCTCGCCCCAGGTGCCGCCGGCCACACCGTCGATCTTCTTGGCGATTCGCCGCGTCACCTCGTTGCCGACGGGGATCCACGTCGGGTTCGGTTCACCGTGGCCCTGTTTGGAGGACATGATGCGGGCGCCCAACGGGCCACGCTTGGTGAACGTGGTGATCGAGTTGTCGAGGTGCTGCATCACCAGCGCGATCACGGTCCGCTCGCTCCACTGCTTGGGATTGAGCAGACGCACGAGTTCGCGGGGATTTTCGCCGGCCTGATCGAAGAACTGCCGCCACCGCGGGACGTCGGTGCCCTGCGGTCCGGCGCCGTCGGTCATCAGGGTCTGCAGCAGACCCATGGCATTGGACCCCTTGCCGTACCGCACCGGGTGCCTGGAGTGCGGCGAATGTATGACCGGGTGTCGGCACGGGGGGCAGAACAAGCTCGTCAAGAACT
>NZ_MBEQ01000046.1 GCF_001954135.1 Mycobacterium sp. GA-1841 | reverse complement strand
GCGTTGAAGTACCCTTGCGCCGTGTCGGAAAGTACAGTCGCGTCCTCGTCTGAGCGTTCGCAAGCCGGGCGCACCCCGCAGGTTGTCATCGATGATGCCGAGATCTTCGATGCTCATGAGGGCGGAAAACTCTCGGTGGAGTTGAAGTCGCCGCTGGACACCCAGCGGGCGTTGTCGATCGCCTATACCCCGGGGGTGGCTCAGGTGAGTCGGGCGATCGCCACTGATCACACCCTGGCTGCCAAGTACACCTGGGCCAACCGGCTGGTGGCGGTGGTCAGTGACGGTAGCGCGGTGCTGGGGCTGGGTGATATCGGGCCGGCGGCCTCGCTGCCGGTGATGGAGGGCAAAAGCGCCCTGTTCAAGACCTTCGGTGGGTTGAACTCGATTCCGATCGTGCTCGACACCAAGGATCCTGACGAGATCGTCGAAACCCTGGTCCGGTTGCGTCCGACGTTCGGGGCGGTGAACTTGGAGGACATCTCGGCGCCGCGCTGTTTTGAGATCGAGCGTCGGGTGATCGAGGCACTGGACTGCCCGGTGATGCATGACGATCAGCACGGCACGGCGATCGTGGTGCTCGCGGCGTTGCTGGGGGCGACCAAGGTCCTCGAGCGTGACATCCACACCCTGCGGGTGGTGATCTCGGGTGCCGGTGCCGCGGGGGTGGCGTGTGCCAACATCCTGCTGAACAAGGGCATCAACGACATCGTGGTGCTCGATTCTCAAGGGATCGTGCATTCCGGGCGGGAGAATCTCAACAGTTTCAAGGCCGAGTTGGCCGGGCGGACCAATCCGCGCGCGCTGACCGGCGGGCTGGCCGAGGCCCTGCAGGGTGCCGATGTGTTCCTCGGGGTGTCGGCGGGCATCGTGCCCGAGGAGCTGATCGCCACGATGGCGCCGGAGTGCATCGTGTTCGCGCTGTCGAATCCCGATCCGGAGATCCACCCCGATGCCGCGCGTAAGTACGCGGCGGTGGTGGCCACCGGGCGCAGTGATTTCCCCAACCAGATCAACAATGTGCTGGCCTTCCCCGGGGTGTTCCGCGGGGCGCTGGATGCCGGGGCCCGCCGGATCACCGAGAAGATGAAGGTGGCCGCGGCCGAGGCGATCTTCTCGGTCGTCGGTGAGGACCTGGCCGTCGACCACATCGTGCCCAGCGCCCTGGACCCCCGCGTCGGCCCCGCAGTCGCGGCCGCAGTCGCCGC
>NZ_MBEQ01000045.1 GCF_001954135.1 Mycobacterium sp. GA-1841 | reverse complement strand
CCGGGGGGGGGCCGCCTAAAGCCCCCCCCCCCCCCCGGTCCGCTCGAGGGCGGGGGCCCCCGTTCGGCCCCCCGGGCCCCCCCGCCCGCATCTTTTCGCCGGCCCGCCGTGTAGACACGAAGGCTGTGACCACTGATTCGCCCGAAGGGCTGGAAAAGGGATTCGACACCGAACTGGGCCTGACGTATCTGGAACTCACCCCGGACGGCGGTCGCGCGCAGCTGACCATCACCGAGAAGCTGCTGCAGCCCTGGGGCATCGTGCACGGCGGGGTCTACTGCTCGATCATCGAGAGCCTGGCGAGCGTGTCCGGTCACATCTGGTTGTCGCAGAACGGCGGCGGCACCGTGGTCGGCGTCAACAACAACACCGACTTCCTCCGCGCCATCGGGACGGGCACGGTGACGGCGGTTTCAGAACCCATCCACCGCGGGCGGCGTCAGCAGTTGTGGCTCATCACGATCACCGACGAGAACGGGAAGACGGTGGCCCGCGGCCAGGTGCGTCTGCAGAACGTCGCGCAATAGTCGAGCGCTGCCGGACGGCGCTTGCCATGGCAGTATCGCCCACTATGCGTTTGACCCCGCATGAGCAGGAGCGCCTACTCATCTCGTATGCCGCCGACCTGGCGCGGCGCCGGCAGGCTCGCGGTCTGCGGCTCAACCATCCCGAGGCCGTCGCGGTGATCACCGATCATCTGCTGGAGGGCGCTCGTGACGGACGCACCGTGTCCGAGCTCATGGTGAGTGGACGTGACGTGCTGACCCGCGAGCAGGTGATGGAGGGGGTCCCGGAGATGCTCGACGACGTGCAGGTCGAGGCCACCTTTCCCGACGGCACCAAACTGGTCACCGTCCACCACCCGATCGCATGATCCCCGGGGAGATCGTGTTCGGGGAAGGCGCCATCACGCTCAATGCCGGTGCGTGCCGGCTGATCTTGGACATCGTCAACACCGGTGACCGGCCGGTGCAGGTCGGCAGCCACGTGCATCTGCCGCAGGCGAATGCCGCGCTGGATTTCGACCGGACCGCCGCCCGCGGACACCGCCTCGACATCCCGGCCGGCACCGCCGTCCGCTTCGAACCCGGTGTGGCCCAGCGGGTTTCCCTGGTTCCACTCGGCGGGACCCGCGAGGTGCACGGCATCAGTCTGGATCCGCCTGGCCGATTGGAGAACTCGTGACCGAGCTGTCCCGAGCCCGCTACGCGGCGCTGTTCGGACCGACCGCCGGCGACCGGATCCGGCTGGCCGACACCGACCTGTTCGTCGAGATCACCGAGGACCGCAGCGGCGGGCCGGATCTGGCCGGCAACGAGGCCGTGTTCGGCGGCGGCAAGGTGCTGCGCGAGTCGATGGGCCAGTCCCGCGCCACCCGGGCCGACGGCGCACCGGACACCGTCATCACCGGTGCCGTCATCATCGACCACTGGGGAATCATCAAGGCCGACATCGGGATCCGTGATGGCCGCATCGTGGGGATCGGAAAGGCCGGCAATCCCGACATCATGACCGGCGTGCACCCGGCTCTGGTCGTCGGGCCGTCGACCGAGATCATCGGCGGCAACGGTCGCATCCTGACCGCGGGCGCCATCGACTGCCACGTGCACCTGATCTGTCCGCAGGTCATGGAAGAGGCACTCGGCGGCGGCATCACCACGATCGTGGCCGGGGGCACCGGGCCGGCGGAGGGGAGTAAGGCCACCACGGTCACCCCGGGCGCCTGGCACCTGGCCCGAATGCTGGAAGCGCTGGATTCCTGGCCACTCAACATCGCGCTGCTGGGCAAGGGAAACACCGTCAGCTCCGACGCCTTGTGGGAGCAGTTACGTGGTGGCGCAGTGGGATTCAAGCTGCACGAGGACTGGGGCACCACGCCGGCGGCGATCGACGCCTGCCTCACGGTGGCCGAAGCCGCCGGGGTGCAGGTCAACGTCCACACCGACACACTCAATGAGGCCGGCTTCGTCGAGAACACCTTGGCCGCAATCAAGGGTCGCGGTATCCACGCGTATCACACCGAGGGTGCCGGTGGCGGGCACGCGCCCGACATCATCACCGTCGCCTCACATCCGAACGTGTTGCCGAGCTCGACCAATCCGACCCGCCCCCATACGGTCAACACCCTCGACGAGCATCTCGACATGCTCATGGTGTGTCATCACCTCAACCCGAGTGTGCCCGAGGACCTCGCCTTCGCCGAGAGCCGGATCCGGCCGTCGACGATCGCCGCCGAGGATCTGCTGCACGACATCGGGGCCATCTCGATGATCGGCAGTGATGCCCAGGCCATGGGACGGATCGGCGAGGTGGTGCTGCGAACCTGGCAGACCGCACATGTGATGAAGCGCAGGCGTGGTGCGTTGCCCGGTGACGGCGGAGCCGACAACAACCGCGTCCGCCGCTACATCGCGAAATACACCATCTGCCCGGCGGTGGCACACGGCCTCGACGGCGAGATCGGCTCGGTCGAGGTGGGTAAGCTCGCCGACCTGGTGCTCTGGGAACCGGCGTTTTTCGGGGTCCGACCCCATGCGGTACTCAAAGGCGGAATGATCGCCTGGGCCGCTATGGGGGACGCCAATGCATCGATCCCCACCCCGCAGCCGGTGCTGCCGCGGCCCATGTTCGGCGCGACCCCGGCCGCGGCCGCGGCCACGTCGGTGCACTTCGTCGCACCGCAGGCGCTGGAGGACGGCTTGCCTGATCGGCTCGACGTCCGCCGAAAGTTCGTCGGGGTCAAGAACGTTCGGCGCATCGGTAAGGCGCAGATGCCGCTCAACGATGCGCTGCCGGACATCCAGGTCGAGCCGGACACCTTCACGGTGCGCATCGACGGTCAGGTGTGGCCCGAGCAGCCGGCCACCGAACTGCCCATGGCCCAGCGATACTTCCTGTTCTAGATGAGCAGCCTGACAACCCTGCTGACCCTTGCCGACTCGCGGCTGCCCACCGGTGGCCACGTCCATTCGGGTGGCGTGGAGGAGGCGGTGACCAGCGGTCTACTCACCGACCTCGCCACGTTGCGCGCGTATCTGACCCGACGCATCCGCACCAGCGGCTTGGTGACCGCCTCGGTGGCCGTGGCTGTCCACACCGGTGCACTGGACGCGGTCACCGCGAATGCCGAAACCGACGCCCGCACTCCGGCTCCGGCCGCTCGCGACGCCTCCCGGGCACAGGGCCGAGGGTTGGTCCGGCTGGCGCGCCGGGTGTGGCCGGGACCGCGGTGGGACACGCTCGGTCCGCGGCCCCATCTGGCGGTCGCGACCGGGGCGGTCGGGGCGGCGGCGCAACTGGATCCCGAGCAGACCGCGCTGTCGGTCGTGTACACCACGATGACGGGGTCGGCCACGGCCGCGCAGCGGCTGCTCGCGCTGGACCCGGCCGATGTCGCGACACTCACCTTCGAGCTGTCGGACTGGTGTGATGCGGTGGCCGCCGAGGCCGTGACCGGGTTGGCCGATCTGTCCGACCCCCTGCTCGACGTGCTGGCCCAGCAGCACGCGCTCCGCGAGCGACCACTCTTCTTTTCCTGAGTTGACGAGCTGAAAGGACCGCCATGCCACCACATCTCCTCGACGGTGAACCCCACGTCCACGCCGACCGGCCCAAGCGGGTGCGGCGGCCCGATGAACCGCTGCGGATCGGTGTCGGCGGCCCGGTCGGCTCGGGTAAGACGGCGTTGGTGGCGGCGTTGTGCCGGCAGTTGCGCGACGAGCTGTCGCTGGCGGTGTTGACCAACGACATCTACACCACCGAGGACGCCGATTTCCTGCGCAGGCACGCGGTGCTTCCCGATGCGCGGATCGCCGCCGTGCAGACCGGCGGCTGCCCGCACACCGCGATCCGGGACGACATCACCGCCAACCTCGACGCGATCGAAGACCTGATCGAGGCGAACCCTGGACTCGACCTGATCCTCGTCGAATCCGGCGGCGACAACCTCACCGCGACATTCTCGTCGGGTCTCGTGGACGTGCAGATCTTCGTCATCGACGTGGCCGGCGGGGACAAGGTGCCGCGCAAGGGCGGTCCCGGCGTGACGTTCTCGGACTTGTTGGTGGTCAACAAGACCGATCTGGCTCCGTTGGTCGGCGCGGATCTGGACGTCATGCGTCGCGATGCGGCCAAGGTACGCGCACACCGGCCGACGGCGCTCATCTCGCTCACCGAGGATCCGTCGTCGGGGCCCGTGCTGGCCTGGGTGCGCGAACAGTTGAAGGTCGCCCAGGCCTCGTCGGCGTGATGCACTCCGCAGTCGTCATCGTGGCAACGCCCGGTCGGATACCGCGGGTCGAGGCCTCCGGCGGCCTGGCCGGCCGTTGCACTGGGCCCGACACCGTCCACCTGGTGTCCACCGCCGCCACGCCGCTGGGTGGTGACACCGTCACGGTGCGTCTGGTGGTGGAAGCCGGTGCCCGCCTGCGGATTCGCACGGTCGCGGCAACGATGGCACTGCCCGGGGCCCACACGCCTGAATCGACAGCGCGTTGGGAGCTTGAGGTGGCCGGTCAGTTGGATCTCGATCCGGAGCCGACGGTGGTGGCCGGCGGCTCGCTGCATCGCAGTGCGACCTGGCTGCACCTCACCGAATCCGCGCGGGTGCGCATCCGTGAGCGCATCCAGATCGGCAGAACTGGTGAGCGCGACGGCTTCTGGTCGGGCGCGGTGCACGCCGACGTGGACTCGGTGCCGCTGTTGCGGCACCGCATCGAGCTCGGCGGCGGCGCGGTGGGTGACGACGTACTGTCCGCACCGCGCGCCTGCATCAGCGAATTGCGTTACCCCGAAGCGTCATTCGACACACCCGGGACGGTACTGGGATTGGCTCACGGTGGCAGCCTGGCCACCTGGCAGGGTGACCGGCTGCCGCCTTCGTCCGCAGCCGGCTAGGACGCTGCTCGCTCGGTTTCCTGTACGGACGCCGCGATCTCTTCGAGCTCCTCAATCCTGGTGCGCGCGTAGGCCTGTTGCTCGGTGATGGTGAGCTGACCACGCTTGGTGCTCAGGAACGTCACCGTCCACGACAGCAGCGTGACGATCTTCGTCTTGAAGCCCACCAGATACACGAGGTGCAGGACCAGCCAGCACAACCAGGCGAAGAACCCGGCGAACTCCAGCTTGCCCACCTTGGCCACCGCCGAGAACCGCGACACCGTGGCCATCGAGCCCTTGTCGAAGTACTCGAACGGAGCCCGGATCTTCGGGCTGGTGCCGCTGACCTCGCGCTTGATCAGCTTGGCGGCGTACCGACCGCCCTGGATCGCACCCTGTGCCACACCGGGAACCCCGTCCACCGCAGCCATGTCGCCGACCACGAAAACGTTGGGATGGCCGGGCAGCGTCAGGTCCGGCTGGACCTTCACCCGGCCGGCCCGGTCGAGCTCCACCCCGGACTGCTCGGCGAGATCCTTGCCCAGTGGGCTGGCCGAGACACCTGCCGACCACACCTTGCAGGCCGACTCGATGCGCCGGATGGTGCCGTCGGAATCCTTGACAGTCAACCCATTACGGTCGACATCGGTCACCATGGCGCCGAGCTGGACCTCGACGCCCATCTTCTCCAGCCGTTCGCGCGCCTTGCGGCCGAGCTTCTCGCCCATGGGCGGCAGTACGGCAGGTGCGGCGTCGAGCAGGATCACCCTGGCCTCGGTGGGGTCGATGTGGCGGAAGCTGCCGTGCAGGGTCTGATCCGACAACTCGGCGATCTGTCCGGCCATTTCGACGCCGGTCGGACCGGCGCCCACCACGGTGAACGTCAAAAGCTTGGCCCGGCGTACCGGATCGCTGGAGCGTTCGGCCTGCTCGAACGCGCCCAGGATGCGTCCGCGCAACTCCAGCGCGTCGTCGATCGACTTCATGCCGGGGGCGAACTCGGCGAAATGGTCGTTACCGAAGTACGACTGCCCGGCGCCGGCGGCGATGATGAGACTGTCGTAGGGAGTGGAGTAGGTGTGCCCCAGCAGGACGGAGTCGACCGTCCGCTTCTCCAGGTCGATATGGGTGACGTCACCCAGCAACACCTGGGCGTTCTTCTGCTTGCGCAGGATCACCCGGGTGGCCGGGGCGATCTCGCCTTCGGAGATGATGCCGGTCGCCACCTGGTACAGCAGAGGCTGGAACAGGTGGTGGGTGGTGCGGGCGATCAGCTTTACGTCGACGTCGGCACGTTTGAGGGTCTTGGCGGCGGTCAGACCACCGAAACCCGATCCGATGATGACTACTTTATGCCGATCCGATGCCGTAGCTCCGGGATGGCTCATTGCTGCTCCTCGCGGACGTGTTTGCCACTCAATACAACCGACAGGTTAGTCGGCATCATTCCCTCAGGTGCGGCGAGATGCCCACCGAACCGAATGTCTACCCGGATACCAGGGGCTTCAACACCTCGGCGACAGCGGTGATACCGCCGGGTACATATCCGCCCATGGTGACCGGGCTGAGGATGACGCCGTCGACGCCGGTGTCGAAGAGCTTGGTCTTAAGTTGCTCGGCGATCTGCTCGGCACTGCCGAACACGGCGCGCTGCTGGAAGTCGGGCGGGATGGCGTCGGCGGTGTATTGCTCGCCGATCAGAGCGATCACCAGCATGCTGGTCTCCAGCGTGGCCGGATCCCGGTCGATCTGCTCACACTGCTGCCGGATCACGTCGAGTTTGCGGGGCAGTTCGTCGAAATTGGCGATGATGTTGAGGTGGTCGAAGTGGCGTGCGGCCAGCGGGATGGTCTTCTTCTCGCCGCTCCCGCCGATCATCAGCGGAATGTGGTCGCGGAAACGCGGATTGGCGAACGCTTCCTCGGTCCGGTAGTACGTGCCGCTGAAGGTCGCGCGGTTACCTTCGAGCATCGGCAGGATGATCTGCAGGGCCTCGTCGAGCTTCTTGAAACGTTCGGTGAAGGTGCCGAATTCAAAGCCGAGGCTGTCGTGCTCGAGCTCGAACCAGCCGGTGCCGATGCCGAGGATGGCGCGGCCGGCGCTGATCACGTCGAGCGTGGTGATGGCCTTGGCCAGCAGCGTCGGGTTGCGGTAGGTGTTTCCGGTGACGAGGGTGCCCAGTTGTACCTTCTGTGTCGCGGTGGCCAGCGCGCCGAGCGCGGTGTACGCCTCGAGCATGGGCTCGTCCGGGGCGCCGAGCCCGGGCAGTTGGTAGAAGTGGTCCATCACGAAGACGGAGTCGAAGCCGGCGGCCTCGGCTTCCTGGGCCTGTGCGATGACGGTGGGGAAGAGTTCGGAAACGCCGGTGCCGTAGGAGAAGTTGGGGATCTGGAGTCCGAGTCGGATTGTCACTTCTCCGACCCTAGCGCGTCAGCCCAGTGTTGCCATTGCACCGCGACTGACGTGCATCGTCTGTCCGGTGATGTGGCGCGCCGCGGGGGTGCTCAAAAACACTGCAAGCCGGGCGAATTCGTCGGCCATCGAGAGCCCGCTGGTGCTCAGTCCGTCGTAGCTCGGCTCCGCCGACAGCCCCGGAGCCACGGCGTTGACCGTGATTCCGCGGGTGCCGAAGTACGCGGCCTGACCGGCCGTCCACTCGCTGAGGGCGGCTTTGACAGCAGCTTCGGCGCTGCCTTCGCGTGGGCTGGCGGGCACCACGTTGACGATCGAACCGCCGGACCGCAGATGATCGCCGACGATCTGCACGGTCAACGCCGCCGAGACCGCGGTGGCATCGAGTGCGTTGTGCCAGGCGGTGGCCAGATCGGCCAGGGTGAAGGTGCGCGGGTCCTTGGCCTCGAACAGCGGGGCCGGAACATTGACCAGGGTGTCGAGGTGATGGGGGAACAGGGCGCGGGCGTTCTCGACGCTGGCGGCGTCTGTGTTGTCGAACACGATCGAGGAGACGTCGAGTTGTTTGGCCGTCAGCTCGAGGTCTTCGCGCCGCGCGCCGGCGATGATCACGTTGTGGCCGGCATCCAGGAAGCCTGCCGCGATGACGCGGCCGAGTTCGGTGTCGCCGCCGGTGACCAGCACCTCCGCCATGATGTACCTCCATGTACCCGGGGATCGCCGCGCCGGATGGGGGCGATCCCCGTCGATGTTACTGGACAGTAGCTAGCTGGTGAAACCGGCGCGCCCGGCGTGGCCTCGAATAAGGTGACTGCGATGATCCGACCGAAGGCTGCGACCTGCGTCGACGTGGTCGGCGTGGCGTCATCGTGACGAATCCGCCACCGCTGCCGCGCTGGATCTATCTGCCGGCCGCGCTCGGCGCAATATTCGTGGTGTTGCCGCTCGTGGCGATGGTGGTCAAGGTGGACTGGCCGCAGTTCGGGTCGTTGATCTCCAGTCCGTCGTCGACCGCGGCGCTGCGGCTGAGTCTGCAGACCTCGTTGGCCAGCACGGTGTTGTGCGTGCTGTTCGGGGTTCCGCTGGCGTTGGTGCTGGCCCGTACCGAGCGACCCGTGACCCGCGTGGCGCGGCCCCTGATCCTGCTGCCGCTGGTGTTGCCCCCGGTGGTGGGCGGCATCGCGCTGCTGTACGCCTTTGGCCGGCTGGGGTTGGTGGGCAGGTATCTGGAGGCCGCCGGCGTGCAGATCGCTTTCACGACCGTTGCGGTGGTGCTGGCGCAGACCTTTGTCTCGTTGCCGTTCCTGGTGATCTCTCTGGAGGGGGCGGCGCGCACTGCGGGAGCCGATTACGAGGTCGTCGCGGCGACGCTGGGTGCCTCGCCGGCGACGGTGTGGTGGCGGGTGACGCTGCCGCTGTTGGGGCCGGGTCTGATTTCCGGCGCGGTGCTGGCCTTTGCGCGTGCGCTGGGTGAGTTCGGTGCGACGCTGACGTTCGCGGGCTCACGGCAGGGCGTCACCCGCACGCTGCCTTTGGAGATCTATCTGCAGCGGGAGACCGACGCCGACGCCGCCGTGGCGTTGTCGGTGCTCCTGGTCGCCGTGGCGGCGGTGGTGGTCGTCGGCCTGGGCAGCCGCCGGTTGCGGGCGGGAGGCTGGGGGTGACGCTGCAGGTGCGTGCCGTCGTCGAAAGCCGATGCCTGGACGTCGAATTCAGTGTGGCCGCCGGTGAGGTGCTGGCGGTGCTGGGTCCCAACGGAGCGGGAAAGTCGACCACGCTGCACTCGATTGCGGGGCTGGTCGCACTCGACGCGGGACGCGTCTCGGTGGGCGGCCGGGTTCTGGCCGACACCGCAACGGATGTGCACATGCCGACGCACGCCCGCCGCGTGGGTCTGCTGTTGCAGGATTCGTTGCTGTTCCCGCACCTGAGCGTGTTGGCCAACGTGGCATTCGGCGCCCGCGCCGGCGGGCTCGGTCGGCGTGCCGCGCACGAGCGGGCCCAGCGCTGGTTGGCCGAGGTGGATGCGACAGAGCTGGCCGGCCGCCGCCCGCGCGAGCTCTCCGGCGGTCAGGCTCAACGAGTGGCGCTGGCCCGGGCATTGGCCGCAGATCCCGAGGTGCTGTTGCTGGACGAACCGATGTCCGGTCTGGACGTGGCGGTGGCGGCGTCGATGCGCAGGGTGTTGCGGCGCGTGCTGGTCGCCGGCGGCAGATGCGCGCTGCTGATCACCCATGACCTGCTCGATGTGCTGACCTTGGCGGACCGGGTGGTGGTCATCGACGGTGGTCGCATCATCGAAAGTGGTTCAGCCGCAGAGGTACTGGCCAGACCTCGAAGTCACTTCGCGGCCCGGTTCGCCGGGGTGAACCTGGTCAGCGGGACGGTTGCTGCCGACGGTGCGCTGGCCACCGCCTGGCCCTCGGACTGGCACGGCACGTCGGCGGTCGAGATGACGCCGGGCACGCCCGCGGTGGCGGTCTTTTCGCCGTCGTCGGTGGCGGTCTACCGCGAGGAGCCTCATGGCAGTCCGCGTAACACCGTGGCGGTGACGGTCGCCGAGCTCGACAGCAGGGGCCCGGGCATTCGGGTGCGTGCCGAGGAGCAGCCGGACGGGGCGCCCGGCCTGGCCGCCGACGTCACTGCGGAGTCGGTGGCGGCGCTGCGCTTGACGCCGGGGGACACGGTCTATTTCGCAGTCAAGGCACAAGAGGTGGCCGTTCACCCCGCGGGGCGTCCCGCGTAACGCCGTCGGAGGCGGGTCCGAACCATCTGTTGAAGCCCTGTTCGAGGCGGGGCGCAGGGGTGGGTTGCCAGGCTCGGCGTGGCGCCTGGAGCCCGCGCGTCCCAGCAATTCGATATATGTGTATCCACGTGCACAGTTTTTATATGAGGCAAATTTCCGTTTGGACACTCTAAGAGCAACTCACACTTGCGTCACGGCGGTAACACGGTAGTTTCTTCCCCATGGACGAGTCGGACTCGATGTCTCATCGGCGCAGAGGTCTGTCGAAGAAGCTGGCGTTGGCCGCGATGACCGGCGCGACGGCGGCGGCGGTTGCGCTGCCGGCGGTGGCGTATGCGGATCCCGTGCCGGCGCCCCCGGCTCCTGCGCCCGCCCCGGCTGCACCCGCACCCGCGCCTGCGCCCGCCCCGGCTGCACCCGCTCCGGCGCCCGCGCCGGGCGCTCCGGCTCCGGCTCCGGTCGCCGAAGCTCCGGCTCCCGGGGCTCCGGTACCGCCTCCGGCGCCTGCCCCCGCGGACCCGAACGCGCCCGTGCCCGCTCCGGCGCCTCCGGCACCCGAGCCCGGCCGAGTGGACAATGCCGCGGGCGGATTCAGCTACGTCGTGCCCGGCGGCTGGAAGGTGTCCGACGCGACCCAGCTGTCCTACGGCCAGGCACTGCTGACCAAGATTCCGCCGGAGGGCACCCCCGAGCCGCCGAATGACACCAGCGTGTTGCTCGGCCGTCTGGACCTGAAGCTGTTCGCAGGTGCCGAGGCCGACAATGCCAAGGCGGCGGTCCGGCTGGCCTCCGACATGGGCGAGTTCTTCATGCCGTTCCCCGGAACCCGGGTGAACCAGGAGACGGTGCCGCTGGACGCCAACGGTCTCACGGGCGTGGCCTCCTACTACGAGGTGAAGTTCACCGACGCCAACAAGCCCAACGGTCAGATCTGGGCCGGTGTGGTCGGTGCGCCGCCGCCTCCGGGGACCCCGCGTGGACAGCGGGCGCCGGAACGCTGGTTCGTGGTGTGGCTGGGTTCGGCCAACCATCCGGTGGACAAGGCGGCAGCGGTGGCGCTGGCCAACTCGATTCGCCCGTGGACCCCGCCGCCGTCCGCTCAGCCCGACCCCAACGCGCCGCCGGCACCGGCTGATCCGGCCCACCCGGGTGTCGGGGTGCCGGTGCCGGTCACGAACGCTCCGCCGGAGATGATGCCGCCGGCCTGATCACGGGCGGTTACCGTACGTCGCGCCTCGATCAGGGGCCGACGTACGGCACATTTCCTTCGAGGTTGTTGACGTTCATCAGATAGCAGTTGGTGCCCCCGAAGCCCATGGCCCCGGCGGTCACGCAGCGCTGGAAGCTTCCGTCCTGCCCGATCGGGCCGTCACACGTGGTCCCGCCGCCCCATGGCGACCAACCACCCTGGCAGCCGGCGTCGGCCGGGGCGGCCGCGGCCAGTGCGATGCCTCCGGCGGCCAATGCACCCACGGTCAAGCCGATGAATGTCCTCATGATCGTTTCTCCGTTCTCGCAACCGGATGAGCATTTGCTGGACGCGTTGTGTGACGAGAGTGGCTGGAGTTGTCAGCGCGAGCTATGGGGTAGCTGGTTGGTTGTCCCGCCGACCCGGATCCGGACACGACGGTCCCGGACATGCTCGTCGGGTGGCGCCATCTCTACAGAACATGGCCACCACCTCGATCTCGACAGTCTCGTCCGGCCGCCGGCTGGTCTGTTCACAGCGCGTTGCCAGATAAGCCCCACGTTAACGAGGCAACGGTGCGGCGACAATGTGATTTGGGTTTGCCCTGGTGCTTGTTCGCCAACAGCGATCGGATGTGCCGGGCAGCGGTCGACTGCGGGGAGTTCCCAATTGACCAACTCCGGGTACACCTGGGGTGACCCAGCGAGTCCGCTGGGTATGGCCAGTGACAGGCAGGAGACTGGAATGGACGTAATGGCGGCTACCGAAATCCTGGCGCGTTCCTCCACGCTGACGAGCGTCGGCTGGATCGGCTACATCATCATCGGCGCGCTCGCCGGGTGGATCGCGGGCAAGATCGTCAAGGGTGGTGGCGCCGGCATTCTGATGAACATCGTCATCGGTGTGATCGGCGCGCTGATCGGCGGATTCCTGCTCAGCTTCTTCCTCGACACGGCCGGCGGCGGCTGGTGGTTCACACTGTTCACCGCGATCCTCGGCTCGGTGATCCTGTTGTGGATTGTCGGAATGGTTCGCCGGGACACCTGACCGGTACTCCGATGCCCGGGGCGATGACTGCCTGGCAGGTGGTCGACCCCGGCCCGGTGGGGTCGCATCCGCTGCACCGGGTCAGCGTAGGAGTTCCGCAGCCCGGACCCGGGGAGTTGCTCGTCGCGGTCCGGGCCTGCGGGGTGTGCCGCACCGACCTGCACGTGGTCGAAGGAGATCTGCCGGTACACCGGCCGCACGTCATCCCCGGTCACGAGGTCGTCGGTGAAGTGGTCGCAGCCGGTGCGGATACCGTCGGCTTTTCCTGCGGTGACCGCGTCGGCGTCGCCTGGCTGCGTCACACCTGCGGGCAGTGCAGGTACTGTCTGCGCGGACGGGAGAACCTGTGCCCGTCGTCGCGGTACACCGGGTGGGATGCCGACGGCGGGTATGCCGAATTCACCACGGTGCCTGAGGCGTTCGCCCTGCGGCTGCCGGTCGGCTACTCAGACGTCGAGCTCGCGCCGTTGTTGTGCGCCGGGATCATCGGCTACCGGGCGTTGTTGCGCACCGATCTGCCCGCGGGCGGCCGCCTGGGTCTCTACGGTTTCGGGGGTAGCGCGCACCTCACGGCGCAGGTGGCGCTGGCCCGCGGTGGCCGCGTACACGTGATGACCCGAGGTGAGCGCGCCCGCGAACTCGCGTTGACGTTGGGGGCGTCGTCGGTGCAGGGGAGTGCCGACCTGCCGCCCGAACCCTTGGATGCGGCAATCCTGTTCGCCCCGGTCGGTGACCTGGTCCTGCCCGCGCTGGCGGCCCTGGACCGCGGCGGTGTGCTGGCGATCGCGGGTATCCATCTGAGCGACATCCCGGCCCTGAACTACCAACGACATCTGTTCCAAGAACGTGAGATTCGCTCGGTCACCGCCAACACTCGGGCCGATGCCCGTGATTTTCTGGCGTTCGCGGGGGAACACCGGTTGGCGGTCAGCGCACCGGTCTATCCATTGGACCGTGCCGACGAGGCGCTGCTCGATCTCAGTGCCGGTCGCGTGGCCGGTGCGGCGGTGCTGCGGATCTAACGCATCAGGTCAGTACACCTTCCTGCCACGGTGCCTCAGAGCGCGGCCAGCGCGGCGCCCAACCTGCCGGTCAGATCGCCATGGCCGAAGGCGTACATCGGCCCAAGTCCGTCATGGATCAGCCGGGACAGGCGCGCCATCCCGCGCGCGTCCACCGCCACCGGTGAATGCAGGCGCAAGGTGATCGTGTCGATGACCGGCTCAGCTGCAGCAATATTTTTGCGGTGCACCGGGATTCGCGATGACAAAAAGATGGCGTCACTGGTGGCCTCGCGTACGCAGCGACGCAGTATCCGGGCCATCGCCGCCCGTTCCGGGGCCGACGTCAGGCGAGCGGCGCGGACCGCGATGGCACTTCCTGGTGGTGTCGGCGCCCCGACGGCCAGCAGGGCGTCGAGTCGTGGCGCGCGCACTCGGGCGGTCAGGCGAGCCCGCAGGGTGGGGCGGCAGTGCGACGGTGAAAAACCGACGGGGCAGGTCGGCGCGTCAGAAATTCGATTGTCGTTCATGGCGATCCCTCGTAGTTTCCGTGTTGTCGGGTCGTCAATGCGTGACTATCAAAGAACGTACGCCGGTCATGAATGACTAGTCAAACCTTTTCGGGGGTCACGGCGGTACGGTGGAAGTATGTCGAGAACCTGGCTTGGCGACGCCGAGACCAAACCCGCCCCCGAGCCGCTGACCCGGATCCAAGCCTTGGTCAACACCCTCGAACCGTCGGGCGCCGATCGTCTCGCAGACCTGGACGATGCGGTGCCGTGGTTGAGGACCCACGGCCTGCTCGCAGACGGTGATCGGCCCACTCCGAGCCAACTGGACCAGGTGCGCCGGGTCCGTGAAGCGTTACGTGCGCTGCTGGTCCACAACACCGGCGGGCCGCCGCCGCAACCGACACACCGTTCCGAGCTTCGCGCGGTGACCGACGCGGCCACCGCGCGGGTGGACCTGGCATCAGACGGACAGATCGAGTTGTCGGCCTCGGGCGACAGCGTCGGGGATCGACTGCTCGAGTTGTTGCTGGTGATGCGCGACGCACAGCGGGACGGCACCTGGACTCGGCTCAAAGCGTGTGCGAACGACGAATGCGCGTGGGCGTTCTACGACCGCTCGCGCAACCACGGCGGCACCTGGTGCGTGATGTCCGAGTGCGGCAACAAGCTGAAGAATCGGCAGTTTCGGGCGCGGAACAGGGCGCGCGCCGGAGACTAACTCGACAGATGCCAGACCAGGGCGGCAGCCAGCGCGCCGACCCCGTTGAGCGACCAGTGCAGCGCGATCGGTGCGATCAGGCTGCCGCTGCGCCGGCGCAGCCAGGTGAAAATGAAGCCGGCGGCGCCGGTGGCCACAACCGCCAACACCACACCGGCGATCATGCCGAACACGCCCCCGCCGAACAGCCGGGTGAAGCCGACGTTCTCGCTCGTCAGACCCAGGGAGCTGGCGATGTGCCACAGTCCGAACAGCAGTGAACCTCCGGCCGCGACGCCGCGGAACCCCCAGGCGCGGTTGAGCGCGCCGTGCAGCACGCCGCGAAACGCCAACTCCTCGGGGATCACGGTCTGCAGCGGGATGATGACCATCGATGCCAGCAGTGCACCCGAGATGGTTGCGTAGTTGTCGTTCATGAACATCGGCCGGGTCCACGGCAACATCGTGCCGATGGCGATCACCGAGACCACGAGCGCCACCGCGGCCAGCGCGTAACCGACGCCGGCGCGCCAGTGCTCCCGGCCCAGCCCCAACTCGGTCCAGCCCAGACCGCGGGCCCGAACCAGGATCAGCAGTCCGATCGCGGCGGCCGGGACGGTGGCGACACTGGCCCACGGGGTGGTGAAGTGCGCGATCAAGTTGGTCAGCGTGAGGATGACGACGACGATGCCGATGTCGGCGTAGATCCGGAAATGATGCACCGCAGAAAGCTGGGCCACCAGCGGATGGGGGCCGCCGGCCAAGGCGCTCGAATCAGACATAACTCGCTAATCGTACCGGCGCGACGCAATTACCCAGGTCACAACGTGGTCCAGGTCCAATTGGCGATGGCCGGGTCATCCTCGCCATGTTCACGGGTGTAGCTGCGGGCGGCCAGGCGGGCGTCGACCATTTTCTGGCGCAACCCCGCGGCGTGGGCGCCCAGCCCGTCGACTCGGTCGATGACGTCCATGACCAGATGGAAGCGGTCCAGGTCGTTGAGCATCACCATGTCGAAAGGCGTTGTCGTGGTGCCGCGCTCCTTGAAGCCGCGTACGTGGAGCTGCTCATGGTTGGTGTGCCGGTAGGTCAGCCGGTGGATCAGCCACGGATAGCCGTGATAGGCGAAGATGATCGGCTTGTCGGTGGTGAAGATCGAGTCGAATTCGCGCTCGGGCAGCCCGTGCGGATGCTCGGACTCCGGTTGCAGGCGCATGATGTCGACCACGTTGACCACCCGCACCAACACGTCGGGCAGCTCGCGGCGCAGGATGTCGGCGGCGGCCAGGGTTTCCAGTGTGGGGATGTCACCGGCGCATGCCAGCACCACATCCGGCTCCCCGGTGGTGTTGCTCGCCCATTCCCAGATGCCGAGTCCACGCGTGCAGTGCGCGACGGCCTCGTCCATGGTCAGGTACGTCAGCGCGGGTTGCTTTCCGGCGACGATCACGTTGACGTACTGCCGGCTGCGCAGGCAGTGATCGGCAACCGAGAGAAGGGTGTTGGCATCCGGTGGCAGGTACACCCGGACCACCTCGGGTCGTTTGTTGGCGACATGGTCGATGAAGCCGGGATCCTGGTGGGAAGCGCCGTTGTGGTCCTGACGCCACACGTGGGAGGTCAGCAGGTAGTTCAGCGACGCGATCGGTCGACGCCAGGACAGGTGCCCGCTGCTGGACAACCATTTGGCGTGTTGGTTGAGCATCGAATCGACGATGTGCACGAACGCCTCGTAGCAGTTGAACAACCCGTGCCGGCCGGTCAGCAGGTAGCCCTCCAACCAGCCTTGGCAGAGGTGCTCGGAGAGCACTTCCATCACCCGGCCGTCCGGGGAGAGGTTCTCGTCGACCGGCAGCGTCTCGGCCTGCCAGGCCTTGTCCGTTTTCTCGAACACCGCCGAGAGCCGGTTCGACGCGGTCTCGTCCGGACCCATCAGCCGGAAGCGGTCGGGGTTGGCGGCGATGACATCGCGCAGGAACGTGCCGAGCACCTTGGTCGGCTCGGCGGTCTCGGCCGCCGGCCGCTGCACGGTGACCGCGTAGTCGGTGAAATCCGGCAGGTCGAGGTCGCGCAGCAGTAACCCGCCGTTGGCGTGCGGGTTGGCGCTCATCCGCCGGGCCCCGCTCGGGGCCTGGGCCCGCAGATCCGCCCGCAGCGCCCCGTCGGCGTCGAAGAGTTCCTCGGGCCGGTAGCTGCGCAGCCATGTCTCCAGTTGGGCCAGGTGCGCGGGATTGGTCCTGGTCTCCGACAGTGGTACCTGATGCGATCGCCAGGTGCCTTCCACCAATTTGCCGTCCACCTCGTGCGGGCCGGTCCAGCCCTTGGGGGTGCGCAGGATGATCATCGGCCACAGCGGACGGCCCGGCTCGCCGTCGAGGCGAGCCGCACGCTGGATCGCGCCGATCTGGTCGAACGCCTCGTCCATGGCCGCGGCCAGTTGTTGGTGCACATTCGCCGGATCGTCACCGGCCACGGTGCCTGATTCGTCGCTCGCGACGGTGATCGGCCGATATCCGTATCCGTAAAACAGCGATTCGAGCTCTTCGGCCGGAATCCGCGACAGCACTGTCGGATTGGCGATCTTGTAGCCGTTGAGGTGCAGGATCGGCAGCACCGCGCCGTCGACCACGGGGTTGAGGAACTTGTTGGAATGCCAACTGGCGGCCAGCGGGCCGGTTTCGGCCTCGCCGTCACCGACCACACACGCCACCACCAGGTCCGGATTGTCGAACGCCGCGCCGTAGGCGTGCACCAGGGCGTAGCCGAGCTCGCCGCCCTCGTGGATCGATCCGGGTGTCTCGGCGGCCACATGGCTCGGGATTCCCCCGGGGAAGGAGAACTGCCGGAACAGTTTTCGCAGTCCGTCGGTATCCTCCCCGATGCCGGTGTAGATCTCGCTGTAGGTGCCCTCCAGGTAGGCGTTGGCCACCAGGCCCGGGCCACCGTGGCCGGGTCCGGTGATGTAGATGACGTCGGCGTCGCGCTCGCGGATGATCCGGTTCAGGTGCGCGTAGACCAGGTTCAGCCCGGGTGTGGTGCCCCAGTGCCCCAAGAGCCGCGGCTTGATGTGCTCGGCCTCCAGCGGCTGCTGCAGCAGTGGGTTGTCCAGCAGATAGATCTGTCCGACGGACAGGTAGTTCGCTGCCCGCCAGTACTGATCGAGCTTTTCGAGTTCCGTGTCGGTCAAGGCCGGGGAAAGGGTCGCGTCGCTCATGTCTCCATGGTGGTTGTTTTCGGTGAATGGCGCCTGCCGAGCCGGGTACCCGAATCGGGGCCGGTCAACCAACGGCTAGGTTCGTGGGCATGCCCGTGCCCACAAGCCTCGACCCACGAACCCCTGTCCTCGTCGGCTACGGCCAGGTCAACCAGCATCAGGATGATCCGGCGGTCGAGCCCGTCGATCTGATGGTGGCGGCCGCCCGGACCGCCGCCGACCCGCGGGTTCTGGAAGCCGTCGACTCGGTGCGGATCGTCAACCTGCTGTCCTGGCATTACCGGGACCCGGGCTTGCTGCTGGCGCAACGGCTCCGGGCCGACAAAGCCGTGACCCGCTACACCGGGGTCGGTGGCAACGTGCCGCAGACACTGGTGAACGAGGCCTGCCGGGACCTGCATGGCGGCCGGGCCGAGGTGGTGCTGATCGCCGGCGCCGAAACCTGGCGCACCCGCAGTCGGCTGCGTGCGGCCGGGACCAAACCGGACTGGACCCGTCAAGACGAATCGGTGCCCGAGGCGCCGGGTGCGCACGAGGGTGTGCCGATGGCTGGTGAGGCCGAGTTGCGCATCGAGCTGGACCGCCCGGCGTATGTGTATCCGATGTTCGAGCAGGCGCTGCGGATCGCGGCCGGGGAGACCAGCGATGACCATCGTCGCCGGATCGGTGAGCTGTGGTCGCGGTTCAGCGCGGTGGCCGCGGCCAACCCGCACGCCTGGAGCCGCGACGAACTGGCTGCCGAGAAGATCTGGCAACCCGGCCCGGACAACCGGATGATCAGCTGGCCCTACACCAAGCTGATGAACTCCAACAACATGGTCGACCAGGGTGCGGTGTTGATCCTGACCACCGTCGAGAAGGCGACGTCGCTGCAGATTCCCAGCGAGAGTTGGGTTTTCCCATATGCCGGGACGGATTCGCACGACACCTATGCCATCGGCGAACGGGCCGAGCTCCACCGGTCACCGGCGATCCGGATCGCCGGGCGACGGGTTCTGGAGCTGGCCGGGGTGAACGTCGACGATGTCGAATTCGTCGACGTGTATTCGTGTTTCCCGTCGGCGGTGCAGGTGGCCGCCGCCGAGATCGGCCTGCCCCTGGACGATCCGTCCCGTCCGCTGACGGTCACCGGTGGGCTGACCTTCGCCGGCGGACCGTGGAACAACTACGTGTCCCATTCGATCGCCACCATGGCCGAACGCCTCGTCGCGAACCCAGGTACCCGCGGGCTCATCACCGCCAACGGCGGCTACCTCACCAAACACAGCTTCGGGGTATATGGAACCGAGCCGCCGGCACACGAATTCCGTTGGCAGGATGTGCAATCCGAGGTGGACGCCGAGCCGACGCGGCAACTGCAGGTGGACTTCGCCGGTACCGGGACCGTGGAGTCCTGGACCACGCCGGTCGGTCGTGACGGCAGCGCCGAGCGGGCGTTCCTGGCGGTGCGCACTCCCGAGGGCGGCCGCACCCTGGCCCGCATCGTCGACGGGTCGCAGGCCGAGGCCACCATGTCACAGGACATCGCCGGGGCCGAGGTGCAGGTACACCCCGACGGTAGCGCCACCCTGCTCTAGCGCGACACCAACTCGCGCTGGGCCAGCATCAGCACCTCGTCGGTCGTCGGCGGGCTGGGCGGATGGTGCGACAGGCACCAGGGGGTCTGGATCTTGTGAAAGGCGTTGCCTTCCAACGCCAGATAGAACTGACCCGAACGCAGCTTGCTGATGTCGGGTACGTTGCCACCCTTGACCCGGGCCATCTCCCTGGCCACCGCGATCTGCGCAGGGGAGTTCAACAGACCGTAGAACTGCGTGGTCGCATTCCCGGGGATGTGGTTGTGCAGGCCGCGCGGCGACTGCGTGGCGAATACCAGCCCCAGACCGTACTTCCGCGCCTGCGCGGACAGCGCCAGCGTGCTGTGGGTACAGGCGGTGAGATGACTGGACGGGGCGAAGTTCTGCGCCTCGTCCATCACCAACAGCCCGCCCAGGGGACGGTCACCGGCGGGATTGCGCTTGATCCAGGCGAACAGCGCCATCTGGAGCTGGTTGACGAAGCCTTCCCGCTGCTGGTCGCTGGTGAGCCCGACCATGCTGATCACCGATACCCGGGCCCGGTAGCCGGGCGACGGGGTCAACAGCGTCCCGGGATCGGCGGCGGTGCCGGCCCCGCCGAACAGCGGGTCGTTCACGGTGGCGGCACGCAGGTTCTGGGCCAGTTCGGCGGCCAGTTTGTGCGCCCCACCCAATGCGCTGACCTCGTCGGGCAAATCGCCCAGCAGGTCGATGAAACCGCCCAGGCTGACCGAGGGGCCGGCGCCGTAGAACCGCAACGCCTCGCGCAGCACCGCGCGGGACCGCTCGGCCTTGGCGGTGTTCCCGGCGATCAGCGCGCGCGGTTCCAGTGCGGCGACGGCGGATTCGACGGCATCGGAAAACTCGTCGTCGTCATCGATCACGCTGGCGAAATCGGGCAGCGGCTGGAAGGACAACGGCCGGCCCGTCGACCGGCGCGGGGTCCAGACCACCACCTCGGTGTTGTCGAAGTACTCGTCGGCACGTGCGTCATCGGCCGGGTTCCATCCCGGGGGAGGCTCGGACCAGGGTTCACCGAGACGGGACAGATCGTTGTTCGGATCCAGCACGATCGACGACACACCGCGCAGCGCGCACTCCTCGACCAGACGCCGGATCAGCACGGTTTTGCCCGAGCCGGACCCGGCGAAGATCGCGGTGTGCTTGCGCAGTGCGGCCAGGTCGACCGACACGGCGCGCCCACCGGGACTTTCCACGCCGAGCGTGACCGCGCCGGCCGAGTGCTCGACGACCGGTGCGGATGGCTGCGTACGGATCGGTCCGGTCGCGAGTTCGGCGTCCACATCGATCTGGGCCGGGGGCGGCGGATCGCCTGCGACGTCCCCGAGGGCGGCGCGCAACCAGCCGATCCCGTGGGCCGGGCGGCGCCGGCGAAGCCACTCGGGCAGATCTGGATGGTTGTCGTCGATCAGGTCGCGCAACGCCGTCATCGTGCGGACGTCGTCCTCGTTCATCGGTAACACCCGGCCGCCGGCCGCCTCGAACTCGGCGATCATCACCGCGGTTTTCGCGCCTTTGGGCCACGGCGTGTTGCGCAGGAGGAACAGTTGGCGCCGGTCGGGGTTGAAACCGGTGGCCTCCCACGCCTTTCGGATCCGGTTCTGTACCGCCACGGCGTTGCCCGAGGCGATGGCGCGAAATGCCCAGTGCCGCTCGTCGTCGGTGCTGGCGTCGAGGGTCTGGCGCAGCCGGCCGTGTAGCACCACGCGTTGACCCGGGGGCGGGTCGGGCCGAAACGCCTGTCCGGCTTCGCCGAGCTCGGTGATCCACGCATCCAGCGCCGCCGACAACAGGCCGGGCATCGTGGTGTCCTCGCCGTCGGGGTCGAGTGCGGCCACGGTGACCGCCCGACGTCGGTAGTCGTGGAAGCGCCGGTCCAGTTCGCCGGTGTCGCCGTGCACGGTTTCACCCGTGGGTTCGGGGGGCTCGCTCACCTCACCGGTGAGTTGAGACAGTTCCTCGACCGTGTCGCGATCCAGGCAGCGCCGGACGTGGGTGTCGGCGCGTTTGAGCAGTTGGCGCGGCGTGTATTGGGTGGCCTCGTCGAACGCCGACGGCAGGATCGGCCAGCTCGGGTACGGGGCGGTGAAGCCGATCGCGGAGTAGCTGGCGGTGAAACGCCGTTCCAGGATGGCGCGACCGACGTCCGGGGTCGGCAGGCCCTGGAGCATCGCGGTGGTCCGGAACCGATCCTGGACGGTGGCGGTGGCCCGGTCCTGGATGGCTTCCCACGCCGCGGGAAGGCAGGCCACCACACCGACGGTGCGGCGCATGGTCTGCCGGATCGCCATCAGTCCGTGGGCGATGTGTTCGAGGTCGCCGGCCCCCGTGGAGCGGGCCGTTCCATCGGCGCCGGCAACTCGGGTGTCGTCGGTGCGGTCGACCGACTGGGCCAACAAGGTGTCGATCTGGTCCAGCGCCAGTACCGACGGGCCGGCCAGGGCGACAAGCCGGGAGATGTCGCGGACCGATTCCTGAGCGGTGAGCGTCGGAGTGGGCAGGCCCCACGCTTCGTTCGAGCTGCTGCCGGTCAAAAACGCCTCACCGACGTCCTGCAGCTCGAGGTCCCCGGCGCCCAGCAATACCAGGGCGCGCAGGGTGTGGTGGGCGCGTCGGACGGTGTGCCGGTGCACCTTGTGCAGCGCGTTGACGAAGTCGGTGAGGATCTCGGGCGTCAGGTCGTCGTCGCCGATCACCGCGCGGCGGTTGGCCCGGGAGATGTGGGCGACCGAGGACAGTTCCCACAACAGGTCCTTGAGTTGGGTCTCGCGCTCGCTGCCCGGACGTCCCAGGCTTTCCAGGATGCCTGCCCGAGCGGATTGCCAGAAGCCGGCCGCATCGAGCAGTTCGACCAGGAAGAAGTAGCCCCCGCCGGTCTGGACCTGTTCGCGTACCTGGCCGAGCAGGTGGGTCTTGCCCGATCCGGCCGGACCACGCACCACCACACCCAGTGGGCTGGAGTCGGTTTCCCGTTCGGCATCGCCGAACGCGGCCATCACATCGGACATCGCCCGGTCGTGCAGTCCACGCACATGCAGCGCGCCCTGCGAATGCCACAGGTCGTCGGCGGTCGGTGCCCAGGTCAGGCGAAGCGCGCTGAGCGCTTCGCGGTGTGAGAGTTCCATCAGGACTCGATCGCGATCAGATGCTTGTCCTGGTTGCCTATTTTCACGGCGGCGTCGCGATCGGCGGGGGTGAGCACCTTTTGGTTCTCCTCGGGGATCAGGCTGACGCCGGGTTGCTGGTAGAGGCTGATCAGCGCGGCGTCGACGGTGGGACGGGGCAGCTCGGGAACGGCCTGGCGCAGGCTTCGCAGGCTCACCCAGCCGCCCGGGCGGGCAGCGAGCCCGGAGTAGGCGGTGCGCAGCCGAACTTCTGGGCTCGCCGCGGCCACCGGCTCGGGCGGGAGGAACACATCGGCGGGCACGAGCTCGGACTGTTCGAAATAGCGGTGCAACGCGCCCAGCAGGGTGTACAACGCCCTGCCCTGTCCGGTGGATCGGGGTGGCGCGTCGGCGCCGAACAGCGCCCGGCACAGCGCCCAGCCGGCATCGGTCAGTTCATGCACGAGCGGACGGGTACCGGTGGACTCGATCAACCCCAGCCGGTTGAGCCGGTCCCGGCGGGACTTGTCGAGCTTGGGGCCCAGTCGTTCCAGCTCCGAGTTGGACACCGGCCGCGACTCGGCCATCAAAACCAGCAGGACGGCCTGCTCCGAGCCGGTCAGCTCGTCGGGCGCGACATTCACTGGCGAATCCCCTTCCTGCCGAGTGACTCCTGCACGTTAGCGTGTGCCCCCGACCCGGCGAGAATGTCGTTGCGGCGCACTGATTTCGCCCGATCGACGGGCCCGGGGCGCCCAGCTACCCGGCCGGCAGCGGCTGCGACGGGTCGGCGATGCGTTGCGGATCGACGGGTGTGCGCGCCCGGATCAGCGCCTTGACGTCGTCAAGGACATCCCACACATTGACGTTCATCCCGGCCAGGACGCGGTTGTCGGCGTCGAGCCAGAACGCGACGAATTCCCGTCCAGCAACGTCGCCGCGGAACACCACGCGCTCATATTCGGGTGCATGTCCGGCGTACTCCATGCCGAGGTCGTATTGATCGGTGAAGAAATAGGGCAACTCTGAGTATTCGGCGTTTCGGCCGAGCATCCCCGCAACCGCCACCGCGGGTTGTTTGAGTGCGTTGGCCCAGTGCTCGGTGCGGATCCGCGTGTCGAACAGCGGATGATGCGCGGCGGCGATGTCGCCGACGGCGTAGATGTCAGGATCGCTGGTGCGCAAGCCCGCGTCGACGAGCACGCCGCCGTCGCCCACGGCCAGCCCGGCCTGCTCGGCCAGGGCGATGTTCGGCGCCGCGCCCACGGCGACCAACACGGCGTCGGCCGCGACGCTGGATCCGTCGCCGAGCCGCAGGCCGGTGGCCTTGCCGTCAGCGCTCGTGATCTCCTGCACGGACTGGCCCAGCCGCAGGTCGACGCCGTGTTCGCGGTGCAGCTGGGCGAACACCTCGCCCAGCTCGGCGCCCAGCGCGGCCAGGAGCGGTTGGGATGCGGCCTCGACGACCGTGACGTCCACGCCGCGTGCGCGCGCGCCGGCGGTGACCTCCAGCCCGATCCATCCGGCACCGACCACCGCCAGCGAGCTCCCCGGGGTCAGCGCCGCGCTGAGTGCCGCGGCCTCGTCGATCGTGCGCAGGTAGTGCACCCCGGTCGTGTCGGCGCCGGAAATCGGTGGCCGCCGGGCGGTCGACCCGGTGGCCAGCAGCAGTTTGTCGTAGCCGACGGTGGTGCCGTCGGGCAACGACACGGTGTGCGCGGCGGCGTCGACGGCGGTGACCTCGGTGCCCAGTCTGAGATCGATGTTGTGGTCGCGGTACCAGGCGCGGGTATCGACGGTGAAGTCGTCGAGGGTCTTGGTGCCGGACAGGTATTCCTTGGACAGGGGCGGGCGTTCGTACGGCAGGTGGTCCTCGGCGCCGAACAGCACGATATGTCCGTCAAAGTCGTTGTCCCGCAGTGCTTGCGCTGCTTTGGCGCCGGCCAGGCCGCCGCCGACGATCGCGAATGTGGACGACGTTGTCATGTGGATTCAGCGTACTCGCCCGATACCAACTGCCTCAGCGTTCGGGCGTTGCGCACCGCGTGACCACCGAGATCGTTGTTGAAGTACACGACGACGCGGTGACCGTCACGGTCCCACCGCAGCATCTGCTGCGCCCACTGGGCAAGCTCGTCGTCGGAGTAGGGCTCGGCGTACATGTGGTGCTGCACATCGCCCGGGCCGTGCATCCGGACGTACACGAGTTCGGCGGTGGCCACCGGCCGGCACACCAGCCCGGGTCCGCTCATCACCACATAGGCGGCGTGGTGTCGCTCCAGTACCGCGAACACGGCGGGATCGTGCCAGGAGGGGTGACGCAACTCCATCGCCACCCGGATGTGGCGGGGGAGTTGCGCCAGGAAGCCGTCGAGCAGTTCGTCGTCTCGTTCGATCGCCGGGTGCAACTGCACCAACAGGGCCTCGTTGTGTTCTCCGAGCAGCTGCCAGTACTGCTCGAACCGCGGAGTCCACGGTTGAGGTGTGCGCAGCCGCCGGAAGTGGGTGAGCCCACGGTGGGCCTTGACCGACATCGTGAAGCCGTCGGGCAGCTGATCGCGCCACCCGGTGAACGTGGTGTCAGCGGGCCAGCGGTAGAAGCTGCCGTTGAGTTCCACGGTGTCGAACTCGTCGACGTAGCGGGCCAGTCTCGCCTTGGCCGGGGTGCCCCGTGGATACAGCACCCCGGTCCAGTGGTCGTATGACCAACCCGAGGTGCCGATCCTGATCATCTGCCATCACTAGGGGACGTCTGTGTAGTGCAATGTGTAGCCCTCGGCCGAGAAGGTGAAACCTCGCCCGGTCAACTCCCGCACACACGACACCCCGGACTGCTCCTGGACGTTGCAACGAAACCCCGCCACGGCGAGCACACTTCCGAACGGCAGCACCACGGCCTCCGACTGTGTGAAGTCGCGCTCGGCCAGGGCGGCGAAGTGGGCGTCGGTGTCCTGGTCGAGCACAAGGGCATTCGGCGTCGCGGTCTGCCCGGTCTCCCCGGCCGGATCCGGTACTTCCGTGGGCGCCCCGGTCACCCCGATGGCCGAGGTGCCGTCGGCCTGCTGGCACCCGGCCCGGTCCCGGGGCAGGATCGCGCAGCGCCACCGCCCGCTGGGGGTGCTGAAGTAATAGCCCTTGCGACCGTCGACGTCGAGTGCGTAGTCGGCCGCGTTGACCAGGTGCGCGGTGCCGAAGACCGGTGGCGGCGCCGTGGTGCTCACCGCCGGGGGCGGTGCGGCGTCGTCGGTGTTGATGACGCTTCCCGACGCGCATCCGGAAAGCGCGGACGCGGCGGCTCCAACGATTGCACAGACGACCAGGCAAGCCTTCACGAGGGAAGACCCTAGCGGGCGCTCACATCGCGATGCAGATGTCGGCGCCCAGCAGCAAGAACGGCCACAGCAACGTCACCTGACCGAACGCGACCAGGTCGGCGCCGGCCGGAAACTTGGTGAACAGGCTGGTTTCGATCAGCTGTACCTGCTCGGGGTGGAAGAACGCGAACACCAGGCCGATCGCCAGATAGGGCAGCGACAGCCACATCAACGTCTCGAGCACCTGCTCGACGCTGGCCTGGTAGCTCAGGATTCGGCGCAGCCGGCCCATCAGATCAGTGCCTTGTCGGCGGCCACGCGGCGGCGCACGTCGGCGAGCAACAGGTAGCTGCCGCCCTGGCGGATGAACACCGGCAGGAACCGGTTGCCGAAAGCCACGAGAAGAAACAGCCATTCGAACAGTCGTTGGCGACGGCGACCCCACGTGAAGCCGACGGCCTCGCGGAACGCCGGCGCCAAGAACCCCGCGGTGAGGAATCTCAGCAGTGGCCGGAACGGAATTCGCAACAGCGGGGTGATCATCCGCAGGTCTACGAGATCGTGCAGGTACTGCCTGACGACGTCGTCCATCGCGACCTGGGCGCACGCCTGGTCCCAGTAGGTGTCGAACTCGGCCCGGGTTGCGGGCCACTGCTCGGGGCTGACCTGCAGCGTGGTGCCCAGGGTGGCCGCCGATTGGTAGAACTGCTCGGCCTGGGTCTCGGTCATCTCGCCGCGCAGCAGTTGATAGACGTCTTCCAACCCGACGAACAGGCAGGCCGCCACCCACAGTTGCAGGTCGCGGTCGAAAGCGTTGTACGGCACGGGACTTGCCGGTCCGGACCGGACCTGACGGTGGGCCACGTCGACGGCATCGCGGAAGGCGGCCCGGTCCTGGGCAGTGCCGAGGATGGCCACGGCCAGATAGCTGAGTGTGGTGCGGGCCCGTTTCCACGGGTGTTTGAGCAGGTTCCCGGACTCCACCGGGCTCTCCACGACGCCGTAGCCGACGCCGGGCCGGGACAGTTGCATGATCACGTTGGCCGCGCCGGCGGCGAAGCCCCACAGATCCATCGCATCGGCGACGGTGACGTCCTGGTCGGACCACCGTGCGGTGCGTCGGGTGATCGAGATCCGGTTCTGCACAGGCATTCGCCGTTCCTCCTCAGCTCATGCACACGTTGGTGAACAGCAGCACCGGCCACGACACGATGGCGCCCAGGAAGGACACCACGGCATCGGCACCACGCATGTCGGCCAGGTGGCCGGTGTGCGTGAGTGACCAGATCAGGCCGATCAGCAGATAGGGCACAGCGAGGATGATCGCGGTACCGATCCACTCCGCGATCGTCATCCGGAACTCGAGGATCTTGCGTACTGCGGTCAGCATTCGAGTGGCCCCCGTCGTTGTCAGGCAGCCCCTATGTTAACGATCATTCTCAGTCGGTACGGCGAAATTGCCGTCAGTCGAGGTCGACCCGGATGGTGAGCAGGTCGCTGCCCATGACCCGGACCACCGCGCTGTTGAGTGCCGGTAGTTCCTTCAGGCGGGTGACCGGGTCGTCGTCGGGCAGCAGGTGCGCCGTGCCGGTGCGCCAGGTGCCGTTGATCCGTACCCGCACAGCCGGATTCGCCTTGATGTTCAGCACGTAGTGGGAGCGGTCGCCGTGTTCGGAGACCATCCAGAACTGGCCGTCGACGAGCCGGCCACCGACGGCGGTGCGCCGGGGTTGGCCGGATTTGCGGCCGATGGTCTCCAGCATGGTGATCGGCAGTTGCCGGCCCACCGGGTTTACGACGAGGCGTTGGGCGCCGTGGACGATGCGGCGCTTGAGGTCACCAAGATCCACCATGGGATCACCCTAGTCGGAATCCGGGGACTCCAGATTGGCACGGAATGCGGCTTCGCGGGCAAGATGGCGCGGCCGTCTGCGCAGCACGGCCCAGGCCACGGCGAGCACGATGAACCAGATCGGGGTGACCAGCAGAGCCTGTCTGGTGTCTTCCTTGAGCGTGAAAGCGACGATCAGGAAGACGAAGAAGGCCAGGACGACGTAGCACATCGCAATACCGCCGGGCATCTTGAACTTCGACGTCTCGTGCAGGTACGGCCGCCGTTTGCGGTACACGAGGTAGCTGGACAGGATGATCGTCCAGACGAACATGAAGCACAGCGACGAGATCGTGGTGACGATCGTGAAGGCTTCGATGATCGAGTCGCCCACGGCGACCATCACCACGCCCGAGAGCAGGAACACCCCGGACAGGAACAGGGCGTTGGCCGGCACCCGGCGGGTGGTGAGCCGGCCGAACAGGGTCGGCGCGTCGCCCTCGGCGGCCAGGCCGTACACCATCCGCGAGGTGGAATAGATGCCCGAGTTGGCCGACGACGCCGCCGAGGTGAGCACCACGAAGTTGACCACCGACGCGGCGATGCCGAGGCCGGCGAGGGTGAACATCGCCACGAACGGGCTGTGCTGCGGGTCGATCAGACGCCACGGGGTGACCGAGATGATGATGATCAGGGCGGCGACGTAGAACAGCATGACGCGCACCGGGATCGAGTTGATCGCCTTCGGCAGGTTGCGTTCGGGGTTCTTGGCCTCGGCCGCGGTGGTGCCGACCAGTTCGATGCCGACGAACGCGAAGGTCGCGATCTGGAATCCGGCCACGAAACCCATTGGGCCGGTGGGGAAGAAACCGCCGTCGTTCCACAGGTTGGCGAAGCTGGCGTGCGAGCCGCCGGGGGACTTGAAGTGGGTGAACACCATCACCAGGCCGACGACGATCAGCGCCACGATGGCGACGATCTTGATCAGGGCGAACCAGAACTCGGTCTCGCCGAAGGCCCGCACGGTCGGCAGGTTCAACGCGATCAGCACCACCACCGTCGCCAGCGCCGGAATCCACAGCTTCAGATCCGGCCACCAGTAGGCGACGTATCCCGAGATCGCCACCACGTCGGCCACGCCGGTGACGATCCAGCAGAACCAGTACGTCCAGCCCGTGAAGAAGCCGGCCCACGGGCCGAGAAGATCGGCGGCGAAGTCGGCGAACGACTTGTAATGCAGGTTGGACAGCAGCAGCTCGCCCATCGCCCGCATCACGAAGAAGAGCATGAAGCCGATGATCATGTAGACGAAGATCACGGACGGCCCGGCCAGCGACACCGTCTTGCCCGAACCCATGAACAGGCCGGTTCCGATCGCACCGCCGATCGCGATGAGCTGGATGTGCCGGTTGGACAGCTGGCGGGACAGGTGCCGTTCGCCCGTGATTGCTTCTGACGTCACGCCCGACAGGATTGCATGCGCCCCGTCTCAGCCCAGCACCGGGAACCGCCGTTTCGCCGCCAGTCGGTCCATGGCGGTCTGCATCACGTCGCGGATGTGCGCGTCGACCTCGGCGACATCGGGATCGGGACCGAAGCGGGCCGTGATGTCGATCGGCGGCAGCACTTCGGTGACGACCTTGGTGGGTAGCGGCAGGTTGGGCGGCACGATGACGCTGAGCCCGAACGGCAGGCCGATGCTCACCGGCAGGATGTCCAGCCGGAAGCGGGGCAGGCCGAGCCGCTTGGCCAGCCAGTTTCCGCGGGTGAGGAACAGCTGGCTCTCCTGGGCCCCGATCGACACCGTCGGCACGATCGGGACACCGGCCGCGAGCGCGGTGCGGACATAGCCGGTGCGGCCGTTGAAGTCGATCGTGTTCGCCTCCGCACTCGGCCGGTAGGCGTCGTAATCTCCGCCCGGGAACACCAATACGACCGCCCCGGAGCCCAGGGCGGCCGCGGCGTTCTCGCGGCTGGCGTGGACCACCCCGAGCCGTCGAAACAGCGCACCGGTCGGCCCGAGTAGCACGCCGTAATGGGCCAGGGTGTAGAGCGGGCGCCGGTATCCGAAATGGCGGTAGAACGCCGGGGCGAAGACCAGGACATCGGGAGTCAGCATTCCGCCGGAATGATTCGCCACCACAAGCGCCCCGCCGTGGCCTGGAATGTTCTCCAGGCCACGGACCTCGGAGCGAAACCACCACTTCGCGATCGGGGCGGCCAGTGACTCCGCCTGCCGGGTGACGACCGGATCCCACTGATCGAGTTCGGTGTCGTCCATCGTCGCTCCCGTCGTTGGGTCGCAGACGGGATACCCACTATGCGGCGACCGATGCCGCCTCTCGCATCGGCTCGAGCGCCTCGGCGATGATGTCGGCCACGTCGGTCATCGGTTTGACCTCCAGCGCTTCGAGCACTTCGGCCGGCACCTCGTCCAGGTCGGGTTCGTTGCGCGCCGGGATGAACACGGTCTTCAATCCCGCCCGCTGTGCCGCCAGCAGCTTCTGTTTGACCCCGCCGATCGGCAGCACCCGGCCGTTGAGCGTGACCTCGCCGGTCATCCCGACATCACCGCGGACCTGACGTCCGGTGGCCATCGAGACCAGTGCGGTGACCATCGTGACGCCGGCCGAAGGACCGTCCTTGGGCACCGCGCCGGCGGGCACGTGCACGTGGATGCGACGGTCCAGCGCCTTCGGATCGACACCCAGCTGCTCGGCGTGGGCGCGCACGTAGGACAACGCGATCTGCGCCGATTCCTTCATCACATCACCCAGCTGGCCCGTGAGTGCCAGTCCCGCTTCACCGTCGTTCGCACTGGCCTCGATGTAGAGGACGTCGCCACCCAGACCGGTGACGGCCAGGCCGGTCGCCACCCCGGGCACCGCGGTGCGCTCGTCGGATTCGGGGGTGAACCTCGGACGGCCCAGGTACTCGACCAGATCCGGCTCGTCCACGATGACCGGGGCCTCGGTGGAATCCAGTTTCGTGGTCACCTTGCGTAACGCCTTGGCCAGCAGCCGCTCGAACTGCCGAACGCCCGGCTCGCGGGTGTAGTCCGCGGCGATCTTGCGCAACGCCGCGTCGGTCACCGTCACCTCATCGGCGGTCAGGGCGGCTCGGTCGGCCTGCCGTGGCAACAAATAGTCACGTGCGATGGCGACTTTGTCGTCCTCGGTGTAGCCGTCGATCTGCACCAGCTCCATGCGGTCCAGCAGGGCGGACGGGATGTTCTCGATGACGTTGGCCGTCGCCAGGAACACCACGTCGGACAGGTCCAGGTCCAGATCCAGGTAGTGGTCGCGGAACGTGTGGTTCTGCGCCGGGTCCAGCACCTCCAGCAGCGCGGCCGACGGATCGCCCCGGTAGTCCGAACCCACCTTGTCGATCTCGTCCAGCAGCACAACGGGATTCATCGAACCCGCCTCGCCGATGGCCCGCACGATGCGTCCGGGCAGGGCTCCGACGTAGGTGCGCCGGTGACCGCGGATCTCGGCCTCGTCGCGCACACCGCCGAGGGCGACGCGCACGAACTTGCGACCCAGCGCCCGCGCGACGGATTCACCCAACGAGGTCTTGCCGACCCCGGGTGGACCGGCCAGCACCATCACCGCGCCGGAACCGCGTCCGCCGACGACGGCCATGCCGCGCTGGGCGCGGCGGGCCCGCACGGCCAGATACTCGACGATGCGGTCTTTGACGTCGTCCAGCCCGTGGTGGTCGGCGTCCAGAATTTCCCGTGCCCCCTTGAGGTCGGTCGAGTCTTCGGTGCGCTCGTTCCACGGCAGGTCCAGGACGGTGTCCAGCCAGGTGCGGATCCAGCCGCCCTCGGGGCTCTGCTCGCTGGACCGTTCCAGCTTGCCGACCTCGCGCAGTGCCGCCTCGCGGACCTTGTCCGGCAGATCGGCCGCTTCGACGCGGGCCCGGTAATCGGTTTCACCTTCCTGGCCGTCAGGTCCCAACTCGCCGAGTTCCTTACGGATGGCGTTGAGCTGCTGGCGCAGCAGGAATTCCTTCTGCTGTTTGTCCATGCCGGCCCGGACGTCCTCGGCGATCTTGTCGTTCACCTCGACCTCGGCCAGGTGCTCGCCGGTCCAGTCGATCAGCGACCGGAGACGACGGCTCACGTCTACGGTTTCCAGCAGTTCGCGCTTCTGCACGTCGGACAGGTATGAGGCGTACCCGGCCGTGTCGGCCAGGGCCGACGGATCGGTGATCTTGTTGACCACGTCGACGATCTGCCAGGCCTCACGACGCTGCAGCATGGCCAGCAGCAGCTTCTTGTACTCGGCCGCCAAGGCCTTGGTGTCCTCACTCGAGTCGATGTCGGCCACCTCCTCGACCTCGACCCACAGCGCGGTGCCAGGGCCGGTGGTCCCGGACCCGATGTGGGCACGGCGTTCGCCGCGGACGACGGCAGCTTCCACACCGCCGGGCATGCGACCGGTCTGCACGATCGACGCGATCACCCCGTGGGTGGGGTAGCGGTCGTCCAACCGCGGGGCGATCAGCAGTTTTCCGGCCTCGCTGGCTTGCGCTGCGCCCACCGCGGTGCGGGCGGCGTCGTCGAGTTCGACGGGCACCACCATTCCGGGCAGCACGATCGGCTCGCTCAGGAACAGGACCGGCAACGCATTCGGCGTTGTTTGTTCAGGCATCGAACCTCCAAAGTTCAGTCTGATGCGCTCAACCTTGTCGGCTCGGTGTTTGTTCCCGGCCTGCCCGGTGGGACGGTTCGCCGTGGGTGAACGCAGACCGAGGTGGCAGCCGGGCCGATCCGGCCGTCGACGGGTGTGTGTCTGCTCCGCCGGTGTGACCTCGACCGGCGCTTAGCATCCGACCCATGAACCGGGGATTTGTCGTGACGCTCGCGATCGGCGTCATCGTGGCGCTGTTCGGCCTGATCTGGGCGCTGCAAGGATTCGGTGTGCTGCAGGGCAGCCCGATGAGCAACACCACCACGTGGTCGGTCATCGGCCCGATCACCGCGGTGATCGGGGTGGTGGTCGCCGTCGCCAGTTGGCGCAAACTGCGGGGCTAAGTCCTCAGGGCTAAGCCACGGTGAACGTCACCGAATGCCACCCGGTCGCGCCGTCGGGCACAGGTGCGGCCTGCTCCGCGGTCTGGACCGCGCCGGTGTTGTCGGTGGCGCGCACGGTGATCGCGTGGTCTCCCGGGTCGCTCGCCTGCCAGGGCAGGCTCCACAGCCGCCACGTCTGAGCGGAATACGCGGCTCCGAGTTGGGCCGGTAGCCACGGGCCGTCGTCGATCCGGACCTCGACGGCGCGGACGCCGCGGTTCTGCGCCCAGGCGACGCCGCCGAAGGTCGTCGGACCCGGCGGCACTTTCTGCCGCTGTCGCGGTACGTCGATACGGGATTCGGTCTTGATCGGACCGCGCGGCGCCCAGCCCTGCTTGGTCCAATACGCCTCGGACCGGTCGAACCGGGTCAGCTCCAGGTCGGTCACCCATTTGGTGGCCGACACGTAACCGTAGAGGCCGGCCACCACCAGTCGGGCCGGATAGCCGTGTTCCACCGGCAGCGGCTGACCGTTGAGGCCCACCGCCAACAGGGCGTCCCGCCCGTCGTGCAGGGCCTGCACCGGGGTGCCCACGGTGAACCCGTCGACGGCGGTGGACAGCAGCATGTCTGCCTCCGGGTGGATTCCGGCGTCCCGCAGCAGATCTGCCACGCGGTACCCCGTCCACATGCCCGTCGAGATCAGCTCGCCGCCCACCGGATTCGACACACAGGTCAGTGTGATGACCTTCTCGACGACCTCGAACCGGTCCAGGTCGGCAAAGCTGTAGGTGATCTCACGGTCCACCATGCCGTGGATGCGTAGCCGCCAGTCCTCACGGCTGAGCTGCGGAACGCTCAGCGCGGTGTCTATCCGGTAGAAGTCGGCACTGTCGGTGAGGAAACTCGGCAGGGCCACGCCGGTGGGCTGAACGTCCGCGGGCACCGGTGCCGCCGGCGCGCGCGGTGTCGGAAGCGTTGCGCCGTTACGTTCTGCGGCCACCGAGGTGACCAATCTGCCGATTACGGCGCCGACGATTCCACTGGTGACACCGACGCCGAGCACGCCGGCGGTGATCAGCCAGCCACGTCTGCCCGCGTCGACGTTGTCGGGTGAGTCATCGGGTGAGGCATCGCGGGAGCCGGCCGGGGCGGTCCACAGCCGGCCGGCAAGCCACCGCAGCACGGCCACCCCGGCGGCGGTGCCGATCACCGTGGGCACCACGTCGAGCGCAGTCGCACCGGCGCGAGACAGCACCGCCGCACATCCGAGGATTCCGGCGACGACGAAGATCGCGCTGCCGAGCGGGCGGCGGCGGGTTTCGTAGGTCGCGGCAAGGGCGGCGACGGTGGCGATCACCACAAGTACGGCGACGGACAGAAAAAGTTTGTCCGAGGTACCGAGGGTTCGGATTGCCCACTCTTTGACCGGCCCGGGTGTCAGGTCGACGATCGCCGAGCCGACCGCGCTGCGTGGATCGGCCTGTGACGAGAACCCGACGCCGACGAGTTGCGCCACGCCGAGCGCGACCGCGGCGGCGGCGACCCCGCCGAGCATCCGGGTGTTCGACGTGGGCGTCGGCGAGGGCTGGACCATCGTCACCAAACTACGCCCGCACACCAGCAGGGAGCCTGCCGCTGGGGGTTACGGCAGGCTCCCTGGGTGGGTGGATCTCTAGGTGGCCGACTGTGCGCCGAGCACCCGTTGGATATCGGGCTTCATCTGCTGTAGCTGCTGGCCCCAGTAGCCCCAGGAGTGGGTGCCGTTGGACGGGAAGTTGAACACCCCGTTGGTGCCACCGGCCGCAATGTAGTTGTCCCGGAACGTGATGTTGGTGCGCAGCGTCAGACCTTCGAGGAACTGTGCGGCCATCAGGTTGCCGCCGTTGGTGCCGGCGTCGAGATCCGACGGGGTGCCGGTGCCGCAGTAGATCCAGACCCGGGTGTTGTTGGCCACCAGCTGGTTGATGTTGACCATCGGGTCATTGCGCTTCCACGCCGGGTCGGTCGACGGGCCCCACATGCTCTCGGCGTTGTAGCCGCCGGCATCGTTCATCGCCAGGCCGATCAGCATGGGCCACCAACCCTCGGAGGGGTTCAGGAAGCCCGAAAGTGTTCCGGCATAGATGAACTGCTGCGGGTGGTAGATCGCGTAGGTCAGCGCAGCGCTGCCCGCCATCGACAGGCCGACGACCGCGTTACCGGTCTGCGACACGCCGCGATTGGCGGCCAGCCAGGTGGGCAGCTCCTGGGTCAGGAAGGTCTCCCACTTGTAGGTGTAGTCCTGGCCGTTGCCCTTCGAAGGCTGGTACCAGTCGGTGTAGAAGCTGGACTGCCCGCCGACCGGCATGACCACCGACAGACCGGAGTCGTTGTACCACTCGAACGCCGGGGTGTTGATGTCCCAGCCGTTGTAGTCGTCCTGCGCGCGCAGGCCGTCGAGCAGGTAGACCGCATGCGGTCCGCCGCCCTGGAACTGGACGCGGATGTCGCGGTTCATCGACGGGGAGAACACGTCGAGATACTCCACCGGCAATCCCGGCCGGGAGAACGCGCCGGCGCTGGCCGACCCGCCGACGAGCCCGACCAATCCGGGCAGCGCCAGTGCCGTAACGGCTCCAACCATCAACCGGCGCAGCCACATCTTCGGCGCAGACCCCGCTGTGCCACGCATGTTTCTGAGGAACTTCATAACGGCAACCAACCCACCTTTCTTCGCCACAAGCGTTTGCCGTCGCTTTGTGAGCAAAGTGAACCACGCGCCACACCAGTCACACCGGTAACGGCGCCGCGGTGCGTGATCGCGGTTGGCTAACGATTGGAACTCGGTGCCGAGACCGAAGCCGGCCCGGGAGTGGAGGTCGACACCTCGCGAGCGGTTGCCCGACGTTCCTCGATCATCCGGCCGATCTCCTGAAGTAGCAACGGATTCCGCAATACCAGCCGCTCCAGGAAGTCGCGCTCCACCTGGAGCAGCGTGGTTTCCACGGTCGCATGGCCGTCCGCGAGTGTCTTCTCGCGGGTCAACGTCGATTGGCCGAGGAAATCCCCGCCGATCAGGGCGCGTACCGGAGCGATCGAGCCGTCTCTGCTCGCAACTGTCACCTGGATCCGACCCTCGACGATGAAACTCATCCGGCTCGGCACCTCCCCGGCGAACTGCACCTGTTCGCCGGCGCCGAACCGGGCCAATCGGCAGTGGCGGCGCAGGTCCTGCTGTTCGGTGTGGCTCAACCGCAGCGCCGGCGCGATCTCGCGTACCGCCCTGTCCATCCGTTCCGGGGTGCTGAAATCGTCGACCGCGTCGTCCAGATGCAACTCGGCCCGCCTCGCTGCGTACCAGACCCAGCGAAGAAAGGTGGATCTGGCCGCGCCGTCGTCGGCGGGTGAGCGCAGCGGTATCGACGTTCGATATTCGTTGCGGCCCAAGGCGACCGAGGTCGGCACGGCGCCCGGTCGTCGCTGCGGTAGCCGACCGCCGATCTGGTTCAGCAGCCGACACACTTCGTCGGGCGCGTCTGACGTGCCGAACACCGTGGTGACCGAGAGGGAGTGTGACGACGCCGGACGGCTCAGGTTGGTGAACGAGGCGCCGGCCAGCACCGAGTTCGGCATCACCTGCATACCGCTGCCCGTGTCGATGTGTGTGGCGCGCCAGTTCACTTCGACCACACGTCCACGCGCCGACGGGGTGTCGAGCCAGTCACCGAGCTCGAACGGCTGCTCGAACAACAGCAGTAGACCGGAGATGATCTGGCCGACGGAGTTCTGCAAGGCCAGGCCCAGCACGATCGAGCTCACCCCGAGTGCGGTGAACAGTCCGCCGACGTTGGCGCCCCAGACATAGGCGAAGATCATGCCGACCCCGACGGCGATCAGCGCGAACCGGGCCACGTCGAGGAAGATCGACGGAATCCGCTTGCGCCAGCTGCCTTCCGGCGCGCCCTGGAACAGGGTCGCGTTGAGTCCGGACAGCAGCAGGATCATCACCACGAGACCCAGGACGGTGGCGACGATCCGGACGGTGGTGGTCTCTGCCGAGATCTCCCCACCTTTGATCAGCAGGATCAGCAGTGCGGCGAGCGGAAGAATGTAGTTGCGCAGCAGACCGACCGGCCGGGCCAGGTAGCTGCTGCGTCGGCTCAGTGCATTGTGCAGCTCGGTGAGCACCACCAGCCCGACCGGTAGTCCGACGGCCACGGCCAACGCCCAGTAGAACCAGTCGGTCTCGAGCACACTTCTCATGACTGGCGGTCCACCAATCGCCAGATCGGTACTTCGACATCGTTGACGGTGACCGATCCCACGGAGGTGAACTGCCGGGCATCCTGCGTGGCCTCACGTACCCGGTCGGTGACGTACACGCCGGCTTGGGGTGCCCCGCTCTGCACCTGGTAGGCGAGGTCGACCGCCGATCCCCACATGTCATAGGCCAGGTTGGACCGGCCGATCAGGCCGCTGCCCACGGTTCCGGTGTCGATGCCGGCACGCAACCGCACGTCGTATCCGGACTCGTTGCGATATCGGTCGACGATGCGCTGCATCTCGATGGTGAAGTCCACGGTGCGGCGGATGTTGTCGAGTCTGGGCACGGTCAACCCGCAGCTGGCCAGGTAGCCGTTGTGTAACGTGCGTACCGGTTCGACACCGAGATTCTCTGCTGCCGAATCGAATTCGCGGATCAGATTGTTGACCATCGCCAACAGGTCGTCGGCGCACAGATCGGCCGAAAGCTCTTCGAGCCCGAGCAGATCGGCGAAGACGACGGTGACGTTCTGGTGGTCCTGGGCGATGTTCTCCTCGCCGTCGCGGTATCGCTGGACGACCGGTTCGGGCATCATCGACAGCAGCAGCCGGTCGTTCTCGTGACGCTGTTCCTCGAGCAGGTCTTCTTTGATCCGCAGATTGCGGCTCATCTCGTTGAACGCGATTGTCAGGTCGCCGAATTCGTCACGGGAGAGAACCGGCAGCGAGACCCCCAGCTCACCCGAGCTGATCTGGTGGGCACCGGCCTCCAGCCGGCGCAGCGGCCGGACGAAGAACCGGGCCAACAGGATCGCGGCGACACACACCACCAGGATGATCGCCACGGTGGACAGCACCAGGGTGCGGGTGAACGAGGTGACCGGGGCGAACGCCTCGGCCGTGTCGATCTTGGCCACCACTACCCAGTCCAGGCCGGGCAACTGCACCGGGGCGTAGGACATCAGGGTCTCGTTGCCCAGATAGTCGATGTCGACGAGCGTTCCCGATTGACCTCGCTGCGCCAGCCGGGACGCCTCGTTGGCCACCGGTTGCACCATCGTGGTGCCACCCTGACGAATGGACTTCTCGGCCACGTCGGGGGCTGTCCCGGCCTCGACGACCTCGTGTTCGAAGCGTTCGGGATCTTCGATGAACAGTCTCGAGTTCGACCGCATCAGCCCGTCCGGGCCGACGAGATAGGACTCGCCGGTCTCACCCATGCCGACCCGTTCCCACTTGCTGCCCGCGGTCATTATTCGGTTCACCCCGCGGATCGGGAACTGCAGGGCCAGGACGCCGGCCACCCGGTCGCCCGTGCGGATCGGGGCGACCATCCAGGCGGTGGGGCCATTCGCGGGCAGGTAGGCACCGAAGTCGGTGACGCCGATGTAGTCGAGGGCGTTGGACTCGATCGCCTGCTGGTATGCCTGGGTCAGCGCGGTGCTCTTGTACGGCCCGGTATAGATGTTGGTGCCCAGATCGGGCCCCTTGTAGGCGTTGTAGACCACGTTGCCGCGGGTGTCGAGAAGCAAGGCATCTTCGAACCCGAATCGGGTGACGATCGTGCGGAAGTAGTCGTTGAACCGGGCGTTGGCCGCCGACCAGTCGCTTCCGTCGCGCGCGTCGTCGCTGGTGATCGCCTTGGCTCGGTCGTCAAACGGTGCCGTGTAGGCGGCTTGCAGGTGGATCTGGGCATTCGATGTCGGGATCAGTGCCGCGACGTCGATCTGGTTGCCCGAGGCGGTATCGGTGCTTCGGTCGAAGCGCTTGCGGTAGTAATCGGAGACGGCCTTCTGCTCCTCGGGCGTGACCGGTTTCTTGCGCAACTCGTCGAACGCCGTGGTAAACGCCGCCGTCGCCTCGGCCGCCGTGGCCCCACGGGTATACACGACCAGCGAGTTCCTCAGGTAGCGGTACTCGGACTCCAACTGCCTGGCCTGCGCCGCGCGAGTCTCGGTCAACCGGTCGAACACCGAGTCCCGCAGCGAGCTCCGACCTGACTGATAGCCGATGACACCGACCACCGCCGCCGAAAGCATGCTGGTGATCAGCAACATCGCCAGGAGCTTGGACTGGATACTGATGCGCGACAGCGTGCTGCGCCGGCGGAATTTCGCGGAGAATTCGGTCTGAGCGGAGGCTACCGGCTCGGACGCTGCTCGCTCAGACGCTGCCTTCTCGAAAATAGACATTGAAACCAAACATAACGCGGGTACGCGATATTGGCGGCATGGTCGGCGATGACCCGTTTGACCGCGCCCGGTTCGTCACAGCTCGAGATGAGGTGTATCCACTCGGTGACCGTCAAATTGCTCAGTGCGGCTGGATGATCAACCAGCCGTGTGGGGCAACGTCCGCGTGGCTGATCTCGTCCTGCGGTGGCGCGCCCGATCCGGCGATGACGACGCCCGCCTGCACACCGAGATCGGGTAACGACAATGTCAGTGTCGTATCGCCGCCATTGAGGGCCACGATCAGCGATTCGGTGCCGGCTCTGGTCCGGTAGACGTAGTGCGTGTTGGTCAGCAACAACGGTGAGGTGGTCGCGGTGTGCAGCCACGGGTGGCGCCGGCGTAGTCCGATCAGATGCCGGTGTAGCCGTAGAGCGTCCGAATCCTCAGCGGGAGAGGTGAATTCGGGGCGGACCGCATCGTCACCGCCGCGCCGCTGTTCTTTCACACCGCGGTACGCCGATTCGTCACCGGCGTAGATGCTCGGGGTGCCGCCGGTGGTCAGCAGGACCGCGAGCGCATGTTCGACGTGCGTGGGGTTCTCCAGTTGGCTGGCGATCCGGGTCACGTCATGGTTACCGATGAAGGTCAACGGTACGAATGTGTCGAGAAAGTCGTTGTGCCGCTGGAGTGCCCAGTCCAGTTCGTGGAAGTTGCCGTCGTTGAGGCTGCTCCAGATGGCCTTCCACAGCTCGTACTGGGTGACCGAATCGACCGTCGACGCCTGCACGGTCGCTTTGTAGTCACCGTGGATCACCTCACTGACGAACCACGCGTGTGGGAACTTCTGCCGGACCGAGGGCAGCACCCGCGCCCAGAACTGGTCGGGCACCGCATACGCGGCGTCGAGGCGCCAACCGTCGGCGCCTCGGCCGAGCCAGTGCTCCAGAACCGCGGTGGTGTAATCCGCCACGTCGGCATCGTCGTGGTTCAACGCGATCAGCTCGTCGTGGCCTTCGAAGGTGTCGAATCGAGAGGTGTTGCCGCGCCTGCGAAACCACGCCGACGACGGATGGTCCGAGCCGCCGTCGAGCGCTTCGCGGTATCGGGCGAAGTCGGTGCCCACGTGGTTGAACACCCCGTCGAGCAGGATGCGCAGCCCGCGGTGGCGGGCCTCGGCCACCAGGTGGTCGAAATCGTCGTCGTCACCCAGGCGCGGGTCGATGCGGAAATGGTCGGTGGTGTCGTAGCCGTGGGTTCGGGACGCGAAGATCGGGCCGAGCGCGATCCCGGAGGCGCCGAGCTGCACGGCGTGGTCGAGCCAACCGACGATGCGCCGTAACCGGTGCTCATCGGCGGTCGGCGGGGTATCGGCGGGGAACGCGCCGACGAAACCCAGTGGGTAGACCTGCCACCAGATGGCGTGTGCCACCCACCGCGGTTCAGACACGGAACTTCGCCGCATAGAGGTCCTTCATCGGCGCGGCGAGTTCGCCGGCCGGCCCGTCCACTTCGATGCCGGGGGCCACCGTGGTGATCGGCAGCGGCGCCACCGGCGCGGCCGGCACGCCCCATTCCGACAACCACCGGCTCAACTGGGCCGAGGAGGTGGCATAGACGATGCGGCCCAATCCCACCCAGGCATGTGCGGCCGAGCACATCGGACAGTGCTCACCGGAGGTGTACACCGTGGCATTGGCGCGCTCATCGGGATTCATGTGCTCGGCCGCCCAGCGGGCGATGGCGAATTCCGGATGCTGGGTGGCGTCGCCGCCCTTGACCCGATTGCGATCGGTGAACACCGTCGTGCCGGCGTTGTCGACCAGGATCGATCCGAACGGTTCGTCACCGTCGGCGAGTGCTTCGCGGGCCAACTCGACGCATTGGCGCAACTGACCGAGGTCGTTCTCGCTGATGGCCACTCGGCCGAGTTTACGCGCCGGCCCGCTCAGGACTTCTCGCCGCAACATGGAGATGCGACGTCCAGACGGCAGGCGCAGGAGGCGCGCACGGTGACGTCGGCCCGGGCCAGCGCCAGCTCGAGTTGCCGGCCGATGATGACGGCCTCGGCGTCGCGGCCCAGCCGCCGGAGGCATTCGTGGTAGCCGTGCAGGCTCCAGACGTTGTTGGGATGCTGGCTGGACCGGCTCAGCGTGGGGTCCAGGCCGAGATCGGCGGCGTAGACGCGAGCGGCCTGTTCGACCCGGCCCTGTTCGAGCAGGAGCGCGCCGTAAGCATGCCGGGTGGGCTGCATCCACCCCCACGGTTCGTCGTAGGGCAGCGCGTCGTCGAGGTCGATCGCGCGGCGCAGCTGGGAGAAGGCGGTCTCGTGATCGCCTTCTCGATAGGCGATCTCGCCGCGGAGCATCTGTTCGGCGATGGCGAGGATGTCTCGGCTGGTGTTGTTGAACAGGTAGCGGGTGTCGGGGATACGCCGGTAGGCCGCGAGGAAAGCGACCAGCTCGGCGCGGGCCGCTTCGATCTGTCCGGTGGCCGCGTAGGCGACGCCACGGCCGTAGTGCACTGTCGCGGTGGTGGTGCAGTACAGGTCGGGATCGGTGGGCAATGGTTCAGCGATCAGGTCATCCCATCGGCCGAAGCGCACCAGCACGTGCACTCGCAACGGCACGAACGCTTCCAGCCAGTCCGCCATCGGCGGCGAGGAGACGGACAGTACGTCGGGGGTGAGCTGAGCGGCCAATTCCTCGGCCGCGTCGAGCGCGATCTGCGAACTGCCTTCGAACATCGCCGAATAGACCACGAAGTGCAGGTCGTGGGCCCGGTAGAGCGAGTAGAAGTTCAGTGCGCCTTCGCGCGCGACGAACTTCCGGTCGGCGTGTACCGCGGCAAGATTGGCTGTCACCGAGCTGCGGTAGTCGCCACACAGCACGTCGATGTGGCTGGCCATGTGTTGGAGATGTCCGGCGTCGGGCACCAGCCCGCGCAGCAGATCCGCGGCCGGCAGTGCCGCCTGGGGCGTGGCCGACATCTCCATGGCGTGGATGTAGAGGTGCAGAATGCCGGGGTGCCGGCGACCGGCGGCGGTATCCAGCGCCGCGTCGAGGATGCGTTTCGCCTCCACCACGCGCGATCCCGGGGCGGGCTCACCGGTGCGGCCGTCCCACAACGCCCACGCCGTGACATTGAGCAGGGCATCGGCGGCCAGTGCCTGCACGTCGATGTCCTCGGGATGGTGCCGGGCGAGCGTGGCCATCGCCTCGGCGTATGCGGTATGTCCGGCGGACAGGGTCGCCGTGTCGTCGGGGTCGGCAGTCGGAAATCGCTTGTGCAGCGCGGAGATCAGCCCGCGTTCCACTGCGCTCGCGCGGCCGGTGGCCGCCCGTTCGAGTTCGGCCCGGGCCCGGTCGAGTGAGGCGCGCAGATCCGTCGGGTCGAAGGCCTCCCATGCCTTGTTGTAGTTGGGGCCGACCGCGTAGGCGATACCCCAGCGGGCGAGCGCGAAATCCGGGTCGAGGACGAGTGCGCGTTCGAAGCAGCGGACGGCTTCTTCGTGGTTGAACGCGTAGGACCACACCATGCCGCGGTCGAACCACACCTGCGCCGGCCGCGACGGGGTGTCCGTCCGCCGGTGATAGGACCCGAGCCGGTAATAGGGTTCGGTCTGAGCAGGATCCGTCACGACCGTGACGGTACGCGGGTGGCTCGACACCGGCGAGGCGAACATGGTCTAGTGCTGAGATGCCGGGTTACACCCATGTCGAAGGGCTCACGTCCGCGGATGTTCAGCGTCTGCGGGCGGTGTGGGAGCCGTTGGCCGGATCGGTGCGCGCGCTGATCGACGCCACCATTCGCTCCGAGGTCGACGCCGAGGAGGTCGCCGCCGTGCGGGCCCAGATCGACGATGCCACGGCGCGGTTGCAGGCCCGGCAGATCGACGGACCGTTCGGGGTCCGCTACACCTCCGACGGCGACCGGATGCCGTGGGGTAACCCGGCGATCGGCATCCGGAATCCGATGGCGCCGCCGTTGGTGATCGTCAAGGAAGCCGACGGTGGGGTGCGGACGGATTTTCACGTCGGCGCGGCCTACGAAGGCCCACCCGGCCATGTCCACGGCGGGATGGTGGCCATGGTGCTCGACCACGTGTTGGGGGAGGTGGCTGCCAGTGACTCGGATCGGCCCCGGTTCACCGGCACCCTGACCATCCGGTATCTGCGGGCCACCCCGCTGGGGGATCTGCACGCCGAGGGCCGGATCACCCGTACCGACGGAATCAAAGCCTTTGCGTCAGGCCATGTTTCAGATGCCCAAGGCATCACGGCCGAGGCCGAGGGGGTCTTCATCCTGCCGAAGTGGGCGCGCGGACAGGCTTAGCGCGACTCACCCGCCGCGGCCACCCGGTCGATCGCGATCTCTTCGAGGCTGCGGGTGATCGTGACGAGCTCGCCGATCAGGATGCGCGCCGCACCGTTGTCGGCGGACAGTGTCGAGGCCACGTTGTGCAGCCGCCGCAGCGCGGTCGACAGTTCGGCGGTGTCCAGGCTCCACGGCACCGCGGGGCTCGGTGGTGCCCCGCGCAGCGCTTCGACGTAATCGTCGACCGCAGCGACGAACTCGCCGTGCAACGCCGACGACGGGTGGGTCGGCAGGCTGTTCTCCAGCGTGGTGCAGGCGCTGGTCACCGAGTTGAGCGCGGTCCGGTAGGACCGCAACCAGCGCCGCAGGATCGGCGGGTCCAAGCTGGTCGCACCCCACGCGGCTTCGAAGGCGGCCCGTGCGCGGAACGCCCGCTGCCAGGCTGCCGACAGGACCTCGGCAGGGTGGTCGATCTCGTGCACGAATGCCTTGATCACCAGTGCGGCATAGTCGATCTCGGTCATCAGTAGTTCGCCGGCGCGCTGACGCAACCGGATCAGGGCATGGTCGGGCAGCGCCACATGCGCCATCACCGCGAAGCCGCCACCGATCAGCACCGCGAACAGTCGGTCGGTGTTGCCCGCCCAGGGCGCCGTGGCACTGACCCCGACAGCGAACATCACGATCGCGCCGACCGTCGCGCCCACGGCGAGGTAGCCGAACTGCGATACCGCATAGGCGATCCCGACGAACAGCACCGCGCACACCGCCGAGCCGACCGGTCCGGGCTGCCACAACAGGGTGAGTATCGAGGCCACGACGATCCCGACCGCCAGGCCCGCCATCCGTCCGGCGCAGCGGGTGTAGGTGTGCGCGGTCTCGGGGCGCAGCACCACCACCACGGCCAACGGCATCCAGTAGCCGTGTTCGAGACCGCCGTACCGGGCGGCGGCCACGGCCAGCGCTGTCGTCACCGACAACCGGATCGCGTGCCGCAGGATCGGCGAGGTCCAGCTCAGGTGAGATCGGACCACAGCGGGCGCCGAGGCCAGCGAGCCGATCAGATCGGGCCGGTGTAACTGGCCGAACCGCAGCACCGCGGCCTCGCGCAACTGTTCGCACAGGCGTTGTGCCAGCGCGGCTTCGGGCCCGGTCACCGCGGCGGCGGCGGTGCGAACCCGCACCAGGGCATGTTCGGCGTCCCGGCGGGCGGTGTGGCCGTGGTCGGCGATCGCGTCGAGCAGCACTGCGGTGGCGGTCAACAGCTGTGGCAGCCCGGACTCGGCGGCCGATGGGTCGCCGTCGTCGCTCGAGTTGTCCCGATCAGCGGTGGAGCGCAGCGAGGCCAGGGTGCCCGCGATGCGTTCTGGCAGCCGGTAGCCGCCGTGGTAGGCGCGGGGGCGTTGGCTGACCTGGCTGTCGGCGAAGACCTCTCGCAGCCAGGTGAGCGGGGCGTCGTCGACGGTCGCGGTGCAGTCGGCAGCGACGTTGCGCGCATCACCGGCCAAGGCGCGGTACGCCCGGGTCAATCCCTCGCGCTGAACGCGCCAACGGCGCGGTGGCCAGACGGCGATCAGTACCGCCTGCACCACGCCGGCCACGACCACCAGGGTGGGCGCGAGTACGGACTGGGCGAGGTTGAAGGCGGTCGGTGGGGCGAGTACCAGCAAGGCGCTGGCTGCCGAGGCCACGAGCCCGGCATTGGCGCCGAGTGACCACTGCATGCCGGCGGCAAAGCACCAGAGGGCCACGACGGCGATGAACACCGGACTGTGGCCGCCGACGAGGGAGCCGATCAACACCGCGATGGCCAGTTCCACGGTGCCGGCCAGCACCAGGGGGATCCGGCCGCCGGGACTGCGCTGCAGCGCGATGGCACTGGCGATGATGGCGCCGCCGAGTGTCCACATCGCCGTCGCACCTGACCCGGCGGCCAGTGCGACGGCAGTGACGCCCAAGACGCCGATCAGGCTGCGGGCCACCGCACCGGCGTCGGGGGTACTGAGCCGGAGTGCGTCGGCTGCCTGTCCACCCGTGTGCACCCGTCCATTCTCACTCGCTGCACGGCTGCGGCGGCACATCCGCCCGCGCGTGGCGCCCAGCGGGGCGGCGGTAGGTTCTCCCATCGTGGAGAAAGTCATGGTCCTGATGCGCGCCGCGCAGGCGGACGAGCCGTGGTGTGACCGATTGCGAACCCGGGTCCGCGATGAACTACTGGCTCTCGGGCTGCCCGGGTTGGCGCTCAACGTCCGCGACGGTGCGGTGCGTGATTCGCTGATGACGTTGACGACACTGGATCCGCCGGTGGTCGCGGTGGTCAGCATGTGGGTCCGGCAGTACTACGGTGAGCAGGTCGAAGGCGCGCTGGAAGTGCTTGCCGGCGAGTGTGATTCGCTCGCGGCGTATCTGGTCACCGAATCGGTGCCGATGGCCGCACCGTCGACGGTACCGGGGGAGCGCACCGACGGGCTGGCCAACATCGCGCTGCTGCGCCGGCCGGCCGAACTCGACGCGGCGACCTGGCTGCACCGCTGGCACCGCGACCATACCCCGGTGGCCATCGAAACCCAGGCCACATTCGGCTACACCCAGAACACCGTGGTCCGCGCGCTCACGGCCGACGCGGTCGCGATCGACGGCATCGTGGAGGAGTTGTTCCCGCAAGCTGCGGTGTCGGATCTGCACGCGTTCTTCGGCGCTGCCGACGACGCCGATCTCGCCGACCGGATGCGCCGGATGGTGGCCAGTACCGATGCCTTCGGCGCGAGCACCAACATCGACACCGTGCCGACCAGTCGCTACGTCTACGTCACGCCGTTCGGCGGACCCGCCCCCGCCGAGTGAAACGTGTTCTAGTTAGGCTGCAGCGGCCACGGCGCGCACGCGAGGAGTGAAAATTGACCCTGCTGATCGAGGACGACAATCGGGTTCGCACGTTGACCCTCAACCGCCCCGACGCCCTCAACGCGTTCAACGAGGCGCTGTATGACGAGGTGACGGTGGCACTGCGCGCCGCGGCCGAGGATCCTGAGGTCGCGGTGGTGCTGCTGACCGGTGCCGGCCGCGCATTCAGCGCGGGCAATGACCTCGTCGAGATGCAACATCGCATCGCCAATCCGGATTTCGCCCCGGGTGAGCACGGGTTCTACGGGATGATCGAGGTCCTGGCGGATTTTCCGAAGCCGTTGATCTGCGCGGTCAACGGGGTCGGCGTGGGCATCGGTGCCACCATCCTGGGCTTCGCCGATCTGGCGTTCATGTCGTCTTCGGCGCGCCTGAAGTGCCCGTTCACCAGTCTCGGAGTGGCCCCGGAGGCAGCGTCCTCCTACCTGATGCCGCGGTTGCTCGGTAAGCAGAACGCCGCTTGGCTGTTGATGTCCTCGGAGTGGATCGATGCCCCGCAGGCGGCCCAGATGGGCCTGGTGTGGCAGGTGTGTGACCCTGACGACCTGTTGCCGCAGGCCCGGCGACACGCCGAAATCCTTGCCGCCAAGCCGATTTCGAGTCTGATGGCGGTCAAGCAGACCATGGTGGCCCCGATTCGGGATGCCATCTCGGCGGCTGTCGAGCGCGAGAAGGCGTTGTTCGTCGAGCTGGTGGGTGCGGCGGCCAATGCCGATGCGCTGGCGCAGTTCGCCGATCGGAAAACTAGCGGGTGACCCGTGACGGGCAGCCGTTGACCTGCGAGGGGCGTTCGTCGGCCTGGTGAGCCGCGATGATGGCGCGGATTGTGCGCCGGCAGCGTCCGCAGTCGGCACCGGCGCCGCAGGCCTCGGCGACGGCTTTGGAGGTGGTGGCGCCCGAGGCCACGATCTCGTTGACGACCTGACTGGTCGTCCCGGTGCACAGGCAGACGAACATCAGCCGTCCTGCTCGTCGACGTCCATGATGTGGGCCAACTTGCCCACGAACAGGCTCGGGTACGCACCGAACCCTGCCGTGGTCATCCATTCGGCCGCCGCGTCGGGGTGGTCGATCCACTGGCGGGCACTGATCTCGTCGGAGACCTCCTGCAGGATCATCACTTCCTGGCCGTCGTCGAGCGCCTGGTACACCCAGATCTTGCGGATGCCGCCCTGCTCGAAGCGGTCGAGACCGTCGTGCACCTTGCGCATCAGGGTGGGCACGTCGTCGACGGTGGCCACGGCGCCCACGATGACCCCGGCCACATGCCCGCGTGGGGACGGCTCGGTCAGATCGATCTTCTCCACCACTTCGCCGCCGAATACCGGTGGAATATCTTCGACGCCGGAAATATCGAACCACTCGAAAATCGCCGGCGAGCGCAGGACGTCGCGGATCGACCGGGCGTGCCGGATGCCGATGGTCACCAGTACCCGGCCCGGCTCCCAAATTGATTTATAAAGCACCACATGGTGGGCCCCGATAGAGTGCAGACCGGAACGATGTTTCTCCATCCATTTCCACATCTGTTCCACGTCGTCGACCCGGAAATCACACGACAAAATGAGCGAGTGTAAATCGTACTCACTCATTTTCATCGGCCTTTCTTTCGGGGGCGTCCGGTATGTTAGCGGAGTCTAACCTTAGTTAGGACAGGCAGTCCACCCATCGTGGCCACGCGGCGCCGCGCGCGGTCCGACAGGGCGGCAATCTTGCGAGAACACGCCGGAATTCGGTGTTGAGCGTTGCCTTGGTACGCCCTTTCTGCACTAGATTGGGGGTGCGCAGCAAATGGCAACACTTGACCAGCCCTCAAGGTGCTTAGGAGTGACGATGCAAGGCGATCCCGATGTTCTGAAATTGCTCAACGAGCAATTGACGAGCGAACTCACCGCAATTAACCAATATTTCCTGCATTCGAAGATGCAGGACAATTGGGGATTTACCGAACTGGCCGAACACACCCGCGCCGAATCATTCGAAGAGATGCGGCATGCGGAGACCATCACCGATCGAATCCTGCTGTTGGACGGTCTGCCGAACTATCAGCGGCTGTTCTCCCTGCGGGTCGGGCAGACGCTGCGCGAGCAGTTCGAGGCCGACCTGGCGATCGAGTACGAGGTGGTGGCCCGACTGAAGCCCGGGATCATCATGTGCCGGGAGAAGCAGGACGCCACCTCGGCAGGAATCCTGGAGACCATCCTGGCCGACGAGGAAGGTCACATCGACTACCTCGAAACGCAATTGGAGCTGATGGACAAGCTGGGCGACGCGCTGTATGCCGCGCAGTGCGTCTCGCGGCCGCCCAAGTAGACCGTCACGTCGGGCGTTTTCAACTCGGGTCGCCCCGGGTAGCCGGTGAACCACCGGATGCCCGGGGCGGCTTTGTTCGTGGTGTAACTTCCATAGCCTATCTAACGATATAGGTGTGAACCCGAGGCCGGCGAAAGGATGTCATGACGAGCCCGACCACAACCGACGAGCAGCCATCCGGCGGCGCGCCGCTGCTCAGCGTGCGCAGACGCAACCTGGTGTTCGTTGCCGTTCTGCTCGGCATGCTGCTGGCCTCGCTCAACCAGACCATCGTTGCCACGGCTCTGCCCACCGTGGTGGCCGATCTCGGCGGAGCCGGGCATCAGGCGTGGGTGGTGACCAGCTACCTCCTGGCTTCGACGGTCGTCACCGCCGTCGTCGGCAAGGTCGGCGACATCTTCGGGCGCAAAGCGGTGTACCAGACCGCCGTCCTGTGTTTTCTCGCCGGCTCGATCCTCAGCGGACTGTCGGGGTCGATGGCGATGTTGGTCGCCGCGCGGGCCCTGCAGGGGATCGGCGGCGGTGCGATCATGGTGACGTCGTCCGCCTTGATCGCCGAGGTGATCCCGCTCCGTGATCGGGGGCGCTATCAGGGCGCGCTCGGGGCGGTGTTCGGCGTCACCACCGTGGCCGGTCCGCTGCTGGGCGGCTTCGTCACCGATCACCTCGGCTGGCGGTGGGCATTCTGGCTCAGCATCCCGGTCGGCATCGTCGTCCTGCTGGTCTCGGCCGCCACCATCCCGGCGCTGGCCGCCCGTACTGCCCGACCGGTCATCGATTACGCCGGGATCGTCTGGGTCGGGATCGGCGCATCGGGCCTGACCTTGGCGACCAGCCTCGGCGGCGAAGTGGCGTGGACGTCGCCGGCCATCATCGGACTGGTCATCGGCTCCGTGCTGGCCCTGGCGATGTTCGTGCGGGTCGAAATGCGGGCGGCCGAGCCGATCCTGCCGATGCGGCTGTTCCGAAACCCCGTGTTCTCGATGTGCTGTGTGCTGTCGCTGGTCGTCGGATTCGCCATGCTCGGTGCGCTGACGTTCATGCCCACCTTCATGCAGTTCGTCGACGGTGTATCGCCGTCGGAATCCGGGCTGCGGACCATGCCGATGGTGGTCGGGTTGCTGATCACCTCGACGGTCAGCGGCAGTCTGGTGGGCCGCACCGGCCGTTACAAGATCTACCCGGTCGCCGGAACGGCGATCATGCTGGTCGGTTTCGTACTGCTGTCCCGGATGGATGCCGCGACGCCGATCTCGCTGCAGTCGCTGTACCTGTTGATCCTCGGCGCCGGTATCGGCATGTGCATGCAGGTGCTGGTCCTCATCGTGCAGAACACGTCGAGTTTCGCCGATCTCGGAGTGGCGACCTCCGGTGTGACGTTCTTCCGGACGATCGGCAGTTCGTTCGGTGCTGCGATCTTCGGGTCCCTGTTCGCCGGGTTCCTTTCCGACCGGCTGCCCGGTGCGCTGGCCGACAGTGGCGCCCCGGCCGTCGCGGGCGCCTCACCCAAGGCACTGCACGAGCTTCCGCCCGAGGTCGCCGCGCCGATCGTGAACGCCTACGCCGACGCGCTGGATCTGGTGTTCCTGTGCGCGGCGCCGGTGGCGCTGTTGGGCTTCGTGGTGGCCCTCTTCCTCAAGGAGGTGCCGTTGCTCGAGGCCGAGACCACGCTGGCGGCCGATCTGGGCGAAGGCTTCGGCATGCCGAGCGCCGAGTCGGCGGACCAGGTGCTGGAGACCGTGATCAGCCGGTTGATGCGCAGTTCACCCGAGATCCGGTTGCGGACGGTCGCGGGGAGCCCGGGGTGCGAACTCGATGTGGCCGGATTGTGGGCCCTGCTCAAGATCTACCGCCACAGCCAGGTGTTCGGCTCGGCCCGACTGACCGAGATCGCCGATCGGCTCGTCGTGCCCTACGAAGTCCTCGAACCGACGTTCAACCGCCTGGTGCAGGACGGCTACGTGCTGCGCACGGGAGACAGCCTGTGGCTGACCCAGAGCGGCGTTCGTCAGGTCGATGAAGTCTCCGCCGCACTGGTGGGACGAATCGTCGAGAAGCTGGGGGAGTCACCCTCATTCGAAGGCCGTCCGGACCGGTCCCAGGTCGAGGCCGCCCTCGAGCGCATCGCGCACCGGGTTGTGGTGCAGCGGGACTGGGGCGATGACCACCGGACCCCTGAGCTGGCCGGCGCGAAGACGAGAAACTAGAACTTGTTCGGTGAACGAGCCTGCCGCGCGTACGATTCGGCCATGAGCCGTATCGGAGACTTCCCCGACGACGACGTGGCCGGCTGGATCCTCAAATCTCCTGACATCGGCACCGCGATGGCCAACTTCACCAACGCGGTGTACACCAAGGGGCGGCTGCCGCTGCGGGTTCGAGAACTGGCCCGGATGGTGATCGCGCTCGACAACGAATGCACGGTGTGCCAGAACACCCGTGATTCGGAAGGCGCCGCGGCGGGAGTGGACGAGGATCTCTATGACCATGCCGCCGAATGGCAGTCCTGGCCCGGCTACACCGCACAGGAGCGGATCGCCGCCGAGTTCGCCCATCGCTTCGCCACCGGCCACACCGAACTGCGCGACGATGAGGACTTCTGGGACCGGGCCGGCGAGCAGTTCGACGCCGAGTTGCTCACCGACCTGGCGCTGTCGTGTGCGATGTGGCTCGGCATGGGCCGCGTGCTGCGCACGCTCGACATCGGCCAAACCTGCAAGCTGACACTCTGACCCGCGTTGGTTTGTCGAACCGTCTTCCCGGCAATCCAGCCGCCATGATCGGACGACTTCGCTCCATCGTGTTGGACACCCGAAACCCCCAGGCGCTGGGCGAGTTCTATGCCGGGCTGCTCGGCGGCGACATCACCACCGAGGATGAAACCTGGGTGGTGGTGACGGATCCGGACGGTCGGAGGGTGGCGTGCCAGCAGTCCCCGCAGCACGAGCCTCCGGTCTTTCCCGACCCGCGAGGCTCGCAGCAGATGCACCTCGACATCCTGGTCGACGATCCCGACGTGGCCGAGCGGGCGGTGCTGGCCCTGGGCGCCACCCGGGTCACCGATGCCGTCGGCGAGAACAACTTCCGCGTCTTTCGCGACCCGGCCGGGCATCCCTTCTGCCTGGTGTTTGCTACCGACTGACCCGGTTGCCCGCGTCGCTCAGACCAGTCCGGTGGCGTCGAACACCCACGACATGTCGGCGGTGGCGAAGTTCTCCATCCAGTCGGGCGGGGCATGGTCGGCCAGCGCGCTCATGTCCCAATAGTCCTTCCACAGTGTCACCTTGCCGTTTTCGACGCGGTGTACGGTGACGAACTTCAGCACCGCGGATTCTCCACTGGGCCAATGCCATTCCTCATGGTGCTCGTACATGGCATCGGCCCCGTTGTGCACCAGCAGGCCGGAGAAGTTCTCATAGGAGGCCAGTGGTTGCAGGCCGATCTTGAGGCGTTTGACGATGTCCTCGGGCCCCTTGGCCGCTGCGGCCGGACCGACCGGCATGTCCAGGTAGATGCAGTCATCGGACAGGTACGTCTTGAGCAGCTCCCAGTTTCGGTCCGACAGGGCCTTCCACATGCTGCGAACGGTGTCTTCAACGGGCACTGGTCAATTGGCCTTTCTCGACGGACGGAGCGCCGGCGCGGTCGCCGGCGCGTAGGAACCGGCCGGTGCGTTCGTGGCCTACCACCGGGGTGAGCGCGCCGTCGGCGAACACTGTTTTTCCGCCGACGAGAACCGCGGTGACGGTCTGGTCGTTGCGGTTCACCATCCGCGACAGGCCGCCGTAGTGGTCGACGGTTTCCTCGGCGTAGGCGTCGAGAGAGTTGTCGAGGTGCTCGGGGTCGATCACCACGACATCGGCGCGGTCTCCGATACGCAGGTGTCCGGCGTCGATCCGGTACCAGTCGCCGAGTTCACCGGTCAACCGGTGTACCGCCCGCTCGATCGACATGAACGGGGTGCCGGCCCGTTCGGCGTCGCGAACATGCCGCAGGAGCCGCAGCCCCATGTTGTAGAAGGCCATGTTGCGCAGGTGGGCCCCGGCGTCGGAGAAGCCGAGCTGGATGCCCGGGTCGCGGGCCAGCTTCTTGAGTACCTCGGGTCGATGGTTGGAGATCGTGGTCCGCCAGCGGATCGCGCTGCCGTGCTCGAGTACCAGGTCCAGGAAGGTGTCGACCGGATGCAGGCCGCCGCGGTCCTGGCCGACCTGACCGAACGACTTGCCCACCACGGATACGTCGGGGCACGCCACGATCTCGGCGTCGAAGAAGTCGCGGTGCCACACACGCACGCCGAACTTGCTGTCGTAGTCCTTGCGGAACCGGCGGCGGTAGGCCTCGTCGCGCAGCAGGGCATTGCGTTCGACTTCGTCGCGCAGGTGCAGTGCCGCCGCCCCGGACCCGAACTCCTCGAACACCACCAGGTCGATCCCGTCGGCGTACACCTCGAACGGCACCGGAAGATGTTGCCAGCGGAAGTTGCCGCCGAGGGTGTTGGCGGCCCGGGCCAGCGGTCCCATGATCCAGATCGCATACGGGTTGGCCTTGATGTCGGCGGCCGAGAGCAGGCTGGTCTTGAGTGGTCTGCGGAACACCCCGAGTGACTGGGCCACCTGCGAGACCAGGTTGATCGGGTTCTGGATGTCGGGCCCGGACTGCAGTACCCGGCCGGCGCGGCGCAACATCGACTTGAGCCGGCGCAGTTCGCGCGGCCGGGCATAGGTCGACGGCAGTGTGCGGGACCGGCACGTGTCTCCGTCGATCTTGTCGAAAAGCAGTTGTTGGGAGGACATTCCGACGAATCCGGCGTCCAGTGCCTCGGCCAGCATCTGTTCCATGCGGGCCTGTTCGGCGGCAGTCGGCAGTTCGTCTTTTCGGGTGGCCCGGTCCAGGCCCATCACCGCGGTCCGCATGTCGGAATGCCCGATGAAGGCGGCCAGGTTCGGCCCCAGTGGCAGCGATTCCAGGGCCGAGACGTATTCGTCGCAGGTGCTCCAGGTTTTGTGGTTGTCGACCGCGGCGATGACCTGATCGCGCGGGATCGCCTCGACCCGGCCGAACAGATCACCCGCATCGGCCCCACCGACGTGCACGGTCGACAACGAGCAGGAGCCGAGCATCACCGTGGTCACGCCGTGGCGCAGGGACTCCGACAACGACGGGCCGCCCAGCACCTCGACGTCGTAATGCGTGTGGATGTCCAGCATCCCGGGCAGGACCCATTTGCCGCTGGCATCGATGACCTGTGGACAGTCCGTCTCGTCGAGACCGTCGGGGGAGATGGCCACCACGTGCCCGTCGCGAATTCCGATGGTGCGCACCGCTGAGGCCGCGCCGGTGCCGTCGAACCAGCGGCCGTTGTGGATGATTGTGTCGAAGCTCACTCAGCCATAGAACAATCCGCTTGCGTCGGTGTCAACGAAATCCGTGAACAGATTTGAAAAAATGTCTACCCGGCGCGGCGGCAACGCGCTGACGTGCGGTTACAGCGGCAGCCATACGTCGGGAAGCCGCCCGTCGAGGTCGGTGAATCCGTAATGACGGGCCAATGCCGCCGAGCTGACCGACCGCTGATTCCACCGGGCCCGGTCCGGGTCGGCGGCCATCGCGGCCACCCCACGCCCCACGAAGCGCGGCGATTCCGACTCGGCGAAACCGGGCGGTGCGGCCGGGTAACCGTCGGCGCGGGCCAGATCCAGGGCACGCTGCCAGTTGGCCTCGGTGACGCCGTAGTTGTCGAGCATCATCTCCGAGCGCAGCCATCCCGGTGTGACCGCCACCGCGGTGGCGCCGAATGCCGCGAGCTCGTACCCATGGCTGAAGGCCAGCCGGTTGACCGCATTTTTGACCAGATCGTAGAACACCGAGAGACGTGGATTGTCGGCATTGAATTCTGTTGTGCCATCGGTGATCTCGACCAGAAGGCCGCCGGGGCGGTCGGCGAGCAGCGGCAGCAGGCAGTGTGATGTGATCAGGTGGGTGTCCAAACCCAGGCGCAGCATCCGCAACCCGTCGTCGAGGTCGTGCTGCCACATCGGCCGGCCCCAGGTGTCGGGGGGCCCCTTGAGCACCTCGGCTCCCCAGATGTCGTTGACCAGGATGTCGATGTGACCGTAATCGGCCGTGAGCCGCCCGGCCAGCTTGCGCACCTGCGTCACATCGAGGTGGTCGACCTGCACGGCGACACCGGTTCCGCCCAGTTTTGACACCAATTCGGCTGTTTCCTCGATGGTTTCGGGCCGGTCGTAGTCGGAATCGCGGCTCCCACATCTGCTGCTCCGGCCGGTGCACACCACCGTCGCACCCGCTTCCCCGAGCGCGGCGGCGATACCGCGACCGGCACCGCGGGTGGCCCCGGCGACCACGGCGACGCGTCCGGCCAGCGCATCCGGGTCCGGTGAGCAGCCCATCGGATGAGTATCCGCCGCGTACGGTTCCACCGCTGCGATTCGGCATTTCGTCTGATCGCCCAGGGCTTGTTCAGCGGCTGTTCAGGCCACGGTCGCGACGGCGTTGTTGACCGCACATGCGGCCCGGTTCTGATCGGGGCATGCGGGTTGTCCAGGTCGCCAACTTCTACGGCCCGCGCTCGGGCGGGCTGCGCACCGCGGTCGACCGGCTCGGCGCCGAATATCGCGCCCTGGGACACGAGGTGTTCCTCGTCGTGCCCGGCGCGCGGCCGCGGCGGCACGTGCTGCCCAGCGGCGTCGTGCGAATTGCGCTGCCCGCCAGGCTCATCCCGTTCACCGGTGGTTACCGGGCGGTACTTCCCGGTCCGGTGACGGCGCTGCTGCAACGGCTGCGACCCGACGCCATCGAAGTGTCGGACCGGTTGACCCTACGGTCGCTGGGCCCGTGGGGCCGCCACCATGGCGTGGCCACCGTGATGATCTCGCATGAACGGCTGGACCGGTTGGTCGGTCAGGTGCTCCCGGCGGCGGCCGCCCGGGCCGTCGCGGACTTCGCCAATCGGCGCAGCGCGGTGAACTACGACGCGGTCGTGTGCACGACCGCGTTCGCCCGTGAAGAATTCGACCGGATCGGCGCGCACAATGTCGCGACGGTGCCGTTGGGGGTGGACCTCGAGCAGTTCCACCCGCGACGCCGCTCGGCCAGGATGCGCAGCCGGTGGGCCGCCCCGGAACAGACCCTGCTCGTGCACTGCGGTCGGCTGTCGGTGGAGAAACACGCTCACCGAAGCATCGACACCGTTGCCGCTCTTCGGGATTCAGGCGTAGACGCCCGTCTGGTGGTGGTCGGCGAGGGTCCACTGCGGGCCCGTCTGGAACGGCACGCCGATGGCCTGCCGGTCGCGTTCACCGGGTACATCGGCTGTCGTGACACCGTGGCGGCCATCTTGGCCTCGGCCGACGTGGCGCTTGCGCCCGGCCCGCACGAGACGTTCGGTCTGGCCGCGCTGGAAGCCCTGGCCTGCGGAACGCCCGCAGTCGTGTCACGTACCTCGGCGCTCGCCGAGATCCTCACCGCGGACAGCGGGGCCACCGCGGACAACGACGCGCACGCCATCGCCCGTGCGGTCACCACGGTGATCAGCCGTCCCGAACCCCAACGGCGCCACAGTGCTCGGCGGCGTGCCGAACAGTTCACCTGGCCACGGGCCGCCGCCGGCATGCTCGACGTCCTGGGCGGCACCTAGCAACGCGAATTTTGCGCACGGTGACGCGAGATCTGGTGCAGCTGCACGGCCCGGCCCTATGTTCCGCGGGTCATATCCACGCACCCGCTGTCTGAAGGACGGTCGCCCATGTCCGAAATCATCACGGTCCCGGAATCGTTGGGCCACCCACCGTCCCCGGCCGGCCGGCAGCTGCGCGGCAACCTCGGCATCGCCTCGATCGTTTTCATGGTGGTCGCCGCCGCCGCCCCGCTGGGTGTGATCGGCGGTGTCGTGCCCCTGGGCATCGCCTCGGGTAACGGAACGGGGTTCCCCGCGACGTTCATCGCCGCCACCCTGGTGCTGCTGTTGTTCGCCGTCGGGTTCACCGCGATGACCCCGTATGTCGAGGAAGCCGGCGCCTTCTTCTCCTATGTCCGGCAGTCCCTGGGCCTGCCCGCGGGCATCGGGATCGCGTTCGTCGCGCTGGTGAGTTACGTGGCGCTGGAGGCCGGCGTCTACGGACTGCTCGGCCCGGCCGGGGCGTCCGTTCTCGAACTGGCCGGCGGCCCCGGCCTTCCGTGGTGGGTGTTCGCCGCGGTGGCATTCGCGGTGACCACCTATCTGGGCTACCGCAACATCGAATTGTCCAGTCGGGTACTGGGAATCCTGCTCACCGCCGAGATCGTGATCGTCCTGGTGCTCGATCTCGTGATCGTGGTGCGTGGGGGTGATCACGGGTTGTCCTCGGGCATCGTCAATCCGGCTGCGGTTCTGTCCGGTTCGCTCGGGATCGGGCTGCTGTTTGCGATCATCAGCTATGTGGGGTTCGAGGCCACCGCGATATTCCGGGACGAGGCCCGCGACCCCGAGCGCACCATTCCCCGTGCCACCTACCTGGCGCTGGTCCTGATCGGGGTGTTCTACGCCGTCACCAGTTGGGCGCTGATCTCCGGCTGGGGTGACGAGCAGGCCGTCACGCACGCCACCGATTCGGGTGCCACGTTCCTGGGCGACACCGCCCGTCGCTACATCGGTGCGGTAGGGGCTGACATCATCACGGTGTTGTACTTCACCAGCCTGTTCGCCTGCATCCTGGCGTTCCACAACGTGGCCTCGCGGTACGTGTTCGCGCTGTCGCAGCGTGATGTGCTGCCGGCGGTACTGAGCCGACCGCACGATCGGCACGGCTCGCCGCACCGGGCGTCGTTGTGGATCTCGGGTGTGGTCGCGGTCAGCGTCGCGCTGGCTGTGGTGTTCGGGCTGGATCCGGCCGCCCAGTTCTACACCTGGTTCGCCGGCGCCACCACGGTCGGGGTCGTGCTCCTGATGGTCGCCACCAGCATCGCGGTGCTGGTGTACTTCCGTCGTGATCGGCATGGCCTGTCGCTGTGGCGGGTGCGGGTCGCCCCGGCACTGGGTCTGGCCGGGCTGCTCGGCGCGCTGGCACTGATCCTGACCAACCTCAGCGATCTGGTCGGTGGTTCCAGTGTGCTGGCCTGGGTGATCATCGGCGTGCTCGTGGCGGCCTTCGCCGGCGGGGTCCTCGTGGGCCGATCAGCAGATTCGGCCACCTCGCACCGCCCCGAGAACCGATAATTGCCTGTCGGGACACAACGCAGGGGGCACGGATGAATCGACTTGCGATGGTGGTGGCGGCGGTGTGCCTGGGCACCTGGCTCATCGTGGCGTGCGGCCAAGCCGAGCACACCGGGCCGCAGCAATCCGCCGTCCAGCCCGCGCCGGGCGGTCCGACGATCACGATCGCGGGAATGGGCTTCAGCAAGGCACTCACGGTCGCCCCGGGCACCCAGATCAACATCGTCAACGATGACGAGGTCGAACACTCGGTGACGTCCCGCGAAAAGGGCGTGTTCGACGTCCATGTCGACGGGAAGGACCGCGCGACGCTCACGGCGCCGGAGAAGCCGGGGCAGTACACGTTCTACTGTCTGTACCACCCCGCGATGGTCGGCACGCTGACCGTCAGCTGACGCCGGCCGGTTGCCGGGGCGCGTAGCGCAACACCGCTGCGACGCCGTCGGTGGGGGAGTAGGTCCCCGGCATCCCGATGAGGTCGGCGCCGATCGAGATCGCCGCCATCGGCAGCGCCTCGTCGGCACGCAGCACGTGGGTCGGTGCACCGCCCTGTTCGGAGAGCACCTCGGGGTTCGGCGCGATCGTGGCCAGGTCGTCGGTGCTCACCACGGTGGCATCACCGAGGTCGCCGAGGATGAGGGTCTCGACGGCACCTTCACGCAACGCCGCGCACACCCCGGGCAGCCCCTCGGTGGCCAGGCCGGAGTGTCGACTCAACTCAGCGGAGAAACGTTGTGCGACAGAAGCATCCAGGTGGTGTTGTCGCTGCTCCAACCGCGCGTCGATGGTCTCGTCCAGGGCTTGACGGTCGAAGCCACTGTGCCGGGCACCGACCTGCAGCTGCTCCACCAGTTCGGTGACCCGATCGGGTAGTTCGGCGACGAGGTCGGTTCGCGAGCGCACCTCACCGACGAGGAACACGGCCTCGGGCTTCTCCTCGTCGACCAGAGCCGCCACCTGGTCGGCCACGGTCCGGATGTTCTTCGCCCGGTTCTCCTCGGTGTGGGACTGCGGATCGCCGTAACCGGGGGTGTCGGCACGACCGGCCTTGTGCACCGGGTAACCGTCGCCGTCGACCGTGACGGTGGTGACCGCGCCGCCATCGGGGCGGCCATGGTGCACTTCGACGTCGGCGCCGGTGTGATCGACGATGACCACCAGATAACCGGGCCGCTCACACCCGTGGGCAAGCGCGGGCAGCACATAGGGCAGCTCGGAGAACCGGGCCTGGGGCGCCCCGTCGCTGCGGGTGAACTGCTCGTCTACGAGTACCGCCTGTGCGTTGGCCACGACGACACGACCACCTCGGCCGACCGAAGGGCGCTCGCTGGTCACGGCGTCTTCCAGCCGGCGGAGCAGTTCGGGGCCCGCGCCCTGGCGTTCGAGGTCGCTGCGCAGGCCGCGCCATTTCAAGTCGATCTGGGCGGCGGCATCGGCGGTGTCGTGTGAGTTGTCGAAGTAGACCGATCCGTACGGCCCCTGTGAGGTCAAGAGCGACCGGAAACGCTCGGAGTGCATGGATCCCTCCGTTCTGTGGTTGGCTCGCTGGGAGGGTGCCCGCACCACAGCCGGACAAACCTAGCTCCAGGCCACCGGCATGCGCTTGATGCCGTGGATGAACGACGACAGCAATCGGTCGGGCTCCTCGGTCACCGCGATGTCGGGCAATCGGCGGTGCAGCTCCTCGAAAGCCACGGTGATCTCTCGCCGCGCCAGGTTCGCCCCGAGGCAGAAGTGCGCTCCGCCACCGCCGAATCCGAGATGAGGGTTGGGCGTGCGGGTGACGTCGAACAGCCACGGGTCGACGAATTTCGACTCGTCCCGGTTGGCCGATCCGTACCACAGCGTGACCTTCGCACCGGCCGGCAACGGCGTCTCGCCCAGCACGGTGTCGCGCGTGACCGTCCGGCGCATGTAACTGACCGGGGATGCCCAGCGGACGATCTCTTCCACCGCGGTGGGGGCGAGCTCGTCGAAACGTGACCACCACAGCTCGCGCTGTTCGGGGTAACGCGTGAGGGCCAGCACCCCGTGGCTGATCGCGTTACGGGTGGTCTCGTTCCCGGCGACCACCAACAGGATGAAGAAGGACGCGACCTCGGCCGAGGTCAGTCGTTCACCGTCCACCTCGGCCTGTACCAGGCTGGTCGTCAGATCCTCGGCGGGTGCGCAACGGCGCTCGTCGGCGAGTGCGGTCGCGTACGCGCCGATCTGCGTGGCGACCGAGATGAACTCGTCGAAGTCGGTGGTCAGGTCCGGGTCGCCGAAACCCAGGATCACGTTGGTCCAGTGGAAGATCCGTTGGTGGTCCGCCTCGGGGATACCCATCATGTCGCAGATGATCTGTAGGGGAAGGGGGCCGGAGAATTCGGTGACCAGGTCGGCGCAGCGGTCGGGATTTTGCGTCACCATCTCGGTCACCAGGCGGTGGGCGCGGTCACGCACCGAATCGTCGATCAGGGCCACCACCCGGGGAGTGAATGCGCTGCGGACGATGTTGCGCAATCGGGTATGGCGGGGGTCGTCCATGGCGATCATCGAACCGAAATACTCTGCCAGTTCCGGGGTTTGGTCGCCGATCGTGATGCCCGAGGCGGAGCTGAAGATGTCAGGGTGGCGGCTGGCGTAGAAGACGTCGTCATATCGGGTCACCGCCCAGTGACCGTGGCTCTCGGGAAATCCGTCCTCGGCGGAGGCCGGCTGAAATGAGATCGGCGCTTCGCGGCGCAGCGTCGCGAACGCTCCGTCGCGGACATCGTCGTCATTGCGCCAGAACCGCCACGAACCGAGCTCGATGTCGGCGCGAGGTACGTCGGGCGGCGGAGCCCCGTTGACGCGCGTTGCAATACCCATCTCAGCCAGCGTAGAGCGCAACCGGCCCCGGCAGTGGGTAACGCTGGGATCGGCGAGCGCGATACCCCATCGGGGTGCACGTATCACCGCTCGCAGCCGTGCGGGTTGGCAAAACGTTGCGGCGCCGGATCATTGGGGGACCGCCGGCGCCGGGTCACGACCTCAGGAGGTTCAGGAATGAAACTGACGAAGTTCGTGGCGGCGGTGTTGACGCTGGGAGCGTTGGGTGCGGGGGCACCGGTGGCCGCGGCAGCGCCGACGGTGCCGGCTCCGCTCAAGCCGGGGCACGGCCACGACGACTGTTTCCCGTTCTGCGATGGTGGTCCGCCGGGGCGTGAGTTCGATCATCGCCGTGACCACTGGGACGACAAAGGTCCCTGGTGGGCCAACAATCGCCATGACTGGTGGGACGACCGCAACGGGCCACCGCCGTGGGGCTGGGGTCCGCCGCCTCCGCTGCACTGGCGCGGCGGTCCGCTGCCGCGGACTGTCAACTACTGGGGTTACAACCTGAACCCCGTGTGGGACAACGGGTTCCGGCAGTGGGGCGTGTGGCTGTTCGGTGTCTGGGTGCCGATCATCGGAGTGGGCGTGAACTGATGCCCGGTGCGCCGGTCAACCGCTCCCGCGGGTGGGTTGGCCGGCGTCGCCCGGCTCCAAGTCGTCTTGGTCGTGGCGCACGACGCGCACCCGTCCGTGGGCCAGACACGCGGCATACCCGTGATATTTGCCGTAGAGCTCCCACGACGTGCGGTGCTCGTCGGGACTCACATCGATCCGGTGGCCGTCGGAGAAAATCAGATGCAGGCTACCGTCGTCCTCCCAGTCGGCGTGCGTGCAGCGTTGCCCGGCAAAATCGAACAGTGGGCGCACCTCGTTACGCAGTGCCTGTGGGTCGATCGGGACCACCTCGGAATCGTCGGTCTCGGTGGCCGGCAGCGTGAGCTCCAGCGGTACCGAGATGACCAGCTCGTTGTAGTCGTTCAGGTTGAGCACCAGGCCTTCACGAAACGTGATCCGCTGGACCAAGCACCCTTGAATCCATTGCTCGCTCATTTTCTCACTCTGGACCGCTCGGCGACTCGGCACAAGAGCCGCGCCTGCCCATCGGTGAACCCGGCGGCGCCCACGGTCGTGTCAACTCATGAGCGCACCGTCCGTGCGCTGCGTCCTGAGCGAAGGAGACGATGCCATGAGGATGCGACTCGGACCCGCCGTGGCCGGTGTGCTGGGTGTGGCCGCCCTGCTGCTGGCGCTGGTCGCCGCCCCGACCGCGGCCGCCGATGATCGCCTGCAGTTCACCGGCACCACCGTGTCAGGCGCCCCGTTCGCCGGGTCGAGCCTGGCCGGCCGTCCGGCAGTGCTGTGGTTCTGGACGCCCTGGTGTCCGTTCTGCAACGCCGAGGCTCCGTCGGTGAGTCAGGTTGCCGCGGCGAACCCGCAGGTCAGCTTCGTCGGCGTGGCGGCGCACTCCGACGTCGGGGCGATGCAGGGCTTCATCGACAAATACCACCTGAACTTCACAAACCTCAACGATGCCGACGGATCGATCTGGGCCCGGTACCACGTCCCGTGGCAGCCGGCCTATGTCTTCTACCGTTCGGACGGGTCCTCGACGTTCGTCAACAACCCGACCTCGGCCATGCCCGAGCAAGAACTCGCCGATCGGGTCGCGGCCCTGCAGAGCTAGTCGCCGGGCATGGCGGACAACCTGGTGGGGTTGGCGTTCGCCGCCGGCCTGGTGGCGGCGCTCAACCCCTGCGGCTTCGCATTACTACCCGGATATCTCGTCTTGGTGGTGCGTGGCCCATCATCACTCGGCCCGTCCTCACGCGGCCCATTGAGCGCCGTCGGTCGCGCGCTGGTGGCCACGGCGGTCATGACGGCGGGTTTCGTCGCCGTGTTCGGCGTGTTCGGACTGCTGACGGTCGCTGCCGCCGGCACCGTCCAACGCTATCTGCCCTACGTCACCTTTCTCATCGGTGGCGTGCTGGTCCTGCTCGGCGGCTGGCTGTTGGCCGGCCGCCGACTCGGATTGTCGCTACCTGGAGTGGTGACACATCGCGCCGGTTCGGCGCCGTCTGCCGGACTGGGTTCGATGGCCGGCTACGGCGTGGGATACGCGCTGGCGTCGCTGTCGTGCACCGTGGGCCCGTTCCTGGCGGTCACCGGCGCCTCGCTGGAATCGAATGCCGCGTGGCATGAGGTTGCGTTGTTCGCCGCGTACGCCGCGGGTTTCGCGCTTGTGGTCGGCGTGTTGGCGGTCAGCGCCGCGATGGCCGGTACCGTGGTCGTCGACCGGTTGCGGCGCATCGTGCCCTACGTCGGCCGGCTCAGTGGCGCGCTCCTGATCGTCGTCGGGGTCTATGTCGCCTACTACGGCTGGTACGAGATCGAGTTGTTCACTGCCGCAGGTGATCCCGACGATCCGGTGATTGCCGCAGCGGGGCGTCTGCAGGGTGCGCTCGCGGGCTGGGTGCACCGCCACGGAGCATGGCCATGGTTGTCGGCACTGCTGGCGCTGGTCGTGGTTGCCGTGGTGGGTCGGCTGACGGTCGGGCTGAGCAAAGCTCACCGGCGAGATGTTCCTCGATGAAAGTCGGAGACGTGCCGCAGTCTCGAGTTTCGCCGGTTCCGGCGACCGGTGAGACTGGGGGCGTGAAGTTGGTGACCCTCGACGACATCGACGCCGCCGCCCGCCGGATCGCCCCCGACATCGTGCGGACCCCGCTGATACCCGCTCGCTGGGGTGATCGGGTCCGGCCGCTGTGGCTCAAACCGGAGAACCTGCAACCGATCGGCGCATTCAAGATTCGCGGCGCGTTCAACGCGCTGGGTCGGCTCGATCCCGCCGCACGGGCAAGGGGAGTGGTGGCCTACTCCAGCGGTAATCACGCCCAGGCAGTGGCCTATGCGGCCGCGGCGTACGGTGTGCCCGCCCACATCGTGATGCCCGTGGAGACACCGTCGGTCAAGGTGCGGGCCACCCGCGACCACCGGGCGAACGTCGTGTTGTGCCAGTCTGGCGAGCGGGAGGCGGTGGCGGCCGAACTGGTCGAGCGCACCGGCGGTGTCCTCGTGCCGCCATTCGACCATCTCGACATCATCGCCGGTCAGGGCACGATCGGTCTGGAGATCGCCGCGGATCTGCCCGCCGTCGCCGCCGTGTTCGTCCCGATCAGCGGTGGCGGCCTGGCCTCGGGGGTCGGTACCGCCATTCGTGCGCTGTGTCCGGAGGCCAAGGTGTTGGGTGTCGAGCCAGAGCTCGCGGCTGACACCGCCGAAGCCCTGGCTGCCGGCCATCAGGTGAACTGGACTGCGGCGCAACGGAATCGAACGATCGCCGACGGATTGCGCGCCACCCCGTCGGCGTTGACGTTCGCCCACCTGCAGCGGGTGGTCGACGATGTCATCACGGTGACCGAAAGCGAGATCCGTTACGCGGTGGCCGAACTGGCAAACCAGGCACACCTGGTTGCCGAACCCAGCGGCGCGGTGGCATTGGCCGGCTATCGCAAAGCCGCAGCTCCGGCGGGACCCGCTGTCGTCCTCATCTCGGGAGGCAACATCGAGCCGCCGTTGCTGACCGAGATTCTCGGCCACGATCTGCGTCATCGTCAAGGCTGACGCATCGGGGCAAACCGGTATCTGTTCGTGTACTGGCTGTTTTGCGGCACAGCACATTTCGTTGTGGCCGGCGTCCAGGCGCCGACGACACAGCGGTCAGAGGCGCTGTTGCCACCCGGTAATGTCACTGGAAATGTTCTGACGACGGCCACGGTTCCGAGGGGGTGCATGTGGACGCGGTGGTGCTCGGTGTTTCGATGACACCGTCCACCGTCGGCCTGGTCCTGGTGGAGGGCTGCGAGGCCGACGGAGCGACCGTCGACCACCACGCCTTTGATATTCGTGGCTATTCGTCGTCGGGAACCGCCGAGATCTGCGACCAGGTTGTGGTCGCGGCTCGGCGGGCCGAAAGGGTTGCGGCAGAGCGTGGTAAGCGGTTGGCTGCCGTCGGTGTCACGTGGAGTTCGGGGTCGGGCGCCGAAGCGGCGATGCTGTTGTCGAAATTGGCCGAGGCCGAGATCGCAGAAGTGGTTCCGGTTCGGTTACCCCAGGCCACCGACGCGCTGGCGCGGCGGGTGGCCGGAATCGTCGGATTCGACACGACAGGCGTATGTGTGCTGGAACCCGATGTCGTGCAGGCGATGACGGTGACCGACGATGATCAGGTACAGACCACGGTCAGTCGCGGCATCGAGACGGTGGCCGGCCTGACGGAGTGGTTGTCGGTCATGTTCGACGAGGCCGAGCGCCGTCCGGACGCGTTGGTCGTCGTCGGGTCCGCAGTAGACCTTGATTCCGTTCTACCGAAAGTGGAACGCGCGCTTGACGTCCCGGTGTTCACGCCGGCTGAACCCGGCTTGCCGTTGGCACGCGGAGCGGCATTGGCCTCGGCGCAGCGACGTGCGGTGTTCGGTGAAGACGGTGCGATCGGGATCGGCCGGCGCTGGGCTGCCACGCACTTGACCCCGCTGGCGATCCTGGTCGGTGGCGTGGTCGCATTCGCGGTGTCGCTGTCCGTGGCGATCGGCCAACAGCTGGTGCCGGGCGCCGAGCCGACGCCGCAGCGGACCACGCGCCCGGTTGTGAGCACCTCGGGCGACTCGGTCTCGGTGCCCCCCACGCCCCCCGTCGTCATCCCGGCTCCTCCGCCGCCGGCGCCCGATCCACCGCCGATGCCCGAGTCGGTGGAGCAGACGGCAGTGGAACCCGAATACGTACTGGACCAGGCCGGTACCGCGCCGCCGGAGGACGCCGGATTGTCGACCGCCCCGTTGGAGCCCATGGTCCCGAGCCCGGACCCGGTGTCTCCCGAGTCGCCGTCGTCGTCACCCGAAACCATCGCTGAACCGCCCCCGGAACCTGAGCCGGTACCGGCGCCTGCTGCACCGGATCAGACGCCGATGGACCAGGCGCCGCCCGCACCCGAGGTCGCTCCGACGCCGTTGCCGGAGCCGGTGCCCGAAAACGTCCCTCCCGCACCCGAAGCGATGCCTCCGGCGCCGGAGACACCGCCTCCCGCGCCGGAGACATTGCCCGCGGCGCCCCAGCCCGAGGAACCCCCTCCGGCTGCTCCCTGACCGTTTCCCGGCCGCTCGATGCGACTGTTGACGCGGGTGGTGAAACGTTCTGACCTGATATGTCGATGAATTGACCATGGGCAACTCACCGCGCCACGGCGAACACCGCGCCCGTGCTGCCAAACTGCGCCTCCAGGGGGCAGTCCCGGAGAGCACCTACACTGGTGTAATGCACAGCGTCCCATCGTCGTCATTCGGAACCGTTCGAGCGTCGGTACTGAAAGTGTTTGCGGCGATTGGTGTCGCCACCCTCGCTGCGGCGAGCACCGTCAATGTCGCGGCAGCCGCGGTGAGCACGCCCGAGCCCGGCGCCACGATCGAGCCGGCCCCGGGGGCGGTGGTTGGGGTCGCAATGCCGCTGACGGTCACTTTCGATGCCCCGGTCACCGACCGCGCCGCGGCGCAGAGCACCCTGCGGATCAGTTCGACCGAGACTCCGACGGGTACCTTCACCTGGCTCAGTGACGATGTGATGCAGTGGCAGCCCGACCAGTACTGGCCCGCGCACTCGACGATCTCGGTGTCCGCGGGTGGCGCCAAGACCAGCTTCGAGACCGGGTCGCGGGTGCTCGGCGTGGCAGACATCGACGCGCACACGTTCACGGTGAGCATCGATGGCGAGGTGGTCCGGACGATGCCGGCCTCGATGGGCAAGCCGAAGCATCCGACCCCGATCGGGTCCTTCACCGCATTGTCCAAAGAACCTGTCGTGGTGATGGATTCGCGCACGATCGGTATTCCGCTGAGCGATCCCGAGGGCTACAAGCTCACCGTTTACGACGCCGTCCGGGTGACGTGGGGTGGTGTCTATGTACACGGTGCGCCCTGGTCGGTCGGCTCACAGGGCTATGCCAACGTCAGCCACGGGTGTATCAACCTGAGCCCGGACAACGCCGACTGGTACTTCAACAACGTGCACGTGGGCGACCCTATCGTCGTGCAGGCATAGCCGAGTGGAGGTTCCTGGCTGTCGGTGACGTCGGTACCGTCGCCGGATCAGGATGCGTCCGAAGCGCCCGATCGGCAGTTCCGGCCGTGGTCACCGTGAACCAGTAGTGCTCGTTCTTGAAATGGTGCTGCCGATGGTTGCGCCAAACTGCACGGTATAAGGCGGTTTTCGGCTTGTAGTCAGTGTGGATCAGATAGTGGCACCATTCGTAACACACGCCGAGCACGGTCAGGAACGACAGAAAGGTCAGCCCGAGACCGGGCCGCGGGAACGCCAGGAAGGCAACCGCTGTCGCGACGGGCAGGATCCACAGCAACGCCTGCCACGGAATGAAGACCAGGCCGATGTCGCGGGGGTCGACGTGGTGGCGGCGATGGTCGCGGGCCAGCATGGGATCAATGGTCACCCCGGCGAATTTGCGTGGCCGCCAATGTAGTACGGCTACATGGACCGTCCACTCGAAGAACGGGAACAGTGCCAGCATCACCACCGGCACCAGCGCGTCGGAGAGCTGCCATTCGCCGACCGCGCAGCGCGCCGCGGCGCTGACGACCAGTGCGGTGCCGATCATCCAGGGGGAGGGGTGCCTGATGAACTCCCGGGCTGCGTCACCGAGGGTGAAAACGTTGCGCGTCACCGGTTCTCCTCCATCGCGTCAAGGGCGGCCATGAGCGCTTCGGTGGCCGGCTGTAAGAGGGCTGAAGCGGCATCGCGAGCCGCCGCCGGGTCGGCCGCCGCGATGGCCTCGACGATCCGCCGGTAGGCCTCGGGGTGGCCGACCTCGGCGGCCATCATGGTGGCCAACGCGGGCAGCGCCGGCTCGTAGGTTTGGCGAAGGGTGTTGTACATCAAGCGGAATGCGATCGAATCCGCGCCATCGACGACCTGGTCCCAGAATGCCAGCGCATGGCGTTGCTGTTCGACGGCGTCGGGTTCGGCCGCCAGTATGTCGACGGTCGCGCCGAGCGCGGTGACCAGCTCGGGGCCGGCGCGACGGGCGGCCAACTCGGCGACCTTGGGTCCGTTGTGCAGTCGGGTTTCCAGGATGCTGCGCACCACGCTGACATCGAGCTCACCGGCACGCAACAACAGCCGGGGCAGCAGATCCAGCCCGGCGTGCCTGCGGAAGTCGCGCACGGTGGTGGAGTCACCTTGCCGCACCTCGACCAATCCGGCTTCCGTCAGGCGTTTGATGGCCTCTCGGACCGCGGGCCGGGAGACTCCCAGCACCTCGGCCAGTCGACGTTCGCTGGGCAGCGGCTCGCCCGGCTGCATCTGTCCGCTGAGCACCTCGGTGACGATTTGTTCGAAGACGTCCTCGGGGACGGACCGCCGGTTTACCGGTTGCAGCGCCATACGGCCATGCTGCCAAGGCACTGGTAAGAGGTCAAGTGGTAAGACCAGCGCGTACCGCGGCGGCGGTGACGTCATCGCCCGGCAGGAACGCCTCGATGCTCAGTTCGGCGGCCGTCAGGTCCAGGGCGGTGCCGAAGGTGGTGACCGTGCTCAGGAAGGTCAGAACGGTGTCATCCGGGCCGGCCAGTTCGAGCGGGACGGCCACCCCACCGAGATCGCGGACCGGTTCCATGCCGCCCGGGTATGCCTCGACCTCGGCGAGCAGGCCGGCCAGTTCGATCGAGCCGCTCACCGTGACCTCCCGTCGGAGCCGGCTGATCAAGTGATGACGCCACTCGGCCAGGTTCCGGATCCGCGGGGCCATCCCCTCCGGGTGCAGGGTGATGCGCAATGCATTGGGCCGAGACAGTAGATGAGGCGCGACGCCGCCCAGCATGAGGGCAGTACCAGCATTGGCCTGCAACAGATTCCAGCCGCGGTCGATCACCACGCACGGAAACGGATCATAGGCGTCCAAAACCTGTGTGACACCGTCGCGCACCGCGCTCATCTCGGGGTCGTCCAGCGTGCGCTCCGCGTAGACCGGCGCCAGCCCGGCTGCCAGCAGCAGCTGGTTCTGATCTCGCAGCGGAACGCCGAGAGCCTCGGCGAGACGCAGGACCATCGGCCGGCTCGGCACCGACCGCCCGGTTTCGATGAAGCTGAGGTGCCGTGCCGAAACGTCGGCCTCGATGGCCAGGTCCAGCTGACTGATTCGACGGCGCAGCCGCCAGTCGCGCATCAGTGAGCCGATCGGGCTGCGCGTCTCGGTGCTCGTCACCACCCGAGTCTCGCCCACGGCGCACGTCTTCACCACTACCTGACGGGTAATTGCCGCGGTTACCCCGTCGGGGTCACCGTAGAGGAGTCCGGCGACCCGAGGAGGAAGAGATGCGAGGCAGATCTGAGTCGTCCCAACGGATACCGGGTTGGCTGCACTTCGTGCTGGCCGCCGACCGCTCCGGTTCGGCGGCTTACGTGGGGGCCGGCTTCTTCTTTGCGCCGGTGCTCGCGGTGGTGTCGCCGTGGCCGGCGCTGACAACCGCGCTCTGGATCGCGATCGCGGCCGCCGGTCTGTGGTTGGGTGTGCTCGGCATCGCCATGGCCACGGGCCTGGCGATCGTGCTGCGCTCGAACACCGAGATCCCGGAGGATTATTGGCGTTCGATCATCGACTATCCGACCCCGCCGCGGTAGTCGACCTGCCAGTGTTTGATGCCGTTGAGCCAGCCCGACCGCAGCCGTTCCGGCGCCGCCAGTGCCGCCAGGTCGGGCATCCCGTCGGCGATGGCGTTGAAGATCAGGTCGATCGTCATCCTGGCCAGGTTCGCCCCGATGCAGTAGTGGGCGCCGGTGCCGCCAAAACCCACGTGCGGGTTCGGATCACGCAACACGTCGAAGCGGAACGGGTCGGCGAACACCTCTTCGTCGAAGTTCGCCGAGCGATAGAACATCACCACCCGTTGCCCCTTCTTGATCGGCACGCCGGCCAACTCGGTGTCGCGCAATGCGGTCCGCTGAAATGACGTCACCGGCGTGGCCCACCGCACGATCTCGTCAGCGGCGGTGGCCGGACGCTCGTGTTTGAAGAGCTCCCACTGGTCGGGGTGGTCGGCGAACGCCATCATCCCCTGGGTGATCGAATTGCGGGTGGTCTCGTTGCCCGCCACCGCGAGCAGGATGACGAAGAAGCCGAACTCGTCGTCGGAGAGTTTGTGGCCCTCCACGTCGGCCTGCAGCAGCGTGGAGACCAGGTCGTCGCCCGGATTCTTGGTCCGCTCGGCGGCCATCTGCATGCCGTACATGATCAATTCGACCGAGGCGCTGACGGCGTCGTTGGAGGCGAACTCCGGATCCTGGTCGCCCACCATCTGGTTGGACCAGTCGAAGAGTTTCTTGCGATCCTCCTGCGGCACGCCCATCAGACCGGCAATCGCCTGCAGCGGCAGTTCACACGACACCTGCTCGACGAAATCGCCCGAGCCTTCGGCGGCGGCTGCCTGGACAATCGCGTGCGCCCGTTCGGCGAGGTCGGCGCGGAGGCGTTCGACCGCGCGCGGGGTGAAGGCCCGAGAGATGATCTTGCGAAGATGCGTGTGGTGGGGGGCATCCATGTTGAGCAGCACGAACTTGCCCTGGTCGATGTGTTGTTGCACGCTGCCGTCCCGGTAGCGCGGGAGCGCGGTCTTCTCCTGGCTGGAGAAGACGTCGCTGCGCAGCGAGACCTCCTTGACGTCCTTGTGTTTGGTGACGACCCAGAATCCGCCGTCGTCGAAACCGCCCCGACCCATCGGCTGCTCGTTCCACCAGATCGGTGCGAGCCGGCGCATCTGGGCTAGTTCTTCGACGGGGAGTCGCTCGGCATAGATGTCGGGATCGGTGAAGTCGAATCCGGGCGGGAGGTTCAAGGTCGGCATGGCGTGCGCGCTCCTCGCAACGATGCGGTGTAGATGAGGTGTCGTGGCCTAAGCCATTGCTACACCACAGGTGGGCCGCCTCGGAGCCGGTTCCGAAAACTCTCACGACGTTGGTATTGGAACGTGTTCCCATCGCTGCGCTGTAACGGTTGGACGAGCGCTGCGATGCACTCAGCGCTACCATCTGTCCCCGGAGCAACAGCAGGAGGCCATCGAAGATGCGTGTCGATATCCGAAGGTTCGTGTTCGCCTTGGCGTGCGGTGTGTCAGGGCCGGCCGTCGCCTTGTCGGTGATCGCCTCGGCAGCCGCGGATCCGGGCACCCCGCCGGCGCCTCCCGCGCCGGCTCCGGCACCGGCCGCACCGGGCGCGGCCGCGCCCGTGGCCGCAGATCAGCCGGCCCCGGCGGCCGAGGGGATCCCGCACCTGGCCAGCCCGGATGCGCTGCCGCCCGGAGCGACGATGGACCCCACCGGGCAGGGAACTGAAACTCCCAACTTGAGCTACCTGAAGGATCTGTGGCATGCCGTGCAGAGCCAAGAGATCAGCGGCAAGGAGGCGCTGATCCTCGGCCTGGCGCAACGCGGGATGAACACGCCCGTCCCGAACGAGATCCAGGGCCCGAACGTGCCGCTCTCGCCGGCCGCGCCGCCTGCCCCGGCGGCAGCGCCCGGCCAGCCGGCTCCCGCAGCCCCGGCAGCGCCTGCCCCGGCTGTCCCGGCACCACCGGTGCCCGCTGCTCCCGGCGCCGCGCCGGTGCCACTGCCCTGACAGGCCGCGAGCTTCTGAAAACGACGAATGGCTGCGAAATCGCGAGATTTCGCAGCCATTCGTTTCATGTTGACCCGGGTTACACGCCCGCGGCCTCGTTCAGGGCGTTCAGCGCGCCCGTCGCCTCCAGGTATTCCTGCACCCAGCGCTCGATCACCGCGGAGGTCTTCTCGACCTTCTTGAACTGGCCGACCACCTGACCCACCGGGTTGAACGCAACGTCGACGCTCTCGTTGGGGTACTTGTGTGTCGCCGCGACGGCCATGCCGGACACCATGTACTGCAACGGCATGCCCAGCGGCTTCGGGTTGTCCGGGTTTTCCCAGGCCTCGGTCCAGTCGTTGCGCAGCATGCGGGCCGGCTTACCGGTGAACGAGCGGCTGCGCACGGTGTCCTTGCTGGTGGCCTTGGCGTACGCGGCGTGCTGCTGTTCGGTGTGCTCGCTCTCTTCGACCATGACCCACTGGGATCCGGTCCAGGCGCCCTGGGCGCCGAGCGCCAGGGCCGCGGCGATCTGCTGGCCGCTGCCGATACCCCCGGCGGCCAGCACCGGAACCGGGGCCACCTCCTTGACCACCTGGGGCCACAACACGATCGAGCCGATCTCGCCGCTGTGACCGCCGGCCTCGCCCCCCTGGGCGATGATGATGTCGACGCCGGCGTCGGCATGCTTGCGGGCCTGTGTCGGCGAACCGCACAGCGCCGCCACCTTGCGCCCCTCGGCGTGGATGCGGTCGATCATGTCTTTCGGCGGGGTGCCCAGCGCGTTGGCGATCAGCGTCATCTTGGGGTGCTTCAACGCGATCTCGACCTGCGGTGTCGCGGTGGCCTCGGTCCAGCCGAGCAGTTGCAGGGCGTCGTCGTCGCTGTGGTCGACCGGCACGCCGTGGTCGGCGAGGATCTTCTTGGCGAAGTCGAGGTGTTCCTGGGGCACCAGGGACTGCAGCATGCCCTTGAGGTCGTCGGCGGACATGTTGGCGTCCATGCCCTCGTACTTGTTCGGGATCACGATGTCCACGCCGTACGGGTGGTCGCCGATGTGCTCGTCGATCCAGTTGAGCTCGATCTCGAGCTGTTCGGGGGTGAACCCGACGGCGCCGAGCACGCCGAAGCCACCGGCCTTGCTGACGGCGACCACGACATCGCGACAGTGGGTGAACGCGAAGATCGGGACGTCGATCCCGAGCTCGTCGCAGAGTGCGGTGTGCATTCTCCAGCTCCTTGTAGTGATGGTGCGGTTTTGGGAGTCCTCGGCCGGATGGGCTCGGGACAGAAATGGAACGTGTTCTAGTTTAGTACCACCGAGGGCCCGTTGGGGGCACGACCCGGCAGATTCGTGTCAGTTCGGCGACGAATGGCACTCCGACTGGCCGGGTGTCGTACCTGCTTGGTGTACTAGCTGCATGGGCCGCACGCTGTCGCCACCCGAATCACTCGAGGAGATCGGGTTCGGTCCGGGCGGGGCGCAGGTCGGCGCGTTCTTCGACCTCGACGGCACCTTGGTGGACGGCTTCACCGCGACCGCGCACGCCGGGCATCGCATCCGGCGCCGACAGGCGGCGTTCGGTGAGATCGCCGGGATCGTCGAGGCCTCGGTGCGCTATCGGATCGGCCGGATGCCGTTCGAACGGCTGTTGGTGCGCGCGGCCGGGTACCTGCGCGGTGAATCGCTCGTCGAACTCGACGAGTTGGGCGAGTACCTGTTCGAGAATCGGATCGCCCGGCGGCTCTACCCGCACATGCGTGAGGTGGTGCGTCGGCACCAGGACCGCGGCCATACCGTCGTGATGAGTTCCTCGGCCTTGACCATCCATGCCGAGCCGGTGGCGCGTCACCTCGGGATCGACCATGTGCTGTGCAACCACTTCCAGACCGACGGTCAGGGCCGGCTGACTGGTGGCATCGTGGAGCCGATCATCTGGGGGCCACGTAAAGCCACTGCCGTGCAGGAATTTTGCCGCGCCAACCAGATCGAGCTGGCCGGCAGCTATTTCTATGCCGACGGTGACGAGGACGGTGCGCTGATGCGGCTGGTCGGGCATCCTCGTCCGGTCAACCCGCGACCGCGGCTGGTTGCCGCGGCGGCCGATCATGGCTGGCCGGTGCTGACGCTGCCCCGGCCCGGGGGTCGTCGCCGAGGCGAGGGCAGGCTGCGGCCGGGCGCCTAGCTGTTTACGCACTTGCAGTACGGGCTCGCCGGAGTCCCGATCTGGCTCTGAGGAACGCTGCTAGCGTGCACCACCACCCGCACCGAACATGTCGGCTGGCACCCGTATAAGACCGTGATCGCTGGCGTGGTGAAGCTTCCGTCAGCGCCCACGTAGTAGGGCCCATAACTTCCCGTACCCGGAGCCTCCTCGCCACAGATGTGCGTCTGACCGAAAGCGGTGTAGATGCCATCGAACTCTGCGGTAATAGTGACCGAACTACCGGGCGGTGTTGTGGGGAAATCTTTTCCGGTGACCACAAATTCAACGCCTCCAGGCAGAGGCTTGCAGGTGTAGGTACAACTCGGCACTTTTGGCGGGGTCGGTGGCTTCGGGGGATTGCTGCCGCCACCGTCGGTGCTGCCGGTTGGTTTGACGGGCGTGGTGAGACTGATCGTTCCGGCCCACGGCGAGTAGCCGGGAGCTGTGACTTGGACAGGTACCGAATTGCCCTGTCCTGGCGCAGCCCATGGGAATGTCTTGTTGGTTTGAGCGACGACGCTGCCGGAAATCAACACATCACCTGCGACCGGTACCGAATTGCGTTGTGGATCAGTCGCAGTCACCAACATGTTGCGTACTGCGTTCTGTTCCACCGAGTGCGGGGCAATCGACACCGACAGGGTTCCCAGTTGTACTGTGACGGTGTTGCTTTGATTCTCCGTGGCATCGGGATGGCACAGGCTTTGAAACACGGTGATTTGGTCGTGTTCGAACAGCTGACCTGTATAGATCGGGATCCGGTCTGCCCACGCGTATGACGACCAAAATGTCTGTCCGCCGGGATGCTTGTCGCCAATTACACGAACAACAACCCGAGCACCAACTACCAGCCGGTCCACCACCACGGCTGTGTCGGTTGGGTACACGGGATCGTCGATCACCAGATTCCGCAATGGTGCTTCTCGGTCAGATTCGACGGGCCGGGGATCGGAGTGCATGACCGACTCTTGGCAGCCAACCGTGCATGCCCACACCGTGTCACCGACGATGAGGCCAGAGGTCGGCACACTGACCGTGGGAGCGGTGGCCTTTACTCGTCCGATCCGACCGCCCATCCATTGGGAAGGGTCGTCGAGCCGCCCGCCGCGAAAGCTCGAATGCACACTGACCCACGAACCGGGTCGTACGCCCTCGACCCTCACGTATGCCGCGCAAGCCCAGAGATGTTCATCGGGAAGTGTGGGCTGTACGGGTGCGCCTAGCGGCTCCATTGGCACCGCTGGCGACAATTGACTGGTCCAACCGCACGCGGTCTGCGATATCGCCAGCCGCGGCGGTGAATCGGGCAGTTGCGCTGGGTGCTGCTGGACCGAGTTTATCGGAATTGTCGACTCGGGTTCGGGCGCTGGAAAACTTCCCCGTCCCAGTACCTGCTGTACATCCCCATCTGCGGTCGTGTAGATCGCGAACACCGTGTAGTCGGCGCCGGCCTCCACGTTGAGCAACTGCAGTTCGGTGGCGTCGCGGCATACCGGCGGCACGATCAGCGGAGGATGAATGACGCGCGGCACAACCTCAAACTTCTCGGAAGGGTCGCTTGGCGCGATTTCACACCTCGGCGATACCTCGTGCGTAACCGATACCACATCGCCGGCCTGGAATGGCTCAGGCATCCAGAATTGCGTATGCCCGTCGCGGGCAACACCGAAGAATTCGACTGATACTCCTGCCCGTTCACGGGTGATCGTGGTGTCGACGCCATTGATCGTGCCGTCGAGATCGACACACCATCCGCAATCGAGTGCTCCAGTTACTGTGGCGGACAGCAATTTGCGGTCGTCGCCGAACGGCACCGTGACTATTGGCATCGGATAGCGCGCATCCGAGGTCTGCCCTCCAGCGATTTGACGAACAATCAAAGGGCCGGTGCTCACAGCGGGGTCCAGTTGGCAGGCCGCCGAACCGTTATATGTCTGACCGTGTCCACGCAGCGAGGCGGCTCCGATCGCGCCGCCGGCGCCGGGCTGGTGTACCTCGAATCGCGCCCCAGGGGTCAGACCGGATACGCGAACATTCTGCGCGCACGCATACACGACCCCTACCACCTGAGCTTGACCCAAGGTGGAAGGAACCGCCTGCACGATAACCGCATCCGGCGACGGGGCGCTGACCTCTTGCCCGTCCTCTTGCGTCGCAGTGATCGCAGCACCGACCTGCAGGGGCAGATATGCCGGATTCACCGCGACCTCATCCCGGCCGGCGGATGCGCCCTGCTTAGCGCCGATCTCAGTGCCATTGACCCAGAGCCGCAGCGTAGTTGCGGCTTGGTGGTTTTCAACCCTGACCGTCGAATTGAGTGCAGTTAGTTCTCCTACCACCTTGGGTGGCAATAGATCTGGCATTTTGTGCACCTCAATCGGACCGCCGATATGGGTGAGCCCCCAGATGATATTAACGCCGCCGTTGTCGATCCTCGCTGGAATTCCCGGTTACGCGCCTGCCCTATCGTCGCGATTGCAAATGGGGAATAGCCGGCAGCGTCCTAGCACAGGCTTATGTGGAGGCGTAGCCGCGCTCGGAGGTTTACCTGCCGACAAAGCCAGAGTGTGCAGGGGAGTCCCGAAGACCGGCTATTCTGCGGTTTCTCGCGCAAGAACCGCGCCGCGGGCGTGCCGTTGCCCCCAGAAAGGTGATCGATGGCTGATCCCGACACGTTGCCGACTGCCTCCGACCTCGCGGGTATGTGTCCGCGCTGCGGCAGAGTGTCCAACTTTAGGCTCGTGCATTCCGAACAACTGCGGTTCCTCGGCGACCGTTGGACCGGCCGCAGCGGGCGTCGGCCTCGATGCAGCCAGTGGAGGGACGCACCGTCGAGCAGGTCTCGGTGATCGGCTGCATGGGCTGCGAGGAGAAATCCGTCGTGGTTGAGGCCGAAATCAACGACCAGTACGGGATGCAGGGCGTGTATTGGTGGCCCACCGACCACCTCGCCTACCTGGAGCATGCGGCCGGGCTGCCGCAGCCGAGGCGTACGGCGAGGGAGTTCGCTGCCTGGCCGTGCAGTCGCCCAATGCGGCCGCGGCAATGTTCCGTACCACCATCGCCCAGATTGTCCAGGACAAGGGCAGCGAGGCGGCAAAAAGTGCCGGCACATTGAACAAAGCGATCAAACAGATGGTCGCCGATCGTGCCCTGTTCGAGGACTTCGGAGACTGGGCCCACCGCATCCGCACCACGGGCAACGCCGGTGCACACGGTGAGGCCTTCGATCCGGTCACCCAGGACCAAGCCGCCGAGCTGAAAGTGTTCATCCGCGAGCTGATCAACTTCCTCTACGTGCAACCTGCACGACGGGCCGCAGCGCGGCCCGCCACGAGGAAAGCCGACCCCGCCGCCGGTCGCCGACACCACGCAGAGCTGACCACTCGGGCATCTTTGGCAGATGGTGTGGCCCTTGGGAACCGCCACCCCAATTGCCCCGACGAAGGCCACCCAATGGCAGTGCACGGCCCTCGGCGGCCAGGCACGAAAAACCTAAACTCCAGCCGGAGTCGCCGGTGCGGTCGGTAGTCTTCCCGGGTTGGGAACCGGGGGGAGGAGTGATCGAGCATGAGGTACCTGGGGAGCACGGCTGCTATTGCGTTGGTGATGCTGGCGGGCTGCAGCACAGGGGAACACAGCTCACCGACTACGACGCCGTCACCGAGCGAGACGACTGCCGCTGCAGGACCGTCAGAAACGCCGCCTACGACGTCTACACCCGACCGGCAGGCAGCGGGCTACGTGAGCCGCGAGACCTGGTCGGACGGCCCATGGCCCCTCACTGTCGACGAAGCCGTACTCGAATGTCAGGGCGACGGCCTCGTGACGATCACAGCCGGAGAATCGAAGTACTCCCTGAACGCGGCAGCCCACGCCCAGACCGGCCTTCCCGACTATGCCGACCCCATCGGGCTCCCAGACCCCAACCGGCCCGGCTTCCACGTTGACGGCGGACCACTGATCCAGCGCGGCCTGGCGCTCTGCGATGGCCGAACCAGCCCAACTACGCCCGCCGGCGTCTCCAACAAGCCGGCCGGCCTCGTCCAACGCCAAACGTGGAACGACGGACCGTGGCCGTTCACCGTCGACACTGCAACCCTGCTGTGCACCAAAGGTGCAGACGGAGAACGAGTGACAGTCGTCGCCGACCGTGAGATGTACGCCCTCAACGGGACGGCGAAATCAGCGAAGTTATGGCCGCCCTTCGACCCGATCTGGCTGGACAATCCGAACACGCCTGGCCTGAAAGTCGACATCGGCCCGATGATTCAGCGTGGGCTCGCATTGTGCGGCGGATGACCAGTTCGACGCCGCGCCGGCGACATGCGGCAGGGGCCTAGTCGACTCTGTACAGCCCCTTGCCGGTGCCCAGCGGCAGATCGAGGGTGGTCCGGATACCCGGCGCGGCGGCCACCACATCGGGGATGGCGTTGACGATCCGGCCCGCCGCGGCCAGGATCGCCGCGTAGTTGTGGTCGCCGCGGCTGCTCGTCGGGCAGATGTCGACGACATAGGACGGTTCGCCGGTGATCTCGACCCGGTACGAGCCGCCCGGCTGGGCCGGCTGGGCCCAGTCGGGGCGCAGGTCCTCGCGCACCCGGGTGATGTGCTCGACGACGATCACCGGTTTGCCGCCCACGATGCCGTTGATCTCGAAGCGCATGGCCGCCACCGTGCCCTTGGCGATCACGCCGGTGGCGACCTCGATGTCCTCGGGAGCGGGCTCCAGTTCGTAGCTCTCGGTGATCTCCTCGACCTCGACACCCAGGCCGGCCGCCAGCATCTTGATCGCGGTGCCCCAGGCGGCGCTGAGGATGCCGGGGTAGAACAGCATGCCCGGGCGATCCATCGGATTGCCGAAGCCCATCACGATCGACATCACTTCGGCGCCGTCGTAGGTGGCGTAGTCGGCGATCTCCATGGTCTTGATCTGGTCGATGCGCTGGCAGGTGCTGGCGATGGCGAACGGCACCAGGTCGGTGGCGAATCCGGGATCGACCCCGGTGATGTACACAGTCGAATTCCCGCTTTGGGCAGCATCTTCCACGCGGTCGATGGCCTTCTGTGGCATGGCGCCCCACGGGAATTGCAGACCGCCGGGGGCCGATCCCACCACGTTGATCCCGGCTGACAGCGCCGCCGTCACATCGCGGGTTGCCTCGACCGGCCGGGTGTCGCCCATCGCGCAGTACACCAGGCAGTCCGGCTTGGCCGCCAGCACGGCCTCCATGCCCTGGGTCGCGATCACTCCGGTGACCACGTCCAGCCCGGCCAGCTCGCCGGCGTCGGTGCCGACCTTGTCGTCGTTGGACACGCCGACGGCCACCAGTTCGAACCGGGGGTCCTCGATCAGTTGGATCAGTGCCAGCGCGCCGCAGTTTCCGGTTCCGAACAGTCCGACGCGGATGGCCATGGTGCTCCTTGCGAAATCTTGTTACCGACGACTTACCGACGACGTGAGTATGCGGCCTGAACGGCGAAATTGGAACATGTTCTATTTTCGCATTCCGGTGCGGTAGCCTCACGCGTCATGGGACGGGTAGACGGAAAAGTTGCACTCATCAGCGGTGGCGCACGGGGAATGGGTGCCGAGCACGCCCGGGCGCTGGTCGCCGAAGGTGGCAAGGTGGTAATCGGCGACATCCTCGACGACGAGGGCGCAGAATTGGCGGCCGAGCTCGGGGATTCAGTGCGCTACGTACATCTCGACGTCACCGCCGAAGACCAGTGGAACGCCGCGGTGGACACTGCCGTCTCCGAGTTCGGGTTGCTCAATGTGCTGGTGAACAACGCCGGCATCGTCGCGCTCGGGCAGATCGGCAAATTCGATATGGCCCAGTGGCAGAAGGTGATCGACGTCAACCTGACCGGCACCTTCCTGGGGATGCAGGCCTGCGTCAAGGCGATGAAGACCGCCGGCGGCGGGTCGATCATCAACGTCTCGTCCATCGAGGGTCTGCGCGGAGCAGCGATGGTGCATCCGTATGTCGCCTCGAAGTGGGCGGTGCGCGGCCTGACCAAGTCCGCGGCGCTGGAGCTGGGCTCCAAGCAGATCCGGGTCAACTCGATCCACCCCGGGTTCATCCGTACCCCGATGACCGAGCACTTTCCCGAGGACATGCTGACGATCCCGCTGGGCCGGCCCGGGCAACCCGACGAGGTGTCCAGCTTCGTGGTGTTCCTGGCCAGCGACGAGTCGCGTTACGCCACCGGCGCCGAGTTCGTCATGGACGGTGGCCTCGTCAACGACGTCCCGCACAAGCTGTAGAGGGTGCACCGCCCGTGCGGGGCGGTTCCGGTCACGGCAGAATGACCCCGGCACGGCACCGACTCGGTACCCGGTGCCGCACCGGTCTTTGAGGAGCTGCCCATTTCCGCCCGGAACCGTCGCGCCGGCCTGACCTTTTCGGGTCTCGCGGGTGTTGTTCTGTCCGCACTGTTGGTCGTGTCGCTGTGTGCCGCCGATTTTCCGTCGTTCGCCAAGCCGGAACCGCCGTCGGGGCGCATCGAGATCGCACAGGGCTGGCAGCTCGCGTCGGCGCGGACCGTGCGCGCCGACGGCGCGACGCTGTCCTCGCCCGGCCCCGTCGATGCCGACTGGCACGAGGTCAAACGCATGCCGTCGACGGTTCTGGCGGCGCTGCAGGACGACGGTACATATCCCGACCTGTACGTCGGAGACAACCTGGCCACGGTGCCCGACGACCTGTTCCGCCAGGACTGGTGGTACCGGACCACGTTCAGCGCCCCGGCCGGCAGCTCCAGCTATCGCCTGGACTTTCCCGGGATCAACTACCGCGCCGAGGTCTGGCTCAACGGCACGATGATCGCCGGCAGTTCACTGCTGGTGGGCATGCATACGATCCACGAGATCGACGCGACCCCCTGGATCAATCCCGGCGGGGCCAACACGCTGGCGGTCAAGGTGACCCCGGAACAGTCGTTGCAGGACATCGACGGCGTCGAGCTGGCCGACAGCTGGTGGGACTGGCTCAACTGGAACCGCATCGGCTACCAGGGCCCCGACAAGAACCCGTTGCGCGGCAATTCCTATGTGGCCGATCGCAATGCGGGCATCTTCAAACCGGTCTACCTCAGCTACTCGGGTCAAGTCGTGCTCAGTGATCCGCTGGTCACCACCGAGCTGCCGTTGCCGGCCACCGACTCGGCCCGGCTCACCGTGTACTCCGACATCCGTAACACCGCCGACGTCCCGATGCGCGGCGTGGTGCGGGCCCGCATCAGCCGGCCCGGGAAGCCGACCATCTCAGTGGATCAGGCGGTCGACCTGGCACCGGGGGAGCGCCGCGAAATCCGGTTCGACCCGGACACTTTCACCGCATTACGGGTGAGCAACCCCGACCTGTGGTGGCCCTACACCATGGGCAAGCCCGACTTGTACGACCTTCGGCTGGAGTTTCTGCGGTACGGCAGGCCCACCGACACCGTGGATTCCCGGTTCGGTATCCGCACCGTGGCACAACACCGCGACACCGACGAGCAGTTCCCTGCTCTCGGGCGCGGCGGCAGCTTCTATCTGACCGTCAACGGGCGTGACTTCCTCGTCCGGGGGGCGGCCTACACCCCGGATCTGCTGTTTCAATACGACCCGCCGCGGGAAGACGCGATCCTCGCCTACGTCCGCGATCTCGGGCTCAATATGTTGCGTCTGGAGGGAAAGTTCCCGGGCGACAACATCATCGAGCGAGCCGACGAACTCGGGATCCCCCTGATGTACGGGTGGATGTGCTGCAACCAGTGGGAGAAGTGGTGGCAGTGGGACGACGAGGATCGCCGGGTGGCCGACGAGAGCATGCGCTCGCAGATCCTGTCCCTGCGCGGGCACGCGTCGGCCTTCCTGTGGGCCAACGGAAGTGACGGCAAGCCGCCGGCGGCGGTGCTCGCCGGGTATCACGGCATCCTGCATGATCTGCACTGGTCGAACACCGTCGTCGACACGGTGTCGTCACTGGCCCGCGGCGCCGACGGCGAGCCTGACTGGGACGGTATCCACATGGCCGGCCCGTACACCTGGCGCCCGCCGAGCTACTGGTTCAGCGGCCGGTATCAGGCCACCCGGGGCTCCAACGCCGAACAGGGCGACAACGAACACATTCCGCCGTTCGCGAGCCTGAAGAAGTTCATCCCGAAGGACTTGCTCTGGCCGATCAACGAGGCATGGTATTTCCACGCCGGCGCCAACCCGAGCAACGCCGCGCTGGAGAGCATCCGGACCGCGGTGGTCCAACGATACGGATCCTCGCGCAGCGCAGAGGAGTTCGCCGGCAAGGCGCAACTGGCGCACTACGAGTCGACCCGGGCCCAGTTCGAGGCTTTCGCCGCCGGCGGCTGGGACAACCACAAGATGACAATCTACTGGATGCTCAACAGTCACTGGCCGTCGTTCTTCGGCCACATCTTCGACTACTACCTGCGTCCGGGCGGTGCCTACTACGGGGCCAAAAAGGGTCTGCGTCCGCTGTCGGTGGTGTTCGACGCCTATGCCACCGGCGATCACGACACCGCCAATGTGACCGTGGTCAACCAGTCACCCGAGGAGCGGACGGGCCTGCGGGTGCGGGTGCGCACCTACGACCTGACCGGGCGGATGCGCGACGACCGTACCGCCGCGGTGCCGGCCGTGCCGTCCAACGGCGTCGCGCCCGGGCTGACGCTGCCGCGACTGGCTTCCGATTCACCGGTGGTCTTCGTTCGTTGCGAACTGCTCGACGAGACCGGTGCCATCGTCGCCGACAACACCTACTGGCAGTCGCAGCAGCTCGACGATGTCGGCCCGCCGGTCAATGATCAGGCGTTCGATCTCGTGCAGAGCAGTTGGGCCGACCTGACCCCGCTGAACACCATGGCGCCGGCACCGGTGCAGGTGACCGCGCAACGCAGCGAGACAGCCGACGACCGTGTCGGCGTGCGGATCCGGCTGCACAATCCCGGCCGGCACATCGCGTTCTTCGAGCGGGCCGAGATCACCACCACCCGCGACGGCGACGAGATCCTGCCGATCGAGTATTCGGACAACTACGTCACGGTGTATCCGGGGGAGACGGTGGAGCTGACCGGCACGGTGAGTTCATCGGCGCCTGTCGCGAACTGGGTCCGGGTCAGTGGCTACAACAGTGCGCCGACGGTGGTGGCGATCGACCAGAAGGCACGACGATAGGATCGGCCGATGACCACAACCGATGAGCGCCATGAGCTCGGCCGGCTCGCCGAGAGTGCCGGATGGCAGCACCGTGACGTCGAGCGGGTGGACATCTACCAGCGCGATGCGACCCGGATCAGGGTGGTGTGGCAAGGCTCCGATGTGATCAGCGGGGCGACGCTGTACCAGGACGACATCATGATGACCTACACCCGCGACCTGCCGACCCTGAACGGATGGCTCAAGCGCTGAGCGGCTGACCGCGGTGCGCTGCGTAAGGTTCACATCGTGAGCGCACGCGCAGGCATCGTCGTAACCGGAACCGAAGTACTCACCGGCCGCATTCAGGACCGCAACGGCCCGTGGTTGGCTGATCAGCTCCTCGAGCTGGGAGTGGAACTCGCGCACATCACCATCTGCGGCGACCGCCCCGGTGACATCGCGGCGCAGCTGCAATTCCTGGCCTCCGAAGGCGTCGACCTGATCGTGACGAGCGGTGGGCTCGGCCCGACCGCCGACGATCTCACGGTCGCGACCGTGGCACAGTTCTGCGGTCGCGAGCTGGTCCTCGACGCACCGCTGGAGGAGCGGATCGCCGCGATCCTGCGCAGGCTGATGGGTGCCCGCGCGGAAGTGGACTTCGACTCGGTGCGCGCCGCCAACCGCAAGCAGGCGTTGGTGCCGGTGGGCGCCGAGGTGCTCGAACCCGTCGGGACCGCACCGGGCGTCGTCATCGCCGGCAGTCCGACGGTGGTGGTCCTCCCCGGTCCGCCGCGTGAGTTGCAACCCATGTGGTTCACCGCCGTGGAGACCGAGGCTGTGCAGCAGGCGATTTCGGGCCGCACCCGCTACACGCAGGAAACGGTACGGATGTTCGGGCTCGCCGAATCGGGTCTCGCCGAGACCTTGCGCGACGCCGAATCCGCGATCGCCGGATTCGATGCCCTGGAGATCACCACCTGCCTGCGCCGGGGTGAGCTCGAGATCGTCACCCGATATGAACCTGAGGCCGCCGACACCTACCGGGAACTGCTGGCACTACTGCGCGATCGGCACGGGGCCGCGTTGTTCTCCGCGGATGGGTCGACGGTGGACCAGCAGGTCGCCGCCCTGTTGGCCGGTCATCGCGTCGCCACGGCGGAATCCTGCACGGCCGGCCTGCTCGCGGCTCGGCTGGCCGATATGCCGGGTTGCTCGGATTATCTCGCCGGTGGCGTGGTGGCCTACGCCAACGAGGCCAAAGCCGAGATGCTCAACGTGGATCCAGGTTTGATCACCGAGTACGGTGCGGTGTCCGAACCGGTGGTCGAGTCGATGGTGACCGGCGCCCTGCACCATTTCGGCGTCGACACCGCGGTGGCCATCAGCGGGATCGCCGGTCCGGGCGGCGGCAGCCCGGACAAGCCGGTCGGCACCGTGTGTTTCTCGGTCCGGTCCGGATCGGCGTCGATCACCCGCACCATTCGCCTGCCGGGCAATCGATCCGATGTCCGCGAACGCGCCACCACGGTGGCGATGCACCTGCTGCGCCGGGCGCTCACCGGGACCGGCGACTAACCCGTCGCCTTGTCCCAGGTCGAGATCATCGTGCCCATGATCTCCTCTGCGCAGCCCAGACCACCGAGATGGCTCTCATAGGGCAGCTCGGTCATCACCGCATCGGGGAGCCGGGCCACCACGTGCTGACCGTGGGAGAACGGCACGATGTGGTCATGGTCGCCGTGCCACCAGTGCACCGGAACCTTGACCTCGTCGAGCCGGAAGCCCCAGTCGCGCTCGAACACCACGATGTCGTAGAACGGCGCGGCGAGTTGTTTACGACTGCCGTTGAGCAGGTCGTCGAGGAACATCGCCTTGAACTCGGGCCGGGCCAGCATGCGTCGATCGCCCTCGGGAGAGATCCGCGCGTAGATCTCCAGCGCGGGGGAGGCGACCGGACGGATCAACCGGATCAGCCCGGAGGCCGCCAGCCGGATCGGCGCACCCGCGACCTGGAGAACGGGGGCGACCACCGCACCGAGTTGCATGAGCGGACTGCTGATCGCGTCGGGGCCGACCATGGGCGCCACCCCGCCGAGCACCCCGGCCGCCATCACCCGGTCGGGCATGGCGGCCGCGGTGGCCAGCGTGTAGGGACCACCACCGGACAATCCGATGACGGCCAGCTTGTCGATGCCCAGCGTGTCGGCGATGGTGCGCAGATCGTCACCGAAATCCAGCACGCGGTCGTACTGGTGCGGCGTGGACGACCCGATACCGGGCCGGTCCACCCCGATCAACCGGATGTGGTTCCGCTCGGCATAGATCCGGGCCTCGGTCGGAATCTGGCGCCGCGCCCCCGGGGTGCCGTGCAGCCAGAACACGGCCCGGCCCTGCGGGTCGCCGAACTCGGCGAAGCCGAGTTGCCGTCCGTCGCCGACGGCCACATTGCCCTCGAGTTTGGGGCGATCGATCGGGATGACCATCTGCGGGCGCCTTCTGGAGATCCGCGACTAGCCCGCGATGGAGGCGTCGTAGATGGACTGGATGGACTTGTCCAGCGTGGCGTTGAACTCGTCGTCGCTCTGCTGGGCCGACAGGCCTTCGGTCAAGGCCCGGCTGAAGCTGGCGATCACACCGGTGTTCTGGGCGAGCAGCTTGTTGGCTTCGTCGCGCGAGTAACCACCGGACAGGGCCACCACCCGCATCACCTTGGGATGCTCGACCAGCGCCTGGTAGTGGTTGACCTCAGTCGGCAGGGTCAGCTTGAGCATGACCTTCTGGTCGGCGGGCAACGCATCGAGGTTCTTGGCGATCTCGTCACGCAGCAGGTTCTCGGCCTCGGCCTTGTCGGAGATCGAGATGGTCACCTCGGGCTCGATGATCGGGATCGGACCGTGCGAGAGCACCTGCCTGGCCACCTCGAATTGCTGGGCGACCACGGCGGCGATGCCGTCGGCGTTGGCCGCGCCGATCACCGAACGCTCCTTGGTGCCGAAGATGCCGCCCTTGGCCGCGCGGGCCAGCAGATCATCCAGCCCGGGCATCGGCTTCATCACCTGAACGCCGTCGGCGACCTCGGCCAGCCCCTTGTCGATCTTGAGCAGCGGAACGACGCCCTTGTCCTCCCAGAGGTAGGTCGCGGTGGGCTTGCCCTCGATGGTGCGGTCCATGGTCTGCTCGAACAGGATCGCGGCCAGCACCCGGTCACCGTTGAACACGGGCGAGGTGATGATGCGCGAGCGCATTTGGTGGATCAGGTCGAACATCTCGTCTTCGGAGGAGTAGGCGCTCTCTTCCACCCCGTAGAGCCGCAGGGCCTTGGGGGTCGAGCCACCGCTCTGGTCGAGCGCGGCGATGAACCCCTTGCCCGTGGTCATCTTGTCGGCCTGCTGCTGGTTCACCATGAGGTTGTCCACTCCTTTGAAGATGGCTGTCGCCTCAGAGGATATCGGCGGCTACGTCGTAGTGGTACCGGCCACCCATCGCGGCGGAATGTGAGCCGCCCACGGCGCTGCCTGCTCGAGTTCACCGGCGAGGCTCAGCAGTATCGCCTCGTCCGGCGCCATCAATTGGACACCGATCGGCAGACCGTCGCCGGTGCGGCCCAACGGCAGAGAAACCGCTGCCCAACCGGTCACATTGGCCAACGCCGTCCACCCGGTGGTGGCGAACTCGACGTCGAAAAAGGCTCGGGTCGTTCCCCGTGGCCGATTCAGCAGGCCGTAGGGCGGCGGGCCGGTCAGCAGCGTCGGCACCAGCAGCACATCGTGGCCGGCCATTCCCGCGGCGAACCGCCGGGTCTGCGCATGGACGGTGGCGATGGCGTCTGCGTAGGCCGGGCCCGTGGTGGCGAAACCCTCTCGCACCATCACCCAGGTGCTCGCCTCGAACTCGTCCTCGCGCGGCGCCCGGCCCAGGTGAGCTGTGGCCAGCTCATGTAGTCCGGCATTGCTCACCGCGTGCAGCACCGCGACGGCGTCGGCCACCGCATCCGGGTCGATCGCCGGCGCGCCGGGCTCCACCCGGTGCCCGAGGCTTTCCAGCAGCCGGCCGGTGGCCTCGACCGCTGAGACCACCTCGGGATCGATCCGGTCGGTGGGAAACGGCGACGAGGTGGCGAGCAGGACGCGCTGTGCCGGCGGCGTCCGCCCGACCGTGTCGAGGAACGGACGGGTCGGGATGGCGGCCGTGTAGGGGTCACCCGGTGCGCTGCCGGTGATGACGTCGAGCAACGCCGCACAGTCGCGGACCGTCCGGGTCAACGCATGGTTGTTCACCAGACCCTCGAGTCCGTGGCCGCCGTCGGGTGCGAACGAAGCCCGGCCGCGCCGCGGCTTGAGGCCGACCAGTCCACAACACGACGCCGGCACCCGGATCGAACCGGTGCCGTCTCCGCCCGAAGCGGCCGGCACCACGCCGGCGGCCACGGCCGCCGCCGAACCACCGCTGGACCCGCCCGGGGTCACCGCCGGCGACCAGGGATTCGCCGTGGCGCCGAACAGCACCGGCTCGGTCGTGCAGTGGTTGCCCCATTCCGGGGTGTTGGTCTTGCCGAACACCACCAGGCCCGCATCCAGATAGCGCTGCACCGTCCACGCGGTGTCTGCTGACACATGGTCGGAAAATGCCACCGAGCCCATCGCTTCGCGGGTGCCCGCCAGCGCTGTCCCGAGATCCTTGAGCAGGAACGGCACCCCGGCCAGCGGACCGGCCTGCCCCGAACGCAGCACACCGGACCCGTCGAGTGCGGCGGCCTGCGATCGTCCCCGCTCGAACAGGTCGAGGATCACGGCGTTGAGGCCGCGGGACGCCTCGAGCCGGGTGATCGCCGCGTCGAGAAGTTCTACTGCGGTCACCTCGCCGGCTGCGGCCAGCGCCGCCTGCCCGATCGCGTCGGTGCCGGCCAGTTCGAATGCCGATGTCGAATTCATCCGTCGCGCTCCGGGTTACCGCGGCGCCAAGACGACCGGAGTCGACAGGATCTCCCGGTACTCGACCATCGGCTCGCGCTTGAGCACCGCGCTTCCGGACGTGACGAGTAACTCGGTCGGGGAGACCGCGTAGTCGACCTGGTAATTCCGTGCCACGAACCGGCGTCCGGGCGTGGGATCGGCGGACGCCGCGAGCGCGGCCGAGTCCGAGAGCCGCACCCCGTGATACTCAAGGCGGCCACTGCGATCCAGGCAGATCACCACGAGTGAGCCCGCGGTACGCCCGATCGCCCGTGCCGTCTGGTACTCCCGGCAGCGGGCCTGCGAGTCGACAAAGCCAGAGCTGTCGAATGCGAACGCCGCGGCAGCTGTGGCCGCGGCCGGTTCGGGAACGCGGCGCGGTGCCGGCGGAATCGGTTTCACCTCATAGGTTCTGGCGCCGACGGCATAGACCGAATCCTTCGCGGAGAGCTTGGCGGCCAACGTGGTGACGATGACGAATGCGGTGAGCAGCGAGCTGACCATGGCGGCTGCGGCCACCCCGATCCCTACCGGTAACCAGCGCCGCTGTGGCGCCTTCCGGTGCCGTCCGCCGCGGGTCGGCGGACACATCGGATGCGGTGTGGAAACTGGGCAGGTGACCAAGCTGGCTCCCGGGAACGGCGGTGTGGTGGGCGGGTCCAGCGG